>JBGAVG010000003.1:0-327291 GCA_044228245.1 Methylotenera sp.
ATAACCTTAAACCTTGAGACTTAAAAATCAGGATTAACGGTTGTTTTAAAGCTAGACCATGTAATCAACTACAAAATATCCCATTAAATCTTTACTTCTTCCAATTTGTTACAGGCCAGTGTCGAAAGACATTCAGCACAACATTACCAGTTATGCTTGGCGGCCATAGCGGTTTGGACCCACCCCTTCCCATCTCGAACAGGGCCGTGAAACGAACCAGCGCCAATGATAGTATGCTCTTCGCATGCGAAAGTAGGTCACCGCCAAGCTATTTATTTAATTAGAAAACCTCATCATGAAAATGATGGGGTTTTTTAATTTGCACCGCGGTTCCCACACGCATTCCAATTGCTTGAATTTATTGGTATAATACAAAAATAGATTGATGGGCTTTATGCCCATTTTTTGTTTCTGCTCGGTATGCAGAGTTAAAGATTGTATTTGGGGTTGGTTTTAATGCAGGATTTGCATGGCTTAATTGAAAAAACAGTAGCTCAACTTGGGTTTGAGTTGGTAGATCTCGAGATTTCAAATCGAGGCAAGTTGCTGCGCGTGTTTATCGATAAACTCAACCCAAAAGATACCAGAGACAGCGTGAACATTGATGACTGCGTGTTGGTGAGCAACCAGCTAGGCAATGTGCTGACGGTAGAGCATGAGATTGATTATGACCGTTTAGAGATTTCTTCAGCAGGTATGGATCGTGTTTTGACGAAAGAAAAAGACTTCGTGCGTTTTGCTGGTGAGCGCGCGCAGATTAAGCTGCGCGTAGGCATAAAAGATGAAAGTGCCAACGCCACAGAAACTACGTTGCCGCGCAAGACTTTCCTAGGTGTTTTAAAAGGCGTGGAAGATGGCCATGTTCTGCTGGAGTTTGAAGGTGTTATTTATAAAATGGCCTTGAGCAACATCGATAAAGCGCGTTTGAGCCCGGTATTTTAGTTTGAACTAATGACGATAATTTAGAATATATTGATAGTCGGAGATTGCAATGAGTCGTGAAATTTTATTATTGGTAGATGCCTTGGCGCACGAAAAAAACGTGAGCAAAGAGGTGATTTTTACAGCGTTGGAGCTGGCGTTGGCTTCTGCAACCAAGAAAAATCACGAAGAAAACGCAGATATTCGCGTGTCGATCAATCGTGAAACTGGTGAATATGAGACATTCAGACGCTGGCAATATGTGGAATACGACTTGCTTGAAAACTCTGCCTATCAGTTTGATGAAGAAGATGAGCGTGCGAAGGGCCGCAAAATAGGCGATTACTATGAAGAGCCGCTCGAAAATATTGAATTTGGCCGTATTGGTGCGCAGGCCGCTAAGCAAGTAATTCTGCAAAAGGTGCGCGAAGCTGAGCGCGAGCAAATTCTAGAAGACTTCTTGGCGCGTGGCGAGAATTTGGTCACCGGCGTGATCAAGCGTATGGAAAAAGGCAATGCGATTATTGAAGTGGGTCGTATCGAATGCCTGCTGCCGCGTGAAGCAATGATTCCTAAAGAGAATTTGCGTGTGGGCGACCGTGTGCGAGCTTACCTGTCGCGCGTTGAGCGTGGCGGCCGAGGTCCGCAATTGATTTTATCGCGTATTGCGCCGGAGTTCTTGAAACGCCTGTTTGAGCTGGAAGTGCCGGAAATTGAAGAAGGTTTGCTGGAAATTAAATCAGCCGCGCGTGATCCCGGCTTGCGTTCGAAGATCGCAGTCAAAACCAACGATCAGCGTTTGGATCCAGTAGGCACTTGCGTAGGCATGCGCGGTTCCCGTGTACAGGCGGTGACCAGCGAGTTGGCCGGCGAGCGCGTGGATATTGTGCTGTGGAGCATGGAGCCTGCACAATTTGTGATTAACGCGATGGCGCCGGCAGAAGTTTCCAGCATTGTGGTGGATGAAGATGCGCACAGCATGGACGTAGTGGTGAACGAGGAGCAATTGGCCCTGGCGATTGGCCGTAGCGGTCAGAACGTGCGTCTGGCTTCAGAATTGACCGGATGGACATTAAACATTCTGACCGAGGAAGAAGCTGCCAAGAAAAACCAGGATGAATATGCCAGCGTGAGCCATCTGTTCATGGAGAAGCTCGACGTTGACGAGGAGGTCGCCGATATTCTGGTGCAGGAAGGCTTCAGCACTTTGGAAGAAATTGCTTATGTGCCGCTTACGGAAATGGCAGAGATTGATGCGTTTGACGAGGATACGATTAACGAACTTCGCGCACGCGCACGTGCCGCCTTGCTAACAGAGGCGATTGCCAAAGAAGAAAAAGTAGAAGAAGCCGCAGAAGATTTGCTGGCAATGGAAGGTATGGACGACAAGACCGCGCATTTGTTGGCTTCTAAGGGCATTGCCACAATGGAAGATTTGGCCGAGCTGGCTGTGGATGAGTTGGTAGAATTATCCAATATGGATGCGGAACGTGCCAAAACCCTGATTATGACGGCACGTGCGCCCTGGTTTAAATAAAAGCCAAGGTTAAACAACAGTCAGGGTTTAAATGGTAGAAGTATAGAAATTCAAAGTGGAAAGACAAGGACAGTAAATGGCACAAACAACCGTTGCACAATTCGCCGCAGAGCTAGGGCTGCCAACCGCTTTGCTGCTAGACCAACTTAAAAGTGCTGGCGTTAGCAAATCTGCTGTTGAAGACAAACTAGAGGAAGCAGATAAAACCGCGCTGCTGGAGTATCTGCGTAGAGAGCATGGCGCCGCGCAAGCGCCTAAGAACAAGATCACGCTGACACGAAAATCCAGTACCGAGATTAAAAAAACCGACAGCATGGGCAAGGCGCGCACCATTCAAGTGGAAGTGCGTAAAAAGCGTGTGCTGGTACGCAGTGAGGCTGAGCCTGAAGCTTTGCCAGTAGAGCCGGCAGTTGAAGAAGTGTTGCCGGTGGAGCCGGAAGTGGTCGAGGTGGAACCTGTAGCGGAAGCGGTAGCTGTTGAGGAGGCCGCCCCGGTGGTGGCTGAGGCGGCAGAGACGGAAACAAAATCCACAACGATTAGAAAACAAGTATTAACGCCCGAGCAAATAGCGCTACGGGAGCAGGAAGCAAAACGCCATGCCACGTTGGCCGCCTTGCAGGCAGAAGATGTGCGTAAAAAGCAGGAACTGGCGCAACGTCGTGCCGATGAAGAAGCCAAAAAATTAGCAGAAGCTGAGGCGGCAAAGGCCAAGGCAGCAAAGCTGTCAGAAGGCACACTGCACAAACCGGTAGCTAAAGAAGGTGCTGTAAAACCTGCTGCGAAAGATGCGAAAAAGGGCAAAAGCAATAATAAAGACTGGAACGATAAAGAAAGTAAAAAACGCGGCTTAAAAACGCGCGGAGACATTAGTGCCGGTCAAGGCTGGCGCTCACCAAAAAGCAAGCATAAGTCGCATAAGGATGATGACGGGCAAGAGCACGCTTTTAATGCGCCGACCGAGCCTATTGTGCACGAGGTGATGGTGCCGGAAACCATCACGGTGGCCGATCTGGCACACAAAATGTCAGTAAAGGCGGCAGAAGTGATTAAGGCGCTGATGGGCATGGGCATGATGGTAACGATTAACCAGGTGCTTGACCAAGAAACCGCGATCATTCTGGTAGAAGAGATGGGGCATAAAGCACAGGCTGCTGCTGCGAATGACCCTGAAACTTTCCTGGAAGAAGCTGAGCACATCGAGGCGGTATTGGAACCGCGTCCTCCTGTAGTTACAGTGATGGGTCACGTCGACCATGGCAAAACCTCATTATTGGATTACATCCGCCGCAGCCGTGTGGCTTCTGGCGAAGCGGGCGGCATTACGCAACATATTGGTGCCTACCATGTGGAAACACCGCGCGGGATGGTGACTTTCCTGGATACCCCAGGCCATGAGGCATTTACTGCCATGCGTGCGCGCGGTGCGAAAGCGACCGATGTGGTGATTCTGGTAGTTTCAGCTGATGACGGCGTGATGCCACAAACCATTGAAGCGATTCATCACGCCAAGGCAGCCGGTGTACCGCTGGTGGTGGCGATTAACAAAATCGACAAGCCGGAAGCACAGCCTGAGCGCGTCAAGATGGAATTGGTCAATCACGAAGTGGTGCCCGAAGAGTTCGGCGGTGATACCATGTTCCGGGAAGTGTCCGCAAAGACAGGCAAGGGTATCGATGAACTGCTGGAAGCGGTGTTGCTGCAAGCAGAGATTCTGGAACTGAAAGCCCCCAAAAACACGCCAGCCAAGGGCTTGGTTATTGAAGGCAGACTTGATAAAGGTCGCGGCCCGGTAACAACGGTGCTGGTGCAATCCGGCATGCTAAAGCGCGGCGACATGATTTTAGCCGGCACAACCTTCGGTCGGGTACGCGCCATGCTGGATGAGACTGGTAACGATATTAAAGAAGCAGGACCGTCGATTCCAGTCGAGATTCTCGGTTTGTCAGACGTGCCAAGTGCCGGCGAAGAAGTCATTGTGTTGAATGATGAGCGCAAAGCGCGCGAAATCGCCAACTTCCGCGCGGGCAAGTTCCGTGACGTTAAACTGGCCAAACAGCAAGCGGCCAAGCTTGAAAACATGTTTGACCAGATGGCGGAAGGCGAAGTACAAACGCTGAATCTGATTATTAAATCTGACGTGCAAGGTTCGTATGAAGCTTTGGCAACCAGCTTGCAAAAACTTTCCACTTCGGAAGTGAAAGTGAACATTATTCATACCGGTGTGGGGGCGATTAGCGAATCGGATGTTAACCTGGCCAGTGCCTCAAATGCAGTATTGATAGGTTTTAACGTGCGCGCCGATGCTGGCTCACGTAAATTGATTGATAATTTGGGCGTGGACGTACGCTACTACAACATTATCTACGAAGCGGTTGACGAAGTGAAAGCCGCGCTTGGCGGAATGCTGGCGCCGGAACAAAAAGAAAATATGATTGGCACAGTGGAAGTACGCGAAGTATTCCGTATTTCTAAAGTGGGCGCCATTGCCGGCTGCTATGTGCAGGATGGTGTGATCAAGCGTAACTCCAAAGTACGCGTGTTGCGGAACAACGTGATTATTCATACCGGTGAACTGGATTCGCTGAAACGCTTTAAGGATGACGTGAAAGAAGTGAAAAACAGCTTTGAATGCGGATTGTCACTTAAGAATTTTAACGATATTGAAGTGGGTGATATTCTGGAAGTGTATGAAGTTGTCGAAGTTGCGCGTACGCTCTAATGGCTAAGGAATACTCCCGCAGCCATCGTGTCGCCGAGCAAATGCAGCGCGAGTTGGCGGATCTACTGCAATTTGAGGTGAAAGACCCGCGCGTGGGCATGGTGACGATCACGGCGGTTGAAGTTACCGGCGATATGGCGCACGCCAAAATCTTTTACAGTGCGGCGAAAGCCGGCGATAGCCTGCAAAAAGGCTTGGAAAAATCAGCTGGTTTTTTGCGTACGCAACTGGCCAAGCGCATGCTGCTGCGCACCGTGCCGCAATTGCATTTTGTGTACGATGAGTCTATCGATATCGGTATGAAAATGGCGCAATTGATCGAAGCGGCGCGCGCTTCAGACAACAAATCAAACTCTTAAAAGAGTACATAAAGCGTGCAATTCAAACGCAACAAAAGGAACGTCAATGGCGTTCTGCTACTCGATAAACCGCTTGGCTTTTCATCCAATCAAGCGCTGCAGAAAGTGAAGTGGCTGTTCCAAGCCGCCAAGGCGGGCCACACAGGCACGCTGGATCCGCTCGCAACCGGCTTGCTGCCTATCTGTTTAGGCGAGGCCACCAAGTTTGCACAATACGTCACGGATGCTGACAAAACCTATACCGCGACCATTAAACTGGGTATAACCACTACCACGGGCGACGCCGAAGGCGAAGTAATAACAACTGCACCAGTTGATGTCACCAAGTTACAATTCGAAGCCGCAACCAAACAATTTCTTGGCGAAATCAGCCAGATGCCGCCCATGTATTCCGCCTTAAAGCATGAAGGCAAGGCTTTGTATGAATATGCCAGAGAGGGCGTGGATATTGCCCGCCAGGCACGGTTAATTACTATAAAAAGTATTGTTGTAAATGAATTTATGGCGGATGTTGCGCAAATCACCGTCACCTGCAGCAAGGGTACTTATATCCGTACGCTGGCAGAAGACATTGGTAAGGCACTCGGCTGTGGCGCGCATTTAATCGGCTTGCGCCGCACGGCAACAGCGGGTTATCAGTTATCGCAGGCTATGACCATAGAACAGCTGGAAGCGATGCCGATGGAAGCGCGCGATGCGCAACTATTACCTGTGGATTCCGCTATTGCCGGTTTGCCTGAAGTCGCTTTAAGCGCAGATGCCGCATATTTTCTGATGCAGGGCCAGGCGGTATGGCAGGCGGGTAAAGTCCCGGAGGGCGAGTTGCGGATTTATGACGAAAATGAGCAATTTTTAGGCTTGGGTTTTTTGCAGGGCGACGGAAAAATCGCGCCTAAGCGATTGATTCAAAAAATTAATCGTTAAAAAACCTTGTTAAAGGCGCTTAAATAGTCTAGAATCACGGGCTCATCGTAAATGATTGCTTTAGCGGGTTAAGAAATCTAAATTGCCTGCTTTTGCATTGACGCTAACTAAAGGAAAAAAGATGGCAATTACAGCACAAGACACCGCAAAAATTATTGCAGAATATCAACGCGCACCTAACGATACCGCCAGCCCGGAAGTGCAAGTAGCGCTGTTGACCAGCCGCATTACTTATTTGACCGAGCATTTTAAATCGAACAAAAAAGACAATCACTCACGCCGTGGTTTATTGGCATTGGTGAGTCAGCGCCGCCGTTTGCTGGATTATCTAAAAAGTAAAGATACCAGCCGTTATCAAACATTGATTGAGCGTTTGAGCCTGCGTAAGTAATTGTAATAAAAGTGCCTGGATTTCAAAATTCGGTTTTTTTAATATCTGGCTCGCTTTTATAACTGCAGTAAAAAGCCGATTGCATCATGATATGCATCGGCTTTTGTGTTTTTAAGGTAGCAATTTTTGATGTAAATTTGATGTATTAAATGCAGGTTGTTATTGGGTAGTGAATGGCAACCAATTGATAGATAAAGGAAAATAAATGTTTAATAAAGTGAAAAAAAGTATTCAATACGGTGCGCATGAGCTCACCATTGAAACAGGTGAAATAGCCCGTCAAGCGGACGGCGCAGTAATGGTGAGCTATGGCGATACCGTCGTTTTGGTTGCGGTAACGAGCAAAAGCGAAGTAAAAGAAGGCCAGGATTTCTTTCCGTTGACTGTTGATTATATGGAAAAAACCTATGCTGCTGGTAAAATCCCAGGCGGTTTTTTCAAGCGCGAAGGCCGTCCTTCAGAAAAAGAAACGCTTACAAGTCGCTTGATTGATCGTCCATTACGCCCATTATTTCCCGAAGCGTTTTATAACGAAGTGCAAATCGTGGCGACGGTAATGTCGTCCGACCCGGAAATTGATGCGGATATTCCGGCGATTATCGGTGCATCTGCCGCCATGTCCTTATCAGGCATTCCGTTCTTTGGCCCGTTGGGCGCGGCACGCGTGGGTTATATCAACGATGAATATGTACTGAATCCAACCAAGGCGCAGTTGGAAGAAACGCAATTGGATTTAGTGGTGGCTGCAACTGAAACTGCCGTCATGATGGTGGAATCGGAAGCCAAAGAGTTATCAGAAGAAGTGATGCTGGGCGCAGTGGTGTATGGCCATGAACAAATGCAGGCCGTGATTAAAATGATCAACGAGCTGGCCGCAGAAGCGGGTAAAGACGCCTGGGACTGGGTTGCGCCAGAGCCAGATACCGCATTGATTGAGAAAATTGCCAAATTGGCCGCAGCGGATGTGAATGCGGCATTCCAAATCAAGGCTAAAGGTGCACGTTCGGCTAAGTTAGAAGAAATCAAAAATCGAGTGATGGCTGAATTAATCAACGAAAACACTTCAACTGAAGAAGCTAACAAAATCAAAAACGAATTCTTCAACTTGGAAGCTAAAACCGTACGTAGCCAAATTTTGAATGGCGAGCCACGTATTGATGGCCGCGATACACGCACTGTGCGCCCGATTACTGTACGCACAGGCGTGCTGCCGCGTACACACGGCTCAGCATTGTTCACGCGCGGCGAAACGCAAGCCCTGGTGGTAGCAACGCTGGGTACTGGCCGCGATGAGCAGATTATTGATGCATTGCAAGGCGAGTATTCAGACCGCTTCATGTTGCACTACAACATGCCGCCGTTTGCGACCGGCGAAACCGGCCGCGTGGGTACACCAAAGCGCCGTGAAATCGGTCATGGCCGCTTGGCAAAGCGCGCATTGGTCGCGGCATTGCCCACACCTGAAGAATTTGGCTATACCGTGCGTATCGTGTCTGAAATTACCGAGTCAAATGGTTCAAGTTCAATGGCCTCAGTTTGCGGTGGCTCCCTTGCGATGATGGATGCAGGCGTGCCGTTGAAAAACCATGTGGCAGGCATTGCCATGGGTTTGATTAAGGAAGGCAACCGCGTTGCGGTGCTGACTGATATTCTGGGCGACGAGGATCACCTCGGCGACATGGACTTTAAAGTCGCGGGTACTGAAGGCGGTATTACTGCACTGCAAATGGACATCAAAATTACTGGCATCACGGCGCAGATTATGCAGGTAGCGCTGGCGCAGGCTAAAGAAGGCCGTGCGCACATTCTGGGCATTATGAAACAAGCCATGAGCGGCGCCAATACTGAGATGTCAGCGTTTGCGCCACGCATCATTACCATGAAGATCAACCCGGATAAAATCCGCGATGTGATTGGTAAAGGCGGTGCAGTCATTCGTGCCTTGACGGAAGAAACGGATACAACCATTGATATTGACGATGACGGTACCGTGAAAATCGCGTGCACCAGCGCAGAAGCGGGTGCCGAGGCACAACGCCGCATCGCGGAAATTACGGCTGAGGTGGAAGTGGGCCAGATTTACGAAGGCCCAGTGGTGAAATTGCTCGATTTTGGCGCGGTAGTTTCACTGTTGCCAGGCAAAGATGGCTTGGTGCACATCTCGCAAATCGCGCATCAACGCGTCAATGCGGTGAGCGATTACCTGAAAGAAGGCGACGTGGTTAAAGTCAAAGTGGTTGAAATTGATGACAAAGGCAAAGTGCGTTTAAGCATAAAAGCGCTGATTGATGCCCCTGCGAAAGAGCAGCCAAAAGCCGAAGCTGAAGCTGACGAGTAAGACTCGGTAGTACTAAAAAAGCGCCTAAATTTAGGCGCTTTTTTCATTGTATAAACGATGACCCTGGAAGGCGCATGGATATTGCCTTGCAAGGCAGTTGTTTTGATAATGAATGTGTACGCACGAGAAAAAAGCCCGCATTTGCGGGCTTTTTTTGTAGGAGCTAGTCGCGAAATATTTCTGTTTTTAGTTTCGGCATAACCTAAAGGTTAGCCTACACTGAAAACAGGTTGCTATTTGGCAACCTGTTTTTCTCGCATCTCATCCAGTGTTTTGCAATCAATGCATAATGTAGCTGTTGGGCGTGCTTCCAGGCGTTTTAAGCCAATTTCCACCCCGCAGCCTTCGCAGTAACCGTATTCATTTTCATCAATACTGCGCAGCGTATCATCGATTTTCTTAATGAGCTTGCGCTCGCGGTCGCGGTTACGCAGCTCCAGCGCCATGTCAGATTCCTGGCTGGCGCGGTCATTGGGGTCGGCAAACATGGTCACCTCGTCCTGCATGGTATGCACCGTGCGGTCAATATCGTGGCTTAACTCAGATTTCCAGTCATTGAGAATGGTGCGAAAATGCTTGAGTTGATTTTTGTTCATGTATTCCTCATCAGGTTTTGCCTGATAAGGCGTAAATGTTTTGTTGAGGGTTTCTGCCATGTTGTTTCCAGCCAGCTACATAAAAAAGTAAATTAAAAGGTTATTAATTTTTAACCGCGCGAGTGTACACCTATTGCAAAAGTTATGCAAAATCTAATTTTTACTTATTTTTCTCGTTTAATTCAAGTGCCAACAAGGTATTTTCCATCAGCGTCGCAACGGTCATCGGCCCAACGCCGCCAGGTACGGGGGTGATGTAGCCGGCACGCGCTTTTGCGGCATTAAAATCGACGTCACCGCAAATGCTGCCATCCGCAAGACGATTAATGCCAATATCGACCACAATCGCCCCGGCTTTAATCCAGTCGCCCTGAATCAGGCCCGGTTTGCCTGCAGCCGCCACGATTAAATCGGCATGTCTGACTTTGTTAGCCAAATCTTTGGTATGGCGATGACAGCTGGTAATGGTACAGCCTGCCAATAGCAGTTCCAGTGCCATCGGGCGGCCAACGTGGTTGGATACGCCGACAATCACAGCGTCTAGGCCCATCAACTCAATGTTCGCAGCCTTAAGCATCTTTATCACACCAAATGGGGTGCAGGAGCGCAATGTAGGCTGGCGGACGGCCAGGCGGCCGATATTGTAGGGATGAAATCCATCTACATCTTTATCGACACTGATGCGCTCAATGATATGTTCGTCTTTGATCTGGGGTGGTAAAGGCGATTGCACCAGAATGCCATCCACTGTCGGATCGCTATTCAGGCTATCGATTAAAGCAAGCAGCTCCGCCTCGCTAGTGCTGGCTGGCAAGTCGTGCGCAATCGAGCGAATGCCCACTTTATCGCACGCCAGGCGCTTGTTGCGTACATAAATGGCAGATGCTGGATCGGCGCCTACCAAAATCACGGCGAGGCAAGGTGCGCGTTTGCCGGCATTAACACGGGCTTGAATTTTAGCTTTGATATTACTCAGTAAGTCTTCTGCAATGGCCTTGCCATTGATAATTTGTGCTGTCATGCGGCTTAATTCAATTAATTATTAAAAATAAAGTGGCATTTTAACATATTGGAATTGACCAAACGCCTTGTTTGCGCTATATTTCTGCCTCTTCGGCGTGTAGCGTAGCCTGGTAGCGCGCCTGCTTTGGGAGCAGGATGTCGGGAGTTCGAATCTCTCCACGCCGACCAGTTTTTTTGGTCTTGCCTTTAGTCGTAGCATGTAACTCAATCTGCCCGTAGCTCAACCGGATAGAGCACCAGCCTTCTAAGCTGGGGGTTACAGGTTCGATTCCTGTCGGGCAGGCCAAGCACTTTTGGTTTCTATGGTGGCTGTAGCTCAGCTGGTAGAGCCCTGGATTGTGATTCCAGTTGTCGTGGGTTCGAGCCCCATCAGCCACCCCATTAAATTCAATAAGTTAGTTAAATCTTTAATTTTCCGTTCTAGTGTTTATTAGACAATTGTCTAATATTTCTAATTGCCTATAGTTAAATCTTATTGGTTTAATAATCTAGTAACTAGCTAGTTACTAGATAAGTCATGTAAGTAACTTATAAAAAGTTGTAGTTGCAAATAAGTAGTTAGAAGTAACTTATAGAGATTTATAGTAACTAATAAGTGATGATAAGTAACATATAGATATACATAGTTTACTTTTAAATTTTAAAGTAAACTATAAAGTCTTATAATTTACTTTAACTATGAAAAATAACTTCTAAGAAAAGAATTAGCAGGAGTTAATTAAATAATTCTAGGTAATCCTTAAATAGAAATAAGCGATTACGTTTGTAGCCAGTAACCTCAGTCAGAATACCTAAATTAACTAAATCAGACATTAATTGATTAGCCGATTTTTTTGATACTCCTAATATGGTCATTATTTGATTTACATTAATTACGGGTTTTTTGTATAAATGATTGCAAATATTTTTTGCATTTTCAGCTTTGCGGCCTAGCGTAACTATTTGGGAATCTATACGTTTCGTTAATTCTAATATTTTAGTGAACGTTTCTTTACCGTTATCTGCAGTTTCAATAATTGCTGATAGAAAAAATTTTATCCAGTGGAGTAGGTCGTTTGATGATCTTACAACCGTTAGAGCATCATAGTATGCGCCGCGGTGCCTCTCTAAGTAATCTGATAAGTACAGAGAGGGTTTTCTGAGAAGTCCATGACTGATTAAATATAAGGGAATTAGAAGGCGGCCAATGCGTCCATTACCATCTGAAAATGGGTGAATTGTTTCAAATTGATAGTGGCTGATAGCGACTCTAATTAGATGTGGAACTTCTATTTCTTGATTGTGCCAAAACAGCTCTAAATCAGATAATAAGTCCTGAACCTCAGATTGATGTGGTGGAATAAAAAAGGCATTCCCTAGGTTAGAACCACCAATCCAATTTTGAGTCGTGCGAACTTCACCGGGATGTTTATGCTCCCCCCTAGCGCCTTGCATTAGTTGTGCGTGAGTATCTTTTAAAAGACGGAGTGATAAAGGTAGTTTTTCTAATTCTTTAATCGCAGTATTCATTGCTTTCACATAGTTTTGTACTTCTACCCAGTCATCCCTTTTTTCAGGGTCAATTTGGTCAAAATCCAAAACGGCTTCACCAATTTGAGTTTGAGTACCTTCAATAGCACTGGAGGTTTTAGCTTCCTTGGTGATATGCATTTGAATAAAAATGTCTACATTGGGAACAATGATTGAGAAAGCATCAAGTTCAGATAGAGATCTAGAGGCGCTTTCTAAAAGAGTATTTACTTTTGGATCATCCCAAGTCCAGCTGTGATTAATTGTATTTGGGGAGAAGCTTTTGTATTGATATTGCTGTTTGTATACCCCTGAAACAAATTCTTCAACTTTCATATGTACCCACTATACCCTTTAGACTTACACATCCCTATGATAATACAATTGCACACAAAATATAGCTAACGCTAAAGTTGACTATAGAAGCGGCTTAACAAGTTTAAATTCTCTTTGCTTAATATAATGTTCTGTCATTGCTGATGTTGCATGTCCAGCTAAAGACTGTGCGTCCATACCCATTCTTTTTGCATCTGTTAATGCTTTAGCTCTTATATCATGAAAGGTGAAGCGTTGACCGCCTTGAGCCGCCCATTTGAGTTGTACTCGATTCCACATAGCTTTGAACCCAGTATCTGAGTAAGGTTGCCCTTGTCGAGTGCAAAACAAATACAGACCACTTATTGGGCGCTTTATACTTTTAGCTCGACTAACTACTTCATGTAGGCCATTAGTCCACTCATAAAGTTGTTTTGAGCCTGTTTTAGATTGTTTTATCCATATACCTTCTTCTGTAATCTGTTCTAGTCTTAGATTGAGTATGTCGCCTTTTCTCAATGCTGTTATATATGCGAAGTCCATCACAATTGCGATTAAGTCGCTTGCCAGTTTTTTGACTGATTCAAACTCCTGATCAGTGATATATCTATCTCGACCTTTCTCGGGATGCTTTGCAACACCTAAGCATGGATTTCTGTCTAGCTGACCCCAGCGCATGGCGTAGCTCAAAATATGAGATAGTAGGGATATTTCTCTATTTGCTCTAATGGGTGCCTTTACTCCACGCACATCAAGATATTTAGCAATGTGCATAGGCCTAACTTCAAGCACTAACATTTTTCCAAATACATCTTTAAGGTTTTTGGCTTCCATTAAGTTGCCTGCATAAGTCGCTTTAGCTTTCTTTGGTGCAACTTCAATCATGTACTTATCAATTAAGGCGGCTATTGATCCAATGAGTGGTTTTTCTGATCCAGATTCTCTTGGTGTTTCACCTTCAATCCCTGCCCATTTAGCGAAAGCAATGGCCTTATCATCTGAAAGCCTAATCCATTTATATTCTCTAGTAACATAGTAATAAGCACCATGTTTAAGATACATTCTCGGTGGTAGGTTAAAGTTATTTTTACGATGACGACCCATTTATTAGCTCTCTATCTAATAGCGTCAAAATTTGGTTCGTTAATGTTGCTGGATTGATTAGAGCTACTAAGTCGATTAATAACTAGAGAGCGCAATACCTTTGGTTTGCCAGCAGCGCTTATTTCAAAAGGATATGATTGTTTTTTTAGCCAATCAATTTGAGCTTTAGCTACTTTTCGATCAGTAAGGCTAATTAATTCATCAGATGATAGAAATAAAACACTTAAAAGACTCATTTTTACCAGCCCTCATTAGCGGCAATAACAGGTATATCAAGTCTTTTTGGAAAGCCATTTCGTATAAGTTTTTGAACTACTTTTTCTGGAGAACCTTCTACTTCAAGCATGACATTAATTAATTTCCCATAACCCTTGGATGCGCACTCGGTAAGAAACTCGTAACCAATTTGAGTGGTTTTTTGAATGGTATTGATTCTTTTCATTTTGCTATTTATCCATTCAGTAGCATTTGGATATGAGCCAGCAACATAATTACCGGGATAAAATAAAACATCCCAAGGTATAAAACGATCAACATTATGAAGTTCTAATTCCCACCTAACCCATGGATGAAACTTGGCGCCAAGTTGCATACCCTTTTCGTAGATTCGCATCATTTTTCCATTTTGACGTTTACCGACATAAAATGAACGGCCAGTGCCATCTGGCATTATCCAATTTCCTATTTGCCTGCAAGAAGGCATTTTCCCGCCAGCATTAAACATACCTTCTTTGTACAAGCTCACAGCAAGATCGACGTTGTATGTACCTTCAAAGTCATCCACAGCCCCATCCCAGCGTGTAATTTTTGCTTTAAATTTTTTACTTAAGAGATAAGATAAGTTGACCCAGCTTTGAATCATATGACAGCCTTCTGATGAAATAGATAAAAAAGCTGTATTGTTTTGCCCACCATAAGCAAAAAATGTTTTGGATTCGCCAAGTTGGATAGATTCTTTCCATCCATGTAGTCCTTTATGACAATTACGGGTTGGGGAAAAACTGGATCCTAGGCAATCGACGATATCAAAAATTACTGAATCGAGATCATATTCATTAAACGGAAAAGTACAATTCAAAAAGTCTGTAATTGCAGCAAATGGTTCACCATCAGCTTTCGGTACAGGGGTAGAAATTAAAACAGGCTTACCATTAACAGCAAAAAACTCGTATCTTTCACCACTATTATCACCAGTTAGGTTATCTAAACTTTCCCCCCGTATTACCAGACGGGGGTCTTCTGAAGTTTGTTGCATCGTGGCATCTTGAGAGGCCGTCGTTCCACCTTCGTTCGAAGGCGCGGGCGCGCCACAGGCGCGCTCCTGAACCTTCGAGCCGAAGGCGGTTTCATTAAAACCAACAGATTTTGAGTTAAGTTTATCCATAAAAGGGAAATTTCATATTTCCCTAGCAGAATAAAGCTATATTAAGGAGCTGTCAAGTGCCCTTAAGGATATTTTATTTATCCTTCATAATCGACCTTGCGCCGGTCAGGTATTTTGATGTCCCCGCCTGCTACCTTCCAAAAGTTGCCTATTTTTTCAGCCAAGGTAAGGCCGTATGAGCGGTAACTGCTTGGACCTTTTTCTGGAAAAACATCACGGATCTTTATCCCGAGAATATCTTCATATTTGCGAATAGTTTTTTTACTATGAATAAGATAAAGCACTTTCCAGCCAAAATGATGCCCCATTGCTAGCATGCCTAAGGCTGATTCAAGCTCATCAAGCTGGCCGGTAAACCCAGCGATAGCATCTTCTTGAACGTCTAAAAGTTGTTGACGTTGTTCATCTGTAAGTTTGGCAATTACTTCACTTTTTGGCTTACGTTTTGGACGCGCTACAATTACATCAGCGATTAAATCCATTGCCTTGTGGGCAAGTGATTTATTTTTCTCTAGAGTTTGGTAAATAACATCTTCTGGCTTTGGCGATGTGGGATTTTTATTGCTCATAAAATGCTCCTTAGATATGTGAACAATAAAACATAAAGGGGATTTGAGCAACCCTTAATTGGTGCGCTAATAAAGGTTATTTCTTGCAACCTATATTATTAATAGCGTACGATGAAATATAAGAGAGAAATCAGAGGCATATCAATGTTTTTAAATGATTATAAGTATTCAGATAACGAAGGTTGGGATTATTCTCAAGTATCGTTTGGGAAAATAAATTTATTTGTTGGCCCTTCCGGAGCAGGGAAATCGCGTCTATTAAATACGATATTCAATATTGCCACATACGTGACTACAAACAAAGAGCCGCGAACCGGCAATTGGGACATTAAATTTGAAACTGATGATAAGACCTATAGATGGCAATTTAAAGGTGCTAATGAGGCTAATAAGTTTTTTGTAGCATATGAAACTTTAACTAAAATTAATAAAGATGGTACTTCCCAATTAATATTTGATAGAAATCCTAAGGCATTTACTTTCGGTGATAAAGAGCTACCAAAATTACCAAAAGACTCAACAGGATTGTTTCTACTAAAAGATGAAGAACAAGTATTTTCGGCACATAAGGCTTTCAGCCGGATCATAAGAAGGAATTTTTTCGGGGATGAGTTAATAAAAGCAACCAGTATGGCGAATCTCCCAGAACAATTTATGAGTAAGAAAGAAGGGTGGAAGGATAGATGGGAGGAAATGGCTCCAGATATCCCACTAAATATAAGATTGTTTATCCTTGCAGAGAGTTATAAATCAATATTTGATTTAATAGTATCAGAGTTTAGATCGGTGTTTCCGAGCATACTAAATGTTCAGCTCTCAGATGGATCTAAAATTTACAATCGAATCGACTCTGGAAAAATGCCACTTTTGCTTTTCACGGAAAAGAATGTTGCCGCTCCATATCATTTGCATGAAATGTCATCAGGTATGCAAAAAGTGTTTTTAATAATTACAGACGTTCTGTCAATGAGAAAAAATAGTCTCTATTTAATAGATGAATATGAGAATTCACTTGGCATTAATGCAATTAACTTTCTACCGAGTTTCCTTGCTGAGCATGGAGAAAATACACAATTCGTAATTACTTCACATCATCCATATTTAATAAATAATATACCAGTGACGGATTGGAGCCTTTTTTATAGAGAAGGATCAAGTGTTCATGTTAAAAATGGTAAAGAGCTAAATGAAAAATATGGAGCATCGAAACAGGAAGCATTCATTAAGCTTATTAACGACCCAGAATATCAAGGTACAAGATTATGAACTTGTACGTGGTAGTAGAAGGTAGCAGTACAGAAGTAAAGGTATATCCAAGTTGGATTTCTCAAGTAAATAAAGATCTAGTGAGGGTAAGCTATATAAATGATGTAGTTCACAATAATTACATATTATTCAGCGGAGGTGGTTATCCTTATATTTATAAAATGATAGATAATGCGATTGCGGATATAGAAACAAATCATCAATTTGATCGCTTGGTAGTGGCAATGGATTCAGAAGATGAAGATTACGCATCACGGTATAACGAAGTTGAAGCATATATATTAGCGAGGAAGCCGCGGGTGCCTTATAAAATTGTGATTCAACATTTCTGTATAGAAGCATGGGCATTGGGGAATAGCAAATTTCTAGGCAAAAAACCACAGGGTGAACCTTTATCAACATACAAAAAAATATTTGATGTGAATATAGATGATCCTGAGTTGCTTCCACCTTTCCCATCAAAAAAATGGAATAGGGCTCGTTTTGCAGAACAGTATCTAAAAATTGCTATTAAAAATAGAAATCAGCATCTTACCTATAGTAAATCTGATCCACATATTATTGCTCACCACTCATATTTTGGCGAATTAAGATTAAGATTAAACAGTAAGAAACATATCAAGAGCTTTGGTAATTTTATAGACGCATTTGAAATATGATATGAAGTTAAACTCACTTATGGATCATCTTTTATTTTAAGGATAGGGTCGATAGTCAGAAGCATTCAATTAATTAAATCCTATAGTTATTTTTTAAGAATTCATCTTTTCATGTCTAATAAAACGAAGGCGTATAAGGCTGAAACTAGGCTTTCTAAGGCAAGCTAAGCAAAATTATTAGACACTAATTTATATAATATATTTATATTTCATAGTGTTACATGATTATACAACCTAGGTTGTGATTCCAGTTGTCGTGGGTTCGAGCCCCATCAGCCACCCCAACCCCCTTATTTCAATTGTTTAAAATAGACCTTAAGAGGATGATCAGCTTGGGCCAAAGGTCATCGTTCACCTTCTTTTCTTGTAATATCCCACCAGCTCGCACTGCGCTAGGATGTGTCCCTGCATCGCTTTTTCTAATGCTATTTTGGTCGCTGGTTGCAGGGCTGGAAGGACAACGTCGAGCGCATAGAGCTTGTGGCAGTATCTGTGGCGCCCTATTGGCGGGCATGGTCCGCGGTACCCGGTTTGATTCCAGTCATTCAGGCCGTTGAGCGTGCCTGCTGGCAGCTCTGGAAGCCCTGATTCCCCTGCATCTAAGCCTGCCGAGTGAGGTGTGATATTGTATAGCACCCAATGAACCCAGGTCATTTTGGGCGCAGCCGGGTCGGGTGCATCAGGGTCGTCAACGATGAGAGCCAGGCTTTTTGTGCCCACAGGAATGTCCGACCATGCAAGGGGTGGAGACTGCTCAGCCCCCTCACAGGTATACTGGCTTGGAACGTCTCCAAACTGGAGAAAGGCACTTGAACTTAGGTTCATGATCGAATAAAAATAATCATTATCAGGCTACAGTGATAATGTATCACATGCAAAAATACGGGGAAACTAACCAGGTAAAATCAAAGGTTATGCAAGGTTTCTGGCATTACGTTGTTGGCTAGACATATTAAAATCAACCGTAAGCCTGATTTACTCTGATATGATATCTGGCACTAGAGAAGCTGGATAGACAAGCTGGATAATGCTTGGCTTCTTGATTGAAACGGCAATTATTTTGAGGAGCTAATAATAAATGCTAATCGGTGTCCCCAAAGAAATCAAAGTGCGTGAATATAGAGTTGGTCTGGTGCCAGCCAATGTAAGGGAGTTGGTGGCACGTGGCCACGAGGTCATTGTCGAAACCAGGGCGGGTGAAGGGATCGGCGCCAGTGACGAGCAATACCAAGCGGCAGGCGCAACCATCATCAAGTCGGCGCAGGAAGTGTTCGAACATGCCAAGCTGATCGTCAAAGTCAAAGAGCCTCAAGCCATCGAACGACAATGGCTTAAGCCAGGACAGATTCTCTTTACCTATCTGCACCTTGCGCCGGATCCGGAACAAGCGAATGATCTGATTGATTCCGGTGCAACCTGCATTGCCTATGAAACGGTCACCGCAGACGGCGGTGGTTTGCCTTTGCTGGCGCCCATGTCTGAGGTGGCCGGCAGGCTTTCGGTTCAGGCTGGTGCATATTTTCTTGAAAAAACACATGGCGGACTTGGCATCCTGCTGGGCGGCGTGCCTGGGGTAGAGCCAGCCATCGTAACAGTGATCGGCGGCGGGGTGGTCGGTACGCATGCAATTGATGTCGCGCTCGGCATGGGTGCCACCGTGTCGGTGCTGGATCGCAATGTCAACGTTCTGCGTAATCTCCGCAAGCAATTCGGCCATCGCCTGAATACCGTTTATTCAACCTCAGATGCAATCGAGCACCACTGTAGTATTGCCGATCTTGTGATCGGCGGAGTGCTGGTTGCCGGGGCGGCGGCTCCCAAGCTCATCACGCGCGACATAGTCAGGGGCATGAAACCAGGAAGCGTGATCGTGGATGTGGCAATTGACCAAGGCGGTTGCTGTGAAACCGCTCGCCCGACCACGCACGATGCACCGACTTATGTGGTCGATGGTGTGATCCATTACTGTGTCGCCAATATGCCGGGCGCCGTACCGCGCACTTCGACTTATGCGCTCAATAATGCCACGCTGCCTTATGTACTGGCACTTGCAGATCATGACTTGCAAGCGTTGCGGTATGACCGGCATCTTTTGAACGGGCTGAACGTGCATCAGGGCAGGGTGACTAATCTACCCGTTGCTACCGCTCTCGGGCTCGCATTCTACGAGCCTGCTGCTGCACTGGGATAGCTCAAGCATTAACAAGAAAAAACTCTCCTCTTCTATTCTTTGAATGATTCCAGTGGTCGCGGACTCGAGCCCTTTTGCCACCCCATCTCACTTTTTCAAGTTGCTTCCCATTGATAGCCTGCTTTATAACGGTTATAGTGTATCTAACAAACAAAAATAATCGTTTCAAATTAAAAGGATAAATCAATGGCTGAGCTACGTCCGGTGCTCATCATTATTGATGATGACCCGCTCATTACCGATACCCTGCACTTTGTGCTAAGCAAGCATTTTGAAGTGTGTGTCGCCGATTCACGCGCGCAGGCTAAAAGCCTACTAAGACAACTCGAAGAGCCGCCGTCGCTCGCCTTGGTCGATTTAGGCCTGCCTCCCATGCAACACAAGCCGGACGAGGGCTTTAAGATGATTGGTGAGTTGCTGGCGCACTCGCCCAGCATGAAAATCCACGTGCTTTCTGGCCAAAGTGATGATGTGAATGTGAAGCATGCACTGGCCTTGGGCGCCCTCGATTTCATTCCCAAACCTTGTGATGTTGAGCGTTTAAAAGAGCTGCTGCTCAATTCGTTAAAAGTCCAAAGTGTTGAATTAACTGAAAAACCCGAAGATAAAAACGGCGGCATGATAGGCGAAAGCTTGCCCATGCAAACATTGATAACGCAAATTCGCCAATTTGCAGATTCGCCTTTCCCGGTGCTGATCGAGGGCGAATCGGGTAGCGGTAAAGAGCGTGTCGCCAGTAACTTTCACCGCTTTAGCAAGCGCGCAAAACAGCCTTATTTATCCATTAACTGTGCAGCTATCTCACCTATGCTGGCGGAATCCATCTTATTTGGCCATGCTAAAGGCGCTTTTACTGGCGCGAACACTGCGAATGCGGGTTACTTTGAAGAGGTGGGCGAAGGTACGCTGTTTCTGGATGAAATTGGCGAGTTGCCATTGGAAATGCAGGCCAAATTGCTGCGCGTGTTAGAAAATGGCGAATACACGCGTGTTGGCGAAACGCAGGTGCGCAAGAGCAAAGCACGTGTAGTAGCTGCCACTAACCGAGATTTGCGAGCAGAAGTGCGTGCCGGCAATTTCAGGTCGGATTTATATCATCGTTTAGGCGTTTTTGCGGTTAAAGTACCGCCTTTGCGCGATTTAGGCGAGGATAGTTTGATATTGCTGGAACACTTTAATGCGTTTTATGCGCGCGAAACTGGTCAGCAAACTTTTAAACTGGACGATAAAGCCAAAGCGCGCTGGCTAAGTTATCACTTTCCAGGCAATGTGCGAGAATTGCGTAATATCATCATTCGGCTAATCGCGAAATATGCCGGACAAACCGTCAATGAAACACAGCTTTCCGCTGAGCTGGATTTATCGCGCCAAAATGAGATGGATAGCGGCACGGCTATAGTCACTAACAGTGGCGATTTATCAAGTTATGCCATGCAGCACTTACAAAACGAAGCAAATGTGAGCTTGGATCAAGTACTAAAATCATGGGAGAAAGCATACGTCAGTGCCGCTATGCATATTACCCATGGCAATTTAAGCCAGGCCGCTAAAATGTTAGGCATTAACCGCACGACATTGTACAGCCGCATACAGCTTCAAGAAGAAAAATAGAGAGGGTGTGAATGTATTACGCCCATTTTGGCTTGAAGGAGCCGCCATTCAAAATCACCCCGAACACTGAAGTTTTTTACACTGGCGGCAATCGCGGTGCGGTGCTGGATGCCCTGATCTACGCCATCAATAGCGGTGAGGGCATTATCAAGGTGGTGGGTGAAGTCGGCAGCGGCAAAACCATGTTGTGCCGGATGTTGCAGACTATGCTGCCCGACAAGATTGAGAGCATTTATCTGGCTAACCCCAGCGTCGCGCCAGAAGACGTGTTGCATGCTATAGCCTTTGAGTTGCAGCTTAAATTACCTAAAAACGCAGACCGCCTGAAGGTGATGCAAGTGCTGCAAACGCATTTGTTGGCGCGGCATGCGGCAGGCAAGCAAGTGGTGATTTTTGTAGAAGAAGCGCAAGGTATGCCGTTGGCAACCCTGGAAGAAATCCGCCTGCTTTCAAACCTGGAAACCAAGCATGACAAGCTGCTGCAAATCGTGCTGTTTGGCCAGCCAGAACTCGATGAGAATCTAAATCAAATGAATATTCGCCAATTGCGCGAACGTATTACCCACAGCTTTAATCTGGCACCTTTGCGCACAGAAGAAATTGGCGAATATCTTATTTTCAGGCTCCGCTCAGCTGGTTATTTTGGCCCGCCCTTATTCAATACTGCGGCCATCAAAAAACTGGCCAATGCCGCCAACGGCCTTGTGCGGCGGGTGAATATTCTGGCAGATAAAGCATTGCTGGCTGCGTTTGCAGAAAACGTATATTTAGTGACACCTAAGCATGTGCAAGCGGCGATTGCTGATAGCGAATTTGGCGTGGAAAAAGCAAAATCCATTGCCAGGCAATCTCAAGTGTTCATTTGGGTGGCCTTGCTGGCGCTGGGTTTGGCGCTTGGCTATGCAGTAAGCATGTGGACGCAAAAACAATCAGCTACTCAAGCTGATAAGCCTGAAATCGCAGTGACAGAGCGCCAGACGAAAGCGAGCGCACCCGCAAGCGAAGCCAGGGCAGAGGAAGCCAAGCCCGGAGAAACGCAGCAAGTAAACCCGGCTCCCTCTGCAAACACAACAACAAATCCGCAGACGGATATCTTGACACAGCGCTTAAACGCCACCTCGGCTTGGCTTGCCAGCCAGCCGCCCAGTACAGTGAGTATTCAGCTGATGGGGGCCAGTAGCGATACGCAGCTAAAAAATGATCTGGAGGTACTAAGCCAGCAGATCGAGCTGGATAATATTTATGTCTATCGAACCAAAGTGAATAACCAGCCATTTTTAACGGTGCTGTACGGCAGTTTTGCCAATCGGCTAGAGGCGACGCAGGCTTTGCAAAAATTACCTGCGGAACTGCAGAGAAATCGTCCGCAATTACGCACCATTGCAGGGGTGTTACAAGAAACCAAATAAAGTTGTAAAAAAGCTAATCGTACAACTAAAATTATAAAACTTTCAATAAGTTAGTATTGCAATTTAATGCAGATTATGCGATAACTGTCAAAGTGTAAAAATCTTTGGGAGTAGGCACGACGTGCTTAATAACAACATTAAAGTTTATTTTGGCAGAGTTGGCTTGGTTGCAGTTGTTGGTTTGATACTTGTTTCCTGCGCGCACCAGTCTAAAGTGACGCCTTCTACAGGTCATATCGATGGCAAGGCCGACACACAAAACGCCCCTCAAGATAACACAGCAGCTGCTCCCATTCCCAAGCTGGTGAGAAGCAGTCCACAATTACCCCCCCCTAAAGTCACTACCAAAGCGCAAACCTATAGCGTGGTGGTGAACGAAGTGCCTGTGAAAGAGATTCTGTTTGCACTGGCACGCGAGAGCAAGATTAACATCGACATTCATCCTGCCATACGCGGCCGCGCTACGCTGAATGCGGTCGACCAAACTTTGCCGGCCATTCTGGAAAGGTTAGCCAAACAGGTGGATTTAACCTACCGGATGGATGGCAATGTGTTGCATATCACGCCTGATCAGCCGGTACTCAGAACCTATAAGGTTGATTATGTGAACATTAACCGAGATACAGAAGGCTTCATCGGAGCTGATGGTCAAATTTCTAGCTCTGCGCAGACTAGTGGCGGTACAGGTTCTTCAACTACTACTAGCGGGAACGGTGCTAATAACAGCTCTCGCACGCTGGTATCTAGTAAAGCTAAGAACCATTTGTGGGAATCGCTCATACAAAATATCAAAGATTTGTTAGCAGAAACAGACAAAGAAGTGATTGTGACAAGATTCGGCACCTTGGGTGAAAAAGACGCCAAGACAGAAAAATCAAGCTCAGATGAAAATAAAGCTCAGGTGGATAACAACAAGGCTGAGGCAGATCAGCGCAAAGAGCAGCGATCCGAATACAAAACATTGTTTGCCGCTAACGTGATTGCCAACCCGGAAACGGGGGTCATCAGCGTGCGGGCAACAAATAAGCAGCATGAAAAAGTGCAGGAATTTATAGACAAAGTCCTGCATGATGCCAGAAAACAGGTGTTGGTCGAAGCCACTATAGTTGAAGTGGTTCTAAAGGATAGCTTTCAAGCTGGGATAGATTGGAGCCGCTTAAATAATTCTGCTTCAAACAGCGGTTTTGTTTTTGGTCAAAGGTTGGGGTCCAAAAATTTCAATATTAACAACAATGTAATACAAAGCACGGAAAATAAAAATGCGCTTGGCATAGGGACTGATGCAGGTATTGTTTTTGGCTATTTAAACCCCGTCAGCCGAATTGGGAATATCGCTGCCTCGATTAACTTGCTTAAGCAATTTGGCGACACTAAAGTGTTATCCAGCCCAAAGCTGATGGTGCTGAATAACCAAACCGCCGTGCTTAAAGTGGTGGATAACTTAGTGTATTTTACCGTTCAGGCCCAGCAAGCCACTGTGGGAGGCACCGTTGGCGGTACTTTAGCTACGTTTACAACCACACCAAACACTGTGCCAGTTGGCATCGTGATGAGCGTGACACCCCAAATCAATGACACAGGAAGTGTGGGCATCAATGTCCGGCCAAGCATTACAAGGGTGATAGATTCGGTGCAGGATCCGAACCCTAATTTGCGTACGGGTCAATTTAATACAGGCACGCCAATAAAAAGTGAAATACCAATCATTCAGGTGCGTGAGATGGAGTCCATGTTGCAGATCAATAGCGGTAGCACAGCGGTGTTAGGTGGGTTGATGCAAGATGAGATTGTTCGGAACACCGATAAAGTTCCTGGTCTCAGCAATGTGCCTGGGGTAGGTAGTTTGTTTAAGGGTAAAAATGATGCGACTCGTAAAACTGAACTGGTGATTTTTCTGCGTCCAACAGTCATATCTAACGCCAGCCTAGAAAGCGATGAGCTGCAAAGCTATAAAAAGTATCTTCCAGCGCAACAATTACAAAATGTGTTAGAAGAAGCGAATTAATTAGTGAATCGGGTGATGTATGAGTCTGCTAATTAAAGCGCTGGATAAAGCCCAGAATGCCAAAACTGAGCAAGCGCAAGCTGAAAATGAAACCCAGGACAACGCGCTGAATAATCGAGGTGCCGATTTAGAATTATCACTTAGCCCTACGGGCAGTCCTCTTATGGAGTCAGGCACGATCAACGCGGCTGTGGCCAGCGGTGTTGTCATGCAAAACAGTAGCAATACAGCGAGTACTTCACCCGCTTCAAATTTATCATCAACCAATCTGTCATCAAAAAGTGCTGCCAACGTATTCTCGGCCAAAGGTGTCGAAGCACAGAATAACAACAAGAGGCTGGCCATAATAGCGGGTACCGGCTTGCTGGCTTTGCTGGGGATGGGGCTTTATTTCTACCAGTTTGTAGATGCTACGCCAGATGTCGTGATTCCGCAGCGGCCAATAGGGCAGCTGGCTGCCGCCCCGCAACCGGCACCGCCGTTGCCGCAGCCGGAAAACACCGCAAGTAACATCACTTCTGCGCCCGCTGAAACAGTCGAGCCTGCAGACACAACCTCGCTTGCTGAACAGCAACAAAATACGAATAAAAAAACATTGAAAAAGCCGGCAGCTGTTGAGGATGACGAGTTTGCCGTGGCAGAGAATTCCGATGATGCTGACGAGCCAGCAATTGTAACGGCACAGTCAAACAGAAAAACAGGCAAATCAAAAACCTTGCAAATGGGTGAATCAATCGCTTCACCCAGCGCTTCTATAAGCGCCACTTCAATTAATATAAGCAAAAGCAAGCCGCAGCCGAGTGTAAACCCAACGCTAATGAGTGCTTATGAGGCTTACAATGCAGGCAATGATGCTGACGCACAAAAGCTCTACAAGCAAGTGTTGCAGCACGATGCGCGCAATGTGGATGCCCTGCTGGGGTTGGGTGCTATTGCGGCGCGGCAAGGCCGTATGGCGGATGCCAACGATTGGTACAGCAAGGTACTTGAAGTAGAGCCTCGCAACAGTATAGCGCAGGCGGCCTTGTTGGATAGCCAGTCGCAAGGCAATGAACAGGTGAGCGAAAGCCGCCTCAAAAACATGCTGGCCAAACGGCCGGATGATGCAAATTTACACGTGGCACTGGGCAATCTGTATGCCGAGCAAGATCAGTGGCCCGCCGCACAGCAGGCCTATTTTGAGGCCTACAGGCTGAATGCAAGCGCAGATAACGCTTTTAATCTGGCAGTAAGTTTAGACCATATGGGCAAGCCAAAACTGGCACTGCCGTATTATCAGCGTGCGCTAGAGCTGGCGCCGGACGCAGGTAACATCGATAAAGCCGCGCTGGAAGCGCGTATTGCCGCGATTCAGTAATTAAAATAATTGATTAGAAACCAATAATGGCAGAGCAAAGACGTAAATTACGCTTGGGCGAATTGATGATACAGCAGGGCCTGATCAGTCAGGATCAGTTGCGTATCGCGCTTATTGAGCAGGAGCAAAATAACATCCCGCTCGGTCGCCAGCTGGTGCGCCTTGGTTTTGTGTCCGAGAGCATGGTGCGCGATTTGGTTGCGCACACTATCGGTCAGGAAAGTATCGATTTAACCACGGTAGTCGCGGATGTGGACGCGCTGGGCATGGTGCCGGAAGACTTTTCTCGGCGCTATCATCTGTTGCCGGTGGCTTATGAAGATGCCACTAAAACCATGATTGTGGCCATGGCAGACATGTTCAACGTGGTAGCGCTGGATCAACTGCGCGCCATGCTGGGCGGCCAGATACAGCTTAAACCCGTATTGGCGGCCGAGGCTCAACTGGAAGAACATATCGACCAGTTTTATGGTTATGAACTTTCGGTGGATGGCATTTTACGTGAGATAGAAACAGGTGAGATTGATTACCAAAGTCTATCCGCAGAGGGGGATGAATACACGCAGCCAGTGGTGCGGCTGGTCGGCGCATTGCTGATGGACGCGGTTAAACGCGGCGCATCGGATATTCACTTTGAGCCGGAATATGCTTTTCTGCGCATTCGTTACCGGATAGACGGCGTGTTGCAGCAGGTACGCAGCTTGCACAAAAGTTACTGGCCAGGCGTTGCAGTACGTCTGAAGGTGATCAGCGGCATGGACATCGCCGAAACGCGTGCGCCGCAGGATGGCCGTTTGAACATGAATCTATGTGGCCGCCCGATTGATTTCCGGGTGTCATCACATCCCACCATTCATGGTGAAAATATCGTCCTGCGTGTGCTGGATCGCGAAAGATCCATTATTCCGCTGGAGCGCATGGGGCTGCGCACAACCACGCTGGAACAGCTTAAGCTGATGATGACGCGGCCTGAAGGGATATTGATTGTCACCGGGCCTACTGGCAGCGGTAAAACCACGACGCTTTATTCGCTGCTGTCGCACCAGAATGTTGAGTCGGTCAATATCATGACCTTGGAAGACCCGGTGGAGTATCCCGTCGCGCAGATGCGCCAGACTTCGGTGGCCGAGGTGAACAAAGTAGATTTTGCCAATGGCATCCGTTCAATCATGCGGCAAGACCCGGATATTATCCTGGTGGGCGAAGTGCGTGATGCCGATACCGCCACGATGGCTTTCCGTGCGGCCATGACGGGGCACCAGGTGTTTACCACGCTGCACACCAATTCGGCGTTAGGGGCGTTCCCGAGGCTGACAGATATCGGCATTTCGCCGGATATTCTGGCTGGCAATATTATCGGCGTGGTGGCGCAACGCCTGGTGCGTGTGCTTTGCCCGCACTGTAAAGAGCCGGCGAAACCGAGTGATGAAGAGCGCAAAATTCTGGGCGTCAAGCGCAACGAGGCGATTCAGATATTCAGGCACAAAGGCTGTAAGCGCTGCAACCAGACCGGTTACCGTGGCCGCATGGCCATTATGGAGTTACTGCGTATCGACAGTGATATGGATTCGCTCATCGCGCGCCGTGCGCATTTTGATGAGCTGCGCAAAATGGCACTTGAAAAGGGTTTTTCAACCTTGGCGGACGATGGCGTGCGGCGGATTCTGGAAGGCTATACCAGCATCGAGGAAGTGATGCGTGTGATTGACCTGACTGCGCGTATTTATCACTAAGCAAGATTAAAAGTATAACCAAACCGTGGCAACCTTTAATTACAGGGCAATCGATCAAACCGGCCGCTATGCGCAAGGGCAGATAGATGCTATTAACGAGGTGGATTTGGAAATTCGCCTCGAACGCATGGGGCTGGATTTAATTACCTTTAAGTCGACCGAAAAATCCAAGAAAGCATTCTCACAGAACAAAGTCAGCAACCGCGATCTGGTCATGTTTTGCTTTCAGCTAGAGCAGCTTACCAGCGCGGGTGTGCCGATGCTCGAAGGATTAAATGATTTGCGTGAAAGCACAGCAAATCCATTTTTTCAAAAAGTGCTGGGGGCGCTGGCGGGCGATGTGGAAGGCGGCAAAATGCTCTCACAGGCATTGGCGGAACATCCCGATGTGTTTGATGAGGTATTCGTCAATCTAGTCGCTGCGGGTGAGCAAACAGGCCAGCTGCCAGCCGTGTTCGACAACTTGAGCAACACCTTGAAGTGGCAGGATGAGTTGCTGGGGCAAACCAAGCGGCTGCTTGCTTACCCATTGTTTGTCCTGGTGGTGGTCATGGCGGCAGTGACTTTTTTAATGATTTATCTGGTGCCGGAAATGGTGAAATTCCTGAATAGCCTGGGCCAGGAACTGCCTTTGAATACCAGAATTCTGATTTTTATTTCCAATGCCTTCGTCAATTACTGGTGGCTGATTCTGGCGATTCCAATCGTTGTTATTACCGGTCTAGCGGCCTATATCAGGCAAAGCGCCGAAGCGCGCTACCGTTTTGATTACATCAAACTCAAGCTGCCATTAACGGGCGAGATTCTGCATAAAATTATTATGGCGCGTTTTGCGCGCTATTTTGCCTTGATGTACCAAACGGGCATTCCCATTTTGCAGGCAATTAAAACTTGCGAGAATATCGTAGGCAATCGCGTGATCGCCGATGCGCTTAGCCGCGTGCATGCACAGATTAACGCAGGTGATAGCATGTCAGACAGCTTTCACAATGCGGGATTGTTTCCGCCCTTGGTGGTGCGTATGATAAAAGTCGGCGAAAATACCGGTGCGCTGGATAAATCACTGCTGAATGTCAGCTATTTTTACGACCGGGATGTGAACGAGCAGATGCAAAAAATGCTTAAGTTGCTAGAACCTGCGCTTACAGTGGTTTTAGGGCTGATTCTGGCATTTATCATGATGTCGGTGCTCGGCCCTGTATACGATTCGTTCGGTAAAATGAAGCTCTAATGATGACAAGTGCATATGTTTGAAACCTCTAAAAAACTGATTTTATGCGCCACCAACAGCGGCATGACTGTGGGTTTGTGGCATGGCACGAAATTGCAAACCTATGCAGCGTTCGGCAATTCGGATGAAAACTACACTGCGTTTAGCGAATATCTGGCACAACATAGCAATATTAATGTTTATTTGATCGTCGATGCCGTTGAGGAAGACTATAAGCTGGAAAGCCTGCCGCACACCACAGGTAGCGCACGGCGGGAGATTGTCGATCGCAAACTCACTCAATTTAATCGCAATAGCCAGTATCGTGCGGCGCACTTTATCAATCGTTCCACCGATAAGCGCAAAGATGACAACTTTTTGTTTGTAGCGCTCAACAATGCCGATTTTTTACAAGGCTGGATGGATGTCATTCAAGCGAATCACGCACCGTTGGTCGGCGTGTATTTACTATCCATGATCAGCCAGGTGATCGTGCGCCAGATGAAATTGATGTCACCGCATATTTTGTTATGTGAGCGATTGTCTTCCGGCCTGCGTCAAACCTACTTGCACAACGGCCGTTTGCGCATGAGCCGCCTGGTGCCAATGAAAAACGTCAAACCCAACCAGCTGGCGTATTTTTATCTGGTAGAAACTGACAAAACCCGCTTGTATTTGCTGAGCCAGCGCCTGATTGCGGGCGAAACCCCGCTGCAAATGGTGCTGCCTGCAGTAGACGGCACCTATGAAGAAATCGCCAGAAGCATTAGCCAGGAGCAAGGCCTGGAGTGCAAGGCAGTAGATATTCTGGCGTATGCTAGAAACTTGCATGTTGCTGAAGATCTGGTTAAGACACATCCGGAATTTTTGCATATGCAGTTGCTGGCAAATGGCAATGTGCCGGATAATCTGGCGCCCGCTACCTTCAGCAAAATCCACAACTTAAACAGCACACGCCGTAAAATCAACTTTGCAACGGCCTGCGTGGCTACTGTAGGCGTGGGTCTGGCTTTATTCTATGGCTGGCAGGGCAAGCAGCAAAAAGACCAGTTGCAGTTGATTGCGGCGCAAACGCAGCAGCAACAGCAGCAGTACGAGGAAGTTGCGAAAAACTTCCCAACCACGCCCATCCCCAGTGCCGAGCTGAAAGTCGCGGCTGATTTGGCAAAAACAATCAAAAGCAACAATCAATCTCCGCGCCAGCTCATGCTGGTGTTGAGCAAGGCTTTTGAGACTTCACCTGAGATTGCATTATCCAGAATACGCTGGATACAGACCAATGACAGAGAAGTTAAGGATGAAGAAGGCAGCCCAAATCCTGCGCAAATCCAGAATAATCCACCCGCTACAATCGTAAACAACGATCCTACCAAGCTTATGCAAGTAGGATTCGTAAATGCGGAAATCAAAGGCTTTACGGGCGATTATCGTGCAGCGCTAAACAGCGTGAATAATCTTGTGAATCATTTGCGCGAAAATGGTTTGGTAGAACAAGTGGTGGTGTTGCAGGAGCCGGTTAACGTGAGTTCGCTGGCCAATTTGCAAGGCAGCACTACCGATGAAAACACCACAACAGAGCGTCCGCCCGCGATATTTAAATTGAAAATAGTGTTAAAAACTGCTGATTCGGGAGCCAGCCTATGAGCTTAAGTCAGCAAGATTGGCGTAAATTACAGTTTCCGATCATCGGGCTGGGAGGTGCATTAATACTGGTGGGCCTGCTGGTGAGCTTTGCAGATCAGTACCGTACTAAAAATGAGACGGCCTTACAAACGCAGCAGAATATGCTCAACCAGGCGCGTCAAAAATACCAGTCTTCGGGCATGGAAAAAGAGATGATTATCCAGTATCTGCCGATCTATAACGATTTGCTGGCCAGCGGCTTTATTGGCGAAGAGCGGCGTATCGAATGGATAGAGACTTTGCGTAAAATCCATGCGCAGCATAAATTATTCAGCATTGATTACAATATCGGCCTGCAAGAGGGTTACAAACCCAGCTTTTTGCCTAATCTGGGCAGTTTCAGGCTAAACCGCTCTGTGATGAGCCTTAAGTTGGATATGCTGCATGAAGGCGATATTTTGGTGTTGCTGGATGGACTGCGCGAGCAAACCACGCCATATATCGTGCGCGATTGTGAAATCAAGCGCCCAATCGGCGCGGTGGTTAACACAAAAAACATGACTTCAAACATGCAAGCCAATTGCGAAATAGATTGGCTGACGTTACGCGACCCACAACTGGCGGGGGCATTATGATGAGACTGCTGATATTAATCGCAATATGCATGAGCCAGGCGACCATTGCTGCCGAGCCGATAGGCCGTCTGTTTACTTCTCCCGTAGAACGCAGCAACCTGGATTACTTGCGGCAAACACGCAAACCCAATCAAATCAAGGTTGAAACGCCCAGTGAAACAGAGATTGTTAGATCTACACCGATTGAGCTTCCAGACGCAATTAACCTGCAGGGCTATGTAAAACGTAACGATGGCAAGCAAGGCACCGTGTGGGTGAACAACCAGGCGCTGCAGGAAAATTCCGGCAACAAAGAAGTTGTCGTGGGCAAGCTGCCAGAGGCCAGCAACCGCATCCCGCTTAAACTGCACGCCAATGGCAGGCAACTTACCCTCAAGGCGGGCCAAGTGTATGACCCCGAAACCAACCGCGTGCGCGAAGCGCGCAACCACGGCGCGCAAGGCGACAGTGGCACGATTGGTGATAATGGCTTTTGATTTAATTGCTAGTTAATCAATTAATGTTTTACATAAATTGTATGCAAAAACCAAATAAGCTACTTAGCAAACAAAAAGGGGCAGTGCTGATTTTAATGGCATTTATTATTGGGTTGGGCGTGCTCGCCTACATGCTACATGCCTTTGATCCAGCAAGATTAAGGTTAGAACAAGATAAAAAAACCATGCAAACACTTAATGAAGCCAAACAAGCTTTAATTGCGTGGTCAGTAAGCCATCCGAATACACCTGGCTTAATGCCTTATCCTGATAGAAATATTGACGGTAATTACGATGATACGAGTGATTGCTACGCAACAAACATAGCCTTTAATACTATTTTTACATTAGGACGTCTGCCGCTATTTAAAAGCGATCCCAATTGCATCAACGCTAAAAATAACATAAGCTCAGGTGTTTTAGGCGATTTTCGAGATGGCGCTGGTGAAAGGCTTTGGTATGAAGTATCTCAAAACTTACTACACGATTATAACAATGCGGGTGGTGCTATTCCAAATGGCACTTCACCAATCATAAATCCTGGTATCGTGAATACTCCAGCAAACCCTTGGTTTGTTGTGCGAGATCGAAGTGGCGCGGTTATCTCTGATAGAGTTGCAGCAGTAATCATTGCGCCTGGCGCACCAAGCGGCACTCAAGATCGTTCAGGTGGCATTGCAAATGCCAATCAATATCTTGATGCCATAGTCATGGCAGATAATACGCCATATAAAAATTATGATTACCAATTACCAGCTGTTACACCAGAATTTATCATTGGCGATGACTACAGAACAGTAGCTAAAAATGACCCAACTTACAAAGATCAATCAGTAGAGCCTTATTACTATAATGACAAATTAGTTTATATCACGATTGATGAGCTAATGGCTGCACTTGAGAAGCGTGTGGGTGAGGAGGTAAGAAATGCCTTAAAACGTTATCATGATGCGAATGGATATTACCCATTTGCAGCTAAGTTAGGAAGCACCAAATTTTATGCTTGCGAAACAAATAGCCAGACTGGAGTTTTGCCTGTAACTAATCCGGCTCCTACAAGCGCAACTTGCAGCCACGCTCGTGCGGGGCTTAATGTAACAGCCAATTGTGGGGCTGGCGGGTTTAATGAAGTAGTTTCGATTTTTTTTCGTAAAACATTAACCAACTTTACTGCTAGTAATGGTGCATGTACTTTTAGTGGCAGAGATTGTATCTGTACTGGCGCAGGCAGATGCACTCGTGGAGCGCAAATCTTTCAGTGTGATGCTAACGCTAATTGTGACACGGCTGGTACAACGTCAGGAGAAATTCGATTCATAGGCGGAGAGTTTGATGCTACGACTATGCTAGGTACTTGCAATGCTCCTACAGCCGGTAACACATGCCAGATATCGGCAGTAGATGTGCGATGTACGGGTATAGGTGCTGGTTCAGTTACGCGAAATGTTTGTGCTGACCCCGTCTTTAATGCAGGAACTTCGCAATTGCCGGCATGGATTATGAACAATCGCTGGCAGGATTACGTGTTTTATGAGTTAACACGTCCGACTAATATGGCTGGGATTTCGGTGGGCAATAAGGTAGCGGGAGCTATAATCGCTACTGCTGGAAGGCCTATCAATAGCACGCCATTTGCTGTGAAAGGATCTCCGCAAGTTAGGCCATCTTGTGACGTGAATGACTATTTAGATAGTGCTAGAAACGTGAGCCCTGATAGTGATTACGAGCCAACTAGTACACTAAGAAGTAACAATTACAATGATCAAACATTTGTGGTGACACCATGAATAGTTATTTAGTTAGGAAACATACAGGTTTTACTTTGGTGGAAATGGCCATTGTATTGGTCATCCTCGGTTTTGTTCTAGGGGCGTTATTGTTGCCTTTGCAAGCGCAGCGACAGCAGTTAGCTCAATCACAGACGGAAAATACGCTTGAAAATGCCAAACAAGCTTTATTGGGCTTTGCTCAGTCAAAAGGCCGTTTGCCATGTCCAGCTACTGCGGCCAGCAACGGGCTTGAAGCCCCGCTCGGAGGGACAAATTGTACTTCGCAATTAGGTTATTTACCTGCTGTAACATTAGGCATTCAGCCAACCGATGCAAATGGCTTTGTCATTGATGCTTGGAATAACCGCATTATGTATGCAGTTGCCCAAAACAACATTGGCGGTGCAGGAACAGCAGATTACACCACCAGTAATGATATGAATACTGTTGGATTAACTGCCTTAACCCCAGAGTTAAGGGTCTGCAATTCTTCTACGGGGGTTACTGCCAGCGCCTGTTCAGGAGGTACAGAATCCAATTATTTAATTAACAATGCGGTGGCAGTAATTTATTCTATCGGGCCAACGGGCGCTCAGGTGTCAGGTGGGGCAGATGAAAATTTGAATCCCGGAGTACCAACTACTCCTAAAAGTGTTTTTGTTAATCATGACATTACTACTTCTGGTGTGGCTAATGGTGAGTTCGACCATATGGTCACGTGGATTTCTCCTTTCATGTTATACAACGCGATGATTCAAGCTGGTCAGCTACATTAAACTTCAGCCATGAACGACAACCAACTCCTGCGTTACAGCCGTCATATTTTGTTGCCTCAAATTGGCTACGAGGGACAGGAAAAGCTCACTCAAAGCCACGCTTTGGTTGTTGGTGCGGGTGGGTTGGGCTCCCCAGCAGCCTTGTATTTAGCGGCCTCTGGCGTAGGTAAATTGACCATTTGTGATTTTGACAATGTGGATTTGACCAATTTGCAACGGCAAATCATTCACACCACTGCAAGCGTGGGTATCAATAAAGCGGTTTCGGCACAGCAAACCATTTATGAAATTAACCCCGATGTTATGGTGCAAACTATTCAGCAAAAATCTACCGAGGCGGAGTTAAAACAATTAGTCGAGCAGGCAGACGTGGTGATCGATTGCTCTGATAATTTCGCTACTCGCTACACGTTGAATCGAACCTGTTTTCAGCTTAAAAAACCGCTGGTTTCCGGCGCTGCGATTCGATTTGAAGGACAAATCACAGTATTCGATTTTAGGCAGGAAAACAGCCCGTGTTATCATTGCTTGTACCCGGATGTGGGCGCAGATCAAGAGATGCGCTGTGCAGATAATGGCGTGTTCGCGCCATTGGTCGGCATGATAGGCACTACCCAGGCGGCTGAGGCATTGAAGCTGATGATGAATATCGGCGAGAGTTTGCAAGGCAGATTGCTGCTGCTTGATGCGCTCGCTATGGAGTGGCGCACCATCAAACTGAATAAAGATCCCGCTTGCAGCGTTTGTTCTGGTTGAATTATTTACTACCGACCAGGTTTTTTACCGCACTTACCAGATCGCCGGGAACCACAACGATTTTGCTGTTTTCGGAGCTGGCCATTTTTTGCATGGATTGAATGTAGCGGTCGCCTAATAGAAACATAGCAGACGCATTATTTTCCTTTACGGCTTCGGTAATAAATTTGATCGATTCCGCTGAAGCTTTGGCAGCCACCATTTGCGCTTCAGCATCTTTGCGTGCGGCTTCCAGGCGGGCTTCTGCGTTTAATATCAGCGACTGTTTTGCGCCTTCGGCTTCCGTCACTACTGCCACGCGCTCGCGCTCGGCTGCAGCTTGTCTTTCCATGGCATCCTGCATGTTGGATGAAGGCTTAATGTCCTGAATCTCTACCGATTTTACCGTCAAACCCCAGTCCAGCGCTTCGTCGGCAATGGCTTGTTTGAGTTCGGTCTTGATGCGGTCACGCGAAGTGAGTGCCTGGTTTAAATCCATGCCGCCAATAATTGAGCGCAAGCTGGTTTGCACCATGTTGCGCATCGCTTCACGGAAGTTTTCAATGCCATACACGGCACGCTCGATATTTGAGACTTTGATGAAAGCGACGGCGTTAGCCAGAATCACGGCATTGTCGCGCGTGATGACCTCTTGCTCCGGCACGTCTAAAATAATGTCCTTAGTGGTGACTTTGTAGCTGACGCGGCTGAAAATAGGGTTAATCACATGCAAGCCGGGCGAGAGCACGCCAGCAAATTTGCCTAAACGCTCCACCACCCATTCCTCGCCCTGCGGCACAATGCGCACGCCTTTAAATATGGCAATGGCCGCTAAAAATATGAGTACTAAGCTAAATTCGGTCATGATGCTTTCCTGAAATTAAGTTGCAAAAAATTAATTAGTTTTTTTGATGCGTAGCATATTGCCTTCAACAGCCACCACAGCGGCATTGCTTCCGGCATCAATGGGTTCATCTGAAATGGCTGCCCATTCTCGGCTCCCCATCAGGCCCTGGGTAAAACGAATTTTACCATTTTGTGCCGGGCTGCATGCTTCAATCACAGTGCCAGTGCGGCCGATCTCTTCGCCTTGTGCCTGACCCACGCGCGAGTGTGTTTCGGTTTTTTTGTAATTGAGCCGCCAGATTGCAAGCGAACTGATGGAAAGAGCGGCAAACATGGCAAATTGAATCGCTTGCGGTATATTGGGGAATACCCACATGGCAATCGCCACGCTTAAGGCAGAAATGCCAAACCACAGCACATAAAATGTGCCCGTGGCCATTTCAACCGCCAGTAAGATCACACCTATCGCACCCCAAATCCACATTGCATCTATCATGCTGCCCTCATCATGCTTAATAATTAGCGCAATTATCTTAGCATTAATTTAATGTCTTATAGATAAATACAGAAAGCAATAAAATAAAATTACTTAATGTACTGTAAAAATGGATATTTTTTTTGGCTAAAATAACGCGAAATATACTCGAAACAAAATTACAAAATGAGTGTAAACTATTGATATGAAAGAATACCGTTGAAGCAATTATAATGGCAAATTACTATAGACTCACCATACCGTCAGATCGTATAGAGCGCCTGCAATACATGAGGCGCATGTTCCCGCAGGCAATAGGTTCGTTCTTGGGTGATGAATGGCGCGGTGGCAGGCATGAGGCGCTAAAACGCCTGAATACGATTGATGTCGAGGCGTATAACCGCAACAGAAACTTTCTCAATGGCTCAGTTTCCAGGCTTTCGCCGTATTTTCGGCATGGTTGCATCACATTAAAAGAAGCTTCTGACAGTGTGCGTTATCGTTTTGGCGCGCAATCGGTAGAGTTTGTAGGCGCGCTGGCCTGGCGCGACTATTGGCGCCGTGTCTGGTATCAATTAGGCAATGGTATTTTTAGCGATATTGAAGACCCGAAAGTAGCGTTAGGCGATAAATTATTACCGGATTTTATTCGCCAGGGTATTACTGGCCTGCCTTGCATGGATGGCTTTATTCGTAATTTGATGCAAGAGGGCTATGTGCATCAACATGCACGTAAGTGGTTTGCCGCTTATGTGGTGCATTGGCTTAAGGTTGATTGGCGCGAGGCAGCCGATTGGTTCGAAAGTTATTTGCTTGATGGCGACAAAGGCTCCAATCATCTTTCCTGGCAATGGGTGGCCTCGTTATATAGTTCTAAGCCGTACTACTTTAACAAGGAAAGCCTGGCGCGTCATACCGGAGAAAAATACTGTGCTACTTGCAGGGTGAATTGTCCGTTTGATGCGAGCCATGAGGCGCTTAACGAGAAATTATTCGGTAATACGCCGCCAGAAAAAGCCAAGGAACACCGCGTGATAATGCCAGAAAAGGCGCCCATTTCAACACATCAAGCGGTGGCCGTGTTTGTGCATGATGAAATGCTGTCTTCCGCACATCCGTTATTGCGCAAGCCCATGCCAAAAATTTTCGTGTTCGATGATATGCTGTACAGCAAATGGCCGCTTAAACGCCTGCAATTCGTAGCGGATTGTTTAAATGAACTGCAGGATGTGGAAGTCTGGATCGGCGATACGCGCGAGGTGCTGAAAGCACGCGGAGTGGGGCAGGTGGTAACGCAAGCAACGCCAAATACACAAGTAAAAGCACTCTTGGAGTCATTTAACCCGATATGGCAGCCGGAAGTTAAATTTGCAGAGGCTGAAATCAGTGAAAAACGGCTAAAACGCTTTTCTCGCTATTGGGATAAAGTCGGTGTTGAGTTTTTTGGCGATAGCGTGAACAGCCAATCGTAAATAAGTAATATCCCCTGCCTTAATTTTTCAAGGCGTGCATTTTTGCAGGCGTTTAGGCCATGTGGGCTGTGGTAAAATTCACGCCTATGAGCACTCAAAACATACCACAGAAAGAACTAGCTAAATCCTTTGACCCTAAAGCCATTGAAAGCAAATGGTACGAATTCTGGGAGAACAAAGGCTATTATGCTGCCGGTTTGAACCCGGAAATTAAAGAAAACTTTTGCATTCTGCTGCCGCCGCCCAATGTCACAGGCACACTGCACATGGGGCATGGATTTAACCAAACCATCATGGATGCACTCACCCGTTATCACCGTATGCGGGGCGACAACACGCTCTGGCAGCCGGGCACAGATCACGCAGGCATTGCCACGCAAATCGTCGTAGAACGTCAACTCGATGCGCAAGGCATAAGCCGTCATGATTTAGGCCGTGAAAAATTTCTGGAAAAAGTGTGGGAATGGAAAGAGCATTCCGGTTCTACCATTACCCGCCAAATGCGCCGACTTGGCACTTCGCCCGATTGGTCACGCGAACGCTTCACCATGGATGCCGGCCTGAACAAAGTAGTGACCGAGACTTTCGTGCGCTTGTATAACGAAGGCTTGATTTATCGTGGCAAACGGCTGGTGAACTGGGATGTGAAACTAGGCACAGCGGTATCTGACCTCGAAGTGGTGCAGGAAGAAGAAGATGGCTTTATGTGGCACATCAACTATCCTCTTGCTGATGGCTCGGGACATTTGACGGTGGCAACGACGCGCCCGGAAACTATGCTGGGTGACGTGGCCGTGATGGTGCACCCTGAAGATGAGCGCTATAAACACCTGATTGGCCAGCATGTTAAGTTGCCTCTGTGTGATCGTGAAATCCCGATTATCGCCGATGAGTATGTGGATAAAGCGTTCGGTACCGGCGTGGTGAAAGTGACGCCGGCGCATGATTTCAACGACTATGCCGTTGGTCAGCGTCATCAATTGCCGATGATCGGCATTCTGAATCTGCAAGGTTTTGTGAATGAGGCCGCACCTAAGCAGTATCAGGGGCTTGAGCGCTTTGCCGCGCGCAAGCAGGTGGTGGCTGATTTGGAAGCGCAAGGCTATTTAGTCAAGGTCGATAAACATAAACTCAAAGTACCGCGTGGCGATCGTACCGGCGTGATCATCGAACCGATGCTGACCGACCAGTGGTTTGTGGCGATGAGCAAACCGGCGGCTGATGGCAAATCCATCACGCAGAAAGCGCTGGATGTTGTTGCCAGCGGCGAGATCAAGTTTTATCCGGAAAACTGGGTGAACACCTACAACCAGTGGCTGAATAACATTCAGGACTGGTGCATCTCACGTCAGCTTTGGTGGGGGCATCAAATTCCGGCCTGGTATACGAATGATGGCAAGGTGTATGTTGCACATGATGAGGCGGAAGCTAAATCACTGGCTGCCAAAGATGGTTATGCAGGCGAATTGACGCGTGATAACGATGTACTGGATACTTGGTACTCCTCTGCGCTTTGGCCATTCTCAACTCTAGGCTGGACGGGCGATGAGGCCAAAGACCTTGCCAATACTGCCTTGCAGCAGTACTTGCCTTCCAGCGTGCTGGTGACAGGGTTTGACATCATCTTCTTCTGGGTGGCGCGCATGGTGATGATGACGACGCACATCACGGGCAAAATCCCCTTCAAACATGTGTATGTGCACGGCTTGATTCGCGATGCTGAAGGCCAGAAAATGAGCAAATCTAAAGGTAACGTGCTGGATCCTATTGATTTGATTGACGGTATTTCGCTGGATGAGTTAATCAAAAAACGCACCACCGGCTTGATGAACCCGAAGCAAGCCGAACAGATTGAGAAACGCACCCGCAAAGAGTTCCCGGAAGGCATTGCGGCCTACGGCACCGATGCGCTACGGTTTACTTTTGCAGCGCTCGCATCACCCGGCCGTGACATCAAGTTTGATTTGCAGCGCTGCGATGGCTACCGGAATTTCTGCAATAAGTTGTGGAACGCCACGCGTTTTGTGCTGATGAATACAGAAGGCCAGGATAACGGCTTTGATGCCGCGAGTTGTGGTGAACATGGACGCAAATTCTCTCAAGCGGATCGTTGGATTGTGAGCATTTTGCAACGCACGGAAGCAGAAGTAGAACGTGCCTTTGAAGACTACCGTTTTGACTTGGCTGCAAAGGCGATTTACGAATTTGTGTGGGATGAATACTGCGACTGGTATTTAGAGCTCGCCAAGGTACAAATTCAAAATGGCAGTGAGGCAGAAAAACGTGCAACACGCCGTACCTTGTTGCGGGTGCTTGAGACGATTTTACGTTTAGCGCATCCGATCATGCCATTTATTACCGAAGAGATCTGGCAAACGATAGCACCGATGACTGAAAAGCATGGCGCCAGCATCATGCTAGAAGCTTATCCCAAAGCGCAAGCCGATAAGATAGACGAGACGGCAGAAGCCTGGGTTGTTCAGTTGAAACAGGCAGTTGATGCTTGCCGCAGCTTGCGTGGCGAAATGAACATTTCCCCTGCTGCCCGCGTGCCTTTAGTTGCTGCTGGCGATGCGGAAAAACTAGCTGGTTATGCACCGTATTTGAAAGCTTTGGCCAAACTGGAAGAGGTAGGGATTGTGACTGAGTTGCCAGAGGCTGATGCGCCGGTGATGCTGGTGGATGACTTTAAGCTGATGCTAAAAATCGAAATAGATGTCGCGGCGGAGAAAGAGCGTTTAGGCAAAGAAATTGCGCGGCTGGAAAATGAGATTAACAAAGCCAATGGCAAGTTGGGCAATGAAAGCTTTGTAGCACGCGCCCCAGCTGCGGTGGTGGAGCAGGAAAAAGTGCGGTTGGCTGAATTTGGCGCGAGCCTGGGAAAACTGCAAAGCCAGCTGGCCAAGCTAAAATAAATGAAAAAAGGCGCAGAAAGCGCCTTTTTCATTAGATAAATAAATTCACGTCTGATTCACCCGCGAACTCAAAAAAAGTCGCAGCACCGCCAAATTCAATGCCCTCGATAAAATCTGCGGGCTTGAAATCGAATAAATCTACCGTCATCTGGCAGGCAATCAGTTTCACGCCACTCTCTAAACACGCAGTGCGCAGGTCTTCAATTGAAGCTACGCCCTTGCCGGCGATTTTTTGTTTCATCATCATGGTCGCCATGCTTTCCATGCCGGGCAACATTTGTATGAGGTTAGGCATGGGTATAGGCATCGGCATGGCCGGGTTGCCAAGAGGCGAAACTTTTAGATCGCCCAAGTCTTTTTTTAGCAGCGTTAAACCGTAAAAGGTAAAGAATATCTGCACCTCGTAATCCAGCGCAGCGGCGGTTGAGGCCAGGATAAACGGGGGGTATGCCCAGTCTAAACTGCCTTTAGAAGCAATCAGTGCAAGCTTCTTTGCCATTATGTATCTGCGCGTTTTTTAATATAAAACGTGAATGAGCCGTCAGCCTCATCCAGTTGCAATAACTCGTGACCAGTTTGTTTGCAAAAGGCCTGAAAATCTTTAACAGCGCCCGGGTCAGTAGCCATGATTTTTAAGGTTTGCATAGGCGCAATCTCACTCAGGCCTTTTTTGCAGCGCAAAATAGGCAATGGGCAGTTGAGGTTGCGGGCATCTAGTTCTTTATCGAATTCCATTATTTTCCAATCAGAATCAGCATATTCAACGGGTTATTTTTTCTTGTTTAATGCGTAGCCAGCTTTGCCCCAGGCAATTACACCGCCCGCAAGGTTAAACACATTTTTTATTCCTTTATTCACTGCAAAGTCAGCAGCATGTGCCGAGCGTATGCCGCTGTGGCAGTAAAATACGACCGTGTTGGCACCCATTAGTTTTTCGTATTGTAATGGCAGCATTGAAAGCTGAATATGTATTGCGTTATCAATGATGCCGCGTGCGACTTCATCGTCGTTACGCACATCGACTAACAGTGTTTTTGGCTTGGTGATAAGCTCAAATAAATCGCCTGCTTCAATCTCAGAATAACTTTGCATGTAAATACCTTAACAATATGTATATTGTACACATGAAATATCATAATATTGTGAAAATGCCGCTGAGTTCAGTCGAAGGCGGATGCAAAAGCGGCAGTACCCATGAACGTTCTTGCAAGTATTATTATCTCCATAAACGAGGAAACAGAGATGTTGAGATCTATCAATAAAAATATCCTTACCGGCCTGATTACACTCTTGCCGGTGGTGGTAACACTTTATCTGCTCTACTGGTTTGTGGTGACAACGGAGTCCCTGCTTGGGGATGTGATCCGTACCTTGGTATCGGAAGATTTGTACAGGCCCGGCATGGGCGTGGTTGCCGGCCTGATGGTGGCCTTTTTTGTAGGGCTGCTTATGCATAGCCTTATTGCGCAGCGTTTGTTTTCAGGAGGGGAAAGGATTATCTATCGGCTGCCGCTGATTAAATCGGTGTACCTGTCGGTTCGTGACCTGCTGGATTATTTTTCGTCCGAAAAAAAGAAGGAGTTCGAGCAGGTTGTCGCGGTAAAGTTTGGAGAAACCGGCATGCAGGCGGTTGGCCTTGTCACCCAGACTGACATGAACCACATGCCAGCGGATTTCAGCCAGAAAGACAGTTTGCTGGTCTATTTCCCCATGAGTTACGGAATCGGCGGCTTTGTCGTGCTGGTTCCGCGTAGTGCCACACGACGCCTGAACATGAGCATGGAAGATGCGATGCGCTTCACGCTCACCGCCGGGGTGACCGGTGGACAGAGCCCAAACAGCGATGGCGAATAGCCTTTATTCATTGTACTGGGCTGGCTATGTTGTTACATATAGCGGCTGACAGCGTCCTTCTGCTTCATCTGGCTTTTATCCTGCTTGTCCTTTTATGCGAGGCCAAAAAGATTTAAAAAGAAATGCACCCGGGTAAAAAAAGGCGTGCCGCCTTTTAAATTCCAAATAAAAATCAGGCTAAAGAAAGTCCAAACACCAAAAATTCTCAAAATGCGAGCTGTAAGGGCTGTTGACAGAGGCTTACTGCCCTGGCGCTCCTTCCGTAGCATGGAAATATAGATTCCAATCGCTAATAAAAAGGCATAGAAAAAATCGGAACGTGCAGAGTATATAACACCGAAAACATCTCCCTGAGCTAGCAAACTCTTTTTATTAAGCAGGTGATAATACATATTGCCGACAAACGCTGCGGCAAACACTGCAGCAAATAACCGCAGGCGCGGCCACTTACGCAGTATGCCGCCTAGAGGCGAGTTTCCTAACTGCATGAACACGGGGATAAAGAAAAAGTTTACCAGGAGCTCTTTGAAATAATAATAATAACGGTTCCAGAATTCATGTACCGACTCTGCCAGCAGTGGTTTGTAGGTGTTGCGGAACACATTGAAGCCAAAGAGCCGCAGCACAGCAATGACGCCGTGTCCATTGCGTGCAAGACGGAGCACTTGCCATACGAGTTCGCAGTAGATGCTAGCCCAGGATGTATAGCGCGGTGCCTCTGCCCCTTGCGTAACCAGCTGCGCTAGATTAGGGATCCCGATAGTGTACCCGCCCAGCGCACGGGTAACATGGTTTCCTGGCCCATAAAGAACGCCTTCCATTATGACAAGCCCCAGATGCCATAGGCATGCCAGGATAAGTAACTTGATGCCTGCTAGCTGTGACCGCGCCAGTTCCTCTTCTGTTTTTGCTTCAAATTTTGATAGGAATTCAAGCCCCTTTCCATATGGAGTATGGGTTCCGCCGAAGGCAGGAAAAAGGCAGATGAGTTGCTGGCTAAAGCTCGTTCCGACCGCCCGGCCATTTTGGCCAGAGTACAGCATGTAACCGCAGCGCCAGATAAGATTGGGAAAAAATAGCGCGACACCAAGCATAACGGCTCGCCAAGGCCCGCATGTCGGTGTAGTGTTCCAGGCAATTGCGAGAAAACCCCAGAACAGCAAATGCAAGGTTAACTGCGGATGGCGCCGAATTGTAGTTGGCAGTGAGTTGAATCTTACGGTTGCTTGGTATATGAGCCAGACGATGCAAAAAATTGTCAGCACAACCAAAGCCGAGCCGAGCAGATCGTTTGGAGCCTCCCGAACTTTTTCCAAATATGAAAGAGGATTGCTCACAGCGACATAAATTGCTCCGGCTACCAAAATCGAACGGCGCCTGAATGGGGTCAGCCACTTGAGCGCCCATCCCATCCGCGCATGCCACCAGGCAATGACTGCAGGATCTTCATGGAATTGTGTCAGGCGTTTTATTTCCATAAGAACTATTAATTGCGACGCAGTAAGAAGTGGTTGCCAAGAAGTTTCAATGGGAGCCCGCTGTGCTCACTAATGACTCAATGGCTTGTACCGAATCAATTAGATCGACGTCGAAGTTCACATGGGCGAAGTTGACGCCAAACTCCTGTTCAAGATAGATGACTACACGGGTGATGGTCAGCGAGTCGAGTCGACCGCTACCGAACAGTGATGCATCATCTTGAAATTCGGCCCGGTCACCTCGTTCGACGAGGCAGGATTGAAGGAAAGTTCGCAGTTTTGTTTTGTCGTTGATATCCACGTTAGTTGGCTCCGGAAAGACTGGTAAGGAAAGATAGGCGCTCGTTTATCACACTGTCCTTTGATCGAGAAATTGAACCAAGGCTCGCCTATCGATTTTCCCGCTCTGGTTGAACGGCATATTGTCTACCGCAATTATGCGGCTTGGAACCATATAGCCGGGCAGATGGGTCTTTAGTTCAGCAATGATTTGTTGCGAATTAATCGATTGGGCGCCCACAAATGCAACAAGCCCTTGCGCAATGCCATCGACGACAGGCCATGCGACAGCAGCGGCGTTCCCGGCTTTGGAAACTGTCCTTAGGTACGCGTCGACCTCTTCGAGTTCGATGCGATGCCCTAGTACTTTGACTTGATTGTCAATTCGACCAAGGCAGTGAAACCTACCGGAGGCGTCTTCCATCGCAAGATCACCGGTGAGATACCATCGCTTGCCGCCAATTGTTGGAAACCGCGCATCGGTGAGCTTAGGCGCGCTCAGGTAGCCGTCAGATAATTGGACGCCGGCGATTGCAAGTTCTCCAACAACCCCTGGCGCAACGAACTCAAGGTCGGCATCAACAATTGCGGCTTCGTTCCCAGGCATAGGAACCCCGATGGAAACGAAGTCACGGCCGGGTGTCAATGGTATAGGGGCTGATACAGATTGCCTGAGGCAGAAAACTGTTACCTCGGTCGGACCGTAGAAATTTTCGATAATGCTGTTTGGTGCTGCGGCCTGCCAGGCAGTGACTATGGTTTCCGGCAACTGCTCACCGCCAAAGACGCTAATGCGAAGATCTGGCAAGGCATTGGGTGCAAGCGCTTTTATTTGTTTAAGCATCCCTGCAAGAGAGGGCACCGAGAACCAGACTGTCAGTTGCCGGTCTCTCGAAAACTTGACGGCGCTCATTACGCGACTCGCTGGTAACACATGGAGAGAAGCTCCTGCCTGCCATGTTGTGAACATGTTGTGAAGAGATACGTCAAAGGTGAGTTCCAGCGTTTCGATGGCTCTGTCCGAAGCCTGCAGGCCCAATAGCGAAGTCACGGTCTCGACGTAGTGCCGGATAGAACCGCAAGAAATGATGACCCCTTTCGGAACCCCCGTAGTTCCCGACGTGAAAATGATGTAGGCAGGGTCGCATGCCGCCATCATGGCGGGCTCACTTTGTTCAACGGCAGGCAACGCATCGATATCGTAGAATTCGACGCCACTGTGGTTCTCGCCCTGGTACTGCTTGGCACCAGGAACTAATACAAGCGGCGGGCAGGCCGACAACACCTGTTTCGTTAGCAGTTTCGCGCCTTCGGCATCTGCAATAAGCGCCGAAAGATTGCAGAGCGAAAGGATCGTAAGTATCCGTTCCTCAGGAAGTTTAGTGCCAATCGGAATATAGGTCGCGCCGGCCCAGCTTGCGCCGAGCACAGCCATACATGCCAGGGCACTGCGCGAAGCGAGAATGCCGACCCGGGGGGGCTGACCATCCGTTTGTGACCATGCTGAGCTTTGCCTGATGCAGGCAGCAATTGCAGCAGCGCTCTCGGCAAGTTGTCCATAAGATAGCTCTCGTCCTTCTGATGCGACTGCAAGATTGTGTGGATTCGAGAGGCTGTGGCGATAAACGGCGTTTGATAGATTTTGATTCAGGTGTATTCCCTCCATGCTGAATAATCCTGCCTATACATCTTCCAACTCCCCCCTTTCAGCACAATTTTTTATTATTTCATTCACCATATGAAAGAATTCTACTAAATTCAACAGCATCTCTACAAGGCAGGCGGCTCAATTGACGGTGTAGCCTTACACCTGGTTTCCCAAAATCACTCTTGCCACGATTGGCTTGTTCCACCATTAAAATGTCATCTGCCTGTCATTCGCCATCAATTAGTTCAAACGTTGAAAGCCGCTAGATGAAAATATACTCAATTTTCTCCAATATACACAACGATTTGAAAGGATAAAATCAGGGCACGCACGTAGTGTCCTGCTCCATACTTGTTGAGCCTCTTGGCATCGTTAAGTTGGAACGAGTTCTGACTAACTGAAAGAACTAGGGGTTGGAAAACGCGCTCTATGGTTGATCGGTATGCAAAATTCGCAACGGAGCATTTAGCAAAAGCGGCGAATCGAATTGATCATTTTGGGCAAGATAACGTGATTGAATTGTCACGTTTTGGTCACGTTCACCAAGTAAAAAGGGCTTAGTTAAAAACTAAACCCTTATCAATACTGGTGGCCGGGGGCAGAATCGAACTGCCGACACGCGGATTTTCAATCCGCTGCTCTACCGACTGAGCTACCCGGCCAGCGTGAAATAGTAGATAACTATTTGCAAGTCGCGCATTATAGCAAACTTAACCAAATATTGGCATAAGGAGGCACAATTAAATTAAAAACTAAGGTGGTCAAATCAAAATAATTGCACTATGATGATATTGGCAGGCTGGAAATTGTTGGTGGCCATTCATTCACTAAGACCTGGTTTCATCAATCTAATAAAACAAAGAAGGAGAACTAAATGGGCATGTTTTCATTTATTAAAGAAGCAGGAGAAAAACTGTTTGGTATTGGGGAGGCAAAAGCAACTGAAGAAGTTGCAAAAAAAGACCCGACGCCGGTGAACGTAGAGGCAGCCAATAAAGCAGCTGCAAATGCGATTGCCAACTATGTGGCAAAAATGAATTTAACGGCGGATGGCCTGACGATTGGTTTTGATGGCGCCTCGGGTACGGTTATTGTGCAAGGCATGGCAGCAGATCAGGCTACCAAAGAGAAAATTCTGTTGTGCTGCGGGAATGTAGCGGGTGTTGAACATGTGCAGGATCAGCTCGGCGTGATTCAAGCAGAGGCTGAGCCACAGTTTTACACGGTGGTGCGTGGCGATACGCTGTCAAAAATCGCCAAAGAGTTTTACGGCAATGCCAATGCGTATATGAAAATATTTGAAGCCAATAAGCCGATGTTAAGCCATCCGGACAAAATTTACCCTGGCCAGATGCTACGCATTCCACCACAGTAATATAATTTAGGAGAAACGACATGAATACATTTTTACGCACTTTGCTAGTAGGTTTGCTTGCCGCAGCATTTACCGTGGCATGCAGTAAAAAAACAGAAGAGGCTGCAGACGCAGCCAAAACTGAAATGAGCGAAGCGGTGGATGCGACCAAGGATGCTGCGGCGACTGCTGCAACTGAAGCAAAAGGCGCTGTGACGGATGCTGCAAAGGATGCGGCGAAGGCTACATCAGAGGCGGTCGCTGAGGCCAAGGAAGAAGCGGTTGATGCTGTGCAAGCAGCAAAAGATGCTGCAGCTGCCGCCGCAAAATAATTCTTTTTTTCTAGCTTAATACCCGTAAAGCCAATCGGTTTTGCGGGTTTTTCATTTAAACTTGTCAGTATGACAAGTTATGAGATATTGCCACTGGATGGCAACTTAAATGCAGTGCTGCAGCAAAAAATTGACCAAAAAACCAAGCCGCTTGGCGCACTTGGCCGGCTGGAGGAAATCGCCCTGAAAATAGGGCAAATTCAAAACACATTAACACCTCAACTCAACCAACCAGCCATGTTAGTTTTTGCAGGTGATCATGGCATTGCGGAAAGTGGCGTCAGTCCTTATCCGCAAGCGGTGACTGCACAAATGGTACACAACTTCCTGGCGGGCGGGGCATGTATTAACGTATTCGCTAAACAGGGCAACATGCAATTGCGAATCGTGGATGCGGGCGTGAATTATCAGTTTGAATCTCATCCGGATTTAACGGATGCCAAAATTAGCATGGGCACATGCAATTTCTTGCAAGAACCAGCGATGACCATGGCCCAGTGTGAGCAAGCACTCACTGTTGGTGCAGAGCTTTCAAAAAAAGAGGTTGATGCTGGTTGTAATGTGCTTGGATTTGGTGAAATGGGCATCGCCAATACATCATCGGCAAGTTGTCTGATGAGTGTATTGTGCGACCTGCCTTTGGAATCATGTATAGGACGCGGCACGGGACTGGATGATAATGGACTGGCCAAAAAAGCAGAGATTCTTAAACAGGCGATAGCGACACATCAGATTAATGACAAAAATGTTTTGGGCGCGCTCGCCACTTTTGGCGGTTTTGAGATCGCCATGATGACAGGCGCGATGCTAGGCGCGGCTAAACACAAGGCGGTATTATTGATTGATGGGTTTATTGCCACGACCGCGCTGCTTGTGGCAAGCAAGTTGCAGCCTAATGTTCTGCAGTATTGCATATTTTCACACTGTTCAGGCGAGGCAGGGCATCGCAAGCTGTTAGATTATTTGGATGCCAAACCTTTGTTAGATTTAGGCATGCGGTTAGGCGAAGGCACTGGGGCGGCGTTGGCTTATCCGCTTATTCAAGCGGCAGTTAATTTTTTGAATGATATGGCATCATTTGAAAGTGCTGGTGTAAGCGAAAAATGTTAGCTATAGCAAAAAACGAATGGCGCTTCTTTTTGCTTGCGCTGGGTTTTTTTACACGCATCCCGGTACCCAATTATGCTGATTTTCAGGAAAGCGATCTCAACTATTCAGCTAAATATTTTCCTTTGATTGGCATCATTGTCGGCTTGGTTGGCGCTTTTAGTTTCTATCTAAGCAGTTTTATTTTTCCGCAAACAATAGCTGTATTAATCAGCATGGCAAGCACCATCTACCTCACAGGCACATTTCATGAGGATGGCTTGGCAGATAGTGCCGATGGCCTGGGCGGAGGGTGGGGTCGCGAGCAAATACTCACTATCATGCAAGACTCGCGGCTTGGCACTTATGGCGCAGCCGCTCTGTTTTTAATGCTGTTTGCAAAATTCCAAACACTTGCATTGCTACATCCGGCCTTTATCCCATCTGTGCTAATTGCAGGCCATGCGCTCAGTCGTTTATGCGCAGTCTGGTTGATGGCGGCGGCAGAGTACGTTAAACCGGAAGGAAAATCAAAGCCGCTCGCCACCAAAACCGGGCTGGGAGGCCTGGTTGTAGCTAATCTGTTTGGCTTGTTGCCGGTATCAGCGATGACCGCTGTATTGCTAGTAAGCAATCACTCGCATTTAATCATCGTTAAATTTGTGTTGATGGCATTTTTGCCTGTGCTGGCAAGCTGGCTATGGTGGCGTGCCAAGTTATTGAAAAATCTGGGAGGATATACGGGTGATTGTCTGGGAGCCGCGCAACAAATCACGGAATTGGCATTTTATTTGGGCGTGTTGGCCTGGAGTGTGCGGCTTTGAGGCTTTATCTAATCCGCCATACTTCGCTGCAAATTGGTTCTGGCATTTGCTACGGGCAAAGCGATATTGATGTCGCCGCCAGCTTTGTAGATGAAGTAAACCAATTGAAAGCGAAACTTGCTGAGGTGAGTTTCGTTGCCGTTTATACCAGCCCGCTGCAACGTTGCTCCAAGCTAGCTCAGGCGCTGGATTTAGGAGAATACATAGAAGACCGCCGTTTACTGGAGCTCAGTTTTGGCGATTGGGAAATGAACGCCTGGAACGATATTCCTCGAAATATTTTTGATGAATGGGCACACGATTACGCTAACAAAGCCCCGCCCAATGGCGAGACCTTCAGTCAATTGCAGCAACGCGGATTGCATTTTTTAGAAGAAATTTTGCAACAACATGCTGGTCAGAATATCGCTGTTGTAACGCATGGAGGCATGATTCGCGCGCTATTGGCGCATGTGCTCAACATGGAGCTGAAAGGTTTATTCCGCTTTTTGATAGATCACGCCAGCGTGACACAGTTGGATTTTAGCGCAGAAGTACCCAGGATTAATTTCGTCAATCTTTAGTCTTTAGACGACATGAATCGTATTATCAAGGCATTCTACAATTTGCCCTTTACGGATTTTGGCGGTTTTGCGCAATTCAACCTTGCCATCCACTTTTACAATACCGTCCGCCACCATCGTCTTGCCCTGACCACCGCTTTGGGCAATACCCACAAGTTTAAGCAAGTTGCAAAGCTCGATAAACTCACCTTTTAATTCAAAATCCATAAGATTTTAACCTCGGTTAGCCCTTTAATTTAAGTGGCAAGCCAGCAGCAATAAATACCACTGAATTTGCTATTTCTGCAACAGCCTGGTTTAAGCGGCCTTGTTCGTCCTGAAACTGGCGGTTGATTTCACCCAAAGGCACGATGCCCATGCCGACTTCATTGCTGACCAAAATTATAGTCCCAGCAAGTGTGGGCAAAAGCGTTAAAAAAGCCTCACGCTCCAGTTGCCAGTTTGAATCTTTAGGTGGGTTACAGTCGGTGCATATCCATTGCGCCAGCCATACGGTCAGACAATCGACAATCAAACATTGATTCGGCTGGGCCAAGCGGCTAAGTGTTTGCGCGATGCGATGCGGTTCCTCTACTAACGCCCAACTGACCGGGCGTCTATCTTTGTGATGCTGCACACGCGCTTTAAACTCATCATCGTATACTTGCGCGGTAGCAATATAGGTAACAGGCAAGTCTGTTTCTAGTGCCAGCTTCTCGGCATAGCTGCTTTTGCCAGAGCGTGCACCGCCTAAAACTAATGTGATGTTATTTATCATGTTTTAATAAAAAAGCCGCTTAAATTTTAAGCGGCTTTTCATTGCTTTTAGGTACTAAACTTTCGATGTTTGCACATGTTTAATGCTGCGAAACAGCGCAACACTCAGCCAGACAATAGCGAAGTACATTGCTGCAAAACCCATCCAGCTTGGCAAATATTCCCAGCCATGTTGCATGGATTCAACCAGACTTTGCGCAGGGAAGCGGCCAGAGAACAAGTAATAAGTTTGTGTAGAAATGACAAACGCCACAAATGTTGTGAACATGCTCACCGCAGCATAAATGGCTATATTTTTAGTGGCAAAAGTATCTTGTCGTTTACCTAGCCATAAGCCGCCCAGCCACATTGCGCCATAACTTGGAATTAATCCCCAGTAGCCATTGGTGAGGCAAAAGCCTTGTGCAGGGTCAAGCGCGGCGGCGCCAAAATCAATGCAGGTTGCCAATATAAAAAATGCCGCAAACCAACCCGCACGCTTCAACCACAAGCCGCCCAGCAAAAACAACACTAAACTTGCATCGGGCAGATTAAAAGGCGTAAGCGTATGGCTACCGCGGGTGAGCAACATAAAAAACGCGAGTGCTGCGGCAATTAATAGAGGTTTGGTGATTTGTGACATATTCATAATTTTCTCCAGCTTCATGTTTGTCATCATAACATTTTTTTAAAAATCTGCTTTAAAACCTACGCGCCAAGTGCGCACAAAATCTACAGGATAAATCGCATCGTCAGCGACTTGTAGCGAGTTTTCGTGTTCAAAAATATTATTAATCGCTGCAAATAGCTGCACTTTTTTGTAACGATAACTTACCGCAATATTAGTAGATTCGTAATGACTTTGTTTTTGTGTTGCGTTGTTAGCAAAGTCGTTAAATGCATAAGTAGATTCGCGCCAAGCGTGACTTAAATTAATATTGCCCGCATCTAAAAACTTATAATTTAAGTTTGCCGTAATTGCATGCTTAGGTACGCCTGGTAAATCTTTATTTTTAACTTCAACTCCAAGTACCACTTCTTTATCAATAATAGCGCGTGTATAGGTGTAAATTAGCCCTGCGCTTAAGTCATCGGTAAAATTAAAATAATCTTGCAGTTCTAGGCCATATTTATGCGATGCATCGATATTTGTGTTGGTGAAGGTAACAGGATTGAAATAGATCTCATCTTTTAAATCTGTATGAAAAGCAGTGACTTTTAGGCGATTTTTACTGTTAGTATGGTTTAAACCGATGTTAAATGTTTTAGACTTAGCAGGGTCAATAAAGGCATTAAACGTACCGAAGAATGTAAAAAAGCGGTCAATGTCAGGTGCTTGAAACGCTTGGTTGTAATTGGCAAACGCCGTTAATGTATTGGTAAAACGATAATTTGCACCTATATCCCAAGCGTTCAAATTTTCTGTGTCGGATAGTTTATTACCCGGCGTAGGGGCATAACGATATTTTACTTTTTCGTTACGTGCACCAGCAGAAAGTGTGAGAGCCTCAGAGAGCCAAGTTGGTCGATATTCTGTTTGAATAAATGCAGCTTTGTTATCTTTGGTTGTTTTGTTGGCAGGGCTGAAAAATCCTGCAGCGGCACTTCTATCACCATCAAAAGTTTGCACACCACCAATCACACTAAATTCATCGCCGTGATAGCTTAAAGCAATATCGTTTGAATCATAATCGTAAAAAGATTCCGAGAAAAAATTAACAAATTCAGAGCGTTTATCTTCTCTAAAATGCGTTGCACTCATTTTTAGTTTTGGGGTGATGTCATATTCCATACCAACTCGCCACTGGTCAACATCGTAATCTTGCTCGGTATATTGGTTACCTGAATTTTGGCGTGGATTATCTTTGAATTCTGCTTCGCTTAAAGTGCCAACGTAGTAGGTGTTAACTCTTGCACTGGTACCTTCAACATTAAAGCGTAAATCATCTGTAGGCTTAATTTTTAGCTTAACGTTTTGTGTATTGTTGGTAAATTTGTCTTTGTCACCAAAAATATCTTTTTTACTAAATCCATCATGGCTGTCGTGCGCCAGGCTGGCTGATAAATCAATATATTGCTCTGAAATACCTGCGTTAATATAGCTAGAAAGCGCACCGTAGTTGCCTGCCGATGTGCTAACAGTTACGCCGGTTTTATTTTTAGTATAAATTTGGATTGCACCCGCCATGGCACCATCACCATGAATTACTGAACCGCTACCTTTGCTGATTTCTATGCGTTCAATATTGCCTAAAGGAATTGCGCCAATTAATTGCGGGGATAAGTCAATATTATTTAAACGTTGGCCATCAACAGTAATGACAATATTTTGAAAGCCGTTCTCACTGCCATAGCCACGCATATCTATGCTGGGCGAAGCTTTATTGCCGAAATAGGGAAGTACCGTAATCGATGATTGCTGGGCTAGATAATCATAAAGCGTGGCTGCACCTGAAGCTTCAATTTGTTTTGCAGTATGGATTTCAGATGCATAAGTGGTTTCGGTATCTTTGTGTTCAAAGCGGTTTGCTTTTACTGTAACGTCTTCGATTTGTATATTTTCTGCTGCAAAAACAGATGAGGTAAAAACCAAACCTATCAGGCTGGCAAAGGTAGATTTTTTCATTATATTTTCCCTAAATTACACGCGTCCCCGCATGTAGATTTTTACAAGCTTTTATTTAGAAAAGCTTGGTTATAAAGTCCAGGGAATAAAGAAGGGTAAAAAAGGCAAAAATGCACCAAAAATAGTGCAGCTTTTTGGCCACCGTCACCCCGCGGTATTCTCTAGCGTATGTGTTGCGAGGCCGGTCTCCGGGCTTGTGGGGATTTGTCTTGCGCCTTCCCAAGCTCGCGCTCAGTGGCTGATTGCAAAACTACACTCACTTACCGTTGCGGGGGCAGCATAGGCATTGTTAATGGTTTAACGCACCTATTTCCCAGTTTCACCATGTTTAAAGAAAATAAACATTGGCACCTGACAACTAACCGCGATTATAACGATTTATACGGCAAGCTCAATTGAATTTTTATGCAACAAGCAGGTAAAACGTGTTAAATTACTTTGAATAGCCCACGTTAGCTATTGACTATAATGAATTTTTTCAATTATAGTGGGACTATGGAAGCGGATTTAAAAAGTTTGCAAGAAAAAATTACCAAGCTGATCACTTTGTGCAGTACGCTGCGTGAAGAGAATATTCAATTGCGTGGTGATTTATCACAAGCGCAGCAGGATGCAGATGCCTTAAAAAGCAATATGCAGCTTGCGAGTGATAAGCTTGAGGTTTTGCTTGAATCCATGCCAGAAAGCGTAGAGGCGTCATGAGTGCTGCAAAACCTGTTGATGTGCTGATCATGGGGCGAGAGTTCACGGTTTCGTGTTCCGACGAAGAGCGTCAGGGTTTGATGGACGCAGTTGACTACCTGGATAAAAAAATGCGTGAAATCCGCGACTCAGGAAAGGTTGTCGGTGCAGAGCGCATTGCAATCATGGCGGCACTCAACCTCTCGCATGAACTGCTCAACACAAAAACGGGCGGTGTTGACATTGGCGATTATAAGCGTAGGATTAGCCTCATGCAGAATCAAATTGATGAAGCAATGGCAGCACAGGCTAAGCTTATATAACTAGTTTTTCATCAGTCCGTCACAACGCCGCTCTATCATCAAAGTTGTTTTCTGTGGTGTTGCTTGAGTCATAAATTCCTTGAACTAGTCTTTGTTATAGGTTTCGGCTCATCAAGCGTGGTGTGCGCGCTCTAAATTGGGTGTTCTTTTAAGATGCCCTTGGCGAGTGTACCTGAAGCGCTTTAAGTTGTTACCACCTGAACTTTTTGGTTCAGGATAGCGGCTCAGGCAACACCACAGCAAATAAATTTTGGTTTTATTGATGCAATTGCTGTGTTATCTCGTCTTGTCGTACTTGGTTGTACTGTCTGTGACTCGATGCCTTGCACTTTCATCAATAAAACCAAAATTTGGAGAGATGTACTGCATTCGCTCATACACCTCGTTTCAGCCCGATTTGAATAAGATTTTGTTTTAATCTAATGTCTTTGTTATTTTCGGTATTTCTCAAGTAGTTACCTTAGTTCGTGATATTTCAAATCCGCCAAACTGACAATCTCCAGACATTTTTCATGGCAGGCTTCTAAAATTACTGGCGGTGCGAAACCAGCTTCCGATGCCTCAAGCCAACGTGCAGCACACACGCACCAGCGATCGCCTGCGCTTAAACCCTCAAAGCCATATTCCGGGTGTGGTGTGCTTAAATCATTGCCACTAGAAAAAGAAAATGCCAGAAACTCTTCGGTTACTTGGCAGCAAACAGTATGGCTGCCAATGTCTTCACTGCCTGTTTCGCAGCAGCCCGTGCGCGTAAAGCCAGTGAGCGGATTCAAACTGCAAGTTTGCAGGCTTGTGCCTAGTACATTACGCGCCATGGTTTTATTCCAAATAGATTAATTTCAATTATCATACCCAAATTATGAAATCGAGAAAATTGGATTGATATGCGTTATTGGTTAATGAAATCAGAACCTGCAGATGTGTCTATAGATGATTTAGCTGCCATGCCCAATCAGACGGTCGATTGGTATGGTGTGCGCAACTATCAGGCGCGTAATTTCATGCGCGATCAAATGCGCGTCGGTGACGGTGTGCTGTTTTATCACTCAAATTGTGAAATGCCAGGAATTGCAGGCATTGCAGAGGTTGGTACCAATGCCTATCCCGACCGTTTTCAGTTTGTTAAAGGGCACAAATATTACGATGAAAAATCTACGCAAGAAAATCCGCGCTGGATGAATGTAGATGTGAAGTTAGTGCGCAAAACACGGTTGTTAAGTCTGAAAGAGCTGCGCGAAACGCCCGAGCTTGCCAACTTGCGCATCTTGCAACGCGGGAACAGGCTTTCGATTACGCCGGTTGACCCCAAAGATTGGGAATTTATACTAGGTAAACTTAAGTAAGGTTTGTTCAAGTAAAAAAGCCCCGAATTTCGGGGCTTTTTATAAATCAGCTACAACTACACTTCAATTTTGTATTATTTTAATTTTGTATCCAGGCTGCCCATGGCTTTAGGGTAAGTCACCACGCCCCAGGGCATTTGTTTTACTTCCACTTGTTTGGTGGGTTCCAGCGTCTCGGCATCAATCACTATAATCGCATCCGATTTGCCGCAAGCCAGCATGATTTGTTTATCGTCCGGCGTAAAGCTAAAGTGCCAGCAACGCTTTCCGGTTGGAATATCTTTCACTTTTTCATAAGTTTTTGCGTCAAATACTTCAAGCAGCTCGGCTTTATTGCTCGCCACAAAAATATGCTTACCTGTGACATCATAACTGATTCCATAAGGAGTGGCGCCGGTGTCTACGGTGCGTAATACCTTGAAATTCTTATTCATCACCAGAAATTTGTTGCCGTACTCCAAAGTGGCGATATAGGTTTTGCCGTCGGGCGATACTTTGATGCCGCGCGGGCGGTCGCCGTAGTCATGGGTTTTGATTCTTTTAATTAGCTTGCCGGTTTTAATGTTGTGTACGGTGATGGTGTTGTCCGCTTCGTTGGTAATCACCAACTGCCTGCCATCCTTGCTGAATTCAATTCCCTCTGTCTCCGGACCACCGGTAATTTCGCGTATTTTTTTACCCAGTTTAAGGTCGATAATACCGATACGTGCCGGCTCTTTGTCATCGTCATCTGCTGCTGTATCAGCTTCTTTAGCGGCAGCAGAGCCTGGAGCGGGTGGCGGGCCACCTTTGGCGCTAGGTTCGTAAGAAACGTATGCAAAATTACCTTTTACACGAACAAATTCCGGGTTCTTTCCAACGGGAACCTGTTTAACGACTTCGCTAGTGGCGGTATCAATAACAGAAACGCTGCCGTTTTCGCGCGTGGCAACGATTAAAAATTTGCCGTCGTCAGTAACGCCTAGGCCGCGCGGACCTTCAGCTTTAACGTCAATACTGCCGGTGGTGGTCATGGTAGCTAAATCAATAATGGTAACTCCACCATCCTGGCTGGTGACATAGGCTTTGCCTTCCGCTGCAAACGCATTGGCGGCAACAAATAAGCTCATTGCAGTCGCAATGATGGTTTTATTCAAGTTCATTCCATTCTCCAAAGTTTATCCTGCCTGTTTGGCAGATTATTTTTTATTAGGTTCAAACCCTTAAGTTTGTTAAAGCAATAATTATACTAGGCCATATTTCTTATAAAACATTTATAAAACAATGCATTCTGCTATATGTTCATTCAAGGGATGGTGGTTATCAGCCAATCCTGAGGCTGCAATTAGCCAATTAACCCAAAAATAGTTTATAAGCCGGGTTTTCAGTTTCATCCCAATACGGATAACCGAGATTTTGTAAAAACTCTGCAAATTCGGCCTGCTCGTTCGGTGGCACTTGCATGCCCACCAGCACACGGCCAAAATCCGCGCCATGATTGCGATAATGGAACAGGCTGATATTCCAGTCGTGTCCCATGGTGTCTAAAAACTTCATTAGCGCACCAGGTTTCTCTGGGAACTCAAACCGGAATACCACTTCATGTTCCGCTTGCGGTGCATGCCCGCCGACTAGATGGCGCAGATGCAGCTTGGCGACTTCATTATCGGTCAAATCGAGCGCGGGCAAGCCTTGCGCCTGCAAGTCAGCGACCAGTTTGGCAGATTCCGCAGGGTCTGTAATCGCTACGCCCACAAAAATATGTGCCTCTTTAGGGTCAGAGTAGCGATAGTTAAATTCGGTAATATTTCGGTTGCCCAGCAGGCGGCAAAAGGCCTTAAATGCCCCAGGTTTTTCGGGTATCGTGACTGCTAAAACTGCCTCACGTTTTTCGCCGACTTCGGCGCGTTCCGCCACAAAACGCAAACGGTCAAAATTCATGTTGGCGCCAGAAGCAACGGCTACCAATGTTTTGTTGTGCAGGTTTTCACGTTCGGCATAGGCCTTAAGTCCAGCCACGGCGAGCGCCCCTGCGGGTTCCAATATGCTGCGCGTGTCTTCAAACACATCTTTAATCGCGGCACAGATGGCGTCATTATCCACCACGATCATCTCATCCACATATTGCTGGCAGAGCGCAAATGTATGTTCGCCCACCTGTTTTACCGCTGCGCCATCGGCAAACAGTCCAACTTGTTCCAGCACCACGCGCTCACCTTGTTTGAGCGATTCCGTCATCGCTTCAGCATCTTTGGCCTCAACGCCGATGATCTTAATTTCCGGGCGCAGCGCTTTCACATAGGCTGCAACACCGGCCAGCAAGCCGCCACCGCCCACGCAGCAAAAAATTGCTTCAATGGGTTGTGGATATTGCTGCAGAATTTCCATCCCAATCGTGCCTTGTCCTGCGATGACATCAGGGTCGTCGTAAGGGTGCACAAAAGTAAGCTGTTCGGATTTTTCCAGCTCAAGTGCATGTACATAAGCGTCAGAATAACTATCGCCAAACAGCACCACTTCAGCGCCTCTGGCCTTTGCCGCATTCACTTTAATGAGCGGGGTGGTGGTCGGCATCACAATCACGGCTTTGCAGCCCAATTTCTGTGCGGCCAGTGCTACGCCTTGCGCATGGTTGCCGGCGCTGGCGGCGATTACCCCGCGTTTCAGCGCATCCGCAGGCAGGTTCGCCATTTTGTTGTAGGCTCCGCGCAGCTTAAACGAGAATACAGGCTGCATATCTTCGCGCTTAAGCAACACGCGGTTATCAATGCGTGCCGATAAATTGGGCTGAAACTCCAGCGGCGTTTTTTTCGCCACGTCGTAAACGCGCGAGTTTTCTATTTTTTCTACGTAATTGATGGACATGCCGGATTTTTAATTCACCTTTAGCGGTGTATAGTTATGGTTTGGCATCATTATAAAGAATTTGTTAAGGGTTTACTCAAAATGGCATATACACAGGATGAATTAAAGCAGCAAGTCGCAAAAGCAGCGGTGGAGTACGTAAAAGAAGGCATTATCGGCGTGGGCACTGGCTCTACAGCTAATTACTTTATTGAAGAGCTGGCCAAAGTAAAACACAAAATTGAAGGTGCGGTGGCCAGCAGTGAGGCGACGGCCCAACGTTTACGCGATCGCGGCATCAAGGTGTACGATCTCAACAGCATTGACAGCCTGGATATTTATGTAGACGGCGCCGATGAAATTACCGAGCACATGCACATGCTAAAAGGCGGCGGCGGTGCGCTCACGCGTGAGAAAATCGTGGCAGCAGTGGCTAAAACCTTTATCTGCATATGTGACGAGAGCAAGTACGTGCCCGTGTTGGGAAAATTTCCATTGCCGGTAGAAGTGCTGCCGATGGCGCGTAGCCAAGTGGCCCGTGCTTTGGTGAAAATGGGCGGACAACCGGTGCTGCGTGATTTTACGACAGATAACGGTAATATTATTTTAGACGTACATAACCTGAAAATTGACGATCCGGTTAAGATGGAAGCTGACATCAACCAAATCGTCGGCGTGGTGACGAATGGTTTATTTGCTGCGCGGCCAGCAAACATTTTGCTATTAGCGACAGCGGATGGTGTGAAAACCTTTAAGAAATAGAGATGTGGTGTAGAAAAAAACCGCTTTCGAGCGGTTTTTTTTCATTAGTAAGACCGTCGGCCTGCAGGCCGTATGGATATTGGTCTACAGGGCAGTCACTTTTGGTAATGAATGCGCGCGTATCGAATCACTTTGTTGGCGGCACGTACCCGCTCGCCGTATCCGCACCTTCGCCAAAAAAGTATTTCTCGGTTTGTTCCGCCAAGTATTTGCGTGCGGCAGGGTCGGCCAAACTCAGGCGGTTTTCGTTCACCAGCATGGTTTGCTGTTTTAACCATGCCGCCCATGCCTCTTTGCTTACGTTCAGGTAGATTTTTTTGCCAAGCTCGCCTGGATAAGGAGGAAAGTCCATGCCTTCAGCTTCTTTGCCTAATTTGACGCATTGTACTAATCTTGCCATGTCGAATACTCTTTCAATAAAAACCATATCATAACGCATGGCTTTAAGCGGTGCGAGTGCACGTGCTAATATAGCCAAAATTTAATTCAGAAAGTCCACATGGAAAGCCCATTCAAAAGTAAAAACGGTTTGGAACGTATCGCCAAAGCAGCAGGTTATTCGCTTGCAGGCTTAAAAGCAGCATATAAAAATGAGGCCGCGATTCGGCAGGAAACTTGGCTGATGCTGGTGCTGATTCCACTGGGGTTTTATTTGGGGCAGACGAATATCGAGCGCATTTTGCTGGTGGGCGTGACTTTGCTGGTGTTTGTGGTGGAGCTGCTGAACTCGGCCATTGAGGCGGCGGTTGACCATACTTCTATCGATCATCATGCACTGGCCGCACGCGCCAAGGATATTGGCAGTGCGGCCGTGATGATTGCGATTTTGCTATTCTTGCTGGTATGGGGCTTGATACTTTTCGGCTAGAAATCTGCCCGCGCGCCAAACAAGATAGAGCGCTCACCTGCAGGGGAGATGTCTTTCAGGAAAGAAGCATGTTCGCGAATCTCGTCATTCAGCAAGTTGCTGGCTTTAGCGAATAGCTCCACATTCCACTTAGTGGGGAGTTTATAAGCTGCCATCGCGCTCACATCGGTATAACTATCTGTCGCCAGTTCTTTACTCGCAGTTTTGCTTTGCTTAAAGGCGTGTAGCACGTCCAGCCGAGTGCTGAAATTGCCTAATTGATAACGCAAGCCAGCACCTAGGCGCAGCGGTGCAATACGCGGCAGATAATCGCTATTGGTTTTATCACGGGCATGCACGTAATCACCGCGCACGGTTAAATCCAAGTTGTCCGTGAGGCCGAATTTTCCGTCAAATTCCATGCCCTTAAACACCGCGCGCACTGTCCTGAATTCGGCAATCGGTAACAAGTCTACAGGGTTAACATTGCCGGTATCAAACAGCCCGATAAAGCTGCTGAAGCGGGTGTAATACGCGCCAAAATTCATGCTGTCATGACCCGCTTTCCAGCGCAGTTGCGCATCCACTCCATTGGATTTTTCTTTATCAAAATTGGCATTGCCAACCTCGAACTGGCCAGTCGCCACGTGTGGGCCGTTGGCGTAAAGCTCAAAATAGCTGGGTGCGCGCTCGTTGTGCGATAAGTTGCTAGTGAGCGACCAATGGTCATTAATGCGGTACAGGCCGCCCAAAGCGAAGCTGTTGGGGCTGAAGCTGTTATTCTGGCCGGCGCCAAAAGTTGCGCTGTTTTTGGAATCCACCGTGGTATGCCCCAAACGGCCGCCGAAGGTGATTTTATGTTGATCAATGGGTAGCTCTTCGTAAACATACACCGCTTTATTCTGCGTGTTGACGCTGGGCACAAACGCTTCTTCGCCAATCGCCTCAAAATTGGTATTGCCAAACTGAAAACCAACCACGCCATTTAATCCAGCAATTGGGCTGTGGCCCGCTTCTATATTGCCTTCCAGGCCTCGATTTTTGAAGGTGGTGCCAATGATGCCGTCTTCCAGTTCTTTGTGCTCATAATCGGTATGCGCCATGCGGAATTTCGCACGGTTCACAACTGTGCCGAGGTCTGTAAATTCAGTCGCGAAATCCCAGCGGTCACTTTTCATATCAATACGCACCGCTTCTTCCGCCACGGTGCCATAGTTGTTGTTAAGCGTGGAGTAAGAAGCGCCCAAATAGCCATGATCAAAAGTAAGCGAAGTCCCAAGTGCGCCGCCGTCACCTTCTGCGCTGCTGTTGACGAGCTTGCCGCGATGTTCTCGCGGCGTGCCATCGGCGCGTGCTTTTCGGCTGGAAACTGCAAAGCCTGGAATGTCCAGATCGCTGGTTTTGCGTGTGTACACATCGCCGTGGATGGCAAATATGCCATTGCCGATATCGACGACTGCAGCACCGCTGCGTTGGCTTTCTGCGCCGCCAAAGCGCGCTTCGGCACGACCAGTAATGCCATCCAGTTTCTCTTTTGGGATGCGGTGGTCGATCGCGTTCACCACGCCGCCCATGGCGCTGCCGCCATAGAGCAGGGCTGCCGGCCCGCGTACCACGTCAATCTGCTCGATAATCAGCGGATCTACGCCAACAGCATGGTCAAAACTTAAAGAGGATGCATCTAGCACGCCAACGCCGTTTTGCATTATTTTTACCCGCTCGGCATCCAAGCCGCGAATCACCGGGCGTGAAGCATTAGGCCCGAAACGAGTGGCAGAAACACCTGGCAGGCCGTTCAAGGTTTCTCCCAGCGTGCCTTCGCGGCGCAGGCTTAACTCCCGGCCATTAAGTACGGAAACGGGTACAACCAGTTCATCGGAGCCCGCGCCCAATGGGTTGCCGGTGACAGGCACCGCGGGCAAATCAATTCTGGTGGTTTCTTCGGCAATGGCGTTGCTAATGAATAGGCTGGCAAACGCCAGAATAACGGGCTTAATGGCAAATGCCGCGCGCATTTGCGGATGCGTTGAATAACTCATGATAACTACCTCAAAAAAATGGCAAATAGCCAGCAACAAGCTGCTGGAATGATGTGCTAGATGCGGATAGTTTGAGGTGGCGCGCGCGCCGCGTAAGCGATGTGAAGATAAGATGAATAGTGGAAGTAATTGCTGACAGTGTTGATAAAGCTGGCGCATATTACCGGTAATACAAAGGGTTGCGACGCGATGCCGCCTGCCACTTTGGCAAAGCTGATACATTGCGGACATTGCTCGCCATGAGTGTTTTTATCCTGCTGGCTTTGCTTGGTGATGTCTGTGGCATGGCTGATTTCGTGCGTGGCCGCGCCTATTTGCACGAAAGCAAATAAGAAAATCAAAACAAAATGAACGGCAAAACGCTTAAACATGCTTTTTAAGATAACAGAAAATCACAACAAATAGAAGAATATGCTATTTTTTCTTGGCTCTAGGATGTGCAGCGTCGTAGGTTTTGCTTAGATGCTGGAAATCGAGATGCGTGTACACCTGCGTGGTGCTGATGTTGGCATGCCCCAGCATCTCTTGCACGGCGCGCAAATCGCCGCTGGATTGCAGTACGTGCGTGGCAAAACTGTGGCGCAGCATATGCGGATGCACAGAGGAGTCAATACCTTGCTTAATTGACCATTCTTTGAGCCGGTATTGAATGTTTCGCGCTGAAATTCGTCTGCCCTGCAGTCCAATAAACACGGCCTTCTCAGAGGGGTTGTTTATTAGTATTTGCGAGCGGGTTTGTAACCACTTTTGAATGGCATCTATCGCGTGACTACCCAGCGGCACGATGCGCGTTTTGTTGCCTTTGCCGGTCACTATTATGGTGCCTTCAGAAAAATCCAGCACATCCATGTTCAGGTTTACTACTTCGCTTAGCCGCAAGCCAGACGAATAAAATAGCTCCAAAATCGCATGGTCGCGAATGCCTAATACGTCATCATCGCTAATATCCACCAGCTTCACCGCTTGTTCGATGGATAATGCCTGCGGCAAGGTTTTAGGTGATTTTGGCGCACGCAAGCCGATAACGGGATTATTGGTAAAGCCCTTGCGATTGACCAGGAAGTCAAAAAATCCGCGCCAGCTTGAGAGCATGCGCGCGATGCTCTTGCCGCCCAGGCCCTTGCTGTGCAGGTTGGCGATAAAGCGGCGGATGTGGTTGGTTTGCAGTTCGTTTAGCGCTGTGGAATGAGCCAATTTGATAAGCTGTGTAATATCTCTGGCGTAATTCTCGCGGGTGAGCGGGCTTAAGCCGCGCTCAAAGTTTAAAAATTCCAAATATTCTTTTAATAATTCCACATTTTTAGTCTAAGTATCGCGATAATGCCGCACTTAAAATCTCGCCAATTTTTGTGAGGAAATCAGTGCCCATTTCGGCATAAAAACGGCTGGCATCATCGCTGGCAAGCGCCAAAAAACCAATGGTTTGTTGCAGATGCAAGGGAATCAGCGCGACTGAACCTGCAGGCTCAATAAACCAGTCCTCGGCCACAATCTCAGGCTGCGTACCGCAATAAGGCTTGGTAAGTGCGGTAACCCATGTTTTGGCTTCATCAGATACTTCGCTAAAGACCAGATTAGCATGGTTAGCCGGGTCGAGCGGTCTGGCCCAGATACGCAAGCAGGTATCCGCCAGATCAAAGTGTTCGGGCAGGAGTGCGCTGACTAATTGCTCAATCTCATCAAAACTTCTGGCTTTGTGCAACTCGACATTCAGCGCGTGAATTTTATTGGCAATAGCGTCGTTATCTTTGGCATTAAGCACCAGTTCAGCAAAACGCTCTTCCAAAGCGTTGATTTTGTCACGTTGTGCCAGTTGCTGGCGTTCGGCCAATGAAATCGTGCCGCTGCCATGTGGGCTGGGCAGGTGAATTTCTGCAAGCAAACTGGCATTCTGTTCAAAAAATTCCGGATGATTTTTTAGGTAGTTTTTGATTTCATCGTCTTGCATGTGAGTCCCTGTTTTTTAACCATATTTTTAAATTTGAATTTCGCCTTCAAACACAATTTCCGCCGGGCCTGTCATCAGGACGGGCTGGACTTCATCCTGCCATTCAATGTTGAGCTTGCCACCGCGTGTGTGAACCAGCACGGGCGATTGTAACAGCCCAAGCTGAATGCCGCTGACGACCGCAGCGCAGGCCCCGGTACCGCAAGAGAGAGTTTCGCCGCTACCGCGCTCATACACGCGCAATTTGATTTCGTGCGCGTTTACAACCTGCATAAACCCAGCATTGACGCGCAGCGGAAAGCTGGCATGCGATTCGATCTGCGGGCCGAGCTCGGCCACGTTCGCGCTTTCAATATCTTCTACCAAAGTCACGGCATGCGGGTTGCCCATCGAAACTGCTGAAATAGTAATCGCTTGTTTGCTTAATTGCAGTGCGTAAGTTTTTTCACGATGTTCTGCAATAAATGGAATCTTTGCAGGTTCGAAAATAGGCGCGCCCATATTCACGGTGACTTGATTGTCGTCGCGAAGCATCAGTGTAATAACGCCGCAGCGGGTTTCAACCGCGATTTCACGTTTTTTGGTCAAGCCTTTTTCCGTCACAAAGCGCACAAAACAGCGTGCGCCATTGCCGCATTGTTCCACCTCGCCGCCATCGGCATTAAAGATGCGGTAACGAAAGTCTACATTGGGTGTGGTTGTTTTTTCTACAATCAATAATTGGTCACATCCCACGCCAAAATAGCGGCTAGCGATTTTTTTGATTTGCGCAGGCGCAAGCAAAACAGGCGAAGAATAGCCGTCAACAACCACAAAGTCGTTGCCTGCCCCCTGCATTTTGGTGAATTTTAGTAACATATCTTTAACAATTTAAACTTACAGTATTCTAGCAAATTTGCGCCAACTATTTGATTAAAGTGTACAATGCGCGGCTCGATAGTGATTAACAATATTTGCTTTAGCCTTTAGTCGATATTGTTTTCTCTTTTTTAAACTTTTAGTTTTCCAAGGCGCATAATGAACGAATATCTTTTTACTTCAGAATCCGTTTCTGAAGGTCATCCAGACAAACTCGCAGACCAGGTGTCGGATAGTATTTTAGATGCTATTCTGGCCCAAGACCCAACCGCGCGCGTGGCGGCAGAAACCCTCGCCAATACCGGCTTGATCGTGCTGGCAGGTGAAATTACTACAACCGCAAATGTCGATTACATTAAAGTGGCACGCGATGCGATCAAGCGCATCGGCTACGACAATACCGAATACGGCATCGATTACAAAGGCTGTGCGGTATTGGTGGCTTACGACAAACAATCGCCTGACATTGCCCAGGGCGTGGATAACGCCAATGATGACCCCCTCGACCAAGGCGCGGGCGACCAGGGTTTGATGTTTGGTTATGCAGTCAATGAAACGCCACAACTGATGCCGCTGCCGATCTGGTTGAGTCACCGTATCATGGAGCGTCAGGCGCAGTTGCGTAAAGATGGCCGCCTGCCTTGGCTGCGCCCGGATGCGAAATCGCAAGTGACCGTGCAATACGTGGATGGCAAACCGCACAAGATCGACACGGTGCTGGTTTCTACACAGCACGCGCCGGAAATGAGTTTGGAAGCCATTCGTGAAGCGACGATTGAAGAAATCATCAAGCCGATGCTGCCTAAAGAACTCATTAAAGGCGAAATTAAGTTTTTGGTGAACCCGACGGGCCGCTTTGTCGTCGGCGGCCCGCAAGGCGATTGCGGCCTCACCGGCCGTAAGATTATTGTCGATACCTATGGTGGCGCAGCGCCTCACGGCGGCGGTGCTTTCTCCGGTAAAGACCCTTCCAAAGTAGACCGTTCAGCAGCCTATGCAGGCCGCTACGTGGCCAAAAATATTGTGGCCGCAGGCTTGGCAGATAAGTGCCTGGTGCAGGTGAGCTACGCCATCGGCGTTGCGCGTCCGACTTCAATCATGGTAGAAACCTACGGCACGGGAAAGGTTTCTGATAAGGTGCTGACACAGTTGGTCGCTGAGCATTTTGATTTGCGCCCAAAAGGCATCGTGAAAATGCTGGATTTGTTGCGCCCCATCTACAGCAAAACTGCGGCCTATGGCCACTTTGGCCGCGATGAACCGGAGTTTACTTGGGAAGATGTTGATAAAGCAGCTGCGTTGCGCGCGGCTGCTGGCTTGTAGAGACAGCGCGAGCCTTCGGCGTAGGCTAACTCGGCGTAGCCAAAATACCGATAAGGCTGCAGCGCTTAAAGCGGCTGCTGGTTTGTAAATGATTAATAAAATCATGGTGTTGTTGAAGTTTAGATTTTGACAATTACCATGATTTCATTATAATCACATTTTTAAGTATCAATTAACCGAGGAACGCTGCGAGGTTGTCAGAATGATAATCCCAGGCTCGGTTTGCAAGACACCAAATAAAGATTGGTCTTGTAAACGGCGTTCACCTAACCGTGCCAGACACGGGATGCAGGTGGACAATGTTTTAAAAAGTCACTCTAAGCCCATCCCTTCTGGTCACATAGATTTCATTTTTAAGGAATAACCGTGACTGACTTCAAAGACTACGTTGTAGCAGATATCAATCTGGCCGCTTTCGGCCGTAAAGAAATCGCGATTGCCGAAACAGAAATGCCAGGCTTGATGGCGATCCGTGAAGAATACGCAAAGGCGCAACCGCTCAAAGGTGCGCGTATTACCGGCAGTCTGCACATGACGATTCAAACAGCGGTGCTGATTGAAACGCTCAAGGATTTAGGTGCTGAAGTGCGCTGGGCGTCCTGCAATATCTATTCAACGCAAGACCATGCGGCGGCGGCGATTGCCGCTGGCGGCACGCCTGTATTCGCCATCAAGGGCGAGACCTTAGTCGAATATTGGGATTACACTCACCGTATTTTTGAATGGTCTGATGGCGGCTATAGCAACATGATTCTGGATGATGGCGGCGATGCGACTTTGTTGCTGCACCTTGGCACGCGTGCTGAAAAAGATTTATCTGTGATTGCAAGCCCAACCAGCGAAGAAGAAATCTGCTTGTTCAATTCAATCAAAGAAAAATTAACAACCGACCCAACGTGGTATTCCACACGTTTGAGCAACATCAAAGGCGTGACCGAGGAAACGACGACTGGCGTACATCGCCTGTACCAGATGCATAAGGAAGGCAAACTGGCTTTCCCGGCGATTAACGTGAATGACTCGGTTACCAAATCAAAATTCGATAATTTATACGGCTGCCGCGAGAGTCTGGTCGATGCGATTAAACGCGCGACCGACGTGATGATTGCGGGTAAAGTGGCTGTGGTGGCGGGTTATGGCGATGTGGGTAAAGGCTCTGCGCAGGCGTTGCGCGCCTTGTCTGCACAAGTATGGGTAACTGAAATTGACCCGATCTGCGCTTTGCAAGCGGCGATGGAAGGTTATCGCGTGGTGACCATGGATTATGCCTGTGAGCATGCAGATATATTCGTGACTGCAACCGGTAATTATCATGTGATTACGCATGACCACATGGCGAAGATGAAAGACCAGGCCATTGTGTGCAACATCGGCCATTTTGATAACGAAATCGACGTGGCTTCGCTCGAAAAATACGAGTGGGATGAAATCAAGCCGCAAGTGGACCATGTAATTTTCCCGGATGGAAAAAAGATTATACTGTTAGCCAAAGGCCGTCTGGTGAATCTGGGCTGCGGTACCGGCCACCCAAGCTACGTGATGAGTTCCAGCTTTGCCAATCAAACCATTGCGCAAATCGAGCTGTTTACGCAGGCTGACAAATATCCGGTGGGCGTCTATACTTTACCTAAGCATCTGGATGAAAAAGTGGCTATTTTGCAATTGAAAAAGCTGAATGCACAGTTGACCAGACTAACGGATCAGCAAGCGGCCTATATTGGTGTTTCAAAAGAAGGGCCATATAAAGCCGAGCATTATCGTTATTAGACCTATCTTTATATTTAGGGGAGTAGACACATGAAATTACTCGCAGGATGGTTGTTAAATGCGCTGGCCTTGTTGGGCGTGGCTTATTTGGTGCCAGATATTCATGTGTCTAGTCTGATGGTTGCACTAGTGGCTGCAGTGGTGATTGGGCTGGCTAACATGTTGATTAAGCCGATTCTGGTGATTTTGACTTTGCCGGTTACCATACTGACCCTGGGCCTGTTTATTTTCGTGATCAATGGCGTGCTGTTTTGGGGGGTGGGCCACTTTCTGCAGGGCTTTGAAGTCAAGACGCTAACTGCGGGCATTATTGGCGCGTTGGCTTACAGTGTAATCTCCTGGATATTGAGCGCGATTGTCATCGAAAAAGATTAAGAAAATAAAGTAAATATAAAATAATGAACAAGCATATTCCGTTAAGTTTTGAATTTTTCCCACCCAAAACGGCTGAGGGCATTGCTAACCTGCGTGAAACGCGGGTGCAGCTGGCCAAATTCAACCCAGAGTTTTTTTCGGTGACATTTGGTGCGGGCGGCTCAACGCGCGACAGAACCATGGAAACCGTATTTGAAATTCAGGCGGAAGGCTTTTCTGCCGCACCGCATATTTCCTGTATATCTTCCAGCAAAGAAGAGATTCGCGAATTACTGACTGCCTACAAAAATAAGGGTATTAAGAGGCTGGTGACGCTGCGCGGGGATGTGCCTTCGGGCGAAGTGAGCGTGGGCGATTTTAAATACGCCAACGAGCTGGTGACCTTTATCCGCCAGGAAACGGGTGACTGGTTTCATCTGGAAGTCGCCGCGTATCCTGAGTTTCATCCAGAAGCATTATCCGCCGCCAAGGATCTGGCCAATTTTAAACGTAAGGTAGAAGCGGGCGCTGATGCTGCCATTACGCAGTACTTTTACAATGCAGATGCTTACTTCAGGTTTGTGGAAAGCTGCGTAACAGAAGGGATTTCAATACCGATCGTGCCTGGGGTAATGCCGATTTACAATTACACACAGCTGGCGCGTTTTTCTGGGGTGTGCGGTGCAGAGATTCCACGCTGGTTACGCTTGCGTTTAGAGGCCTACGCCGATGATTTGCCTTCGCTGCGCGCTTTTGGCATAGATGTGGTGAGTGAGCTTTGCGAACGTCTGCTGGCCTGGGGTGTACCTAGCCTGCACTTTTATACCCTGAATCAGGCAGGAATTATTTCCAGCATCATTAACAATATTGAGCTGAAGGCTGCCGATAAAAACTAATGGAAAGTCAGTCCGCGCGGATTAAACAGCGCATCTTCTACAAACAGGTAATCTTTCTCGCGCCCTTTATTCCATAGCGCAATCATGGTAATCCAGCGCATTTCTTCTATATTGATGTGTTCCTGTTTGAGCGCCATTGCGCGGTCAACAATTAAATCACGCTCTACGTCATTAATGATGTTGGCCTGTTGAATAAACAGGAGGAAACCAATACTTTCGGTGCTGATTTTTTTAAGCTCGGTAGCGGAAAACATGCGTAAGCTGGTATCTTTGTGACAATAAACCGCAGGTGGCTCGGTCAGCATGGTTTTCATCTTGTGAAACCAGTCTACTGCCCCTGAAATATCCGACTGGTCAAAGCCGGCTGCAGAAAGCTCCTGCGCCATGACGTCGTTGTCTGGAAAGGCATGATTGGCAAAATAGTTTTCAAACATGAACACTAATACTTCAAACATGACAACTCTCCTCTCGTTTATTAAATCTGTTCTTATCCCTGATCTCTCATACCAGGCGCTGATATTTTCCGCCAGCCAGTGTGGTAACTCTGCTCTCTAACTCCAGCATGAGTAGCATGGAGGAAAGTGCTTCGGTCGTCAATCCCGTCATTGACAGCAATGCCTCAAAATTGATCGGGTCAAATCCCATGCAAGCCAATACGGTATTGGGCTCCGAGCCTGTTTGGCTAATATTGCCCATTAGCCCGGATGGGCTAACATCTGGCAGCACATTTTTCAGTTCTTCGAGGATATCTTCGGTGTTTTCAACCAGCTTCGCCCCTTGCTTGATGAGCTGATGACAGCCTTTGGTCACTGGCGAGTGAATGGACCCGGGAATCGCAAATACTTCACGTCCTTGTTCGGTCGCCAGGCGCGCGGTAATGAGCGAGCCGCTATCAATATTGGCTTCTACTACCAGACAGCCTAAACTCAGGCCGCTGATTAGACGATTGCGGCGCGGAAAATTTTGCGCTTTCGAAGGCGTGCCGAGTGGAAACTCGGAGAGAATTAAACCGCGTTCAGCGATTTTGTGCGCCAGGTCACGATGCCTGGCCGGGTAAACAATATCCAGGCCCGTACCAACCACAGCTATGGTTGCGCCATTGGCTTGCCCACTTGCTTTTAGGGCGCCGCGGTGTGCTGCGCCATCAATGCCCAGCGCCATGCCGCTTACAACGCATAGGCCATGATTGCACAGGCTTTCGGCAAAAACTTCGGCGTTCTTTTCGCCTTGTGGCGTAGCGCTGCGGCTGCCTACCATGGCGATAGCGGGGTGATTGAGCCAATGCAGATTGCCAATGGCATAGAGCACTGCAGGTGGGTTGCTGATTTCCAGAAGTTGTTTGGGGTAAGCGTTGTCGGCAAGTGTGACCAGGTGTGTACGGTCTTTTTTCAGCCAGTCCAGTGTGGATGAAATTGCAGCAATATCCACACCCTGGTTGATTTTTTGCGCGATTTCATCATCGACGATTTCACGCAATTGGCTTTGGCTGGCATTAAAAATGGCTTCAGGCGAGCCAAATTTCGCCAATAACTGGCAAAGCGCTGCATTGCCTAAGCCGGGTATTTGGTTAAGTGTAATCCACTGTGCGGTTTCATCATGTTGTCTATCGTCAATAGACGGCATTGTTAAATCAGTGCTTCCCTAAGGCGTATGCACTGAATCAAGCGTGTAGATAGCATCTGACGCGCTCATGATCAAGCCATAGGATACTCTGTCAAAAGTTCTAAAAATCATCAGCAGACCTACGCGCTCATCCGGCAGTTTGACCTGGCCTGGCTCCAGCACCACTTTTGTTTGCGGAGGTTCTTTTTCGAAGTTAACGATTTTTTTACCATCAGGGCCAGTTGTCACATCGAAATTAAGCTGCTTTAATTTTTTTTCTTCCGCCACGACTTTGTTAGAAGCCTGGTCTTTGTATTCCGGATCCCTGATCACTTTGCCATAACGGCTGATTGCCAGTACATGGCCTTCTTCCAAGCCGTCGTTTTTGCCGCGATTGATTGAAACAACCGTATTTGGCCCGCCTTCCGCCACCCCGCCGTAAATGCGCATGATGCGGCCTCTGATGTCAGCTTCTGGCGCATGCGGCACAAAGCTGCTCTTAAACTCGTCCGGCGCAACAACCAGGCGGTCTTTCGCAAAAATCTCCTCTTTGGCTTTTACAATATCTCCCGTCGCCGGCGCGCCGTAACGCGCGATATTCACGTCACCCAAATAGATGGCTTCCGTACCAAGCACTTCGTTGGTGTCGGGATCTCTCAACGCTTCGCCTGGGCGGTAAATGTCCCAATGCACGCCTTCACCTTCCTGGATATTGTTAATATACACGCGAGTACCCGGGCTTAAAATAACGCGGTTGTCCTGGCCAGATATAATGCGCGGCGCATCGTCGAGCTTGCCGTTTTCAATCAACAGGGGTTGGCTTAAGAATGGATCGATAACACTGGGTGCAATGGTGTGAATGGCTTCTTTTTCAAGTGGCTCGATGCGAACGCCGGGTTCCAGCGTGACAGTTTCGCGCAATAGACGCAACTGCGGGCTGGCTCCGCTCTTGTCCAGCACAATCACATCCCCGGGGTAAATCCAGTGCGGATTCTTGATTTGCGCGCGGTTCATTTTCCAGACTTTTGGCCATTGCCATGGGTCTTTCAAAAATTTGCCGGAAATGCCCCACAGCGTATCGCCTTTAACCACCACATAGCGATCCGGGTGATTTTTTTGCAGTTGAATATCTTCTGCATTTGCATTCAAGCTTAAACATGCAAGCACAAGCAGCGTTATAATATGTCGATTCATGCGTTGACCTCGGTCAAAATAGCGGGAATTATCCGCGAAATTGCATTAAATTTATCATGTAATTCATTCAACAATCAAGCTTTTTTGCTAAAAAACAACGACTTTATGGCAACTTTAACAATACTTAATTATCCAGACCCGCGTTTGCACACGGTGGCTAAACCCGTGCAAGAGGTGAATGACGAAATCCGCCAGCTGGTAAATGACATGGCAGAAACCATGTATGCCGCGCCAGGCATAGGTTTGGCGGCGACACAGGTAAACCGGCATATCCAGTTGATCGTGATTGATGCCAGCAAAGAGCAAAATGATTTGCTGGTGTTGATTAACCCAAAAATTGTTGTAAAAAGTGGCACACAGGATTACGAGGAAGGCTGTTTATCGGTGCCTGGCGTGTATGAAATGGTCACCAGGGCCGAAAAAATCACCGTTGAAGCCTTGGATAAACAAGGTAAAAAGTTTAAATTAAATGCCGAAGGCTTGCTGGCGGTGTGTATTCAACACGAGATAGACCATCTGCTGGGTAAGGTGTTTGTTGAATATCTGTCGCCACTCAAGCGCAACCGCATCAGAACTAAAATGATTAAGCAAAACCGCGAGAAAGTTAAAGCGTGAAAATCATTTTTGCCGGAACGCCCGAATTTGCGGTCCCTGCCTTAGCGGCATTAATACAGGCCAGGCACGAAATCGTCATGGTGCTCACGCAGCCGGATCGTCCCGCAGGCCGCGGCATGCAGTTAAAAGCTAGTCCGGTCAAACAGCTTGCTTTGCAGCACAATCTTAACGTGTTTCAGCCGCAAAGCCTGAAGCCTGCAGAAGTGCAGGCGCAGATCGAAGCCATGAAAGCGGATGTCATGATCGTGGCTGCGTACGGGTTGATTATTCCGACCGCTGTCTTGAATATGCCGAAGTTCGGCTGCTATAACATTCATGCTTCACTGTTGCCGCGCTGGCGCGGCGCGGCGCCGATTCATCGCGCATTGCTGGCGGGCGACAAAGAAACGGGCGTGACCATCATGGAAGTGGTGCCTGCGCTGGATGCGGGCGCGATGGTGAGCAAAGGCACGGTGCCGATTCATGACACTGATACCACGCAAACCTTGCACGATGCGCTTGCCAGAATGGGCGCGGATTTGATGGTGCGGGCCATGGCAGATTTGGCCAGAAATGGCGCATTGCCCAGTGTTCAGCAGGACGAAAGTTTAGTCACTTACGCACATAAATTAGAAAAATCCGAATCTGCGATCAATTGGCAAAAAAGCGCGGTAGAGATTTCACGCCAAGTGCGCGCTTTCAATCCATTCCCTGTTGCCACGGCGCAATTCCGCGGCGAAACCTGTCGCATCTGGTTTGCGACGGCTTTGAATCAAAAAAACAACGCAAAATGTGGTGAAATAGTGGCTCTGGGAGCCAATATCCATGCGGCTTGCGGGCTGGGTGTTTTGGAGATTCACGAGCTGCAGATGCCGGGCGGCAAGCGCCAAACGGCGCAGCAATTTGTGCAAGGCCAGCATGTGAAGCTTGGTGAAATATTCAGTTAAGTCTTGAACTTCCAGCACGTTAACAGCATATTACAAAAGTTAACCTCTTAACAATCAGGAGAACAACATGTTAGGCAACTGGATTAAAACCTTTGTGCTTATGGCCGGCATCACCGCCTTATTCGGCGCCGTGGGCGCAGCGATGGGCGGCCAAGGAGGCATGCTGATGGCGCTGCTATTTGCAGGCGCTATGAACGTGTATGCATACTGGTTCTCAGACAAAGCTGTGTTAAAAATGTATGGTGCGCAAGAAGTTACACCGGATAATGCTGAATTTCGCAGTTATTACAACATGGTAAAAGAGCTGGCCGAGAACGCGCAGCTTCCTATGCCAAAAGTGTATGTGATTAACGAGCAACAACCTAACGCCTTCGCCACCGGCCGCAATCCGGAGCATGCTGCGGTGGCTGCCACGGTGGGCATTATGCAGACTTTAAGCGAGCGTGAACTGCGCGGTGTAATGGCGCACGAATTGGCGCACGTAAAACATCGCGATACGTTGATCTCTACAATATCTGCCACCATGGCAGGTGCGATTTCCGCTATCGCCCAGTTCGGCATGTTTTTCGGCGGTGGCCGTAGTGACGGTGGCGAGCGTTCTGCGAGCCCAATTGTCAGCATGCTCATGATGTTTCTGGCACCACTTGCTGCGTCGCTTATTCAAATGGCTATTTCGCGTAGCCGTGAGTTTGAGGCGGATCGAATGGGCGCAGAAATCAGCAAAGATCCTAAATCTTTAGCTGGTGCGCTCACGAAAATTCATAATTACGCGCATCAAATCCCAAACCAAACGGCCGAGATGCATCCGGAGACTGGGCAGATGATGATTATTAATCCACTCGCGGGGGTTTCGTTTGATAGTTTGTTTAGTACGCATCCGAAGACTGAGGAGAGAGTGGCGAGATTGATGGCGATGGCGAGTAGTTATTAGCAATGAAGTTTTTAAAAAACCTTAAACGCTATTTATATGCATATGTAATTTGGCTGAGCAAGGTCATAACTTTGTGGGGTATTGTACTCCCATTTGCTTTGCTGATTTTTGTAAAACTTTTACCTTGGGACTTAAATAGCCTTGTTCGCTATACTGGACTTACTTTAGAGGTGCTTGGAATAGTTACAGTAGCAATTGGCTTAAAAGGGAAAAGAGAGCTTTTTAAGAAACCAAGTTTTATTGAACACATAAAAAACTGGTGGAATCAACGCCCAACATGGAAACCTGTAGTTCGTAGTGCCACTGGAGTTTCTGCAGCTGGCGCTACAGGTAGCGTTAGAGGTAGCGCCTGGCACGGACCAATAGATGATACAGTTGAGAGTAGATTAGAAGCTGCGGAAAAAAATCTTTTATCGCTTCGAAGTGAGTTGCAGATTTTCGAGCAAGATACGAATGTCAAGCATACTACCTTAGTGAAAAAGATTGAAGACGAGCGGCAATTAAGAGAGTCGTCTGTGCTTGAAATTAGAACACGGTTAGAAGACCTAGCTACGAGGGATATTAGTTTTGAAGCTATGGGTATTTATTGGTTATTCTGGGGTTTAGTTTTTTCATCGTTGCCTAACGAGCTTTCAACATTTTTAACTTTCTTAAAGTAAGTTGTCGCTCTCGCGCGACTTGCGAGTTTCTTTCTTTTGCTTAGCCAAAAGAAAGAAACCAAAGAAAAGGCTACCCCGCTGCCGCTTGTTTCCTTCGTTCTTAGCGCCGCATCTGGGCGGCTGCGGAACTCGGGCTACGCCCTCAGACAGTCCTCGCCGCTTTTCCATCTGCCGCTCAAGCCGAAGGCGCGGCAAGGGGCTAAAAGTCAAAAGCAAAACCAGATGTAGTTTCACTATTGTTTAATACTTTGTAAGCGTGTATTCGAGTAAAATTCAAGCAATTCGAATTTGAAAGTTTTCTTTGTATATTTCCCAACAAATCGCTGCAATCGCCGTATCCGATGTACTTTCTGGCCGCAATCTCACGCTGGCCTTGCCCGATGCGCTAAAAAATTACCCAGCTGCAACCCAGCAGCAACGCGGTGCGGCGGCTGATTTAAGTTATGGCACATTGCGGTTTTATGGTGAAGTGAACGCTTACTTGACGCAGTTGCTAGAAAAACCGTTGAGCAATGAGCACATTACTGCGCTGTTGCTAGTGGCGCTTTATCAGCTATTGCATGATAAAGCCGATGACTTCACGGTGGTGAATCAGGCGGTTAAAGCGGCGAGTTATGCCAAGCCAAAATGGGCGAAAGGTTTGGTGAACGGCGTGTTGCGTAATTTTCTACGGCAAAGAGAAGCGCTTGCCGAGAAAATAAAAGTGGATGAAGTCGCCATTTATTCTTACCCAAAGTGGTGGATTAATAAGCTCAGAAGCCAATATCCCAATACTTGGCAGAGCATGCTGGAAACAGGCAATCAGCATCCGCCGATGACGTTACGGGTGAACACCAGAAAATCTAACGCACAGGAATATTGCCAGTTATTGGCGCGCCAGGATATCGAGGCAACTCAGCTTGGTGCACAGGCTGTGATGCTTGCCAGGCCAATGCCGGTGGAGCAAATACCAGGATTCTCGGATGGTGTGGTCTCGGTGCAGGATTATGGCGCGCAGTTGGCGGCGCATTTGCTGGAAGTTCAACCTGGTATGCGTGTGCTGGACGCTTGCAGCGCCCCCGGTGGCAAAGCTGGCCATATCTTAGAGCTAGCCGATGTGGATTTAACCGCGCTGGATAACGATGCTGGCCGTTTGAATCGCGTGGAAAGCAATTTGAAACGGCTTCACCTAGGTGCAGATTTGCAGTTGGGCGATGCGGCTATCTGGAGAGCCGATAAGCCATTTGACCGCATTCTGGCCGATGTGCCGTGCACCGCGTCTGGCATCGTGCGCAGGCATGTGGACATTAAATGGTTGCGGCGTGAGTCGGATATCACCTCATTTTGTGCACAACAGGCAGTCATTTTGGCTAATTTGTGGCAATTATTGGCAAAAGGCGGTAAATTACTCTATGTGACGTGTTCGATTTTTAATGAAGAAAATCAGCAACAAATCGACGATTTTTTGCAAAAAAATAGCGATGCAACTCAGTTACCGCTTTTATTGACTAAAGAGATTGATAAAAACATTCAAATTGCAAATGGTCAACTTATCCCCTCCAGCCAGCACGATGGCCTTTTTTATGCGTTATTGCAAAAAACTTAGCAATTTACGGAGCTGGGGTCTGCTTTTGTTTCTGCTGGGCATGTTTTCGCTGGCGATTGCGGCCGAGAGCAGCATTCGTATTAAAAGCGCAGAACTGGAGCCGCTGGATGGTTTTTACAACTTGAGTGCGGATGCGGAAATGAGCTTCGATAAAGAAATCGAGGAGGCGGTGAATAAAGGTGTGCCGCTTAGTTTTTTAATCGAGTTTCAAATCGTAAGGCCGCGTAAATACTGGTTTGATGATGAAATTGTGACCACTTCTCAGGAAGTGACTTTGAGTTATCACGCGCTGAGCCGTCAATATTTGGTGAATCGCGGCGTGCATCAGCAGTCTTTTGAGGGGTTGAGCGAGGCTGCACAAGCGCTGGGGCAGATAGACGAATGGAAAGTGGTTGAAAAGTCAGACTTGGAAAAAGGTGAAACTTACAGGGCGGCCATGTTGATACGCCTAGACCAAACCAAGCTGCCCAAGGCGATTCAGGTGGATACGATTGGCTCTGAAAAGTGGAATCTGACTTCGCAAAAATTCGAGTGGACATTAAAAGAGCTCAATAAATGATGCTTCTGATGTGTGATTTATGAGATATATTTTATTTGTAAGCGTGGCGTTGGGTGTGGTGTTGTTATACCTGCTTTCGCTTGCAAGTGCCAATACCGCTGCCTCCGGTGATTATTACAAAATTCTGTTATACCTGAACATCGCCCTGGCGGGCGTTCTGGTTGTACTCATCGGGGTTCAGCTATGGCTTTTGGCCAGAAAAATCAGAAACAGGGTGATGGGCAGCCGTCTCACGCTGCGCTTATTGGGTACGTTCGCATTGATGGCAATTATTCCCGGCCTCATTGTGTATCTGGTTTCAGTCAATTTTTTAACGCGTTCGATCGAATCCTGGTTCAATGTGAAAGTTGAATCCGCCCTTGATGGCGGCTTGAGTTTGGGGCAGCGCGCGCTGGATATTATGCTGGCAGATGTTGAGGAGAAGGCCGAGAATATGGCGACCAGCCTGGCTTTTCAGCCGACACGGAGTCACTATAGCCTGTTGAATGATTTGCGGGAAAAGTCTGGCATACAGGATGCAACGCTGCTTACGCCGCAGGGCCGGATTTTATCGGTATCCAGTAGCGATCCGAACAGTTTCCTGCCTGAATTGCCCAGCATTCCGCAATTGCGCCAGGCACAAAGCCGCGTGTACGGCAAAATCGAGCCGATTCCCAATAAAGGGCTTTATTTGCGCGTATTGGCGCCCGTGAGTGTGCAGGAGATTGCGGGTGAAACGCGAATTCTGCAGTTATTGCAGCCCGTGCCTAAGTCGCTGTCCAACACGGCCGAGGCGGTGCAAGACGTATACCGCGATTATCAGGAGCTTTCTTATAGCCGCAATTCGCTGAAAGACATTTTTGCGCTCACGCTGACTCTGGTGCTGATGCTTGCCATGTTGTCCGCACTGGCAATCGCGTTTGTGTTAAGCCGCAGATTGACGCAACCGCTCACTGTACTGGCTGAAGGCACGCGTGCCATTGCCAGCGGTGATTACAGCACCATGTTGCCGGAGCATGGCAAAGATGAGCTGGGCATATTGGTGAAATCATTTAACAGTATGACGCGCCAGCTTGGCGATGCCACGCGGGCTACCGAGAGAAACAGGGCGCGTGTCGAGGCGGCACGCGGCTATCTGGAAACTATTCTGGCACATTTGTCTTCAGGCGTGCTGGCGATCAATGAAAAGGCCGAGCTACGCACATATAACGTGGCGGCAAGCAATATTCTGGGCGTAAGCTTGACCCCATTTGAAAATAAGCCATTTGCAAAAATCGCAGAAAGCCAGACTTTTCTGGCCGAATTTATTCAGTTATTGCAATCTCATTTTGAAATCACCAAAACCAAAGAGCAGGAAAAGCAGGAGTTGACCAGGCAAATCGAGATTGTACGGCCGCAAGGCAAGCAGTTGCTGTTGGTGCGCGCTACACGCTTGCCTGACAGTGCGGGCAGCGGCTTTGTGGTGGTGTTCGATGATGTGACTACCATGGTGCAGGCGCAGCGCGATGCGGCTTGGGGAGAAGTGGCGCGTCGGCTGGCGCATGAAATCAAGAATCCGCTGACGCCGATTCAGCTTTCTGCCGAGCGTTTGCAGCATAAGCTCAGTGCAAAATTAAATGAAGAGGATGCCAGCGTGCTGCAACGCGCAACCGATACCATAGTCAACCAGGTGAGTGCGATGAAAAGCATGGTAAATGAATTCAGCGAGTATGCACGCGCGCCTTCGGCCACTTTAACCAAACTGAATCTCAACCGGCTGATAAAAGATGTTTCTGCACTTTATGAAGGCGCCAGGGAGGATAGTGCGCAGGCCAGAATCATATTTAGCCTGGCGCCTGATATGCCGGACATGAAGGGTGATGCAACCATGTTGCGGCAGGTGCTGCATAATTTGATGCAGAACGCGCAGGATGCGCTCAAGCACACAGAAAATCCGGAAATTCTGGTGCAAACTACATTTGATGAAACGTCCATACAGCTCGTGGTAAAGGATAATGGGCAGGGCTTCCCGGTAGATCTGCTAAGCCATGCGTTCGAGCCTTATGTGACGACCAAGGCGCATGGTACTGGCTTGGGCTTGGCAATCGTTAAGAAAATGATTGAAGAACATTCTGGCCAGATTAAAATAGAAAACAACCCAACAGGCGGCGCGTGTATTACTATTGCGTTACCAATTGAAAGGCCAGTCGATAAAAATGAAGCCAAAATAAACAACGAAAATAATGTAAAAGGTGCGAAGAAACAAGCAGCTCAAAAGCCGGTAACGAGTGGTCGTAATAAACAGAAAATGGTAAGGGAAGTGTAAACATGGCGTCACGGAATATTTTGGTAGTGGATGATGAGATAGGTATTCGCGAATTATTAAGTGAGATATTGCTTGATGAAGGACACCAGGTACTGCTTGCGGAAAACGCACAGGCCGCACGTGATGCACGCTTGAAACAGCGTCCGGATATGGTGCTGCTGGATATCTGGATGCCGGACTGCGATGGTATCAGCTTGCTGAAAGAATGGGGGAATGCCGGTTTGCTGACGATGCCGGTGGTGATGATGTCGGGCCACGGTACGATTGATACTGCAGTGGAGGCCACACGCATTGGGGCGTTCGATTTCCTGGAAAAGCCGATTGCCTTGCAAAAACTGCTTAAAACAGTGGCAGCAGCACTCAAGCACGCGGAAAATTTGCCTAAAACTGAAATGAATCTGGCCAGCTTTGGTAAAAGCCTGGTGATCAATGAGCTGAAGCAGCGTCTGGAGCAAATTTCGCGTACCAAAAACGCCTTATTGCTGATTGGCAAAAAAGGCGGCAGTGTCGAAATGTGCGCGCGGTTTTTACATACGGCAGGCACGCCCTGGCTAGGCTTAACCGAATACGAAAAACTGGCCACTGCGCCATTGGAGCTGTTAGAACAGGCGCATGACGGCATTGTGTTTATAGACGAAGTCTCAGCGCTCAATAAAACCGAACAAAAAGGCCTGCAATTGTTGCTGGCGAAAGCCGAGAAATACCAGACACGTGTGGTGTGTGCGAGTTCCTCAAGCTTGCCGCAACTTGCCGAGAATGCGCAGTTTGATAATGCATTGTTGCAGACACTCTCAACCAGTACGCTCAAAGTGCCTGCCTTGAATGATCACCGCGAGGATATTCCAGACCTAGCCACAGCCATGGCGAATTTGCTGGTAGAAACTTCTGGCGCGCAATATAAAAGTTTTGATATTGCAGCCTTGAATGCCTTAAGAAATGCCGATTGGCCCGGTGATCTGGCCGAACTGGATGCTGTAGTCCAGAACCTGGTGCTGAGCAGTTTGGAAGAAAAAATCACGCTGGGCGATGTGCATCGTGTGCTGGAGCAGTTCAGCAGCAGTCCTGAAAGCCAGGCGTCTAAGCTGCAATCATTGCCGGTGAATCTTGCGCTGCCGCTGCGTGAGGCGCGTGACGATTTTGAGCGTTTCTATTTTCAACATCACATGGCCATGATTAACAATAACATGAGTAAACTGGCGGAGATCTCAGGCCTGGAGCGCACCCATCTGTACCGCAAACTCAAGCAGCTGGGCATTAAAATAAAGGGCTAGCTTGCCCGAGTTAACTTGCAAGGGTCAGAACTACCGGCGTGTGGTCAGAAGGACGCTCGAGCTTGCGCGGCGATTTATCTATCATGCAGCTTTGGCAGGCGTTTTTTAGCGCATCGCTGACTAAAATATGATCGATACGCATGCCCAAATTACGCCTGAAACCTGCCATGCGGTAATCCCACCAGCTAAAGTGGCCGTCGGCCTGCTCAAACAGTCTGAAGCTGTCGTGCAGTCCTAACTGAGTGAGCTTTTCAAAAGCATCGCGCTCACGTGGCGATACTAATACTTGCCCGAGCCACGCTGCAGGGTCATGGCAATCGCGGTCATCGGGCGCGATATTGTAATCCCCCAGTAAAACCAGATTCGGGTACTTTTTTAGCTCCTCTGCAAGCCAATAGGTAAGGGCTTCCAGCCAGCGCATTTTATAGATGTATTTTTCAGAATCTACCGCCTGACCATTCGGAATATACACACAAACAACTCGCACGCCATTGATAGTCGCGCTAATCACACGCCTTTGCTCATCCTCGAAGTTTGCTATGCCATGCGAAATATCAGTTAGGTCATGGCGAGTTAAAATCGCTACGCCGTTATAGGTTTTCTGCCCGCTATGGACCGCTTCATAACCTGCCTGTTTTAATTCGTCATAGGGAAATTTAATGTCTTCCTGCTTGGTTTCCTGTAGGCATAGCACGTCCGGCTGGTTGTCGCGCACCCAATCCAACACATGCGGTAAGCGCACGTTTAGTGAGTTGACATTCCAAGTCGCTAATTTCATTCGCCCATGCCGTTATGTCTGAGAAGCGCGTCAATACTGGGTTCCCGGCCGCGGAATGCCACGAATGATTCCATCGCCGGGCGAGATCCGCCTTGCGCTAAAATCTCGTTCCAGAATTTTTGCCCAGCTTCTGAACTAAGCACGCCATTTTCTTCAAAAAAACTGTACGCATCGGCGGACAGCACTTCCGCCCATTTGTAGCTGTAATAGCCTGCGGCGTAGCCGCCCGCGAAGATATGCGAGAAACTATTTGGGAAGCGATTCCAGCTCGGCGGGCGCACCACCGCGACCTTGTCGCGAATTTCTTCGAGCAAGGCCAATGGCGTTTTACTGCCATTCGCATCAAATGCGCTATGCAGCGTGATGTCGAATAGTGAAAATTCCATTTGACGCACGGTCTGCATGCCCGCCTGAAAGTTTTTGGCGGCGACCATTTTATCGAACAACTCACGCGGCAGTTGCGCGCCCGTGTCGACATGCTGTGTCATATGACGCAATACGTCCCATTCCCAGCAGAAGTTTTCCATAAACTGGCTGGGCAGCTCTACCGCGTCCCATTCCACGCCTTTGATACCCGAAACGCTGTAATCATTTACCTGCGTGAGCATGTGGTGCAGGCCGTGGCCGAACTCGTGGAACAGGGTGATGACTTCGTCATGCGTAAATAAAGCAGGCTTGCCACCTACCGGTGCAGAGAAGTTGCAGGTTAAATAGGCAACAGGGGTAGTCAGCTTGTCATCCACAATGCGGCGCGTAATCGCTTCATCCATCCAGGCGCCGCCACGTTTGTTATTGCGGGCATACAGATCTAAATAAAATTGACCAATCAGCTTGCCGGCCTGGTCGGTAATCTGGTAGAAGTGTGCATCTTTATGCCAGGTTGGCGCGTTCGATTTTTTTACAAACACACCAAAAATGGTTTCAACCACCTTGAAAAGCCCGGCTAAAACTTTATCTTCTGGAAAATACTGCTTCACTTCCAGATCAGAAAAAGCATATTTATCTTCGCGCAGCTTTTCCGATACATAAGCCACATCCCAGGCTTGCATGGCGCTGATATTGAGCTTTTCTGCGTAAGCGACCAATTCGCGCATGTCCTGCTCGGCGTAAGGTTTGGCGCGGCTTGCGAGCGTATTTAAGAACTCAATGACCTGTTTGGGGGTGTCCGCCATTTTGGTGGCGAGTGATAACTCTGCGAAATTATTAAAGTCCAGCAGTTTTGCAGCTTCATCGCGTAGTTTTAGAATTTGCGAAATGATGGGTGTATTGTCAAACTCGGGTTTGCCAAATTCACTCGCACGCGTGGCGTAGGCGCGGTACAGAGTTTCGCGTAAGTTGCGATTGTCCGCATACTGCAATACCGGCATGTAGCTTGGGAAGTGCAGGGTAAATTTATAGCCAGCCTTCTTGTCTGCTTCAGCAGCTTCTTTCGCGGCCTGCAATACATCATCTGGAATCCCCGCCAGTTCTGCCGGATTTTCTATGTAAAGCGCGTATTCGTTGGTGGTATCGAGTACGTTTTCTTCAAACTTGGCGGCAAGTTTCGAGAGTTCTTCATTAATGGCTTTGAAGCGCGCCTTTTTGTCAGCCAGCAATTCTGCACCGCCAAGTTTGAAATCGCGCACTTCGTTATCGATGATTTTTTGCTGGGCACTATTCAGTTTAGCAAAATCAGCACTATTTCTAATTGCACGATATTTAGCATAAAGTCGCTCATCCTGCGCCAAATCGCTATAAAAATCGGTTAACTTCGCTAAATTATCATTATAAGCTTCCCGTAATTCCGGGCTGTTTACTACGGCATTCATGTGCCCCACTTGTGACCAGGCGCGAGATATTTTTTCATCCAGGTCTTCCAGTTTCAGCGCAAAATTATCCCACGTGGGCGTTTCATTAATGTTTGCCAGTGCCTCAATGGTTTGTTTGCCTTCGCTTAACAGCAGATCCAGCGCTGGCGAAACGTGTTCAGGTTTTATCTCATTAAATTTGGGTAAGCCTGCAAAATGCAGCAACGGATTCGACACAAAAATTCCTTCTAATTAATTAATCTCAAGCACCTAGTTTATTAAACGTAAACAAAGGGGATAGCGATAAGCCTCGCCTTTGCTAGTGGAGATGGCGGCGATAATGCAAAAAACAATGTTGAACAGCCAAACAATTCCGATGAGCAAAAAACCAATAAGAACAGCCACCAGAACCCACGAGATAAACTGTGCAATCAACATGGTGATTTGAAAATTCAGCGCCTCTTTAGCCTGGTCGGCGATGTAAGCGCTATCGTCTTTTTTGAGTATCCAGACGAGCAGCCCTGGAATGAACGAAAATACAGTACCGCCCAAGTGAGTGACAGTAGCGATATTTTTGTCATCATTGCTAGGGTTTAAATTGTCAGACTCGGTAACTTCAGTAGACATGGCGATTCCTTTCAAATTAATGCAGATTGAATTTAGCGACAAGGGGTTCAATTTTTTCGAGGTCTGATAACCCCAATACTTTGCGGGCATCACTATTAAGCTTGGCAATCTGGCTATGCAGTACCTGCTGTTTCACGCTCAATATATTGGAAGGGTGCATGGAAAGCTGGCGCAAGCCCATCCCAATCAACAACCTGGTAAGTTTTGCGTCACCGGCCATTTCGCCACATACGGCAACTGATTTGCCTAATTTAGCTCCGGCTTTAATGGTAATCGAAATCAGCTTCAGCACTGAGGGATGTAATGGATTATATAAATGCGCTACCGCGTCATCAGTACGGTCAATGGCAAGCGTATATTGAATCAGATCGTTTGTGCCGATGGATAAAAAATCCAGCTCTTTAGCAAATGCTTCGGCATTGATGGCGGCCGCAGGCACCTCAATCATGCCCCCCAGCGCGATGTTTTCGTCGAATGGTATATTTTGTTTGCGTAACGATAATTTTGCGCGTTCAAGCAAAAGTTTGGTCTGGCGCAGCTCGGCCAGCGTAGAAAGCATCGGAATCAATATCTTGATGTTGCCATAATGCGAGGCGCGCAACATGGCACGCAATTGCGTATGAAAAATCTGTGGCTCTGACAGACATAGCCGCACCGCGCGTAACCCCAGCGCTGGGTTGGCACACTCAGAAACGCTATCAGGATTCATTTGTTTATCCGCGCCCAAATCCAGCGTACGAATGGTCACTGGCAAACCATGCATGGCTTCAGCCACTTTTTTGTATGCCTGAAACTGCTCTTCCTCATCCGGCATTTCGCGCTTATTCATAAATAAAAATTCGGTACGGTACAGCCCGATGCCGGTCGCGCCGGAGGCTTTTACTGCATCCACGTCTTCCGGTACTTCAATGTTGGCGTACAGGTTAATCGCTGTGCCATCCATGGTGACCGCTTTGGCGGATTTGATGCGTTTGAGTTTTTGCTGTTCCAGCATCCACTGGTTCTGGCGGAGCTCGTATTCAGCCAGGATATCCTTGGACGGGTTGACGATGACAACCCCCAGGCTGCCATCCACAATGATGAGCTCGCCATCATTGATTAAATCGCGCGCGCGCTGCAAAGCGACGATAGAAGGGATATTGAGGCTGCGCGCCAGAATGGCCGTATGCGAGGTGACGCCGCCTACATCGGTAATAAATGCCGCAAAATGGTGTTGCTTGAATTGGATGGCATCTGCGGGCGAAATGTCATGCGCCACCAGAATGGTCACGCTTTCCTGTTGCTGTATTTTATTGGTCTGATTGGGCGCCTGGCTGGGGTGTCCAAGCAGCACCTTAATCACGCGTTCGACCACCTGAACCACATCATGCTTGCGCTCACGCAGGTACTCATCTTCAATGGCTTCAAACTGCTCAACAATGTCGTCCATCTGCTGCTTGATTGCCCATTCGGCATTGCAGCGTTCTTTGCGGATGATGTCCTTCGGCACTTCAGAAAGTGATTTGTCGGACAGAATCATCAAGTGGGTATTGATAAAGGCGCCGAGCTCGGCAGGCGCGTTTTTTGAGAGCGTGCCGCGTATCGTTTCCAGATCTTTTTTTACGATGAGTACGGCATCGCTAAAACGCGCGATCTCGTTGCCGACCAGCTGCGCCGGCAGCTGGTAATGCACCACCTCCAGCAAGGCATTGGAAACCAGGTGCGCATGCCCGATGGCAATGCCGCTGGATACGCCGATACCGTGTATGCTGAAGCTGGACAAAATCTATTCGCCCTCGCCGAAATAATCGTTAATCAGCGCTTGTAATGCTGCCATCGCCGCCTGCTCATCTGGGCCATTGGTTTCAAGCGTGATGGTGGAGCCTTTGGCGGCGGCCAGCATCATCACACCCATAATGCTTTTGGCATTCACTCTGCGGCCGTTCTTTTCTACCCAGATATCGCTGCTGAATTGGCTGGCTGTTTGCGTGAGTTTGCTGCTGGCGCGTGCATGCAGCCCAAGCTTGTTGATGATTTCTATTTCTTGTTTAATCATGGCATTTATTCAGTTATTGGTTTCAATCATTTATTTTTATTTGTCATTGTGGTCGCAGCCGCTTTTAGTAAAATGCACCACGCCATCACGTCCTCCACTAATCGCTTTTTCCAAACAGAATTTAATGGGTTTGTCGCGATAATTAAGCACGCGGACCAGCATCGGTAAATTAACACCTGCGACGCCTTCGACCCGATTGGGCGAGAGTAGTTTAATCACTAAATTACAGGGTGAAGCACCGTACATGTCAGACAGGATCAGTACGCCTTCACCAGTATCAAGCTGTTTAACCAATTGCTGGGCATGCGGCAGTAAATCGGTCGGGTCGTCATCCGTGCCGACAGCAAAATGCATCAATTGCGGCGGTTTCTTGCCCAGCACGTGACTCATGCAATGAATGAGGCTTTCGCCCAGATTGCCGTGCGCAATAATTAAAATTCCAATCATGCTGCTTTACCTTTTTAAATCAATACCTAACGCTTCATCAAGTTCGCTATCTCTCCAGATCGCGATGACGAATAATCACTTTTTGTTTTTGCTGTTTGAAGTATGCGCTCAGTTGCTCTACAAAATACACAGATCGATGCTGGCCGCCAGTGCAGCCAATCGCAACCGTAAGGTAGCTGCGATGGTCTTGATCAAAGCTGGGAAGCCATTTTTCAACATAATGCTGGATGTCGGCCAGCATTTCAATCACAACAGGCTGTTTTTCTAAAAACACTTTCACAGCTTCGTCTTTGCCTGTCATCGGCCGTAAAACGGGGTCGTAATGCGGGTTGGGCAGGCTGCGCACATCAAATACAAAATCTGCATCTAGAGGAATGCCATTTTTGAATCCAAACGAAGTGAACAGCAATACCGGGCTTTTGCTCTCCTGGCCATTATCAGTTTGCAGGATGAGCTCCCGAATGTGGTTGCGCAGCGTGTTGGCGCTTAGATTACTGGTGTCGATATGATGTCCCAGCCCGGCCAATCCCGCTAACAGGTCACGCTCGTGCAAGATGCTTTCGGCCAACGTGGTGTTAGCATCACTTAGCGGATGTTTGCGCCGCGTTTCTGAAAAGCGCTTGACCAGGATTTCTACAGATGATTCTAAAAACAGTACCCGTACCGATATGCCGCTGTTCTTAAGCATTTCAATGGCGTTAGGAAGCGTTTCCAGTGCGGCGCTGCGGCTATCGATGCTGATGGCGACTTTGTGCTGATTGGTCGCATCCAGATGGTGAGAAATCTGGGGTAACAGTGTCGCGGGTAAATTATCAATGCAGTAAAAGCCGCTGTCTTCCAGTACCCGCAGCGCGATACTTTTGCCTGAGCCGGAAAGGCCGGTAACAATGATGAGTTCCAAAACTTAGCCTTTCTTTCTTTCGGGTTTTGCTTTGGGGGTTAAATTTTTTTGGCTCTCTTTTTGCATCATTTGTTTATGTCGTTTGCTGAATTGCTGCGCGGCGTTTACCCCGCGGATTAGCAGCATGTGGTTGCGCACGGCAACTTCAACCAACACTGCAATATTGCGACCGGCAGCAATGGGAATTACCACTTTGCTAATATCGACTTCTAACACGCGTTCATGCTGTGTTTTTATATTCAATCTGTCTAGTTCCTGTGGGTTTTGTATATCGGCCAATTGTAACTGAATGATTAGATCGAGCGGCTTGCTAGGCTTAACCGCGTTATCGCCAAATAAAGCGCGAATATTCAATATACCAAGCCCACGTACTTCCAAAAAGTCCTGAAGCAACGCTGGACAACGGCCCTCTACGCGCTCTGGCGAGATACGATAAAAATCGACAATATCATCGGCAATCAAACGATGTCCGCGCGAGATAAGCTCTAAAGCCAGCTCACTCTTACCTATAGCGGCGTTACCTTTAATCAGGACGCCAAAGCCTTGCACTTCCATGAACACACCATGCAAACTGGTAGATTCGGCCATGGCCTGCTGCAGATAGTGGCTTAATACATCCATTAACTGCGGACTCTGTATGGGCGAAGTAAACAGCGGCGTATTGTGGGTGTTCGCTGCGCTGATGAGCGCTTTAGGCGGTTTTTCGCCATTCGCTACCACCACGGCGGCCAGATCAGCGGAGTATAAGTTAGCAATGGCTTGCTGCATGGCAATAATGCTCAGACTGCGCAAGTAATCCATTTCTGCGCAGCCCAGCACTTGCACGCGGTTGGGGTGTACAAAATTGAGATGCCCAATCAGTGCCAGGGAAGGTTTGGTGACTTTTTCTGAAAGGAGTTGGTTGGTACCGCCATCAAGCCCGGCAACCCAGTTGAGTTTGAGCTTGTGGCGGGTTTCCTTAAATAGCTCAGATACGTTTATTTGAGCCATAGGAGAAGATTAAAGTTAATTAACGGACTGGTGTTTAACCGCGCCATTGGTTTTATGATGATTGCCATTTTTTTCTTTGTGTTTTACTATCTGACGGTCCAACTTATCCGTCAGCATATCAATCGCGCTGTACATGTTCTCATCTGCGCACTCGGCATGCAAATCGTTGCCAGGTACGTGTAATGTAGCCTCCACCTTTTGGGCGAGCTTTTCTACACTCATAGTGACTTTTACATCAATCACATGATCAAAGTGATTGCTGATTCTTGTCAGTTTGCTTTGCACATAATCGCGCAAGGCCGGGGTAATTTCTAAGTGATGCCCAGTTAATTGTAAATTCATGACTTGCTCCTTTTTGAAATTGTCCTAGAGATTTATAGGCCAAATAAGCTGACCACTTAAACCCTGTCGAACAATTTTAGTGTACACCTTTGGCGGTCGTGCGCAACTAGCCCAAGTGGATATTTACAATTTTATTACAAAGATTTTCGCAAGTTGGCCGGCGGAATGTTCAGCGACTCCCGGTATTTTGCAATGGTGCGGCGCGCTACCACGATACCTTGTTTGGCCAGTATTTCGCTGAACTGGCTATCAGACAGCGGTTTTTTTACATTTTCTTCTGCGACCATTTGCTTAATCAGCGCGCGAATCGCCGTGGCGGAGCATTCGCCCCCCGCATCGGTTGCCACATGGCTGCCAAAAAAGTATTTCAACTCATATACGCCACGCGGGGTGAGCATGTATTTGTGCGTGGTGACGCGCGAAATGGTCGATTCATGCAATTCAAGTTCTTCGGCAATCTCGCGCAATACCAGCGGCCGCATGGCGATTTCGCCGTGCTCAAAAAAGTTGCGCTGCCGGTCGACGATAGCCTGTGAAACGCGCAGAATGGTTGAAAACCGCTGCTGGATATTTTTAATCATCCATTTAGCTTCCTGCATTTGCGTCTGCAAATACTGATTCGAGTTTTCGCGGTTGCGCTTCAGAATATCTGCATACACCTGGTTAATGCGTAGCTTGGGAATGACGCCGTCATTGAGCGTTGCAATCCAGATTCCTTTGACTTTTTTAACAATCACTTCGTGCTGTATGAAGTGATCGGAGCTTAACTGGGCATATTTGCTGCCTGGGCGAGGATTTTGCTGCTTGATGAGATTCTGCGCGCCTTTTAAGGTGGCTTCATCGCAATTGAGCAGCTTGCGCAGTTTGACGAAATCTTTATTGGCCAATAAAGCTAAATGCTGCGCTACAATGGTTTTTGCGACCTCCAGATATTCAGTTTCCCTTGGCAGCACATCGAGTTGCAGCAGGATGCATTCTTGCAGATTGCATGCACCAACACCAGGCGGATCAAGGTTCTGGATGTGTTTTAGTGCGGTCTGCAGTTCGACCAGCTCTATTTCAAGCTCCAGTGGAAGCGATTCCTCCAACTCTTCCAGCGATTCCTCCAGATAGCCATCCTCGTTAATGCTATCAATCAGCAGAAATACCAAATTCTGGTCGCGCTCAGAAAGCGGCATGAGTTTTAGCTGGTTTAGCAGGTGTTCGCGCAAGCTTTCGGAAACAGTTTCCTGGCGTGTATAGTCACCGTCATCATCATCGCTATTGTTTTGGCGGCCGCCTTCATCCCAGTTACTCGCACTGCCGTATTCCTCATAATCTTCGTCAAAATCGGTAGCCGAGAAATCATCCATGGTGCTAGATATTTCCAGGGGCTTTTCTTCAGCAGTTTCTGGTGCTGTCTGTGCAATTTCTTGAAAATCAGTATTGCTGAAAGGCTCAAAATCGTCACTGTCAGCTTGCGGGGTGTGTTCGCCATCAGCGCCAACCGGATCGCTATTAGCATCATTTTGTTGTTCTGGGGATGTGCTCTCATCATCGAAATCAGCGTCAGGGTTATCACCCTCGACCAGTTCCAGCAGTGGATTTTCCTGCAGAATCGTATCAAGCTCCTGATTGAGCTCAAGCGAAGAGAGCTGCAGCAGGCGAATGGATTGCTGCAACTGCGGTGTAAGCGCAAGATTCTGAGAAATTCTTAGTTGTAAATTTTGCTTCATGTCGGCGATATCAAAGTCTAAAATCCTTACCTAAATACACTTCGCGCACCGCTTCATTCTGAACGATCTCATTGGGCGGGCCTGATGCAAAGACGGTGCCGTCATTGACAATATACGCCCTATCGCAAATGCCTAAAGTTTCGCGCACGTTATGGTCGGTGATCAGCACGCCAATGTTTTTGGCGCTTAAAAAACGAATAATCTTTTGAATATCCAACACAGCAATCGGATCGATGCCGGCAAAAGGCTCATCCAATAAAATAAAACTCGGGTTGGTGGCCAGGCAGCGCGCAATCTCGACGCGCCGCCGCTCGCCGCCGGAAAGGCTGACCGCAGTGCTGTTGCGGATATGCACGATGTGCAGTTCCTGCAGCAATGATTCCAGCTGTTTGTGCATTTCTTCTTCGCTCAGGTCTTGCAGCTCTAGGATCGCCATGATATTTTCGGTCACGGTCAGCTTGCGAAATACGGATGGTTCCTGTGGTAAATAAGCCAAGCCTAAACGCGCGCGGCTGTGGATAGGCAAACGGCTTAAATCCTTGCCGTCCAGCAGGATGCGCCCTCCATCCAGGGGTACCAAGCCCACCATCATGTAAAAGCTGGTCGTTTTGCCTGCGCCATTCGGGCCGAGCAGGCCAACCACTTCACCGCTTTTGATTTGCAGCGAAATATCCTGCACCACCGTGCGGGCTTTGTAAGATTTACGTAGATTTTCTACAACGAGTTCGCTCATATTTTTTAATTTATTGTTCTGGTTGCAGTTCGAGTTTATTGGTAAATCTTAACACTTTGTTAGCGCTCGGCGTGTTGCTGGCGGTGCTTGGTGCGGCAGGTTGCGGCGCTTCAGATTTAGGGCTTTCCGGTTTGGGTGCGGCCGGCTTGTTTTTGGGCTGAATAATGGCTTTCACGCGACCGCTGGAAGTGCTGCTTTCAGACTTGGCGCCGCCGATAACTTCGGCATATTCCGCATTGGCGTCGTAGCTGATGTAGTCGCCGTACACAATGTCTTCGCCACGTTTTACCCACGCTTTGGTATACAGCTGCACCTTATCCATGCGGCCGTCATACTCGATGCGCTGCGCGCTGCCTTCCATGTATTCATTCTTGCCTTCACGTTTCTGTTTGAAGGTGGTCGGGTTACCGGTCGAGGTGCTATGTTGAAAGCCTTCTTTGTCCTCGCGCACGATGAGCTTGTCGGCGCGAATCACCAGTGTGCCCTGCGTTAAAATCACGTTACCGGAGTAGGTGCTGGTCTTTTTGGCATCGTTGACGGTTACCGTATCCGCTTCCAGTTCAATCGGCTTGTCGCGGTCAGCCGCTTCGGCAAGCGCATCCAGGTGGAAGCACAGGCTGATACAGAACCCGATGCTTAATAAACTTGAGCGAATGAGGTAATTCATTGTTTACTCCGTGGTTTTTTCTTTGAAGGTGGCTGCTTTTGCTGTCCAGGAACAGGTGCTGGTTTTAAAGACTTTTTAACTGTCGCTTGGGAGGACGGGGCTGGTTTTAAATTTTGCGGCTTCACTGCTTTAGGTTTAACAGCAGCAGGCCGTTCATAATGTACTTTTACCTTATGCAGGAGTTTGACGGTTTGGGTTTTTTTATCATAGATCATGCCGGTGGCAGTAATCACCGTTTTGGGCGCCTGCTTAATCGCGACCGGGCTATCGGTCTTTACCAGATCCTGATTGGGTAAAATAATTAATTTTTCGGTCAAGACTTGCATTTCACCTTTGCCTTCAAAAGCCTGACGCACCACCTTGACATTATCCACCAGCTCGACTTCCTCGCCATTGCTGGAAACATAACCACGCAAAGCCTCTATCTGCGTGTAAGGCTTGTTGGTGGTATATTGCGTAAAGCGTGGGCGTTGCAGCACCGTACTGTCATCGTCTGGATAATGCACCATCTCGGTGGCTGCCAGAACATAACGTAGTTTTCCTGTTTCATCAGTCTGCGTATTCACAAAGTTGTTCATTGTATAGTCCGGATCGTGGCGGTTGCTACCATCAATTTTAGGGCCTTGTTGCTCCACAGCGAGGTTAATCCAAAACGTAATTAGCGCCAGCAATATCGCTAAGCCCAGCGGAAAAAATATGGTGGGACGGCCTGGCATTAATTATAAAATCCCATTCATAAATAAAGTTTGCAATCAAACATTACTTGAAATATGGCGCCATTTGCGCTTCCAGCGTGCCTTGCGCCTGCATGATCAATTCGCATACTTCTCGTACCGCGCCTCGGCCGGCCGGCGCTGTCGTAATATAGTGCGCATGAGGCTTCAGCAGGCGATGGCCAGAAGGCACGGTAAGCGCTAGGCCGCAACGCAGCATGGCTGGCGCGTCTACTACATCATCTCCCATAAACGCGACTTCCTCTGCCTGCAAATGCATTTTTTGCAGCAAATCGTTAAAAGCTTCCAGTTTGTCTTCTACGCCCTGGTAAAAATGTGCGATGCCGGTAGTTTCTGCACGCTTTTTGACCACATTGCTGGTACGGCCTGTGATAATCGCCATCTCGACGCCCGTGTTTCTGAGCAGTTTCATCCCTAAGCCATCTATGCTGCTAAAGGTTTTGTACTCTTGCCCGTCATCGCCGATGCCCAGTCCGCTGTCTGTCATCACACCGTCTACGTCAAACACCACGCATTTGATTTTTTTTGCACGCGCCAAGATATCTTCAGAAATGGTCATTACACTACTTTCGCTTTCAGTAAATCATGCATATTAAATGCGCCTACCAGTTTGCCGGCATCATCCACCACCAGCAAACCATTAATCTTTTTCTGCTCCATCATCTCCACGGCTTCAATCGCCAGCTGATTGGCATGAATCGTGTTGGGGTTGGCGTGCATCACCTCGCTAATTCGGGCACTGCTGGCATTAATGCCATTGGCAAATGCACGGCGTAAATCACCATCGGTAAAAATACCGATAGGCTGGCCTGCCGCATTGATAATGGCGGTCAGCCCCAAGCCCTTTCTGGTCATTTCGGCCAACGCAGCAGATAACAATACATCATCTTTTACACTCGGGATGGCATCACCGGTACGCATCACATCTTTCACGCGCGTGAGCAGACGCCTGCCGATGCTGCCGCCCGGGTGCGAGCGTGCAAAATCTTCAGCTGAGAAATCGCGGCAGTCCAGCACGCAAACAGCCAGTGCATCACCTAAAGCCAAAGCAGCTGTTGTGCTGGCCGTGGGGGATAAACCCAATGGACATGCCTCTTGCGAGACTTCGGCGCTTAAATGTACATCAGACTCTTTAGCCAGCGTAGAGTTTGCGGCGCCGGTGATGCTGATAATTTTTGCACCCAGCCGCTTAATGGTCGGCACGATATTCAGCAACTCGTCGCTCTCGCCGGAATTCGAAAGCGCAATCACCACATCACCTGCTGTAATCATGCCAAGGTCGCCGTGGCTGGCTTCAGCCGGGTGCATGAAAAATGCAGGGGTGCCGGTGCTGGCGAGTGTCGCTGCGATTTTGCCGCCTACATGGCCAGATTTTCCCATGCCGCTCACCACAACACGGCCCTGACAATGTAAAATGAGCTGCACGGCAGCTTCAAAATTCGCATCAAGCCGGTTTGCCAAAGCCTCGATCTCACGCGCTTCAATGCTTAATACATTGCGTGCCAGTTGCAACGTGCTTGCTTTTGGCGCGTGCCCGCGTTGTGATTGCAGTAATGTAGGTGTCATAGCTACTAAGTATAAAAGGGAATCTGTCGCGAATAAAGCAAAAAACGCGGGTTTTTGGGTAAAATGGGGAAAGTAGGCACAATTTTTGCCTAAACACACCAACAGCAAGAACGAATTTAATTAAAAAATAACGATAAAAGGTTTAAATGTTTGATTCCTTAACCAGTGTTTTACTTCTGCTCACCAGCGCCGTGCTTGCGAAGGCACTCTTCCATGCGCTGCGTTTGCCGACCATGCTGGCTTATTTTGCGGTGGGCATATTACTCGGGCCATATGGTTTGGATTTGTTGCCAAACTCTGAGGATGGCCGTCATGTTGCAGAGTTCGGCATAGTGTTCTTAATGTTCAGCATTGGCCTGGAGTTTAGCTTGCCAAAGCTTTATGCCATGCGTAAAACCCTGTTTGGGTTGGGCGGCTCGCAAGTATTAATTACTATGGCAGTAACCATGCTGTTGGGCTGGTCGTTCGGTTTGAGTTTAACCACCGCCTTCGTAATTGGCGGCGCGCTGACCATGTCCTCAACAGCGATTGTTTCCAAGATACTGTTAGAACGTGTGGATTTAAATTCACGGCACGGCCGCTTAAGCATTGGCATTTTGTTATTTCAAGATTTGACCGTAATCCCTATTTTGGTGCTGATTCCCGCTTTGGGCATGCAAACTGGCAACTTGAGCACCACGCTAGGCTTGTCACTAATTAAGTCAGCAGTGCTGTTATTTGTATTGTTCAAGTTCGGCAAAAGCATTTTTAATTTCTGGTTCAGTCTGGTGGCGCGTCAACGCTCGCGTGAATTGTTTGTGATGAACGTGCTGATGGTGACCCTGTTATTGGCGTTCGCCACCAAAATTGCCGGCCTGTCGTATGCATTGGGAGCGTTTATCGCGGGCATGCTGATTTCAGAAACGCGCTACCGTTACCAGGTGGAATCTGACATCGCTTCATTCCGCGATATTCTGTTGGGTCTGTTTTTTATCAGTGTCGGCATGCTGCTGGATTTTCGTTTTGTTGTCAGTCACATAGACTTGGTGCTTTTGCTTTTGGTTGGCTTTGTACTGTTTAAGGCGATAGTGATCACTGCTTTAACGCGTGCATTTGGCTTCGAAACTGGTGTGGGTATTCGTACCGGCATCATACTGGCGCAGGCAGGTGAGTTCAGTTTCGTGATTCTGGCATTGGGGCTTGAGCAAAAACTGATTGGCGGTGACGAACTGCAGTTGGTGCTGGCGGCATCGCTCATCTCAATGGTGATTGCGCCTTTTATCATTCAATACAATGGCCGCATAGCGCGCAAACTGGTGAAGAGCTACACGCGCAGAAGCAGTGAGGTAGTAGAAGAAATTGGCAGTGTGAGCAAGGATTTGAAAGACCATGTCATTATTTGCGGTTATGGACGTAGCGGCCAGTATCTGGGGCGCTTTTTGAAGGAAGAGCATATTCCTTTCATTGCGCTGGATATTGACCCCACACGCGTGCATGATGCCGCCGTGGCGGGCGAGCATGTGATGTATGGCGATGCAGGCCGCCGTGTGGTGCTGGAAGCCGCAGGCGGCGCGCGTGCCAAGGCGTTGGTCGTAAGTTATTCTGATTTGCGCGCCTCGATGAAAGTACTGCATGTGGCGCAAGAGAGTTATCCCGGTTTGCCCGTAATAGTGCGTACGTATGACGAGGCACACATGGATGAGTTTCGTGCCGCCGGCGCGACAGAAGTAGTGCCGGAAGTGCTGGAAGGTAGCCTCATGCTGGCCTCGCATGCGCTGGTGTTGCTGGGCGTGCCGCTGAACAAGGTGATTAAGCGTATTCGGCTGTTTCGTGAAGAGCGCTATAAAATGTTCAAAGGCTATTTTCGGGGCGTTTCAGATGTGGATATGGACATTGCCGATACGCAGCAAGTCCGGCTGCATTCTGTCGAGATTAACAAAAACTCATACGCGAGAAAACTGCGGCTGGATCATATTGACTTCGCCAGGTTTAATGTAGAAGTGCAGTTAATGCGCCGCCCTAATATGCTGGAAGATATTCCCCCCAGGCCGGATATTGTATTGGAAGAAGGCGATGTGCTGGTGCTGCTGGGCAGGCCGGAAGATTTGATCGCAGCGGAAATCTACTTGATTTCCGGTAAATAAACATTCGCGCTAGGCAATCATTTTGGCAAAACAAAAAATCATTGTAGTCGGCGGCGGCATCATGGGCTGCATGACTGCCATGGAGCTTACTCGCCGCGGCCATCAGGTTACAGTTGTAGAGCGCAACCAGATTGCGGCTCAAACTTCGGGCGAATCGTCATGGGCGGGCGCCGGTATCGTGTTTCCGCTATTGCCCTGGTTTTATAAATATGAAGTGAATCAACTCGCGCTTGCGGGCGCAAGTTTGTATCCGGAGCTCTGCCGGCAGCTTTACCGCGAAACCGGCATAGACCCGGAATGCATCAAGAGCGGCATGCGCATCCAGCCGCCTTTTGACAAAGAACTGGCGCTCGCGTGGTGTGCAGAACATCATGTACCAATTGAGCAGAAAGCAGACAATCTTTTGCTGCCAGAGGTCTCGCAAGTACGTAATCCGCGCTTGCTGCAAGCGCTCAAGCAATGGCTGATTCAACACGGTGTAACGCTCATCGAGCACACCCAGCTGGCACCAATTAACGAGATTCAATTAGAAAAAACCGGCCAGATCAATGCCTGGAGAGCCAATACCGGTGCGGTGCTTGAGGCAGATGCTTTTGTCGTCACTTCCGGTGCGTGGAGCTTCGAGCTGCTTAAAGAAACCTCACTCAAGCTCAACATCAAACCCATGCGCGGGCAGATTTTGCTGTACCAACTGCCCGAGCAAACGCTGCAACACATCGTGTATCAAGATGGTTTTTACCTGGTACCGCGCAGTGATGGCCACTTGTTGGCCGGCAGCACACTGGAGGATGTGGGCTTCGATACGGGTACGACAGAAGCGATGAAGCAGGAGATGCAGGCCAAGGCAGAAGCGATTATGCCCAGCTTAAAGCATGCGCCCATCATCAAGCACTGGAGCGGCTTGCGGCCGGGCACGCCGGGTAACGTGCCTACGATTGCCGCACACTCCAGCATTAAAAACCTTTATCTCAACACCGGACATTTCAGGTATGGAGTCACCATGGCGCCCGCCAGTGCGCAGTTGGTCGCGGCATTGATGATGGGTGAAAAGCCGCAGATGGATGCTGCAGCTTATGCTTGCGGCGCTTAATTAGTGATCGTGCTGGTTGAGGATGGAGCAAGAAATAGCGATGCTGCCTATTCATCTCTACGACCCAGCCACCATAGCCAGACAAACCCTAACATTCCAGCCAGTAATGATGCCGCCAATACACCGGTCTTGGCCATTAGCAGATATTCTGGCTGATCTGCGAAACCCAGCTCTGAAATAAATATCGACATGGTAAAGCCGATGCCACCGAGAACCGAGACGGCGGCAATCTGGCTAAAGCGGGTGCCGCCTGGCAGCTGCCCTACACCTAGGCGCAATGCCAGCCAGCAGGCGCCGGTGATTCCAATAAACTTGCCAAACAGCAATCCGAATGTGACACCCAGCATTACCGGATGTGTCAAGGTCTCGGTCAGGGAGCCAGCCTGTAACGGTATGCCCGCATTAAATAAGGCAAAAATTGGAATCACGATAAAAGCGACTGGCAAATGCCAGATATGCTCTAAGCGCTGAAGCGGTGTCTGTACGCCCAGAACGCTTTCCTCCAGATTTTGTACTACGGAATGCAGTTTCTCGTTTGTCATCACGCTGTCGTCTTGCTGACGGCTGGCAATGAAACGATCAACTTGCTGATTCACCAGATCAGCAAATAAACTGGGGTCGTATTTAGATCTTGCGGGCACCGTAAATGCGCCTAACACGCCTGCCAGCGTGGCATGCACGCCTGACTGCAGCAGCGCATACCACAATAATACCGCCACTACGAAATAAGGGATGACTTTACGAATGCCGGCAAAATTGAATGTTAGCAGTATCACCACCAAAGCAACTGCTGCCAACAGCCAGTCCATCGCCAAGGTTTGTGTATAGAACAATGCGATGACGAGCACAGCGCCGAGATCGTCCGCAATGGCCAGTGCTATCAGAAAGGTAATGAGCGCCTTGGGTACACGGCCAGCCAATAGCACCAATGCACCCACCGCAAATGCAATGTCGGTAGCCATCGGTATCCCCCAGCCGCGCGCAGCATCGCCCTCTGGATTAAACGCAAAGTAAATAAGCGCGGGCATCACCATGCCGCCAATGGCTGCAATGATGGGTAATGCGGCCTGACGCAAATCCGACAATTCGCCTACCAGAATCTCTCGCTTCAGCTCCAGACCCACCACAAAGAAAAAGAGTGCCATCAAGCCATCGTTGACCCAATGGTGCAAACTCATCTTGATTTCCCAGCTGCCGATGCTGACGTTCACCGGGGTGTGAATAAAATGCAGGTATGTTTCGGCAAACAGTCCATTCGCCAAAAATAGCGCGATAATCGCTGTGCCCATCAGCAACATGCCGCTTGTCGTCTGGCGGTGTATAAACTCATCCAGCGGTGTTAATACGCGGCTGAAAGCATGTTCCCATGGGGCATAGATGACGCCTTTTGCTTTGCTGGGTGAAGGTTGGTGCTGGTTTGTCATCATCTTTTTTTACCGTCAGTTAGTTAAAAGCCTTCTTGATGATTATTCCGCAAGCCAGTGGCCCGATTTTCCGCCATGTTTTTCCAGCAACTTGATTTTGCTCATCACCATGCCTCTATCCACCGCCTTGCACATATCATAAATGGTGAGCAGGCCTATACTCACTGCCGTGAGCGCTTCCATCTCCACGCCGGTTTGGCCGGTGGTTTCGCAGGTGGCGGTGCAGGTGATTGAAGTCGTCGCATCATCCACTTCAAACGTTATGGCGACTTTGGTTAAGGCAATCGGGTGGCACAGTGGGATTAAATCAGACGTCTTTTTGCTGGCCTGAATCGCAGCAATGCGCGCAATGCCAAGCACGTCACCCTTTTTGGCGTTACCTTGTTGAATGAGTTGCAGCGTGGCAGGCAGCATTTGAATCACACCGCTGGCAACCGCGACACGCCTTGTGGATGCTTTATTGCCAACATCTACCATGTGCGCCTGGCCGCTATTGTCGAAATGAGTCAGTTTGCCCATACAATTACTTTCTATGAATTATTTTCTAATTATCATTTGGCGTGAACTTGCCGCCTAAAGACACTATCATAGCAATAATGAAATTAAAGACCATATTAATTGTGACATTGCTTGCCGCAAATGCAGCGTTAGCTGAAAATGCAGCAAACAAGCCACAACAAAATTCAACATTACCCAAGCCAGCTTTGTCCGCCAAGCCATACGCAGGCCCAGCCAATCTGGACACCAGCCTGCCCGACTTAGGGGATGTTTCGCAAACCGTGTTGTCTCCGCTGGAAGAGCAGCGCATTGCCGAGCAGATTATGCGCGAAGTGGCGGTGAGCGACGAGGTGGTGCAGGATGTTGAGGTCACCGACTATGTGCAGGCGCTAGGCAATAAGCTCACCGCCGCCAGCCCGGATAAACAGCAGAAGTTCAACTTTTTTGTCGTGCAGGATAATTCGATCAACGCGTTTGCCATGCCGGGCGGCGTGATTGGCGTGCATACCGGGCTGATTTTAGCTTCTAATAGCGAATCGGAATTGGCAAGTGTGCTGGGGCATGAGATTGGTCATGTGACGCAAAGGCACTTGGCCAGAATGCTGGCGCAGCAGAAATACGATACATTCAAAAACATTGCGGGCATCGCGCTGGCATTGCTGGTATCGCGCGCTAACCCGGAACTGACCAATGGCGCGATGGCAACCGCGTCGGCTATGGGCGTGCAGCGCCAGCTGGATTACACGCGCGAGCATGAGCGCGAGGCCGACCGCGTGGGCTTGAGCATTCTGGATAATGCGGGTTTTGATGCGCGCGCCATGCCCGCATTTTTTAACACACTGCAGCGCGGCACACGGTTTGTGGAAGGCAGCGCGCCCAGTTTTTTGCGCACGCACCCGCTTACGGCAGAGCGTATCGCGGATGTGTCGAATCGTGTGGAAACCATGCCGTACAAGCAGGTGACCGATAGCCTGGAATTTAACCTGGTGCGGGCCAAGCTGCGCGCAGCGAACGGCCTGGCGCAGACCGCGATAGACCAGTTTGAGGATAATATTAAAGAGCGGCGATTCGCCAGCGAAGCCGCCGAGCATTATGGTTTGGCCGTGGCGATGCTGCGTAAAAATGATTTAACCGGTGCCACCAACCAGGTGAAATGGCTAAAGGCCAATGCGCCAAAAAACGCCTATATTGAAAATTTAAGTGCGAGACTGGAAGTGGCGCGTAACAATCCGCAAGCCGCAGCCAGTCAGTATGCAAAAGCGCTGGCGCTGTACCCGACCCATCGCTCTTTGATATACGGCTATTCCGAGCATTTTTTAGCGATTAACCAGCCGGATCAAGCCATAAAACTGGTACAGGGTAAGCAGGCGCTATACCCCAATGATGCTTATTTCTATGAGATTTTGGCAAAAGCCTACACAGTAAAAAACAAAAATCTGTTACGCTTTCAGGCGCAGGGCGAATCGTATTACCGGCAGTATAATTTGGCCAAAGCCATCGAGCAGATGGAGTTTGCGGTGAAAGCCAAAGACGGCAATTTTTATGAGCATTCGATTGTGGAGGCGCGCTTAAAAGAGCTGCGCCGTAAGCAGGAAAACGAGAAAACCAGTTAATGCAACGCAGAGATTTTTTAACTATTCTGACAGGGGCGGCGGTTTCCGCATTCATGCTGCCAATTAATGCGCTGGCCGCGGTATGGAATAAAGCCGCGTTCGAAGCGGAAAAACTTAACGAAGCAACTGCACATCTGGCGATAAATGATGAAATTCCAAGCAAAGACATTGAAATTATCGCGCCGGACCGCGCGGAAAATGGTGCAATCGTGCAAATCGAAATCACCAGCCGCATCCCGAACACCGAGGCAATGAGCGTGCTGGTGGAGCATAATCCGACCGCGCTCATCGGCAATTTCATGTTCAGCAATGGCGCGCTGCCTTATCTGATCACGCGCATCAAAATGGCCGAAACCAGCGATGTCAAGATTATCGTGAAAGCAGGCGATAAGTACTACACCAATAGCAAGGCGGTTGAAGTGCTAGAGAACGGGTGCGGTTAATGGAAGCGAATATGAAAATGCGCGCCAAGCTGACTGGTGACGTGACGGAAGTGAAAGTAATTATTAATCACCCCATGGAAACCGGCCGCCGCAAAGATGATGCCGGGCAGCTGATTCCTGCCCATTTTATTCAGCTGGTCACTGCGACCTTAAATGATCAGCCCGTGCTGGAGATGCAATGGGGCACGGGAATTTCTAAAAACCCTTATCTTACTTTCCACCTCAAAGGTGCAAAAGCAGGTGACAAAATTACTGTCACTTGGCACGACAATCTTGGCAAAACAGCGTCTGGAGAAACCGCTGTCGTACCAGCATAACAACCTGTTATTACTTGGTTTTGCAGGTGCTCATGCCAAACAGGGCATAAGCCGGACAAAAATTAATCAACGCGGTAGCCAACGGCACAACGCCTATCCATGCCCACATCGGGCCGCCACCGAGTAATGCCCAGGCAATTAAGGCCAGTCCCACCACAATGCGTATCACGCGATCAACACCACCCACATTTGCTTTCATTATATTTCCTCTCAGTATAGAAATCGTCTATTTAGGTACAACGTCCATACTATACTTTTTTATATAATGTTCAACTGTGATTTTGGTTACAGACGGTTGATGCTCAGCGCGACCGCTTCGGCCGCTTTGATGCCATCCACACCGGCTGATAAAATACCGCCCGCGTAGCCTGCGCCTTCGCCGCAAGGATACAAGCCTTTGGTGTTGATGCTTTGCAGGCTCTCGTCATCGCGCTTGATGCGGATCGGCGACGAAGTGCGCGTTTCTACGCCGGTTAAAATGCCATCTGCCAGGTCAAAACCTTTAATTTGTTTGGCAAACGCTGGAATCGCCTCGCGGATGGCGGTAATCGCGAATTCGGGTAGCGCAGAGTCCAGATTGGTAAGATGCACACCCGGGGTATAAGAAGGCATCACTTCGCCAAATTTGGTAGAAGGTTTGTTGGCCAGAAAGTCGCCAATCAATTGCCCGGGAGCCGCGTAGGTATTTCCTCCCAGAGCATAGGCTTTTGCCTCCAGTTCACGCTGCAATGCCATCCCCGCGAGTGGGTGGCCGGGGAAATCGATTTCCGGCGTGATGCCGACTACGATGCCCGCATTGGCATTGCGCTCGTTACGTGAATACTGACTCATGCCGTTGGTCACTACGCGGCCTGCTTCTGAAGCCGCCGCAACCACCGTGCCGCCCGGGCACATGCAAAAGCTGTAAACACTGCGTCCGTTGCTGGCATGATGCACCAGCTTGTAATCGGCCGCGCCCAAAATGGGGTGCTGCGCATTCGCACCGTGGCGTGCGCGGTCAATGAGCGATTGCGGATGCTCGATGCGAAAGCCAATTGAAAATGGTTTGGCTTCGATATAAATGCCTTTTTTATAAAGCATCTCGAATGTGTCGCGTGCGCTGTGGCCAACTGCCAGGATCAGGTGATTGGTGGCGATGCGCTCGCCGGTTTGCAGCACCACGCCTTGCACCTCACTGTCTTCGATTTCAATATCATCCACACGGCTTTCGAAACGAATCTCGCCGCCAAGCGATTCAATGGTTTTGCGCATTTCTTCCAACATGCCGACCAGCCTGAATGTGCCGATATGCGGGTGGCTGACGTACATAATTTCTTCCGGCGCGCCGGCTTTTACAAACTCCTGCAAGACTTTGCGGCCGTAATGTTTAGGGTCTTTTATCTGGCTGTAAAGTTTGCCGTCGGAGAAGGTGCCCGCGCCGCCTTCGCCGAATTGCACGTTGGATTCCGGATTGAGCTTGGATTTCCGCCAAAAATCCCAGGTGTCCTTGGTGCGCTCGCGTACGCGCTTGCCACGCTCCAGCACAATCGGCTTAAAGCCGGATTGCGCCAGAATGAGCGCTGCAAAAATACCGGCAGGGCCGAAGCCCACGATGACCGGACGCGGCTGCAAATTTAACTCTCTCGGCGATGCAGCGTTGACTGCCTCGCTCGCTTCTTGCTGTACTTTGTGTACTATCTGCGAAGCTCTCTCGTTGTCGCCTTGCCTCACCTTTGTAGTTAAATTCTCGCTTTTCTTCGCGGCAGCAAAACTATCGGGCGTAAAAGCCACAAATTGATAACTGGTATCCGGCGCCGGCTTGACATGCGGGTCTTTGGCGAATCTGACTAACAGTTTAGCCTCGTTATTCACGCTGACATCCAGCGAATACACCAATAAAATCGCGTTGGCTTTGCGCGCATCCACGCCGCGTTTAAAAATGGAAAACTCGATTAAATCAGCCGGGTTAATGCCCAGCTTTTTGATTAATGCAGCTTTGATTTCGCTGTTTGAATGCCCCTTGTCTGTCGCGCTGGTTAAAGGCAGTTTAATTTCAGTGACTCTAAGCATGGGTTCTGATCGTTAAAGTTCTAAATTCAGTTGTAATAATTTGCGCAGCATCGGCAAGGTAATCGGCTTATGGGTCGTTAGCGACCATTCATCCAGCGCATCCAATGTCGCCATTAAGGTAGGTAAATCGCGGCGCAAGTAGCGCAGGCAGTAGTCGACGACTTCGTCGGGTAGTTTCATGCCGCGTTCAGTGGCATGTTGTTTTAAGGCCTGCGCCTTTTCATCGTCATTCAGCGGATGCAGTTGATACACCAGTCCCCAGGCCAGGCGCGTGGCGAGGTCGTCACGCAAGCCCATTTGTGCAGGTGCGTGCAAGCCGGCTGTAATCAGAGTACCGCCGGTTTCCTTAAGCTGGTTGTAGGTGTTAAATAAATCAATCTGCGTTTCATTGTCAAGCAAATGCACATCGTCTGCAACCCGCGCCCCTATTGCCTCGCAGGCCGATAATAAATGGCTTTTTCCGCTGCCGGTTTCGCCCCACAAGTAGATAAAACGTGGTTGCGCCTGGCTGTTAAACGCAGCGTTCAGGCTGGCGATCGCCTCGGCGTTACGTCCCGCCACAAAATTTTGCAGCGAAGGTGCAGCGGCGGGCTTGATGTCTAAAAGGAGTTGCTTCATGCCTATTGTTAATAAAACAAAATTATTTTAAATAGGCATCGCTACCCAGATAGCTATCCCGGGTGTGGCGCAAACCAACCGCAATTGCCGCACTCACTGGCAGTGCAAGTAGCACGCCCGCAAAGCCGAATAGTTGGCCACCGGCCAGCAAGGCGAAAATCACGATGACAGGATGCAGGCCGATGCGATGGCCCACCAGCTTTGGCGTGAGCACCATGCCTTCCAGTAACTGGCCGATGCCAAATACCAGAAGAACAGGGATGGCCTGCCCAAAGCTGGTAAATTGCAATGCCGCGACAAGCAGCGCCAATGCCAGGCCCAGCGCAATGCCCAAATAGGGCACAAAGCCCAGCAAGCCTGCAATCAAGCCAATCGGCAACGCCATGTCGAGTCCCGCAATCCACAAGCCAATGGTGTAAAACAGGCTCATGGCGAGCATCACCATCAGTTGTCCGCGCAGAAATTCGGCAAGCACCTGGTCGATTTCCTTGGCAACGGTCACGGTTTTATCGTGCCAGTCACGCGGCACCAATTGGCCGATACTTGCAATAAAGCCATCCCAGTCGCGCAGCAGGTAAAACAGCACCACCGGCAGCAACAGGGTATTGGCGACTATGCCCATCAAGGCCAGGCCGTGACTGCCAGCAGTTTGCAGAATGCTGCCGAGGATATCTCCCGCAGATTTCCAGTTTTTTGTGATAAGTTCCTGAATTTGCGCACTGTTTACATCGAAATGAATGCCGAATCTGGCGTGCAGCCAGGGTTCAATCGAATCGCGAATACGGCCGATGAAGACGGGGAGCCGCTCCGCGATGAGCAAAGATTCTTTTTGCAAGAGCGGGATTAATATTAAAAATAGTAAAAATATGGCAGCGAATATCGCCAGCATCATCAATGCCGTGGCAAGCGTGCGGCCGAGTCTGAATTTGCCCATACCCCATACACTGAGCTTGTCTACCAGCGGGTCGCAGATATAGGCCAATATCGCCGCGATTAAAAAGGGCGTGAGCACGGGTAGCAGCAAATAAATGAAAAATACAAAAAGCGTAGCGAGGATCAGCCAACGATTGTTGGCTAAAAAATTATTGCTAGAATTGTGGTTTGTAGTGTTTTTTTGGTTCATTAGGCATAGTGCGTTAAAATGCTATCTGGCAAATTATACTTAAATAAACCCACAGCGTTGTAATTAACCCCAAGATTTAGAAACGAGCATAGCTTTGACTACAAATACATCAGATAAAACTTCCATTAGTTACCGCGATGCGGGTGTTGATATTGAAGCAGGCGATGCGCTTGTGGAGCAAATCAAGCCATTCGCCAAGCGCACCATGCGTCCTGAAGTACTGGGCGGCATTGGCGGCTTTGGTTCGTTATTCGCAGTGCCGCAAAAATTCAAAGAGCCGGTTCTGGTTTCCGGCACCGATGGTGTGGGTACTAAATTAAAGTTGGCGTTTGAGCTGAATAAGCACGATACCGTGGGGATTGATCTGGTGGCCATGAGCGTGAACGATATTCTCGTGCAAGGCGCCGAGCCGCTATTTTTCCTGGATTACTTTGCCTGCGGCAAGCTGGAAGTCGGCACGGCCGCACAGGTGATCAAAGGCATTGCCGAAGGCTGCGAGCAATCGGGCTGCGCCCTGGTTGGCGGCGAAACCGCCGAGATGCCAGGCATGTACCCGGCCGGTGAGTACGATTTGGCAGGCTTTGCGGTGGGCTGTGTGGATAAAGCCAACATCATTGATGGCACAACGATCGCAGCAGGCGATGTGGTGCTGGGTTTGGCTTCCAGCGGTGCGCATTCCAATGGTTACTCGCTGATCCGCAAGCTGATTGAAAAATCGGGCATCGATTTTGAATCGGATTTCCATGGCCGGAAATTCAAGGACGTGGTGATGGCGCCGACCAGAATTTATGTGAAATCGCTGCTTAAACTGATTTGGACGATGCCGGTGAAAGGCATGGCGCATATCACCGGCGGCGGTATTACCGAGAACGTGCCGCGCGTGCTGCCGGCAGGCCTCACCGCTGAGATCACCAAAGGCAGTTGGACAATGCCGCCTTTGTTTACCTGGCTGCAAGCACAGGGCAATGTGGCTGAAGACGAGATGTACCGTACTTTTAACTGCGGTATCGGCATGGTAGTGATTGTGGCAAAAGAATATGCGGATGCAGCAGAGTCTTTGTTGATTGAAGCGGGTGAATCAGTGTCAGTGATCGGTCATATTCGTGAGCAGCAGGCAGGCGAAGCGCCTACGGTCGTTGTTTAGGGCTTCCTTAATAGCCCAGACAACGCATCGTGTCGTGATGCGTTAAATGAACCAACACAATTTTGGCTCGGTCTACGAAAGAAGTGCATGTTGAGATTATCGCAATTCATTATTTTGTTGCTGTTGCCGATATGTTTCTTGGGCGCAAGCCCGGCACAAGCCTATCCAAAAAGTATCCAGCTTGAATACGATGTCGCCCGCAACGGCAAACAATTCGCCAAGGTGAAAGAAAGCTTCACGCAAAATGGCAAACAGTACCGCATTAAATCCGTGACCAAAGGACTTGGCGTTTATGCCTTAATGGGTGAGCGCGTGCTTACCAGCACGGGCGCGGTTACCAGTCAGGGTTTGAAGCCAAGTCATTTTGAGCTGCATCAGGGACATAGCGCCAAGAAGACTTTGACTGCAGATTTTAATTGGGCAAAAAATATGCTCAGTATGCAGGTAAAAGGCGAGCGCAGAACCGAAACTTTAAACAAAGGTACGCAAGATCTGGCGAGCTACGTTTATCAATTTATGTTTACGCCACCTAAAAAAGATGAGGTCAATGTGACGCTGACAACAGGCAAAAAACTGCATCAATATCAATACAAAGTGATTGCGCGCGGGTTAAAGCTGGACATTGCAAAAACAAGCTATAAAACATTGCATATCTCAAACGAGGCTACGGCAGGAACCGAGAAAAAACAGCTGTGGCTGGCAGAAGATCAGTATTATCTGCCGGTGCGCTATAAGCTTACGGATGAAGACGGCAGTAATTTTGAGCAAACGCTAACCAATATTCATGTGGAGTAAGCTTGAACAGGTGCTGAATGACCCCGGCTACAAACGGCTTGGGCTTGCTTTGGCCGTGTCGGTTGTACTGCATTTTTTTTTACTGGGGAAACTTGATTTAACATTACCTGACTTAAAAAAGGAAATGCATCTGATCGAGGCAAGCATTCAGATGCCTAAAGCGGTGGTTAAAACAGTAGAAACGTCAATTCCGGAAGAAGCGGCCATTCCAGAACCGGTGCCACCGGCCAAGCCGCCTGAAGCTGCTGAGCCTCCAGAAACTGAAGCGCCGAATCAAGTGCATGAGACGGAGGTGACGGATGCGGCACCAAACCCGGAGCCTGTCGCTGAAAACATACCACAGCCTCAAACAGAAAATAGCGAACCCAGCCCGCCACCGGAAGCGTTGCAGCCGGAGGATACAGGCCTGGTGATTAACGAAAACGCGTATCAGTATGTAGAAACGGATTTTGATGTGCGCACAAAAATAGACGGTAGCGCTGAAGGCAAGGCCAAAATCACTTACAATCTGATCGACAATAAGCAATATCAATTGAAATGGCTTACTGAAGGTAGCGGTATCGTTGCATTGCTGTTCCCAGATTTATTGCAAACCAGTGAGGGCGAACTGACCAAGATAGGGCTGCAGCCAAAGACTTATTTATACCAGTTTGGCAACAAAACAGATAAAACCCGCATTGCCAATTTTGACTGGAAAACCAATAAAGTGACCTTGCAGACCGCAAAAGGCACCAAAACTGAGGATCTGCCCGAAGGCACGCAAGATATACTGAGTTTTATGTACCAATTTATGTATGTGGCGCCTTTGCAAACGATGCAGATTCATATTGCCACAGGCAGGAAGCTAGCAACTTATGACTATAGCTTTGAAGGTGAGGAGAACATTAACAGCGTCCTGGGCGAGCTAAAAACCATCCATATCACGCACAGCAATAGTGATGTGGATGAAAAGACCGAGTTGTGGCTGGCGATAGATTATCAATTCGTGCCGGTAAAGATTCGTAAAACAGAGAAAAATGGCGATGTGGTTGAAATGGTGGCAACCCGCATTAATACCAACCGCCCCACCGTCAATCATTAGCAAAACAATTAACTAAATTTTTATAAAGATAAACAATGAATGCAAATCTAATCCGTCAGGCCGCCGTGGTGCTGGCTAATCTGCTTGATTTCAATAGTCCTGCGGACGCCAAATTGAGTGAGTTTTTTCGCAACAACCGCGAACTCGGCACCAAAGACCGTGCTTTTGTGGCTGAAAGCGTGTATGGCGTGCTGCGCCGTCTGCGTTATTTAAGTACGGTTGCCGCCAATGAGGAAAACGACCCGGATGATGCGCGCAAGCTCATACTGGCGTGGCTGCTGCGCGTGCAGGGCAAGAGCATCCGTGAGCTTGAATCGGTATTGAACGAACAGCAAACCGAATGGGCGCACGCGATTAAGGCCAAATCAACCGAAAATTTGCCTTTGGCCGTGCAGGCGGACGTGCGTGATTGGCTGTGGGATAAGCTGGTGGCACAATATGGCGAAGCAGAAGCATTGACGATTTGCCGCAGCATGTTCGAGCAGGCGAGTCTGGATTTACGTGTCAATACTATCAAAGGCAATCGTGATGACGTGCTGAAAAAAATGCTGGCCGAAAACACTTCTAACGAAGATGTCATTAAAGCGACGCCGTACTCGCCTGTCGGCATCCGCATGCCCAATCGCATGGGCATCAGCCGCCATGTATTATTCACCGAAGGTAAAATTGAGGTGCAGGACGAAGGCAGCCAGTTATTGGCCTATTTGGTCGCGCCAAAACGCGGCCAGATGGTGGCGGATTTCTGCGCAGGTGCAGGCGGTAAAAGTCTGGCCATCGGCGCGCTGATGAAAAACACAGGGCGTTTGTATGCGTTCGATGTATCGGAAAAGCGCCTGCACAACCTGGGGCAACGCTTAAAACGCTCAGGCTTATCCAATCTGCATGCGCAAGTGATTACAAGTGAAAATGACCAGAAATTAAAACGCCTCAATGGCAAGTTCGACCGTGTGCTGGTGGATGCACCATGCAGCGGCCTCGGTACTTTGCGACGTAACCCGGATTTAAAATGGCGCCAGACTGAACAAGATGTGCGGGAATTGAATATCAAACAAGCCAATATTCTGGCGCGCGCGGCCAAGCTCACCAAGGCAGGCGGGCGTTTGATTTACGCCACTTGTAGTCTGTTGCAGGACGAAAACGAGAAGATTGCCGAAGCGTTTTTAAGTGCTCATCCTGAATTTAATTTGATCCCAGCCAATGAGATCCTAAGCCAGCAGCACATCAAACTGGATACAGGCAAATATTTAAAACTATTGCCGCACCTGCACGGCACCGATGGCTTTTTTGCAGCCGTGTTTGAGCGAAAAATGATTAAAGATGAAACCGCCTAGCCTTAACACCCAAATTTTAATCGGGGCAATTGCTGGTGTTGCTGTCGGGCTGTATTTTCAAACACTAGGTGCAGAAAACCCTGTCGCACTGGGCGGCCTGTATGCCTCTGGCCTGATTGGCACGCTGTTTATCGATTTGCTCAAAATGATCTTGATTCCACTGGTGTTCTGCTCAATCACCGTGGGCATTGCCAATTTGCGCCAGCATCAGCAAATGCATCGCGTTTGGGTGGCCACACTCCTGTTTTTTGTATGTTCCATGGGGATTGCAATGGTGCTGGGCATGGCCGCCAGCCTTTACTTCAAGCCGGGCAGCGGATTGAGTCTGCCGATGTTTGAGCATGCCATGCAGAACTTTGAAGCGAAGCAATTGCCGCTGCCTGAATTTTTCGCACAATTTTTACATGGCTTATTTGTGAATCCGTTTGCGGCACTGTCGCAGGGCAATGTGTTGGCTGTGGTAATGTTTGCGCTGATATTAGGCATCACCCTAGTCATGGGCGGCGAGCGTTATAAAAGTACTTTATCTCTGTTGCAGGAAGGGTTGGAAATCACCATGAGCATCGTAGGCTGGGTGATGTGCTTAGCGCCACTCGGCATTATGGCGTTGCTTATCAAACTGGTTGCGGTGCAGGATGTTGCGATGCTGAGCACGCTGGCCAAGTTTGTGGCGGTCGTGATCGGCACGCTGCTGTTGCACGGCATCGTGATATTGCCATTGGCGCTGTATTTATTTACAGGCAAGTCACCGCTCTGGTTCTGGCGCGGGGCACGCGAGGCTCTGGTGACGGCATTTGCCACCAGCTCAAGCTCGGCTACCTTGCCGGTTACCCTGCGTTGTGCAGCGCAGCATTTACAGGTCAAGCCAGAAATCGCCGGGTTCGTGATTCCGCTTGGCGCCACCATTAACATGGATGGTACCGCCTTATATGAAGCCGCCGCCGCGCTGTTTGTCGCTAATCTGGTCGGCGTGGATCTTAACCTGACACAGCAGCTGATTGTATTTTTTACCGCCATGATCGCCGCTATGGGCGCGCCAGGCATCCCCAGCGCAGGCATGGTCACGATGGTGATGGTGCTGCAATCGGTCGGCTTGCCTGCTGAGGCCATTGCGATTTTGCTGCCGATAGACCGCCTGCTCGATACCTTGCGTACCACAGTCAATGTGCAGGGTGATATGGTGGGGAGCCTGGTAGTGCAAAAACTCGTAAATAGCGAAAAATAGATGCTCTGCGAGCCGCATGGATATTGCCTTGCAGAGCATGTTCTTTTTAGAAAAAACGCTTAATTCGTTTTAAATTTTCTGGTTTGGAGCTTTTCTAGCCCATTCATCACCAGTGAATACGCTGCCGGCACCACGACCAAAGTCAGCAAGGTTGATGAAATCATGCCGCCGATAATGGCGACTGAAAGTGGCCGGTTGGTTTCGCTGCCTGCGCCCAAGCCCAATGCGGCGGGCAATAGCGCCAAAATAATGGTAAGTGAAGTCATCAGTACCGGGCGCAGCCTTATCGGGCAGGCCTCCTTCAGTGCGTCGTTGATGCTGGCACCTTTTTCACGCAGTTGGTTGGTTAAATCCACCAGCAGAATCGAGTTTTTGGCAACCAGGCCTATCAGCAACACCAGGCCTATCATCGAGAAAATATTGAGCGTGTCGCCCGAAATCAAAAGAGCGATAAGGCCGCCGATGATAGCGAGCGGCTGCGCGAGCATGATGATAACAGGCTGAATAAACGAGTTAAATTGGCTCGCCAGCACCATGTAGAGCAGGACAAAGGCAAGTAGAAACACAAATTTCACGTTTTTCATGGTTTTGCCAAGCTCTTCGGCCTGGCCTGTGAATTTTACCTTGTAATTTGGCGGCACCAGTTTGGTTGTGGTTGCATTTACCAGATCCACTGCCTCGCCCAGCGGCATGCTGGGGTTGGCGTAAAAATTAACCGCATACTGCAAATCATAGCGGCCAATGACGGCCGCACCCAACTCTGCCTTGAAGCTGGCCACAGCGTCTAGCCTGACTAACTCGCCACTTGCGCTTCGGAGATAAATTTTGCTTAGATCTGCAGCGTTTTTAAGCATGGTTTCGCTTGTCTTCAGGCGGATGTCGTAACGCTGGCCATCGCTGGTGGTGTCGTTGTATTTTGCAACATTGATGCCGCCTGCATATAAGCTCACCGCAGTGGCAATATCGTTGGCGTTTAAGCCTAGCGTTGCAGCGCGTGCGCGGTCAATCTGCATATTAAGCTGCGGCAAGTCCAGCTGTACATCTACATCCACTTTTCCCATGTCGGGATTGTTGCTCAAGCTTTGCTGCACCAGCTGCGAAATACGGCCAATTTCCTGTAAATTTGCGCCTGTCAGGTTGAACTGCAGTTTCTCTGAACGCTGACCGCGCACGATAGAGGTGGGTGACGGAATCGCGCGTACGCCGGGAATCCTGTCGAATTCTTTTTTTAGCTCTTTAATCAGAGTTTGCTGGCTCTTGGCGCGCTCTTCCTTAGGTTTCAGGCGTACATTGATATTGCCCTGGTTGACTTGCCCGCGGGAACCCGCGCCAATGGTGGCAAAATAGCTCGCTACTTCATCTTTATGGCTGGCCACAGCGGCTTCAACCAGTTTCAGGCGCGAATCTGTGTAGGCCAGGCTTGAACCCAAAGGAGTTTTGATGCTGATACTGAAGCTGCTTTCATCCGCTTCCGGCACAAAGTCTTTAGCGACATGTTTGAGCGAATAATAACCAGTGACCCCCACAAAAACAGCGGTGAATAGCAAGACCAGGCCACGGTGATCGAGCGCGAAGTGCAACAATTTTTTGTAAACGCTTTCGAGACCATTCAATCCGCGGCCGATAACCCGATAAAGCGCATTTTCATTATGGGTAACGCTAAGATAGCGCGAGCACAGCATGGGCGTAAGCGTGAGCGAAACAAACAGCGAAACCAGCACACCAAACGTGACCACCACGGCAAACGATTTAAAAAACATGCCGATGACGCCGTCCATAAAAATCACCGGCGCGAAGATGCACACCAGCGATGCAGAGGAGGCCAGCACCGCGAATACCACTTCGTTGCTGCCGATAACGGTGGCTTTGGTACGAAACGCCGCTACCGCGCGCGGGTTTTTCATATCGATTGCATTTAAGCCAGCACCAGCTTCGCCCGACATATGCCTTAGAATGCTTTCCCGCACCACAATGGCGTCATCTACCACCACGCCGATCAGCAACAGCAAGGCCAGCAAGGTCATGCTGTTAAAGGTGTAGCCGGCAAAATACATCACCGCGATTGCGCCTAGCAACGAAACGGGGATTTCCAGACAAATCATCAGGGTAGAGCTGAATGAGCGCATAAAGATCAATACGATCAGCGCGGCAAACAGGGTGCCTTCAACCAGATGTTCTTTAAGCGACGCGACAAGCTGGTTGATGAAAATGGAGTCATTGCTCGAGATTTCGAGCATCATGCCGGGCGGCAAGTTGGGGCGAATGTCTTGTTCAAGCCTGCGCTCGACTTCTTTAATGATTTCCACCGTATTGGCGTTGGCGATTTTCACCATGCCAATACCCACCGTGGGTTTGCCGTTGTAGCGTGCCACCTGGCGATTGTCTGTAATGCCGTCTTCAATCGTGGCGATGTCTTTTAGACGAATGGGCGCGCCAGCTTTTGTGAGCACGACCATATCCGCGAGTGCTTGGATGTTATGAAACTCAAGATCGAGCTTGATCAGCTGTTCCGCCTGTTGGCTGACCAAAAAACCGCCAGGCAGCTGCACGTGTTCGCGATCAAATGCAGAAACTAAGTCGTTGGCGGTGAGTTTGTAGGCGGCCATGCGCTCTGGCGAGACATTGACGCGAATCACGCGGTCGCGGCGGCCGCCAAGCGTCACTTCGCCTACACCCTGAATAGTTTCAAATTTCTTCTTGAGTACGTTATTGGCATGCAAATTGAGCTGCTGGATGGTGCGGTCGCCGCTCAAAGCCAGCCAGATCACGGGTGCTGCGTTGGTATCGACCTTTTGCACGGTTGGCGGATCGGTGTCGTCGGGCAGGCGGCGCAACACCTGGTTCACTTTGGCCTGCACCTCGTTATACGCTACATCGATGTTTTTGCTCAACGCAAAAGTGATTTTGATGCTGGAAACGCCGGGCGATGAAGCCGATTCAATATGCTCAATACCGGGTGTGGTGTTGACGGCGGATTCAATCACGCTGGTGATGCTGGTATCGACCACTTCCGGGTCGGCGCCGCGCAAGGTGGTGTTGACCATAATGATCGGGAAATCAATAGAAGGGATGCGGTCTACGCCAATGCGCTGGTAGGCGATGAGGCCGAATAGTATGATGACGCCGGATAGCATCCAGGCGAGGACGTGACGTTTTATCGATAGTTCAGGTAGCGTCATTTAAAAATCCAAACTTCGTCATCATGCTGTGTTACTCGCAAAAAATTACTCCTTACATAATCAAACATATGCGGCGTCGCAATTTTTTGCTGGCGCCTTGCCTGATTTAGAACTTTGAATTTTTAGAAGCATTTTAATAAGATGGTATCTAGCCTTTTTTGTTACCAATCTTGACTGGCGCCCCATCCGTCAAAAAGCCGGCGCCGTCCACCACGATCACATCATTCGTTTTCAAGCCTGCCAGCAGTTCAATCATGCCATTTTGGCGCAAGCCGGTTTTTACGACGGCTTGATATGCAATATTGTCGCGCACGACATAAACCACCTCACCCGCAGGGCGCAACACCAGACTTTGCTCGGGAATCATCATGGCGGCTGCCTGCGCGCCTAAAATCACTGTGCCTGTAACGCTGGCGCCAGGTTGCCAGCCGGGGGCGTCCAGCACGTCAGCAATTACATCTACCGTGCGGCTGCCTTCGGTAATCATGGGTTTTAGTTCGTGGATCACCGTTTCGACTGGTTTATCGCTGGTGGGTGTTGTCAGCCGTACTTTGAGGCCGGGTTTGAGCTGCGCGCCGATGTGTTCTGGAAAAGGCAAATGCGCGCGCAATCTTTGTTTGGAAACAATTTGCACGATGGGATCGCCCACACGCACGAAATCACCCGTATCCACAATTTTTTTCTCAATCACACCGCCGACAGGTGCAAGCACCCTGGTTTTGCTGCTGCTGTGGTTGATGCTGGCGACGCGCGCTCTTGCCGCTTCAAGTTGTTGTTTCAGTACGTTTTGCTGGGCGATGTCGTTATCCACCGCGTTTTGGGAGATGAATTTTTTATCAACCAAAGCCTGGTTGCGGGCGACGATTTTGGCCTGGTTTTCCAGTAAAGCCTGAATGCGCGCAATTTCCGCCTGCGCTTCATTGCGCTGCATGGTAAAGTCGGCGGCATCCAAAGTCGCGATGAGTTGCCCCTGTTTGACGGTTTGACCCGGATTGACAAGCACTTTAACCACACGAGCAGCTACCTCTGCTGCCACCGTTGGATCTACCAGGCCTTCCAGCGAGCCGATGGCCACTTCTGTAGTTTCAATCGCTTGGTTCTTGACTTCAGTAACGGTAACGAGGGTAGGTTTCTGGCCTTTCTTTTCAGATTTTTCAGCTGCTCCATCGTCTTTTGCGCCGCAGGCGATCAATAGCAAAGACAGCAGCCCGATAAAAAGAGAGGAAGAGATGTTGCGCATAAATGTTTTCATTATAGTTTTTTAATTTGTTTTATTTTGTGCAAATCAAAATACGGTCCAGGATCAGTTTTGCGGCCTGGCGCAATATCTGAATGCCCAACGATATCTTGTATGGGGTAAGTTTTATTCAAACATTCAAGCAGCAAGTTAAGCGCATGATATTGTGCTGGTTCAAATGCCTCAAAATCACTGCCTTCCAGTTCAATTCCGACCGAAAAATCGTTGCAACGTTCACGGCCCTGCCAGTTTGATACGCCCGCATGCCAGGCGCGCTGCAGACATGACACAAATTGAATCAGTTCACCATCGCGCCGAATGAGAAAGTGTGAAGATACTTTGCGGGTGTAAATTTCGGCATAGTAAGGGTGTTCATTTGGGTTAAGCTGGTTGGTGAATAATTGCACGATGCCAGCACCCCCGTACTCATTGGGCGGCAGGCTGATGTTGTGAATGACAATCATGCTCACCGAACAGTGTTCTGGCCTTGCGTCATAATTGGGTGAAGCGATTTGTGTGGCAGGTTCAACATAGCCATCCGCGTTCAGTTTTAATTTATGCGTTTTTAATTGTTGGTTGGGCATGCAAGTATGGGTGTTATCAGCTAAAATTCTGTTTATTAAGTAGTTTATTGTAAAGGTAAAACCATGGTTTTTGTGCTGCTTTTGGCGATGTTGGTGGTAATTTTAATTGCGGCGGAAGTGTTCACGAACGCGCTGGAGCATTTGGGCGAAAAGCTCGGCATTTCTGAGGGCGTGACAGGCTCGCTCTTCGCTGCGGTTGGCACAGCCTTGCCGGAAACTTCCGTGCCCTTGCTTGCTTTGCTTGCAGGCACACAAAATGCAGCCACCAATGAAGAAATCGGCGTAGGCGCTATTTTAGGCGCGCCCTTGATGCTGGCTACTTTGTCGGTGTGCCTGATGGCGGTTTCGGTATGGAAGCGTCGTGGCACACACGGACATTTAAGGCCGGAACGTACCGGCTTAACCCGCGACCTCAACTTTTTTCTGGTTGCATTCGGGTTTGCGACCATCGCGCTCTTCATCCCGCATAGTCTGGTTGCTGTGCGCTACGGTTTAGGTTTCTGCATGGTGATGATCTATTTTATCTATGTGATGGTGACATTACGCGCTTCTAAAGCCCTGGTAGAGGATGGCCATGCCACAGAAGCCGATAGCGATATGTTTTTATGTAAATTGGGGCTGCCTAATCACATGGCAGTGATCGTGATACAGCTTTTATTAGGTCTGGGCCTGTTGATTGCAGGTGCGAAAGGCTTTATTGGCGGTGTGGAAGAAGCTTCGCATCTGCTGGGCATTTCCGCGCTGTTGTTATCTTTGCTGATTATTCCTATCGCGACCGAGCTTCCCGAGAAGGTGAACAGCATATTATGGGTACGCAAAGGCAAGGACACGCTGGCGTTCGGCAACATTACCGGTGCGATGGTGTTTCAGGGTACGTTATTACCCGCGATTGGTATCATGCTCACGCCGTGGGAGCCGCGCAAAGAAGTGTTGTGGGGGATTATCGTGACGCTGATCGCGGCTGCCTGGATGCGTTATTTAATGGCTAAGGGCGGCATCCGCATATGGCATTTGCTGGTGAATGGCGCTTTGTATATTGGTTATCTGGTCATCGCGCTCAGTTAGTTTTCTTCTAAATTATCGCTTTCCAAATCGGTATCTTCCTCTTTGGCAAGGCCGAGCTTGGCGAGTCTGTAACGCAGCGTTCTAAAACTTACTCCGAGCAATTTTGCTGCGGCAGTTTTATTGTTGTTGGCTTTGGCCAGGGCTTTTAGAATCGCGCGTTTTTCAATGTCTTCCAGATATTCCGGCAAGCCGATCTCCAGTGTTTTACCCGGGTCAAAATGGCCTGCTTCTTCGCTTCTCACCTTGATTTCTTCACCCATGAACAAGTCATCAGTGCTGATTTTCTGGCCATCACACAAGGCCAGCGCGCGTTCCAGCATGTTTTCCAGCTCGCGTACATTGCCGGCAAAGTGCAGTTCTGAAATAAGCTTTGAAGCGCTTTCTTCAAGCTCAGGCACGGCAATCGACTGCGCCAGACACAGTTTTTGCAATAGTTTTTGTGTAAGCTCCGGGATGTCTTCCGGGCGATCCCGTAATGCAGGCATTTTGAGCTGAATGACATTCAGGCGGTAATATAAATCCTGTCTGAATAGGCCTTGCTCCATCAGGGTGCTTAAATTCTTATGCGTCGCACTGATAATACGCACATCCACCGCTTCTTCTGTCGTGCCGCCCACACTGCGAACCTTTTTTTCCTGAATTGCGCGCAATAGCTTCACCTGCATGGCAAGTGGTAAATCAGCCACTTCGTCCAAAAATAACGTACCGCCGTTCGCGGCCTGGAATAAGCCCAAGGTATCCTGTGCGGCGCCGGTAAAAGCGCCTTTTTTGTAACCAAAAAATTCACTTTCCATGAGATTTTCAGGAATCGCACCGCAGTTGACGGCAATAAAGGCTTTGTCGCGGCGCGAGCTGTTGCTGTGAATCAGTCTGGCCGCCAGCTCTTTGCCGCTGCCGGATTCGCCGCTGATGTAGACAGGCGCCTGGCTGCGCGCGAGTTTTTCTATCATGGTGCGTACATAGCTCATGGCGGGTGAGTTGCCGATTAAATCGCCCGTATTTTGTGTTTCTTTTACATCGGTGCTCGAAAGTTTAAGCGCGGATTCCACAAGCGGGCGCAACTGCTTAAGCGAAATGGGCTTGGTTAAATAATCAAACGCGCCTGCCTTTAAGGCGGACACGGCGTTTTCTGCGCTACCATAAGCGGTGATCACCGCTACTGGCAAGCCCATGTAATTGGCCGAAATATGCTGCACCAGTTCCAGTCCCAATCCGTCCGGTAGCCGCATGTCGGTCAAACACAGGTCATACTTCCTACTGGCCAACAGTTGTTTGGCTTCTTCCAAATTGCCGGCGCTGTCCGCCCTGATATCCATGCGTTCCAGCGTCAATACTACCAGCTCGCGAATATCGGTTTCGTCGTCAACTACCAAACAATTAAACTGTTGCGCCATGTATTACTAAACCTTTTTGATGTGGATGATAAATTGCGTACCAGCGTCTGAAGACTTATATTGCAGTTTTGCGCCATTGGCATCGGCCAGCTCACGCGCAATATAAAGACCAAGCCCAGTACCCGATTTCTCGGTCGTGAAGAACGGCTCGAACAAATGGCTGCGCACGCTTTCCGGAATGCCTGCGCCATCATCACTAATTTCGATATGCACCGTTTTTGTTTTTTCTGTCAAAGCAAGCGTCAATTTTAGGCTATTTTCAGCTTTTTTACAGTGACGCCAGCCATTTTTACACAGGTTCCATAAAATTTGATTTAAATGTCGGCGATCAAATGAAATAACGGTTTCTGCATTAATCAGAGTCAGCTTGAAACAGGAGGCCGGAATTTTCTCTACCGCGCAAAATTGCGTATAAAAATCGAAAATAAAATGTTCCAGGTGAATCACCTCCTGGTTGGTGCGATCGCGTCGATTCAGCTCCAGAACGTCCTTAATGATTTGATCCAGCCGTTGTACATTATCACCAATGATTTGCAGCATGCGCTTGGTGGCTGGGTCGGTATCTTCTTCTTGCAGTAATTGATTGGCGTGGCTGATCGCGCTGAGCGGATTGCGAATCTCGTGGGCAATATTGGCGGTTAATCGGCCCAGTGCAGCCAATTTGACTTGATGCGCCTGCGTTTGCATCTGCGACCAATCCTCAATAAAAATCACGGCGCCCTGATGACGGTTTTCTGAAATGGGCAGAAACCTGAGTCGCAATTCACGTGAAAGCGTGTTCAGTTTAAGGATATTGGGGGTGATGATATTGGTCGGTGCAAAATCATGTAATGGTTCCGTTTCTTCCAGCCAATGCTGCATCATGCTGGCAATTTCAGGCGAAACCTCGCTGAGCGGTTTTCCCTGCCAGTTTCTGGATTCCAGACCGAGCAGCACTTCTGCCTGCGTGTTGTGATGCTTGATCTGAAATTCCTGGTCTACTACCAGCACCCCGTCTTGCATCTCATGCGTAATCAAGGCATTGATCTGTGCCATATTCTGCACATCCAGGCCGCGCTGCGAGGCTAATAATTCACTTTGTTTGGCGCGCTTGGCCAGGCTATACGCCAGCCAGGCCGTGGCAAAACAGCCCAAACTCAGCAATACCGCAGGCGTGTAATCACCGGCTGTTTTGTCAATAAATAAAATACGGTAGGATTGCTCCAGCAAAATGCCGATACTGGCGATAGCCGCATAGAACAAGGCTAAGCGGCCTTCGCTGATTAAACTGATGCTGGCGATGGCGATGATTAACAATAAGCCGATCCCGCCTTGGCTACCATCCTGCGCATGCATCATCAGCACAATAAATATAATATCGATGATGATCTGAATCGGCAGACTGATGTCAATATCGGGTTTTTCCAGCCAGGTAAAAATGGCTGAAATGATGCTGAAAACAAAATAGCCAACGATTAAGGCCGAGAATAAATCGGCAGACACTGTCATATTGGCGCTTTGCAGCCAACGGCTATCGCTGATCAGGTCTTGTGTGACCATCAGCAGCAGTGCAATCAGAAAGCGATATGCGTTGTAAAGCTTAAGGCTGTGCCAGCGCGTGGTGTTTATCTTGGCGTCCAAATGCGCAACTAAATCAATCGCCATGCTATTTCTGGCATTCCGGGTTGTTACAGTAGATTTTGCCGTTTTTGATCAGGCTTTCGCTCATCGGCACATGACAGCCGCAGTGTGAACACTGCACGAATTTCTCTTCCGTGCCAGATTGTGTCGGCTTTGGATTTGCGTTTGCGATAAAGCGTTTCACGATTAGATACAATATCCAGACTAAAACAATCAGCAATAAAATGCGCGCCATAATTCTGCTCAACTCCCGACCGAACCAAGTATTATCAAGTATTATAGGGATTGTAACCAAAAGCTGGGCGAAAACAAGTTAGCCTGGGAACCACAGTCAGTACAAAACTTAAAGCTGATATACTTATACCCACTGAGTAAATAACGAAATTCATGGCTAGTTCTCAAGAATTATCAGATTTTTTGCGGGACGTGGAGCGACGCGCATTCAAGCAAACAGTGTATGCTGTGCGCGATGACCACGTAGCGCTGGATATTGTGCAGGATGCTATGTTAAAGTTGGCTGAAAAATATGCCGATAAACCCGTTGCAGAGTATCCCATGCTGTTTCAGCGCATTTTGCAGAATACCATGCGTGATTTCTGGCGCAGGCAGAAAGTACGCAACTTGTGGACAACGCTATTGTCGTCTTTTGGCGCTGGCAAAGATGGCGAGGAAGATCATGATCCGCTTGACACCATTGATGTTGAAGATGAGTCGGATAACCCCATGGTACAACTTGAACGTAGCCAGACCATGGTGATCATCGAGAAGGCGATTGAAAAGCTACCCGCGCGTCAACGCGAGGCCTTTGTACTGCGTTACTGGGAAGATATGGATGTTGCTGAAACTGCTGTAATAATGGGCTGCTCGGAGGGTAGCGTTAAAACACACTGCTCACGCGCGGTACATACCTTGGCTGCTCTTTTGCAGAAACAGGGATTAGGTAGTAAAGCAATGGCGAATTTAGGAGTAAAGTCATAACATGGACAACACCGATCAAGAGTTACACAATGACAAATTAGACGCGCAAGCCAAGCAGATTACTGGCTTACTGGATGCGCACGCCAAGCGTTTGAGCATGCGCACGCTCAAACAGTTAGAAAACGGCCGCGAGCGTGCGGTAAAAGTGCATGCACAGCAAATTACCGGCACGGGCGTTAATCGCGATGGCACCTTGAGTAACATCTATTTATGGGCGGAACATCATCGCATTGCTAGTACAGGCCTGGTGCTGGCGGCAATTATTACTGGTTTTGTGATCATGCAGTCATTTGGCCAAAAAGATTCTAGCGATGCATTTTTGCTAAGCGCGGATTTACCACCGGAAGCCTTTGTCGACAGGAGTTTTGAGCCTTATTTAAACAATGGGCAGACTAAGTTATAGTTAAATATCTTTTAGAGTGTATATAAGAAGAAGTCGTGCTTGAATGAATAAAAATATATTGTTGTTAGCAACTGTAGTAATCAGTCTACAAGTAAGCGGGTTTGCCTGTTCAAAAGAAAATACCTTGGTGGCAATGGGCGATATCGGCAGTATTAAATCATCGGTGAATGATGACACTGGTAATGGGGCGCCAATTCAAACATGGAGCCAACTTACTGAAGAGCAGCGCAAGGTTCTAGCGCCATTAGGGCCGGAGTGGGATACTTTAAGACCCTGGCAGCGCGAAAAAATGCTGGATATCGCCAAGGACTATCCGAAAATGGATGCGCAAAAGCAGCAGCGTGTGCAAAAGCGCCTTAACAGCTGGAGTCGCATGACGCCTTATGAACGTGAAAATGCGCGCAAACGATATGTGCAGTTTCATGCGCTTAGCCCGGAGAAGCAGGATGAAATTCGCAAAAAATGGGCTGAGCATCAAAAATTGCCTGAGGCGGAGCGTGCAAAGCTGCGCAAGGAATCTGCCGAATTGGAATACGGACCAGACTTGGAGTAATTCAGAATCTTGGCATAACTTAAAGTTTAGAGTAATTTTTTATTTTCTGAGATTAGAAATGCCGGCCCGCTATTGATTCGATAGCGGGCTTTTTTACACTGTGAGTGAAGCTAATATGACCAAAAATGTTACCCGTCTTAGGCTTTTTGCTGCTTGCATCTATGAGCTGTTATTGTTGATCGCATTGTGGATGCTGTGCACATGGATTTTTGTGAGATTGTTTGGTGAGGCAACAACACCCTACAAGCTTTTTTACTTGAGATTGTCTTTATGGTTGGTGGCAGGCGCCTATTTTGTTTGGTGCTGGAGCAAAACCGGGCAGACTTTAGCGGCACAGACCTGGAAAATCAAACTGGTGAATCAGCAAAATACCACGCTAAGTATAAAACAGGCGCTAATTAGATACGCCCTGGCAAGCGCATCAGTATTGGCTCTTGGGTTAGGCTTTGTTTGGGCTTTGGTGGATAAAGACCGATTGTTTTTGCATGACAGGTTGTTAAAAACGCGCTTTATCCGTGTGGCTTAGCTTTACTTATCTGCGCTCAATCACAAATAGCAAACTCAACCCTGCAATCAAAAATATCACCGTAGGAGTAATTGCGCTCATTAAAGGCGGCCAATCATTCAGCACCCCCAAATGAATAAACACCCGATTCATAATCTGGTATGCCACGCCCAGCATGACGCCAGTAAAAATCTTGGCACTGGTGCCACCGGCGCGTTGCTGTAAAAAGCCAAAAGGCAGTGCCAAAATCACCATGACCATACAGGCAAGCGGATAAATCATTTTAGACCAAAGCGCCACTTCATACCGGGTAGTTTTCTGCTTATTTGTTTCTAAGTGGTTGATAAATGAGTACAAATTCCATGCCGACATTTTCTCCGGCGCAACCAGCAGCACATTGAGCAACTCCGGGCGAATCAGTGATTTCCAGTTGGCCTTGTTAAAAAATTGCGTCAGGACGCTGGTCTGCTCGATTTTTTGATGCGTATTAAATTTCGTTTGCGTGACTTCGCTTAATCCCCAATGTTCGTCAGCAAAATCAGCTTTTTTGGCAATGCTGATGCTGCGCAATTTGAAGTCCTGGTCAAACTCATAAATATGCACATTCAACAGACTGGCATCGGGCAAAACGGTTTCAACATTCACAAAGCTTTTGCCGTCTTTTACCCATAAGCCGGATCTGAAGTCTTGTGCCACCACCGAATCGGTTGCCTTTATGCGCATGCGCTGCGCCATTTTTTCACTGATTGGCGTAATCAGCTCACCGACCACAAAAGTAATGACGGTGAACAATAAACCGACTTTAAGCAGAATTAAACCGATATTCAGCAAAGATATCCCACTCACACGCATGACCACGAGCTCAGAATTGCGTGCCAGCGTGCCCAGGCTATACATCATGCCGACCAGCACAGCGACTGGCACTACATCGTACACGTGCCCAGGTACGCTCAATAATACAAACACCAGCATCTGGCTAATGCCATAGCTGCCTTGGCCAAGGCTGTCCAACTCCTGGATTAAATCAAAAAACGAGAACATGGCGAGCAGGCCCAGCATGATCATCAAAATATTGACGCTGGTTTCTTGCCAAAAATAGCGGTTAAGCGTTTTCATCGTATTCTGGATTTTCTTTGATAACCTGACCAAGCCTTGGAAAGAATGGCCGGAAATTTTGGCATCAATGGCAGCAGATGGTTGCGTCGATAATACATATAAAATGCCAGCATCAGAAAAAACAGATGCACCGGCCACAGGCCGACCATGGCGCTTATTCTGCCCTGCGTGACCCACGCTTGAAAGATACTGAGCACGTTGTTGTAAATGATATAAATGACCAGTGCAAAGATGAGGTTGAGCGAGCGCCCCGCACGCGGATCAACAAAGCTAATGGGAACTGCCAGCAGCACCAGCACCAGTGCGGAGATTGGAATGGCCAACCGCCATTGCAGCTCGGCCTTGTTACCGGGACTTTTTTCCAGCAATAGCTGTTTGGTAGTTATGGCTTGCTTGGAATACGGTTCTGGAGCAGCTTCCTTGGTTTGGACGCGTATCGCATAGCGCTCGAACTCTGTGGTTGAAACTTCCGCGGAATTTGGTTTGCCCTCATAACGGCGGCCTTTTTCCAATACCAGAAAATTGTCGCCATTTAGTTCTTTTTTACGGTAGCCAGTACTTGCTACAATCACCCCGGTTTTTTGATGCTGTGTGGACTGTACAAAGATATTTTTTACTACGTCGCCAAGTTCATCAAAGCTTTCTACAAAGTAAACACGGTCGCCGCTATTGGATTCCTTAAACACTCCCGGACTGATGGATGAGAGTTCGTCACGGCTTTTTAGCTGAGTTCTGAAATCCTGGCCTTTTTGTGTGGCCCAAGGCATCACCCACAGGCTTAAAAGCGTGATGACAACAATGATGGGCGTGGCAAAGGTTAAAATGGGGCGTATCCATTGGGTAATGCTTAAGCCCGAGCTAAACCAGGCCACCATTTCAGAATCGCGATGCCAGCGCGTAAGCGTAAGTAAAACGCCCAGAAAGATACTTAAAGATAAAATCATCGGCAGGAATTTCACCATGTTAAAGCCGAGTATGATATTAATCGCATCGTTGGGCAGAATGCCTTTTGCGGCAAGCTGCACCAAATGGCCGGCGCGCTGGGCGATGACAATGCCGATCAATATAAAGAACATTGCACTGGCGGTGCCGATAAGCTCATGCGATAAAGATTTTTTGAATATTTTCAATTTAAATATGTTCAATATTGCGCTTTGAATTCGCATCAAAACGCTAGATAATTAAGTAGGGTAGAATTAGCCTGAATTTGGTAAAAATTAAAAGAGAATAAAATGGAATTTAGCATAAAAAACGGAAATCCTGAAAAACAACGCTCAGATTGCCTGATTGTAGGCGTATTTGAGGGCCGCAAGTTAACGGATGCAGCAAAAAAAATAGATATTGTTTCCAACAAAGCCATCAGTGCAGTGCTGAAAAATGGCGATATGGAAGGCAAATTAAACGCCATGCTAGTGCTGCACCAGGTTGCGGGGATAGCCGCAGCACGTGTTCTGCTGGTGGGTTTGGGTAAACAGGCAGAATTCGGCGAGCGTCATTATCGCCAGGCCGTGCGCGCAGCGATTAAGGCACTGCCGAAGGGCGTTGCCAGCGCGAGCATTTTCTTGACTGAATTGCCTATAAAGAAATCAGATATTCATAGTAAAGTCGCTCAATTGGTGGAAGTCGCGATGGATGCGACTTACCAGGTGAACGCCATAAAAGCCAAAAAAGCTGAACCGAAGGCGCTGAATAAAATCGCGATTTATGTCACCAAACCTGAAAACACACAAGCTGAGGCCGGCATAAAACTTGGCCTGGCAATTAGTTCCGGCGTGTGTTTGGCCAAAGATCTGGGTAATTTGCCGCCCAATATCTGTACGCCGACCTATTTAGGCGAGCAGGCTGAAAAACTTGCCAAACAGTATGGATTCAAAGTGGAGGTGTTAGACAAGGCCGAAATCGAAAAGCTGGGTATGGGGTCGTTCCTGGGGGTCGCGCAGGGCAGCAAGCAACCGCCGCGCCTGATTGTGCTGCAGCATCTGAAAGGCAATAAAAAGCAAAAGCCGGTTGTGCTTGTGGGCAAGGGCATCACTTTTGACACAGGCGGCATTTCAATTAAGCCTGGCGCCGACATGGATGAAATGAAGTATGACATGTGCGGTGCGGCCAGCGTACTCGGTACATTTAAAGCCATCGGCGAGATGGATTTGCCGATAAATGCGGTTGGCATTATCCCCACATGTGAAAACATGCCGGACGCAGGCGCCATTAAGCCGGGCGATATCCTCACCAGCATGTCCGGGCAGACGATTGAAGTGCTGAATACCGATGCTGAAGGCCGCCTGATTCTGTGTGATGCGCTCACCTATGCCGAGCGTTTTGAGCCAAGCGCAGTGGTCGATATTGCGACACTGACCGGTGCCTGTGTCATTGCCTTGGGACACCACCCAAGTGGTTTGTTCAGCAATAAAGACGCTTTGGCAAAAGAGCTGTTAGAAGCCGGAGAAATCTCGCACGACCGTGCCTGGCATATGCCGTTGTGGGAGGATTATCAACAGCAGCTGGATAGCAATTTTGCCGATATGGCCAATATCGGCGGGCGCGCTGGCGGCAGTATTACCGCGGCTTGCTTCTTATCGCGCTATACTAAAAAGTACGATTGGGCACACTTGGACATCGCAGGAACCGCATGGAAATCAGGTAAAGAAAAGGGCGGTACAGGCCGCCCGGTTCCACTGTTAACGACATTTTTAGTGCGGCGTTCTGCAAAAGCCAAATAACGCGTACAAATAATAAGTGATAGTTAAATTAAATCATGACACGCATTGATTTTTATTTTAATGTTGCTGATAAGCCTCAGACAATATCAGATCTGGTTCAGTCCTCGTTGTCAAAACGTCGGCTGGTGACCATTCTGGCGGATGATGAAGGCATGGCGGGTAAAGTGAGTGCCGGTTTGTGGCAAAAGAAACCTGAAAGTTTTCTGCCGAATGTGCTGGTAAATCACACATTGGCAAAACAAACGCCAGTCATTATTCACTGGCAGGAGAACGCCTTGCTGCAGGATGATATGTTGATCAATTTAACGCCCAGCACACCGGGGTTTTTCAGCAGATTTACGCATCTGGTAGAGCTGGTGGGCGATGATGAGCACGATAAAATCGCGGCCCGGCAACGGTATAAGTTTTATCGTGACAGAGGCTATGAAATTAAAACCATTGACCATGCTCAAGCTAACTCACTTTCAGTTGAATAGTGAATGCTGTGAATAGAGGGCGTTATGAATAGAGAATATGGTGGCAGATAAAAAAATTCCATTACTAACAGAGGTTTACCAGCCAAAGCCGAGCGTTGAGGTTGAGCCTAAGGCAAAACGGCAAGACGATCCAACACTGGGCATCACGCCGGAGCTGGTGTCTCGGGTAACCGGGCATGTCAGACCGCGGTTAGAGGCCGAAATCACGCAATCGGTGCTGGAAAGCGTGCGCGAGGTGATTAAAAAGGATTTGCTTGAGGAGCTGCAAGCCGAAATAAAAACCGCGCAGCTTTCGCTTGAAAAAAATACCAGTGATTTTGTAGATAAAACCAAGGCAGATCTTAAAACGGAGTTGCCACGCATGTACCAGGCCAGCGCCGATTTTGTGTACACAAACCTCGAGGAAAGAATTGCGGTATTGCAGAATGACATGATTTCAAAGTTTGATCTCATGCTTGCAGATGTTACACAGACTGCAACGCAGGCGGCCAATGCCCAAATTGGCTCGCATGTAGAGGCGCTGCAGACTGATGCCAGCGCGCGTATCATGCATGATTTAGACCAGAAACTGCAGACGTTTCAAGCGCAGTTTCTGAGCCAACATCAGGCGCAATTAGGTGAAGCACTGACTGGTGTTTTTCAATCGATGCATCAAAATGCCAAAGCAGAGTTGCAGCAACAGCTGGCTTCCATGCAGGCCGATGCGCTGACACAAATGCGCGCCACGTTTAGTGAAGCCATGCCCGCTATTTACACCGCTGCGGTGGCGGAGCAGCAGGAGGCGATCACAGAACAGATCAGTCAGCGCCTCAACCGGGAACTGCAGGCGTTTCAGGAGCAATCGTTAAGCCAACATCAGGTGCAATTAGGCGAAGCACTGGCCGGTGTTTTTCAATCGATGCATCAAAATGCCAAAACAGAGTTGCAGCAACAGCTGGCGTCCATGCAGGCGGAGGCGCTGACGCAAATGCGTGCCACGTTCAGTGAGGCTATGCCGGCTATCTACACTGCCGCGGTGGCTGAGCAGCAGGAGGCGATTACAGAACAGATCAGCCAGCGTCTCAACCGGGAAATGCTGGCATTTCAGGAGCAGTCGTTTAGCCATCATCAGGCCCAATTGCGGGAGGGGATGATGAATATATTTCAGAGCGTTAATAATCAGGCCAAAACTGACCTGCATCAGCAGATGGAATTGATACAGGCGGACGCGCTGAGACAGATGCGCGACACTATCAATGAGGCATTGCCCACTATTTATACTGCCGCAGCAGAAGAAATGCGTGATAAATTTGCTGATGAGATGACTACGCAAAGCACGCAGGTGCGGGAAAGTTTCTTATTGAAGGTAAACGCCGATTTACCTGCAGTGCAGGAGGTGATGCGTGACAACATCCAGCAAGTGCTTGCCACGGCATTGCCCACGCTGGAAAACGATTTGCGCAAGCAGCTGACAGTCGAGCTGCAGGATTTGTTGCTTAAAGTTAAGTTTGTATTGCCAAAATAACCTAATCGGTTTCGATCAGCGCCTGATAAGCCTCGGCGCTTAAAAGATGCTTGATGTTCCCGGCATTGTCCGGCTTAAACTTGAATATCCATGTGGTATAGGGCGCATCGTTGATAGTTTCCGGCGCATTCAGTAAATCGTGGTTGATTTCGGTAACAATGCCATCCATCGGCGCGTGCAGATCAGAACCTGTTTTAACCGACTCTACCACACCGCAGGGCGTGCCTTTTGCAAGCACATCATTAACCTTGGGTGGCTCGACAAAGACAATGTCACCGAGCAGATCCTGAGCGTAGTCCGTGATGCCGGCAAGCCAGTTTCCGTCAGGAGTCTGGTTCACCCATAGGTGCTCTGCTGTATAATGCAACTTGTTAGGAAATTTCATGGGCGGATCCAGTTAGTTTTATGCTATTTTCGCACAAAGTTAATGTTTCTGAGCAATAAGACTTGTACCAAAAAAGTCACAATCCGAATTATGTTAATATTTTTTTTATAAATGCGTGCTAACCTGATGACAAATATATATTTTTTATATATTATAAATTCAAACGTTATAGAAATGTGGTGGTAATGATGAAGTCAGTATTCAAGAAAATGATGATGCTTTATGTGTCGCTGGCTTTGGTTGCTGCGCCTGTTGAGTTATTGGCGGGGACTAAAAAGTCACAAAAACGCATTCATTCAAGCCAAAAGAGCTCTCTGAGCAAGCAGCGAATCTCCAACCGTCAAAATCTAAAAAGAGTCAGCGTTAAATTGCGGGCATCACGTACCATACAGCCACGCAACGCGTTTATGGCGGAGGACAGTTTCGAAAGCAGTGGTGTTTTGCAGTTGGCCTCGAATAAGGCGCTGATCGTAAACCAGAACACAGGTGAGGTGATTTACGCAAAAAATACCAATCTTTCCGCACCTATTGCTTCAATCACTAAATTGATGACAGCGATGGTGATGCTGGACGCGAAACAGCCTTTGGACGAGGTTATTGCGATTTCCAGCGAAGATATCGATTATCTGAAAGGCACAGGTTCCAGACTGGCCGTGGGTTCCAGGCTGAGTCGCGGTGAGTTCCTGCAATTGGCGCTAATGGCTTCAGAGAACCGCGCGGCATCCGCATTGGCGCACAATTACCCTGGCGGGAAATATGAGTTTGTGAAGGCAATGAATGCCAAGGCGCTTCAGCTGGGCTTGTTTAATACGCGCTTTGTAGATCCGACAGGGCTTGATAGCGGAAATGTATCAACTGCCGAAGATTTGGCCAAAATGGTGCAGGCTGCTTATCAATATCCTGAAATCAGATCGGCGAGCACTATGCCATCGCATGAGGTGTATGTTGAGGGCCGCAACTACCCGGTAAATTTTAATAACACGAATGGCTTGGTGCGCGCTGGTGAGTGGGAAATTGGTCTATCCAAGACAGGATTTATTAATGAGGCAGGGCGCTGTCTGGTGATGCAGGCACAGATTGCAGGTGAGCCGATGATTGTAGTGTTATTGGATTCCTATGGCAAAATGACTCGCATCGGGGATGCCAAACGCATTCGTAAATGGATAGAGCATAATGGCGATCCAAGACCGACGACCACTGGTCAGATTCAGCCCGTCATGTCCGGCAGTATTTCCTAGATTAAAATTTAATTGATAAAAAAGCGGCGCCTTTTGGGCCGCTTTTTTATTTCTTGGCAGAGGTTTTTTTTGCAGCAGGTTGTTTAGCGACGGACTTTTTAGCAGCCGTTTTCTTCGCGGCCGGTTTTTTGGCACTGGCTTTCTTGGCGGGTGTTTCTTTCGCAGCCTTTTCGGCCAGTAATCCAAGTGCCTCCTCAAGTGTCAGTTCTTCAGGTGCAATGCTTTTTGGCAAGGTCGCACGTATCTTGCCGTGCTGTACATAAGGCCCATAACGGCCGGCATATACTTCAATCCTGCCTTCTGATGATGGATGTGCGCCCAAATCCGCAATCGGTGCCGGGCCGGTGTTAGCTTGAGCCAGTAAGTTCACGGCACCAGCCAAATCGATGCTAAACACACTTTCTGATTTCGGGATCGATTTAAACTTGCCATCGTGATTGACATAAGGTCCAAAGCGGCCGATATTAGCGATGACTTTTTTACCGGTTTCTGGATGCAAGCCCAAATCGCGTGGTAGCGATAGCAGCATGTGGGCAATGTCAATATTGACATTGGCAAGTGGAATTTCCTTGGGGATGCTTACGCGCTTTGGCTTCTTCTTATCGCCTTCAACCGCCACGCCCACCTGCAAATACGGGCCATACGGGCCATTCATTAAATAGATCTCTTTGCTGGATTCTGTATCGGTGCCGATTGCAACGGGGTCAGCCCCAACGGTTGCTGCGCCATCCAGGCTGCGCTTGTAGTCGCATTTCGGCGTATCGTTATAGCCGGTACAGCCGATAAAACTGCCGTAGCGGCTTAATTGTTTCTGCAACGGTTTGCCGCATTTAGGGCAAGCTTCATCAAGCAATTCATTGCCAGGGCGCTCTACATCGGCTTTGCTATGTATTTGCTGGTTAAAATCCTGCCAAAACTCATCCATGAGCGGAATCCACTCACGCTCGCCCTCCGCTACGCTATCCAGCGCATTCTCCAGATTGGCGGTGAAGTCATAATCTACATATTTGGTGAAATGTTCGGTCAGGAATTTATTGACCACGCGGCCCACATCCGTCGGCGTAAAGCGCTTTTTATCTAACAGTACATATTCGCGGTCCTGCAGCGTGCTGATGATGCTGGCGTAGGTGGAAGGGCGGCCAATGCCGTATTCTTCCAGTGCTTTTACCAAACTTGCCTCGCCGTACCTGGGGGGTGGTTCGGTAAAATGCTGATCGCCGTAGATCTTTTCTACATTCAAAACCTCGCCTGTCTCCAAATGCGGCAGTTTGGCCTCCGCTTCTTCTTCCTCGTCTGCTTTAACATCATCGCGGCCTTCCATATAAACGGCGATAAACCCGGGGAATACAAGCGTCTGACCGCTGGCACGGAATAAGTTGGCCTCAGAACCTACTGCCAAATCCACACTCACCGCATCAAACTTTGCTGGTGACATTTGACAAGCCACGCTGCGCTTCCAAATCATTTCGTAAAGTTTAAACTGTTCGTCATTCAAGTATTTACGCATGCTGGCAGGCGTGCGGAAAATATCGGTCGGGCGTATCGCCTCATGCGCTTCCTGCGCATTTTTGGCTTTGGTTTTGTACATGATGGGCGATTTAGGTAAATATTCCGCCTCAAAATTTTTCTTCACGTAGTCACGGATGCTCATCACCGCTTCGGCTGCCATGCTGAATGAATCGGTACGCATATAAGTGATTAGGCCAACCGTTCCGGAGCCAATATCCACGCCCTCATATAACTGCTGGGCCACGCGCATGGCACGGCTGGTAGTAAAGCCCAGCTTACGCACCGACTCCTGTTGTAATGTCGAAGTGGTAAACGGCGCAGCAGGGCTGCGGCTGCGCTGTTTCTTCTCGACGCGCGAAACAGTGGTTTTGCCTGCGCTGACGAGCAGCAATTTGCCGACAATATCCGCTTGCTGGTCATGATTGATGACGCTGAACTGCTCGATTTTTTCGCCATCCAGTTGAATGAGTTTGGCGCTGAAACGATGCGCGTGTTTAAGTGCATCAAGATGAATCGTCCAGTATTCCTGGTTTTTAAACGCCTCGATTTCCAGCTCACGCTCTACAATCAAGCGTAACGCCGGGCTTTGTACGCGGCCTGCAGAAAGGCCACGCCGGATCTTTTTCCAAAGCAAGGGTGATAAATTAAAGCCGACCAGATAATCCAGCGCGCGGCGCGCTTGCTGCGCATTCACTAGATTCATCGCGATGTCGCGCGGATGCTCTATGGCGTGTTTAACGGCTGTCTGTGTAATCTCGTTAAACTCTACACGCTTCAGGGTCTTGTTTTTGAGTAATTTTTTATCTTTCAGGATTTCCGCAATATGCCATGAAATCGCTTCGCCTTCACGGTCCGGGTCGGTGGCGAGGTAAATATTGTCTGCAGACTTCACGGCCTTGGCAATCGCATCCACGTGTTTGCTGTTGCGATCAATAATGTCGTACTTCATGGCGAAATTGTTGGCAGGGTCGACCGCGCCGTTTTTAGGAATCAAATCGCGCACATGGCCGTATGACGCTAACACTTCAAACTCGCTACCGAGATATTTTTTAAGTGTTTTGGCTTTTGAAGGCGATTCAACAATAAGCAGTTTGGACATTTAAACCTTGAATGTAAGGGCTAGAATTAACGAGTTGCCTAGATAATAGCAAGCTAACGCGCAAATGCACAATAAGCGATTAGACAAATATTGAGTGGGTGATAATTAATTGCGGGTAAATTCTATGCGTTTGCCATCATTCAGGGCAATGCTCAAGGCTGCGCCTTCACTGGCAATATCACCAAATAGCGGATCTTCATCTTCACCCTTGGCCTGGCTTAAGCTTTTGAAATCATACAAATTAAAATCGGCCAAATGCGATGGCTCGACATTGGTGATGGCTCGGAAGATGTTATTGATACGGCCGGGCTGTTCGCGTTCCCAGGCTTGTAACATGTCTTTCACTTTCTGACGCTGCAGATTTTCCTGAGAGCCGCATAAATCGCACGGAATAATCGGAAACTGCATTTGGCGCGCATAACTGGCGATGTCTTTCTCGCTGCAGTAAGCCAATGGCCTGATGACGACATTCTGTTTGTCATTGGTGGCGAGTTTGGGCGGCATGGCTTTGAGTTTTGCGCCAAAGAACATGTTCAAAAACAGTGTTTCCACAATGTCATCGCGATGATGCCCCAGCGCGATTTTATTCGCCCCCAACTCTTTTGCGGTAGTGTAGATAATGCCGCGCCGCAGACGGGAACAGAGCGAACAGGTAGTTTTGCCTTCCGGAATTTTCTCTTTCACGACAGAGTAGGTGTCGGCTTCCACAATGCGGTAATCAATACCGAGCTGTTCAAAATAACGCGGCAACACATCGGCGGGGAATCCTGGCTGCTTCTGGTCCAGGTTCATCGCAATGAGCTTGAAGTTAATTGGGGCGCGTTCCTGCAGGGCAAGTAGAATCATCAGCATGGCGTGGCTATCTTTGCCGCCGCTCATGCACACAAGCACGGTATCCCCTTCCTCAATCATGTTGTAATCGCCAATGGCCTTGCCTACGGACGTAATCAGGCTGTTGCGCAATTTAACAAAATTGCCAGAAGCGTTATCAGGTAAGTGTTTGATCATAAATTAAGCGACCTTCCGCCATCCACCGCCAGCACATGACCGGTAACAAAGGGGGCATCATAAACTAGGAATTTAACCGCTTTTGCAATGTCACTCGCATCCCCCACACGTTTAAGCAAAGTTTGCGAAATCACGCGCTGGCGATACACTTCATCAAACTGCGGATTGTTTTCCGGCCATTGCACGGGGCCGGGGGCAACCGCATTCACACGCACTTCCGGGCTGAGTTCATGCGCGAGTGATTTGGTAAGCGTGACCAGGCCCGCTTTGGCAACGCTGTATACGATATAGCCTTTTTTCGGGCGCTCGATATGCATATCGGTAATATTCACAATGCAGCCATGATTTTTGCGTAATTCTGTGGCTGCAGCCTGGGCAAGAAACATGGGCGCTTTAAGATTGCTGCCCATCAAATCGTGCCAGTTTTCCTCGTTAATATGGCCAATTTCGGTAGGGTAGTAACTGGAGGCGTTGTTGATGAGCACGTCCAGTTTGCCGAATTGATTGATGGTTTCGTGTACCAGATTGGGCATGACGGCAATATTGAGCAGGTCGCCCTGAATGATCGCGACCGAGTTGGCACGCTGCAGATTCAGCTCTGCCTGCAAGGCGCGTGCCTCGCTGACACTGCTTTTGTAATGTACCATCAGGCTGGCGCCATTCGCATGCAACTCGCGACAAATGGCCGCGCCCACGCGCTTGGCGCCACCCGTTATCAATACCACTTTGCTAGTTAGTTTCACAATTCACCCACTTTTTAGTTGCCCACATTATAATAGGGAATGGCCATACCATCTAATAAGAATCTACCTGTCCCACCGCTTGAAGCGCAGACACAGAGCCAGCAGCTTGGCTGCGTGATTCAGCAAGCCATCATGCAGAATGGGGGCTGGATTTCGTTTGCAGACTTTATGCATGCTGCGCTTTATACGCCCAACTTAGGGTATTACGCAGGTGGTGCGCGCAAATTCGGGCACGGTGGAGATTTTGTTACTGCGCCGGAGATTTCGCCAGTTTTTGCCCAAACCCTTGCCCGTCAAGCGGCACAAATATTAGAGGTTAGTAAAGGTAACATTTTAGAACTGGGTGCCGGTACCGGAAAGTTGGCGATAGATTTATTGCTGGAATTGGCACAGCTGAATAAGCTGCCAAACCAGTATTTTATTCTGGAAGTGAGTGATTACTTACGCCAGGTCCAGCACGAAACATGTCAGGAAAAATTGCCGGCAGAATTGTTCACCAAGCTCGCCTGGTTGGAAACTCTACCTGAAAAATTCAGCGGTTTGATATTGGGTAACGAGGTGCTGGATGCGATTCCCGTCCACATGCTGCACAAAACGGCGGAAGGCTGGCGTGAGCTCGGCGTGAGTTTTACCGGAGAATTTGTGTGGCAGGATGCGCCTTTAAGTGTGGATAGTCTGACAGAAAACCTGCCTGATGATTTGCCGCCAGGCTATGTGACGGAAGTCTGTCCAGCTGCATCGGCATTGGTGCGCAGCCTAGCGGAAACCATGGAAACGGGCGCGATTTTATTGATAGATTATGGATTCTCAGCGCGTGAGTATTATCATCCGCAACGCAGCCAGGGCACGCTGATGTGCCACTATCAGCACCTTGCACACAGCGATCCGCTGACGCATATCGGCTTGCAGGACATTACCGCGCATGTCAATTTCACCCAAATAGCCCAAGTGACTAATTTAATGAGCTCTGGAGGGGCGCATGGAATAAGGCTTGCAGGCTATGTCAATCAAGCCCGGTTTTTAATCAATTGTGGTATTTTAGTGCTTCTGCAGCAGTTTTCGCCGCACGAGCCGCAGTACATGAAACTGGTGGCAGCCGCGCAGAAACTTATGTCTCCCGCCGAAATGGGCGAGTTGTTCAAGGTGATTGCATTGGCTAAAAATATGGAATTTCCACTCTTAGGTTTTGCGCAGGGCGATAAAGCGCATACGCTCTAAAAATAATATCAGTATAATGCGCGCCATGACAGATACAGAAAACACTCAACATCGTCGTATCCGCAGCTTCGTATTGCGCCAGGGCCGCCTAACCAAGGGCCAGGAGCGTGCGCTGGAAACGGGCTGGCCGAATTATGGCGTGGAATATCGCCAAACCATGCTTGATTTAAGCCAGTTATTTGGTCGTAGCGACAGTAAAAAAATCCTCGAAATTGGCTTTGGCATGGGTGATGCCACCGCGCAAATTGCACAGACTTTACCGGATTCTGATTTATTGGCGGTGGAGGTGCATACGCCAGGAGTCGGCAGCCTGCTTAAGCTAATTCAAGAGCGGGCACTTACTAACATCCGCATTGTTCAGCATGATGCGGTCGAGGTGCTGCAGAATATGCTGCCGGATGCCAGTCTGGATGGCGTGCATATTTTCTTTCCTGATCCGTGGCACAAAAAGCGCCACCACAAGCGACGCTTGATTCAGGCTGAATTTGTAAGGCTGCTGTGCAGCAAACTTAAAACCGGTGGCTATTTGCACCTGGCGACTGATTGGCAGGAATATGCCGAATCGGTGCTGGAGGTGCTGTGCGCCGAGCCGCAATTGCAAAACACGGCAGCCAAAGAAAACAATGGCTATGCTGAAAAGCCTGAATATCGCCCGCTGACCAAGTTTGAAAATCGTGGATTAAAGCTGGGGCACGGTGTTTGGGATTTAGTCTTCTTTAGAAATTGAACTATCGCTGAACAACCACTTCCCAATCACGCTTTCAGCCTCTTCCACGCCTTGTTTTTTGAGGCTGGAGAACAGTTGAACCGTACAATTTCCCCAAATGCTTTCTAACTCTTTGCGTACTTTCATTAACGTTTGATTCGCTTCGTTGCGCGACAGCTTGTCTGATTTGGTCAATAACACATGTACTGGTTTGCCGCTTGGGCAAAACCAATCCAGCAATTGGCGATCCAGCGGAGTGAGCGGATGGCGGCTATCCATGACCAGCACCAGCCCCGCCAGGCTGGTACGCTCGCTTAAGTAGCGCGACAATACGCTTTGCCAGTGCGCGCGCATCGCCTCCGGCACCTTGGCATACCCGTAACCGGGTAAATCGACTAGGTGCCTGTCATTGCCAAGGGTAAAAAAGTTAATCAGTTGTGTGCGGCCAGGTTGCTTGCTCACATAAGCCAGGCGATTATGGTTTGCCAGCGTGTTGAGTGCGCTGGATTTTCCAGCATTGGAGCGCCCGGCGAACGCCACTTCAACGCCGCTGGCAGGCGGCAGATCGCGCAGATGGTGTGCTGAAATGTGGAATGTGGCGTTCTGGAATAAAGGCATGCAATATTTTGCTGTAAATGAATTAAGCCGCAAATGCTATCACGAACGGGCTATTCTTGATAAAATATTAAATTGATTAAATAGTTATAAGGTTGCGGGGTTTAAGTATGCGTATTGGTTTAGCGGCATTGTTGTTAAGTTTGGCAGTTTCATCAGCCTTGGCAGAAACAAAAACTGCTGGTAATAAAGTGGCAGAAAAGTCGCCACCAGCGGTTGCCGAAGCAACTCCTGCAGAAAAAACCGTGCAGACGGTGTGCGCCGCATGCCATGCGCCAGATGGCAATAGCGTGGTTACTTTGAATCCGAAACTGGCTGGCCAGAGTTCGGATTATCTGTTAAAACAACTCACCAATTTCAAAGAGGGCACGCGCGCCAATGCCGTGATGGGCGGCCTGGTGGCCAACTTAACGCCAGAAGAAATGAAGAATCTGGCCGTATATTTTTCTGCAAAAAATCCAACTTTAGGTCAGGCCAAAACCAATGGTGCGGGTTCGCTGGGCGAGAAAATTTACCGTGGAGGCATTGCCGCAACCAATGTACCTGCCTGCGCGGCTTGTCACGGCGCAACCGGTGCCGGTATTCCAAAGCGGTTTCCTCGTTTGGCCGGCCAGCACGCGGATTACACATTGGCGCAGATGAGAACTTTCCGCACGGGCGAGCGTGCAAATGCGCCGATGATGCAGGCAATCGCGGCCAAAATGACCGATGCGGAAATGCAGGCGGTTGCTGATTACATGCAGGGTCTGCGTTAATTGTCAGTTTGCGGGGTTGGGCGCAAGCGCAATCCTGAAGCGTACCTCGCCGTTCAAGTTGGTGGCTAAACTTAACGCATAGCCTGCCTGCTTGGCATCCTGTGCGGCATGGTATAGCCCCACGCCCAACCCATTGGGGGAGGCGATATGTTTCTTAAACAAATCGTTTGCAATCCCCACATGCATTGCCTTGCCGGTATCAACCACATCAATGTAAAATCCGTTGTCGCCTTCATCGTGCATTTTTACTTTGATCGAGGTATCCGGCTGATGTTTGGTTTTTTCGAGCGCGTTGTTCAGCAGGTTATCCAGCACGCTGTCCAGCACCTCGGCATTGATTTCTTGTCTGGGTAAATTTTCCGCTAAAAATTCAATATCATCGTGATGATGCCGCAACTGCAGATTTTTCCACCAGGCAGACATTTTTTCGAGCCTTTTCTTCTCTTCCCCAGGTGCTTTAAGCTTATCGAGCGTGGCGGCAATGCGTTGGTTGAGCATTGGCAGCTGTCTGCGGATAAGTCGCAGCAAGGCTTCGTTATCGGCTTCATTGCTGGCATTATTGCTTTGCTCGGCGGCGGAAACCAGCGCACCCACGGATTGCAGAATGTTTTTAATATCGTGCGTCAGGCGCGATCCGGTTTCATAAAAAGCCTGCATATAGGCATTTTGCCGCAGGGTTTCCTCACGGCGCTTGGCTTCATAAAACTCGCCCATAATCTGCGTGAGCAGTTTGATGTGCACATAGAGCGCCGGCGAAATCTGCCAGCGCGTATGCAGACTCATGTGAAAATCTTTAAAATTAAAATGCGTGATATGGTCGGATGTTTCACCCAGCTTGCCTTGCGATTCATCGGCCAGCCATGAGACGCCTGACACCCATGGCAACGCGGTCATCTCGGCCATTGCGGCCTGAATAAAGCCATTTGGGGTAGATTCAATCTCGCCCATCGCGGCAATGTTTTTAACCCATTTTTCAAATGGCATGCCGATACTCAGCAAGTAACGCGACATGAGTAGCTCAACACCCGAGAACCGCGTGTTAGGTTTCCAAAAAAAGCTAAAAGTAATCAGGCCAAACGCCAGACCAAAAATGGTGATAAACATCACCTGGACATAATTGATTGCCTGTATCGTACCGACCGCATAGCTGGAAAGCGCCAGAATAAACGCCATCATCATCAGCAGCAAGGTATAGAAAAAGTCTAAAATGGGCACTTGGCCAGCTTTATGGGATTGGGCGCCAATAAATAAAATGGCGATAGGCAGCAAAGGGATAAAATAGCGAATCACAAATTTCGCTGCTTCCAGGTCGTCAGAAGAGCCGAGCAGCTTTGGGATCACCCACAGCAATAGCATGGAGAGCAGGTAACTGGCTGCGAGGATATGGATAATGTGGTTTGATTTGGATTCCTCCGAAAATACACGCCCGCCTAAAAGCCCGAATAAGATGGATAGCCATATCGCGGTAAGCCACCAGTTGATATAAAAAAAGGCAATCAAACCAACGCTGACAAATATGGCGATTGCGGTTTTGGAGAGTTTTTCTGTGCTGCGCCATACCGGCTGCCACATCAAAAACAGGCCGTAATGGCATAAGAAAAACGCGCGCTGCAGATGGGAAGCACCATCACCCCAAATTAGAAAAGCATGCAGGGTTAGCAGCATCAATGCCAGTATGCGCTGCGAGTTGGCTGCCAATAATTGATTGATTTTGACGTGGTTAAACATAAGCATAGACATGGCGGCGGCTAAAGAGTTAAGTATTGGGTTGAACAAAGCTGAAGCATAATCTAAAAGAGAGACTAAAAACAGTGTGTCAATAATTTGTCACAAACGATGAAATTTCATCGTTTTTTTTGTTTATTTGGCTGGAAACTTGACGGAACACCGCTTAGAATAAGGCTTTGCGGGCTGGCATAGTACTTGCATAAATTTTATTGAGTGTGGGCGAATAAACAAGAATGTCACACATGATAATTGGTTAAAGGATACCAAAATGAACAAACAAACAGGTTTTACCCTAATCGAGCTGGCCATCGTGTTGGTGATTATCGGCTTGTTGCTGGGTGGCGTGCTCAGGGGGCAGGAACTGATTAACAGTGCCAAAGTTAAAAACATGGCAAATGACTTTAGAAATAAACCAACTATTATTTATCAGTATCAGGACAAATTTAGAGCCTTGCCAGGGGATGATAAAGCAGCCCAGGAGCATGTGGGTGCAACAGCAACCAATGGCAATGGCAATGGCACAATTGAAGGTGTTTATAACGCCGCATCTGGAGAATCGTTTCAGTTTTGGCAGCAGGTAAGGCTGGCTAATTTGGATGTCGGCTCTACTGATACTGGCGCAGCAAGTTATACGCCTACGAATGCAGAAGGTGGGAGAATCGGTATTCAGGGAGGCTCGACAAAGTCAATTGCTGGTTTATCAGGCTCCTATGTGGTGTGTTCGGAAGGTATTTTAGGTAAGTTTGCTAAGCAATTGGATACAACGCTTGATGATGGTAATACAGCAACCGGTTCAATGATGGCTACTGCTGGTACGATTGATGGCGCTACGGCTGCAACTGCGGCAACTTCTGCAGGAGCCACACCAACCATTGATGACACGCTTAAATATACTGTTTGTATGGCATTCTAAAAATATATTAAGTTATAACACTAAGACCCGCCTTGAGCGGGCTTTTTGTTTTTGCCGAACCTGTAATATCTGAATTGTCCTTAATGCTTGCTACACGTTTTGATTTAGCCTTGTTTTCAATTAGAATAGTTGCAAATTTAAAATGCATAACAAATGACTCAAAATATCGTAGAAATCGATAACCTCTCGTTTGGCTACAAAGGCCGTATGCTGCATCAGGGTATCAATATGGTGTTTCCGCGTGGCAAGGTGGTGGCCATCATGGGTGGTAGCGGCAGCGGTAAAACCACCCTGTTGCGCCTGATTGGCGGGCAGATCAAGCCTAACAAAGGTGAGGTGCGTGTGGATGGCCAGGTGGTGCACAAACAAAGCCGCGAAGGTATTTACCAGCTACGCCGTAAAATGGGTATGCTGTTTCAGCACGGTGCGCTGTTTACTGATTTGTCGGTATATGAAAACGTCGCCTTTCCCATGCGTGAGCATACCAAATTCCCTGAAAGCATGATTCATGACTTGGTGCTCATGAAATTGCATGCAGTTGGCCTGCGAGGCGCGCATCAGTTGATGCCTGCAGAGCTTTCCGGCGGCATGGCGCGGCGGGTGGCTTTGGCGCGAGCCATTGCGCTAGACCCGGATATTGTGATGTACGACGAGCCTTTTGCGGGACTGGATCCGATTTCGATGGGTGTGATTTGCGATTTAATCCGCATGCTTAACGATGCACTTGGCACAACTTCGATTATCGTATCGCACGACGTAAAAGAAACTTTTTTAATCGCAGATTATGTTTATTTTGTGGCGAATGGCACAGTTGCAGCCGAAGGCACGCCGGAAGATTTGAGTAAATCCAGTTTGCCGTTTGTGCATCAGTTCGTACATGGCGAAAAGGATGGCCCGGTACCGTTTCATTATGCAGCGGGTGATTATAAGCAAGATCTATTGGGGTTCGGGCCATGATGCGTTCCGGCCTGTTAGTCAGCCTGGTGCGCACTTTGCGTAACATTGGTCATCGCTTTACCGGGCAAATTTGGCAGCTGGGAGCAGGCGCACGCTTATTCTGGTTAACGCTGATTTCGTCTGGCGAAAGCTTCCGCAGGTTTCATTTAACCATTCGCGAGGTGTATTTCACGGGGGTGATGTCACTCATCATTATTGTGGTTTCGGCTTTATTTGTCGGCATGGTGCTGGCCTTGCAGGGTTACAACACACTGCAGAAATACGGTTCATCTGAGGCTATTGGCGTGCTGGTTGCCTTGTCTTTGGTACGTGAGCTGGGGCCTGTGGTTACTGCATTATTATTTGCTGGCCGCGCTGGCACCGCGATTACTGCAGAAATTGGTTTAATGAAAGCAACCGAGCAACTTTCTGCCATGGAGATGATGGCGGTGAACCCGATCGCTCGCGTGATTGCGCCGCGCTTTTGGGCGGGCGTGATTGCTATGCCAATTTTAGCAGTGCTATTTTCAATGGTGGGTATTCTGGGCGGCTATTTAGTCGCGGTGCCATTAATTGGCGTGGATGCGGGTGCATTCTGGTCACAGATGCAGGCCAATGTAGATTGGCGCGATGACATTGTGAACGGCGTGATTAAAAGCGCGGTATTTGGTGTTGCCTGTACCATGATTGCGCTATTTGAAGGCTATGATGCACCACCCACGGCTGAGGGCGTAAGCCGCGCCACGACAAGAACAGTGGTCATTTCATCGTTGGCAGTATTAGGGCTGGATTTCGTATTAACCTCATTTATGATTACTTTGTAAAGCGTGCAGGAGTAGGCAATGGAAAGAACAACGATAGATTTATGGGTGGGCATTTTTGTCGCACTGGGTGTGGCAGCGCTGCTTGGGCTTGCCATGAAAGTGGGCAACTTAACCACCAGCAATATTGGCATCACTTATACGGTGACCGCTAATTTTGAAAATATCGGTGGCTTAAAACCGCGTGCACCGGTAAAGAGTGCGGGCGTAGTGGTTGGCCGCGTGGGCGATATTAAATTTGATCCTGCAACTTTTGAGGCAGTGGTGAGTCTGAATGTCGATAAACGTTATAATTTTCCTAAAGATACTTTTGCAAATATCTATACCGCAGGTCTGCTGGGTGAGCAATACATCGGCTTAGAGGCGGGTGGCGATGAGGCAATGCTGAAAAACGGAGACAAAATCACGCAAACGCAAGACGCTGTGGTATTGGAAAAAATGATCAGCCAATTTTTATACAACAAGGCATCGGAAAGTACCAATGATGCGCCTGCTGCAACCAAATCAGACTCTCCGACATCAACCAAAGCGGCTGATGACGCGTTAACTGCAAGCCCGCTGGATGCGATTAGCAAACCTGTGGCGCCGTAATTAAACAATCAGAATTAAAAAAACCAAAATTAATATCTGGACTGAAAATAAGGATTAAATGATGAAACAACTTTCAATTGTATTTCGATTTTTTATTGCATTGAGTTTGCTATGCTTCAGTGCGGCGGGCTTTGCTGCTGAAGGCCCGGATGAATTGGTAAAAAGGACTGCCGAAGATGTATTGGCCACTGTCAAAAGTGACAAAGATATCCAGGCAGGTGATCAGGAAAAAATATTTGCCCTGGCCGAAGAAAAAATTGTACCGAACTTTAATTTTGATAAAGTTTCACGCATGGTGCTAGGAAAAAACTGGACGAGAGCCACGCCGGATCAGAAAGCTGCCTTTCAAACAGAATTTCGAACCTTGCTGATTCGCACTTACGCTTCTGCACTTTCTAAATACAGAGACCAAACCATCGAATATAAGCCGCTTCGCATGGTCAATGGCTCGAATGTGGCATCGGTAAAAACACAAATCCTGCAGCCGGGCGGCCAGCCAATCGCGGTGGATTACACGCTTGAAAAGCAGGCGGACACATGGAAAGTGTACGACATCGTGATAGAAGGCGTCAGCCTGGTGACCAATTATCGTGGTCAATTTGCACAGGAAATTCGCCAGAATGGCCTGGATAGCTTGATTAAAAAGCTGGCGGATAAAAACAAAGCCGCGCAGCCTGTCACTGCTGCGGCCGGAACTAACTAATGGCACAGTTGACGCAAATTGATCATCGCTGGAGCCTGAGCGGCGATGTGGTTATCGACACCGTGCAACCGCTTTTAACGGCAAGTAAGGCGCTGCCTATTGCGGCGGACACGATGGTAGATTTTGCGAAAGTGAATAATATCGACACATCGACCATTAGCCTGATTTTGGAGTGGAAGCGCCGTGCGCAGCTAGAAAATAAGGCGTTGACGTTTGTGAATCTGCCTGCCAATTTAATCAGCTTGACGCAATTATACGGCGTGGCAGAGTTAATCAATTAGTTCCAGTTTAAGCGCTTTTAGAATATGTTAATAACCCCATCTTGCAAGATGGGGTTTAGTTTTTGTGATCAACCAATAAAAGTTTCAGGATTTTTCTTGCTAGAAAATAATACGGCGCCAGCCATTACAATCGAACAAGTCCATAAGCGGTTTGGCAGCTTGCATGCGCTCAATGGCATCGATTTAACCATCAACCAGGGTGAGTTTTTTGCCTTGTTAGGCCCGAATGGGGCGGGCAAATCCACGCTCATCAATATTCTGGCAGGGTTGCTGAAGCCGTCGCAGGGCAAGGCTTCTATCATGGGGCATGATGTGGTGGATGATTATCAGGCCGCGCGCATGGCACTGGGCGTGGTGCCGCAGGAGTTGGTGTTTGACCCGTTTTTTAACGTACGCGAAATGCTACGCTTTCAGGCCGGCTATTTCGGCCGTGGCCGCGAGAACGATGCCTGGGTAGATGAAGTGATTGAAAGCCTGGGCTTGACCGATAAAGCATACACCAACATGCGCAAGCTTTCGGGTGGCATGAAACGCCGCGCCCTGATCGCGCAAGCCCTGGCACACAAGCCGCCTGTGATTGTACTGGATGAGCCTACCGCGGGCGTGGATGTTGAACTGCGGCAAATGTTATGGGGCTTTATTAAACGGCTTAATCGGGATGGGCATACTATTATCCTTACTACGCATTATCTCGAAGAAGCGGAAACGCTGTGTGAACGCGTGGCGATGATGAAGCAGGGCGAAATTGTGGCCTTGGATACAACCGCAAACTTGCTCAATAAACTTGCCGGTAAAAACTTGCGGCTTAAGTTGGGTAACGCGATGCTGCCGACCACATTGCTGCCTTTGTTAAAAAGCGGTGAAAATGGCGTTTTTACGCTCGCGCTTACAGAACTTAATCAAGTGGAATTTGTGCTGGGTGAATTGCGCAAAGCCAAAGCACATATAGAAGATATGCAATTATTTGAAGCTGATCTGGAAGATGTTTTCATGTCCTTGGTGGGTAGCAAATGACCTCAATTGACAACCTTGTATCCCAGCAATGGCGCGGTACTTACACGCTTTTTAAAAAAGAGATTTTACGTTTCTGGCGTGTGGCTTTTCAGACTGTGGCCTCACCCGTGCTTACGGCCTTGTTGTATTTGCTGATATTTTCACATGTGCTCGCAGGCCATGTGCAGGTGTACAAAAATGTGCCTTATACCGCGTTTTTGATTCCCGGTCTGATGATGATGTCCCTGCTGCAGAATGCTTTTGCGAACAGTTCTTCCAGCCTCATTCAGTCAAAAGTGATGGGCAATATTATTTTTATCTTGCTCACGCCGCTGACCTATTTGCAGTTTTACATTGCGTTTTTAGCCGCCTCGATTGTGCGCGGCTTGCTGGTTGGCTTGGCTATTTATCTGGTGGCGATTTGGTTCGTCGATTTGCCGATTGCGCACCCATTATGGATTTTTGCGTTCGCGCTTTTGGGTAGTGCGTTATTGGGCACTTTCGGCATTATTGCGGGCATTTGGGCAGATAAATTCGACCAGATGGCCGCGTTTCAAAATTTTGTGATCATGCCGCTCACATTTCTATCGGGCGTGTTTTATTCCATTCATTCCTTACCGCCATTCTGGCAAACCGTATCCAAGTTCAACCCGTTCTTTTACATGATTGATGGATTCAGGTACGGTTTTTTTGGCAAGGGAGATATTTCGCCGTGGATCAGCATCAGCGTAGTTGCCGCATTTTTATTCGGGTTAGCATGGCTAGCCCTAAAAATGTTAAAATCCGGCTATAAATTAAGAGGCTAAACCAAAAGGCGGGCTCAGGTTGTTAAGTGCATCACAGTTGGAAGGTTATATCAGGCAAGGTTTGGCATGCGATTACATTCAAGTATCGGGCGATGACGGCACGCATTTTGAGGCTGTGATTGTGAGTCCGGCCTTCGCGGGTAAATCCATGGTACAGCAGCATCAGCTCGTTTATGGCGCGTTGGGCGACCGTATGCGTGCTGAGATACACGCGTTATCGATGAAAACCTACAGCCCGCAAAAATGGCAGGATTTGAAAGAAATGGAGAAGTAAATGGATGCACAGGCAGTAATTAAAGAAACAGTGACTAGCAACCCGGTGGTGCTCTATATGAAGGGCAGCCCCAAGTTTCCGCAATGCGGGTTTTCAAATTTGGCCACACAGATCCTGGATGCCTGCGATGCTAAATACCTTGCAGTGGATGTGCTGCAGGATCAGGCGATTCGCGAAGGTATTAAAGAATACGCCAATTGGCCGACCATTCCGCAGCTGTATGTGAAGGGCGAGTTTATCGGCGGTGCAGATATTATGCGCGCCATGTACGAAAGCGGCGAGCTGCAAACGCTGTTAGAAAGCGCTAAATAACTTGGATAAGCTGATTATAGAAGGCGGCAGGCCGCTACATGGCGAAATCACGATTTCCGGGGCTAAAAATGCAGCCTTGCCCATTTTGTGCGCGGGTTTGTTGGCCGAAACGCCGCTGACTCTAACCGGCGTGCCTGCGCTGCGCGATGTGAGTTCCACACTCAAGCTGCTGGACACCATGGGTGTGAAAGTCACGCGTGATAGTGATGCCGTGACACTGGATGCAAGTGATGTTGCTTCGTTTGAGGCGACTTACGAGATGGTGAAAACCATGCGCGCGTCTATTCTGGTGCTGGGGCCATTGCTGGCGCGCTTTGGCACGGCGCGGGTGTCCTTGCCGGGTGGCTGCGCGATCGGCTCACGCCCGGTGGATCTGCATATCAAGGGCTTGCAGGCCATGGGTGCGGCGATTCATATTACGCATGGCTACATTCAGGCCAGCACCCTGCATTTGCCCAATCGCCGTCTGCAAGGCGCAAAGTATTATATGGATTTGGTGACCGTGACCGGCACTGAAAATCTGATGATGGCAGCGGCATTGGCGCAAGGCACTACTGTGCTGGAAAACGCCGCGAAAGAGCCGGAGGTGGTCGATTTGGCAGAGTGTCTCAATAAAATGGGTGCCAGGATTACCGGTGCCGGTACGGATACCATTACCATTCACGGCGTCGAGCGCCTGAGCGGCGCGAGTCACCATATCGTATGTGACCGCATTGAAGCGGGTACCTATATGGTGGCGGCTGCCATGACCGGGGGTAATGTCACCTTAAACAATGCCCGCCCCGATTTGCTGGAAGCGGTGATTGAGAAGTTGCGCGAAGCAGGCGCAGAGGTAGCGCACACGGCGAACACGATTACAGTGAAAAGCAACGGCAAGCTGAAAGCGGTCAATATCCGTACTGCGCCACACCCGGCTTTCCCCACCGATATGCAGGCGCAGTTTATGGCCATGAATACTGTGGCAGAGGGCGTTTCGACAGTACATGAAACGATTTTTGAAAACCGCTTCATGCACGTGCAGGAACTGCAGCGCATGGGGGCCAATATCGAAGTGCAGGGCAATACAGCACTGGTCAAGGGCATTAATAGACTGGATGGCGCCAATGTGATGGCTACCGATTTGCGTGCTTCGGCAGGCTTGGTGCTGGCCGGCTTGGTTGCCAGCGATGAAACGGTGATCGACCGTATTTATCATCTTGACCGTGGTTATGAACAGTTGGAAGAGAAATTGACAGCTTTAGGTGCAAAAGTGCGCCGTAGCCACTAGGCTATATTAAGCATTTAACCAAGAAACCTATGATTACGATTGCACTCTCAAAAGGCAGGATTTTTGAAGAAACCACGCCACTGCTGGCGGCGGCGGGTATTCGAGCACTCGAAGACCCTGAATCTTCGCGTAAGCTAATTCTGCCGACCAATCGCGAAGACGTGCGCCTGATTATCGTGCGTGCGACGGATGTGCCGACCTATGTGCAGTATGGCGCGGCAGATATGGGCATTGCGGGTAAAGACGTGCTGGACGAGCACGGTGGCGAAGGACTGTATCAGCCGCTGGATTTGCAAATCGCCAAGTGCAAAATGATGGTGGCTGTACGCAACGATTTTGATTACGAGGCCAGTATCCGTCAGGGTGCGCGGCTTAAGGTGGTGACCAAATACGTGAAAACCGCGCGCGAGCACTTCGCCGCTAAAGGCATGCATGTGGATCTGATCAAGCTGTATGGCTCAATGGAATTGGGGCCATTGGTTGGTCTGGCAGATGCGATCGTGGATCTGGTGAGCACAGGCAACACCTTGCGTGCCAACAACCTGAAAGCGGTTGAAGAGGTGGGCGATATCAGCTCGCGCCTGGTAGTGAATCAAGCTTCATTGAAACTCAATAGAACACAATTACAGCCAATTCTGGATGCATTTGCTTCCGCAATAAAAAAATGAACATTCGACGTCTATTTACCCAAGACAAGCAATTTGATGCCGATTTAAAAGCGTTGCTGGCTTTTGAAACCGCACAGGACGACAGTGTTGATGCGGTTGTCGCCAATATCTTAAAAGACGTGAAGGCGCGCGGTGATGCAGCGGTGCTGGAATACACCAACCGTTTTGACAAGACCAACGCAAGTAATCTGGCAGAACTGGAAATTGGCAAAGCCGAATTAACTGCTGCATTAAATGGCCTACCAGCCAATCAACGCGAGGCTTTGCAGGCCGCCGCGGATCGCGTAAAAAGCTATCATGAGAAACAGCTGATGCAGTCATGGAGTTACACTGAAGCAGATGGTACGCTACTTGGTCAGCAGGTAACTTCACTCGACCGCGTGGGTTTATACGTCCCTGGCGGCAAAGCAGCCTATCCTTCGAGCGTGTTGATGAATGCAATCCCAGCAAAGGTGGCGGGCGTAGCTGAACTCATCATGGTCGTGCCGACACCGAATGGCGAGAAAAATGCGTTGGTGTTGGCGGCTGCAGCGATTGCGGGCGTTGACCGAGTATTCTGCATCGGCGGCGCGCAGGCGGTGGGGGCATTGGCTTATGGCACAGAAACCGTGCCGCAAGTGGATAAGATCGTCGGGCCTGGCAACGCCTATGTAGCCGCCGCCAAGCGCCGTGTGTTCGGCGTGGTAGGCATTGATATGGTGGCTGGGCCTTCCGAGATTTTAGTGATTTGCGATGGCAAGACCAATCCGGATTGGATTGCCATGGATTTGTTCAGTCAAGCCGAGCACGACGAGCTTGCGCAGGCGATTCTGCTTTCACCGGATGCCGCATTCTTAGATGCGGTTTCAGCGAGCATGCAAAAACTGGTGCAGGAAATGCCGCGTAAAGATATTATTGACACCTCCGTTACCAGGCGCGGCGCGCTTATCTTGGTAAAAGACTTGGACGAGGCAATCGAAATAAGCAATTACATTGCGCCAGAGCATTTGGAGTTATCAGTCGAAAATCCGCTGGAAATGAGCAAGAAGATCAAACACGCCGGTGCTATTTTTATGGGCCGCGATACCTGTGAGGCGCTGGGGGATTATTGCGCAGGTCCGAACCACGTGTTGCCGACCTCGCGCACGGCGCGCTTTAGCTCACCTTTGGGCGTGTACGATTTCCAGAAACGCTCCAGTCTCATTATGGTGTCATCCGATGGTGCGCAAAAGTTAGGCAAAATCGCTTCAATTTTAGCGCATGGCGAAGGCTTGCAGGCGCACGCGAGATCAGCTGAGTATCGGCTAAAAAATGAGTAAATTCTGGAGCGATGTTGTATATAGATTAACGCCCTATGTACCAGGCGAGCAGCCCAAGTTAAATAATCTGGTTAAACTCAACACCAACGAAAATCCCTATGGGCCAAGCCCCAAGGTAATCGCTGCTTTGCAGGCAGAGGCCGCAGATACCTTGCGCCTTTACCCGGATCCGAATTCTGATAAGCTCAAAGCTGCAATCGCAGAATATCAAGGCTTGCAGGCCAATCAGGTGTTTGTCGGCAATGGCTCAGACGAAGTATTGGCGCATGCGTTTCAAGCACTGCTTAAACATGACAGGCCGCTTCTGTTTCCTGATATTACCTACAGTTTTTATCCTGTGTATTGCGGACTGTACGACATTGAATTTGAGGCGGTTCCGCTCAATGCCAGTTTTGAAATCGAGCTGAAGGAATATGACAGGCCCAATGGCGGCATTATTTTTCCGAATCCCAATGCGCCGACTGGCGTTCCACTGGCGCTGGCAGAAATTGAGAAATTGCTGAAAGTGAATACCGAGTCGGTAGTGGTGATTGATGAGGCGTATGTGGATTTCGGTACGGAATCCGCTGTTAGGCTCATCAATGCTTACCCTAATTTACTGGTGGTACAAACGCTGTCGAAGGCGCGCTCACTCGCAGGCTTGCGCGTAGGCTATGCGCTCGGCCATCAGGATTTGATCGAAGCGCTGATTCGCGTGAAAGACAGTTTCAATTCTTACCCGATCGACCGGTTTGCCGAGGCTGGTGCCGTTGCCGCCATGCAAGACAAAGCTTATTTTGAGGAGACCTGCACAAAAGTCATGGCCACGCGCGATGCCTTGGTGCGAGACTTGCAGACATTAGATTTTGAGGTATTGCCTTCAGGGGCTAATTTTATTTTTGCGAAACATAAAACGAGAGAAGGCGTTAACTTGGCCGCAAAATTACGAGAGCAAAGCATCGTGGTGCGGCACTTTAAGAATCCCGCGCGTATTGCAAATTATTTGCGCATCACCATTGGTACCGATACACAATCTAAACAGCTTGTTGCAGCGCTAAATGTAATATTAAAACGCCAAGCGTAATTCCAAAATAATCATTAAAAACAACTAAATTGTTGAAAAAAATAATGAATTGCGGTTATGATGTGCGAATGTACAAAATGTGCAGTGATATTTTGTAAAATTAGTTTGAATTAAAAGTTAAATCAACTACAAAATATTAAATTTTTAATCGAATATTACATCGAGTTCGGAGGAAGAAGCATCATGGCACAAACCCAAATGGCACTAGATTCACTAGATTTTGACGCAACCGTCGCGCTGGCAACTAAAGTTGCTCCGCACGTAGACATTCTGGAAATCGGTACGCCTTGCATTAAGCACAATGGTATCGAGCTGCTCAAAACATTGCGCGCAAAATTCCCAAACAACAAAATCTTAGTTGATTTGAAAACAATGGACGCTGGTTTCTACGAAGCCGAGCCATTCTACAAGGCCGGTGCAGATATCTGCACAGTGCTGGGCACAGCTGACATCGGCACAATCAAAGGCGTGATCGATGTTGCCAACAAATACGGCAAAATGGCACAAGTTGACTTGATCAACGTGGCTGACAAAAAAGCACGCACACTGGAAGTGGCTAAATTAGGCGCGCACATCATTGGCGTGCACACAGGTTTGGATCAACAAGCTGCGGGTCAAACACCGTTTGCTGACCTGGCAATGGTGACCGGTTTAAACACTGGCGCTAAAGTTTCTGTTGCTGGCGGTGTTAAAGCTGCAACAGTGCGTCAAGTGGTAGATGCAGGTGCTGATATTGTAGTTGCGGGTGCAGCGATTTACGGCGCAGCAGACCCAGCAGCTTCAGCAGCTGAAATCACCGGTTTGGCACGTGGCAGCAATGCAAGTGCTGGCGGTATGGGCAAATGGTTGCCATGGGTATTAATCGCAGGTGCGGTGTTGCTTGGTTTGTATCTGCTTAAAGGTGGCCAGTCAGGTGATGAAGCGCCTGTGGCAGAGCCAGCAGCAGTAGAGCAAGTTGCTCCAGCAGCAACTGAAGCAGAGGCAGCTCCAGCAGAAGCAGCTCCAGCAGAAGCAGCTCCAGCAGAAGCAGCTCCAGCAGAAGCAGCTCCAGCAGAAGCAGCTAAATAACTGTTGTTTGATATAAAAAGCCGACTTGAAAGTCGGCTTTTTTGTTGCACCTTGGGTTAGATAAAGAATTTAGTGCGCGCGCAACCTAGTTTGAGTTAAAATGTCGTTAAATAATTGATTCTCTTAATGTTTAGATAAATATGCGCAAAGCAGAAGTTACCCGCAACACCTTGGAAACGCAAATTACGGTTTCCATCAATATTGATGGTTCAGGTCAATCGAAATTCAACACGGGCTTGGGCTTTCTTGATCACATGCTTGATCAGGTGGCACGTCACGGCATGATGGATATTAGCGTGCAGGCCAAAGGCGATCTGCACATTGATGCACATCACACGGTAGAAGACATCGGGATTACCTTAGGCCAGGCTTTTACCAAGGCGATTGGCGATAAAAAAGGCATTAACCGTTACGGCCACGCCTATGTGCCGCTAGATGAGGCATTGAGTCGCGTGGTGCTTGATTTGTCCGGCCGGCCAGGTCTGGAATTTAATTGCGAATTCACACGTGCGGCGATTGGCGAGTTCGATGTCGATTTGATACATGAATTCTTTCAGGGCTTCGTGAATCATGCCAATGTGACGCTGCATATTGATAACCTCAAAGGCCACAACGCACATCACCAGTCCGAGACGATATTCAAAGCCTTTGGCCGTGCCTTGCGCATGGCGGTGACTTATGACGAACGCATGTCAGGTATCATGCCGTCTACCAAGGGCAGCTTATAAACGCTAAGTTCGATTCCCCATGCAAAAAGTAGATATTGCGGTTGTTGATTACGGCATGGGCAATTTGCGCTCAGTGTCCAAGGCGGTTGAGCACGTGGCTTCTGGTAAAACGGTTGTCGTCACCAGTGATGCTAAAGTGATTCACGAGGCTGAACGGGTCATTTTCCCTGGCCAAGGCGCCATGCCGGACTGCATGCGCGAACTGGATTCACGCAATTTGCATAATGCTGTCATTCATGCAGCCGAAAACAAGCCTTTTTTTGGCATCTGCATTGGTATGCAATTGTTGTTTGATCATTCCGAAGAAGGTGATACGGCAGGTCTGGGCTTGATAAAAGGCGACGTAAAGCGCTTTGCACATGACCAAATGTTCGACGACAAGGGTGAAAAGCTTAAAGTGCCGCATATGGGCTGGAATCAAGTTTACCAGCTGCAGGCGCATCCGCTATGGGCGGGCATTGAAGATGCGACGCGGTTTTATCACGTGCACAGTTATTATGCGGTGCCGCAAGACGATGCGCTTACGGCGGGCGCGACCGAGTACCCTAAACGGTTTACCAGCGCGGTGGCACGCGATAATATTTTCGCCACCCAGTTCCATGTGGAAAAAAGTGCACAGGCCGGCTTGCAATTGCTGAGTAACTTTGTAAACTGGAATCCTTAAATTATTTACTACAGTTTTTTGTATTTCATCATTAATCAAAACAATCATGCTTATTATTCCTGCAATCGATCTTAAAGACGGCCACTGTGTTCGTTTAAAACAAGGCCTGATGGAAGAGTCCACCGTGTTTTCAGAAGACCCTGGCGCCATGGCGCGGCATTGGGTTGATCTTGGTGGAAAACGGCTTCACCTGGTGGATCTGAACGGTGCGTTTGCGGGCAAGCCTGTGAACGAAGGCGCGATTAAATCCATTGTCAGCGCGGTGGGCGGCGACATTCCTATCCAGCTAGGCGGCGGGATTCGCGATCTGGACACCATAGAGCGCTATCTGGATAGTGGAATCAGCTATGTGATTATCGGTACTGCCGCAGTGAAGACACCGGGCTTCCTGCATGAGGCTTGCTATGCCTTCCCCGGGCAAATTATGGTGGGCCTGGACGCCAAAGACGGCAAAGTGGCGATTGACGGCTGGTCTAAGCTTACTGGGCATGACGTGATAGACTTGGCCAAGAAATTTGAAGATTATGGTGTCAATTCAGTGGTTTATACCGATATCGGCCGTGATGGCATGCTCACCGGCGTGAATATTGAAGCCACTGTTGCACTGGCGCAAGCGCTCACAATCCCTGTGATTGCGAGTGGCGGTTTAACGAATCTGGAAGATGTCAGACGTCTGTGCGCGGTTGCGCATGAAGGCATTATTGGTGCGATTACCGGCCGCGCAATCTATGAAGGCACGATTGACTTCGCGGCTGCGCAAAAATTAGCCGACGAGCTAAGCTAATGGACTTAAACTAATGGGATTGGCAAAACGCATTATTCCTTGCCTGGATGTGACCAATGGCCGCGTTGTAAAAGGCGTGAATTTCCTGGAGTTGCGTGACGCTGGCGACCCGGTTGAAATTGCCAAGCGTTACGATGACCAGGGCGCTGACGAACTCACGTTTCTGGATATCACCGCCAGTTCGGATAATCGCGGTTTGATTCTGCATATCATTGAAGAAGTGGCCAGCCAGGTATTTATCCCGCTTACCGTGGGCGGCGGGGTGCGCGAGGTTGAAGATGTGCGCCGCCTGCTGAATGCCGGCGCAGACAAAGTCAGCATTAATACGACTGCGGTGCTTAATCCCAAAATGGTGCAGGATGCAACCGCGCGTTTCGGCTCGCAGTGTATTGTAGTAGCCATTGACGCGAAAAAGGTAGACAATCAGCCATTCGAATGGGAAGTGTTTACGCACGGCGGCCGCAATCCTACAGGCTTGGATGCCGTAAAGTGGGCGGAATACATGGTGAGTCTTGGCGCAGGCGAGTTGCTGGTAACAAGCATGGACCGGGACGGAACGAAAATCGGTTTTAATAACCCACTGAATCGTGCGATTTCAAATGCCGTGGATGTGCCGCTCATCGCTTCCGGCGGCGTAGGCAATTTGCAGCATTTGGTGGATGGCATCAAATTAGGTGGCGCAGATGCGGTGCTGGCGGCGAGCATTTTCCACTATGGCGAATATACCGTGCAGCAGGCGAAAGAATATATGCAGAAGTGTGGTATTGAGGTGCGCTTGTGAGTTGGCTAGATGAAGTCAATTGGGATGCTAATGGCCTTGTTCCGGTGATTGCGCAGGAGCATGGCACGGGTAAAATATTGATGGTTGCCTGGATGAACCGCGAGGCTTTGCAGTTGACTAACGATACCAGGCAAGCCGTGTATTGGTCGCGCTCGCGCAACAAGCTGTGGCATAAGGGTGAAGAGTCCGGGCACTTTCAGAGCGTGCATGAAATTCGCTTGGATTGTGATGAGGATGTCGTTTTATTGCAGGTTGAGCAGGTTGGCGGCATTGCCTGCCATACCGGGCGTCACAACTGCTTTTTTAAGAAACTGGAAAATGGTCATTGGCTGATAGACCAGCCGGTAATTAAAGACCCCAAAGAGATTTATTAGGCTGAAACCGACAAACATGAATGACGTGCTGAACAGACTGGCGGAACTATTGGAGCTGCGCAAAACGGCTGACCCGGCTTCGTCTTACGTGGCCAAGCTGTATGCCAAAGGCATGGACGGCATCCTTAAAAAAGTAGGCGAAGAAGCTACCGAAACCGTGCTGGCCGCCAAGGGCGGTAACAAGCAGGAGATTATTTATGAAACCGCTGATTTGTGGTTTCACACGCTGGTAATGCTGGCCAAGGCAGATTTAAAGCCGCAGGATGTGTTGGATGAATTGGCGCGCCGAGAAGGTTTGTCAGGTATCACTGAGAAAGAAAGTCGTGCAGAATGAGTGCTGACTGTATTTTTTGCAAGATTGTTAGCGGCGCAATTCCTGCTAAAAAAGTCTATGAGGATGATGACGTCATTGCATTTAACGACATCAAGCCGATGGCTAAAATACATTTTATGATCGTGCCAAAACTGCATGTGGAAAGCTTGAAGGATTGCGATGCGACACATCAGGCTTTGCTTGGAAAAATGCTGTTGTTGGTGCCAAAATTAGCCAAAGAACAAGGTCTGGCGAGCTTCAAAACCCTCATTAATACTGGCCGCGAAGGCGGACAGGAAGTGTTTCATTTACATATTCACGTGTTTGGCGGTGGTTTGCCAGGCGCTAATACTTAAGGAGATTATTATGGGTTCATTCAGTTTATGGCATTGGTTGATTGTGCTGTTGATTGTGGTGCTGATATTTGGCACCAAGAAATTGCGCAATATCGGTGGTGATGTAGGTGGCGCGGTAAACGAATTTAAGAAAGCCATGAAGGACGGGCAAGCTGCGGATGGGGATGAGAAAACCGGTACGACGATTGAAGGCGAAGTGACTCGTAAAACCAAGCAGTAACTTAGCAATAGCCAATAAAAGTGTTTGATGTTTCTTTCTCAGAGTTACTGGTCATCGCGGTTGTCGCACTTTTGGTGATTGGCCCGGAAAAGCTACCCAAAGTGGCTCGCACGGTGGGCGCATTCACTGGGCGCATGCAGCGCTACATGACGCAAATAAAGGAAGAAGTGAATCGCGAGATGCGCTTTGAAGAACTGCAAAAACTGCAGCAGGAAATCCAGCAATCCGTAGAAAGCACACAAACAGGCATGAGCGAGCAGGCTGCTGAAATTAAGAACGCCTTAGCAGAAACTGCTCAAACAACTCCTCGAGACGCTAAAAATCCTGGCAAGCCCAAGACAACCAAAACCCCGACATCCAAACGCGTCAAAGCCGCAGTAAAGTGAATCGTGGATGACACCGACCGAATCGTTTGTTTCCCATCTTATCGAGCTACGTAATCGCTTGTTGCGGATCGTGCTGGGTTTTGTGCTTGTATTTATCGGCTTGTTTCCGTTTGCCAACAAAATCTACGCGCTACTGGCCGCACCCATGCTGGCTAAACTGCCTGTGGGTGGCCAAATGATTGCAACCGCAGTTACCACGCCATTCTTTGTGCCGATGAAAGTCGCCATGATGACGGCGTTTGTGATTTCATTGCCGCATACTTTGTACCAGATTTGGGCGTTTGTCGCACCTGGCCTGTATGCGCATGAAAAAAAATTAATGGTGCCAGTCATTGTTGCCAGCAGCGTTTTATTTTTAACCGGCATGGCATTTGCCTATTTTGCCGTGTTCCCGGTGGTGTTTGGTTTTATTGTCGGCAGCGCACCAGCAGGCGTAGCGGTGATGACGGATATTTCACAATATCTCGATTTCGTGATGACGCTGTTTATGGCGTTTGGACTGGCTTTTGAGGTGCCGATTGCGGTGGTGCTGATTGCGCGATTTGGCTGGGTAAGTATTGCGCAATTAAAAGAAGCGCGCGGTTATGTGATTGTGGGCGCGTTTGTTTTAGGGGCCATTTTTACACCGCCCGACATTATTTCGCAGTTTATGCTGGCAGTTCCTTTATGGCTGCTATATGAGGCAGGGATAATGGTTGCGCAGTTTACGCAATCCAAGCCCAATTCGATAAAAGCCTGACGGGCTATCTGCGGGCAACTGCCGGTTTGGGTCGTCTGCCTACAGTTACATCGACGTTAATTTCTTTCTCGGCTCTGGCAATCTTGAGTACCGCTTTTTCATTCGGTTTTAGTGCGGCAATGATGTTCAGCATGCCGCTGCTATCGATAACCTCTTTGTTGTTGATTGCCAGCAATACATCCCCTGCCTTAAGCCCTGCCAAATCTGCCGGACTGCCTTTTAGCACGCCCGCAATCAAGGAGCCGCGCACCTGCGACAATTTGAACGATTCGGCCAGTTCTGGGGTAATGTCCTGTGCTTCTATGCCTATCCAGCCGCGCGTGACGCTGCCGCTGGTCGCGATCTGTTCCATGACTTGCTTTGCGATGCTTGCGGGAATGGCAAAGCCAATGCCCATACTGCCGCCACTGCGTGAATAGATGGCGCTGTTGACGCCGACCAGATTGCCTTCCGCATCAATCAACGCGCCACCGGAGTTGCCCGGGTTAATTGAAGCGTCGGTCTGAATAAAATTTTCATAAGTATTAATGCCCAAATGGCTGCGCCCAAGTGCGCTGACAATGCCCTGAGTGACGGTTTGTCCCACACCAAACGGGTTGCCGATAGCAAGCACCACGTCGCCCACATTGAGTTTATCAGAAGCGGCAAAGGTAATCGCCGGAAGCTTTTCCGCTTCTACTTTCAATACAGCCAGATCTGTATCAGGATCGGTACCCACCACTTTGGCCGACAACTTTCTACCGTCTGCAAGCGCCACTTCAATTTCGTCTGCGCTCGCAATCACATGGTCGTTGGTTAAAATCAAGCCCTGCTCGCTAACAATGACGCCGCTTCCCAGGCTGTTTTCGGGCTGGTCTTCTTCATTGTCCAACTGATCGCCAAAAAAATGTCTAAATAGCGGGTCGTCCTTGAACTGATCATGTGGGCCGGGGGCACTGACTTTGCTTGAGGTAAAAATGTTGACGACGGAAGGCATGGCTTTTTTTGCGGCATCGCTATAGCTGCCCTTCGCACTGACTAAAGGACTTGGTTGCACCTGATTGATGACAATGGGTTCTTGCTTTGTTTCAAGCAGATGTGGATAAAAAAGACGCAGCACAAACAATAAGCCCAAGCAGGCAGTGACAGATTGTGCAAAAATAAGCCAGATTCGTTGCATACATAAAAAATGGAATTTGAATGCGTATAAGTATAGGTGAAAATTCATGAAAATAAATGACTTAAGTGATTATTTAGATCGACTGCTGCGGCCTGAGCAATTCAGTGATTACTGTCCAAACGGTTTACAGGTGGAGGGCAAGCGTGAAATCAACAAAATCGTGACAGGCGTGACCGCGAGCATGGAGCTGCTGCAAGCCGCACACAGAGCCAATGCCGATGCAATTCTGGTGCACCACGGCTATTTCTGGCGTGGCGAGGCGCAGCCTATTGTTGGCATCAAAAAACGACGGCTTCAATTTTTACTGCGGCATGACATTAACCTGCTTGCATTTCATTTGCCGCTGGATGCGCACCCGGAATTGGGCAACAACGTGATGCTTGCCAAACAGTTGGGACTGGAGCTTACAGGGCGGACAGGTGAAAATGACATGCTGGGCCTGGCGGAATTAGGCGCGCCACAATCGCTGCAGGCGTTGGTTACGCATATACAGGCAAAGCTGAATCGAGCGCCCCAGGTCATTGGTGATTTGGCCAGGCCAATCAAGCGCATTGCGCTATGCACGGGCGCGGCGCAAGGCTATATCGAGCAGGCAGCTGCCGCCAATGTGGATGTGTATATCAGCGGCGAGATTTCTGAACAGACTGTGCATGTGGCACGCGAAACTGGGGTTGCTTATATCGCGGCTGGGCACCATGCAACAGAGCGCTACGGGATACGGGCATTAGGTGAGCACCTGGAGAAAATGTTTGGCATAGCACATGAATTTATCGATGCAGACAATCCGGTTTAGTTGATACATATCAATTACTTATCAAATAAAATTTGGTTTCTAGTGTAATAAAATGTATAATCACACGTTTTGTAAACCGAGTTACGTCATGCCTCAAAAGGGCAAGTTAAAGGAAGCAAATGTCAGACAGCCAAATTGACAAAAACAGCACGTTATCATTCCACCCTCCTTCAGCGGTCGATTTAGAAAAGCGGCAATTTTTAATCACTGCAACCGCCTGTACCGGCGCAGTTGGTGCGGCGGCCGTCGCAGTGCCGTTTGTGGGCAGCATGCTGCCTAGCGAGCGCGCGAAGGCAGCGGGCGCGCCGGTTGAGGTGGATATCAGCAAAATTGAGCCTGGTACCATTATAACGGCGGAATGGCGCGGTAAACCAGTCTGGATTATTAAGCGTACTGATGCGATGACGGCAGATCTCGCTAAGCTTAATGATCAGCTTTCCGATCCGAACAGTGAGGTTGTTTCGCAACAGCCCGGTTATTGTAAAAACTCGCATCGCTCAATCAAGGAAAACATTTCCGTGGTGGTGGGTATCTGTACGCACTTGGGCTGCTCGCCTACCACCAAACTACAGGCAGGCGGTGATATGGGCGAAAACTGGACAGGCGGCTTCTTCTGTCCGTGTCATGGTTCTAAATTTGACCTCGCCGGGCGTGTGTTTAAAGGTTCGCCGGCGCCGACTAATCTGGTAGTGCCTCCGCACCAATATTTAACTGACACCACCTTGTTGATTGGTGTAGATGCAAAGGCGGAGGCGTAAATCATGGCAGATAGACAAGCACAAACTAAGGGTTGTTTGGGTTGCGCGATGGAGTGGATTGATGCGCGTTTTCCATTGACCAGCAATATCAAAAATCATCTGACCGAATATTACGCGCCAAAAAATTTCAATTTCTGGTACTTTTTTGGCTCTCTCGCCATGCTGGTATTGGTGTTGCAGATTTTGACCGGCATCTTTTTGACGATGCACTACAAGCCGGATGCTGAGTTGGCGTTTGCATCGGTCGAGTACATCATGCGTGACGTGTTTGGCGGTAATATCATTCGCTATATGCATTCCACAGGCGCATCCATGTTTTTTGTTGTGGTGTATCTGCATATGTTCCGTGGCGTCATTTACGGCTCGTATCGTAATCCGCGCGAGCTGATCTGGCTGTTTGGTGTAGCGATTTTCCTGTGTCTGATGGGCGAGGCCTTCTTCGGCTACCTGCTGCCTTGGGGGCAAATGTCCTACTGGGGTGCGCAGGTGATTGTTAATCTGTTTAGCGCGATCCCATTCATTGGGCCGGATTTGTCCGAGTGGCTGCGTGGCGATTATCTGGTATCGGATGCAACATTGAATCGTTTCTTTGCGTTCCATGTGATCGCGTTGCCGCTGGTGTTGCTGGGCTTGGTGGTGGTGCACCTGATTGCCTTGCATGAGGTAGGCTCCAACAATCCGGACGGCGTGGAAATTAAAGCCAAAAAAGACAAAAAAACAGGTATTCCGCTGGATGGCATCCCGTTTCATCCCTACTACACCGTGAAAGACCTGGTGGGCGTGGCGGTATTCCTGATCGTGTTCGCGGCCATCATTTTCTTTGCGCCAGAGATGGGCGGCTATTTCCTGGAGGCGAACAATTTCGTTCCTGCCGATCCGCTTAAAACACCAGCTCATATTGCGCCTGTCTGGTACTTTACGCCGTATTATTCAATATTGCGTGCCGTACCGCCGGTGCTGAACTCGCAGTTCCCTGGCGTGGCAGCGATGGGCTTGTCGGTGGTTGCATTCGCGTTCCTGCCTTGGCTCGACAAAAGTCCGGTGAAGTCTATCCGTTATCGCGGAAACCTTTACAAGCGCTGGTTAGCGGCCTTCGTGGTGAGCTTTTTGGTGCTGGGTTATTTGGGTACCGTGCCGTCGAATGTATGGGGACAGTTCGGCAGCTGGCTGGGTGGTGCAGACCGTGCTACCGTAGTTGCGCGCATATTTACCATCATTTACTTCTTATTTTTCATCCTGATGCCTTGGTACACTGCGAAAGACAAAACCAAGCCAGTACCGGAAAGGGTGACGTACTAAATATTATGAAAAAACTATTATTAAGTCTGGTGTTTTTGCCATTAATTGCGTTTGCTTCTGAAGCTGAAATTACCGTTGCTGCACCGATCGATCCTAGCGATCAGGCATCGTTGCAGCGTGGTGCGCGCACGTTTGTGAACAATTGCCTCAATTGCCACAGCGCCAACTACATGCGCTATAACCGTCTGCAGGACATTGGTCTGACCGAAAAGCAAATTAAAGACAATTTGCTGTTTGCGGGTGAAAAAGTAGGTGACACCATGAAGGTGGCGATGAATCCGAAAGACGCCAAAAAGTGGTTCGGTGTCGCACCGCCTGATTTGTCGGTAGCCGTCCGCGCGCGTGGCGCGGACTGGATGTATGCCTATCTGCGTGGTTTTTATCGTGATGACACGACGCCATCCGGCTGGAACAATATCGTGTTCGATAAAGTTGCCATGCCGCATGTGCTGTATGAGTTGCAAGGCGAACAAGTGTTGAATCATGAAACGCATCAATTGGAAGTGACCAAGCCCGGCAGGATGAATCCTGAAGAATATGATGCTTTTGTTGCCGATCTGACTAACTATATGGCATTCATGGCGGAGCCTGCCAAGCAGCAGCGCCAATGGATTGGGCTGTGGGTGCTGTTGTTCCTGGGCGTACTGCTGGTGCTGACGATCAAGCTCAAAAAAGCATACTGGAAAGATATTAAATAGAAATCTACTTAATAGTCATTAAATGCATTTCTAATTTAAAAGAGAATAACGATTATGATGAAACTTTACTCTGGATCAGTCGATCCTTATAGCCATCGCTGCCGAATTGTGCTGTTTGAAAAAGGCATGGATTTTGAGGTGATCGATGTAGATCTTGCCAATAAAGCCGAAGATTTGGCGGTGCTGAATCCTTATGGTGCGGTGCCTGTGCTGGTGGAGCGCGATCTGGTGCTGTCTGAGGCCAATATCATTAATGAATATATTGATGAACGTTTTCCGCATCCGCAGTTGATGCCGGCCGATCCCGTCATGCGCGCGCGCGCAAGATTGTTTTTGTATAACTTTGAAAAGGATCTGTTTGATCACATCAAAGACATTGAATCTGGCGATGATGAAAAAGCTGACAAGGCGCGCAAAACCATACGCGATAATTTAACGCAGATCGTGCCTATTTTTAGTAAGCAAAACTATTTGTTGGGTGATGAATATTCGATGCTGGATGTCGCCGTAACGCCGTTGTTGTGGCGTTTGGGTCATTATGGCATCGACCTGCCCAATCAGGCCGCGCCTTTGTTGAAATACGCTGAACGCCTGTTTTCTCGCCCGCTTTACGCGGATGCAATGACGCCTTCAGAAAAGGCCATGCGAAAGTAGCTTTTTGGAATGAGTGGACTTATTCCTACCAAGCCCTATATGGTGCGCGCTATTCACGAATGGTGTGTGGATAATGGCTTAACACCTCACCTGTTGGTTGCTGTAAATTCGCAGACGCGGGTGCCGATGGCTTATGTAAAAGAAGGTGAGATTGTGCTGAATCTTAATTATTCGGCCACCAAAGATTTGCACATAGACAATGATGCGATCGTGTTTTCTGCGCGTTTTGGCGGAATTTCTCAAAACTTGTATGTGCCGATGAGTGCTGTAAAAGGAGTTTTTGCGCGCGAAAATGGCCAGGGCATGTTTTTTGAAACAGGTGCGCAGGCTGATGCTGATGAAACTGATGCAAATGCTAAGTCGGTGACGCCTCCTTCAGAGGTCGGGACTGGGGCGACAGATGATAAAACGCCTGCAAAAAAGAAACCAAACTTAACGATAGTAAAGTAACAAAATAGTAAAAATTTTCTTAAAAGGGCTAGTCGCCGATTTATAAAAAGTGATATAGTCACGCCTTCAAGAAAAACGCCGGATTAGCTCAGTTGGTAGAGCAGCGCACTTGTAATGCGAAGGTCGTCAGTTCGATTCCGACATCCGGCACCAAAATTCCACTAGAATCTAGTAAGCATTCTCCAAAAACATACATTCACAATAATTTAAATTGGCTTTTAGACAATTGTGCATGTTTGGCCCGATTTTATTTGACAGCATGTCAAAAAATACGCATAATCGCGGGTTCGGTTAGGAGGGGTGGCCGAGTGGTTAAAGGCGACGGACTGTAAATCCGTTCTCTCTGAGTACGCTGGTTCGAATCCAGCCCCCTCCACCAAATGGATATGTAACAGTAACGAACCTGCAGGCAATGGTTCTAGCGGGTATGCGGTAATTAGGTGTGCGTAACGCGAAGCGGGTGTAGCTCAGTTGGTAGAGCTTCAGTTTTCCAAACTGAATGTCGCGAGTTCGAGCCTCGTCGCCCGCTCCAGCTATTGCGCTTGTTAGGCATTTGATTTGCAGTAAGAGCCCATGTGGCTCAGTGGTAGAGCACTCCCTTGGTAAGGGAGAGGTCGCGGGTCCGATTCCCGCCATGGGCACCAGAAACGGTGCTGATTTAAAAAGCGGTGTAGTGTTAAAGTTTTATTAAGTTAAATAAAACTTTTAGAAGTGGTACTTATTGGCCAATTAGTATTGGCAAAGCTAAAAATTAAGTTAATAAAATTTTATTAAATTTTTTATAAAGATTACGTAAAGGATTAAAAATGGCAAAAGGCAAATTCGAACGTACCAAGCCGCACGTGAACGTGGGCACGATTGGACACGTGGATCATGGCAAGACGACATTAACGGCAGCGATCACCACCATTCTGTCAAAGAAATACGGCGGCGAAGCCAAGGCGTATGACCAGATTGACGCGGCGCCAGAAGAAAAAGCGCGCGGCATCACCATCAACACCGCCCACGTGGAATATGAGACAGCCACCCGTCACTACGCCCACGTTGACTGTCCAGGCCACGCCGACTATGTGAAGAACATGATTACCGGCGCTGCGCAAATGGACGGCGCCATCCTGGTATGTTCTGCTGCTGACGGCCCAATGCCGCAAACCCGTGAACACATCCTGTTAGCGCGTCAAGTAGGCGTGCCATACATCGTCGTATTCCTGAACAAAGCCGACATGGTGGACGACAAAGAGCTGCTCGAACTCGTTGAAATGGAAGTGCGTGAACTCTTAAGCAAATACGACTTCCCGGGCGACGACACCCCGATCGTCATCGGCTCAGCCAAACTTGCATTAGAAGGTGACCAGTCAGAATACGGCGAACCTTCCATCTTCCGTCTGGCAGACGCGCTGGACAGCTACATCCCGATGCCGGAACGTGCTATTGACGGTACCTTCCTGATGCCGGTAGAAGACGTATTCTCCATCTCTGGCCGTGGTACCGTGGTGACTGGCCGTATTGAGCGCGGCATTGTAAAAGTCGGTGACGAAATCGAAATCGTTGGCATCAAGCCAACCCTCAAAACCACCTGTACCGGTGTGGAAATGTTCCGCAAACTGCTCGACCAAGGCCAAGCCGGCGACAACGTCGGTGTACTGCTGCGCGGTACCAAACGTGAAGAAGTGGAGCGCGGTCAAGTATTGGCCAAATCCGGCTCTATCAAACCACACACCAAATTCACGGCAGAAATCTACGTGCTGGGTAAAGACGAAGGTGGCCGTCATACGCCATTCTTCCAAGGCTACCGCCCGCAATTCTACTTCCGTACCACAGACGTGACCGGTGCAGTTGAATTGCCAGCAGGTACCGAAATGGTGATGCCGGGCGACAACGTCTCCATCACCGTGACCCTGATCGCCCCGATCGCGATGGAAGAAGGCTTACGCTTTGCGATTCGTGAAGGTGGCCGTACCGTCGGTGCCGGTGTGGTCGCTAAGATTATTGAATAGTAATTAAAATAGACGGCAGGCTTAAAGTCTGCCGTTTCGCTCTTTAAAGGAAAAGTAAATGGCAGCTCAAAAAATTCGTATTCGCTTGAAAGCATTTGATTATCGCTTGATCGATCAATCTGCTCAAGAGATTGTAGAAACAGCAAAGCGTACAGGCGCAGTAGTTAAAGGTCCGGTGCCATTGCCAACACGTATTGAACGTTTTGATATTTTGCGGTCACCGCACGTGAACAAGACATCGCGCGACCAGTTTGAGATTCGTACGCACCAACGTTTGATGGATATCGTTGATCCAACTGATAAAACAGTGGATGCTTTAATGAAGCTGGATTTGCCAGCAGGCGTGGATGTCGAGATTAAGTTGTAATTAAGTTGTTGTAAAAAAATTGTGAGTTCGGTATAATCCGCGCTCTTTCATAGAAGTCGGTCAATTGTAATCGACTTTTTTAACTAAAAATAAGGATACGATCATGAGCTTAGGGCTTATTGGTCGCAAGGTGGGCATGACCCGCGTGTTTACTGAAGATGGCGCAAGCATCCCGGTAACCGTGCTGGAAGTCGTGCCTAACCGTGTGACACAGATCAAGACTGTCGCGAGCGATGGCTATACAGGCCTTCAGGTTGCTCACGGCGAACGTCGTGCTAGCCGCATCAATAAAGCGCTTACTGGGCATTATGCCAAAGCGGGCGTTGCTGCAGGTGCTGGCATCAAAGAATTCAGTGTTTCTGCTGATGTGCTGAGCAACTACCAAGTTGGAGGCAATGTCACAGTGGAAATTTTCTCTGCAGGTCAATTGGTAGACGTGACAGGCACCTCGATCGGTAAGGGTTTTGCTGGCGCCATTAAACGCCACCATTTTAGCTCTAACCGCGCATCGCATGGTAACTCGCGCTCACATAACGTGCCTGGCTCAATCGGTATGGCGCAGGATCCGGGTCGAGTATTCCCTGGCAAACGCATGCCTGGCCATTTGGGCGATGTTAAGGTGACTACGCAGAATCTAGAAATCGTACGCGTAGATACTGAACGTAACCTGCTTTTGATCAAAGGTGCAATCCCGGGCTCTAAAGGCGGCGATGTAGTTGTGCGTCCTGCAATTAAGGCTAAGCTCCAGAAAGTGAGGGGCTAAATCATGGAACTCAAATTAATCGATAAAAATGGTAAAGCTGCTAAAAAAGGCGTTGCCGTTTCTGATGTGACTTTTGGTCGCGCATTCAACGAAGCTTTAGTGCATCAAGTGGTTGTAGCGTACATGGCGAATGCCCGTACTGCGACACGTGCACAAAAAGGCCGTGATAACGTAGCGCATACTACGCATAAACCATATGCACAAAAGGGCACTGGTAATGCACGTGCCGGTATGACGTCAAGCCCGATCTGGCGTGGAGGCGGTCGCGCTTTCCCCAATAGTCCAAATGAAAATTTCAGCCATAAAGTAAACCGTAAGGCTTACCGTGCCGGTATGCAAACGATTCTATCTGAACTGGTGCGTCAAGAGCGTATTGCCGTGGTGGAAGAGTTTAAGGTGGAAACACCAAAAACCAAGCAGTTTGTAGAAAAAATCAATGGCTTGGGTTATGCGGATGGCGTGTTGTTGTTGACAGATGGATTTGACGAGAATTTGTATCTTTCTTCACGCAACTTGACCAATGTGATGGTAGTGGAAGCGCAATATGCGGACCCAGTGAGTCTGGTGCGTTTCCCAAAAGTGCTGGCAACTGCTGGTGCGGTGAAGAAACTTGAGGAGATGTTAGCATGATGAGCGCTATTACTAAGACTCAAGATCGTTTGCTGCAGGTTATTCTTGCGCCGCAAATTACTGAAAAAGCAACGCACATTGCTGACAAACATCAGCAAATCGCTTTCAAAGTGCGTACCGATGCAACCAAGCCTGAAATCAAGGCGGCTGTTGAGCTGGTCTTTAAGGTGGAAGTGGAGTCGGTTGCCGTGATAAATGTTGGCGGTAAAACCAAACGTGCTGGCCGCAGTATGGGCAAGCGTAGCGACTGGAAAAAAGCGTATGTCAGCTTGAAACCAGGTCAAGAAATTAACTTCGCAGCGGGCGAATAAGGAGAGAAGACATGGCATTAGTAAAAGTCAAACCAACTTCCCCCGGCCGTCGTGGTGTATTGAAAGTCGTTACACCGGATTTGTATAAAGGCAAGCCACACGCGCCGCTGTTGGAAAGTCAAAGTAAAAATGCAGGCCGTAACAATAACGGTCGCATCACGACGCGTCACCAAGGTGGCGGTCATAAGCAACATTATCGCGTGATTGATTTCCGTCGTAATAAAGACGGCATTCCTGCGAGCGTAGAGCGTATTGAATACGATCCAAATCGTACGGCTAATATTGCGTTGCTTTGCTACGCGGATGGTGAGCGTCGTTACATTATCGCGCCACGTGGTATTGCTGCAGGTGCGCAATTGATCAGCGGTGCTGAAGCGCCAATTAAAGTGGGTAATGCATTGCCGTTGCGCAACATCCCAGTCGGCAGCACGATTCATTGTATAGAATTGCAACCTGGTAAAGGTGCCCAAATAGCCCGCTCAGCAGGTACATCTGTACAGTTGCTGGCACGTGAAGGTGCTTATGCGCAGTTGCGTTTGCGTTCTGGCGAAGTTCGCCGCGTGCATGTGGATTGCAAGGCGACTTTAGGTGAAGTGGGTAATGAAGAGCACTCATTGCGATCTATCGGTAAAGCTGGTGCGATGCGCTGGCGCGGTGTTCGCCCGACCGTTCGCGGTGTGGTGATGAACCCGATCGATCACCCGCATGGTGGTGGTGAAGGCCGTACTGCTGCAGGTATGAACCCGGTCAGCCCGTGGGGTGTTAAAACTAAGGGTTATCGTACACGTAGCAACAAGCGTACTGATAATATGCGCGTTAGTCGTCGTCCAAGGAATGTAAGGTAATTAATATGGCACGTTCAATTAAAAAAGGCCCGTTCATTGATGGGCATTTGGCAAAAAAAGTAGAAGCCGCTGCGGCTTCACGCGATCGTAAACCAATTAAAACCTGGTCACGCCGCTCTACCATTCTGCCAGATTTTATTGGTTTAACCATCGCTGTGCATAATGGTAAGCAACACATTCCAGTGTTGATTTCAGAAAACATGGTTGGTCACAAGCTCGGTGAATTTGCGTTAACACGTACATTCAAAGGCCATGCGGCTGATAGAAAAGCGAAGAAATAGAGGCTAATGATGCAAGTAACTGCAATCTTAAAAGGTGTTCACCTCTCTCCGCAAAAAGCGCGTTTGGTGGCTGACCTTGTTCGTGGCAAAAAAGTAGACCATGCACTTAACATTTTGAATTTCACACCTAAAAAGGGTGCGGAAGTGATTAAAAAAGTGGTGGAATCTGCAATTGCCAATGCTGAACATAATAATGGCGCCGATATCGACGAGTTGAAGGTGACTTCAATTTATGTGGACAAAGGCATTGTGCTTAAACGTATTCGTGCTCGTGCAAAGGGTCGCGCTGGGCGTATTATTAAACCAACCTGTCACATTCATGTGACTGTCGGTAACTAAGGGATAATCATGGGTCAAAAAATTCATCCAATTGGTTTCCGTCTGAGTGTCCAAAAAAATTGGGCCTCACGTTGGTACGCCAATAGCAAAAACTTCCCTGAGATGTTGCAGAGCGACATTAAAGTGCGTGAGTTTTTAAATAAAAAGCTAGCAAACGCTGCGGTAAGTAAAATTGTTATTGAGCGTCCTGCAAAAAATGCAAAAATCACGATTCACAGTGCACGTCCAGGTGTTGTAATCGGTAAAAAAGGTGAAGATATTGAATCTTTGCGCTCCTCTTTGCAAGGTTTGATGGGCGTGCCGGTGCATCTTAATATCGAGGAAGTGCGTAAGCCGGAAATTGATGCGACTTTGATTGCACAATCAATTGCACAGCAACTTGAAAAACGTGTGATGTTCCGTCGTGCCATGAAACGCGCCATGCAAAACGCTATGCGTCTGGGTGCTCAAGGCATCAAGATCATGAGCTCAGGCCGCTTGAATGGCATCGAGATTGCCCGTACCGAATGGTATCGCGAAGGTCGTGTGCCACTTCATACATTGCGTGCCGATATAGATTATGGTGTAGCAGAAGCTTCAACCACCTACGGAATCATTGGTATCAAAGTATGGGTATTCAAAGGCGAAATTTTTGCTGATAACGTACAAGCGCCGATTGGTGCGACTGCGCCAGCTGCTGCGCCTGTTGCTGAACCAGAGAAAAAAGTAAGAAAGCCGAGGGCTAAAGATGCTGCAACCGTCTAGACAAAAATACCGCAAGATGCAAAAAGGCCGTAACAAAGGCATTGCAACGACAGGTAACAAAGTAAGTTTTGGTGATTTTGGATTAAAAGCGATTGGTCGTGGCCGCTTGACTGCGCGCCAAATCGAAGCCGCACGTCGCGTAATGACGCGTCACATTAAACGTGGTGGCCGCGTTTGGATTCGTATTTTCCCGGATCAGCCAATTTCTAAGAAGCCGGCAGAAGTGCGTATGGGTAACGGCAAGGGCAGTACCGAGTACTACGTAGCGCAGATCCAGCCAGGAAAAATGTTGTACGAAATGGACGGCGTGAGTGAAGAGCTTGCGCGTGAAGCGTTCCGTTTGGCGGCTGCCAAGTTGCCAATTGAAACGACATTCATGACGCGTCAACTTGGTAGTTAAGGACAGGGGAGCTAATATGAAAGCCACCGATTTAAGAGCAAAAAGTGTTGATGAGTTAAATGCTGAGTTGATTGAATTGCGCCGTGCGCAGTTTTCGCTCCGCATGCAAATTGCCACACAACAATTAACCAAAGTAGATCAGCTAGGTAAAGTACGCAAAGATGTAGCGCGTGTGAAGCTCGTATTGGCTGAGAAAGCGAAGCAGGCATAATGATGACTGAAACGACAAAAGTAGTACGCAGCTTAAGCGGCCGCGTTGTGAGCGACAAAATGGATAAAACCATCACTGTATTGGTTGAGCGTAAAGTAAAACATCCGCTGATCGGTAAAGTGGTTGTGAAGTCGAACAAATTCCATGCACACGACGAGAACAACGAATGCAAAGAAGGTGATTTGGTCACCATTACCGAAAGCCGCCCGATGTCTAAAACTAAGACATGGGTAGTCAGCAAGGTAGTTAAAGCCTAAGCAAAAAGTAGTAAAAAAGGTATTTTTGGCTTGCTACAAACCAGAAATACCCGTTATAATGTTGGACTTTTCGGCGCTCATGGACTTTTGGTTCATAAAAAGCAAGCGCCCCAATACTGACCGTGGTCTATTGGCCGTTTAAAAATATAACGGCTGGTGTTGGTTTAACGGATTAAGTTGGAGATTATTCTCATGATTCAAATGCAATCTCGGCTGGAAGTTGCCGATAACACTGGTGCCCGCTCTGTGCAGTGCATCAAGGTGCTAGGTGGCTCAAAGCGTCGTTACGCCGGTATAGGCGACATTATCAAGGTCAGCATTAAAGATGCTGCGCCGCGCGGTCGCGTTAAAAAAGGTGAAGTATACAGCGCTGTTGTGGTGCGTACTGCAAAAGGCGTGCGCCGCCCGGATGGTTCGTTGGTTAAATTCGATACCAATGCGGCCGTGTTACTCAACAATAAATTAGAACCGATTGGCACCCGTATATTCGGCCCAGTGACGCGCGAACTGCGTAGCGAGCGTTTCATGAAAATCGTTTCTCTTGCGCCTGAAGTATTGTAAGGGTGGGGAATAAAATGAGCAAAATTCATAAAGGCGACCAGGTCGTACTAAATACAGGTAAGGACAAAGGCAAGCGCGGCACAGTGCTGCGTGTGCTTGACTCGGGTCATGTGGTGGTTGAGGGTGTTAATGTGGCTAAGAAACATGCCAAACCTAACCCGATGAAAGGCATTACTGGCGGCATTATCAACAAGGAAATGCCGGTAGACATTTCAAACGTTGCGCTATTTAATAGTGCAACACAAAAAGCTGACCGCGTAGGTTACAAAACATTGAAAGACGGCCGCAAGGTGCGTGTGTTCAAGTCTAACGGCGAAGCAGTGGACGCATAGGATAAATCATGGCGCGCTTAAAACAATTCTATAAAGACTCAGTCGTTAAAAAGATGACCGAGCAATTTGGTTACACTTCGATCATGCAAGTGCCTCGCATTGAAAAAATCACCTTGAATATGGGTGTGGGCGAAGCGGTTGCAGATAAAAAAGTGATGGAAAATGCAGTTGGCGACATGGAAAAAATCGCTGGTCAAAAAGTGATTGTGACCAAAGCGAAGAAATCTGTTGCGGCTTTTAAAATTCGTGATGATTATCCTGTTGGCTGTAAAGTCACCCTGCGTCGTGAACGTATGTATGAATTCCTGGACCGTCTGATTACAGTTGCGATTCCACGCATTCGTGACTTCCGCGGTATTCCGGCGAAATCGTTTGACGGCCGTGGCAATTACAACATGGGTGTAAAAGAGCAAATCATATTCCCGGAAATCGAATATGACAAAATTGACGCGATTCGCGGCATGAATATTACGATTACTACAACGGCAAAAACAGACGAAGAGGCCAAGGCACTTTTGGCGGCGTTTAGTTTTCCTTTTAGAGGTTAAGACATGGCAAAAACATGTATGACAGAACGCGAGCTTAAGCGCCGCGAAACCGTGAAAAAATTCGCAGCAAAACGCGATGCTTTGAACGCAGTTATCAACGATCAGAAAGCCAGTGCTGAAGATCGTCGCGATGCGCGTTTGAAATTGCAAAGTCTGCCACGTAATGCAAGTCCTGTGCGTTTGCGCAACCGCTGCGCACTCACGGGCCGTCCACGTGGTGTTTTCAGTAAATTTGGTATTGCGCGTAGTAAATTGCGCGATTTGATGATGAGTGGCCAAGTGCCAGGCGTCACCAAAGCTAGCTGGTAACGGGGGAATAGATTTATGAGTATGAGTGATCCGATTGCCGATATGCTAACGCGTATTCGTAACGCACAAAGTGTAAACAAGCTATCAGTTTCTATGCCGGCTTCTAAACTCAAAGGCGCTATCGCCAGCGTGTTAAAAGACGAGGGCTACATTGATGATTTTGCAGTGCATGCAAATGACGGCAAGCCAGTGTTAAGTATCAGTTTGAAATATTATGCAGGCCGTCCAGTGATTGAGAAGATTGATCGTGTGAGCAAGCCTGGTCTTCGCGTTTACAAGGGAAGTCAAAATATCCCTAAAGTAATGAATGGCCTTGGTGTGACAATATTGTCTACATCCAAGGGTGTAATGACAGATCGTAAAGCACAGGCGGCCGGTATCGGCGGCGAAGTGCTGTGCGTAGTGGCTTAAGGAGAAGCAAATGTCACGTGTTGCTAAAAATCCGGTCGCTATTCCAGCTAAAGTTGAAGTAGTGCTAAGTGCAAACAATATCGCCGTAAGCGGCCCATTGGGCAAGCTCTCGCATCCGTTGACGGACGCGGTTGAGTTGAAGCGTGAAGGTGATGCTATTACCTTTGCTGCAACCAGCGACAGTCAGCATTCCCGTGCTATGTCGGGTACATTGCGTGCGCTGGTGGCGAATATGGTTCAAGGTGTTTCAGTCGGCTTTACGCGTAAACTCACATTGGTGGGTGTTGGCTATAAAGCCAATGCGCAAGGCGCAATGCTTAACCTGGAATTAGGTTATTCACACCCGATCAATCACAAAATGCCTGCAGGTGTTACAGTGCAAACACCTACGCCGACAGAAGTGATTTTGACTGGTTTTGATAAACAGGTCATTGGTCAGATTGCCGCTCAGATTCGTTCTTACCGTGCACCAGAGCCTTACAAGGGCAAGGGTGTTCGCTATGCAGATGAAGTGGTAGCGATTAAAGAAACCAAGAAAAAATAATTAGGGCTTAAAAAATGAACAATGTAAATAACCGCTTGCGCCGTGCACGTAAAACCCGTGCCAAAATTGCCGAGTTAAAAGTTACACGTTTAAGCGTGCATCGTACGAATACGCATATCTATGCGCAGATTATCGCGGAAACCGGCGATAAAGTATTGGCAAGTGCTTCAACTGTTGAGGCGGATGTACGTAAAAAAGTAAAAAATGGCGGCAATGTTGAAGCTGCTGCAGTGATTGGCAAGCGTATAGCCGAAAAAGCGAAAAAAGCAGGCATCACTACGGTGGCTTTTGATCGCTCGGGCTACAAATATCATGGTCGTATAAAGGCGTTGGCAGATGCTGCGCGTGAAAACGGTCTGTCATTCTAATAAGCGAGACGGATAATGGCTAAAGAAATCGAACAACAGTCACAGCAAACTGATGGTTTGCGTGAAAAAATGATTACCGTAAACCGTGTAAGTAAGACGGTTAAAGGTGGTCGTATCATGAGTTTCGCAGCATTGACAGTGGTTGGTGACGGCGATGGCGCAGTCGGCATGGGTAAAGGCAAGGCGCGTGAAGTGCCGGTGGCTGTCCAGAAAGCTATGGACGAAGCACGTCGCGGCATGCTGAAGGTAAACTTGAATAACGGCACATTGCATCATGCGGTAACGGGTGTTCACGGCGCTGCCAAGGTGTTCATTCAGCCGGCCTCCGAAGGTACCGGCATCATTGCAGGCGGTGCGATGCGTGCGATTTTTGAAGTAATGGGTGTTACTAACGTAGTGGCCAAATGTATCGGTTCAACGAATCCATACAACCTGGTTCGCGCAACCTTGAATGGCCTGGAGTCAATGAATACTCCTGCAGAGATTGCCGCAAAACGTGGTAAATCAGTTGAAGAAATCAGAGGCTAATCATGGCTAAAGCAAAAAAAGACGCAGCAACTATTAAGGTGACGCTAGTAAGAAGCGTGATCGGTCGCATTGAAGCACACAAGGCCACTGTAAAAGGTCTGGGCTTGCGTCGTATGCACCACACAGTTGAACTGCAGGATACACCAGCAATTCGCGGTATGATTAATGCCGTTGGTTATCTCTTAAAGGTAGAAGCATAATGCAATTAAATACAATTAAGCCTGCAGAAGGCGCTAAAAAAGAACGCCGTCGCGTAGGTCGTGGCATTGGTTCGGGTTTAGGTAAAACAGCCGGGCGTGGCCATAAAGGTCAAAAATCACGTACGGGTGGTTTCCATAAAGTTGGCTTTGAAGGCGGTCAAATGCCTTTGCAACGCCGCTTGCCAAAACGCGGTTTCAAATCAATGACCAAAGCTGATACAGCACGTGTTCGCACGAGCGAGTTGTTAGAGCTTGATGCGGACGTGATCGACTTGCTGGCTTTAAAATCAGCCAAGCTGGTTTCTGGCACGGTAAAAGCGGTAAAAGTATATTTGTCCGGCGAGTTGACCAAGAAAGTAAAAGTACAAGGTTTATTGCTAACTAAAGGTGCTCGTGCAGCTATTGAAGCAGCCGGCGGCAAAGTTGTAGAAGCTTAAAAAGAAGAGAAACGCATTGGCGCAAGATAGCTTTTTAGGTACGGTTGGAAAAATGAGCGAGCTGAAAAGCCGCTTATGGTTCGTGTTGGGAGCCTTGGTGGTGTTTCGCCTGGGCGCGCATATACCGGTGCCGGGCATAGATCCGGCTGTATTGAAGCAACTGTTTGATTCGCAAAATAACGGCATTCTTGGCATGTTTAACATGTTCTCTGGCGGCGCGTTGTCTCGCTTTACCGTGTTTGCTTTAGGAATCATGCCGTATATTTCTGCATCGATTATTATGCAGCTGGCAACGGTGGTTTCCCCTAAATTGGAGCAATTAAAAAAAGAGGGTGAAGCAGGCAGGCGTACCATTACCAAGTACACACGTTACGGCACCCTGTTCCTGGCAACTTTTCAGGCGTTAGGGATTGCCATTGCGCTGGAAGGCCAGGCTGGTCTGGTATTGGATCCTGGCATGGCGTTCAGGCTGACTGCAGTAGTGACGCTGGTGAGTGGCACCATGTTTTTGATGTGGCTGGGTGAGCAAATTACAGAGCGCGGGATTGGCAATGGCATTTCCATTATCATTTTCGCGGGTATTGTGGCTGGCTTGCCAAGCGCAATTGGCAGTACATTGGAGTTGGCGCGTACCGGAGCATTTTCTATACCATTGGTGATGTTCTTGTTTGTAGCAGTGCTGTTGGTAACGGCATTGGTGGTGTTTGTAGAGCGCGGCCAACGTAAAATTACGGTGAATTATGCCAAGCGCCAAGTAGGGAATAAAGTATATGGTGGTCAAACAACCCACCTGCCGTTGAAGCTTAATATGGCTGGCGTGATTCCGCCAATTTTTGCGTCAAGTATTATTTTGTTCCCGGCGACATTGGCCGGCTGGTTTGGCAGCAGTGAGAGCTTGTATTGGCTAAAAGACATCAGTAACGTGTTGTCGCCAGGTCAGCCGATTTATATTTTGCTTTTTGCGGCCGCGATTATGTTTTTCTGTTTCTTTTATACGGCGTTAGTGTTTAACCCAAAAGAGACAGCTGAGAATTTGAAGAAAAGCGGCGCGTTCGTACCGGGAATCCGCCCAGGCGAGCAAACCGCGAAGTATATTGACAAGATTATGGGGCGTTTAACCTTGGTGGGCGCTATATATATTACCTTGGTATGCTTGTTGCCGGAATTTTTGAGATTGAAGTTTAATACCCCATTTTATTTTGGTGGCACTTCATTACTGATTATTGTAGTGGTAACCATGGATTTTATGACCCAAGTGCAATCACACTTGATGTCGCATCAGTACGAAGGGTTGCTTAAAAAAGCGAATTTTAAAGGTGGCGCGGGAGCGCGATAGCTTTAAAGATGGCAAAAGAAGACCGTATTGAGATGCAGGGTGAGATCTTGGAAAATCTCCCAAATGCAACATTTAAGGTTAAGTTGGAAAATGGCCACACGGTCTTAGGGTATATTTCTGGAAAAATGCGTATGCACTATATTCGTATTTTACCGGGTGACAAGGTGACAGTTGAAATGACACCTTATGATTTAACAAGAGCGCGGATTACATTCCGCGTGAAGTAATTAAACAAAGTTAAGTGGTAGTGAGGTAATTATGAGAGTTCGTGCATCAGTAAAAACATTGTGCCGCAACTGTAAGGTTGTGCGTCGTCGCGGCGTTGTACGTATCATTTGTACAGATCCACGTCATAAACAACGTCAAGGTTAATGGAGTCTAACAGTCGCCTGTTTTGATTTGAAGCGTTTTCAAGTTTGTAAAAACCGGCACTAACTGTTAAAATCTAAGGCTTTTTTATTTGGTCGCCACAAGTTGCGATTTGTTTTGGAGTTAAAGTATGGCTCGTATTGCTGGGGTTAATATCCCGAATAATAAACACGCTGAGATCGCGTTGACTGCGATTTTTGGTATTGGTAGAAATACTGCACAAAAGATTTGTGCGGCCGCTGGCGTTTTGGCGTCTACTAAAGTCAAGGATCTGAACGACGCGGATGTTGAAAAGCTTCGTGACGAAGTGGCCAAAGTAAAAGTAGAAGGCGATTTGCGCCGTGAAGTTTCTATGAACATCAAGCGTTTAATGGATTTAGGTTGCTATCGCGGCGTACGTCATCGCCGTGGCCTGCCAGTTCGTGGTCAGCGCACTAAAACCAATGCGCGTACGCGTAAAGGCCCGGTTAAGGCAATTAAACAAGCCAAATAGTTAACCAGAAGCAATTATTTTATATAGATTTATTAGTAAGGACAGTACAACATGGCAAAAGCTAATGTACGTGTAAGAAAAAAAGTTAAAAAGAACATTGCAGAGGGCATTGCCCACGTGCATGCTTCATTTAACAACACGATTATTACAATCACTGACCGTCAAGGCAATGCGCTCTCCTGGGCGACATCTGGCGGGCAAGGTTTTAAGGGCTCACGTAAAAGTACGCCATTTGCTGCACAGGTTGCGGCAGAAGTTGCTGGTAAATCTGCTCAAGAGTCTGGTGTTAAAAATTTAGAAGTGCGCATCAAAGGCCCTGGTCCTGGCCGTGAATCTGCCGTGCGTGCGCTTAACGCGGCTGGTTTTAAAATTACCAGCATTACCGATGTGACGCCAGTGCCTCACAACGGTTGCCGCCCACCCAAAAAACGTCGCATCTAAGCGAAAAAAGATTACTGGAGAACTATCTTGGCTAGAAATTTAGACCCAAAATGCCGTCAGTGCCGTCGCGAAGGCGAAAAGCTGTTTTTAAAAGCTGAAAAATGCTTTACCGACAAGTGCGCTATTGAAAAACGCAACTTCCCGCCGGGTCAACACGGTCAGCGTCGTAACGCGCGTTTATCAGACTATGGTGTGCAGTTGCGTGAAAAACAAAAAGTACGTCGTATATACGGTATTTTAGAAGGTCAGTTCCGTAGCTATTATGCTGAAGCCGACCGTCAAAAAGGCATTACTGGCGAAAACTTATTACAGTTGCTTGAATGCCGTCTGGACAATGTGGCCTTCCGTATGGGCTTAGGTGGTTCACGTACGGAAGCACGCCAAATCGTGCGTCATAACAGTATTCTGGTAAATGGCAAACGCGTGAACATTCCTTCATATCAGGTAAAAGCGGGTGATGTGATTTCTGTGGCTGAAGCATCAAAAACACAGTTGCGTATTAAAGGTGCGCTTGAGGCTGCTGAGCAACGTGGTTTCCCAGAGTGGCTAGAAGTAGATGTAAAAGCCTTAAAAGGTACATTTAAATCTAAACCACAGCGTGATGATTTGCCTTCAACCATTAACGAATCATTGGTCGTTGAGTTGTATTCTAAGTAATTAAAGCTTAGTTAAATCGCTCATTCATCCAATAACGTCGAGGAATTTTATGCAAAACAATCCAACTGAATATTTGAAACCACATGTAGTAGATGTAGAGGTGATTACACCGCTACGCGCTCGTGTGACTTTAGAGCCGATGGAGCGTGGTTTTGGTTATACATTAGGTAATGCACTGCGTCGTGTTCTGCTATCATCTATTCCAGGCTTTGCGATTACCGAAGTCAAAATTGATGGCGTAGTGCATGAGTACTCAACCATTGAGGGTGTGCAAGAGGATGTTGTTGATATTTTACTCAACCTTAAAGGTGTGGCATTAAAGCTCAACAATAAGTCTGAAACGATCTTAACGCTGAATAAGTCCAGCGAAGGTGTAGTAACTGCCGGTGACTTTGAAACAGGCCATGACGCTGAAATTGTGAATCCAAACCATGTGATTGCGCATTTAACCAAAGGCGGCAAGCTGAATCTAGAAGTTAAAGTTGAAATGGGCCGTGGTTATCAGCCGGTTCCAGCGCGCCAAAAAGCTAACGAAGAAGACCGTGTTTTAGGGTTTATCATGGTGGATGCATCTTTCAGCCCGATCAACAAAGTGAGCTATCAGGTGGAGAGCGCGCGTGTCGAGCAGCGTACCGATTTGGATAAGCTGGTGATGGATGTTGAAACCAACGGTATTATCGAGCCAGAACAAGCGATTCGTGATGCTGCGCGTATTTTAATCGGTCAATTGTCTGTGTTTGCTAACCTGGAAGGTTCACCGAGCGAGGTTGAAGTAAAATCAGCGCCCCAGGTTGATCCAATCCTGTTGCGTCCAGTAGATGATCTGGAATTGACAGTACGTTCCGCCAATTGCCTGAAGGCGGAGAATATTTTTTACATTGGTGATCTGATCCAGCGTAGTGAAAATGAATTATTAAAAGCCCCTAACTTGGGTCGCAAATCTTTGAATGAAATTAAAGATGTATTGGCAACTAAAGGCTTAACTTTGGGTATGAAGCTTGAAAACTGGCCGCCGGTTGGTTTAGAAAAAGCTTAACCGGTAGCTTAATATTAAGTAAAGAAACTTTAAGGAATTACTATGCGTCACGGTAATAGCAATCGTAAATTAAATCGTACCAGCAGCCATCGTGCAGCCATGTTCCGCAATATGTCGGTGTCATTGTTGCGCCATGAAATCATTAGAACTACTTTGCCAAAAGCAAAAGAGCTGCGTAAATATGCAGAGCCTTTGATTACATTAGGTAAAGATGCCACTTTGGCTAATCGCCGTATCGCCTTTAGCCGTTTACGCGATCGTGATATTGTTGGTAAATTGTTTGGTGAACTTGGCCCACGCTACAATGCGCGCAACGGCGGTTATTTGCGTATTTTAAAATGCGGTTTCCGTAATGGCGATAACGCACCAATGGCCTTGGTAGAGTTGGTAGATCGTCCGGATACAAGCACAGAACCAGTTGCTGCAGAATAAGTAATAATTCAGGTATATATAAAAAAGCCAGCACTTTGCTGGCTTTTTTATTGGCTACTATTTTAAGAATTCAATAATACTGGTTTCATTAAATGGCCAATCAAGCTCGGTTTGCGTATCCTGCCTCTGTAAAACCGGAATGCGTGAGCCATATCGAGTTAGCAAAGTTTCATTCTCTGCAATTTCGATAAGGGTTACCTCGATGTTATTACTCGGCTGTGTTACCAGCGAATAAGCTAGTTCACACAAATGGCAATGCGAGGTGGAATATAAATTTAGCTGCCTGGACATATGTGATTTTCTTCAGTCGTCACTTGATATTTTAAGTGCTAATTTATGAGCAAATAACAAATAAATCATAAAAATAAATCATAATAACGTTTTAAGCGGTTTTGCCACTATCAAGGTTCAGCATGTCCGAATTCCAAGAAGTAAAAGAGAGTTTAAGCGAAAACTTGCAACAGGTGATCTCACTTTTGGAGAGGCACAGATTTGGGGACGGGTTTGCCTATAATCAGGATATTGGTGAACTGCAAAAAAAATTAGATGATTTGCACCCTGCAGACGTCGCCCATATTCTAGAGGCGCTTCCGCTAGAAGACCGCTTAAATCTTTGGGATCTGGTTAAGGCGGATCGTGACGGTGAGATTCTGCTGGAGGTGTCAGACTCTGTACGTCAAAGCCTGATTGCAGACATGGAGCCTGAAGAGCTGCTAGCAGCTGCTGAGCAGTTAGATACGGACGAGCTGGCGGATTTAGCTCCTGATTTGCCAAAAGACGTATTGCAGGATCTTCTGGACAGTCTGGATACGCAAAATCGTGAGCGTTTGCAATCCACGCTGTCATATCCCGATGACGCCGTCGGCGCACTGATGGATTTTGATATTGTCACCATACGCGAAGACATTACATTAGAAGTGGCGCTGCGCTATCTGCGGCGCTTAGGTAATTTGCCGGATCATACCGATAAATTGTTTGTGGTGGACCGGAATGATATTTTACGTGGCGTATTACCACTTACAAGCATGGTTGTGAATGACTTGGACGCGAATGTGGCAGATGTCATGGTGGCCGATGCGGTAGCGTTTCATCCGGAGGATGTTTCAGATGAAGCGGCACAGGCTTTTGAGCGGTATGACCTGGTAACCGCACCCGTGGTGGATGCCAATAATAAGCTGGTAGGGCGTATTACCGTGGATGCGGTGATGGATTATATTCGTGACGAATCTGAATCGGATATGCTTTCGATGGCAGGTTTGCGTGAGGAAGAAGACTTTTTTGCATCGGTATGGAAGTCGGTACATAACCGCTGGGCGTGGTTGGCGATTAATTTGGTCACTGCAATCGTTGCTTCAAGAGTGATTGGGTTATTTGAAGGATCGATTGAAAAAATTGTGGCTTTAGCCGCGCTGATGCCGATTGTGGCAGGGATCGGCGGCAATTCTGGCAACCAAACCACCACCATGATTGTGCGTGGTTTGGCATTGGGTCAAATTTCATTACACAATATGCACTCGCTCATCAAAAAGGAGCTTGGTGTAGCCTTGCTCAATGGTTTATTGTGGGGCAGTGTACTTGGCCTGATAGCTTACATGCTATATGGCAACTATCAATTGAGCATAGTGATGACAGCCGCCATGACACTTAATTTGCTGTTGGCTGCCGTGATGGGTGTAATGATTCCGTTGGTGATGAATAAATTCGGTCGCGACCCCGCTGTCGGAACTAGCGTAATGATTACAGCCGTAACTGACAGTGGCGGGTTTTTTATATTCTTAGGGTTGGCAACAATTTTCTTACTATGAATAATGAAATTCAGCTGATTTGGCAAGAAATACAAGCCGACATGAGCACCCCGGTGGTGCTGTGGCAGCTGGCCATTATTGTCGCTGCAGTGGCGACTGCATGGATGATTAATGGCGTTTTGCGCCAATATGTGATGCGGCATGCGCCAGAGCACTGGAAACTCGCGATAGGCGGCATTAATCGCGTACTGTTCCCGCTCACATCGTTAGTGTTTGTGTTATCCAGCCAGTTGATCCTGTCAGGCTGGCAACATACGAGCCTATTACAATTAGCCAGCCGATTGTTGCTTGCCATGGCGGCTATCCGCTTAATCGTCTATTTTATGCGCTATGTGTTTCCGTCTGGCGGATGGCTTAAAGCGCTTGAAAGCATGATTGCGTGGAGTATTTGGGGAGCATTGGCGTTGCATCTTACCGGCGTGCTGCCGCAGCTTTTGCAAGGTCTTGAAGACATGCGTTTCAATATCGGCAAAAACCAGGTGAATTTGCTGCTGGTATTGCAGGCCTTGCTCACCGTGATTGTCACCATTTTTATTGCATTATGGCTGAGCCGCCTGTTAGAAAACAGGCTGATGCGCGCAGAACATGTGAATGTCAATTTGCGCGTTATATTAACCAAGCTCATTCGTATCGTACTGCTATTTATTGCCACCCTGATCGCGTTGTCTGCAGTCGGTTTGGATATTACCCTGCTTTCGGTATTCGGCGGCGCGCTGGGCGTGGGTTTGGGATTTGGCCTGCAGCGCATAGCCAGCAATTATGTCAGCGGGTTCATTATTCTGCTGGATAAATCCATGCAGATTGGCGATGTGATTACTGCCGATAGTCATTATGGTGTAGTGAGTGATTTGCGTACGCGTTACCTTGTGTTGCGCAAGCTGGATGGAACGGAAGTCATTATTCCGAATGAAACATTAATTGTTAATTCAGTCATTAACCACTCCTTTTCAGACCATAAGGCAAGAGTGCAAATGCCGGTTCAAATCAGCTATGACAGCCCTTTGGAGCTGGCAATGCGGCTGATTTCAGATATTGCGCTGCAACATCCGCGTGTTTTAAGAGTGCCGGAGCCAGCAGTGCACATTAAGGGATTCGGCGAAAGTGGAATTGATTTGATGCTGTCAGTCTGGATACCTGATCCGGAAGAAGGATCCGCGAGCCTGCAGTCCGAGATTTATCTGGATATATGGCGTGCTTTTCAAGAGAACAATATTTCCATTCCTTATCCGCAGCGCGAGGTGCGGATCTTGAAAGAATAATTTAAATCAGATAGTTCTAATAAAAAAACCCGCAGATTGCGGGTTTTTTTATTAGAACTAAACACTTATTTAAGTTTAGTTTCTTTGTACATCACGTGTTTACGTGCCACTGGATCAAACTTTTTGATCTCCATTTTTTCCGGCATCGTACGTTTGTTTTTAGTAGTGGTATAGAAGTGGCCAGTACCAGCACTTGATTCTAATTTAATTTTTTCGCGCATGGCTTAACTCCTTAGACTTTCTGACCAGCTGCGCGCAGCTCTGCGAGCACTGAATCAATACCGTTTTTATCAATCGTACGCAAAGCTGCGTTGGTAATACGCAAGCTTACCCAGCGATTTTCGCTTTCTACCCAGAATTTGCGGTTTTGCAAATTAGGTAAAAAACGGCGTTTTGTTTTGTTTTGTGCGTGAGAAACATTGTTACCCACCATCGGCTTTTTGCCTGTTACCTGACATACACGTGCCATGGTTATCTCCAAATACTTTGCTTTTTGCGAAAGACCGCAATTATAGACTGAAAATGCTTTCTATATCAAGCTTTAAGTCGAAAAATACAAGATTAGAAGCTAGACGAGGCGCGAGCAAAAAATAGGGGCGCCGCATATGGGTTGATATGTAAGACTCTATTTTTTGTGTAGCAACAAAGTATAGCGAAAAATATTGTATTTTTAGTGTTTGCCTGTGCTGCCAAACCCCCCATCACCGCGTTCACTTTCTGCAAACTCGTCCACCACATGAAAATCTGCCTGCACCACCGGCACAATCACTAACTGCGCAATACGCTCCATCGGATTGAGGATAAAAGGATGCTGGCTGCGGTTCCAGCAACTGACCAATAACTGCCCTTGATAATCCGAATCAATCAACCCCACCAGATTGCCCAACACGATGCCGTGCTTATGCCCCAAGCCGGAGCGTGGCAGAATCAGCGCGGCATAATAGGTGTTGTCGATATGAATCGCCATGCCAGTCGGAATCATCACCGTTTCACCTGGCTGAATGGTCTGCGTGTGCTCAATGCAGGCGCGCAAATCCAGCCCTGCGGAGCCAGGCGTGGCATAGGCCGGCATCATGTGATGCAGGCGGTTGTCTAAGATTTTCAGATCTACGGTGATGGACATTTTGTTAACTTCGGCTGTTTATATAAAAGTGACATTAAACACTAATTGGACATGAAAAGCACTATGGGCGGTTCAGTTGTGTGTCGTACACAACACCGTTTATTTTTTATTGTCAAATCGGTATGCCTGAAGCCCGCATAGATATTGGCTTGCAGGGCATAGGTTTAAACAATGAATGCGCGCTCGCACGAAGGAGTTATGTGTAATTGTGCTTATATGTAAAAAAGCCAGCTTAACAAGCTGGCTTTTTAGAGGGCCCAAATTGCTGCAGGTTTTAGAATTTATAACTTGCGCTCAAGCCAAGCAGGTAGTTTCTATCCTGCGCTGGTTCAAAGAAGCGGCTATTGGTGTCATTCACACGTACTGAGCCGATATATTCTTTGTCAAACATATTTTCTACGCGTACATACTCGCTAAATCTCCAGTTTGCAAGCTCCTGCAGGAAGCCCGCACGCAGGTTGAATATCGTATAAGAAGGCGCGGTATCTGTGTTGGTGTCGTTTACATAAACTTTGCTGTTATGGCGGCCTTCAAGTGCGGTGAAGAATCCAATGGATGGTGCTTTCCAAGAGACCTCACCATAGAGTTGCGTGCGGTATGTGCCTGGGATGTAATTGCCAGAATTTACTAGATTGTTGTTTATAGTTCTGAACGAGTCATCGAATTTTGCGTCAAGTAGAGTGTAGGAAGCATACAAGCCAATGTTGTTGTCAAATTGTGTTTCCACAGAGGCTTCTATGCCTTTACGCTTTGTTTTTCCTGCATTTTTATACACGGCGTATGGGTTGCCAGAAATAGCGACAATTTCCTTATCAGTGTCGGTTTTAAACAGGGATACATTAACGCGGGTATTGTCCGTAACAAATGACTTCAGGCCAATTTCATAATTGTCGCTGGTGCTTGGTTTGATACCCAGATTCGGGCCAGTGCCGGTTGTTGGATTGTCGTACGCTACTTCAATGAAAGTAGGGGTTTCGAAGCCTTTGCCGTAATTGGCGTATAAGTTGAGCGTAGGTGTTGCTTTCCACACAGCACCGATTACAGGAGTGGTCTTTTTGTGAGTTACGCTACCACTGCCATCACGAAACTTAAAGGTGGCGGGAGCTGCTGTTACTGTACCAATTAGACTATCTTCAACGTTTAGTCTGACTCGTGTATGTCTGATACCTGCATGGACGTCAATATTATCATGCGCTGACCACTGTGCTTGAATGTATTGGTCAAAATTGGTTGAAATGTTGTCTTCATCCCGATTTACATTGTTTATATTTGATGTTGGCAATTTTATACCATTTGTTGTGGCTATATCCTGGCGGGCGTCATTCATTTTTCCGTAAGTGACACCTGCTGAAATTGAGTAAGGTCGGCTGAGTAACTCACCTTTGTTATTCCAGCGAATATCGGTACCCCAGAAATCGCGCGAGATGATGCTGGCACGACCACCACCAGTAGAATTGAGTGCCAGATATTGTTCGTTTTCTCGTGTTCCCACGTAGCCCATCATGTGGATAGAATTGTTTGCATTGAACGCATGCTCGATATTGAAGCCAGCTTGTGTATGTTGGCGGTAGACTCTTGTGTCTGATTTGATAGCACTGATGACCACTTTTTCAGGATCATCAAAAGCAGAAGGGTCAGTAGCGGTTGCTACACGTGGTAATCCATTAGGATCTTCTGCTTTTTGGTCGAACCAGTTCACCAAAGCGGTGATTTTTGTGTCTTCGGTTAAATTGACTTTGAACTTGGCGGTAGCTTGCTGCTTATTGGCCGAGTTGTGTTCACGATAACCGTCAGTTTCAAAGTTCGAGACATTCAACAGGTAATCCAGGCCATCGAGGTTTCCTGTTGCATTAAGCACCTGGCGTTTGGTATCTTCGCTGCCAAACATCACTGTTGCGCCGACTTCGGGTGTTTTCGGCGCATTTTCAGTCAGCATTTGAATTACGCCGCCGGAAGAGTTGCCATAAAGTGCGGAGAACGGGCCGCGCATGACCTCTACGCTACGAATGGCGGATAGATCCACCACCCCGGGCTGGCCTTGACCATCTGGCATAGAAAGTGGGATGCCATCGACATAAACACGAACACCGCGCACACCAAAGCTGGAGCGTGCACCAAAACCACGGGTTGAGATTTGCGGGTCTTGGGCTTGGTTGTTGCGGTTTTGTGCGGTAATGCCAGGTAGTCGAATCAGGCTTTCTGAGAGTTGCATTTGCAGTTGGCCAGCCTGAATGTCTTCCATATCTACGACATCAATTGCTACAGGCAAATCGAAGCTGTTTTGTTCTACGCGCGTTGCGGTAACGACCACAGGAGCGGTGACGATTGTTTTCGTATCGGCTTCTTCTGCAGAAACGTGATAGCTTGATGTGCCTAAGGCGCTTAAAACAGCGATGGGTAATAATTTTGTTTTGAAAATGTGGTTTGAATACATGATGAACCTTAGCTTGACTTGGTAAATGAGATAGGCGCGATTTTACGTGATTACATTCTTCTGGACATCAGTATTTTCATGAATAGCAGACAGTTAGCCCGAAAGGGCTAAAGCATCTGCGCTGCATGTTGTAGCAGTAATCTGGCAATCTCAATTTTTGGAGCATGTGGCAGATGATGTGTGCCAACATCATCGAGCAAAGTCACTTGATTTTGGTCGCTTCCCATCGCGTCAGTGGCTAAGTTCGCCACAATCAGCGGCAATTTTTTTGCTTGTCGTTTTGCCTCGGCATATTCCAGCAGGTTTTCACTTTCTGCGGCAAAGCCTACGCAAAACGGCGCATTCGGCAAGTTGGCGACTTCGGCCAGGATGTCTTTGTTTTTAGTTAGTTCCAGCGTGAGTGACGATTCACTTTTCTTGACCTTCTGCTCATGCTTTTTCGCAGGGCTGTAGTCTGCCACAGCTGCAACACCAATAAAAATATCCTGGTCTCCAATATTTCCCATCACCGCCTGATACATGGCATCCGCACTTGTGGCTGAAATGGTTTTTACACCCAGCGGAGGTTTAAGTGCACTTGCGCCACTTACCAAGGTGACTTCCGCACCCATTTCTTGCGCCGCTTGCGCGATGGCATAACCCATTTTTCCGCTGCTTAAATTGGTAATAGCACGCACAGGGTCTATCATTTCCAGTGTCGCGCCTGCGGTAACCATCACTTTTTTGCCCAATAGCAACTTGGGCTGAAAGTGCGCTTCGATTAAATGATGCAAGTCCTCGGCTTCTAACATTCTGCCCAAGCCTACCTCGCCGCACGCTTGCTCGCCGCTGTCAGGCCCTAAAATGCTGATGCCATCTGCCTGGAGTTGTGCGATATTGCGCTGAGTGGCGGGGTTTTCCCACATCTGTTTGTTCATGGCAGGGGCGACCAGCAAGGGGCAATCGCGTGCCAGACAAAGGGTTGAAAGCAGATCATCGGCACGACCATGTACCAACTTGGCGATAAAATCTGCGCTGGCCGGGGCGATGACGATGGCATCTGCTGAGCGGCTGAGTTCTATATGAGGCATGCCGTTAGCGATGGAGGCATCCCACATGCCGGTAAACACGGGCTTGCCGGATAAGGCTTGCATGGTGACGGGCGTGATGAACTGGCACGCGGCATCGGTCATGACTATTTGCACATCAATATTGGCTTTTACTAATAGACGAACGAGCTCCGCCGCTTTGTAAGCTGCAATGCCGCCCGTGATGCCCAATACAATAGATTTGTTTTTTTGCATAATCACTAATATTTGTGTAATGCTTTCATTTTAATATGAAAACAGGGTTAGAGCCCTATCAAATTTATGTGGCGAAATTTAAGAATTATTATTTTATTACTGATTTTAGCAACAGTTGTTCAGCAAACCTGGCTGGATAAAGCGGCTTTAGACTGGAAACATAATTTTTATGTGGCAGTTTACCCAGTAAACGCAGATGGAAGCGAGCAAGTAGCTGCATATATCAAAACCTTAACCCGCGATGATTTTGAACCGATGGCTGAGTACTTTGCCGAGGAGGGTGCTCGTTATAGTTTAGGCATGCGCCGTCCGGTAGAAGTACAGTTGGGAGGCGTTGTAGACGAAATTCCGCCTGCGCCACCTAATGGGGGCAGTATATTGAGCACCATGTTTTGGAGCCTGAAATTCCGCTGGTTTGCCTGGAACAACAGCCCAAAAGTTAACGTCAAGCCGGATATTCGGCTGTATCTGCTGTATCACGACCCTGCCACAACGCCGGCACTATCGCATTCCACAGCTTTGAATAAAGGCCGCGTGGGGCGTGTAAATCTGTATGGCAATAAAAGTTACGCCAAGCAAAACCTGGTGATTGTTGCGCACGAGTTACTGCACACTTTAACCGCGACCGATAAATACGATCTAGAAACAACATTGCCAGCATACCCCGATGGCTTTGCCGAACCGGATAAATCGCCGCGCTATCCACAAGACTTTGCCGAACTGATGGGCGGACGCATTCCTGTTAGTGAAACGCAGGCAGATATACCCAGAAGTCTGGCACAAACGCTGATTGGGGACAAAACGGCGCGCGAGATAGGCTGGCTAAAGTGAGAGGAAGGATATAGTGGCAATTACCGATTGGCCTGCCAGTGAACGGCCTAGAGAAAAATTAATAGAACTTGGCGCAGAAGCCTTATCAGATGCAGAACTCTTGGCTATATTTCTTCGTGTCGGCGTCACGGGTAAAAGCGCGGTTGATTTAGCGCGCGATTTGCTCACCCAGTTTGGCAGCCTCAATGGCATATTCGCCGCGACTGAGCATGAGTTAAGCCAAGTACATGGCATAGGCACCAGCAAATACGTGCAGTTGCAGGCGATATTTGAAATGAGCCGCCGAGCGCTAAACGAGCAATTACAGCAGCGCGATGTGTTTAAATCGCCGCAGCAAGTGCGTGATTACCTGGTGCTAAAGCTTGGTGGCCTCACGCGAGAAGTGTTTCTGGTACTGTTTTTAGATACGCAGAATCAGTTGGTGGCGACTGAGGAAATGTTCACAGGTACACTCACGCAGACCAGTGTTTATCCGCGTGAGGTGGTGAAGTGCGCCTTGCACCATAATGCTGCTTCGGTTATTTTTGCGCACAATCATCCATCTGGTATTGCGCAACAAAGCCAGGCGGATGAACTGTTGACCAAGCAGCTTAAGCAAGCACTTGCGTTAGTCGATGTGCGTGTACTGGACCATTTTATTGTGGCAGGGAACAATACGTTGTCGTTTTCAGAACGTGGGATATTGTAAAAGCCAATCTTCGTTTATTCCATGTGATCCAGAAAAAACCAGGGGACGGCGCGATTGTGCACAGCATTAATCACGGCGATCTGGCCGGGCTTGACATCAACCGGCGCGTCAAACAGATAAGCGCATTGCTGCCAGTTGGAAACTTTGGATGTTTGTGATGGATGGTTCTCGAACACAACTTTTTTATCACTTGTCATGTCAAGCCGCATCCATTGCACAATGCCATAGCAGCGACCAGCTGATTTGATGGGGATGCGCAGGCTTTTGCTTTGGCTTGGGAAGTATGACTCATTTTCGAAATCAAAATAAAATGCTTCGATGTCGTCGCTCAGCAGCTCAATATCCAAGTCATTTCTGGCAATCATGCGTTTTTTTGAAACGATGGTATTAAAGTGCTGTAAGTCGAATCCGAACGAGTTTTCCACGATTAGATTGCGCCTGATGTCATTACCGGTAAACAGCCCAATCATGATGCTGCCAGCAGCCGGGATCACTTTGCCTTGCGGCTTCAGCAGGCGGCGCTTGGCGTCCTCCAGGCTGGGCAGCACATGTTCGCCTAACAGCTCGCTGGAAAATATTTCTGAAACCAAAATGTCGGCTTGCTCGGGCAGGTCATTGCCGATTTCAATATCAATGGATTTTTTGGCAATGACCTTGATGATTTTTTCAAAATGATTGTCTTCGAGAATTTGCTGTGCGGTTTCTGCAATCAGCGGCACGGCTTCGCAAGTATTGACTTGCTTGGCACCGAGTTTGGCTGCCATCATGGCGAGCAGGCCAGAGCCGGTGCCGATTTCAAACACGGTTGAATCAGACTTGATTATAGCTTTTAGTGCATCAAAATAGGCATGGTTGCGGTTTTGCTCGTTCATCATCGGCACATGCCATTCCGGCACGGTGCGACTTAGTGCAAGATAAGCACCTTGCTGCGCCGCAATCAGTGTTGGCGATATTGCCAAGACCTTGCGGTAATACGCCAAGGCCTCAGCAGGCTCACTCATTTCTTTCAATAGCGCGTCCAGATTAGCGAAAGCCTCGGCAAAGTCAGGCTTTAGTTCAATCGCCCGTACAAAGCTTGCCGCTGCTTCGTGCATATTGTCTTGCGCTTTTAATACCACACCCAAGTTGCTGTGCACTTCGGCGTAATTTGGCCTGAGCGTGAGTGCCTTGCGGTAGCAATCGGCGGCTTCACCTAAGTTGTTTTGTTCTTGCAGTGTTGCGCCTAAGTTTACATAAGCTTCAACATAATTGGGGTTGACGGCAAGCGCTTTGCGCATGAGATGAACAGCCGTTTTATGGTCACCTTTTTGTTTGGCGATGAGTCCTAATAAATGCAGGGCATCGGGCTGGTTTGGTGCGGCCTGCAGCACTTGCTTGTAGAGCATCTCGGCTTGCGGCAGGTTGCCTGCTTGATGGTGCATCATGGCGGTTTGCAGCGCATGTGGCACCGAAAAACCAGTTGGTGCCGATTGCTTTGGCGCCGGAATTGTGCCAGTTTGCTCGCAGCAATGTTTGTATTTTTTGCCGCTACCGCAGGGGCAGGGGTCATTTCGACCGACTTTATTGGATGTCATGTTTTGTTTGCTATTGTGGCCAGAACTAAGGCTGGCGCTATAATTTAGTCCGTTATTGTATCAAAATTAAATTGCGCAATTACTTAATTTATCCAGCATTTATTCACTGCGGCTCAAGCTGATTTATACTTACCGAATAAATAGTTAATGACACACATGATGAATAAAACCCTCAAAATAATCATTTGGTTTGCGGTCGCGCTATTGGGCGCTTTTGCTTTAAGCGCTATAGCGCTTAACCGCGGCGAGAGCATTAACGCGCTGTGGCTAATCACCGCGGCGGTATGTATTTATGCCATTGCGTATCGCTTTTATGCGGCCTGGATTGCGGCAAAAGTATTGGTGATAGATGAAACGCGCGCCACGCCTGCTGAGCGGTTGGACAATGGCCGCGACTTTATTCCCACCAACAAGTGGATTGTTTTTGGGCATCATTTTGCCGCGATTGCAGGTCCGGGGCCATTGATCGGGCCAACACTGGCAGCACAGTTCGGTTATTTGCCAGGCACGCTGTGGATATTAATCGGTGCGGTGCTGGGCGGTGCGGTGCAGGATATGGTGACGCTGTTTTTCTCTACGCGCCGTGACGGCCGCAGCCTAGGGCAAATGGCGCGTGATGAAATTGGCGCAATAGGCGGCACGGCTGCACTCATTGGCACCTTTATGATCATGATTATTCTCATCGCCGTGCTGGGATTGGTGGTGGTGAATGCCATGAAACATAGCCCATGGGCGACTTCCACCGTAGCGGCAACTATTCCGATTGCCATGTTTATTGGGCTCTACATGCGCAATATTCGCCCGGGACGCGTGCTGGAAGCTTCAGCGATTGGCGTATCGTTATTGCTGTTTTCTGTGTTGGCGGGCGGCTGGATAGATCACAACGAAACGTTACGCGTATTTTTCGACCATGAGGGTTTGCCCTTGGCCTACGCGATTATTGTGTACGGTTTCGCGGCGGCAGTGCTGCCAGTGTGGCTGCTGCTCGCGCCGCGCGATTATTTGTCTACCTTTATGAAACTGGGTACGGTATTGCTGTTGGCGATTGCCATTGTGATTCTGCGTCCGGAAATTCACATGCCCGCAGTCACGCAATTTACTGATGGTTCCGGGCCGATTTTTGGCGGCAAGCTGTTTCCGTTTGTGTTTATCACCGTTGCCTGCGGTGCGATTTCAGGCTTCCATGCGCTCATTTCATCGGGCACCACGCCAAAATTACTCATGAATGAGCGCGACATTCGCATGATAGGTTACGGCGCCATGCTGCTAGAGTCTTTCGTTGCGATTATGGCCATGATCGCCGCCACAGTGCTGGAGCCGGGCGTGTTTTTTGCCATTAACAGCCCTGCAGGCGTAGTGGGTAAAGAGGCGGTAGACGCCGTGGCAAAAATCAATAGCTGGGGCTTTGCAGTGACCGTTGAGCAGATGAATCAGCTCGCCAAAGATATGGGCGAGAGCAGCTTGTTTGCGCGCACCGGTGGCGCGCCAAGTTTGGCGGTGGGTATGGCGAGCATATTTGGCAGCGCTTTTGGCAAGCATTTATTGGCGCTGTGGTATCACTTTGCCATCATGTTCGAGGCGATTTTTATCTTAACGACGCTTGATGCCGGCACGCGCGTCGGGCGTTTTATGCTGCAGGATATGCTGGGTAATTTCAACAAAAAACTGGGTGAGACCTCTTATACGCCATCCGTGATATTTACCAGTGCCATTGTGGTGGCTGGTTGGGGTTACTTTTTGTATATCGGCGTGATCGACCCCAATGGCGGCGTGAATATTCTGTGGCCGCTATTTGGTATCGCGAACCAAATGCTGGCTGCCATTGCCTTATGTGTAGCAACGGGCATTTTGGTGAAATCGGGAAAATTGAAATACGCATGGGTAACAGGGCTGCCGCTGGCCTGGCTGGTTATTATTACCACAACGGCGGCATATCAAAAGATATTCAGCGATGATATTCGCGTAGGGTTTTTTGCTGCCGCCAATGATTTGAGTGCCAAACTTGCGAGTGGAGTGTTGCCGGCCGACAAGGCGGCTGTCGCGCCGCAGTTGATATTCAATCAGCATCTGGATGCTTATTTAACCATGTTTTTTGTCGCTGTGCTGTGGGTAGTGATTATCGACATGCTGGCAGTCTGCGCGCGGCATCTGAAAGGTAAGCCGGTATCGCCGTTGTCAGAAGTGCCGCACATTGAAACCCAATTAGATAATTTGTGGGTAAGAGATTAATGTTAAAAACGATTAAAACTTTTTGGCAGTCCATCCGCCAGCTTTCGGGCGATGACGCGTATGAGCGTTATTTGAAGCATTACGCTGAGCACCATGCCGGCAGTGAGCAGCCTGAAAATATGCCCCCGCTTTTAAGCCGCGAGGAGTTTTTTAAGCAATGGCAAGATGGTAAATGGAAAGGCGTCAAGCGCTGTTGCTAGCAATAGCGCATACCCATCCGCATGTACTTAGGAACTCTGATAGATTCTATCGATTTCCATTTCGTCACTATCAACTGACTCGTCTACATCATACTCGGTAGCTTTTGCAACGGTGTCTAGCGAGTTTGTTCTCATTGGCTGATATTCCGCAATGATGTAATTAAATTGCGGTTCTTTTTTAAATAATCTTTCAAATAAGTTTTTCATTTTATTCATCCCAAGTTGGCTACGATTAATAATATGCAATGCGTATGCCAGTTTTATGAATCGAAATATTGAGATGAATATTGATTAACTGATTGATTTTTAGTTGATTAATTTATAACTGAATTTCCAAAAGAAATTTGAGTGTTGAACAATGATTAAAAATGTTGGATTTTCGACTCTAACCGAATCTGTTCTTATGGGCTGATAGCCACATCCAGATGCCGACCAATATCATGGGCAAACTGAGCCACTGCCCCATGCTCAGTCCCAACTGCAGCAAGCCCAGATAGCTATCGGGCTCCCGCGTATATTCCGCCAAAAATCTGAAACTGCCGTAGCCGATTAAAAATAATGCCGAGATTGCGCCAACAGGGCGTTGCTTGCGTGAAAACCACCACAAAATACAAAACAGGGCGATGCCCTCCAGGGCAAATTCATACAACTGCGAAGGATGGCGCGCAATGTTATCTACTTGTGGAAAAATCATGCCATAACTTGAATGGGTAGCGCGACCCCACAATTCGCCATTGATAAAATTGCCTATACGGCCTGCACCAAGACCAAACGGAACGAGCGGTGCGACGAAATCCATAATTTTAAGCCACGGCTGGCCATGCTTTTTATTGAAAAAATACATGGCGATTAACACGCCCAAAAACCCGCCATGAAAGCTCATGCCGCCTTGCCAAACGGCAAAAATTTCCAGCGGATTTGAAAGAAAATGACCAAATTGGTAAAACAAAACATAGCCAATCCGGCCACCCAAAATCGTGCCTAGAGCTCCATAGAACAACGCATCATCAAGCATGGTATTAGTCCAGCCGTACCAGGGCTTGTGCTTGATTTGATATTTTCCAAGCAATAAGCAGGCTAAAAAGGCTACTAAATACATCAGACCATACCAGTGGATGCCAAAAGAACCCAGATGGATAGCGACGGGATCAAACTGAGGGTGCGTGAACATAAAAGCGCGGCAAAAAATAGAGTAGAGGATGATTCTACCTAAATGAGGCAATTACATACAGATATTTGGCGCCTTACGTCAAAATCAGCAGCAGGGCGTTCGTTAGTTGGCAGGCCAGGTTTATTGTTTATTTGGCGAAATCTTTATACAGAGATAAGAACCTATAAAGGTTTCCAGCATACTTAGCGGAACAGCATAAATAAGAATTGCACCTGGCAATACGTTCAGATTGAAAGTAACCACCCACATCAGAACAAATGCCATCAGCCAGGCAATGAGTGTTGTTTGTAACAGGTTGAATTTTCTTGAGATCAAAAATATCGCCAGCGCGAATAAGAACCCCCAGGCAATCCATATCATTCCATTTGTTGGCTCGGAGGGGAAAATCATGCCGAGCGACTGGTAATGGTCAACCCAGTATGTTTTTAGAAGAATTTCGTTTCGAATAAACTCAGATGCATTCACCCAAACGCCTGTGAGTATTACTGCAATGATGTTACGGGACTGTATGTTCATTATGATTCCTTATTTATCTATATCTATCTTTTGCCACATTGCGAAGCCCTGGTCGTATGACATAAAGAAGCGAGCTTAGCCTGCTGGCGGGGTTAGCCATGATGTATTTTTGCAAGGTTGACAAGTAACTTTCTGCCGCGAGCCTTCATTGCCGGAGTGCCAATGACTGTAAGTTCCTCAAGGTGCTGCTTCACCAACGGTATGAGGCGGGGGCTGCGAATCGCTATGTCTGCCAGGGCGTGCATGGCCATGGTTTTCACTATGCTGCTGTGATCGTTGGTATAACTAAGTAAAACATTCAGGACCGCGGTTTCTTCTGTTTCTGATAATGGCAAGCGAGCAAGCATCGGAGCGATATGCCACCTGACCTCTTGTTGTTCAATTTTTGCATGTCTGTTCAGCAGTTCTGTTTTGTATGGCGCGAGAAGTTCGGGATGACTGGCAGTCGCCTTTTCAACTGCATCTGCACAGCGCATCCGAAGCGCTGGGTCATTGCTTTCTAGACCGCTGAAAAGCACCTTCATCAATTCAGGGTGCTCCACAACAATGGAGGCGATGCGATTGGACTCGCCGATTGATCGTCGGTCGCCGCTGGAAAGTGATTTCAATATCTCATGCATGATTTTGATAGGCAGGCGGCTCAAAGGCACCTGTTGATGCGCTGACATTCGAGGCACGATTTAGCATGTATTGCCTGAATGCCGGGGTAGGCGGGAGAAAAAAGCGCTGACAGTAAGTGTTTACAGCATATTCCATTGCAATGTCCTCACTGTTGAACAGAGAAACTATACCTCAAGAAACTGAAGGCCTGCAACATTCAATTTTAATGCTAGGATATCGCCCTGCAGCCTAATACCCATGCGGTCTACGGGGCAAATATTCTGAAGATAAACCCGGCAATATTTTATACGGATATGTTGGATCGAAATTGGCACGGTAGGGGTCGTCTGCTGGCTGTGTTGCGGTTTCTGAAACAGGTTTGGCCTCCACCCCACTTTTACATCATATTTCTTTGGCGTGATGCGGCTGGCTGGTCTAAAATAACGCTTTTAATACAAGCTACACAATTTACGGATTATTTGTCATGCCTCAATATCGTTCTCGCACTACTACTCATGGCCGCAATATGGCGGGCGCTCGCGCATTATGGCGCGCCACCGGTATGAAAGACGGCGATTTTGATAAGCCCATCATCGCGATCGCCAACTCGTTTACTCAATTTGTGCCTGGCCATGTCCATCTTAAAGACCTAGGCCAGCTGGTTGCGCGCGAGATAGAAAAAGCAGGTGGCGTGGCCAAAGAATTTAACACCATTGCGGTGGATGATGGTATCGCGATGGGGCACAGCGGCATGCTGTACAGCTTGCCTAGCCGCGATTTGATTGCTGACAGCGTGGAATATATGGTCAATGCGCATTGTGCCGATGCGTTAGTTTGCATCTCTAATTGCGACAAGATCACGCCCGGCATGCTGATGGCGGCTTTGCGCTTGAATATTCCCGTGGTGTTTGTCTCTGGCGGGCCGATGGAAGCTGGCAAAGTGACTTGGCAAGGCGATACCTTGAAGCTGGATTTGGTCGATGCCATGGTGGCGGCGGCCGACAGCAAGGTTTCGGACGAAAAATCGGAGGCAATTGAACGCTCGGCTTGTCCTACCTGCGGCTCATGTTCCGGCATGTTTACGGCCAATTCGATGAACTGTTTAACCGAAGCGCTGGGTTTGAGCCTGCCTGGCAACGGCTCCACGCTCGCTACGCATGGTGCACGCAAACAGTTGTTCTTGCAGGCAGGGCGCTTAATAGTGGAGCTAGCCAAGCGCTATTATGAGCAAGATGATTACAGTGTATTACCACGTAATATTGCAACGCTGAAAGCGTTTGAAAATGCCATGAGCCTGGATGTGGCCATGGGAGGGTCAACCAATACGGTATTGCATTTGCTGGCCGCGGCGCATGAAGCTGGTCTGGATTTCACCATGAGCGATATTGACCGCATTTCGCGCAAAGTGCCCTGTGTGAGCAAAGTTGCACCTGCCACACAAAAATACCATATGGAAGACGTGCATCGCGCGGGCGGTGTAATGAGCATTTTGGCGGAGCTAAGCAAAGGCGGTTTGATCCATCGTGATATACCAACCGTACATTCCGCCAGTATGGGGGCGGCTTTGGATAAATGGGACATCACCACGACGACTGATGAAGAGGTGAAGAAATTTTACCGTGCGGCACCGGGCGGTATCCCTACGACCATCGCATTCAGCCAAAGCATGCTATGGCCTGATCTGGACACAGACCGCGCCAATGGCTGCATCCGCGATATAGCACATGCCTATTCCAAAGATGGCGGTTTGGCGGTGTTGTACGGTAATATTGCGCTGGATGGCTGCATTGTAAAAACTGCGGGCGTCGATGACAGTATATTGAAATTTACCGGCCGTGCCCGTATTTTTGAATCGCAGGATGCTGCAGTTGAAGGAATTCTGGCCGATAAAATTATAGCGGGTGATGTTGTGGTGATTCGTTATGAAGGCCCGCGAGGCGGCCCAGGCATGCAGGAGATGCTGTATCCGACCTCCTACCTGAAATCGAAAGATTTAGGTAAGGCGTGTGCACTGCTGACTGATGGGCGTTTTTCAGGCGGAACATCAGGCTTGAGTATTGGCCACGTTTCTCCGGAAGCGGCTGAAGGCGGCGCGATTGGCTTGGTGGAAGAGGGCGATACCATTGAAATTGATATTCCGAACCGTACCATCCATTTGGCAATCAGCGATGAAGAAATGTCGCACCGCCGTGCAAAAATGGAAGCCAAAGGCAAAGCGGCCTGGAAGCCAGTAAATCGTGAGCGCCATGTGTCGCCAGCCTTGCGCGCCTATGCGGCAATGAGCACCAGCGCGGCACGCGGCGCAGTGCGCGATGTGAGCCAAATTGAACATTAAATTGATAAGTGACGGATATGGAAGCGACAGTACAAAAAAACTTACCTGAAACACAGCCGCGATTGAAACTACATGCCCACGTGGTGCAAACGCAAGGCGAAGACGGCTTGCAGTATCTGGAAATTGATAATCCGCTCGCGGTTGCAAGGATTGCACTGCAAGGTGCGCATGTCATTAGCTGGCAACCAAAGTTTCTGGCTCAGCCCGTGTTGTGGCTTTCCAGCAATGCGCGGTTTGTAAAAGGCCGCTCTATAAGGGGAGGCGTACCCATCTGCTGGCCTTGGTTTGGGGCGCATCCAACTGACAGCACCTTTTGCCCGCATGGGTTTGCGCGGGTGATACCCTGGCGGGTAATGGATATTGATGCCACCCCTACCGGCGCTACACGTATTATTTTGGAGATGATGGAAACACCGGAGGCAAAGCGCCAGCTGTCATATCCTTATGTGCTTACCGTTACTATTACCGTTGGGCGCAGGCTACGTATCAATATGTCGACCACCAACAAAGCAGATCATCCTTTTGTGATTGGCGAGGCGTTTCATACTTACCTTAATATTAGCGATATTGAGAATGTCAAAGTAACGGGGATGCAAGATTGTGTGTATGCTGACAAAATTCTCAAATATGAGCGTCAAGTCGAGCATAATTCGCTCACTTTTGATGGGGGTGAATTTGACCGTGTGTTCATCAATCATAGCAGCGATTGTGCTGTACACGATACAGGCTATAACCGCATTATCCATGTGTCGAAATCAGGCAGTGATACCACCGTGGTGTGGAGCCCGGGAGCAGAAAAAGCGGCACAGATGGGTGATATGGGCAAGCCTGAGGAATGGCGCAAGACCGTGTGTGTAGAAACGACCAATGCGCTGGAAAATATGGTGGTGATCAATCCAGGCCGCACGCATGTGATTAGTGCCGAGTACCATATAGAGACGCTTTAGGATCAATGCACAATCACCTTGCAGAGGAAACAAGCCCTTACCTGCTGCAACATGCTGAAAACCCTGTGGAATGGTATCCGTGGGGCGAGCGAGCACTTACTTTAGCGCGCGAACAAGACAAGCCGATTCTGCTGTCAATCGGTTATTCGGCCTGCCACTGGTGCCATGTCATGGCGCACGAATCGTTTGAAGATGCTGAAGTCGCGGCGATCATGAATGCGCATTTCATCAATATCAAAGTAGATCGTGAAGAACGTCCGGATATTGACCAGATCTATCAAACCGCACACAGCATGCTTTCAAACAAAAGCGGTGGCTGGCCGCTTACGGTATTCTTAACGCCGAATCAGGAGCCGTACTTTACCGGTACTTATTTTCCTAAAACGCCGCGTTACCAATTGCCCGGCTTTGCCGATCTAATCCCGCGTGTTGCGCAGTATTATCATGAACGCAAAGACGATCTGGCGGTGCAAAACAATCAGTTAGCGGATGCACTCAAACGTACCATCCCAACCCCCAGCAGCACCTTAAGCGCGAGTGAAAGCACGCTTAAGCTGGCATTCCAATCGCTGGAAAGCAGTTTCGATTTTGAGCATGGCGGTTTTGGCAGTGCGCCGAAGTTCCCGAATCCTGCCGATATCACGCTGTTATTGCACCAAGCCAAAGCGGGCAACAAGCGCGCGGAAAGTATGGCTTTGCAGATGTTGTCGGCCATGGCGAATGGCGGCATTTATGATCAGGTTGGTGGTGGGTTCTGTCGTTACAGCGTGGATGAAAGGTGGAGTATTCCGCACTTTGAAAAGATGCTTTACGACAACGGCCAGTTGCTTTTCTTATATACCGATGGCTGGCAAATCAGCAAGGACGCGCGTTACAGGCAAGTGGTTGAGGAAGCCATCGCATGGCTGCAGCGCGAAATGTTATCGCTGCATGGTGCGTTTTATTCATCGCTGGATGCGGATTCATTGGATGCGCATGGGCATAGTGAAGAAGGCGCATTCTATGTGTGGCAGCCGGACGAAGTGAAGACGTTGCTTACTCCGGAAGAATTTGTTGTTGCAAGTCGCTGTTTTGGCTTTGACCGTGCCGCGAATTTTGAAGGGCATGCCTGGCATCCTTATTTGGCGCACCTTCCAGAGCATGCCGATAAGGCATTATTTTTAAGTGCGCAAAGGAAGCTGTTCCAGGCGCGAGAAAGACGACCCCGCCCTGGACGAGACGATAAAATCCTCACGTCCTGGAATGCCTTAGTTATCAAGGGGTTGGCGCGTGCAGGGCGCGTGTTTAATCGGCCTGAGTGGATCAAGCTGGCGCAGAATGCCATAGATTTTATTCGTGAAAGATTATGGATAGGCGAACGCTTGCTGGCAACTTGCAAGGACGATGGAAAGGGAAATTATCAGGCGCATCTAAATGCCTATCTGGATGATTACGCCTTTCTGCTGGATGCCCTGATCGAATGTCTGCAAGCCAATTATCGCGCCGTTGATTTGGGCTTTGCGGAGGATCTGGCGGAGACCTTGCTGGAAGGCTTTGAAAGTGAGGATGGCGGGTTTTATTTTACCAGTCACTCACATGAATCCTTGATCCATCGTCCCAAACAAGGCTATGACAACGCTACTCCGAGCGGCAACGGTATTGCAGCCGTTGCGCTGCAACGGCTAGGGCATGTTCTGGGTGAGCTGCGTTATCTGCAAGCCGCGGAGCGCACACTAAAAGCTTTTGACCTGAGCATGGCCAGAAACCCCGCCGCGTGTGCCAGCCTGTGTCATGCTTTGGAAGAGTTTTTGTCACCGCCCGCCATGGTGATCGTCCGTGGGAATGCTAAAAAAATGGAAACCTGGCGAAACGAATTGAGCCAAGTTTATTATCCGCATCATTTGTTTTTTTATCTGGATGAGACGGTAAAAGACTTACCGCAAACTTTACAAAGAGATTGTTCAGATGATGTCAACGCGTGGGTATGTAAAGGCGTTGTCTGTTTGCCCGTCGTGGATAATTTGCAGCAACTGTCAACCGTGCTCTAGCCTTAAAGGCTATTGTGTATTTATGGATAATCGGTATGATATATGTTGCAAGAATTGCATATTTTTATAAAAATTCAAGGAGATAGCATGAAAGCATTATTGGTAGGTATTGCCGTGGCAGGTTCTTTGTTGGTGGCAGGCCAGGCTTCTGCGAATCAAGCATTGGCACAAAAGAGCGGATGTTTAGCTTGTCATAGTGTAGATAAAAAAGTATTAGGCCCGTCATTTAAAGATGTTGCCGCTAAATACAAAGGTGACAAAGGCGCCGAAGCCAAATTGGTTGCTAAAGTTAAAGCGGGTGGTAGCGGTGTTTGGGGCCCTATGCCTATGCCAGCGAATAGCCCACAAGTAAAAGACGAAGATATTAAAACAATCGTGCAATGGGTATTAACACATTAATTTAAGAGTGATTGATATTTAAAAAGCCAGCTTTTTGAGCTGGCTTTTTTATTGGCGCTGGTATTGGAATGGCTTATTTGATCACGCCAAACAAGTATAAAAAAACAGCTGCAATCGCAATCGGCGCAATGGTGTTATTGGCGATGCGCCATAACTTAAAGGCCGTGGCTTTTAAATCCAGTTCATCCTGAACATGGTCTTTTTTCATGTAATAACCTGCAAAAATCGCCATCAGCAAGCCGCCCAGAGGTAATAGTATAGTTGAGGTGAGCTTGTCCAGCGTTTCAAAAATATTAAGCCCGAATACGATTTTAATCTCTTTCCATTCGTTAAATGAAAGCACTACAGCTACACCCAGCAACCAAACTACGACGCCTATTGCCCATGCGGCCATGCGGCGCTTGATCGAAGTGTTTTCTGTTATCCAGGCTACTGCCGGTTCGACTAGAGAGATGGCGGATGTCCAGGCTGCAAATGCTACCAGCATAAAAAACAGTGTGCCGATGAAACTGCCCCAGGGCATGTGGCCAAAGGCAATGGGGAGCGTTTGAAAAATCAGGCCAGGCCCTGCATTGGGCGCTAAATGGTTTGCAAATACCAGTGCGTAAATCGCCAAACCAACCAGCAGGCCGAGCGCGGTGTCTGCCAGTGCAATGTAAATGGTCGTGCGTGCGATGGAGACATGGCGCTGCAGATATGAGCCATACACCATGACGGCGCCCATGCCTAAACTGAGCGAGAAAAAGGCATGTCCAAGCGCGGATAAAACGGCGGCGGGTGTGATTTTGGAGAAATCCAGCTTGAACATGAATTGGTACGCGGTCTGCATATCGCCGACTGACATGCTATAGCCGAGCAGTATCAGCAAAATTGTAAACAAGGCAGGAATCAGAATGTTGTTGGCTTTTTCCAGCCCGGAATTGACCCCGCGCGCTACTACGCCCATGGTCATGCACATAAACACGGTGTGCCAGAACAATAATTTTGCTGGAGTAGCCAATAGGCCATCGAAATTTGCAGTGGATTGCGCCGCGGTAATATTGCTGAAGCTGTTCTTAGCTGCTTCTATGATGTAACTCAATACCCAGCCGCCAATTACGCTGTAAAACCCTAGAATCAGCAAGCCGGTCAGCATGCCCATGCCGCCCAGATATTTCCAATGAGGGGATACCTGCGCCTCATGGGCGAGCGTCTGTATGCCGTCAAACGGGTTTTTCTGTGCGCGGCGGCCAAGCAGGATTTCTGTCATCATCAGCGGGATGCCCACCAGAAAAATACAGGCAATAAATACCAGCACAAACGCGCTGCCGCCATTAACGCCAATCATGTAAGGCAGTTTCCAGATGTTGCCCAGGCCGATTGCAGAGCCGGCAGTAGCCAGCATAAAAGTCCAGCGGTTTTTCCAGGTGCTACGATGATGCATGTTCATGGATCCTTAATTATTTAAGGGATGAAAAATAACGCACAGTTTCTTGGCGAATGATTGGGGATAACCATAAAAGTGCGATCAAATTGGGGATCGCCATCATGCCGTTCATCAGGTCGGAGAAGTTCCACACAAATTCCAGGCTGACCATTGCGCCGATCATCACTGCGACAGTAAAGAACACGCGGTAGATACGGATGGCTTTCTCGCCAAACAGGTATTCAATGGCTTTTTCACCGTAATAGTTCCAGCCAATCAGGGTAGAGTAAGCAAAAAGCGCGGTAGCAATGGCAACAATGAAACTGCCTGATTCACCCAGTGTTTCCGCCATGCTTGCGCTGGTAAGGCTGGCGGCGCTCACGCCTTGCGTCCAACTGCTAGCGGTTAAAATCACCAGAGCGGTCATGGTACACACCACCAGAGTATCGATAAAGGTTTGCGTCATGCTGACCAACGCCTGCTTCACCGGGTCGTTGGTGCGTGCTGCCGCAGCTGCGATTGGTGCAGAACCTAACCCGGATTCATTGGAAAATACACCGCGCGCAATACCAAAGCGCATGGCGGCGGCAATGGTTGCGCCCACAAAGCCGCCAGAGGCGGCGGCAGGGTTAAACGCGTGGTAAAAGATCAGCTGAAATGCATGCGGAATCTGGCTGGCATTTAACATTAATACCCAAAGACTGCAACCCACATAAATTACAATCATAAATGGCACAAGGAACGAGGTGAATTTACCGATGGTGCGGATGCCGCCCAGTATCACCAAGCCGGTCAGCAGCGTGAGCACGATGCCAGTGACTTCGGTAGGAATGTGAAAAGTCGCCTCGAAAATCTTGGCGGTTGCATTGGCTTGCGTCATATTGCCGATGCCGAAAGTCGCGCAGGCGGTGAATATGGCGAACAAAGCACCTAGCCAGGGCAAGCCCACGCCTTTGGAAATATAGTACATGGGCCCGCCGCGCATACCGTGTGCGCCTTTTTCACGGTACTTCACAGCAAGTACCGCTTCACTATATTTGGTCGCCATGCCGACCAGGCCAGTTACCCACATCCAGAACACGGCGCCAGGACCGCCCATGGTAATGGCAGTGGCTACGCCGACGATATTGCCGATACCCACTGTGGCGGCCAGTGCCGTCATCAGCGCGGCGAAATGGCTGATGTCACCTTCATGGCCGTGGTCTTTATGCAGAATGAGCCGGAACGCATGCGGCAGTGCGCGAAATTGCATGCCTTTCAGGAGGATGGTGAGGTATAAACCAGTGCCAACGAGCAACGTCAGCATAATGGGCCCCCACACGATGCCTGATAATGTGGCGACGATCTTTTCTAATGCCTGCATTTTATTCTCCCTAGAGTAGAAGAATTATAGCCACAAAATGCAAATGAACGGCTAGAAATTACAACCAGTCTTTATCAATTAAGAAGTCGGTGTAAAGTCTGGCTTCTGCGCTGCCGTTTTCAGGCTTCCAGTCATAGCGCCATTTCACAATCGGCGGCATGGAAAGCAGTATGGACTCGGTACGGCCATTGGATTGCAGGCCGAACAGCGTGCCTCTGTCGTAGACCAGATTAAACTCCACGTAGCGACCTCGCCGATAGACTTGAAAGTCGCGTTCGCGTTCACCATAGGGTGTGTCTTTACGGCGTTGCACAATAGGCAGGTAAGCATTCAGAAAACTGTCGCCAACCGCGCGTACCAGCTCAAAGCTTTTTTCAAAGCCTAATTCGCTAAAGTCATCAAAAAAGATACCGCCTATGCCGCGCGGTTCTTTGCGGTGTTTAAGATAGAAATACTCGTCGCATTCCTTTTTGAATTTTGGGTAATAAGCTGGATCAAATGCATCTAGCGCGGTTTTATTGGTGCGGTGAAAATGCACAGCATCCTCTTCAAAGCCATAATAGGGCGTGAGATCCATGCCGCCGCCAAACCACCAGATATCTGCATCGGCCTTATTTTGTGCTTTCGCCACAAAAAAACGCACATTCATGTGTACGGTGGGAATATAGGGATTGCGCGGGTGGAATACCAGTGATACACCCATGGCTTCCCATGGGCGACCAGCAGCCTCCGGATGTGCCGCACTGGCAGAAGGTGGGAGCTTGTTGCCCATGACGTGTGAAAAGCCCACGCCGGCGCGCTCAAACACATTGCCTTCTTCTAATAAACAAGATGTTCCGCCGCCGCCTTCCGGGCGCTGCCAGCTATCCTGCAGGAAATTTTTGCCGTCAACCAACTCTACGGCTTCAACAATTTTTGTCTGTAAGTTTTGCAGGTAATCTAAAACTGCTTGCGTGTTCAAAATTATTCAACCTTTAATCGCACGATAGCCAATATCTGTGCGGTATTGCGCGCCATCGAATTTAATTTCCTCAATGATGCGGTAAGCTTGCTGTTGGGCGAATTTTACCGTTTCGCCTAGCGCGGTCACACACAGCACACGCCCGCCACTGGTCACGACTTTGCTATCTTTAAGCTGAGTGCCCGCATGAAAAACCTGCGCATCGGTTAACTCTTTCGGCAGCCCGGTAATTTCGTCACCCAGCCGCGGCACATCGGGGTAATTGGCTGAGGCCATCACCACGCCAAGCGCGGTGCGCCTGTCCCATTCCGCTTCAATTTTATCGAGCGTGCCGTTAATCGCGTGTTCTGCGAGTGCTACAAAGTCAGATTTCAGCCGCAGCATAATCGGTTGCGTTTCCGGATCGCCCATGCGGCAATTGAATTCTAGGGTTTTTATGTTGCCATTTGGTGAAATCATCAAGCCGGCATAGAGAAAGCCTGTGTAGGGGATGCCGTCTTTTGCCATGCCCTCGACAGTTGGGCGGATGATTTCGCGCATGACTTTGCCATGAATCTCCGGCGTCACAACTGGCGCAGGTGAATATGCGCCCATGCCGCCAGTGTTTGGTCCTTGGTCGCCGTCCAATAAGCGTTTGTGGTCTTGACTGGTGGCGAGCGGTAAGATGTTTTTGCCATCTACCATCACAATAAAACTGGCTTCTTCGCCGGTTAAAAATTCTTCGATCACCACGCGGGCACCGGCGCTGCCCAGTTTGTTATCCGACAGCATGGCATCAATCGCCGCGTGTGCTTCGTCGTTAGACATCGCCACCACGACACCTTTGCCGGCAGCCAGACCATCGGCTTTGATGACGATGGGTGTGCCTTGCTGGTTCACATAATCATGTGCGAGTCTTGCATCGGTAAACGTGGCATAGGCAGCGGTGGGGATGTTGTGCCGCACCATAAAGGCTTTGGCAAAATCTTTTGAGCTTTCTAACTGTGCAGCGGCCTTGGTTGGGCCAAAAATCTTTAAGCCTGCTGCGCGGAATGCATCGACAACACCTTGGCTAAGCGGCGCTTCCGGCCCAACGATGGTGAGGTGAATCTGCTCTTTTTGAGCAAACTCAAGTAAATCCTGGACACCTGAAATAGGTACATTCATCATGTCAGGATTGAGCGCTGTGCCTGCGTTGCCCGGTGCGACATAAACGCGGCTGACCTCTTTGTTTTGTGCGATTTTCCAGGCAAGCGCATGTTCGCGTCCACCGCTGCCGATAACTAATATTTTCATACTTTGCTAAGACCTTGAGAAATTGTAGCGAGCGTTTTCAGTGCCAAGGAGCCGCGCAGCGAAAGACAAGACATACCGTTTGTGTAGGTGCGGATTGAGCGAGCACGCGACGCAGGCAATGAAGCGCGGAGTAAATTTATCATGGTTTTAGTGCCTAAAGTGGCGAATGCCAGTCAGTACCATTGCCAGACCAAGCTCATCTGCCGCAGCAATGACTTCTTCATCACGCATGCTGCCGCCCGGGTGAATCACACAGCTTGCGCCTGCTTCGGCCAGCACGTCTATGCCATCACGGAACGGAAAGAATGCGTCGGATGCCACCGCCGAATTTTTAAGTGACAAGCCAGCATTTTGCGCTTTAATCGCGGCAATTCTGGTGCTGTCCACGCGGCTCATTTGCCCAGCACCCACACCCAGCGTCATCCCATTGCCGCAGAACACAATCGCGTTGGATTTCACGTATTTTGCGACATTCCACGCAAATAACAAATCGGCCATTTGCTGCGGCGTTGGCTGTTTTTTTGTGACGATTTTTAAGTCAGATGCGCTAATTTCATGATTATCAGCCGTTTGAATCAACAGGCCTGAACCCACGCGCTTGCTGTCATGCGAGTTGCGGCCTTGCTCCCAAGGCGTATTGCCGCCTTTTGGCAGCGCGATTTTAAGCACGCGCACATTGGCTTTTGCAGCAAACACCGCCAACGCCTCTTCGGTGTATTCAGGTGCAATCAACACCTCTACAAACTGTTTGGAAACGGCCTCAGCAGCAGTTTTATCCAGTGTCGTGTTGAAGGCGATAATGCCGCCAAAAGCGCTGGTAGGGTCAGTCTGGAAAGCTTTGCTATAAGCTTCAAGCGCATCCTTGCCCAAAGCCACTCCGCAGGGGTTGGCGTGTTTCACGATTACACAAGCCGTTGTTTTAAATGACTTTACTGCTTCCCAGGCAGCATCGGCATCGGCAATATTGTTGTAGCTGAGCTCTTTGCCCTGTAACTGCTGTGCCGTAACGAGTGAGCCTGGTGCAGGGCACAAGTCACGGTAAAATGCTGCGGTTTGGTGCGGGTTTTCGCCATAGCGTAAATCCTGCAGCTTCACGAAGCGACTATTCATCTGCGCTGGGTAAGGATTGCGTGTGCCATCCTGGTTAAAGCTGGAAAGGTAATCGCTAATCGCGCCATCGTAATTACTGATACGGTTAAATGCAGCAACAGAAAGCGCAAACGTGGTTTTTTCTGATAATTTTCCTGTGCTATTTAATTCATCAATCACCGCTTGATATTGGCTGACATCGGTCAGTACGGCAACGTCTTTCCAGTTTTTGGCGGCGGAGCGCACCATGGCCGGGCCGCCGATATCAATGTTCTCAATCGCATCTTCCAGCGTGCAGTTCGGGTTGGCCACGGTAGCTTCAAATGGGTACAGATTCACTACGACCATGTCGATATTGGGAATACTTTGTGTCTGCATGGCTGCAACATGCTCCGGCAAATCGCGGCGGCCTAAAATGCCGCCATGCACTTTGGGGTGCAGTGTTTTCACACGGCCATCCAGCATCTCGGGAAAGCCGGTGTAGTCGCTGACTTCAGTCACCGGGATATGGTTGTCGCGAAACAGTTTGGCGGTTCCGCCCGTAGAAAGGATCTCGACGTTCAGTTTGGTTAGGGCGGTCGCCAATTCCAGTATCCCCGATTTGTCAGAGACGCTGATGAGTGCTCTTTTAATCACTGCCATGTAATACTCTTAAGAAATATGAAAATTTATTGAAGATTGTACTGCGCCATTTTTTTGCGCAAGGTGTTTCTGTTTAAGCCTAACATTTCAGCCGCCTTGCTTTGGTTGCCGCCCACTTTATTGAGAACATACTCGATCATGGGCTTTTCTACGCAACACAGCACCATGTCGTAAATGGCATGTGGCGGCTCGCCATCAAGGTGGGCGAAGTATTCATCCAGAGATTTGTTTACGCAGTCTGCCAGTTTGTTTGCCATGGTTATGCTGCCAATGCCTCTGGTGAAAGGTTTTCGTCTGCGTAAACCAGGCGGTCATTTTTGGTTTTGAGTTCCGCAAAAAAGTCATTAATCGCACCCAGTTGCAGCTCAATGGTTTGTAGCGTGTTCATGTTGTGGCGAAATTGTGCCGAGCCAGCTAACCCTTTTGTGTACCACGATATATGCTTGCGCGCCATGCGCATGCCGGTTAAATCGCCATAAAAGTCATACAAATCATGCAGATGCCCCAGCATCACAGTGTGGATTTCATCTACTGTTGGCGGCAACAAATGCGTGCCTGTGTTGAGGTAATGTTCAATTTCACGGAAAATCCATGGCCGGCCTTGCGCGGCACGGCCAATCATCACCGCATCGGCGCCGGTGTAATCCAGCACGAATTTCGCTTTTTCTGGCTTGGAGATGTCGCCATTGGCGATCAGTGGAATTTGAATCGCTTGCTTAACTGCGGCAATGGTGTCGTACTCGGCTTCGCCCAAGTAGGCGCAGGCGCGGGTGCGGCCGTGCATGGCCAGTGCCTGCACACCGATATCTTCCGCCATTTTGGCAATTTGCACCGCGTTACGGTTTTGCTTATCCCATCCGGTGCGGATTTTCAGCGTCACCGGCACATCGACTGCGCCCACGACTGCTTTAAGAATCTGCGCCACCAGCGGCTCATCTTTAAGCAGTGCCGAACCCGCCATGACATTACAGATTTTTTTGGCAGGGCAGCCCATATTGATGTCGATGATCTGCGCGCCGTTATCCACGTTGTGTTTGGCAGCTTCCGCCATCATTTTCGGGTCTGCGCCGGCAATCTGTACCGAAATAGGTTCAACTTCACCTTCGTGATTGGCGCGACGGCGTGTTTTCTCGCTACCGTAAAGGAGTGAATTGGAAGTCACCATCTCAGAAACAGCCAACCCAGCGCCCATTTTTTTGCAAAGCTGACGGAAAGGCCTATCCGTGACGCCCGCCATAGGGGCGACGACAAGATTGTTTTTTAAAATATGATGGCCGATTTGCATTTATTAATTGTTAGGCTAAAAGGTTGCCTATTTTATACGCAATCGCGATGACTTGACACACTTAACTGCTAATTTTTGTTTAATTTTGAGCTTAAAAATGAGGTGTGGTAAGTTGCTCTAATTTTCCTAACCATTCAATCGCATCTGCGCGCGATTCCCCGCACATTTCCTCGCTCGGTTGCAAGCTCGCGCAAAAGGCCGGGCGCCCCGGCTTGCCGAAAACCATGCAGCGATTTTGTTCATCCAATTGTATACAACGCATTCCTGCAGGTTTGCCATCTGGCATACCGGGAATGGGGCTGTTAATGGAAGGCGCGATGCAGCATGCGCCGCAGCCAGTTCTACATTTCATTAATGCGCGCTTTCCCAATTACTTCCAATACCAACTTCAGCCAATAGCGGAACATCGAGCTTAGCGACGTTCTGCATTAATTCCGGCAGTTTGGTTTTCACTAATTCCAGTTCACTGTCAGGCACTTCCAGCACGAGTTCATCGTGTACCTGCATAATGAGTTTGGTTTGGAGTTTTTGTTCTTTCAGCCATTTATCTACGGCTATCATGGCGAGTTTAATCAGGTCGGCTGCAGTGCCTTGCATCGGCGCGTTAATGGCGGCGCGCTCTGCACCCGCGCGCTGCATGGCGTTGGCGCTATTAATGGCGGGCACCCAAAGCCTGCGGCCGAAATAGGTTTCCACATAACCTTGTTGTTTGGCAAGTGCGCGAGTGTTGTCCATGTATTGCCGCACGCCAGGGTAGCGCGTGAAGTAGCGCTCGATATAGCTAGCGGCGGCGCTACGCTCGATATTCAGGTTTTGGGCAAGACCAAATGCGCTCATGCCGTAAATCAAGCCGAAGTTAATCACTTTGGCGTATCTGCGCTGTTCGCTGTCGACGGCTTCTTTTTCAACACTAAATACTTCAGCCGCGGTGGCACGGTGGATGTCTTCATTGTTGGCAAAGGCTTGCAGCATGCCTGCGTCTTGGGAGAGATGCGCCATGATGCGCAGCTCAATTTGTGAATAATCGGCTGAGACAATATGCGCGCCTTTCGAGGCGATGAAGGCCTCGCGAATGCGGCGTCCTTCCTGGGTTCTGACGGGAATATTCTGCAAATTCGGGTCTGAGCTGGCCAGCCGTCCGGTAATCGCCACCGCCTGATTGTAGCTGGTATGCACGCGGCCTGTGTGCGGATTAATCATTTTCGGCAGTTTGTCGGTGTAGGTGGATTTGAGTTTGGCTAGGCCGCGGTACTCTAACAAAACTTTAGGCAGCGGGTGGTCCAGCGCAAGCTCCAGTAGCACGTCTTCATCTGTACTCGGTGCGCCGGAAGGCGTTTTTTTAGTGGGTTTAATTCCCAGTTTATCAAACAGGATTTCCTGCAACTGCTTAGGCGAGCTTAAATTAAACGGCTGGCCAGCCAGCGCGTAGGCCTGGTTCTCCAGGTTGACCAGCTTCATGCCGATTTCATTGCTCTGCGCATTCAGCATGACGGAATCAATCAGTACACCGTTGCGCTCGATGGTAAATAAAATGTTGGAAACGGGCATTTCAATGTGGCTGTAAATAAAGTCCAGATTGGCATCTGCGGCGATTTGCGGATACATGGCCTTATGCAGCTGCAAGGTTATATCTGCATCTTCTGCGGCGTATTCGGCGGCGGTTTCTACCGTAACCTGGTTAAACCCAACCTGCTTCGCGCCTTTGCCGGCTACTTCTTCGAACTTGATGGTTTTAATGCCTAAATGCCGCTCACTCAAGTCATCCATGCCGTGCGATTTGTGCGACTCAAACACATAAGACTGCAGCAAAGTATCGTGCGTGATACCGTTCAGTTTTATGTCGTGGTTGGCTAACACATGCTGGTCATATTTGAGATTCTGGCCGACTTTTTTTATTGATGGGCTTTCTAGAACCGGCTTGATTTTAGCCAGCGTCTCGGCAAAATCGAGCTGTTCCGGCGCATCAAAATAATCGTGCTTGAGCGGCAAATACGCTGCGCTGCCGGCTTCAATGCTGAACGACAAGCCAACTATTTTTGCGGTCATCGGGTCTAGGGAAGTAGTTTCGGTGTCGAAGCACACCAGTGGTGCAGACTGCAGTTTTGCTAGCCAGTGGTCTAGCTGGTCATTCGTCAGAATGGTTTCGTAGTTGCGGGAATTGTTGGCAACATATTGTTTTGCGGTAGCCGCGCCTTCAGAAACAGATGCTCTGGAAGGCGCATGACCATTTGTATTAAAATCAGTGGCTTGCAGGGCAGCCCCTTTGGTTTCGTTATTCGTCTGATTTTGATCTAGTTCACGTCGCCAGGTTTTAAAATCCAGACGTTCATAGATTTCGGCCAACTTGGCTTTGTCTTGCGGCTGCGGGGCAAGGTCGCTGAGTTTTTCCTGAATGCCGACATCACAGCGGATGGTAATGAGTTCGCGTGAAATTTCCAGCCAAGGCAGCGCTTTGCGAAGATTCTCGCCTACAACCCCGCCGATTTCATCGGCATGCGCGATGATGTTTTCTAGCGAGCCGTACTGTTTCAGCCATTTTACTGCGGTTTTCGGGCCGACTTTTTCCACCCCCGGCACGTTGTCAGAGGTGTCGCCAATCAGCATCAGATAGTCAATCATCAGGCTGGGCAGTATGCCGAATTTATTTTCCACGCCTGCGACATCCAGCATTTCATCGGTTTTCCTGAACGCATCGCGCATGGTGTTGACGACGGTAACGTGCTCGTTGACCAATTGCGAAATATCTTTGTCACCGGTGGAGATGATGACGCGCATGCCTTCACGCTCGGCCTGTTTGGCCAGCGCGCCGATGACGTCATCGGCTTCTACGCCTTCTTCCACAATCATCGGCCAGCCCATGGCTTTAATGGCTTCGTGAAGGGGGGCAATCTGGGCACGCAACTCATCGGGCATGCTGGCGCGATTAGCCTTGTATTCCGGATAGATATCGTCTCTAAAGGTTTTGCCTTTGGCATCAAAAATACATGCGCTATAATCCGCTGGATAATCTTTGTGCAAACGACGCAGCATGTTAAGTACGCCGTAAATCGCGCCGGTAGGTTCGTTCTGGTGGTTTCTCAAATCAGGCATGGCGTGAAAGGCACGATACAGGTAGGATGAGCCATCCACTAACAACAATGTTTTCATATATTTTGAGTACCTAAATTATGTCTAATGCAAAAAAAACACCAACAATTACTGATCCCGATCTGCAGGGTAGTCGTTTAACTGGACATGAGTCGTGGCATGCATTCGAGATTATGGCAGAATTTGTGGATGCTACGGAACGGCTTAAAGAAATCACGCCAGCCGTTTCCATTTTTGGCAGCGCACGCATCCAGCCAGATAGTCCTTATTACCAGCTGGCCGAGCAAATAGCCCGGCGGTTGTCTGATGCAGGATTTAATGTGATTTCAGGCGGCGGCCCCGGCATTATGGAAGCGGCCAATAAAGGCGCTTACGGTGGAAAGTCGGCTAGCATTGGCCTGAATATCGAGTTGCCGCATGAGCAAACTGAAAATCCTTATCAGGACATCAGCCAGAATTTTAAGCACTTTTTCATGCGAAAAGTGATGTTTGTAAAATATGCCAGTGCTTACGTGGTGCTGCCTGGCGGCTTTGGTACTCTGGATGAGTTGATGGAGGTGATTACCTTAGTGCAAACGGGCAAAACCTTAAAAATACCGATCATTCTGGTGTGTGAGCCGTTCTGGCGAGGCTTGGTCGATTGGGTCAAAACTACCTTAGTGAATGAAGGCATGATCAGTGCCGATGATCTTGATTTGATCCAGGTCATTGATGACCCTGCTGCGATTGTGGAAGCAATATTCAGACATTATGAAACGCGCGGATTCAAATTATCTCCGGCAGAAGAGCAGATTCAGCTTTATTTGTAATACTTATTGTATTTATAAACGTTTATTTGCAGACAAGACGCGCGTTTTAATGCACTTTTTGTTAAAATGATTCAACTATTCCTTGGTGAGAGCAAGATGCAAAAACTGAAATTAACTACATTGCTGTTATGTGTGTTGCCTGCAATGCTGCTGCCGCATTACGCCATGGCGGCAAATTCTCCGGCCAATGCAGAGCCGCTCGAAGAGGTGCAGCCGCCGCCAAAAATTACAGACGGTGAGGCGCTAGAGGATGGAACAGCCGAGCCGCAAGTGACCATTCGCAAAAGAGGTGCCGAGACGATTGAGGAATACCGCATCAATGGCGAGCTGTATATGATGAAAATAACGCCGGAACACGGTGTGCCTTACTACCTGCATAAAGAAGACCAGGAGGGCGGCTGGGTGAACGTAGGCCCGAATCCACCATTGAGCATCCCGAAATGGATCATTTTTAGATTCTAACAATTAAGAGGGCTACGCCCTCTTAATTATTTTCTGTAGAGCAATATGTCTGTTTTTACCACCCTGACCCTAGATGAAGTGCGCGATTGGCTGCGCGATTTTTCTATTGGCGAAATCCGCGAGCTGCGGGGCATTGCGGCGGGTATTACCAATACCAATTATTTTGTCATTACAGAGCATGGCCGCTATGTACTTACCGTCTTTGAGAGAAGCAGTTTTGAAGAGCTGCGGTATTTCGTTGATTTAATGACGTTTTTAGCGCAGCATGGTGTGCCTTGCCCCACGCCGATAGCAGATAAGAATGGTGTAAGTCTGCATCTGCTGAAAGCCAAGCCGGCGCTGATGGTGACTTGTTTGCAAGGCGAAGACATCGCAACGCCCAACTTAGCGCAAATAAAACAAGTGGCGGTCACTTTAGCAAAAATGCATCTGGCAGGCGAGGGCTTTACCCAAATGGGCGTGAATCAGCGCGGGGAAAACTGGCGTACCGCCACCGCGTGCAAAGTGATGCCTAAGCTGAGTGCATCAGACCAGAAATTGCTGCAAAGCGAATTGGAGTATCAGCATGAGCTGGATGTGCATGCGTTGCCGCGCGGCGTGATACATGGTGATCTGTTCCGCGATAACGTGCTGTTCGCGGGTGATCGGCTAGGCGGTTTTATTGATTTTTACTACGCTTGCGATGACATATTGCTGTACGACGTGGCCATTGCGGTGAACGAGTGGTGTCTGCATCACACCGGTAGCGATATTGGCAGCATCGATGAGGAAAAGATGGAAACATTTTTGTCCGCTTATGAGGCAATGAGGCCGTTCTCACCGCAGGAACGGAAGTATTGGCTTGCGATGCTGCGGCGCGCCGCATTGAGATTCTGGCTGTCACGGCTGGATGATTTTTATTTTCCGCAGGACGGTGAGTTGACACATACAAAAGACCCGAATCATTTCAAAAAAATATTGCAGCAATATATCTTGCAGCAAGACAATGATCATGCAGATGATTTGGATGATTAAGACAAGGAGTATTAATGGCTATACATGAATCACGTACCAAAACAGGCATTAGCTGGGTTACCGAGAGCGTAACCCTGTTTAAGACTACACCAAGAAAATGGCTGTTGCTGGCACTGGCTTACGTGGGCTTGTTCATGATGATTCCATCGCTTCCTGGCCTGCAGTTTTTTGCATTCATCAGTATTCTGATCTGGCCCATTTTTCTGGTGGTTGCAATTACGCTTTACCGTAATGCGGATTACAAAAAACAGCAGAGCCTAAGCGAAATCGTACAGAATGTTCAGCCCAAAATGTCACAATTGATGGCCTTAGGAGGCGCATGTTTGCTCTATGCCATGCTGGTGAGCTTTGTGCTGGACAGTGACATGCAGGGCCTGGCTGCGCTGACGCAAAACAAAACGGTGATGACAGAATCGCAGATGATGCATTTCCTGCAAAAAATGTTTCCGCTATTGTTAAAGCTGACCTTGCTCCTGATTCCGCTGATGATGGCGACCTGGTTTTCCCCCATGCTGATAGCGTTTAATGATTACAAACTGGTGAAGGCGATTAAATCCAGTATCGCCGGATCATTGCAATACATGGTTGCGCTAGCGGCCGCATGGTTGCTGCTGACAGCTGGCATCCTGGCGTTGATGCTGGTTGTAGGCATTGTCGCAGGCATTATCAGCAGCCTGATTCCTGGGCTGGGCCAGGTGCTGATGTCGATGGTGGTGTTTGGCTGTTTATTGCTGGCGACTGCACTCATGCTCGCATTCCAGTACGTGAGCTATCGCGACGTGTTCCGCGCAGCTTAGATGGCGCTACCAACTGTCATTGCGGGCCTGATCCGCAATCTTTTGGTTTAATTAAAAAGATTCTGATTTGCATCAGAATGACATTAAATCTAAATCTTCTCTAACCTGGCATATTCCATTGCCAGTGTTTTCAAGCCTTCGCGGCCAAAATTAATTTTAATCACCAGGTTATCCGCATTGCCCTCATAGCTCACCACAACGCCCTCGCCAAATTTGGCATGGCGCACGCTTTGCCCGATTTTGTACGGGTAGGCATTGGTGGAGGAGGTCTGGACGCTTGGGCTGGCATAGGCTTTAGCCGTGGGCTTGGTGTTGAGGCGTTTTAACAGCTCTTCCGGAATTTCATCCAGAAAGCGCGAAGGGATGCCATAACGCACCTGTCCATGCAGCATGCGGCTTTGTGCATGGCTCAGGTAAAGCCGTTGTCTGGCGCGGGTGACAGCCACATACATCAGACGGCGTTCTTCTTCCAGTCCGCCATGCTCATAAGCGGCTTGTTCGTGTGGGAACAAACCTTCTTCCAGACCGCTGATAAACACGGTTTTGAATTCCAGGCCTTTGGAGGCATGCACCGTCATGAGCTGCAGCGCTTCACGGCCAACATCGGCCTGATGTTCGCCTGCCTCCAGGCTGGCGTGGGTTAAAAATTGCGTCATTAAGTCTTGCCCGGAGCTAAAGTCAGCATCGCCATCCACATTGTTGTGGTTGCCAAAATCCTGGTTGGTAAACGCTACCGCGGCGGTCACCAATTCTTCCAGGTTGGCGATACGGTCTTCACCTTCTTTCTCATTCTGATAGTGCGCTTTTAAGCCGGATAAAGTGGTTGCAAGTTCGGCGACTTCTGCCAGCGTGATACCATAGGCCTGGTCGATCATGTCGCGTATCAGCGCGACAAAGCCCTCAATGCCCTTGCCTCCCGGCTTGCCATTGCCTACTTTGTTAATAGCCGCTTGCCACAGGCTGCAATCGTTCTGGCGGGCGCCTTCCTGCAATTGCTCCAGGCTGCGCGCACCGATGCTACGCGCAGGGAAGTTGATGACTCTAAGCAAAGCAGTATCATCGTTGGCGTTGGCAATTAAGCGCATGTAAGCCAGTGCGTGTTTGATTTCGGCGCGCTCAAAAAAGCGTAAGCCGCCATACACGCGGTAAGGCAGGTTAGCCGAAAACAGCGCGTGCTCCAAAATGCGCGATTGCGCATTGCTACGGTAGAGCAGGGCGATACTGCCCAGCGCAGCACCTTCTGCATGCAGCATTTTGATCTCATCGACGATAAACTGCGCTTCGTCGGTGTCGTTATAAGCTTCGTACACCCGCACCGGTTCGCCTGCGCCTGCGGAAGTCCATAGATTTTTGCCCAAGCGGTTTTTATTATGCGAAATGATTGCATTGGCGGCATCCAGAATATTGCTGTGCGAGCGGTAATTTTCCTCCAGCTTTACGATGTTCTGCACCTTAAAGTCGGTCTCAAAATCGCGCATATTGCCCACGCGTGCGCCACGGAAGCCATAAATAGACTGGTCATCGTCGCCCACGGCAAACATGCAGTTATCCACGCCAGCCAATAATTTCAGCCATAAATACTGCAGGCGGTTGGTATCCTGAAACTCGTCCACCAATATATACTTGAAGCGGTTCTGGTAGTGGCCGCGAATGTGCGCATCGCGCTCCAGCAGCTCGTAGCAGCGCAGCAGCAGTTCGGCAAAATCAGCCACGCCTTCCCGGTTGCACTGCTTGTCATACTCTTCGTAAATCTCGCGAAGCTTTTGCGAATGCGCATCATAGGCATCTACGGCATGCGCGCGCAAACCTTCCTCTTTGCAGCCGTTGATGTAGCCTTGCACTTGCTTAGGCACAAATTTTTCATCATCCACATTCATGGCTTTCATTACGCGCTTAATGGCGGATAATTGGTCGGCCGTATCCAGAATCTGGAATGTGGAAGGCAAACCGGACTCGCGATGATGTGCCCGCAACAACCTGTTGCAAAGCCCGTGGAACGTGCCTACCCACATGCCGCGCGTATTGATGGGCAGCATGCTGGTCAGGCGCGTGAGCATTTCTTTGGCGGCTTTATTGGTAAACGTGACCGCCATCAGGCCCATGGGCGAAGTCTGCCCGGTTTGAATCAGCCAGGCGATGCGCGTGGTGAGTACGCGTGTTTTGCCGCTGCCTGCGCCTGCTAATATCAGTGCGGACTGGTGCGGCAAAGTAACAGCTTCGAGTTGTTTATCGTTGAGGCCGGCGAGGATTGCAGATTGAGTTTCCATGCCGATATTATCGCATGGCTGATGGATAAAGTTATGTAACTTGAAGCTGCAGAAAAAAGTGTGAAATAGCTGGAACTAAGGCAAACAGCATTAGTCTGAATTTGCATGGTAGCAAAGTTCAGACTTTGTTATCTTTCCGCTTCTTTCCTCCCTGAGCGGAAGCCTTAGACGATGAGGCATTTTTGCCCCGATTTAATCCCCTTAATCGGGGCTTTTTTTGAGCGTTGTCAATTTGTAACTGACTTGCATCGAAGTGTAAACCAAGTGTAATTTTTACTCAATCTATTTGAGGCATAAAAAAGCCCCGCAATTGCGAGGCTTTTTGGTTTTAGGCTATTCTGAGTTTAGCGCATTTCAACAAGTGAAAGAGGCTAGAGCAAGGAAGCTAGGAGGGCGTGACGCAGGCAGTATGTATTTATACGACTAGGAACGCCCAACGAAGCTGACACCGCTATCGCCTCTTTAGCGATGTTGAAATTACATCATGCCACCCATACCACCCATTCCGCCACCCATATCCGGCATCGCAGGTGCGTCTTCTTTTGGCAACTCTGCTACCATGCAATCTGTAGTCAGCATTAAGCCAGCCACTGAAGCTGCATTTTGTAAAGCTGAGCGAGTCACTTTAGTTGGGTCTAGCACGCCCATCTCTACCATGTCGCCATAGGTTTCGTTGGCTGCGTTGTAACCATAGTTGCCTTTGCCAGCGGCTACGTTATTCACCACAACTGATGGCTCAACGCCTGCGTTGGCAACGATTTGGCGCAATGGCTCTTCAACGGCGCGTAATACAATTTTCACGCCTGCATCCTGGTCGTGGTTGTCGCCTTTTACTTTGGCAATGGCGTCGCGTGCACGAATCAGCGCTACGCCACCACCAGCTACGATACCTTCTTCCACTGCGGCGCGGGTTGCATGCAGCGCATCTTCAACGCGGGCTTTTTTCTCTTTCATTTCGATCTCGGTAGTTGCGCCAACCTTGATGACCGCAACACCACCAGCCAATTTGGCTACACGTTCTTGCAGTTTTTCACGGTCGTAATCGCTCGTCGCTTCTTCGATTTGCGTTTTGATTTGGCCAATGCGTGATTTGATATTGGCTTCATGGCCTGCACCGTCAATGATGATGGTGTTTTCTTTGCCCACTTCAATGCGTTTTGCAGAACCCAAGTCTTCCAGCTTCACGTTTTCCAGCTTCAAGCCAACTTCTTCAGCAATTACTGTACCGCCAGTCAAAATGGCGATGTCCTCCAGCATGGCTTTACGACGGTCACCGAAGCCAGGTGCTTTAACCGCAACAGTTTTTAAGATGCCACGGATGTTATTTACTACCAGGGTTGCCAATGCTTCGCCATCTACTTCTTCGGCAATGATCAACAATGGGCGACCGGCTTTGGCTACTTGTTCCAGTGTAGGCAGCAAATCACGGATGTTGGAGATTTTTTTGTCGTGCAACAACACAAATGGATTATCCATCAAGGCGATTTGACGCTCAGCGTTATTAATAAAATAAGGTGACAGGTAACCACGGTCAAATTGCATGCCCTCAACCACGTCCAGCTCATTGCTCAGGCCTGAGCCGTCTTCAACGGTGATCACACCTTCTTTGCCTACTTTGTCCATTGCATCAGAAATGATTTGGCCGATTGAGTTATCGGAGTTGGCAGAAATTGAGCCTACTTGAGCGATTTCTTTGCTGGTGGTACATGGTTTTGATTGAGATTTCAAATCTGCAATCGCTGCTTCAACCGCTTTGTCGATGCCGCGCTTCAAATCCATCGGATTCATGCCGGCTGCAACGGATTTCATGCCTTCACGGATGATTGCTTGCGCTAATACTGTTGCTGTTGTTGTGCCGTCGCCTGCGATGTCAGAAGTTTTTGAAGCGACCTCTTTCACCATTTGTGCGCCCATGTTTTCGAACTTGTCTTTCAGTTCGATTTCTTTGGCCACTGAAACACCGTCTTTGGTGATGGTTGGCGCGCCATATGAGCGCTCTAATACCACGTTGCGGCCTTTAGGGCCTAATGTGACTTTAACTGCATTGGCGAGAATATTCACGCCGTTGGTCATTTTTTGGCGGACTTCGTCGCCGAATCTTACGTCTTTTGCTGCCATGTTAAATCTCCTGTGTTCTTAAACGTTTAATTGATTATTCAACAATCGCCATGATGTCTTCTTCGCGCATCACCAGTAACTCTTCGCCGTCCACCTTCACGGTTTGGCCAGCGTATTTACCGAATAAGACTTTATCGCCAACTTTTACATCCAGCGCAATGATTTTGCCGCTATCGTCACGCTTGCCGTTGCCAACTGCTTGCACTATGCCTTGGTCTGGCTTCTCGGTGGCAGAATCTGGAATGACGATACCTGATGCGGTGGTGCGTTCTTCTTCGGAGCGTTTTACAATAACGCGATCATGTAATGGACGAATTTTCATTCAATTTCTCCTAATGGGTTACTATGTAAATTTTATAAATTGCTTAGGCAACGCGGCATTTTAGCACTCGAAGCCTTGGATTGCTAAATTTGGGATTGAATTTATTTTTTCAAGAGTAAATTGACAACAAATGATGTTAACAATTGATAAGGGTGTGTTTTGGCAGAGCAAAATCTATCGGCTGTAAATCAGCCAGAAGCTGCAATTCAACAGATCAATCTGGGCTATAACGCCGAGCAGGACAGGTTGTTGTTGCGGGTGGGGCTGGCGGACAATTCTGAGCTGTTAGTATGGCTGACGTATCGTGTGGCAAAACGGATTTGGCAATTATTGAATAACGAAGCACATATCCCTACCGCAACGTCTATTCAAATAGAGGAAATGCCAGAACGGGCTGTAGAGCAGTTTAAGCACGAGATGCAAGTGGCCGAGACGCTACAGAAAATGGATTTTGCAACCGAATATCAGCCTAGAAAAGAGGTGGTAAACGATGGTGCCATGCTGGCGACCAATGCTTTACTCGTTAGTCGTGCACAGAAGCCGCCCGTGCTTGAAATGCCATGTCTGGAAGGCATCACGGTACGCATGAATTTAACGCAGGAGCTTATTCTGGCGTTATGCAATATGTTGCAGCTGACCTGCAAAGAAGCCGCATGGGAAATGGGCGCAGCCATTCAAACACAAGCACAGACACCGTTGGTAACTGATGCGAGCGTGAAAAAAATACTGCACTAAAAGTGCTGTAGATCAGCCTAAAGAAATTTTTGTCTGCTGGATAATTTCTTCTGCAGTAGACGCATCGTAAAAAATCCCTGAACCTTTAGCAACCACGCGCATACGTGTGGTGTTGGGGCTGATGGGTTCGAGCTGAATTTCAATTTTGCGCTCAGGAGTTTTGGCAGTCACAAAGCGGATATTGCTTTTTTCTTGCATGCTATCGGAGACCAGTTTGATTTGCATGCGCTCCAATGCGCGAATGGTAGCGACCCTGACTTTGGCTTGTGGCGCTGTAAAGGTGCGATAAGTGATGCCATTCATGGTGTGCGTGATTGCTGCGGAGCCGCCCATGCCGGCAGCGGAAGTAGCGGCTGCCACGCAGCCAGTCAAAAATGCCGCATTAATCAATATAAGAAAAGCGAAGCAAAAATTACGCATTCCAGTCCACCATATAATGATTTGTTATTTAGGATAACTAGCTTATCCATTTTATTAAAAACTGTCAACACAAATCAATATAATCAAAGTGTTACAGGTGTTTATTAATCAATCACAATTTGTATATGGCTTTGCTGATTTCGATAATGCCATTTGTGGTGAGGGTAGGGCATAATAGCCATATATGACCAATCAAGCCCTACTTAAGCGTAGTTTGCAATCCGTGTGGCATCCATGCACACAGATGAAACAGCATGAGCAATTTCCACTGATTCCGATAAAAAAAGGTGATGGTGTCTGGCTGTACGATGCTGATGGCAAGCGTTATCTGGATGCGGTGAGCTCGTGGTGGGTGAATCTGTTCGGGCATAATAACCCGCGCATTAAGGAGGCCATCAAGCAGCAGCTGGATACGCTGGAGCATGTGATGCTCGCCGGGTTCACGCATGAGCCTGTAATTGCGTTATCTGAAAAACTTTCCAGGCTCACGGGTTTAGGGCATGCGTTTTATGCCAGCGATGGCGCAAGCGCGACTGAAATTGCGCTCAAGATGAGTTTTCATTACTGGCGCAACAGCGGAAAAAACAGTAAAACCAAGTTTATCAGCCTGCAAAATAGTTACCATGGCGAGACCTTAGGCGCGCTGGGCGTGACCGATGTGGCGATTTTTAAGGATACCTACGCACCACTGCTGATGCAGTCAGCACAAATGCCCAGTCCGGATTTCAGGCTGGCTGAGGCGGGTGAAAGTACGGATGCCTTTGCCTTGCGTTGTGCGGAAAAACTTGAGCAGTATGTGAGTGAGCATCATGCAGAGTTGGCGGCGTTTATCATCGAGCCGCTGGTGCAGTGTGCGGCTGGCATAGGCATGTACCATCCTGTATATTTGACTAAGGTGCGTGAGATCTGCACGAAGTACGCGGTGCATTTGATTGCGGATGAAATCGCTGTGGGGTTTGGCAGAACAGGAACAATGTTCGCATGTGAGCAGGGAGCCATCCAGCCTGATTTTATCTGTCTATCCAAAGGCATCACAGGCGGTTATTTGCCCTTATCTGCCGTACTCACCACAGATGCAATTTATCAGGCGTTTTATGATGACAGCACGGCAAAGGGGTTTTTGCACAGCCACAGCTATACCGGCAATCCACTGGCATGCAGCGCAGCACTGGCGACGCTCGCGATTTTTGAAGCGGACCAGATCATACAAAAGAATCGTGAAAAATCAGCCCTGATACGAGCCAAAATGCAAGTGCTCACTGACCTGCCAATCAGGCATCTACGTCATCAGGGGATGATATTCGCCTTCGATGTCACCACGCAGAATGTGCTGTTTTCCAGGCAATGCTATCAAGCTGCAACGAGGCAGGGCCTATTATTGCGCCCGATAGGCGGCACTGTATACTGGATGCCGCCATATACGATGACAGAAACTGAAATTGATTTTATGACGGAAGCCACTTTAGCAGCGGTAAAAAGTTCTGTATGAATGAATATGGATTGAGAAAGTTCTTGGTTTTCGCGGGCTTGATATTGGCAAGTGTGTATGTGCATGCTGAACTTCCTGCAACCGTGACTGAGGCGCTAAAAAAAGCAGGGATTCCGCAGCAAAACGTGGCGGCATATGTGCAGGCGGTCGAGAGCAACAGCCCAATTCTTAGCCATAATGCGGATAAGAGCATGAATCCGGCCTCGGTAATGAAACTGGTGACCACCAATGCGGCGCTGGATCTGCTCACGCCTGCCTATCGCTGGAAAACGGAAGTATATAGGGATGGCAATATAGAAAAAGGTGTCTTAAACGGCAACCTCATCATTAAAGGGTATGGTGACCCAAGCTTCAAGGTACAGGAGTTCTGGCGGTTGCTGATGAGCCTGCAACAAACCGGCATCAAGCGAATTAAAGGTGATTTAATTCTCGATAAAAGCTATTTTGCAAAAAATGTCGGCGACAGAAACACGTTTGATGATGAAATCTGGCGTGCTTATAACGCCATGCCCAGTGCCTTTTTGGTGGGCGGGCGCAATACCAGTTTTAAATTTACTGCCGACGAAAATAGTGTGAGCATCAACCAGGAATTCGAACTGCCTGAAATCGAGATCGTAAACAACATGAAACGTTCGCAGGAGGCTTGCGGCGACTGGCGCAGCCGGTTTGGGTACACAGTGAAAGCGTTTGAGAACAGGGCGGTAGTCATATTTAACGGCACGTTTTCGCCGGATTGTGGCGAGCGCTATTTGGAGTTGAGTGTGTTTGGCGACGAAAAATATGCGTTTTACACATTTAGAAAACTGTGGCGCGAGCTTGGCGGCAAGTTTAACGGGGCACTTAAGGTACAAGATACGCCGGGTAACGCGGTTAAAGTGCTTGAGCAGCATTCTGATCCATTGGGCTATGTGATTCGTGACATCAACAAATGGAGTAACAATCTGATGGCGCGCCAGTTGCTGTTGACCATTGGCGCAGAGAAAAATGGCATACCGGCAACTGAAAGTAAAGGCGTCGCTGCTGTTAACAGCTGGCTCATGACCAAAGGCTTCAACTTTAATGAACTGGTGGTTGAAAACGGTTCTGGCTTGTCGCGCATCGAGCGCATCAGTGCAGAGCATTTAGGCCGCATGTTGGTAAGCGCTTACAATAGCCCGGTGATGCCGGAATTGATGGCATCATTGCCCATTTTGGCACAAGACGGCACAGTCAAAAAGCGCCTAAATGAAAGCCAGTCGAGTGGCCGCGCTCACCTGAAAACAGGTTCGATAGATGGCGTGAGCGCCATTGCAGGTTACGAGATTGATGCGAACAATCATCGCCATGTGTTAGTGATGCTGGTGAACCATACGAATGCATCTGCAAGTAAAAGCGCTCAGGATGCGCTGATTGAATGGGTGCATCAGCAGCCATAGACTTGTTGTTGTCGCGCGAACTTGCATGAGTTTGCGGTATCATACGGTTTCATTTGTTTAAGCGATATTTATGTTTAAGGTGAATATGAAGCTATTTAATCTTTTGTTAGCAAGTACTTTTGCGGTGTCGCTCAATGCTTGCAAAGCCGAATCAACAACTACTACACAGGAAAAAACCGCAATGACTGAAAGCAGCACAGAGACCAACATTACAGAACTGAAAAAAATTGATACACAGGTTGGCACAGGCCGCGAAGCCGAGCCCGGATTTAACATCAGCGTACATTACACAGGCTGGTTGTATGATGCGGCTGCGACCGACAAAAAAGGCAAAAAATTCGATAGCAGTTTAGACCGGAAACAGCCGTTCGATTTTGCTTTGGGTGCGGGTCAGGTGATTCAGGGCTGGGATGAAGGCTTTGCCGGCATGAAAATCGGCGGTAAGCGCACATTGGTTATTCCACCGGAAATGGGTTACGGCGCACGCGGCGCAGGGGGTGTTATTCCGCCAAACGCGACTTTGATTTTTGATGTTGAATTGCTGGACGTTAAATAATGAAAGTACGTGTGAAATGGGTTGAAGGAGTGTGCTTTGTCGGCGAATCAGAGACAGGGCATGCCGTAGTGCTTGATGGGGCGCCTGAAAACGGTGGCCGTAACATCGGCATGCGCCCGATGGAGATGCTGCTCATCGGGATGGGCGGGTGCACTTCATTTGATGTGGTGACGATACTGAAAAAAGCACGCCAGCCGATTGCCGATTGTGTAGCGGAAATCGATGCGACGCGTGCAGATGAAATACCCAAAGTGTTTACCAAAATTCATGTGCATTTTGTGGTCACTGGCAATAATTTGAATGCTACTCAAGTGGAACGTGCGGTGAAATTGTCGGCAGAAAAATATTGCTCAGCTTCGATTATGTTGAGCAAAAGCGTACAAATCACGCATGACTTTGAGATCAGAGCGCCGGAAAATACCTAGCCCTATATTTTGGCTAGGGATTGTTCGTAATGATCTTTACGCCTAAAGGCGCTTCGTTTTCCAGTACGTTTAACAGCCTGTCTACATTTGGGTGTTTGCCTGGGCAGTTTTCGGCGTCTTCAGTATGCTCGGCGTACAGCGCCAAGCCTTCAACAGCGGCATCCAGCGTAATGCCGCCATACATTCTATACAAGTGGTTATAAACCTTAACCGAACCCTGGCTGCCAGGCTTGTTTTCGATAACTCCTGCAGGTTCGCCATTTTCATAGTAAAGCTCAATGCGTTGCACGTCATCGGCGCTATCGAGTGTAAGTAAAACATCACTGAATTTTTGCATGCTCACCTTAAATTTTTTGCCTTAAGCGATTAAACATAATAAGCGGTACGGGTCATGATTTTAGAAGCGAACCTCATGCTAGCCTTAACCATCGCGGGCAGCACGCTTGCGCCAAGCTGGACGGCCTCTTGTGCATGCGCTGCTTCATCCTGCTGCATTTGGAGTACGATTGTACGCGTTTTAAGGTCGGTTTCATTGAGTTGGCTCAAATGATTTTGTAAATGTATCGATACCTGGTTCTCCGTTTCCGCCAGGAAGCCCAGATTCCATTTGTCGCCCAGCGCACCCGCCATTGCGCCCAGTGTGAAACTGCCCGCATACCAGACAGGATTGAGCAGGCTTTTGCGCCCGCCAAGTTCTTTAATGCGGGCTTCGCACCAGGCCAGATGGTCGGTTTCTTCGTCAGCGGCATGTTCCAGCGCTTTAACAATTTGCGGATTGCGCGAGGTTAATGCCTGCCCGCTATATAGTGCTTGTGCGCATACTTCGCCTACATGGTTAATCCGCATCAATGCGGCCGCATGGTGTTTGCTGGCCTCATCAAGGGCTGCATCTTCCAAATGCGCATCCGGGCGCGGTCTGGCGCCAATGCCGACTGCAAAAACGGTACGCAGTCCCTTGTCAAACGTAGTAATTAATTTATCCGATAACATCAGTTGAGTTTAATCCAATTCCGGCAATATGTCATAGCAGATTTGTTATTTGAGACCATCATAAAACAAAGCCCTGCTTTAAGAATAAAGCAGGGCTCGGCAATGCTTGAAAATTTATTTGGCAGCTTCCGCCGGTTTTATTTCCGGCGTTTTCTGAACCGGCAAACCTTTAAGCACATTCATGGCTTGCGCAAATTGAATGTCATCCGCACTGGCGGGTTCGATCGGGCCTTTCTGCTCTGCAAATTTTTTCTCGTTCAGCTTGTCTTTGGCGGCAGCTTCTTTGGCAGGGTCTTTGACTTCAGCTGGTACATTAGCATCTGCGTCTTTTGGATTGGATAAATGTTTGGCCAAATCAGCTTCGTGCAGACTGTTTGACTGGTCAGAACCGTCATCTACAATAATATCCGGCACAATGCCCTTGGCTTGAATCGAGCGGCCATTTGGCGTGAAGTAACGTGCCGTAGTGAGCTTGATTGCACTGCCGTTGTTCATTGGCAGGATGGTCTGTACAGAGCCTTTACCAAAGCTTTGCACACCTAAAATCGTCGCACGTTTATGGTCCTGCAAAGCGCCTGCCACAATTTCGGAAGCCGAAGCAGAACCGGCGTTAACCAATACAACGATAGATGTTTTTTTATAGTCGGCAGGCAGGTCTTTCAGGTAATCCCCTTTGCCACGGCGCGCATAATCAAGCGGATTTGCATTAAGGCGCATTTTGGAATCGGCCACGCGGCCTTCTGTATACACTACCAGATTATCTTTGGGCAAGAAGGCGGCTGAAACGCCAACCGCCGCATCCAGCAAGCCGCCTGGGTTGTTGCGCAGATCCAGCACCAGGCCTTTGAGCGGACCTTTATTCTGCTCGTGCAAGGTTTTAAGCGTCTTGGCTAAGTCTTCGCCCGTGTGTTCCTGAAACTGGGTAATGCGCACGTAACCGTAATCCTTCTCGATATATTTATTTTTAACACTTTGTGTTTTGATGATGGCGCGCGTCAAGTTAAAGGTAAGCGGTTTCGGTTCGCCTTTGCGCAGCACGGTGAGTGTGATTTTAGTGTCTGGCTTGCCGCGCATCTTTTTAACGGCTTCGTTCAAGGTCAAGCCGCGCACTTGCGTATCGTCCAGTTTCATAACCAGATCGCCGCTTTTCAGGCCGGCCTTGTAAGCGGGGCTATCTTCAATGGGCGAAACCACTTTTACCAGACCATCTTCCATGGCCACTTCGATGCCCAGGCCGCCGAACTCGCCTTGCGTACCCGCCTGCAAATCCTTGTAAGCATCGGCATCCATAAAGGTGGAATGTGGATCCAGGCCGGAAAGCATGCCGGTTAGGGCTTCGTTAATCAGTTTTTTGTCTTCGACCGGTTCTACATAATCACTTTTGACTTTGCCAAACACTTCCGCAAACACGCGTAAATCGTCTATTGGCAATTGTGACGGCGCGACCTTTTCCGCTAGGGCTGAAAAGTTAAGGCTGATAAGCACGCCGATCAGGATGCCTGAGCCAATAAAACCAAATTTTTCAAAAGAAGACCGCATGCATACCCTTTTTTATCAAAACCAATATATCAAAACTTGAATTGTTGCATTTTAACTGATGGCAACGCTAAGCTAAGAGTTTACAATAAAACAATGGTTCATTTTGCGCTATTTCAAGCTATTTGAGTAGTGGGATAGTTTATAGAGCAGGCAGCAAAAATGTGGGTCAAAGACAAGGGTGGACGATGAGGAATGATCGGGTGGAAATTGAATATTGCACGCAGTGCAGATGGCTGCTGCGGGCGGCCTGGCTGGCACAGGAGCTGCTCACGACATTTGAAGCAGACTTGGCAGCGGTAAGTCTGCTGCCCGGCACGGGTGGTGTGTTTGAAGTGCGGTTGAATGGTACGGTGATATTCTCGCGCAAAGAGGCAGGGCGATTTCCGGAATCGAAAGAACTCAAGCAGCTTATTCGCGATGTGATAGCACCAGCGCGTGATTTGGGGCATAGTGATCGATAGGATCAAATGCCAATAGGTGTAGGACCGCAAGGTGTATTATGGGCAATATGGTGAGTTTAAAGGAGAATGAAAATGGCAATGGAACAAGCTAACAATACAGCAGTCATTAAAGCGCTAAATACAATTCTGGAATTGGAGTTGGCGGGGGTAGTACGCTACACGCACTATGCATTGATGGTATTTGGCTATAATCGTATTCCCATCGTATCCTGGCTGCGCGGTCAGGCTGCCGAGTCGCTTACGCATGCGGATAAAGCGGGCGAGCTGATCACGCATCTGGGTGGCCATCCATCGCTTTCCATCGGGCCATTGTTAGAGACGCACAATCATGACATAGGCGATATTTTACGTGAATCATTGGCGCACGAAAGGACAGCGTTAAATGCCTACAAAACCCTGCTAAAACTGGTTGAGGACGATTCGGTGATGCTGGAAGAATACGCCAGGGAAATGATTTATCAGGAAGAACTGCATTTGGGCGAGGTGGATAAAATGCTGCGTAAGCCCGGAGATCTGGCCAAATTTCACGAATAGTTTCTGGCCAGAATACAGCGGCAATCGCGCCGTGTTAGTTAATGGATGTTTGGCTGATTGCTTTAATGTAGCTTTTCAATTTCGCTATCCAGGCGCTGGGCGCCGTTAAAGCGCCTGGCCCAGTAGCCATCTTGCATGCTTTCTACCCGCACCACCTTGCCGGTGCTGGGGGCGTGAATAAACTTGTTGTCGCCGATATAAATCCCCACGTGCGAAAACGCGGATTTGAGTGTATTAAAAAACACCAAGTCACCCGGCTGCAATTCGTCTTTTTTGACAGTTTTGCCGATCTGGCTAATGGCGCGCGCGGTAGGCGGCAAGGTTAAATTGGCCGCATTACGAAACACATAGCGCACAAAGCCGCTGCAATCGAACCCTGTTTCAGGTGATTTACCACCGTATTTGTATTTAATCCCGGTCAGGCTCAGCGCGTTGACCAGCACTTCCTGTGCTTTGTCCTGCCAGCTGCTGGATCGTGTCTGAATGCTGTTTTCATCAACATTGTAAAGCGTTACGCCGGCCACGTTTTCAGACATGGCCTGTTCTGCCATCGCGGGGATAGCAAAGCCTGCAACAAAACATAGCGCTGAAAATATTAAATGTTTCATGAGAATTAAAACTGGAAACCTGCCCCGATTATTGATCAGGGCAGACTTGATTGAGGCTATTGTTTCGCCATTGCGCTTTTGATCATGCCGACGATGGCTAGCAATACGCCACCACCCACCCCGCCGCCAGCTACTTGGCCGATAATAGCAGCAATATCCATGCCGCCACCCGCTGCTGCTGCAGCGCCGCCTATGCCCAGCATGCCGAGTAATTGACCGCCCAGGCCGCCGCCAAGAATACCAATCACGGAGTTTAGCACAGTGCCCATGCTTGCGTTTTTCATCAGGCTGCCAGCAATGTTACCGCCTACTGCGCCGCTTATTAACTGAATAATCATTCCTAAATCCATACATCCTCCCAAAAAGTAATGACAGAATTGAAACTTTACAGCAACGTAAGGCTAACAAGATATGCAGCATAACGCAATACTTTTTTAGGTTCGTAAAATCATCGCCCATATTCATGGGATAATTTCAGCCATGTCAGAAAATTCGCAACTCACTCAAATATTTAAGCAGGATGGCGCCCTGGCTGCGGCTATTGCGGGCTTTTCGGAGCGTGCGCAGCAGCTGGAAATGGCCTTGGCGATCGAGGCTGCCATCAAAGGCAACAAACAGCTGGTGGCCGAGGCAGGCACCGGTACCGGTAAAACCTTTGCTTATTTAGTGCCAGCCTTGCTTTCGGGCGGCAAAGTGATTATCTCTACCGGCACTAAAACCCTGCAGGATCAGTTGTTCAACCGCGATTTGCCGAATGTGCGCGATGCCCTGAAAATACCTGTGACTGTGGCTATGTTGAAAGGCCGCGCCAATTATGTGTGTCATTATCATTTAGAGCATGCAGCAAATAGCGGACGGTTTGCCTCGCGTGAAGATGTGAAATATCTACACCTGATTAAGAGCTTTGCGGAAAACAGCAAAACCGGCGATAAATCTGAACTCATCGAAGTGCCGGAAAACGCGACGATCTGGCTCAATGTGACGTCTACGCGTGACAATTGCCTGGGTCAGGATTGCAGCTTTTATAAGGATTGTTTTGTGATGGAGGCGCGTAAAAAGGCGTTGGCGGCAGATGTGGTGGTGGTGAACCACCACCTGTTTTTTGCCGATGTGATGCTGCGCGATGAAGGCGTGGCCGAGTTGCTGCCCAGTGCCAATACAGTGATTTTTGATGAAGCGCATCAATTGCCCGAAGTCGCAGGTTTGTTTTTTGGCGAGGATATTTCCACCAGCCAGCTGATGGAATTGTGCCGCGATAGCACCACCGCGCATTTGAGCCTGGCCAAGGATTGCGTGGCCTTGGGCGAGGCCATTCCCAAGCTGGAAAAGGCCTGCAAAGACTTCAGGCTGATTTTTGCTTACGAAGGCTCGCGCCTGCCTGTGCAAAAAGCGCTTGCCTTAAAGAATTTCGAATCCGCTTTTAGCGATATGCAAGCCATGCTAAGCGAGCTCACAAAAGTGCTGGAAAGCCAGGCTGCGCGCGACCCCGGCCTGGAAAAATGCTGGCAGCGTGGCGAGGCTTTAGGCGAGCAATTAGATCATTGGATCAAAGCCCAAAACTTAAATCTAGTACGCTGGGTAGAGGTGTTCACGCAGTCGGTGCAACTGCACGCCACGCCGCTTAGCGTAGCGGATAGCTTTGGCAAGCAGCTGAACGCACAACCGCGGGCGTGGATTTTCACCTCGGCCACGCTTGCCGTAAAAAGTGACTTCAGCCACTACATGAGCCAGATGGGCCTGCATGCGGCCGAAACTGGCTATTGGCAAAGCCCGTTTGACTATGGCCGCCAAGCCTTATTATATGCGCCTGCTGGCATGCCGGATCCTAACTCGTCTGCATATGCCGCGGCCGTGGCAGCCGTCAGCTTGCCGGTCATCCAGGCCAGTAAAGGCCGTGCCTTTGTGCTGTGCACATCGCTCAAAGCCATGCGCGAGGTACATGCATTATTAAAAGAAGCGTTTGCCACCAATGGCATGGAATACCCGCTGTTATTGCAGGGAGAAAGCACGCGTACCGAGCTGCTGGACCGCTTTCGCGCGCATGGCAATGCGGTGCTGGTGGGCAGCCAGAGCTTTTGGGAGGGCGTGGATGTGCGTGGCGAAGCGCTGAGTGTGGTGATTATCGACAAACTGCCGTTCGCCCCGCCTGACGACCCGGTGCTCTCGGCGCGCATTGATAAAATGAACGCTGAGGGCAAAAATGCCTTTATGGAATATCAGCTGCCATACTCGGTGATTACGCTCAAGCAAGGCGCCGGGCGCTTAATCCGCGATGAAACGGATAGAGGCGTGCTGGTGATTTGCGACCCGCGCTTAATTACCAAGCCTTACGGCAAGCGCATCTGGCAAAGCCTGCCGCCGTTTAAGCGCACTAAAGAACTGGCAGACGTTGAGGCATTTTTTGCGGAGGAGTTCCAGGAAAAAGAATGATTGAAATTCCTGAAAACGAATACGAACTCACCGCTATCCGCGCGCAGGGGGCGGGTGGGCAGAACGTGAATAAGGTTTCCAGCGCGATTCATTTGCGGTTTGACATTCTCGCCAGTAGCTTGAGCGATTGGCTAAAAGAGCGCTTGCTGAATAGTAAAGACAACCGCATTACCGACGAAGGGGTGTTGGTTCTTAAAGCGCAGCAATACCGCACGCAAGAGGCGAATAAGAAGGATGCGATTAGGCGTCTGCATGAGATTGTCAACGCCGCAAACCAAGTAAAACCAACACGTTACGCCACGCGACCAACACGCGCTTCGCAAAAAAGGCGCGTGGATAGCAAGAGTTTGCGCGGGCAAATCAAGCGACTTCGTGGCAGAATAGCGGCTGAATGACTTGCATCTAAAATGAAAATCCTCGCACTCGATACCTCTACCGAATTTCTGTCGCTCGCTTTGCAAGTGGGCGATAAGTCATTCTCGCGCTACCAGAATGTCGGACAGACCGCATCGCAGTTGATTCTGCCGCGAATTCAGGGTTTGCTGAATGAAGCAGGTATTAAGCTGGCCGATCTGGACGGCATCGCGTTTGGCGCAGGGCCGGGCTCGTTCACCGGCGTGCGCATTGCCTGCGGCGTGGCGCAAGGCTTAGGGTTTGGCGCCAATCTGCCTGTGGTGGGCATCAATACTTTAATGGCGGCAGCCGAGGCGAGCGGTAAAGATAAAGTCATCGCGTGTCTGGATGCGCGCATGGGCGAGATTTACCATGCGGCTTATATCAAACAAAATGGTGCTTGGCATGAGGTAAGCGCAACAATAGTATGCAAGCCGGAAGCCGCGCCAGTGCTGGAGGATGGCGAATGGGTTGGCGTGGGTAATGGCTGGGCGGTTTATGGTGAAGTGTTAAGTAAAATGTATGCAAAGAACTTAAGTCAGGTATTGCCTGATATCACACCAACTGCAGAGGCTATTTTGCAGCTAGGGCTGCCTGCTTTTGCAGCGGGCAGTGCAAAATCAGCCAGCGAAGCTGCGCCGATCTACATCCGCAATCGCGTCGCCCTCACCACGCAGGAGCGCGAGCAAGGGCAGCGCTTATGAGCGCAATGTTAAAGCCGCAATACCAGCTACGTCCCATGCAAATGGATGATCTGGACGCGGTTATGCAAATCGAGCCCACCATTTATTCGAACCCGTGGACGCGCGGCAATTTCAGCGATTCGCTCAATTCCGGCTACAGCGCGTGGGTGCTGGAAAGCGGCGGCGAAATCATTGGTTACGCACTCATGATGATGGTGATGGACGAAGCGCACTTGCTCAATTTAAGCGTTGCCAAGTCTTATCAAAAACGCGGTTTGGGACGCTATTTGCTGGAACACATGCTAAAAATCGCCAAAAATCATAAAGCGGCGAATATGTTTTTAGAAGTGCGGCCAAGCAACATTTCCGCCATTGCGCTTTACGAAAATATGGGATTTTGCGAGATGGCAGTGCGGCGAGGATATTACCCTGCGGACCCGAAAATATTTAAATCGGGCCGCGAAGACGCGGTGTTGATGGGCTTGGCGCTATGAACAGAGAAGACGTGTTGCGCGAGTTGGAATTATTGCCGGTGTGGAAACTGCGCGCCCAACAGGTGCCCGCGGAAATATCTGAAAAAACAAGCGCCGCGCCACAGGCTGCACTCGTGCAGCCCAATCTGGAAGAGCCTTCCAGAACATCTATTGAAAGCATGGATTGGCAGGCTTTGCAGGCTTGTGTCAAGAATTGCCAGGCATGCGGGTTGGCCAAAACGCGCATGCAAACCGTGTTTGGCGTGGGGGATGAAAACGCCGACTGGCTGATCGTCGGTGAAGCGCCCGGGACAGAAGAAGACAAACGCGGCGAACCGTTTGTGGGGCAGGCGGGCAAGCTGCTGGACAATATGCTGGCGGCGATTGAGTTAAAGCGCGGCGAGAATGTATATATTGCCAATGTGCTCAAATGTCGGCCTCCGGAAAATCGCGATCCGCATGGCGAAGAGGTGATGCAGTGCAGCCCTTATTTGAAGCGCCAGGTAGAACTGATCAAACCCAAACTGATTCTCGCATTGGGTAAGTTTGCCGCGCAAACCCTGCTGAATTCGGATGCCACGGTGACCAGTATGCGCGGCAGGTTGCACCATTATTGCGGCGTGCCGGTCATTGTGACGTATCATCCTGCTTATTTGCTGCGCAATCTGGCAGATAAGGCCAAGGCATGGGATGATTTATGTCTGGCCAAATCGACCATGGCCAAAATGAGCGAATCGGGCTTGTAATCGAACAAATGAACGCAATATACTTAGAGCAAGTAAAGATGTATTGCTTTGAGTGTGCTCAACTTTTCTTTCATAAAGGAAAATCATGAAAAATTTAATTTCAAAAATTGCAATTTTTTCTTTAGCGCTGGCCTTAACCGGCTGCGGCTACAACAAATTTCAGAGTCTGGATGAAGAAGCCAAAGCCAGCTGGTCCGAAGTGCTGAACCAATACCAGCGCCGTGCCGATTTGGTGCCTAATCTGGTGGAAACCGTTAAAGGCTATGCAGAGCATGAAAAAGAAGTGCTGACTGAGGTTTCAAACGCGCGCAGCAAAGTGGGCAGCATGCAGGTGACGCCGGAACTGCTGAACGACCCTGAAGCATTTGCGAAGTTTCAGGCAGCGCAGGGTCAGTTGACCAGCGCATTATCCCGCTTGCTGGCGGTGGCTGAAAATTACCCGAACCTGAAAGCAGACCAAGGCTTCAGGGATTTACAGGCGCAGCTGGAAGGTACCGAAAATCGCGTGACCGTGGCGCGTAACCGCTATATCGAAACGATCAAAGATTACAACGTGGCCGTACGTTCTTTCCCGGAAAACCTGACCGCCATGATGTTCGGTTACAAAGCCAAACCTACGTTTACTGTTGAAAACGAAAAAGCGATTTCGGCTGCGCCAAAAGTTGAGTTTGGTGACAAGAAGTAAACTGGATTTCAGCTAACACGTGTTTTCAACATTCAAAGCTGGTTTATACGCGTTAGGCCTGATGCTGTTTTTGGCATCAGGCTCGGCGCATGCTGCGCTGGCTGCAATCCCTGAGCTTAAATCCCGTGTGACTGATTTAACCCACACGCTTTCACAATCACAACAAGCGCAGCTGGAAGATAAGCTTGCAGCGTTTGAAAGCAAAAAAGGCAGTCAGATCGCGCTGCTCATCGTTCCCAGCACGCAGCCTGAAGATATCGCCCAGTACAGTATCCGTGTCGTGGATAAATGGAAACTCGGCCGCAAAAAAGCCGACGATGGCTTGCTGATTCTGGTGGCAAAGAATGACCGTAAAATTCGTATCGAAGTCGGTTACGGCCTAGAAGGTGCGATTCCGGATTTAACCGCCAAGCGTATCGTTAGCGAGGTCATCGCGCCCAAATTCAAGCAGGGAGATTTTTACGGCGGCCTGGATGCGGGGGTGGACAAGCTGATTGCGCTGGTGGAGGGTGAGCCGTTACCAGCGCCTGACCGCGCGGCATCCAGCGGCATGGATATCATGAACTTGCTGCCCATGCTGTTATTTGGCGGGCTGATTGCCGGCCTTGTGTTGCGCAGCATGTTCGGCACATTTTTCGGCAGTGCCTTAAATGGCGGGCTGATAGGCACTGTCGTCTGGTTGCTGGGCGTGGCTTTGGGCAGCGCAGCCATTTTGGGCGTAGTCGCGTTTTTTATCACCATGATGTTGGGTAGCCGTGGTATCAACGGCTACGGCGGCAGAGGCTCTCCGGGTGGCTATGGCGGGGGCGACGTGTTCAGCGGCGGCGGTGGCGGTTTCGGCGGCGGCGGAGCATCAGGAGACTGGTAATGAAACGACAAGACCCTATAGCCCGTTTTTTTAAACACATGTTCAGCAACCCGTGGCAGGTCAGGCGCTATTTTTCTGCGATCGCGCTGCACGAAATCCAAAAGGCCATTGCCGCGAGCGAGAAAAAGCACGCCGGGGAAATCCGTTTTGTGGTGGAGGCGGGCCTGCATCCTTATGAAATTATTTGCAAAAAAACACCGAAAAAACGCGCGATCGAGCTATTCGGCCGCCTGAATATCTGGGATACCGAATATAACAATGGCGTGCTGATTTACCTGCTGCTGGCCGACCGCGATGTGGAGATCGTGGCCGACAGGGGAATCGACCGGCATGTTGGGCACGATGGCTGGGAAGCGATTTGCCATGAGATGGAAGTGCTGTTCAGGCGAGGCGAGTTCGAAGCCGGCGTTCTGCATGGCATTGAAAAAATCAGCACAGCGCTGGAGCAGCATTTCCCATTAACGGGCGCGAATAAAAATGAAGTTTCTGACAAGCCTGTTATCCTCTAGCGTTCTGGTTTTGTATTGCAATGCATCGGCGCAGGCCGCGCTGGCAGATGTTTCACGCATTTTTCATCAAACGCCTCAGCTAAACCAGTTTGAAATTTGCCAGGGCGGCGGCTGCGCCGAGATTTCAAGCACTGCTCTCACTGCCTTGGAATGGAGCGCCGTGTCCGGGATATTCAATCATCCAGCCGTCAATGCCGAAGATGAACGTAAAAAGATCGCACTAGCGATTGGCGTGCTGGAAGACCTGGTGGGGCGAAAGGTGGGCACCTCTGCCGACAGGGCGGGCACGTTTGATAATGCCGGTTATCCAGGTCAGCAAGATTGCAATGATGAGGCAATTAACTCCACCACTTATATGCGGCTACTGAAGCAGCAAGGCTTGATGCCGTTGCACGAGATCGAAGACATCCGCACGCGCAACTTCTTTGTTACTGGCTGGCCGCATAGCACCGCGGTGATTCGCGAAATTAAATCGGGCGAAAGATACGCGGTAGACAGCTGGTTTTATGATAACGGCCATGCCGCCACCATTGTGCCTTTTTCTTTATGGAAATCAGGTTATATCCCAGATGACAGCCCGATTGGCAGGGCGCGGACTGTGAAGGCAAACAAACCGCAATAGTAGGCCGCCTGCGTATTAATTTCGGCTGACTTAATCAGCGTTTACCGTTAAAATTCAGCCTATTTATTGAATTAGAGATTTTATGCGCGCCTCCCGATTTTTTATTGCCACCCAAAAAGAAGCCCCTGCCGATGCCGAGCTGGTTTCGCACAAACTGATGGTGCGCGCTGGTCTGATTAAAAAGCTCGGCAACGGCTTGTATAGCTGGATGCCGCTTGGTTTGCGCGTATTGCGCAAGGTGGAAGCGATTGTGCGTGACGAGATGAACAAAGCCGGCGCTTTAGAGCTTTTGATGCCGGCTGTACAACCCAAGGAGTTGTGGGATGAAACCGGGCGTTGGGCGGTGTTTGGCCCGCAAATGCTAAAAATCAAAGACCGCCATGACCGCGATTTCTGTTTTGGCCCGACGCACGAAGAAGTGATTACCGACATTGTGCGCCGCGAAGTCAATAGCTACAAGCAATTACCAATCAATTTATATCAAATCCAAACCAAATTTCGCGATGAAATTCGCCCGCGTTTTGGCGTGATGCGCGCGCGCGAATTCATGATGAAAGACGCCTACTCATTCCATGCCGATTTTGAATCGCTGCAACAGACTTACGCGCAGATGTACCAGACTTACAGTAATATCTTTATGCGACTCGGGCTTAAATTCCGCGCGGTGAAGGCGGATTCAGGCGCAATCGGCGGCGAGGGCTCGCAGGAGTTCCATGTGCTGGCGGATAGCGGCGAAGATGCACTGGCGTATTGCGAAAATTCGGATTATGCAGCCAATGTGGAGTTGGCGGAAGCGCTGCCAGAAGCCAATACCAGAGCGGCTCCCGGCCATGCTCTAAAAGAGGTCGAAACACCAAAACAAACACAATGCGAAGATGTTGCGAAGCTGCTTGGAATCAGCATTGAGCGCACAGTGAAGGCGATTGCATTGGTGGCGAATGACAGATTCTATTTGGCCTTGCTACGGGGCGATCACACTTTGAACGAAGTGAAAGTTGGCAAATTGACAGGGTTGGCAGATTTTCGTTTTGCGACTGAAGAAGAGATTCGCGCTAATTTAAACTGCCCGCCAGGTTTTATTGGCCCAGTCGGCGTGGGCAGCAATGTCACTGTGATTGCAGATAAGACCGTGGCGCAGATGAGTGATTTTGTGTGTGGTGCCAATAAGCCAAAATATCACTTAAGCGGTGTGAATTTTGGCCGAGATTTGCCGGAACCCAGTATTGTGGTGGACATTCGTAACGTGATGGAAGGTGACGCCAGCCCGGACGGCAAAGGCAAACTCAGTTTGTGCCGCGGTATTGAAGTCGGCCATATTTTTCAGCTACGTACCAAGTATGCCAAAGCCATGAATGCAACGTATCTGGATGAAAATGGTCAATCACAAGTAATGGAAATGGGTTGCTATGGCATTGGCGTTTCGCGCATTGTGGGTGCCGCAATTGAGCAGGGAAGTGACGAAAAAGGCATTATTTTCCCGTTTAGCATGGCGCCGTTCGAGTTGGTGATTTGCCCCATCGGCATGGATAAAAGTGAATTGGTGAAGAATACCGCAAATCAGTTGTACGAAGACTGCAAAAAAATGGGCATGGATGTGCTGCTGGATGACCGCGGCGAGCGGCCTGGCGTGATGTTTGCCGAAAGCGATCTGATGGGCATCCCGCATCGAATTGTGGTGGGCGAGCGCGGGCTTGCCGAAGGCAAAGTAGAATATAAAGCGAGAAGTGCAACTGAGGCACAGAATTTGCTTGTTACTGAAGTCATCGAGTTTATTAAATCTGCGATAAATGCTTAAACAAAATTTACAGAAACTTTGTCTTGTGTTGCTGATTGGTGTGGCATCCTTGTGCCACGCAGGCAATCAGAGAGAAGAGCCGCTTTCAAACAGCGTTAAGGCAATGATGCAAAAATCAGTGAGTGATTTGGCCTCGCCCAAGCTGGTGTTTGGGAGCGAGATCGAAGGCCAGATCTGGATGAATGAAATGTCGCAGCGTCTTAAAAAACGCCTCCCGGATCAAGCGTATCGTGAAGACTTTTTAAGATCGGTACATTACGAGGCAACGCGCGCCGGATTAGACCCGCAAATGGTGCTGGGATTGATTCAGGTGGAAAGCGGGTTTAAGAAATATGCAGTTTCCAGCGTCGGCGCACGTGGCTACATGCAGGTGATGCCGTTCTGGGTAAAAAGCATAGGCACCCCGGATCAGAACTTGTTTAACATGCGTTTGAATTTGCGTTACGGCTGCACGATATTGCGTCATTATATCGACATAGAAAAAGGTGACTTATATCGTGCTTTAGGCCGATATAATGGCAGTCTGGGCAAACCGCAGTATCCCAACCTGGTGCTTGGTGCGTGGCGCAAACACTGGGATTACAGCACAAAGATCAATCAAGCCTCCCTGAATTAATTTTTATCCCCCATAAAAACGCTTGTCAATCGCACCAAAATGGGGCTAGACTGCGCGAAGTCTGCTGATTGAAGTTGGTGTAGTGCACTGGTTCATCGTAGCTTCGCCAAACTGAAATTACTGGCTGTAATTCTCAACACATTATTTTTACAAGAGTGTTACCTTTTAATTTAGGGAGAAAAGTATGTCGAAGTTAACTGCATTAGCTTTAAGTATTGCTGTACTAGGTGGCGTTTGGGCATTTCTGGCGTTAAATCCACTCGCTAGCGTAGCTTTGGTTTGGGTTGGTTTTATTGCCTGGGGCTGCTATTTCCATACCGGTGGCGACAACGCTGCATTGCAAAAAACAATCGCAGGCATGATCTTTGGCGCTGTCATGGCGGGCATTGCTTTGTACTTGGTAAGCTCTGGCATGCTGGGTGGTTTAGGCGCTTTGGCTGCACCTGTGATTATTGCCGTGACAGTATTCCCATTGGTGGCCGTGGCAGGTTGCAATTTGCTTTCTGTAGTACCGGCTAACGTGTATGGCTATGCGGCAACTGCTGGTTTGGCGCTTACAGCTGGTACGGCTGCTAATGCGACAGCCATGGATATGTCAAACCCTGTGTTGCTGGTGGCGGTTTCAACAGTGCTTGGTGCGGTGTTCGGTATGGTGTCTGGCAAGTTGGCTGGAGCGCTTGGCAAGTAATAACGTCTTGATCTAAAGAAAACCGCGCCGGATAGCAAAATATCTGGGCGCGGTTTTTTATTGCCTCGATTTATTTCATGATCTTAAAACCGTAATATGCACCAAACTCACCTTCGTTTTCCTGATAAATAAACAACATGTTATTGGCATAGCCCAAGCCGTTGTAATGGTTTTGAGCGCGCAGTTTCAAATCTTTCGGCAATTCGCTCTTTGCGACAAATTTTCCTGTCAGGTCAAACACCAGCGCGGCCTTGTGGTCAATGTCCAGCAAAATCAGCTCTTCACCTTTAATGCCTGTATATGCTGCGAACAGATCGCTGATGTCATCGTGCGCTGCGCCCGCTTTTGCCAAGTCCAGCGTAATTTCGCCTAATTTGTCGCGTTGTTTTGGATCGACAATAAACACTTTGTCGCTACGTCCCTGTTTGGCGAAATAACGTTGATTTTCGGCGTCATAGGTCGGCATGGTGCCTGCGCTGCCAAATGCCGGGTTAAACTGCATTATTTCACTGGACGAATCAGTCACTTCGCCCGTCTCGCTTAAGTTAATTGAATACAGGCCGGTATTGGGACCAAAGCCAACCTCGCTAGAAATGTTGTAGGTAATAGTCTCTAATTTGTCAGTGTTCGGGTTGTAATAAATGGAGCGGTTATCGTAACCAGGCTTGGCAGAATTAACGTATTTCCCGGTGTCGTCATAGGCATGGATCTGTGATTTGGATACCGGCGCTTCAAATTCCGAGCCCATCGGCGCCAGACCGCCATCCGCAATGTAATAGTGCCTGAGTCCAGGCACATACGCTACTGTCATCGGGCGCGTAGTCGGTTTTTTGGCGAGCGGAATCTTAATGCCAAGAGCGGCTTCCGTTAGTACCTGTGCCTGTAGTGGGCTGATTGTCAGGAATGCAGATGCAATGGTTGTGCTTATCAATAATCGTTTAAATGGTTTCATTTAGTAGTAAAGTTCCTGAGGGTGGTTCTGTCTGGCGTTGAATTGGAGCGTCTTCTTTAGTCATTGTTTTTGCGGCTTTGTTCAATCTGCCCTGTCCAATAACATGGCATCGCCGTAACTAAAAAATCCGTATTGCTGTTTTACCGCGTGTGCATAAGCATTTTTAATGTGATCAAACCCTGCAAAGGCAGAAACCAGCATGAGCAAGGTGCTTTTGGGTAAATGGAAATTGGTGACAAGTTTATCGACTATTTTAAATGAAAATCCGGGCGTGATAAAAATATCTGTTTCCCCCATACCAGCTTGTAGCTTGCCAGTCTGTGCGGCACTTTCCAGCGCGCGCAAACTGGTAGTGCCTACCGCGATAATATTGCCGCCTTTGGCTTTGGTGGCTTCAATCATCGCAACCGTTTCGGCCGGGATATGATAAATCTCGCTGTGCATTTTGTGCTCCGCAATCACGTCGGTCCGCACCGGCTGAAATGTACCCGCCCCCACATGCAAGGTGACATAGGCGATATTGACGCCCTTTGCCTTTATTGTACTCAGCATGGTTTCATCAAAATGCAGCCCGGCAGTAGGCGCAGCCACTGCGCCAGCATGTTTGGCGTACACGGTTTGGTAACGTTCTTCATCATCGGCTTCGGCTGTGTGCGTAATATAAGGTGGCAGAGGCAAGGCGCCGTATTGTTCCAGCAGATCCAGCACTGACACCTCGCTCAAAAACTTCACATGAAACAAATCACCGCCACGGCCGAGGACTTCCGCCTCAAACGCATTGGCTAATTTAAGTTTTGTGCCTGCCTTCGGCGCACGCGAGGCGCGGATATGCGCGAGTACATGATGCGTGTCTAATACCCGCTCAACCAGCACTTCTACTGTGCCGCCAGTGGTTTTGTGGCCAAACAACCGTGCCTTGATGACGCGCGTGTCATTAAAAACCAGCAAATCGCCTGCGGATAGAAAATCAGGCAAATCAACAAACAGTTTGTCCTCAATATGTCCCGTTCTGCCGTTCAAGTGCAACAATCTGCTGGCGCTGCGCTTGGTGGCGGGGTGTTGGGCGATGAGCGTGTCTGGTAAATAAAAATCGAAATCTTGTGTTCGCATAATGCCTTTTGCTTGTTATAATGTGCGTCTTCGTTGTAATTATACCTCAGCCGGGATGGCGGAATTGGTAGACGCACGGGACTCAAAATCCCGCGTTGGCGACAACGTGCCGGTTCGATTCCGGCTCCCGGCACCACTCGTGTTATTCAAGCGCATTAGGTTTGAGCTTGCCAAATGGTAGGCGCAGACTAAAGCCACAACATTTGTTACAAAATGTAAATTTTTGCTTGTTGGTCTAAGTTTTTTATGCTATTTTTTGATCTGCGTCAAAATGACGCATGTCAAAAAGCTATAAGTAAAGTTGCGTGTCAAAGAAAATTGCAGGCAATTTTAATTTAAGTTTGCATGACCAAGGGCAAGTGTATGGCAGTGTTCGATTTAGGTTACAAAATCATTGCAAGGCCGAACAATTCGTTATCGCTAGATGGCGGCATCAAGTTGCTTGCGGCTATGGCGGTTGTAACCTTGCTGATCGCGCTGGGATTTGCGCGTCTGGGCGCCTGGATGGTGTTGCCATTCGCGGGCTTGGAGCTGGCGGCTTTCGCGTATGCTTTTTACTATGTTTACTTGCATGCGAGCGATTATGAAAGTATCGCCATAGAAGAAGACAAAGTCATAGTGGAAAAGAAAAGCTATAAAAAATCCAGTATAACGGTATTTCAGCGATACTGGGCGCAAGCCAATGTGCGCGCTGTGGTAAATAGTCAGGGCAAAAGCGGTCTGTTTATAGGGTCGCATGGCAAGGAAATTGAATTCGGCAGACACTTGATTGATGATGAGCAGCGTGTTGCGTTGGCAAGAGAACTAAAACAAAAATTTAGAAATGTAAGCTGAAAAATTTTAATTAAATTTGATTTTGGAGTGAGCGTTATGCAAGTGTTGAAAAAAGTTGGGTTGAGTTTTGCAATGTTGCTGACCTCACTCGGGGCCTATGCCGGATACAGTTGGAATTTCCCAGAGCCGGTCACGCCAATGGCTTTAGACACATTGCATGTTCATAATAAGTTTATGCTTATTTCGATGGCGATTTTCCTGTCCGTGCTGGCCATTATGATTTATTCAATTTTCGCGCACCGCAAAAGTAAAGGCTATAAAGCCGTTGCTGATAAAGCACCTTCCACCGCGGTTGAGATTTTTTGGACGCTGATTCCTTTCGCGATTTTATTGTTAATCGATTTTGTGATTATGGGTATCCCAGCCTACCACAGTGTAGTGATGATGGAAAACACGCGCGACAAAGCGAGCATGGTTATTAAAATTACGGGGTCACAATGGCGCTGGCAGTATGAATATCTTGACGGCGATGCGCAAGGTATTAAATTTGTCAGCAACTTAACGACGACCAATGACCAGATGCATAATGCCGCAGATAAAGGCGAAAATTATTTGCTCGAAGTGGACAATCCACTTGTACTGCCGGTAGGTGAAAAGGTTCGGATTTTGATGACGGCAAGCGATGTGCTGCATAACTGGTGGGTGCCACAGTTCGGTTCGTCCCGGCTTGCTGTTCCGGGGTTCATTCGTGAGACTTGGGTGCAGGTGGAGAAGCCCGGCACCTACCGCGGTCAATGTAAAGAATTATGTGGCAAGGGCCACGGATACATGCCAGTGGTTGTAAATGCGGTATCAATGGAGGAATACAAAACTTGGGTGGCGGCAAAGAAGGAAGAGCAGGCCAAAGCCGTAGCTGGTGCGGATAAAGAGTGGACCAAAGAAGATTTAATGGCTGAAGGTAAAAAAGTTTATGAGAAAAACTGCGCAGTATGCCATCAGGTCACAGGCGCAGGCTTGCCCCCAGCATTCCCTGCGTTAACCGGGAGCAAGATTTCAACAAGCCCAATTTTCGGCGCAGATGGCAAATATCTTCCAGATAGCCACCTGGATCGTGTGCTGAATGGCAAGAATGTGATGCCGGCCTGGAAAGCAACGCTGAATGATACGGAAATCGCTGCAGTGATTACCTATGAGCGCAATGGGCTTGGGAATAGCGTGGGTGATGTAGTGCAGCCGTCACAAGTTAAAGCGGCACGACAATAATTTATTTTAAGTATTAAATTGGCAATCAGGAGAGCACGATGAGTACAGCAACGGTAGCACACCACGAAGAGCATCATGACCACCCGACGGGAATTATGCGCTGGTTAACCACTACCAATCACAAAGACATTGGTACCATGTACCTGACTTTTTCGCTAATCATGTTCTTGGTTGGCGGTTCCATGATTCTGGGTATTCGTGCAGAATTGTTTAAGCCCGGCTTGCAATTGATGAACCCTGATTTTTTTAATCAACTTATTGGTATTCATGCGTTAATCATGATTTTTGCAGCGCTGATGCCTGCAGCCACAGGTTTTGCAAACTGGATGATTCCTTTGCAAATCGGTGCGCCAGATATGGCGCTGCCGCGCTTGAATAACTGGGGCTTCTGGTTGCTGCCTCCGGCTGCGATTCTGCTAACGCTGCCCTTTACCTTGGCGCTGTTTGGTATTGGTGATGGTGCGCTGGCTACCGGCTGGACATTCTACCCGCCGCTTTCTTTACAAGGCGGTATTGGTGTGGATTTTGCGATTTTTTCAGTCCACCTGCTTGGTATATCTTCCGTCATGGGATCCATTAATATTATTGTTACGCTGTTCAATATGCGTGCGCCTGGCATGACCCTCATGAAAATGCCGATGTTCGCATGGGGCTGGCTGATTACAGCTTTCTTGCTTGTGGCCACGATTCCAGTGTTAGCAGGTGCTGTCACGATGCTTTTGACCGACCGTCACTTTGGCACGCACTTCTTTTCTGCAGCCGGTGGCGGCGATCCAATTCTGTTCCAGCACTTGTTCTGGTTCTTTGGTCATCCAGAAGTGTATATTTTGCTCTTGCCTGTTTGGGGTTTCATTCCGCAAATTCTGCAAACCTTCTCACGTAAGCCAATGTATGGCTACAAAGCGCAGGTTTATTCATTATGGGCAATTGGCGCTTTGTCAGTAGTTGTGTGGGCGCACCACTTCTTTACAGCGGGCATGCCGGTACCAGCGTTACTCTATTTTATGTACAGCACGATGGCGATTTCGCTGCCGCTGGCCGTTTTGTTTTTCTGCTGGATTAAAACCATGTGGAGAGGCTCCATGAGCTTTGAAACGCCTATGCTGTTTGCGGTAGGCTGGATTATCTTATTCGGTATCGGCGGTTTGACCGGCTTGGTGCTTGCTGACGTTGCAGCTGATGCGCAGTATCACAATAGTTATTTCGTCGTAGCGCACTTCCATTACACGCTGTTTGCAGGCGGCATCATGGGCATAATGGCGGGCGTGTACTACTGGTTGCCAAAAATGACCGGTCATATGTACAGCGAGAAACTGGGTAAATTGCATTTCTGGTTAACCGCCATCTCATTTAATCTCACCTTTATTCCTCAGTTCTTCTTAGGGTTGGCCGGTATGCCACGCCGCATTCCGGACTACGCCCTACAATTCGCCGAGTTCAACATGATTTCATCGGTTGCAGCGTTTGTATTAGGGTTGTCGCAGCTGTTATTTGTTTACAACATTGTGAGCTGCATCAAAGGCGGTAAAAAAGCTACCGACAAAGTGTGGGAAGGCGCGGAGGGCTTGGAGTGGACATTGCCATCGCCGCCGCCATACCATAGCTTTACTGATCAGCCAGTTGTTAAGTAAAAAGGGAAGACGAGGCTTAAGTTAATTAAGCCTCGCAATTAAATGGAAAATCAGAAGGCAAGCAGGCAAGCGAGAAACAGGAAAATCGCCATCGTTTTAGGTGTAATTGCATTCATTTGGTATGTTGCTTCGATATTTACAATATGGAAGATATAAACAAGAATGGTGGCACGGTAGAAAAAGCAACTGAAGCGATTGTAGTCAGCAAGCAAAAGGATGATAGGGCAAATACAAAGCTTGCATTGAAAATGTTGTGGGTGGTGGCAGGGTCGTTGCTGTTCGCCTTTGCGTTGGTGCCTTTGTATGATGTGTTTTGTGATCTCACAGGCCTAAATGGGAAAACCGAAAATTCGGCTGCTACCTTAGCAAAGGCTAAAGTTGATACTAGCAGAATGGTCACCGTACAGTTTGTTGCAGCGGTCATGCCAGGCTTGGGATGGAATTTTTATCCTAAGCAAAGTGCGATTACTTTGCATCCTGGCCAAATTGAAACCGTGATATTTGAGGCAAAAAATATCACAAGTAAAACTGTGGCTGGCCATGCGATACCTAGTGTGACGCCAGGTAAAGCCTCAATATATCTTAAGAAGATTGAATGTTTTTGCTTTGTGAACCAGGGGCTGAAACCTGGAGAGACTAAAGAGATGCCGCTCAGGTTTTTTATTGACCCTGCGCTGCCGAAGGATGTGAAAGAGATGACATTGTCGTACTCTTTCTTTAAAGCAGTGAAAAATTAATGGTTTGTTTTATGTTGTTGAGATTGAGATAATAATTTTTAAATAATCAGTAGCTTGGGAGTTAATACATGGCAACGCATTCAAAAAATCACTATTTTGTTCCACATGGCAGCCTGTATCCATCGGTGCTGTCAGCTGGAATATTGTTGTTAGCCACGGGCTTTATTTTTTCAGTTGCTATGGATAGAAGTAAAGATCTGGCGTATCTCCAGACCCCGGGCAAATGGATGATGTATTTTGGCACCGCAGTCATTTTATGGATGGTTTTTAAGTGGATGGGTGCCGTTATCAGCGAAAGCCTTTCCGGCAAATACAAAAACTGGGAAGACAAGTCTTTCCGTTTCGGTATGATTGTATTCATTTGCTCTGAGGTGGCGTTCTTTGCTGCCTTCTTTGGCGCTTTATTCTACATGCGGGTGTTGTCAGTTCCTGAGTTGGCAAGCTATGCGCCTGATATTACGCCATACAAAGATTTTCTTGGAACTTGGCCGTCTACTGGCCCCGGTGGCCACGTGCTTGGTGCTGAATATGTGCCTCCTGCGAATTTCAAACCTATGCACTGGCTGGGTTTGCCTTTGGTAAATACTATTATCCTACTTACCTCTGGTGCAACCATCACCTGGGCACATTGGGGCTTGATCAAGAATAACCGCAAGCAGTTAGTTATCGGTATGGCATTGACGGTGGCACTGGGTATTGCATTCCTGGCCTGTCAGGCGTTTGAATACCATGAGGCCTATACCGAAATGGGCTTGACTTTGGGCTCAGGTGCTTATGGCGCCACCTTCTTTATGCTGACAGGTTTTCATGGCTTTCATGTAACGCTTGGTACCATCATGCTGATCGTGATTCTGTTACGTTGCATGAAAGGTCATTTTACGCCGGAGCATCACTTCGGTTTTGAAGGGGTTGCATGGTACTGGCACTTTGTGGATGTGGTTTGGTTGGGCTTGTTTATATTTGTATACTGGCTGTAACGCAAGGATGAAAAAAAGGGCGGTGCTTTAGCATCGCCCTTTTTTGTTTACAATCAACACCTACAACGAATGGCCAATCAGTCCAAAATATCCGCCGATGACGAGCAGAATAAATAACGTGATGGACAAACCAATACGGAAAGTGAGTGCCTTCACGGTGCGGTCGCTAGTACCTTTATCCTTCGCCAGAAAAAACAACGCAGAAAACAAACTGGCAACGATAATAATTAAAGTCAGCACAATGGCAATTTTTATTAACATGGCTCTATCCAATCGAATTGATGGCTTATTATGCGACTGGAATAGCTGAAATGCAATTTAAGTTTGTGAGTTATGAGTTTAAGCCGAGCTTGGCAGGCACGCTGATGATGCTGGTGTTGGTTGCATTGTTTGTGAAATTGGGCTTCTGGCAATATGGAAAGGCCGCGCTAAGGCAGGACATTCAAAAAGAGTATCAGCAGAGTGTTAAAAATGGCGTATTGGAGTTGTCGCAGCATATTCATTCGTCAGAAAAGCTGCAGTATCAAAAAGTGAAAACAAGCGGTGAATATGCGACAAAATATCAGATTCTGGTTGATAACCAGGTTGAAAATAGCATCGCCGGGTATCATGTGCTTACCCCGCTAAGCATTGAAGGGACCGACCGATATGTATTGGTCAACCGGGGTTGGATTGCAGGTAAATCTACGCATACGGATGTTCCTGTCTTTGATACGCCTGCCGGCATACAACAAGTGGAAGGCATGGTATGGTTGCCAAGCAAAAAAATATTTACACTTGAGGATACGGCCACGCCCAATCAGGCAAATCTAGAATGGCAACTGGTATGGCAACATCTGGACATGGTGCGATACCAGAAAATTGTTCCGCTGAAGCTGCTGCCAGTCATCATTAAGCTGGATGCACAAAGCAAAGCCGGTGGATTTGTGCGGAACTGGCAGATGCCGGTAGAACGCATTGCAACACATTTGGGCTATGCTTACCAATGGTATGGCTTTGCCTTTGCTGCAATTGCCATCTATTTATATATGAGTTTTAAACGAATTGAATAGTTAAAAGTTAATGATAAAGAGCGAATATGCAAACAGAGTTAAGTAATCAGGTCAATCCAGATAACCTGCAACGCAAGGGGCGCATTATATTTGTGCTGATGGCTATATTTTTTGTGGTGCCAATTATCGTTGTTGTCATGATGTACAAATTAAACTGGAAGCCAACCGGCCAAAGCTATGGCGAACTGGTCATGCCGCCACGGTTAATTGAGCAGGTAGAAATTTTGCAGGACAGCGATGGCAAGGAAGTTTCAAAATTCTGGGCGGATAAGTGGAATATGGTCTACGTGGCTGACGCTTGTGAGCAGGCGTGCAAGGAAAAGCTTCACATCATGCGCCAGCTGCACGTGTCATTGTACAAAGATATGCCACGGGCCCAGCGCGTATTGATCACCCATACGCAGGATGTCAGTAAAATCAAGGCGGACTACCCAGATTTGGTTATTATCAACCAGCCAGCCGATAATATTACAAAGCTTGGTCAGCAGTTTGATCTGGAAGGTGAAGTAGCTGCGCAGTCAAACCGGCTGTACTTGGTTGATCCGCTGGGGCATATCATGATGAGTTACCAGACTGCTACACCAGCGGCGGATATTCGCAAGGACTTGATCCGCTTGCTGAAGTACTCATGGGCTGCCTGATATGAACTTGATGTTTAAGCGATTGGCGCTATTAGGTGCTGCGATGGCGCTTTGCGTGGTGGTGCTGGGTGCGTATGTGCGTCTCTCAGATGCAGGGTTGGGCTGTCCCGATTGGCCGGGCTGTTACGGTACGCTCACCGTGCCGGAGAGCCAGGCAGCGATTGCATATGCGCAAGCCAATTATCCGGGTAATACCGTAGAAGCAGCAAAGGCCTGGAAGGAAATGATACATCGCTATCTTGCGGGCACGCTGGGGCTGGTAGTGCTGGCATTATTTATCTTGGCCTGGAAGAATAAACTACAGGTTAAAACTTCGCCATGGTTAACGACTGCCTTACTGGGAATCGTCATATTTCAGGCCATGCTCGGTATGTGGACCGTGACCATGTTGCTTAAACCGGCAATTGTAAGTGCGCATTTGCTTGGCGGCATGACAACATTGGGCTTGCTGGTCTGGATAGCGCATCGGCATTGGGGCTATTATTCAGCCAGCCTGGTACGCGCAGATCACACGCGCTGGTTGATTCGATTTGGCTTGGTAGTGTTGCTGATGCAGATTTTTTTGGGCGGCTGGACCAGCAGCAATTATGCGGCGCTGGCCTGTACAGATTTTCCAACCTGTCATGGCGCATGGATGCCAGACATGAATTTTAAAGATGCTTTTCACCTGATGAGGGAGTTAGGGCAAAGTGCCGATGGTGGCAATTTAAGCCTGGCCTCTCTTACCGCGATACAGTGGACGCACCGTATCGGCGCAATGATTACATTAATTTATTTTGGATTTTTAGCCATCATCGGGATAAAGCAGACACAATTAAAAATGCTGAGTATTGCCCTGATAGCCGTGCTGTGCTTGCAGATCAGCCTGGGCATTGCAAACCTGGTGTTGCATTTACCATTGGTGCTGGCGGTGGCGCATAACTTAGGCGCAGCAATGCTGGTGGTTATTTTAGTAATACTGAATTCAAAAATCACAGCGAATCGTTTAGCAACATAACGTTAATTAAATTAAAGTGAGTATCAATTGAGCGCAAGTTTACCAGTCCAGTTGCAGGCATTAAGAGCCAGTTTTAAAAGCTTTTATGCATTATGCAAGCCGCGTGTGACGGCATTAATCGTATTTACTGCGTTAATCGGCATGTTTCTTGCCACGCCGGGCATGGTGCCCTGGCCACTGTTGATTGCAACAACCGTTGGCATCGCTTTTTCTTCTGGTGCCGCGGCCGCTTTCAACTGTTTAATCGAACACAAAATTGATGCAGTGATGGCGCGCACACGCGCTCGCCCGCTACCGACAGGCCAAGTTTCCCATGCCGAAACGACCATATTCGCGACCATTCTCGGGGGTGTCGGTTTGGCCATACTTTATGTCTTTGTTAACCCGCTCACCATGTGGCTGACATTCGCGACCTTCGTGGGTTATGCGGTTATTTACACCGTATTCTTAAAGCCTGCTACGCCGATGAATATTGTAATTGGCGGCGCTTCCGGTGCAATGCCGCCAATACTTGGCTGGGCTGCGGTGAATAATACCGTAGCACCAGAATCGCTCATCATGTTCCTGATTATTTTTGCCTGGACGCCGCCGCACTTCTGGGCGCTGGCACTTTATCGCCGTGAAGAATATGCCAAAGTCGGCATGCCGATGTTGCCGGTGACGCACGGCGAGGCATTTACACTGTTACATATCCTGCTTTACACCGTGATTTTAGTCGCTGTTTCGCTTATGCCTTACGGGCTAGGCATGAGTGGTTTGATTTACTTAATATCTGTCGTGTTGCTGGATGCTATCTTCATGGCATATGTGATTGGTTTATATAGAAAATATTCTGATGATTTAGCCAAGCGCACATTCAGGTATTCCATTATTTACCTGACGTTGCTATTTGCAGCATTACTGGTAGACCATTATTGGAAGCTATAATTTTTTTGGCGCGCCCGGCGGGAGTCGAACCCACGACCTTTGGCTTCGGAAACCAACACTCTATCCAGCTGAGCTACGGGCGCAATTGATGGCGCATTATAACAAAGCGGCTTTGTTTTAATAGTATTTGTTTTTGATTATTGGTCAGTTTTGACCTCCGCATACTAGTAGGGCTAATTAATTAGCAGGTATAATTCAGTTTTATTTGTTAGGGAACTAATAGCGATGAGTGATAAAGATGAAGGGTATTCAGGTTCCAGTTTTTGGCAGTTAATCATTGCGATTCCTGGCACTATTTTAGCGTTTACAATATTAATTTCATTGTTTGCGTATTTTTCAAACACTAAAGAAACCGCGCCAGCAGTTGCAGCGCAGCCTGTCGCCGCAAAATCTGACGAAAATATAAAACCCTTGGCAACGGTTGAAGTTGCCAAGGCTGACGCGGGGCCGCATGCAGATAAAAGCGGGGAGGAGGTTTACACCGCCGTGTGTGCCATGTGCCATGCAGCCGGATTGATGAGTGCGCCTAAGTTTGGCGATAAAGGCCAGTGGCAGCCGCGTATTGCACAAGGTTATGAAACGCTTATCAAGAATGCCACTAACGGTATCCGATCTATGCCCGCACGCGGAGGCAACCCGGGTTTAACCGATGGCGAGATTGCCAATGCAGTTGCGCATATGGCCAATGCTGCCGGAGCGAGCTTTACGCCGCCAGCGCCAGCGAAACCCGCAGAAACTGCGCCTGCTGCGGAGGCTGCTCCAGCAGCCGTTACAGAAGCAGCACCAGCAAGCTAGTCAAATTGATTCGACCAAAGCCGCTTAATATAAACTTAAGCGGCTTTTTTTATTGGTAAAATTTAATCAGAGGTTCCTTAACATGGCCACATACGCAATTGGGGATATTCAGGGCTGCTACCATGCTTTTACTGCGTTATTGTCGCGCCTGCAATTTAACCCCAGGCAAGATAAATTGTGGCTGGTGGGCGATCTAATCAATCGCGGTAGCGGCTCTCTCGAAGTGTTGCGCTGGTGCTACCAACATCAACAATCCATCAAAATGGTGCTGGGAAACCACGATCTGCACGCGCTGGCAGTTGCCCATCAATTAAAGCCCGCACATAAATACGATACACTGCAGGCTGTTATTGAAGCCCCTGACGCTAACGAATTGCTGACCTGGCTGCGTTATCAGCCATTATTGGTTTCCGAAAACGGCTATGTCATGGTGCATGCAGGCTTGCTGCCTCAGTGGACGGTAGATGACGCACTGGCTTGCTCGCGTGAGATAGAGGCGCAGTTGCAGGCTGATCATTACCTTCACTTTCTGGCGAATATGTACGGCAACAAGCCGAATCGCTGGCATGCTGATTTGGCAGGCATCGATAGGCATAGAGTCATCACTAACGCCATGACCCGGATGCGTATTTGCACTGCGCAGGGTGAGATGGAGTTTGAATTCAAAGGCGAATTGCAGGATATTCCGCAAGGTTACATGCCCTGGTTCGATGTGCCGGACAGGCTGTCAGCACAGGATAATATTATTTGCGGGCACTGGTCTGCACTGGGCCTGCACCAGCGTGATAATATCCATGCGCTGGATACAGGCTGCCTATGGGGCGGTCAGCTAACCGCGATGTGTCTGGAGACTGGTGCCATCACACAGGTAGATCACGATGCAAGGGACCGTGTCAGGAAGTCAGCCTAGTGACAATGGCGTCGTATGCGCGCTGAGTCAAGTCCCGCCTGTTTTGTCCGACAGAATTAATTGGTTCCAGGAAGTGTAATTCTATGACCGGATTTTTTTGCTTGAGCACTTTTTGCATGGATTCGATTAAAGTGGTTTCTCCGGCGTAGGCTATTTCTGTATTAATGCCACCAGTTTCGTTTACATAGCGTATTGCCACGGGCCAAACATGCGAATTCGCGCTGATGGCTGCCTGCAGCACACTGCCCTTGAAGGGCAATACCAGCGCGCCCTCTGTAGTGGTACCTTCTGGGAAAAAGCATAGATTGTCGCCCGCCATCAGGCTTTCGGCGGTGATCTCTACAATGCGCCCCGCATCCTGCCGTTTGTTTCTGTCGATAAATAAAGTATTGGCTTTTGTGACCAGATAGCCAAACACCGGCCAGCTTTTAATATCGGACTTTGCAATAAAACGCAGCGGGATCAGGCTGTTCAAGGCGTGAATATCTGACCAGGAAATATGGTTTGCCACAAACATCACACCCTGAATATCTGGCGATGGCTGCTCTCCGTAAGTGACTACCTTGATATTGAACGCGCGCAGCAATCCGCCGCACCACCACCGAATCAGGATAAGCTGGGTGTTTTTTTTGATGACAGGCAACACGAAAGCCGCGATTGATAACCCGGTAATCGTGTGAATGACGATACGCGATATTCGATAAAGTCTTGTGACGGGGTTGCTTTGCTGCAAATTATTTTAAGAAATGCGATGCATATCTGCTGTTGATTTTAGATAAAGGTAACATTACCAGCATATCGGCCGAGTTGAAATAGGCATCCCACGCCGGCTCGCCGCAAATATAGGCGCCAAGGCGCAAATAGCCTTTGATCAGTGGTGGGCAGGCGATTTGCATTTCTTTGTTTAACGAGGCCATTGGCAACGGGTTATGGGGAAATACGCGATACTCGGACGGTGATAAATACTCATCTTTCAGTTTGTGATATAGGCTAGCAGCCATGTGTCCACCGTCGTGCATCGGCACGCTGGCGCAGCCTATCATGTATTCATAATGATGCATCTGCATGTATCTGGCCAAGCCTGCCCACAGCATTGTAATGGTGCCGCCGTTGCGATAGTTTTGATGCACACATGCGCGCCCGACTTCCACGGTGCTCTTGAACAAATGCGCCAGCCGGCTTAGATCAAACTCCCCGGCAGAGTAATATCCGCCAGCCTCGTTGGCCTGATGCGGACATAGAATGCGGTAAGTGCCGATGACCTGGTTTGTTGTGCTTTCGCGCACTAATAGATGGTCGCAATACGCGTCAAATCCATCAATATCCAAGCCGCCGGTGCCAGAAAGCTCGGCACCCATTTCTTCGGCAAATACTTTATAGCGCAGGCGCTGTGCCTCGGCGACTTCGGCCGGGTTTCGTGCAAGGCTGAGATAAAGCTTCTTCTGCTGGGAATTTTGTTTTAGTGCTAACTGTTTTTCAAACATAACATCTCTCCTTGTGATTTGGAGAGATGTTATGCAGTTAGCGTGAATGAATGATGAAAATTAAATGACTAAATAATGACAACAGGATATTTAATGGGTTACGCGTGATGTATCGCCACCTTCCACAATACGCACTTTATCACCCGGGCGAAACTCTTCATCCGCCTCTTGTACAATCGCAATCATGGCGCCGCCATCCAGCTTTACAGTGATTTCCAGTGCGTCCTTGCGTGTCACGCCTTCTTCAATTGCAGAACCTGCAATACCGCCTGCCACTGCGCCAATCACCGCACCAATCGCACTGCCGCGGCCATGCCCAACGGAACTGCCGGCAATGCCGCCCACCGCGCCGCCTGCCACTGTGCCGACAGGTGATTTAGTGCCTTCCAGTTTAACGGTGCGTACGCTTTCAACGACGCCCGTTTTTACGGTTTGCACTTTACGCGCATCATCGCGCTTGTACACGCTTCCGGAGTTGGAACTGGCGCATGCGGCTAAAAAAACAGCTAAAAATGCTACCAGTAATAGTTTCAAAATTCTCATGAGTTGCTCCTAAATAGATACTGTATTAAGCCAGCTTTTCTTCCACCGCCACTTGTTGGACAAGCGCCCGTGTATAAACGTTTTCGATTTCTTCGCGTGTCGGTTTATGGTTCTGTCCGCCGCGGCTGGCGATCTTAATCGCCCCCATGGTGGAAGCCAGTCGGCCGCAGGTTGGCCAGTCCCAGCCATTGGCAATGCCATACAGCAAGCCCGCACGATAAGCATCACCGCAGCCCGTCGGGTCGACAATCTTGTCCGCCTTAACGCACGGAACCTCAAAACGTTGACCATCCGCATAAATGTGCGAACCGTTGCCCCCTAAAGTTACAATAAGTGCATCTACTTTTGCGGCAAGCTGTTCCAGGTTAAGCCCTGTTTTGTCCTGAATGATTTGAGATTCGTAGTCATTCACTGCCAGATAAGTCGCCATTTCAATAAATTGCAGTAATTCTTCACCATTAAACATCGGCAGGCCTTGTCCAGGGTCAAACATGAACGGAATTCCTGCTTCGAAGCACTCGCGTGCATGCTGAAACATGCCATCGCGACCGTCTGGCGCGATAACCGCCAGCGTAACATCGTTTGCATTTTTTACGCTATTCTGGTGTGATTCCACCATCGCGCCTGGATGAAACGCGGTAATCTGATTGTCATCCATGTCAGTGGTAATAAATGCCTGTGCGGTGAAGCTGTGATCGATCTGTTTGATATGCGCAGTATTTAAGTTGTTTTGATTCAGCCAGTGGGTGTATGGGCCAAAGTCCTGGCCTACGGTCGCCATGATCAGCGGCTTGCCATCCAGCAATTGTAAATTGTAGGCGATATTGCCTGCGGTGCCGCCAAACTCACGCCGCATTTCAGGCACATAAAACGCTACGCTTAAGGCGTGAATTTTATCGGGCAAGATATGGTTTTTGAATTGATCCTGAAACACCATGATGGTGTCAAAAGCGAGCGAGCCGCAAATGAGAATATGCATGTGAATATCGACTTAGATTAAAACGATATTATCTTGTAGCAGAGGCAGTTAAAGCAAGCGGAGACTTAAGCAAGCCTAAGCTTAGGTTTTAATGGCGCCGTCAATCAGTATTTTAGCTGCACTTTTGGCGTATTTCATCGCACCGGAACCGCGCTGCATCTGCTCGGCTTGCACGGCGCCTTCAAATAATAACGACAATTGCAACGCCAAGCCTTCGGCATCTTTGATATTTGCTTCAGTCGCGAGTTTGCTAATAAATTGCCTGAATTCTCGCGATTGCTGCGATGAAAGCTGGTGAATCGGGTTTTCTTCATTAGGAAACTCAGCTGAGGCTTTGATAAAAGCGACGCCAATAAATTGTGGAGCACTGATCCATTCTTCAATGTAATCAAATAACCGTTGAATTTTATCGCCGGGTTTTCTGCTGCTGGAATTAAGTTTCTCATCCAGCCAGTGCCGAAAGTCTTGCTGGCTTTTTTGCAGCACTTCCAGTATCAACGCTTCTTTGGTGCGGAAATATTTGTACAGCGTCATTTTGGTGGTGCCGGCAACCGCAACAATATTGTCTACACCAGTCGAGTTAATACCCTGTGTTTGAAACAGGCTGGTGGCGGTGCTGAGTATTTTTTCGCGTAATACAGACATGCGTGAATTATACTAGACAGTATAGAGCGGCTGCAATCATTATTAATGTTAGCTGGTAGAGTTGGCCATCAGCATGGGGGTGTAGTTGCAGCGGGTTTTTTCAATCAGATCCATGGCCATCTTTTGTTCGTATGGGTCGGTGGAAACCTGGCCATTCACTACAATGTTGATGTAAATGCCCTTGAGGTTGTCCGGCAGCTGTAAAGCCTCGAAATAGTAGCAGGTGCCGTGGCGCATTTGCTCAATGCGTGCAATCAGGGCCGCAGTCTGTTCCGGGCTGGCGATTGATCCGGAAGTGGCCGAAACAGGTTGTACCAGTGGCTGCGAGATGGCAATTTGTTGTGTCTTCGTGGCTTGGCTTGAGTTCAGTATCAGTAAGGATCCCGCAAAAATGACGGTGCCCGCAAAGCTGACAGCGATTGCATACGCGGATGGTTTTGTAATACGAAACTCTTTTTTTGTTTGCGCGGAAATCAGGGCATTCGCGGCATTTTTAGCATGGCGCATACTGTTATGGTTATTGGCCTGCAGCTTTTCTTGTGCTGCGGCAATGGCCATATAGAAGAGCTGATTTGCCAGCATTTCTGGCATGGCTGCGCCAGCTTTAGCGGCTTCAGTGCTTAAAAAATCTCGTAAAAGGGATGCCTGTAATCCTGCAGAGAATTCATTACGCACCTGCTCCCGGATATTGGGTGCTTCAAGCCAGTCATCCAGAACATCAAACAGGCTCAGCAGGCGCCCATGTGGCGTCTGGCTTGATTTCTCAAGCATCCTGATCAGCCAGTCCGAATTTAGAATGTCCATGGCGCCTTTAGAAAGGTTTAACTATCACCAGAATAACTACCGCAAACAATATTAACACAGGAATTTCATTAAACCAGCGATACCAGACATGGCTCCGGGTATTGCTGCCAGCTTTGAAAGCGCGCATGAGCTTGCCGCAATACAGGTGGTAAGCTACCAGGCCGGTAACCAATATCAGCTTGACATGCAGCCATGCCCCGGTAATGCCGTAACCCAGCCATAACCACAGTCCAAATACAATGGCCAGAACGGCTAACGGCATCATGAAACGATAGAGTTTATGTTCCATCATGGTCAGGCGTTCAAGCGTGACTTTATCGTTGACCATGGCGTGGTTGACAAAAAGCCTGGGTAAATAAAACAGCCCCGCAAACCAGCTGGTTACAAAAATAAGATGCAGCGCTTTTACCCACAACATGTGAACACCTTTGAAAATCCATATTCTGGGCGCATTGCGTCGTTGCGCGGTGCTCGCAACCTCGCTGTACAGCCACGTACTATCTCGGTTTCTGCGCTCCGTGCGCCTTGCACTGCATCCAAGAATTCTGTGTTTTTAAAGGCGTTCATGCGCCAAGCTCGCTATCAAGCAATTGATTTAATTTGGTAAAGTCCAACTCGCCAACCGTATGCAACAGGCGCTTGCCTTGTTTGTCAAAGATGTAAGCGGTGGGTGTTAGATTTACACCACCAAATTTATTGGTAATTTCGCTGAAGCCATCGTGCATCACTGGGAAGGGCAGTGCTTTTTGCGTGACGTAATTCAGCACCTGTGCGGGCGGGTCATCCGGCATGGCCACCGCAACCACCTCAAAACCTTTGGCTTTGTAAGCGTTGTAAGTGTTAACCAGACTTGGCATTTCTTTAACGCAGACACCGCAATCCGTTGACCAGAAATTCACCAGCACCACTTTCCCTTTTAAATCGGCCATGCTGATTTGTTTGCCCTGGATGGTGGTAAAAGTGACATCAGGTGCTTGCGGGTCTCTGCTTAGGTTAAACACCAAAACTGCCAGCAAGGCCAAAATGGCAAATGGAACGATAAATTTTTTCAACATGGGCATGCGCTGATTTTAACGCTTTTTGCAGCAAAACGGTGCGTAATAACCACTGTAGGTTTGCAGTTATTTCGCGGCTTACAGCATGATATAATCCGCCTTTAATTTGCCACGAGTATGATCACACTTAATGAACGCGCCTATTCCTGCCGAACTTCTTCAAACTGAACCCATGCCAGCAACCCGCTTACGCGAAATTCCTTACAACTACACCTCGTTTTCAGACCGCGAAATCGTTATCCGGTTTCTGGGCGAAGATATCTGGGATATTCTGAACGAGTTGCGCGGCGAGCGCAAAACCGGCCGCAGTGCGCGCATGCTGTTCGAGGTGCTGGGCGATTTATGGGTGGTTTCTCGCAACCCGTATTTACAGGATGATTTGCTGGATAATCCAAAGCGTCGCAAAGCCTTGATTGACGCGCTGCATCATCGGATTCATGCGATAGATGAGCGCAGTGCTAGTAATGAAAAAGTGCAAAAGCTGGTTATGGCCGCCAAAGCGGCGGTGGAGAAGTTTGCCGATGATTTTCGTCAAACTTATGATTTGCGCAAAAAAGCGTTCAGCAAACTTAGCAAAATCACGCGTAAGGATAACATTCAGTTCGATGGTCTGGCGCGGGTTTCACATGTGACAGATGCGACGGACTGGCGTGTCGAATATCCGTTTGTGGTGCTGAACCCGGATACGGAAATTGAAATTGCCGCGCTGGTAAAAGCATGTATCGAGCTTGGCCTGACCGTAATTCCGCGTGGAGGCGGCACAGGCTATACCGGGGGTGCAGTTCCGCTGACGCCGCTTTCAGCTGTCATCAATACAGAAAAACTGGATCAGCATTCCGGCGTACAGATGCGTACATTGCCGGGTGTAGCCAGACAGGTGGCGACGATTGAATGCGGCGCCGGCGTGGTGACGCGCCGAGCTATGGAAGCCGCCAGTGATGCAGGGCTGGAGTTCGCCTGCGACCCGACTTCGGCCGATGCGTGCTGTATCGGCGGCAACGTGGCCATGAACGCGGGCGGCAAAAAGGCCGTGCTGTGGGGTACTGCGCTGGATAATCTTGCCTCATGGCGCATGGTGACGCCTGATGCCGAGTGGCTTGAGGTGGAACGTCTGGATCACAATTTGGGCAAAATTCACGATATCGAAACCGCCCGTTTCAAAATCAGCCGGTATGCGGAGGACATGAAAACCTTGCTGGGGGAGCCGGAAATCCTGGAAATTCCGGGGCCGAGTTTCCGCAAGGTGGGCTTGGGTAAAGACGTTACCGATAAATTCCTGAGCGGGCTGCCAGGGGTGCAGAAAGAGGGCTGCGATGGCCTGATTACTTCTGCCACCTTCATTCTGCACCGCATGCCCAAGCATGTACGCACTCTCGCATTGGAGTTCTTTGGCAATGTTTCAAACGCGGTGCCTGCGATTGTCGAGATTAAAGATTATCTTGATGCTGCCGCTAAAAAAGACCCCGCCGTAATCATGGCTGGCCTGGAGCACATGGATGAACGTTACATCAAAGCCGTGGGTTATGCTACCAAAGCCGCGCGCCAGCAGCGCCCGAAAATGGTGTTGATTGCTGACATCGCTTCCGATGACGAAAACGCGGTGGGCGAGGTTGCTTCTGCCATGGTGCGCATGTGTAACGCACGCGATGGTGAAGGTTTTATCGCGGTTTCGGGTGAAGCGCGTAAGAAATTCTGGCTGGATCGTGCGCGCACTGCAGCCATCGCCAAACACACTAACGCCTTTAAAATCAACGAGGACGTGGTCATTCCATTGCCGAAACTGGGTGATTATTCAGATGGAATTGAACGCATTAATATCGAGCTTTCCATAAACAACAAGCTTAAGTTATTAGATGCGCTGGAAGCCTTTATGCAAGGCGAATTGCCGCTGCAGGCCGATGAAGACGGCAATGGCGACGTGCAAATGGTGCACGAGAAGCAAGCCATGACTTTACAACTGTTACACAATTTGCGTAGCCGCTGGAGCTTGATTTTGAATAGCCTGGATGCGCCTGTTGCTGCGCTAGGCGAGCTTGGTGAGCCGCATAAAAAATACGAAAATGTGTTCCGCGCGGTGCAGTCTTACGATTTGCGCATCTCCTGGAGGCGCGAACTGAAACGTCCGATGGAGGAGATTTTTGCCGGTCGCGAATATCAGAAAATACTTAACCGCTGCGATGAGATTCACAAGAGCGTGCTAAAAAGCCGCGTGTTTATTGCCTTGCACATGCATGCGGGTGACGGCAATGTGCATACTAACATTCCGGTCAACTCAGATGATTACGGCATGATGCAGGACGCGCATACAGCCGTGGCGCGTGTGATGGCGCTGGCAAAAAGCCTCAACGGGGTGATTTCGGGCGAGCACGGCATCGGCATTACCAAAATGGAGTTTCTGGATCAATCCACCATCGACACATTCACTGCCTATAAAAACAAGGTAGACCCGAATGGCCGCTTCAACAAAGGCAAGCTGTTAGCCGGCTCGGGGCTGGAAAACGCTTACACGCCGAGCTTCGGCTTGCTGGAGCAGGAATCCATCATCATGGAGCAATCTGCCATCGGCGAGATTGCCGATGATATTTCAGACTGTTTGCGTTGCGGTAAATGCAAGCCGGTATGCAGCACCCATGTGCCGCGCGCAAACCTGTTATATAGCCCGCGCAACAAGATTTTAGGCACATCGCTGCTGATTGAGGCGTTTTTGTACGAAGAGCAAACGCGGCGTGGCATTTCGCTTAAACATTTTGATGAATTCAATGATGTGGCCGATCACTGTACCGTATGCCACCGTTGTGAAAAGCCTTGTCCGGTGGATATCGATTTTGGTGACGTATCCATAAAAATGCGCAATTTCTTAAGAGACCAGGGTAAAAAGAAATTCAACCCCGGCACAGCAGCGGGCATGCTGTTCCTGAATGCCAAAGATCCGGCCACGATCAAGTTTTTACGAACTACCATGATAGGCTGGGGCTACAAGGCGCAGAATATCGCGCACACACTGGCAAAACGGTTTGGATTGCTGCGTGATAAAAAACGGCCACCAGCCACAGTTGGCAAGCCGGAAATCAAGGCGCAGGTGATTCATTTCATTAATAGACCAATGCCGAAAAAAATGCAGTCCAAAACCTCGCGTGCCATGCTGGGCTTGGAAGATGAGCACATGGTGCCGGTCATCCGTAATCCAAAAAAGGTCACAGAAGATTCAGAAGCCGTGTTTTATTTCCCCGGCTGTGGCTCTGAGCGCCTGTTCTCAAACGTGGGTTTGGCCACGCAGGCGATGCTGTATGAAGTGGGCGCGATTACCGTGCTGCCGCCTGGGTACTTGTGCTGTGGCTACCCGCAAACCTCTGCAGGTAATCATGATAAAGGCCAGGAAATCACGGCGGACAACCGCGTGCTGTTCCACCGTGTGGCGAATACGCTCAATTACCTCGACATTAAAACGGTGATTGTGTCGTGCGGCACCTGCATGGATCAACTGCAAAAATACGAGTTTGAAAAAATATTCCCTGGTTGCCGGTTGCTGGATATTCACGAATATCTGATGGAAAAAGACATGCGCTTGCAAGGCGTCACCGGCACACGTTACATGTACCACGACCCATGCCACACGCCGATGAAAACCTATGCGCCGCTTAAAGTGACCAACACGCTGATGGGGCAGGATGTGCAGCTGAATGACCGCTGCTGTGGTGAAAGCGGTACATTCGCCGCCGCCCGTCCGGATATCGCCACGCAAGTGAAATTCCGCAAGCAGGAAGAACTGGCAAAAGGCATGGAGAAAATGGGTTTAACAGTGGGGAATCCTGAAGAGAAAGTGAAAATTCTTACCAGCTGCCCAAGCTGCCTGCAAGGTCTGGCACGCTATGGCGATGATACAGGTATTGAAGCGGATTATATCGTGGTGGAAATGGCGAAACATATTCTGGGCGAGAATTGGATGCAGGAATATGTGGAGAAGGCGAATAATGGCGGAATAGAGAAGGTGTTGCTGTAATTGTTTGTTTAATGAACAAGTCTCTCAAATTCCGTTATTCCCGCGTAAACGGGAATTCAGCCGAAACAAAAAAGCCTCTGCGAAAGCAAGCACCAAATCAAAAGCCAGAATCAAAGGCCACTAGATTCCCGCTTACGCGGGAATGACAAACCAGCCTTTAGGCCTTTTTAGGAACTAAAGGTTATGTTTAAACAGTAGGTTGGGGAAACCTGTTATTAGCCGTTAATTTTTTTAATGGCGACGATGGCAAGCCAAATCATACCTATCGTGGCGGCGGCAATTACGATCAGGCTCATCATGCCGTAGTCTGTTGAGAGTAAATCACTCCATATTTTCATGCTCATTCTCCATATTGAGGTTAATACACGACAGCGAAACTATCTCGCATGCGGCAATTAGTCGCATTGATTTAGCGCAAAAAAGGTTCATCATTTCTAACGGATTGGCTTGTTTTGCCATATCTCGCGTAAAATAATGTTATGAATTGTTATCAACTTGCCAGGCCTTTATTGTTTCAACTCGATGCGGAATTTACGCATGACCTCACGCTTAAAAGCCTGAAATGGGCAGAGAAAATGGGCATGTTGGGGTTATATCCCCAAGCGCCGGCCTGTGCGCCGCGCGAGGTGATGGGCTTGACCTTTCCCAATACAGTTGGCTTGGCGGCTGGGCTGGATAAAAATGCTATGGTGATTGATGGCATGGCCAAGCTGGGCTTTGGTTTTATCGAGGTGGGTACGGTGACGCCGCGCCCACAGCCTGGAAATCCTAAGCCCAGGTTATTCCGTGTGCCGCAAGCCGAGGGCATTATTAACCGTTTTGGCTTTAATAATCTGGGCGTAGATAATCTGGTTGAGAATGTAAAAGCCGCAAAGTACAAAGGTATCTTGGGTATCAATATCGGCAAAAACTTTGATACGCCGATTGAGAAATCGGTAGATGACTACCTGATTTGCATGCAAAAGGTGTACGCGCATGCCAGTTATATCACGGTGAATATTTCATCGCCCAACACCAAAAATCTGCGTGCTTTGCAAGAGAAAGAGGCTTTATCTGGCCTGCTTGCTAGCTTGAAATTGGAACAAACCAAACTGGCTGAACAACATGGAAAGTACGTGCCAATTACGTTAAAAATTGCGCCAGATTTAACGCCGGAACAAGTCATCGAAATCGCAGATTTGCTGATGCAGCACAAGATTGATGGTGTGATAGCAACCAATACCACATTGTCGCGAGAGGCTGTTAAAGGACTGCCTCATGCCGATGAGACGGGCGGCCTGTCTGGTGCGCCAGTGCGCAATCAATCGACTTTGGTTATTCAGCAACTCTCGAAACATCTGCAAGGCACACTGCCGATTATCGGCGTGGGCGGCATATTAAGCGGTGCGGATGCCATTGAAAAAGTCGCAGCGGGCGCAAGCCTGGTGCAAGTGTACAGCGGGCTGATTTACAAAGGGCCAGCGTTGGTGCATGAGGTTGCTAGAGCGCTAGGATAGCACTTGGCTTTGCCTATATTGTATTCGTATCGCCGTTGTCCCTACGCCATGCGTGCAAGAATGGCGCTGAAAATAGCAGGGATCGAAGTCGAAATCCGCGAGATTTCATTGCGTGATAAGCCTGCGCACATGCTGCAGGTTTCACCCAAAGGCACAGTTCCAGTTTTAGTATTGCAAGATGACACGGTGATAGAAGAAAGCCTGGAGATCATGCTGTTTGCGCTTCAAAAGCATGCCCTGGGAGGCAATGTGGATGCGGCTTCCAGAGCATTGATTCAGGAAAATGACAGCGGTTTTAAGCAGGCTTTGGATCGATACAAGTATCCGGAGCGTTTCCCTGAGAGCTCCCGACTGGAATATCGCGCGCAAGGCGAGGCGTTTTTACAGAAACTGGAGAGCCTGCTTGGGCAAAATAATTATTTGCTCAACGCGACACCCGGTTTGGCAGATATCGCGATTTTTCCGTTTGTACGCCAGTTTGCAGCAGTAGATCCTGCATGGTTTGCGCAGTGCGAATATCCAAAATTAAGGGCTTGGCTGAATGATTGGCTGGATTCAGAATTGTTTAGAAGCGTGATGACAAAACACCCGGCGTTTGTCGGGTGATTGAAAGGTTAAACAGTTTCAGCTTCCGGTTTCGGTGTTTCATGCTTTTCAGCAAAAATCAGTTTGACCTGATCTTTGTCGTCAATATCCACATGCACCGCTCCGCCATTGGCCAAGCGGCCAAATAGCAATTCATCAGCCAGGGCTTTGCGTATGGTATCCTGAATCAGGCGCGCCATTGGCCGTGCACCCATGCTCGGATCAAAGCCTTTCTTGCCCAGATACGCTTTAAGCGCATCGCTGAAGGTGACATCCACTTTCTTCTCGTGCAACTGGTCTTCAAGCTGCATCAGGAACTTATCCACCACGCGGATAATGATGTCTTGCGACAACGCGCTAAACGATACGGTTGCATCCAGGCGGTTGCGGAATTCTGGCGAGAACAGGCGTTTAATATCTGCCTGCTCATCCCCCGCTTGTTTACTGGTGGTAAAGCCCATGCTGGTTTTAGACAGGCTTTCCGCGCCCGCATTGGTGGTCATGATAATCGTGACGTTGCGGAAATCTGCTTTGCGGCCATTATTGTCCGTCAGCGTGCCGTGATCCATCACTTGCAGCAGAATATTGAAAATATCCGGGTGCGCTTTTTCAATCTCATCCAGCAGCAGCACGCAATATGGCTGCTTAGTGATTGCCTCGGTCAGCAAGCCACCCTGGTCAAACCCGACATAGCCGGGAGGCGCGCCAATCAGTCGGCTTACGGCATGGCGTTCCATGTATTCACTCATGTCGAAACGAATCAGCTCAATACCCATGATGTAGGCGAGTTGTTTGGCGACTTCTGTTTTCCCCACGCCTGTGGGGCCGCTGAACAGGAAGCTGCCAATCGGTTTGTTGCCATGCCCCAGGCCGCTGCGCGCCATTTTAATTGCGGATGCGAGCACTTCAATCGCCTTATCCTGCCCAAATACCACCGCTTTCAAATCGCGTTCCAATGTTTTAAGTACGGTACGGTCGTCGCTGGAGATATTTTTGGGCGGAATGCGCGCAATCTTGGCGATGATGTCTTCAATCTCCTTGTGGCCGATCACTTTCTTCTGTTTCGATTTTGGCAAGATGCGCTGGGCCGCGCCAGCTTCATCAATCACATCAATCGCTTTATCGGGCAAATGACGGTCATTGATGTATTTGGCGGAAAGTTCTGCTGCCGTAGAAAGTGCGCTGGCACTGTATTTCACGCTGTGATGCTCTTCAAAGCGCGATTTCAGGCCTTTTAAGATATCGATTGTTTCGGCAACGCTTGGCTCTGCCACATCGATTTTCTGGAAGCGGCGTGAAAGTGCATGGTCTTTCTCGAAAATCCCACGGTATTCCTGGTAGGTGGTGGCGCCTATGCATTTGAGCGTGCCGTTTGAAAGCGCTGGTTTCAGCAGATTGCTTGCATCCAGTGTGCCGCCGCTGGCTGCGCCCGCGCCAATCAAGGTATGAATTTCATCGATAAACAGGATTGCATCCGGTTTTTCGGCGAGCTGTTTCATCACCGCTTTCAGGCGTTGCTCAAAGTCGCCACGGTATTTGGTGCCCGCTAGTAATGCGCCCATGTCGAGCGAATAAACAGTCGCGTTTGCCAGTACGTCGGGAATGTCCTTGCTTACAATGCGGCTTGCCAGACCTTCGGCAATCGCGGTTTTGCCCACGCCAGCTTCACCCACCAATAGCGGATTATTTTTGCGGCGGCGGCATAAGGTCTGGATGACACGCTCAAGCTCCGGCGCGCGGCCGATGAGCGGATCGATTTTGCCCGCAGCGACTTGCGCGTTCAGGTTGAGTGTAAAGTTTTCCAATGCCCCATTGGGAGCAGATTCTGTTTCAATATCAGTTTCGCTGCTATCGGTTTTGTTATCGCCTTCCGGAATTTTGGCTACACCATGTGAAATATAATTCACCACATCAAGCCGTGTAATGCCTTGCTGGTGCAGAAAAAATACCGCATGAGAATCTTTTTCGCCATAGATCGCAACAAGCACATTGGCACCCGTCACCTCTTTCTTGCCAGAGGATTGCACATGCAGCATGGCGCGTTGAATGACGCGCTGGAAGCCCAATGTGGGCTGCGTATCAACTTCATCTTCGCCGCCTACGATGGGCGTGTGCTCTTCAATGTAGTGAATAAGTTCAGCGCGTAAAACATCGAATTTTGCTCCGCATGCACGCAACACTTCAGCCGCAGTCGGGTTGTCGATCATCGCCAGCAACAAATGCTCAACCGTGATGAGTTCATGGCGCTTTTGTCGCGCATCCATAAACGCCATGTGGAGGCTTACTTCTAATTCCTGAGCAATCATAACATCACCTTATAAATTCATTTTACGAGTTAATCGCATTGTTGCGTGCTCGCTCAATCCTTGCCTATAAACCATATATGTCTGCGTCTTTCGCTCCGCGGCTCCTTGCGCTTAATCTCGCAAAAAGAATTTCTGAAGGTGACTTTTAACATATTAAAACTAAATACCAATTAAGCTGGCTCTACTACACACTGCAAAGGGTGTTGCGCTTCCCTGGCATGTATCATGACCTGATTCATCTTTGTTTCCGCGATATCCTGCGGATATACGCCGCACACCCCTACACCTTCTGTATGTACTTTGAGCATAATTTGCGTGGCTTGTTCACGGTTTTTATTAAAAAAACGTTGAATCGTTTCAACCACAAACTCCATAGGAGTGTAATCGTCATTTATCAGCAATACTTTAAACATATCGGGCAGTTTTGGTTTGACTGCGCTAGGCTTAAGTGCGGTATCGCCAGTGTGGTGCGTATTTGCCATATGCTTGTTTGCTAACTTACTAGTTTGTATTTTGAGCCAAACTGTAGAAAATTCAAGCCCAATTTTAAGAGGGGTTTTGCCGCCTGTTCGAAATCAGGGAAATATTTTGACGCTTTTGACGATTCTGTCCTGAGTTTGCAAGATTTCCAGTCTGTGATCGCCGATTTTAAGACTGGTATTGGGTTCTGGGATATCTTCGAAATGTTCTAATATCAAACCGTTCAATGTGCGCGGGCCGTCCGTTGGCAACTGCAGGTTGAGCTTTTTATTCAAATCGCGCAGTGAGCTGCTGCCATCTACCAGCCAGCTGCCATCGACTTCCTGACGATAGCTTCCAATGCGGCTTGGCGATTGCGTGGTAAAGTCGCCGATGACTTCTTCCAGGATGTCTTCCAGCGTGATCAGGCCTTTAAATTCACCGTACTCATCCACCACCAGTGCGATACGCTCCTGGTTTTCCTGAAACTGCTGGATTTGCGTATAAAGCGGCGTGCCGGCTGGCACAAAATAAGGGTCTTCGATAATCTCCCGCAACGATTCTTTGGTCAACTCGTTATTTTGCAAGTGTGCGCGAATCTGGTTGATGACCTTGCGGATATGGATGATGCCGATAATTTCTTCACTGTCGCCTGCGCGTACCGGCAGACGCGTATGGTGGCTAGTCGAAATACGCTGCAGGATATCGTCAATCGGCGCATCGAAATCAATGACTTCAACCAAGGTGTGGGCGGTCATCACGTCATCTACCGTGATTTTTTCCAGCTCGAATAAGTTGAGCAGAATAGCGCGGTGTTTATTCGGCATGAAATGCCCGGCATCAGTCACAATGCTCCTGAGTTCATCCATGGTGAGTGATTGTGCGTTTTCGCTAAAGTTAATGTTGACTCTCAATAGCTTGAGTAAGCCTTTTACGAATAAATTAACAAACCAGACTGCGGGATACAGCAGTTTGAGCAGAGGGTAGAGGATGTAGCTGCAAAAAATACCGAGTTTTTCCGGATAAGCTGCGGCAATGACTTTGGGGGAGATTTCACTAAACACCAATATGGCAAAAGTGACCGCAAGCGTGCCTGTCATCAGTATCCATTCGCCTTCGCCGAACAATTCAACGGTGATAATGGTGACCAGAGTAGCCGAGGCGGCATTGGCAAAGTTGTTGCACAGCAAAATGACGCCCAGCAGCTTGTCGGTCTTTGCCAGAAGGGCGCTTGCCAGGCGCGCGCCGCGGTGTCCTTCTTTAACTAGGTGTCGTAGCCGGTAGCGGTTAAGCGACATCAGGCTGGTTTCAGCGATTGAGAAAAAGCCAGAAATGAGCAGCAGCAAAGCTAAAATAGCCAGTTGCCAAGCGATGGGAACATTATCCAATGAGTGTTAAATCGTTGTTATGAATGAGGTAAGTTTACCTGCTAATCACTTTATTAATCAAGCGCTTGATTAAAGCGAATCACGGCATGGACTCTGCTTCTTTGCTAGCATCTTTTTTCTCAATATCGCCAATCAGGTTGGCACGATTGACGCCAAGCCACATGGCAATCGGGCAGGCGACCAGTACTGAAGAATAAATGCCGAACAAAATGCCGATAGTGAGTGCCAGTGCGAAGTTATGCAGCACCTCTCCACCGAATAACAGCATAGAGCCCACCATGGTTTGCGTCATCAAGTGTGTGATCACAGTGCGCGACATAGTGCGGGTGATGGCGTTATCAATCACTTGTACGACACCCGCCTTGCGCATTTTGCGGAAATTTTCGCGCACCCTGTCGAATACCACGACAGATTCGTTGACGGAGTAGCCTAACACCGCCAGAATCGCAGCAAGCACGGTAAGGTTGAATTCCCACTGGAAGAAGGCGAAAAACCCCAAAATAATTATCACGTCATGCATGTTGGCGATAATCGCGGCAACAGCAAAACGCCATTCAAAGCGGATTGCCAGATAAGCCATAATGCCTATGCAAACGAGTAGCAGTGCCAATCCGCCATTCGAGTAAAGCTCTTCACCTACCTGCGAGCCTACCGATTCCACTCGGCGCACTTCTGCTTGCGGGTCTGCAGCTTGCAGTGCTTTTGCCACGGTTTCAGAAAGTTGTGCAATCGACATTTCCTTCTTAAGTGGCAGGCGAATTAATACATCATGGCTGGTCCCGAAGTTCTGTACAGTGGCATCTTTTAAGCCAATGCTGTCCACCGCCTTGCGAATGCCTTCAATATTGGCAGCTTGCGGGTAATTCACCTCCATCACCGTGCCGCCAGTGAAATCTACGCCGTAATTTAAACCTTTGGTCGCTAAGAAAAACACTGCCAAAACAAAAGTAATAAGAGAAATGGCCGTGGTTAGACGGCTATAGCTCATAAACGGGATGTCTTTCTTGATTCTAAATAATTCCATAATCTTTACTCGTTTGTATTTGTTTGCAGCATTAGCTTGGTTTGTAGATTTGTCCGATGGACAGTTTGGTAAGCTTGCGACGATAGCCATAAATTAGATTGACTATAGCGCGCGATACCAAAACCGCGCTGAACATGGAGGTTAAAATGCCCAGAACGTGCACTACGGCAAACCCTTTGATGGGGCCGGTGCCGAACATGAACAGAGCCAGGCCGGCAATCAAGGTGGTGACGTTGGAATCGATAATCGTGTCGAAGGCGCGGTCATAACCCGCATGGATACTGGCTTGTGGCGTATTGCCATTGCGCAGTTCTTCGCGAACCCGCTCGTTAATCAGTACATTGGCGTCAATTGCCATGCCCAATGCCAAGGCAATCGCAGCCAGGCCGGGCAGGGTAAGCGTGGCTTGCAGCATGGATAAAATTGCCACCAGCAACAGCAAATTGACCCCCAGAGCCAGCACAGAAACGCCGCCAAATACTAAGTAGTAAATCATCATCATGGCTGCAATGGCGGCAAAGCCCCACAGGGTAGAGTGCACGCCCCGCTTGATGTTTTCTTCACCCATGCTGGGGCCGACAGTGCGCTCCTCGATGATTTCCATCGGTGCAGCCAGTGCGCCGGCGCGCAACAGCAATGAAATATCAGTGGCTTCCTGCGCAGAGCTCATGCCGGAAATCTGCACATGGCCGCCGCCAATCTCTTCGTTGATCACCGGCGCGGTAATCACTTCGGTGCTGTTTTTCTCGATGAGCAGAATCGCCATGCGTTTGCCAACGTTATCGCGCGTCACATTTTTGAAAATGCCGGCGCCACGGCCGTCCAGCGTTACGTTCACCACTGCGCCGCCGGTTTGCTGATTGACGCCCGGGCCGGCATCGGTGATGCGGTCACCCGTCAGCACCACGCTTTTCTTGACCAGAATCGGACGGCCTTCGCGATCTTTATACAGTTCGTCGCCGAAAGGTACCTGGCCCTTTTCGGCAGCTTCCAAAGTGGCAAGGTCTTTTTTGTCCTCATCCACCATGCGGATTTCCAGTGTGGCGGTGCGGCCCAGAATCTCTTTGGCCTTGGCGGTATCCTGCACGCCTGGCAATTGCACCACGATGCGGTCAAAGCCTTGTTGCTGCACGATCGGCTCGGCAACACCAAGTTCATTAATCCGGTTATGCAGTGTCTGCAGGTTTTGCTTGAGCGCAAACTCCTGAATTTTTAACTTGGTGGCTTCGCCAATGGTGGCAATCAGCACGTGCTCTTTGCCGCTTTTAGCGCTGTTGTAGGTTAAATCCGGATAGTCTTTGCTCAGTATTTTCTGCGCTTTTTCAAGTTCGTCCTCGCTCTCAAATTTCACTTCTACTTTCTGGCCATCGCGTGCAATGCCAAAATAATTTATTTTTTCACGGCGCAACGCAGTACGGAAATCGCCAACACTGCTTTCAGCAGCCTTATCCAGCGCGGCTTTCATGTCAACTTGCAGCAGAAAGTGCACGCCGCCGCGCAAGTCCAGCCCCAGATACATGGGTTTCGCACCGATGCCTAATAACCAATTAGGCGTTTGTGACAATAAATTTAATGCGACCGTGTAATCCTTACCTAAATTGGCAATCAGCTTATCTTTGGCTTTGATTTGCTCTTCCGGACTCTCAAAGCGCACCTTCACACCGCTCGCATCTAAAAATATGCCGTTAAACTTAATGTTGGCAAGCTGTAATGTTGCTTCTACCTTTTTCAGCAGCTCAGGGTTGGCTTTCAGTGTTGCTTTTGCCGGACTGACTTGCACGGCCGGGGATTCGCCATAAAAATTGGGGATGGTATATAACAGGCCAATTAAAATGACAACAGCAACAAGAATATACTTCCAGGTAGGGTAGCGGTTCATAACGCGGCTCGATTAATGCTGAAAAATGAGTTAGATGGCTGTGCTAGATTGATTTTAAAGTGCCTGGCGGCAACAGGGTTTGCACGGAATGCTTTTGCACGTTGATTACCGTATTGGCGGTAATCTCGACGCTGACAAAGTTGTCGCCCACTTTAGTAACTTTGCCAATCACGCCGCCAGCGGTGGCGACTTCATCGCCTGCTTTAAGCGCATCAATCATGGCTTTGTGCTGTTTGGCCTGTTTCATTTGCGGGCGAATCAGCATGAAATAAAACAGAACAAAAATGATCACGATGGGCAAAAAGCTCATTAAATCACTGCCCGCAGCGGCTGGGGCGGCATATGCATTACTAATAAACATGGTTTAATTCCTAAATAAAATTTATTTTTAAATCAACGGCGAATTTTAACACAGAGTTATGCCGATTATTGTTGTGAGCATTGCTGTGAGCTTAGTTGTGCACGTTTCGTTGCAAATTCCTGGGTAAACGAGGCAAAAGTGCCTGCTTCAATCGCACTGCGCATGCCTTGCATTAAAAATTGATAATAATGCAGGTTGTGGATGGTGTTGAGGCGCGCGCCCAGAATCTCGCCCACTTTGTGCAAATGGTGCAGATAGGCACGGGTAAAGTTGCGGCAGGTGTAGCAGCTGCAATCGGCATCCAGCGGGCGCGTATCATTTTTATAGCCGGCGTTTTTGATTTTAACATCGCCATATTGTGTGAACAGCCAGCCGTTGCGTGCGTTGCGGGTGGGCATCACGCAATCGAACATATCGATGCCCTGAGTCACCGCATCCACCAGGTCTTCCGGCGTGCCTACGCCCATTAAATAACGCGGTTTGTTTTGCGGCATTTTGGGGGCTGTGTGCGTCAAAATACGCAGCATGTCTTCTTTCGGTTCACCTACGGACAAGCCGCCGATCGCGTAGCCGTCGAAATCAATGCCGGTTAACCCGTTCAGCGAAATATCACGCAAATCTTCATACATGCCGCCCTGGATGATGCCAAATAAAGCATTGTTATTGCCTTGATGTGCATCTTTGCTACGTTTTGCCCAACGCAACGAAAGCTGCATCGAGTCGTTGGCTTGTTTGTGTGTGGCGGGGTAGGGTGTGCATTCGTCAAAAATCATCACGATGTCAGAATTCAATACCTTTTGAATGCGCATGGATTCTTCGGGTGTTAAAAAACAGCTGTCGCCGTTAATGGGCGAGCGGAACTTCACGCCTTCTTCGCTGATTTTTCTTAAGTCGCCCAGGCTCCATACCTGAAAGCCGCCAGAATCGGTAAGGATGGGCTTATCCCAGCCCATAAACTTGTGCAGGCCGCCATGTGCAGCAATTACGTCCAAACCCGGGCGCAGCCATAAATGAAAGGTATTGCCCAGCACGATATGCGCGTTAATTTCGGTGAGTTCGAGTGGCGACATGGCTTTTACCGTGCCGTAGGTGCCAACCGGCATGAATGCTGGGGTTTCTACCGTACCGTGCGCAAGCGTCAGTGTGCCGCGGCGGGCGAGGCCATCTATTTTGTGTAATGTAAATTGCATGATAATCAACTAATGAATTAGCCGCGATATTATCATATCGGCTTTGCTATACTTTAGACTTTGTTAAGCATTTATCTTGGTAATTTGGGGCGTTTTGCTATACTTAAGCTAATCTGTTAAATCAATTAACCGCACAAACTTATGGCAGAACCCAAACAACGCCCTGTACGCCGCGCCACTGACGATGTCAGCTTGCGCGCGCGCGGCATCTACCTGTTGCCGAACCTGTTTACCTCAGCCGCATTGTTTGCCGGGTTTTATGCCATCGTGCAGGCCATGAACAGCAATTTTGAGCAATCGGCGATCGCGATTTTTATTGCCATGGTGCTGGATGGATTGGATGGCCGCGTTGCGCGTATGACCAATACGCAAAGCGCATTCGGGGCAGAGTACGACAGTTTGTCTGATATGGTTTCTTTCGGTGTAGCGCCAGCCCTGGTTATTTATGTGTGGGCGCTAAAGCCGATGGGCAAATTAGGTTGGATTGCTGCCTTTATTTATTGCGCTTGCGCGGCTTTGCGCTTGGCGCGATTTAATACCAAATTGGATGATGCGTTTCAAGATAAACGCTATTTTCAGGGGTTACCCAGCCCGGCGGCGGCGGCCTTGATAGCGGGCTTTGTATGGGTGGCATATGAATACGGTGTAAGCGGTCGCGAGATATTTTTTGGTGCAATTCAAATGAAGTGGATGGCGTGGGGGTTGACTGTTTTTGCGGCGGGCAGCATGGTTTCTGATTTAAAATTCTATAGCGGTAAAGACATTAACTTAAAAGAAAGCGTGCCGTTCGTGGCGATTTTGGCCATTGTTTTGATGTTTGTTCTGATCTCATACAGTCCGCCGGAAGTCTTGTTTACCGTCGTATTGGTGTATGCGCTATCGGGCTATTTTTTGTGGGCAAAATCACGAATCCGCAGGCCAGGCAATACTGGATAATGGCTAATCGCTTGAAAAAACGCTGATAAATATTTATACTCGTGCCATGTGGAATGTATTCACAATTCAAGTTATACCCTTTAGCGCAGGCTTGTTGTTAAGCTTCGTCTTGCTGCGCGCGCTACGCCCAGCTACGCTGCTGCGCGCCAGCGCACACTAACTTACACCCCCAATTTAAGTATTTTCGCACTCGCCGTTTTTACACGCAGCGGGTAAAATCCATCTATTGAATTAGGAAAACAGAATGACTAACCAGATAATTATTTTTGATACCACCTTGCGTGATGGCGAACAGAGCCCAGGCGCGGCTATGACCAAAGAAGAAAAGATCCGCATTGCGCGCCAGCTTGAAAAATTGGGAGTGAATGTGATTGAAGCCGGCTTTGCGGCAGCCAGTCCGGGCGATTTTGATGCCATCCATACCATTGCAGGCTTGATTCACAATTCTACCGTGTGCTCACTTGCGCGCGCCAGCGAGAACGACGTGCGCCGCGCGGGCGAGGCGATTACACCGGCCATGCAGCATGATGAAAAAAATGGCCGCATCCATACCTTTATCGCCACCAGCAAAATCCACATGGAAAACAAACTCCGTATGACCGAAGATCAGGTGGTGGAGCGCGCCGTGCAGGCGGTGAAATGGGCATTGGAATACACGCCTGATGTGGAGTTCTCGGCCGAAGATGCCGTACGCTCGGACATTGATTTTTTGGTGCGCATTTTTGATGCGGTGATTGAAGCGGGCGCTACCACGATCAACGTACCAGACACCGTTGGTTACAGCGTTCCCGCGCCATGGGGCGAGCGCATGGCCACGCTCATCAAGCGCGTCAAGAATAGCGATAAAGTGGTGTGGTCAACGCACTGCCATAATGATTTAGGCATGGCTGTGGCGAACTCCTTGGCAGCTGTGATGGGCGGCGCGCGTCAGGTGGAGTGCACCATCAATGGTTTGGGTGAGCGTGCGGGCAATGCGAGTTTGGAGGAAGTGGTGATGGCGATTAAAACCCGCCGTGATATTTTCAACTTGGACACGCGCATCGACACTACACAAATCGTGCCCACTTCCAAGCTCGTCTCTACGATTACCGGCTATCCGGTGCAGCCCAATAAGGCCATTGTGGGCGCCAATGCGTTTGCGCACGAGAGCGGCATTCATCAGGACGGCGTATTGAAGCATCGCGAGACTTACGAAATCATGCGGGCTGAAGACGTGGGCTGGAATGCCAACAAATTGACCTTAGGCAAATTATCGGGGCGCAACGCATTTAGAACGCGCTTGAAAGAGCTTGGCATTGAGTTGGAGTCTGAGGACGCATTAAATGCTGCGTTCGCGCGCTTTAAGGAATTGGCTGATAAGAAGTCGGAAATCTTCGATGAAGATTTGCATGCCATTGTGAGCGATGAATTTGTGAGTGAAACGAAAGAGCATTACAAGCTTGTTTATTTGCAGGTGGCTTCTCAAACAGGTGAAATTCCGCATGCCATCATCACCTTAAGCGAGAATGGCGTGGAAAAACGTGCAGAAGCCGACGGCGGCGGGCCTGTAGACGCCAGTTTCAAGGCGATTGAGCGCATGGTGAATAGTGGTGCGGAGTTGCAATTGTATTCCGTCAACAACATCACCAGCGGCACCGATGCACAAGGCGAAGTCACCGTGCGCTTGGCTAAAGGCGGCCGTATTGTGAATGGGCAGGGCGCGGATACCGATATTGTGATTGCATCGGCCAAGGCATATTTGAATGGCTTGAATAAGCTCCATTCAAAACTTGAGCGTGCGCATCCCCAAGTCTGAGTAATTACACTCAATTGAATACTAGAAATCAAACGTGGCTGATTGCGTCAGCGCTGTTCTGCACCTATTTCATTTGGGGTTCGACTTATCTTGCCATACGCTTTGGTATTGAGAGCTTTCCGCCATTCATGATGGCGGGAGTGCGTTTTACGGTGGCGGGATTGATTTTATACGGGGTTATGCGTTATCTGGGTGTTGCCAGCCCCAATAAACAGCAATGGCTTGGTGCGGCTGCCGTGGGAATTTTGCTGCCGGCACTGGGTAACGGAACGGTATGTTACGTGCAGCAAACCGTATCCTCCAGCGTGGCAGCGCTTTCTATCGCCACTGCACCTATCTGGATGGCGGTTTTTTCCTCCATCTGGGGGCATGAAATCACACGTCAGGAGTGGCTGGGTATTGCGATCGGGTTAGCGGGAATTGTGTTGCTTAATTTGGGTGGCAGCCTGCATGGCGACATCACAAGTGCAATTTTGCTGATCTTTGCAGCCGCCAGCTGGTCGTTTGGCTCGGTGTGGGGTAAGCATTTAGCCATGCCGCAAGGCCTGATGGGCGCCGCGTGCCAAATGTTGGTGGGTGGCGTGGCATTGCTTGTTGTGAGCGCAATGTGGGGTGAAACCTGGCCGCAAAGCATTAGTGCAAAATCCTGGGGGGCGATGCTGTTTTTAGTGGTGTTAGGCTCGCTGGTGGCTTACAGCGCCTACCAATATTTGCTTAAAACCGTGCGCCCGCTGGTGGCCAGCAGTAATACGTTCGTGAATCCGGTAGTGGCGTTTGCGGTAGGCATCTGGCTGGCGAATGAACATGTCACCTTTCTGGAATATATGGCGCTTGCAGTGATTCTGGCGGGCGTGTTTTTAGTGCTTACTGTAAAAAATAATGAAATTTAATATGAAACAAAACAAACAAAATTTAGCTTTATTCGACTTGGATAATACCCTGCTGGCAGGCGACAGTGACTACAACTGGAGCCTGTTTTTAATTTCAGAAGGCTTGCTGGACGCCAAGACGCACCACGACCGTAACGAGCAGTTTTATGCGGATTATAAAAATGGCTGTTTGAATATCGTGGAATTTCTGAAATTTCAGCTGCAACCGCTGTCACAGCATTCCAAAAAGTTCTTGGACCAATTGCATCAGAAGTATATGCAAAAAGTGATTCATCCGATGATGACGCAGAAAGCACAGGACCTGGTAAATAAACATAAGGCAGCGGGTGATTTATGCGTGGTGATTACTGCCACCAATAGCTTTGTGACCAAGCCGATCGCCACCGCCTACGGCGTTGAACACTTGATTGGCAGTGATCCCGAGATGGTGAATGGCGAATATACCGGCGGTGTCACCGGTGTGCCCACTTATAAAGAAGGTAAAGTAATCCGCCTGAATCAGTGGCTGGCAGAGCGCGGAAAACAATTAAGCGATTTTGAAACCAGCTATTTTTACAGCGACTCGCATAACGATCTGCCGTTGATGAAGCTGGTGACCAACCCGGTGGCGGTAGACGCCGATGCGATTTTAACCGCGTATGCAGAAGAGCAGGCCTGGCCTCAGATCAGTTTGAGATAAAATCTGGCCAGGTGGGACTGGAGCTAGCGATGCAGCAATACTTCCAATATAAACTTAGTGCCCACGTAGGCCAGTAATAGCAGCACAAAGCCAGTCAGTGTTAATTTAATCGCCTTGCTGCCGCGCCAGCCGTATTGATAGCGGCCATACAGCAGCCAGCCGTAGATAAACCATGAGGCAATTGAAAATATAGTTTTATGGGTATATTGCATGGGCCAGCCAAAAATCTGTTCCGAAAACAGCATGCCGCTGATCAAGGTAAAAGTCAGCAGCATAAACCCGATTTTAATCACTTTAAACAACAAACTTTCCATCACCAGCAGCGGTGGAAAGCCGGGTAATTTAATGATGCTGGGTTTGTTGTGCAAGCTGCGCTCGGCAATTGCCATGAGTAGTGCATGCAAAGCGGCAAAGGTGAACAGGCTGTATGCCAGCAATGCAATGCTGATGTGCGCGATGAATAAAGGCTGTATTTCCACTGGAAGATAGTGATCACTCACCTCAAACGCCGGCAACAGTGCAAACAAAGCCGCAGGCGGCAAGACAAAAGCCTGCAGGCTGTGTAATTCATGTTTTAAATTGGCGAGCCAGTAAACCAGTACGGTCAGCCAGAATATGGCCGAAAGCACATTGTAAAAGCCTAAATTAAAGCCTTGGCCGAAAATGCCCTGGTACAGCAGCCAGCCATGGATTAACAGGCCCAAGGCAATCATGGCGGAGTGCAGGTTGAGCGAATGACCGTGGGTGGTCGCCTTTGCGCCGCGCCAGAAATCTGCTGCTACGGCCAAATAGATAAACGCTACCACCAGATAGGGAATTAGTTTTTGCATAATGCAATTATGGCTTAAAAATGACGCGATTATAATAGCTTCATGTAAAATCTAAGGATTCAATTAAGCAAAATCAATTAAGGTAACAAAGCATGTTAGAAAATTTAACCGGCCGCTTGCAAGGCGTCATCAAAAATCTGCGTGGTCAGGCAAGGCTTACAGAGGAAAACATTGCCGATGCGATGCGTGAAGTGCGCATGGCGCTGCTGGAAGCCGATGTCGCCCTGCCAGTGGTGAAGGAATTTATCACCAAGGTCAAAGAGCGCGCACAGGGTAAGGAAGTATTGCAAAGCCTGACGCCAGGCCAGGCCGTGATAGAGGTGGTGAATGACGAGCTGACGGCATTGATGGGCAAGGCCAATGTCGGCTTGAATCTTGCGGCAGTGCCGCCTGCGATCATCCTTATGGCGGGGTTGCAGGGTTCGGGTAAAACCACTACTTCTGCCAAACTGGCCAAACTATTAAAAGAACAAAAAAAGAAAGTGTTGCTGGCGAGTGCCGACGTATATCGCCCGGCCGCGATTACCCAGCTGCAGACTTTGGCTAAGCAGCTTGAGATTGATTGTTTTGACAGCAATGCCAACCAGAAGCCAAGTGAAATTGCCTCGCAAACTTTAGAGCACGCCAAAAAGAATTACTATGATGTAGTGATATTCGACACTGCGGGCCGCTTGGGCATAGACGAAGCGATGATGGCGGAAATCAAGGCCTTGCACACGCAGCTTAAGCCGATTGAAACCTTGTTTGTGGTCGATGCCATGCAGGGCCAGGATGCCGTTAATACCGCCAAAGCCTTTGGCGACACGCTGCCGCTGACAGGCGTGGTGCTCACCAAGCTGGATGGCGATGCGCGCGGCGGTGCGGCGCTCTCGGTGCGGCATGTCACCGGTCAGCCCATCAAGTTTATAGGTGTGAGCGAAAAGGTCGATGGCTTGGAGCCGTTCCATCCCGACCGCATGGCAGGCCGTATTCTCGGCATGGGCGATGTGCTGGGCTTGATTGAAGAGGCGCATAAAAAGGTCGATTTGGCCGAGGCGCAGAAAGTCGCCGATAAAATCAAATCGGGCAGCAAGTTTGATCTGGAAGACTTTAAAAGCCAGATGTCACAAATGCGCAAAATGGGCGGCATGAGCGCGCTGATGGATAAAATGCCCGCGCAAATGGCCAGCATGGCGGCTAAAGTAAATAACGAGGACGCGGATAAATCGCTGCGCCGCATAGAAGGCATCATCAACAGCATGACGCCGCTGGAACGCCGTAGGCCTGAGCTGATCAAAGCCACCCGTAAAAAGCGCATCGCCGATGGCAGCGGCGTGCAAGTGCAAGAAGTGAACCGCCTGCTGAAACAGTTTGAAGAAACCCAAAAAATGATGAAAATGTTCAGCAAAGGCGGTATGGCCAAGATGATGCGCGGCCTGGGCGGCATGATGGGCGGAAAATTCCCCGGCATGCGCTAAAAACAGTGCGTTGGTTTAGTGACGCGCCAATGCTTGCATTTCCAGTAGATGATTCGTTAAAGTAAAGCGCTAGTTTTTGCTGTAAGTTTGAACGATACGTTTGAGTTCCGGCATGCAGGAGCCGCATTCCGTTCCGCATTTGAGCTTGTTTTGTAGGGTAATCAAATCCGCGCCCATTTCAATGTTCTCGATAATTTCATTTTGCGAAACATCTAGGCAGTTGCATACAATTTTACCGCGTCCGTGCTGGCCTGTGGGCGGTGCGCTTAGAGGCGCAAGCGCCCAGCGGCGCAATTCATCGCTTAATTGCCCGGAAGTCATTACCTCCTTGAGCCATTCGGTAGCGAGGGTTTCGCCCACCAGGCGTACGCCCGTGACATGGCCTTCTTCCACCAGAATACGCTTGGAAATGCCGCGTTTGGCATCGCTGTAATTCAGGCAGGGCACGTCTTCGGTCATGCCTAAAATCGTGTCAATGGTTGCAATCAGGTCGGCATCCACAGCTGTTTCGTGCGCGGCGCGCAGGATCAGCATGCCCAAATGTTGCTTAACTGCGCGCCCAAACAAGCCGCAGCTAGCATAGGTGAAATGGGGCAGCAGGGTGCGAATCTTTTCCAGCTGGCTTAAATTTTCACAACGGCGCATTACTGTCATGTGCCAGGGCAAATCCAGTTTTTCTACTTTAACAGCCGTATGCTTAAGTTCTGGCTGTTTCGAGCTTTTATCGAATGCGGGTGGCATGAGGGCATTCACGCCCAGGCCATTCATCGACTGTTCGCCCCAATGCATGGCGATAAAGGTCTGCGCGGGTTGTATCTCATCCGATGCTTCTGCCGTGAGTATGATTTGCCCGCGCTTGTTTTGCACCTTGACGATGTCGCCGTTTTTAATCTGGCGGCGCTGCATATCGTCTGCATTCATATGCAGCACAGGCGCTTCTTCGTGGTTATAAAGCTGCGCGACACGCCCGGTGCGGCTCATGCCGTGCCACTGGTCGCGCAGTCGACCCGTAAGCAAATGCAGCGGGTGACGTGCATCGGTTTTATCCGCAGTGCCTTTGTAGCTGACATTGGCAAAGCGTGCATTGCCATCAGCCGTCGGGAACACGCCATCGGTATACAAACGTGCGGCACCCCGATGCGCACCCGTTTTGAACGGCCATTGCTGCGGCCCTTGTTGGGTGAGGATGTCGTAACTTAGCCCGGTGATGTCCAAATCACGTCCACGCGTGGTTTCGCGGTGCTCATTGAAAATGGCTTCAGTGCTTGTATAGGGAAGCAAGTTAGAATGTTTAGTGAGGCGCTTTTCCAGGCGCTGTGCAAAATCCACCACAATATCCCAGTCATGGCGTGCTTCCGCAGGCGGCGCCACCGCCGAGGTGACACGGGTAATGCGCCGTTCAGAATTGGTGACCGTGCCTGCTTTCTCGCCCCACGTGCTGGCGGGCAGCAGTACATCGGCATACTGGCAAGTCTCAGTGTTATTGAAGGCATCCTGCACGACGACGAGTTCTGCATTTTTCAGGGCGGCGATCACATTATTCAAGTCCGGCATGGATTGCGCAGGGTTGGTGCAGGCAATCCAGATGGCTTTGATATCGCCATTTTTAACTGCATCAAACATTTCCACGGCTGTTTTACCCGGAGCTTCCGGCACGGATTCTATACCCCACAATTTGGCAATCTCTGCGCGGTGTTCGGCGTTGGCCAAATCACGGTGGGCGGAGAGCAGGTTGGCCATGCCGCCGACTTCGCGTCCGCCCATGGCGTTGGGCTGCCCTGTGAGTGAGAATGGGCCAGCCCCCAGCTTGCCGATTTGACCCGTGGCCAAGTGCAGGTTAATCAGGGCGGCATTTTTATCAGTGCCATGAATGGATTGATTCAAGCCCTGGCAATACATGGAAAGCGTAGGCCCTGCGCCAAACCATTTGGCAGCCTGGATGATGTCTTTTTCATGGATGCCACAAATATCTGCCACCATTTTCGGCGTGTATTCGCGCACGGTTTCCTTAAGCGCCTCAAACCCCGTGGTATGCTTGCGGACGTACTCCATATTCAGCAAGCCCTCCCACAGCATCACGTGCAGCAGGCCGTTAAACAGGGCGACATCGGTGCCGGGGTGAATCGCCAGATGCAAATCCGCCATTTGTGCGGTATCCGTGCGGCGTGGGTCAACCACCACAATTTTCATATCAGGATTTTTGGTTTTCGCGTCCTCGATGCGCCTGAAAACAATCGGGTGTGCAAATGCGGTGTTGCTGCCGGCAATGAATAAGCACTGGGTATAGTTAATGTCATCATAGCAGGCCGGTGGCGCATCCGCGCCCAGCGTGGCTTTGTAGCCTGCCACCGCAGAGCTCATGCACAAGCGCGAATTGGTGTCGATGTTGTTGGTGCCGATCAAACCCTTGGCGAGCTTGTTAAATACGTAGTAATCTTCGGTAAGCAGCTGGCCTGAAATATAAAAGGCAACGGAATCCGGCCCGTGTTTTTCTATGATTTGCGCAAACTTTCCTGCCAGATAATCCAGCGACATATCCCACGAAACGCGTTTGCGCGGCACGTCACGCATCAGGCGCATCTCAGGGTAAAGCACACGGTTATCAGGCGTTGCGGTAAGGTGCAGCGTGGCGCCCTTGGTGCACAAACGCCCAAAGTTGGCGGGGTGATCCGGGTCGCCTTTTACGTGGATAATTTTGTCGTTTTGCGATTCAATAATCACGCCGCAACCCACGCCACAGTAGCAGCAAGTGCTTTTTGTTTCTTTAATCAGAGTATTCAATCTGAAAGCGCTTAATTTTTGAATTCTAAATAGACCACACCATTTTCAACTTTGGTATTGAAACAAGCCGTTTCACCGACATCGGGTTCCTCGGCCTTGCCGTCCACCAAGCTGATTTTCCAGGAATGTAGTGGGCAGGCCACCTTATCTCCGTACACAATGCCCTGCGACAAAGGCCCGCCCTTATGCGGGCAGCTATTGTTAATGGCAAAAATACGGTCATCATCGGTACGAAATACGCCGATTTCAATGACCTCAGCCTGTTTGTTTTTAGTCCGCACAACGCGCGCGCCCAGTTTCGGAATGTCTTCCAGCGGTGCTACTTTTACCCAGTTACTCATATTTTTAACCTTACGAAATTGCCAATAGTTTTATGAAACCATTAGTAAATAAATTAACAACAAATTCAACACGAACGAAAAGATGGCGATCCATTGCCATTTAACCAGCCTTGCACGCGCAATCAAAGGCGTACGGGCCGGCGCCAAAATAGGTTTTAACTCGCCTACCTCGAGCGCATGCAGCATTTCTTCTGCGGTTTCAAAGCGTAACTTTGGATCACGCGCAACCGCTTTCAGCACGATATTTTCCAGCCAGTAGGGAATGTCCGGGCGGTAGCGCGTCAGTGGTGTTGGTTCACCAAATTTGGGATGCTGGAACGGCTCAATTTCGCCATACGGATATTTGCGCGTCAGCAGATGGTAAAGCGTCACGCCCGCTGCATAAATATCGGTTTGCGGGTTGGCCGCTACGCCATCAAACTGTTCCGGCGCCATAAAACTCGGGGTGCCCGGGTTTTGCTGGGGTTGATTTGGATCGCTGCCAATGATTTCAGTGCCTGTACTGAGCGCCACGCCCAGATCCAGAATGCGCAAACGCTGATCGCTGGCCTGATGAATATTGGCAGGCTTAATGTCGCGATGAATAATGCTTAGCCGGTGCAGCGCGCCAATGCCGCGCATCATGTCGATGCCAATTTTTGCGACGCCTGCAGCGGTAAAGTAATGCCCGCTATCAAGCCGCTGCTGCAAAGTTGCACCTTCGTGCCAGCTCATGACGAAATAAAGTTTGCTGCGCTTTTCCATCGAAAGCGGTAACACTTGCGGCACATACTGCGATACCACGCGCTTACCCAGCCATTCTTCGTTGAGCAAGCCGCTGCTGCTTTCTGCATCATTCGCCAGCAATGGCTGCAGAGTTTTTAGCACAAAAAGCTGTTTGGTGTCCGTTTTGCGTACTTTGTAAAGCAGACTGGCGCGCGATTCATGCAGCAGTTCAACCACTTCAAAATCATCAATCAATTCGCCAGCGCCGAGTTTGGGCGGCAGCGCGAGATGTTTTCCGCCTGCGATGCGCTCTGCCAGTGTATCTGCACCAAGCGCGTTGATTTTAACCACTACTGCGGTGGAGTTATCGGCACTTTGCTGATCGAGCGCAGTCTGGGTCAGATGCTCTGCAACCATCTTGACGCTATTAAATTTTAACAGGCTTTCGTGGATGGCTTTATCGCCCAGTGTTTCCCATACACCATCGCTGAGCAGCGTAAATACATCGCCGGCCTGCAATGCGCCTTCCGCAAAATCAATCGCCAGATGCGCATCCAAACCGACGGCGCGCTTGAGTACATGGCGCATATCAGGCCTGTCCCACACATGGTCCGTCGTGAGTTGCTTTAGGCTGCCGTCGCGCAGCAAATAAATACGCGTATCGCCCACATGCGCCAAATAGTAGCGTTGCCCACGTATTACCAGCAATGAAAGCGTGGTCGCCATGCCAGCCATATCGCGGTTGGCATTGGCCTGCGAGATCAGCCAGCGATTGGCGGCGGTAATGACTTTCTCGAGCGCTGTGGGCGGTTCCCAGGTATCGGGCGTGGCGTAGTAATCGGTAGAAACCGTGCGCACCGTCATCTCGGAGGCTTCACCACCACCTGCACTGCCGCTCACACCATCGGCCACGGCAATGAGCGCGCCTTTGATGCTTAATTGCTCGTTGCTGGGCGTGACAACGCTAACATAATCTTCGTTACGCGTCCGCGGCCCGGTCAGGCTGGATTGACCAATTTCAAATTGAAGCGACATTGCGCTAGTTTACACCTTGGCAGAGGTGGCCGCTGCGCTACCCCAAGTCGTTCTCCAACGAGTTTTTACACCGCTTAAGCCGATAATGGCCAATACCGCAAGCCCTGCAAAAATCATCAAACCAGCCTGGTAGCTGCCTGTAGTCTGCTTAAAGTAGCCCAAACTCGCTGCCAGATAGAAGCCGCCTATACCGCCTGCCATACCGACCAAGCCCGTCATCACGCCGATTTCCTTACGGAAGCGCTGCGGTACCAGCTGAAATACCGCGCCGTTGCCCATACCCAATACCGCCATCACTGGGATAATAATCGCCAATGCCAGTTGGTAGGTGGGTTGGCCGAAGCTCATGATAAACAGCAATATCGCTGCGATGACATACATGGTAAGCAGGGTGCGGATGCCGCCGATGCGGTCAGCAATCATACCGCCAACCGGGCGAACCAGCGAGCCCGCAAATACGGCTGCGGCAGTGCAATAGCCCGCTACCACAGGGCCCAGATGGTATAAATCGTTAAAGTAAATGGTGAGTGACGATGCCAAACCGACAAAGCCGCCAAAGGTGACACTGTAGAAAAACATAAACCACCATGCGTCCTTGTCTTTTAGAATGGCCAGATATTGGCTTAAGGATTTGGCTGGCGGCGCGTCCGGACTATCTTTTGCAAAAACCAGGTAAACCAGCATGGCAATGCCAAGCGGAATTAACGCCAGGCCGAACACGTTGTTCCAGCCATAGGCTACGGCCAGGCCAGGAGCAAATAAGGCCGCGAATACTGTGCCTGAATTGCCGGCACCAGCAATGCCCAAAGCCGTACCTTGATGCTCAGGCGGGTACCAGCGGCTTGCCAGCGGCAGCGCCACAGCAAATGCCGCACCTGCAAAGCCCAGGCCAATGCCCAGCATTAAAGCCTGTTGAAAGGTTTGAATACCATGCAACCAGGCGGCGAGCAGACTCAAGATAACAATCACCTGGCCGATTAAACCTGCCATTTTAGGCTTGATCTGATCTACCAGCACACCCATCACAATGCGCAGCAGCGCGCCTGCCAGCACCGGTGTCGCCACCATTAAGCCTTTTTGTGATGGCGAGAGCTGCAAATCTGTCGCCATTTGAACGGCCAGGGGGCCGAGCAGCACCCACACCATAAAACTCAAATCAAAATACAAAAATGCCGAAAATAAGGTGGGCTTGTGTCCGGCTTGCCAAAAACTACTTTTCATACGGTTTTTCCTAATGTTTAAACGGGGTGTTCTTAAATGGTGATGGTTTCAAATTCTTTATGCTGCTCGCGTTTTTCTACACGCTCTGCCCAAGGGTTGACCGCGCCTTGCAAGGCGTACAGCAGGCGCTCATAAGCGGCTTTACGGCCTTCAGCATCCTCCAGCACGCGCTGTTTTACATATTCCAGACCTACGCGTTCAATCCAGTGTACGGTGCGATCTAAATAGCGCGCTTCTTCACGGTAGATTTGAATGAATGCGCCCGAGTATTCCAGCACTTCATCATGTGTTTTGACTTTGCATAGGAATTGCGCAACTTCGGTTTTAATACCGCCATTGCCGCCCACATAAATCTCCCAGCCCGAATCGACGCCGATAATACCGACGTCTTTAATGCCCGACTCCGCGCAGTTTCTCGGGCAGCCCGAGACTGCGAACTTGACTTTGTGCGGTGCCCACATGTGATCGAAGGCTTTTTCAATATCAATGCCCATCTGCGTGGAGTTTTGGGTGCCGAAGCGGCAGAATTCGGAGCCGACACAGGTTTTGACCGTACGGATGCCCTTGGAATACGCATAACCGGAAGGCATGTCGAGGTCTTTCCACATATCGACCAAGTCTTCTTTTTTTACACCGAGCAAATCGATACGCTGGCCGCCTGTCACTTTCACCATCGGCACGGCATATTTGTCAGCCACATCGGCAATTTTACGTAGCTGGTCCGGTGTGGTGACGCCCCCATACATACGGGGAACAACCGAGTAGGTGCCGTCTTTCTGAATATTGGCGTGCACACGCTCGTTAATGAAGCGTGATTGCGGATCGTCCACCGCCTCGTGCGGCCAGGTAGAAAGTAGGTAGTAGTTGAGCGCCGGCCTGCAAGTCGCGCAGCCATTGGGCGTGCGCCAGCCCATGCCTTTGATGGCATCCGGAATATTTAAATATTTATGCGTACGGATTTCTGCGCGCACTTCTTCATGGTTTTTATCTGTACAGCCGCATACCGCTTTGCTGGTGGATGGTGGCGCATAGCCGCCCCCCAGGGTGGATGCCAGAATCTGCTCAACCAAACCTACGCATGAGCCGCAGCTTGAACCGGCCTTGGTTTGTTTTTTCACGTCATCAATGGTGAACAAGCCTTTGTCCTGAATGGCTTTCACAATGGTGCCTTTGCACACGCCGTTACAGCCGCACACTTCCATTTCATCGGTCATCGCAGCGGCTTTGCTCTGGCCTGCATGCCCAGTGTTGCCGAGTGAGTCCTGACCAAACATCAGATGATCACGCACTTCATGGATGGCCTTGCCGTCTCTGAGCATTTGAAAATACCACGAACCATCCGTGGTATCCCCATAAAGCACGCCGCCAATGATTTTGTCATTTTTGATGACGAGTTTTTTGTAAACCCCGCCAACTGCATCGTGTAAAACTATTTCTTCGCGCCCATCCTCAGCGTCTTCATCGCTTCTGAAATCGCCGGCACTGAATAAATCGATGCCTGTGACTTTTAATTTAGTGGAGGTGACCGAGCCTTTATATAAGCCGATACCAAAATTTGCCAGGTGAGTTGCGCACACCTTGGCCATTTCAAATAGCGGTGCCACCAAACCATATGAAATGCCGCGGTGTGCGACACATTCGCCCACTGCGTAAATGCGTGGGTCGTAGGTCTGCATAGTGTCATTCACCACAATGCCTCTGTTGCAGTAGATGCCGGCGGATTCGGCCAGTGCAAAGTTCGGGCGGATACCTACCGCCATCACTACCAAATCGGCAGCGATTTCCTGGCCATCGGCAAAACGCACCGCTTTAACGCGTCCTTGTTCATTGCCGATCAATTGCTCGGTATTTTTTTGCAGTAAAAAGTTGAGTCCTTTGGCTTCCAGGTTTTTTTGCAGCATTTTCCCCGCGGTTTTATCCAGCTGCCTTTCCAGCAGCCACTCATTCTTATGTACCACAGTCACTTCCATGCCCTGGATTTTCAGGCCATTTGCCGCTTCCAGGCCCAGTAGGCCGCCGCCGATCACCACCGCATGCTTGTGCTTCTTTGCGGCCTCTATCATGTCATTGGTATCTTTAATGTCACGATAGCCAATGACCCCTTCCAGGTCTTTACCAGGAATCGGCAACATGAAGGGCTTGGAGCCGGTAGCAAGCAATAAGCGGTCGTATTCAGCGCTGGTGCCGTCTTCGGCATAGACTACACGGTTCTTGCGGTCGATTTTATTGACGCGTGCGCTAGTGTAAAGCGAGATGTTGTTTTCTGCGTACCATTCACGGGTATTCAGAATAATGTCTTCTATAGTCTGCTCATTGGCCAGCACAGGCGAAAGCATGATGCGGTTGTAATTGGGGTAGGGCTCATCACCGAATACAGTAATATCGTAAATATCCGGCGCGATTTTCAGCAATTCTTCCACTACGCGCATGCCTGCCATGCCGTTACCAACAACCACTAATTTCATTTTTTGCATAATTTTTACTTGAACCTGACAATGCGATTTACATAGCTGTGGCAATTAGTATGCCAATATTAATTTTGTATTTAATACAATTAGTTATGCAATATCAGAGAGTTCAGGCATCCAAAATTGCACCAAAATATGCAAACACACCGTTGGCGTGAACCAAAACGGTGCGTTTGCATAAATCTGATATTTTTTCTAAAAAATATTCAGTTAAAAAGTGTACATCGCAGTGAGCCATAGTTTTTCAGTATCGCGGATACGGCCGCGGTTGCCGGCAACGCTATTGGCTGTATTGGCAGCAGCGGCATAATGATCATCTTCGCTAAATTTGCCATACTCAAACTTGGCCATCCAGTTTTTATCGATGTTATATGTGGCAGCCACATTCCACTCGGTGCCATATTTACTGCCATTTCTAGCCGTGCCGCTACCAACCGTATAAAAATCCTCGTCAGATTTAATGATGTGATAATCCGCAAAAAACTGAAGGTCATCCCATTTGTAAGTAGCGGTTACAAAAGTGTCTTGAATGCCTTGTCTTGGTGTTGCCAGGAATTTATCTACCCAGCCCTGAAACAGGTGATTGGTGCCAAATGGCGTCTGGAAGGCATATTTGCTATCGTTGCTTGACAGCAACTCCTGATCTGCGCGAATCGAGAAGTTGTCTATGCCGACACCGCCGCCCACTTTGTAATAATGTGCATCAATACGGCTGTCACCGTCTTGATAATCGGTCTGTTTTGCATATTCAGCCGTATAGAGTGCCCTTAAGTTCGGGTTGAACGGATGAACACCATCCAGACGCAGGCCAAATGTTTTGTTGGACTGATCTGCGGCTGCGTTGGGTTTGCCGTTATTGTTGAGCGTACCTGCGCCGAACCAGGCATTGCCAAATCCAAGGTCCTCAAAGTCGGATAAATAACCATAGCCAATCAAATACTCAGTAGGCGAGATGCGGTATTTGATGTTGGCGATTTCAAGCGCACCTTCATCGCGGTTTTTGGTGGTGATTTGTCTCACGCGTTCAAAGTGCGATAGAAACACTTCCGTATCAGGAATACTTTTATTTAATACTGACACACCATCAAACACCTGCATCACTTGGCGGAAGCCGATGTCGCCGATAAAACGCACATTGTCCAGATTAACCTGTTGGCGGCCTAAGCGAAAGCGCGTATTTTTGAGGCCGGTCCAGTCAACATAAAGTTGATTGATACCGGTATAAGTTGGGTCAACGATTTTTGCGTATTCGACATTTCTGATCTGGTTTGAAGCGCCGTTAATCAGCGTGTTATTGGTGCTGTCATTGAAGTTGTCTATAAACTTAGTCACATCAATCAACTGTGCGGCAAAGCTGAAGTTCTTGTAAGGCGCGGTTTGCCAGCCAATCAAGCTGCGCAGGGTTAAACCTTCAGCATCTTTGAGTTCCTGGTTAGCTGTAGGATTGGCTTTCGTTCCTACTGTTGTCGTTGGTTGCAGGCCATCCTGGTCAACGTGTTCATAGCGTAATCTGAAACTGGTTAAATTTTTACCTTCTTTCACGGCATCCATAAAGGTGTATTCATCTTCAGGTGCTGGCGTTTCTTCGGCAAAGGCTTGTCCGGAAAAAGCTGCAATCGCTGAATATATGCTAATCGTGATGAGGCGCTTTTTTAAAGGTTTCGAGTTGTACATAATTTAAAAATCCTGAAAAGTTGAGTTAATTGATCTGTTTTTTTTAAGCGGCCTTTTTGGCATGGCGTTCGTATAAGAAACGCAATACCTCGCTGCGCAAATGGTTGTAATCCTGGTCTTCTGCCAGTTCCAGGCGGTTACGCGGTTTCGGCAGATTCACATCCAGAATCTCGCCAATTCCGGCAGAAGGCCCATTCGTCATCATCACAATCCGGTCAGACAACAATACGGCCTCATCTACATCATGCGTAACCATCACGGCAGTGCAATGCGTTTTTTCCATGATTTTCATCAGTTCATCCTGCAGCGTGGCGCGGGTGAGGGCATCGAGCGCGCCGAAAGGCTCGTCCAGCAATAAAACCTTGGGCTCCATTGCTAACGCTCTGGCAATCCCCACGCGCTGCTTCATGCCGCCGGAAATCTCATGCGGGCGTTTGTCCATGGCGTGCGACAAGCCTACAAGCGCCAGCGCGTCTATCACGCGCACGTCCTGCTGCACTTGCGTTTCATGCTTAAAGACGCGCTCAACCGCCAAGTGGACGTTTTCAAAGCAGGTCAGCCATGGCAGCAGCGAGTGGTTCTGAAACACGACTGCACGGTCAGGGCCCGGTTTTGCAATCTCACGACCTGCGCAAAACAAATGACCACTGGTGGGTTCCAGTAATCCCGCAATTAAATTGAGCACCGTTGATTTGCCGCAGCCTGAGTGGCCGATAATTGATACAAACTCACCCTGGTTAATGTTTAGATTAATGTTTTTCAAAGCCTCGAAGACGCCTTTTTTGGTGACAAAACGCATATTCACGTTTTCAAGCTGTACGTATCTTTCTTGCATATGTCTTTCCTGTACATGTTTTTCCATCATCGTTTCCTTTTTTTGATCTGAAAAGCTATTCGTAAGAAAAGCGTTTTGCCAGTAAAATCAGCCCTTGCTCAAGCAGCAAGCCGACTAAACCCACCACGAAAATCGCGATGATGATATGTTCAACCACCAGGTTATTCCATTCATCCCACACCCAGAAGCCGATTCCCACGCCGCCGGTGAGCATTTCTGCCGCAACAATCACCAGCCAGGCCACACCAATCGACAAGCGTATGCCTGTCATCATGTAGGGCAATACTGAAGGAAATAAAATTTTGGTGACGATTTTCCACTCACTCAGATTAAGCACTTTGGCTACGTTCATGTAATCCTGCGGCACCTTGCTTACTCCCACAGCCGTGTTGATAATCATCGGCCAGATGGCAGAAATAAAAATCACCCAGATGGCTGCCGGATTAGCGGCTTTGAATACCAGCAAACCAATCGGTAGCCACGCCAAGGGTGAAACAGGGCGCAACAGACTGATAATGGGAGAAGTCATGCGCGATAAAAACTCAAACCGGCCAATCATAAAGCCCAGCGGAATCCCCACCAGCGCCGCCATGCCAAATCCTAAGCCCACACGCTGCAGTGAGTTAAGAATGTTCCAGCCGATGCCCTGGTCATTCGGCCCGTTGATATAAAACGGGTCGCTGAATAGAACCATCGCAGCCTTAAAGGTAGATACCGGCCCTGGCAGCCCTTGCGACTGATACGAAATCAATGTCCAGACTGCCAGTAACAGCAGTAGCCCGATTGCTGGCGGCAGCAGCCATTGAAAAAACACCCTGGCTGTTGTCGAAAACTGGCTTGGTGTTTTAGCTGCCGCCCCTGTTGTTAAGGCTGCTGGTGTTGACGGCTGCTCAATCACATCGTTTGCAGCCTTTTCAGCTTTCATATCGACTTTCGATGTTTCCGGTTTTTGCATGATCATTTGTATGCTTTCTGGTTTAATCCCGATTGCGCTCATTTTTATTCCCTATGGTTAAGAATTAAGCCTTGATTTTGAAAGCGCTCGCATAGGCGGCGGGGTTGCTGCCATCCCACACAATGCCATCCATGAGTTTTGAGCTGCGCATTTCGCTTTTAGGCACACTCACCCCCAGTTGGCTGGCGGCCTGGCTGTAAAGCTCAACCTGGTTCACTTTTTTAGCGATGCCCAAGTAATCAGGATCAGACTTCAGCATGCCCCAGCGTTTGTGCTGTGTTAAGAACCACATGCCATCGGATATGTACGGGAACGGCACTTTGCCGTCGTCATAAAACTTCATGTAATTAGCGTCTTTCCATTTTTTGCCATTGCCGTTGTCGTAATCCCCCAGGAAACGGCCTAAAATGACATCTTTTGGTGCGTTTACATAGGATTTGCCAGATATCAGTTCTGCTACCTTGGCACGGTTTGCTGTGGCATCAATGTATTTGCTGGCCTCTAAAATCGCCATCATCATGGCGCGTGCCGTATTAGGATTTTTGGCGACAAATTCAGCCGTTGCACCCAATACTTTTTCCGGATGGTCTACCCAGATATCTTGGCTGGTAGCTACGGTGTAACCTACTTTGTCGTAAATGGCGCGCGCATTCCACGGCTCGCCTACGCAGTAGCCATCCATGTTGCCGATACGCATATTGGCCACCATCTGTGGGGGGGGCACCACAATGTTTTTCACATCTTTTACCGGGTCGATGCCATTCGCCGCCAGCCAGTAATTCAGCCACATGGCATGCGTACCGGTAGGGAAGGTTTGCGCAAAGGTAAAATCACGGTTTTCATTCGCCATCACGCGTTTAAGTGTTTTGCCATCTTTTACGCCTTTATCTTTCAGTTGATTTGATAGCGTAATACCTTGGCCGTTGTGATTTAAAGCCATGAGCACGGCCATATCTTTTTGCTGGCCGCCAATGCCCATTTGCACGCCATACACCAGGCCATACAGCACGTGTGCAGCGTGTAGTTCGCCATTCACAACTTTATCGCGCACGCCAGCCCAAGAGGCTTCTTTAGACGGCGTAATTTTGATGCCATATTTTTTATCGAAGCCCATTTCGGCTGCCACGACAATGGGGGCGCAGTCTGTGAGGGGAATGAAACCAATTTTTACCTCGGTAATTTCAGGTGCGTCCGAACCTGCCGCATACGCCATGCTCCTGATGCCGGCCGGCATCATGTTCATCATCGCAGCTGCGCCAAACGCACCGGCGATGCTGTGTTTGAAAAAGTTACGGCGGCTTGCGTCAACAGATTGAGTTCCTGCCCCGGCAGCTTCGGTCACAGAGGTCGCGTCGATTAAGGTTGATGCTGGTTTCACTTCTTTACTCATTTTTTACTCCTAGCTAAAAATTTTGCCCATAAAAAAGGCGCCTTAACGGCAAGGGTGCTAACCTCGCTATTAAGACGCCTTTGTCTTATATTTCAATTACTTAAATTTAAATTATGCGTTTAAATTCACCGCGCCGTCATTGGCACATCTAAAACTTTGTGGTTTCCCGCCGTTGGGTAAACACATTGACTTGATAACTAAACAATCAGCATCGAGGCTGCCTCTATCAACTGATTCGATAAATCGGCCAGTTTCATATTCTTTTTCATCGCCATGCTGCGCAATAGACCATAAGCCTCTTCCTCATCCAGATTGCGCTGTTTCATCAGCAACCCTTTGGCGCGCTCAATAATCTTGCGTTCATCCAACTGTGTTTTAGCCATGGCCAACTCGGTACGTAAATGTTTAAATTCCTCAAATCTGGCAACTGCAGCATCAATCACGGGCGTCAACCTTTCGCTGGGAATGGTCCCCACCACGTATGCACTTACCCCTGCCTGCGTGGCGGTTTTAATTTTTTCTTTATCGCCATCATGCGTAAACATCACTACCGGGCGCGGGTGATGCATACTCATGACACATAAGTTTTCCAAGGTGTCGCGACTAGGTGAGTCCGTATCAATAATGACAACATCCGGCTGCAATTCACAGCAGGCGCCCTCCAGGTTGACCGTGTCTTTCAGATGTGCAATCACTTCGTACCCGGTATCAAGCAGAGATTGCTTGAGTGACTTGGTGCGGTCACGGTTATTATCGACAATCATTACTTTTAACATGGCAACTTAAATGGATGAATCAATTGACTATAGGCAATTGCCGTGCCAGCTTGGAGTGCGCGACTTATCACTTTGAATCAATTGGATTTTATATGGAATGATTGCAAAATTTGATTAGCGGGAAAATATGTCAAATGCACAGAAAGTGTGCGTATGCACCACATAAAAATTAGTTTGCCTGAATTGGTTGATTTAAATCAAGGTGATTTGTTAAATCCAAAATTTGGATTCAGGCGCATGTTAAAGTGACAAATTTGGCTGGGTTGGAAAGGAATCTGCTCTCTATGATGAAGCTAAAGATACGAGACAAAATCATCGGGCTGCTGGTATTTTATTTTTTAGTCGCACTGGTTGCGATAGGCTCAACCTTGCTGGTGTCGTGGCGCCTGGAAGGCGGTGCGGCGGCCATTAATGATGCGGGGCGCGAGCGCATGCGTTCGTATCGTATTGCATATTTACTGGAGCAACAAGTAAAACTGCCCACTGCGCAGTTGCGCAGTGATATTGATCATGAAATTGCTTTGTTTGAGAAAACCTTGACTGAGCTGGAATTGGGGAATCCACAAAGACCGTTATTCTTACCCAAGGATGCAGATGTCAGAAAACAGATGGTGCAACTGCGTCAGTCGTGGAATGCCGACATTAATCCTTATATTATGCGGGTTCTCAATACTTCAGACACCGCTGAACAGCAAGCCCTGCTGGCGAAGTACCGGCCTATGCTGGAGCGATTTGTAGCAGGCATTAATGAACTGGTGACCATGGTAGAGCATAGTAATGCACGTGCCACTACTTTATTGCGTTTTTTGCAGATCGCCCTAGTGAGTTTGGCGCTTGTAGGGACGGTGCTGCTGGTTTATTTATTCTCGCACATGGTGGTGCGCCCGGTGATGCGCCTGCGTGAAGGGATCCAACGCATGGCAGAAGCGGATTTTGATGTGCGCCTGCCTGTCACCAGCAACGATGAGCTTGGAGAACTGGCTGGCGGATTTAACCGCATGGCGGGTGAATTACATGACATTTACGCTACGCTCGAACAGCGTGTGGAAGAAAAAACGCGCAGTATTGAAGCTAAAAATAAAGAATTGGTCGCACTGGATAAGGAAGTAGCGATTTCAGAAGAACGTAACCTGCTGGCGCAGGAGCTGCATGACAGCATCGCGCAGTCATTGGCGTTTCTCAATATTCAGGTGCAGCTGCTGCAGGAAGATCTGCAAAAAGACCGCATTACAGAGGCTTTGAAGAGTCTGGCGCAGATTCGCGAGGGCGTTCAGGAGAGCTATGATGATGTGCGGGAATTGCTGGTGCATTTCCGTACCCGCATTGGCAGTACTGATCTGGAAACGGCTATTCGCAGCGCTTTGGAGAAATTTGAAGGACAAACGGGAATTGAGGCGGTTTTCACAGCGCAAGGCAGCGCCCCTGAACTACAGCCCGAACAAGTATTGCAGATTATGCACATCGTGCAGGAGTCGCTTTCTAATGTGCGTAAACACGCAAAAGCCAGCCGTGTGGAAGTGAAACTGGGCTGTGCGGAACAGTGCGTAATTGATATACAGGACAATGGCGTTGGTTTTGATGCATCGCGTGACGCAGGCGACAGTCATGTCGGCTTGCGCATCATGCGCGAGCGCGCCCACCGCATTGGTGCGGAGCTTTCTTTTGACGCCGAGCCTGACAAGGGAACACGTATTTGCCTTATACTTCCTGAAAACTTGCAAGAATAACAGACCATATGAAGCCGGTTCGAGTACTGATTGTTGACGACCACACGCTGTTTCGCAGTGGCATCAAGTTATTGCTGGAGCGCCAGGAAGGGTTTGAGGTGGTCGGCGAGGCAGGCGATGGGCTGGAAGGTGTCAAGCGCGCCAAACAACTCAAGCCGGATGTCGTGCTGCTGGATTTGCACATGCCGGGCACCAGTGGCTTGCAAGCCATCCCATTGTTGCGAGAAGAAGCGCCGCAGAGCCAAATTATTATGCTGACAGTGTCTGAAGACGCCGATGATTTGCTGGAAGCCTTGCGTGCCGGTGCACGTGGCTATCTGTTGAAAAACATTGAGACCGATTTTTTGCTGGATTCCATTCGCCGCGCCGCGGCAGGCGAATCCGTGATGTCATCGCAAATGGCCGGTAAGCTGGCGGATGCCATGCGCATGCCGCAAAAGGGTAACGCCAGAGAAGCGGGGCTTGAGAAACTCACGCCGCGTGAGCGTGAAATCATTGTCATGCTGGCGCGTGGCGCCAGCAATAAAGAAATCGCACGTTCACTTGACTTGGCGGAGTCTACCGTCAAAATCCATGTGCAAGGCATCCTGCGTAAGCTCAATCTGGCCAGCCGCGTGCAGGCTGCAGTCTATGCGGTAGAGCATGGGCTGGTAGCATAAACCGCTGGAAACCAGCTTTTTCTGAGGCGCTACATGTGTTGATCGTGCAGGGCGCCGCCATCAAGAGCGGCCATATCCGGCGTGATTTCACCAAATTTATACACTTTGCCGCCGTTAGCTCTGATAAATTCTTTGGCATCATCCTCTTTGGCAAATGAACCGAAAGTTGGCCCCATTGAGCCCATTTTTTTTGAGCCGACAACATAAAAAGCACTTTTTGCGTCAATCCAGTGCCCTTTCGGCTCCTCCCACTGGGTTTGCCCCATATCCTGCACATAAATAGCATCCACTTTGCGCGCTTGCTCTGGCTTGAGGTAGATATCGAACATTTCCATCAAGTCGCAGAAGTATTCCGGTGCGGTAGCCTCGGCGTAAATAATTTGAGCTTTGGGGCCTGGATAGTCGGCGAGGGTCATGCCATCCAGGCTGCATGCGGTTTCACGCGTTATTTCAACCGGCGCAATGTTTTGTGCCGCCTGCTGACTACAGGCAGCCAGCAGAACAGCCGACAGCAGCCAGGCGTGGTGGGAGTTAAATAGCATTGTCGTCATAAATTTCATCGTTTAAATTTCCAAAGGGCAATCGAAAGTGGTGCTGCAATCCATAGCAGCATAATGCCGCCTAGTAACCATGGGTTGGCTAGCTCTTCGGGAAAGACTGTCGCCATGCCATACAGAGTACGTACATCATCCAGGCTAAAAATATTCAATACACGGAAAACATCAGCAGGGTTGAGTAATAGCAGGTACGGAAAGATTGCACCGCCATAGTGCCCGCCCGTTGCAACTAACGCGCCGAGTAATAGCAAGTCAAACACCAGAACAAAGAAAAACCACAAAGCAATGGCTAGACCGGAGGCCCCGGCACGGTCAGTGGCAAATACTGAGATCATCACCGCCAGGCTGAGAAAAGTCATGCCGAGCAGCACCGAGCTTAGTATGAAGCCGCTGTAGTTCAGCAGCGCATACAGATCTAGCTGATTTGCCATGGCAACGCCCGCTAAGCCGAAGCCCGCCACCGTAGAAAGCGCCAGCGCGGCGGATAGCCCTAAATATTTGCCTAGTATCAACTCCAGCCGGGTAATGGGCATGGTCAGCAATAAATCCAGCGAGCCGCGTTCACGCTCGCCGACAATGGCATCGAAGCCTAGAATCAGGGCAATTAACGGAATCAGATAAATGACCAGGCTGACCAGGCTGGCAATGGTGATTTCAATAGAGCGAAAGCCCACCGCACCTTGTTGTGCAGCGCCAAAATAGGCAATCACCAGTGCGAAGGCAGCGAACACTACCGCAATCGCCAATACCCAGCGATTGCGGATGCGATCCCGAAATTCTTTGCCGGCAATCGTGCCGAGTTGTGCGAATTCAATCATTATTCTGCCAATCCAAAAAATACATCTTCTAAAGAAGGTTCTCGCACGTGCAGATCCTGCATCCCTTCGCCTATAGTCATGAGCCGAGCGAGTGCTTGCATCTTGGCTTCGCGCGGCAATTTCACCCATAGACGATCAAGTCGTGCCTCAATCGAAACGACAGGCAGGCCGCCCAGTACCTGCGCCACCTGATCAGCTGTTACCGTGCCGCCTATTTCCAGTATTAGTGGCAGGTTCACTGTTTCACGCAGCGCCTGTACGCTGCCGCAGCTCTGGATTTTGCCATTTTTCATGATGGCCAGCCTGTCCACGCGCTCCTGAATGTCGGCAAGAATGTGCGAAGTAAGAATCATGGTAACGCCTTGCGCCTGCAAATCGCGCAGCATGGCAAAGAATTCGCGGATAGCTTCAGGATCGAGGCCGTTGGTCGGCTCGTCCAGAAACAACAGGCGCGGTTCACCTAGTAAGGCCTGCGCAAAGCCCAAACGCTGACGCATGCCCTTGGAGTATTCGCGCACACGCCGGTTTGCGGCATCGGCAAGGCCAACGCGCTCCAGCTTTGCTGCACATTGCTGCACGTCTGCACCTTTTAACTTGGCAAAAAAGTGTAGCGTTTCTAAACCGGTTAAATTGTCATACAACGCCAGATTTTCTGGCAGATAACCGATTTTGCGCCGTACATTACGGAAATTACTATTACTGACAGATTCTCCATCAATACGAATCTCGCCGCTGCTCAATGGCAACAGACCCAGCATCATCTTGAACAGCGTGCTTTTGCCAGCGCCATTATGCCCTATCAGGCCGAACAGTTCACCGGACTGGATATCGAGATCAACCCCATCTACCGCGCGGATTGCGCCGAAATGTCGGGTAACGCCTCGCCCGTTAACGATAATATTTGCCAAGCCACTGCCTCCAGTCTGTGTGTTGCGGCGTTGTACGAGGAACAGAGTCCACCACGCTGGGTGCACGTAACAAAGGAAATTGCCGGGCGATCAATCGCAAGCTTTGTACTGCCGGGCTGCCAAGCAGCAGTTTCATCATCGGGTGCTTCCAGGAAAGCCTGTCCACCATGTCATTGGCTTCGTATGGGATATCGCCGCGGCCGTTACCATCGCGATCCCAGCCTAGATAGTTGCTCCAATAATTGCCCTCTTTCACGCCCCAGGCTTCGTCGCGCGAGGCAACGTACTTCACCTGCTCATGATTGGCAATGAAGTCGTTGGCCTCAACTGAATTGCGTGTTGAGCCGGCTGACAGGTGAACACCGGTCTGGTTATCTACCACCAGATTACCTCGCAGGGTAATGTATTCGGCATCGTAGATAAAAAAGCCACGCATATTGCCAGCAACAATATTGTTCTCAATGACCGAATCCTGAATAGTACGCAGCATGATGCCGTGATCGGAGTTGCCCCAAGCAATGTTGTTGCGTACTTCTTGATTGCGTACTTCCATTAATGCCAAGCCACCACGGTTGAGATATGTCTCGTTATCTTCCCATACGTTATTGTATGAGTTCATGTAATGGGTGCCATAGCGGCTGTGGTGCAAGCGATTCTTGCGAAACTGCGCATGGTGGGAGACATCCACGTAGATGGCATCGCGCACAAAACTGATATTGTTGCTAATAATTCTGGCGCCCTCGGTGTCGTAGAGCTGGATGCCGTTACCGCGCTGGCTGGAATAGAAATCGCGTTTACCTGTAATGTTGTTGTGCTCCACCACTACATTGTTGGCACCCTGTATCCATAGGCCAAACAAGTTGTAGGTAAGGTCACAGTTGCGGACTTGAGTTCGGTGCGCGCCTGGTTGGATATAGATACCTGCATTTTGCTTGCCCAAATCGCTACCTGAGTTGGTGATAATGATGCCTTCAATCATTACATCGGGCGCGGTCACGCGAACGGTGTCGCCCAGCAGCCCGCCGGAAATGGTTGGTCGCCCCACGCCCTGCAGATGCAAGGTCTTGTCTATTATCAGGTTTTCTTGATAGTTTCCACGTTCAATCAGAACGGTGTCGCCCGGCGCTGCCTGAGCGATGGCGTCGGCAATGCGCTGCCCTGGCGCGACATGCCACTCGGCAGCTTGCACGCTTAAAGCTGCGAGGCATAGACACACAAAAAAGAAAACATTAATGCGATGAAAAAACATCAGTCTCACATTTGTAGCAAGCCGAGCGCCTTCAAGCCAACAAACAGCACTGCGCCGACAAGCAGATTTTTGAAAGAAACGTAGCACAGCATGTCCATGATACTTGCAGGGCGATAATGGCGCTGCCACCAGGGGCCTTCTTTGATATAAGGTTTGGAGTACATGCGAATCACGATCTCAAACACACTCCAGCCTGCCCACCAGCCAATCACCGTGCCGGCAGTCGCCTTGCCCAGCCCTGCCATTACCCAGACTATGCTAACCGCCAGTGCTAGAACAATGCCTATCGCCAGCACCCATTTGTGATGCTGAAATCCACGCTGGCTCCATGGCCATAAGTGATCCAACGCTTCATGCAGCAGCCAGGCGTGAGCCGACTTCGCATAAGGCGGTAACAGATCTGGATCTAGATCAGGGGAACTCATTCGTTGTTTCCTAACGTTTTTCTTCAGCGGGTAAAGGCATAATCGGGATGTAGTGGCCATCTGCACCGACCGGTGTCAACGGCAACCCGGCGCGTTCCCGGTGCTTGCGCTCCTGCGATAGCGGCGGACAGGCATGTTCGTCATAATACATGACCATGCAATCCAGACATAGCATGCATTCGCGCTGGTCGATCTCCCCCTTCGGGTTAATCGCCAGCGAACCGCAGCCCTTGGCACAAGCGCTGCAGGTGGTGCAGGCCGGTTTGCGCTTGAGTCCGAACCAGCGAAACGTGGTTGGGATTGCCAGTGCAGCACCCAATGGACACAGATATTTGCAGAAAGGACGCTCTGTGAATATAGACAAACCGAGCAAAGCTGCAACGAATAAGGTATAAGGCCAGGCGCGATTGAACATGCCGACTAGGAACGTGGTCTTAAACGGCTCAACTTCTGCCAGTTTTTCTGCTAAGCCCATAGAGAAGAACGACACCGCCAGCAGTCCATAGAAAATCGCGTATTTCAGCCATTTTAGCTGGTGATGGATGCGTTCCGGCAACAGGAACTGGAAGCGCTTGAGGCCGACCCAACCGCCTATTTTGTACAACAGTTCGGACAGCGAGCCAAACGGGCACAGCCAGCCACAGAACAAACCGCGCCCCCAGATAAACACCGTGATGATGATGAACCACCAGAAGATGAAAATGAACGGGTCTGTGAGGAACAGCTCCCACTCCCACTGAAACAGCAGGGCATGGAACCAGGTCAGTACTTGGGTAATTGAAGGCTGCGCCATCATGGCGAAGCCGACGAAGCCGATGCTGGCGACCCACCCGAAGTACTTGAATCCGTCGACCCAGTGCTTATTCTTACGTGTACAGCGTCGCACCAGCCAGTCGCGTTTGGCATATACCGTACCAATCAATAGCAATAGTGCCGTAAAGGCAACGATTCCTAAAGTCTTGTCCTTCCAGATACGCAGCCAGGTTGGATCCGGTACGATAATGACCGGACGACCACCCTGCAAATAAGCATCCGGCAGCCAGGATTCGGCGTCGAAGCTGGTAAACGTCCTGTGACCCGTGATCTTGTCCATCTTGTTTGCCAGGAACACCAGTTTCCATGGATAAGCCGCTGAGAAACTCTTGGAACGGATAATAAAGATGGCGGATTCATTGAAAGCTGGCGCCCCCGCCGCCTCGATGCCATACAGGTTGAGATAATCCAGGTCGCGGAAAGTGAAGGTGTCCATTTCCTGCGCCACCTGGATGCGGTCGTAGATGCCGCCGCGCACGAAACCGGAACCCTTGAATGACTCACTACCTCCTGTGCGGATAATAAATATCGCGTGCTCGTCCGGTTTGAGGCGCGCCATCAGGCTTTCATAATTGCTTTTACCAAGAATCGCATGGCCCAGCGTTGGCTGGTTCAGATAACCAAACCACAAATCAAGGTAGGGTGTGCCGGCGGCATCGAGGCCGACATCTTCGCGCTTGACCAGCAAGCGTTGCACGCCGCCCTCAGCAACCAGGTCGTCCCAGGTTGATGATTTGGCAAGCTCGGTAAATTTCGCCTGAGGCCGTATGGTAGGTTTTAGAATGCCCACCTGCCTGGCAATCTGCACGCCGCTGCGCATCATCACCTGGTTTTGGGCGACCACCGTCACGGTAGCACCGGTGATGGCATCCAGACCGATATAGCTCTGCCCCTCACGTGGCTTGCCGATTTCGATCTTGTCACCGACAAACTTGCCTACATACTGCTTGATGAACTTGGTCAACTCGTCCTCTGGAATGCCCAGCAAGAGAATCGGCTCGCTATGACGCAGCACTTTCGCGCCAGTAATAATGCCCTTGGTATCCATACCAATCAGGGTGACCACGGGCTTGCCGGAATAGGCAGGAATATCCACGATGTCTGTGGACAAGAACACGTAACCGATCAGCTCACGCTCGTCATCCTCACCGTGATGGTTGTCCTTTTCTTGAGAGTCGCCGTTTTCTTTATGATCATCAATCTCGCCATGGTCGCCTTTTTTGCTACGATAGGCCTCGACATAAGCGGGCTTGCCCTTACGTTCTGAAAAGCTATCGGCATCTGCAATAACATCACCGCAAGGGACGTAGGCACATAAATCTGGGTCTGTGGAAAGCTGTACTGGCAGCGGTGCCTCATAGGCATTGCCGTACGCGGCCGATGCAAGCACCAGCATCAGCACACTTATTCCAGCACGCAAAGGATTCAACAAACGCATAAAGCTACCACCAACTTTTATAAGGTAAAAAGGGGAGGCTAGGCCTCCCCCAGGATGATGCCATTGACACTAAATTACGCTTCCACGAACATCCGTGAACGCATTTCCAGGTGCAATGCATGACAGAAATGTGAGCAGTAGCACCAGTACATCCCAGGCTTTTCAGCTTTGAAGGTCACTGACTTGGTTTCCTGTGGATTAACGATAAAGTTGATGTTGTACTTTTCAATCGCAAAACCGTGGGTCAGATCTTCTACCTTGTCCAGATTGGTCAGAATAATCGTCACTTCGTCACCGACTTTCACTTTAAAGTCACTCAGAGAAAAAGCTGGCGCCATGCTGGTAATTTTTACGGTCACTTTATTACCGCTGCGGAAGACACCTGCTTCTTTCGGATCTTTCACCGCATTCGGGAACTCATCCAGATTGTAAACCTGACGTGGTTTGATGATGTCGCGCTTAACGATGATGAAATCGTGCGGTTCTGGGCGTACCGGGTGCTCAGATGCCAGCACCATCTTGTCGCCAGAAATATCGATCAATTGCTCGTTTTCAGGATGCATCGGGCCAACCGGCAGGAAGCGATCCTTGGAGAACTTGCAACCCACCGCCAGCCATTTGCCGTCCGCCTCTTTGGTTTCTGACATTGAAGCGTTCAGGTGACCCGGCTGGTATTGCACGTCGATACGGTCGACCACGTACTTGGCGTTCTTGTCGCCTTTGTAGAACTTAATAGCGTTTTCCAGATTCCATTTTACCACCTGGCTATCCAAAAACAGCGTGGTATAGGCATTGCCGCGGCCATCAAAAGCCGTGTGTAGTGGGCCTAGGCCGAGTTCGACTTCAGCAACGACTACTTCGGAGATGTTTTTTATTTCGCCATCAAACCATTTCAGCACCAAACTGAGGTCAATCACCGTGCCGGTTGGAGACAGTTTGCCGGCGCAAATGAAATACTTACCATCCGGTGATGCATTGACGCCATGCGGGTTTTTAGGTACTGGTACATAGGCAGTCAGTGCTGTTTTAGGGTCTTTATTTGCATCAGGTGTGCCATCAACCACAGGCACTTTAGAATCACCATAGTGCTTGAACTTACCGTCCTTCACCGCCTGCTCGATGCGGGCAATATTGAAGAACAGGCAGGCGTCTTTTTCTGCGCTCATCATGTCCACGTACTTTACGCCACCTTCAGTGTTGTACTGATTGGTAGCAGCAAGTTTGCCATCGTAGGATGTGGCAGTCAGGTCGCAATTGCCATGAATCTCCACCTGCCAGCGCACCTCCATGGTTTCAGCATCTACACAACTGAACAGTGCATGGTATTTTTCCGGATTTTCCATGTCGTGACCATCGTTGGGCAACGGCGCTGCAAATTCAGCACCGCAGAAAACGCGCGTGGTGTAATTAATACTTTGGTCTACCGGGTCACGCTTATCCGGGAAAATGCCGTGAAAGCCTTGGATATTAGGAATCTCAGTAATCTTGTCGCATTCGAATGTATCTAGACGCATACGCGCGATACGGCAGTTGATTTTGTCGTTTACCCAGGCATACTTGCCATCGTAAGTGCCATCTTTATAGGAGCCATGCACGTGGTGGGTATCAGCCACATGGTATTTCAGGCTGCCGTCAGCCTTGGTGCCCATCACGGCTTTAGATTCATTGGTGATGCCCCAGCCTACCAGTGCATCAGGGTTAAATACCGGAATGCGATGAATTTCGCGACCGGAAGGCAGACCCAACACGCGCACATCGCCCGTATGACCACCGCTCCATAAGCCGTAGTAGGAATCCAGCTGACCAGGCGCCACTTCGTGTGTACTTCCGGCTACGGCGGGCCCAGTCGCGCCGCCGATGGCTGATACGCCTTCTTTTTTGCAGCCGACCAATCCGGCTGAGAGAAAAGTCCCCGCGACGCCCACTGCTGCCGCGGTGTTTAGGAATTTCCGGCGCTCAAGATCAGGCGGTGTATCAATCTTTGGGGTATTGTCGAATGACATGTTCATTCTCCTTAAGGATGTTCTATTCTTCCCTTATGCAGGGGTGCGACATTGTGTCGCATGCCTACTATACTCTAAATAGTAGTTACTACTACTAGCCAAAAGGACTAGTTCTTTTGCAGTTGCTTTTTCATTCTTCTGGAGAATAGGCACACAATTGCGATCAGCCTAATCTTGCATTATGTAATTAATGTAGGAGAGGAATGATGGCGACACAACAATATAAGGCCTGGTCAGTGGTGGTTTTGAGCACACTGGCGTTTACCGTATGTTTCATGATCTGGATGATGTTCGCAGTGATCGGTATTCCGATCAAGGAAACGCTCGGCCTGAATGAAACAGAATTTGGCATTCTGATTGCAACCCCGGTACTCACAGGCTCGCTGATCCGCTTGCCACTTGGCATGTGGACTGACAAGTTCGGTGGGCGCATCGTATTCTTTATCCTGATGTTGTCGACGGTGATTCCGATTTATCTCATTTCCCAATGTACTCAGTATTGGCAGTTTTTAGTGACGGGGTTGTTTGTGGGGGTTGCCGGCGGCTCCTTTACCGTGGGAATTTCTTATTGCGCACGCTGGTTTCCTAAAAACAAACAAGGGCTGGCGATGGGCATTTTCGGCGCCGGCAACACCGGGGCCGCGGTGACCAAACTGGTCGCCCCGCTGATTGTGGTCGCTTACGGCTGGACCATGGTGCCGCAGATTTATGCAGTATTGATGACGGTGACAGCGCTGCTGTTCTGGTTTTTCACTTATAGTGACCCTGCACACAAGGCAGGCAAAACCATTACCGTGCGTGAGCAACTGGCAGTGCTTAAAGATCCCAAAGTGTGGAAATACAGCCAGTATTATTCCATTGTGTTTGGCGGCTATGTGGCTTTGGCGCTGTGGATGACCAAGTATTATATCGGTGAGTATGGTTTTGACCTCAAAACCGCTGCCATGATGGCGGCAGCTTTCAGTATCCCCGGCGGCGTACTGCGTGCGGTCGGCGGCTATTTTTCAGATAAATTTGGCGCACATACCGTGACCTGGTGGGTCTTGTGGGTATCGTTGGTCTGCCTGTTTTTCCTCTCATATCCGCAAACTGACGTTTCCATTATGACTGTGAAAGGTCCGCAAACCTTCCATATCGGCTTAAATGCCACGCTGTTCACAGTCATTATGTTTACCATCGGTATTGCGTTTGCGATTGGTAAGGCTTCGGTATTTAAGTACATCTCGGATGAATATCCACACAATATTGGGGTAATTTCCGGCGTAGTGGGCATGGCCGGTGGGCTGGGCGGGTTTTTCCTGCCGATCATGTTCGGCGCGCTGGTGGATTTGACCGGTGTGCGCTCATCCGCCTTTATGCTGATGTTCGGCATTATCTGGGTATCTCTCATCTGGATGTACTGGACAGAAGTACGACCAGTCAAAATTGGCCGCCATCACGAGCGTCAGGCCGCAAAACAAGCAGTACCAATCTAAGGGGAATCACATGTCAACCAATATCAAAGACTGGAACGTTGAAGACAATCACTTTTGGGAATCCACAGGTAAGAAAACCGCTTACCGTAACTTGTGGATCTCAGTGCCGGCATTGTTATGCGGATTCGCCGTATGGCTGATGTGGGGCATTATCACGGTGCAGATGAGCAACCTGGGCTTTCCGTTCAGCAAGGATGAGCTGTTTACGCTGACGGCGATTTCAGGCTTGGCTGGCGCCACCATGCGCATCCCGGCGTCGTTCTTCATCCGGTTGGCGGGTGGACGCAATACCATCTTTCTCACGACTTTCATGCTGGTGACCCCCGCCATCGGTACCGGTATTGCCTTGCAGCATCCGGAATGGCCGCTGTGGGTGTTCCAGCTGATGGCGCTGTGGTCTGGCGTGGGCGGCGGCAATTTCGCAGCCTCCATGAGCAATATCAGCACATTCTTCCCCAAACGTTTGCAAGGCACGGCGCTGGGCATCAACGCCGGACTGGGTAACTTCGGCGTGACCACCATGCAGATTCTGATTCCACTGGTGATGACTGTCGGGGTATTTGGCGCATTGGGTGGTGATTCCGTGGCACTGGTCAAGGATAGCGGCTGGATATTCGGTAAAATCGCCGCCGGTACGCCAACCTATATTCAGAATGCAGGATTCGTCTGGATTCTGCTGCTGGTGCCGCTGGCAGCAGCAGCATGGTTCGGGATGAACAATTTGCTGCCGATTTCTCCAGATGCCGGGAAAACCCTGCTGGCCTTCATCAAAATCACTTGGCTGTACACTTTGGCATTTGTACCCGCTATCGTTGGTCTGTACCTTTATCTGCCTGCACCGACTGGTTTGGGGCTGCTCAACATGTGGGTCGCTATGCCGCTCATTATTGTGGCAACATTGCTGGTGATGAAGCTGGCTGCATTCGGCACCATGAAAGAAAACATTGCCAAGCAGTTCGCGATTTTCAAAAACAAGCATACCTGGTCGATGACTGCGCTCTACGTGGTGACTTTCGGCTCATTCATCGGTTTTTCGATGGCTTTGCCCTTATCTATCACCGTGATTTTCGGCGAGCAGCATATATTTGACGCGGCAGCTCAAACCTGGAGTCATGTCAAGAATCCTGCTGCACCTTCTGCTTTGACCTATGCCTGGATCGGTCCGTTTGTGGGTGCGCTGATCCGTCCGGTGGGTGGCTGGATTTCTGATAAGGTGGGCGGCTCTATCGTAACGCAGATTATCTCTGCAGTGATGGTGGCTGCTTCAGCTTATGCAGGCTACATCATGATGCAGGCTTATCATTCCGCCACCCCGGAAATCTTCTTTGCCGAGTTTCTGGTCACATTCGTAGTGTTGTTTGCCGCAACCGGTATCGGCAACGGATCCACGTTCCGCACCGTCGGTGTCATCTTTGACCGCACCCAGGCAGGCCCTGTGCTGGGCTGGACATCTGCTGTGGCCGCTTACGGTTCTTTCATTGCCCCCGAAGTGATTAAAGGGCAAATCAAGGCGGGAACGCCCGAGATGGCGATGTACGGCTTTGCCGTGTTCTATGCGCTGTGCCTGATATTGAATTGGTGGTTCTACCTGCGCGCAGGTAGCGAGATCAAGAACCCATAAATTTAACCAGTAGAACAGTTAAAAGAATTAATCAAGGAGTCTAAGCGATGAGTCACTTTCTGGATAGGCTGAAATTTTTCGATAAGGTTAAAGAAACCTTTTCAAACGATCACGGTATCGTCACCAACGAAGACAGGCAGTGGGAAGACGTGTACCGTCACCGCTGGCAGCACGACAAGGTGGTGCGTTCCACACACGGTGTGAACTGTACCGGCGGCTGTTCGTGGAAAATCTTTGTAAAGAATGGCCTGGTGTCGTTTGAGATGCAGCAGACCGATTATCCACGTACCCGGGATGACTTGCCGGATCATGAGCCACGCGGCTGTCAGCGCGGCGCGTCTTTCTCCTGGTATCTGTATAGCCCGCATCGGATCAAGCATCCATTGATTCGCGGCCGCTTGATTGACCTTTATCGTGCCGAGCGTAAAACCGGCAAAGACCCCGTAGACGCTTGGGCGGCCATTCAGGCCGACGAGCAAAAACGTAAATCCTATACCGCTGTACGTGGGTTAGGTGGCTTTGTGCGCACTTCATGGGATGAAGTGAACGAAATCATCGCCGCTGCCAATGTGTACACCATCAAAAAATGGGGCCCTGACCGCATTTTCGGTTTTTCACCGATTCCAGCGATGTCAATGATTTCCTATGCTGCAGGTTCCCGCTACCTCTCCCTGATCGGGGCGGCCTGTGGTTCTTTCTATGACTGGTACTGCGACTTGCCAGCTGCAAGCCCACAAACCTGGGGCGAACAGACCGACGTGCCAGAGGCGGCTGACTGGTACAACTCGACCTACATCATCATCACTGGTGCTAATCTGCCGATGACGCGTACGCCGGATGCGCACTTTGCTTCAGAAGTGCGTTACAAAGGGGCGAAAATCGTGGCAATGGCGCCAGATTACGCTGAGTTCTGCAAGTTTTCTGACTTATGGATGCCGATCAAGCAAGGTACAGATTCCGCGGCGTTTCTGGCCATGGGACATGTGGCGCTGAAAGAGTTTCATATCCAGAATCAGGATCCGTACTTCCAGGAATATGCACGTAAGTACACCGATATGCCGATGCAGGTGATGCTGCGTAAGCAGGGGGATGCTTATGTGTCAGATCGCTTTCTGCGCGCCTCGGATTTAGATGGGGCTTTGGGCGAAACCAATAATCCCGACTGGAAAACCATTGTTTTTGACGAGAGAAGTAACGCATATGTTGCGCCTAACGGTTCAATAGGCTTCCGCTGGGGCGAAGAAGGAAAGTGGAATCTGCTCGAGAAAACCGGTGCAAATCAGCAGGAAACACTGGCGCAGCTGACCTGCATTGATGTGCGTGACGATGTGGTCTCCGTCGGCTTCCCGCATTTCACTCAAGGCGAAGATAATTTGTTATACCGTAATGTGCCGGTACGCAAAGTTAAATTAGCCAATGGTGAAGTGGCCTTGGTGGCTACCGTATTTGACTTGCAAATCGCCCAATACGGCATCGATCGTGGTTTGGGTGGTGCAAACGTGGCTAAAGATTATAACGATGCCGATGTGGCTTACACACCGGCTTGGGCAGAAAAAGTGACGGGCGTGAAAGCCGCCGATATTGAGCGCACCGGCCGTGAGTTTGCCTACAACGCCTCAAAAACCAAGGGCAAATCCATGGTGATTATGGGCGCTGCGATTAACCACTGGTACCACAATGATTTGTCCTACCGTTCGATTATGAACCTGCTGCATATGTGCGGCTGCGTGGGGCAAACCGGCGGCGGCTGGGCACACTATGTCGGACAGGAAAAACTGCGCCCACAGGCCGGCTGGGCACCGATTGCCTTTGCGCTGGATTGGCACCGTCCACCTCGCCATACCAACTCGACCTCATACTGGTATTTCCACACGGATCAATGGCGTTATGAAACACTGAATGCCGATAGCCTGTTGTCGCCTGCCGGCAAGGGCAAAAACCGTGGTAATTCTATTGCCGATTACAACGTTAAAGCAGCACGCATGGGCTGGCTGCCATCCATGCCAAACTTTAATCGCAGCTCAATTGAATTGGCTGAAGATGCTTTCAAGAAGGGTGCAACGGACGAAGCTTCCGTAGCTAAGTACGTGGCTGGGCAATTGAAATCCGGCGAACTGGATGTGGCGTATGCCGATCCGGATAATCCAGTCAACTGGCCACGTAATCTGTTTGTATGGCGTGCTAATCTGATTGGTACTTCTGCCAAAGGGCATGAGTATTTCTTGAAACATTTACTCGGTGCACAAAACGGCGTACTGCAGGAATCCGGGGCCGGGCGTGGTAATAAAGAAGTGACATGGCATGAAGATGCACCCATCGGCAAGCTGGATTTGATGGTGGATATCAATTTCCGCCTCAATTCCACCGGCGCCTATTCAGACATCATCTTGCCGACGGCAACCTGGTATGAAAAAAATGACCTCAATACCACGGACATGCACCCATTCATTCATCCGTTGTCTGAGGCGGTGTCACCTGGCTGGGAATCTAAATCTGATTGGCAGATTTTCAAGACGATTGCCAAGACGTTCTCCCCGCTGGCAGAGAAGCATTTAGGCACCAAGAAAGAAGTGGTGGCCTTGCCGATGCAGCATGACTCCGCCGCAGAGCTGGCGCAGCCATTCGGTGAAGTTAAAAACTGGAAAGAAGGAGATTGTGAGCCGATTCCAGGCAAGACCATGGCAATTATCAAACTGGTGGAGCGTACTTATGGCGATACTTACCGTAAGTTCATTGCGCTGGGCCCGTTGATGACCAAGCTCGGCAACAATATCAAAGGGATTGACTGGAATACGGATAGTGAATATGAGCAACTGAAAAAACATAACAGTACGGTGAAAGAGCCCGGTGTTTCCTTTGGTATGCCTTCGCTGGCGGAAGATATTGAGGTGTGTGACTCAGTGATGCGCATGGCGCCCGAAACCAATGGTGAAGTGGCGCATAAATCTTGGAGTGCGTTGTCGAAGAAGACGGGTATTGATCATCATCACTTATACGCTGGTCGCCACGAAGATAAGTTCACGTTCAGAGACATTCAGGCGCAGCCGCGCAAAATCATTACCGCACCTACCTGGTCTGGCATTGAATCAGAGCACGTGTCTTACACCGCGGGCTATACCAACATTCATGAGCACATTCCATTCCGCACACTGACTGGTCGTGCGCATTTCTATCAGGATCATGAGTGGATGCTGGACTTTGGAGAAGGTTTCTGTACCTACAAACCGATGGTGGACTTGGGCGAGTTGAATGCGTTACCTAAGAGTGTAACTTCTAAGCCACATCTGGAATTGAACTGGATTACGCCGCACTCCAAATGGGGTATTCACTCTTCCTATCAGGATAACCTGCGCATGTTAACGCTATTCCGTGGCGGACCTTATGTCTGGGTGTCAGAGGACGACGCCAAAACAGTCGGGATTGAAGATAACGATTGGGTTGAAGCGGTGAACCATAACGGTGCAACCGTAGCCCGTGCGGTGGTTTCGCAGCGTATTCCTCGCGGCATGGCGATGATGTACCACGCACAGGAGAAAAATGTGAATGTGCCTGGTTCGCCAAGCACAGGAAAACGCGGCGGTATTTTGAACGCGGTGACGCGTGTCATCATGAAACCAACCAATATGATTGGTGGCTATGCACAGCTTTCTTACGGTTTTAATTACTACGGTACAGTAGGCTGCCAGCGCGACACCATGGTGGCATTACATAAGATTGCGGATAAGGATGTGGATTGGCTGGAACGTCCGCTTACCCCGGAACGTGAAGCACAACTTAACCCCGTCGGCATCGGCGCAAAGTAAATAAGGCATAAGGAGAACATTATGAAAGTACGCGCACAATTCGCCTTTGTCTTTAACCTGGACAAATGCATCGGCTGTCACACTTGCTCAGTGACCTGCAAGAACGTGTGGACCAATAGAAAAGGTGTGGAATACGCCTGGTTCAATAACGTCGAATCTAAACCCGGTGTCGGTTACCCGAAACAGTGGGAAAATCAGGAAGTATGGAAGGGTGGCTGGGAACTTAAAAACGGCAAGCTGGAATTAAAATCCGGCAGTCGCACTTCCAAACTGCTCAATATTTTTGCTAACCCGGACATGCCGGAGATAGACGACTATTACGAGCCGTTTACCTACAACTATGCGCATTTACAAAATGCGCCATTATCTGAAGCTACGCCAACAGCACGCCCAATTTCACAAATCACCGGCGAAAGCATGGAGAAAATCAAATGGGGACCAAATTGGGAAGATGATTTGGCAGGCGAGTTCCATAAACGCAGCAAAGACAAGAATATGGATAATATCCAGAAAGAGATGTATGGACAGTTTGAAAACACTTTCCACATGTATCTGCCGCGTATCTGCAACCACTGCTTGAATGCTTCCTGTGTCGCAGCCTGCCCATCAGGCTCTATCTATAAACGTGAAGAAGATGGCATCGTGCTGGTGGATCAGGATAAATGCCGTGGCTGGCGTATGTGTGTCAGTTCATGCCCATACAAAAAAGTGTTCTATAACTGGGAGTCCGGCAAAGCTGAGAAGTGCATTGGCTGCTATCCACGCGTCGAATCCGGCATGCCGACCGTATGTTCAGAATCCTGCGTCGGGCGTATCCGTTACAACGGCATCATGCTGTACGATGCGGATCGCATTGAGGAATTGGCAAGTATGGAAAATGAGCAGGATTTGTATGAAGCCCAACGCAACATCTTTCTCGACCCCAATGATCCCAAAGTGATCGCTGCGGCACGCCTCGAGGGCATCAACGAAGACTGGCTGGACGCCGCGCGCAATTCGCCGATCTGGAAAATGGCGATGGACTGGAAGATAGCATTCCCGATGCACCCCGAGTTCCGCACCTTGCCGATGGTCTGGTATGTACCGCCGCTTTCGCCGGTGCAATCGCAGATCGACCAGGGCAATTTGCCTGTCGGCCCGGATGGCGCGATCCCAGTTGCAGGCACCATGCGTCTGCCAATCGAATATCTGGCAAACCTGTTAACAGCAGGCAAGACCGCACCGATTGAAAGTGCCTTGAACCGTTTGATCGCAATGCGTAGTTATCAGCGTTCAGTGCATGTGGAAGGCAAAGCGGATACACGTGCGCTTGATGCTGCTGGCATTACCGAAGATCAGGCTAAAGAGATGTATCGTTACCTCGCGATTGCCAATTACGAAGACCGTTTTGTGATTCCGACTGGCCATACAGAAGAAACACTGGATGATGCGTTTGGCTTCCAAGGTCAGAATGGCTTCAGTTTCGGCAATGACAGTTCACATGGCGTCTCAAAGATCACGCTGTTTCCGCGTCGCCGCAAAGAGACGGTTGAGCCCAAAGAGCTTGCCCCAACTCGGGATAACCACTAGGAGAATATGATGCAAGTGTATAAATTATTATCCGCGCTGCTGGAATACCCGAGTCAGGATTTACTCGATCATTTACCTGAACTGCAAACCTTTGTTGCACAGAACGTCGATATCGACAAGGCTGAGCGTGAGGCTTTAAGCGGTTTTTTACGTCACCTTTCCAGTTTTTCGCTCACAGAGTTGCAGGCGAATTACGTAAAAACCTTTGATATGACGGCAGAGCACAGTCTGCACCTGACGCATCATCTGTTTGGTGATGACAAAAACCGCGGTCCAGCTTTGATTGATTTGGGTGAGCTGTACAAAGACTACGGCGTTGAAGTGGTGACCAACGAGTTGCCTGATTATCTGCCGCTGGTGCTGGAGTTTACCGCCTATCTGGATGACAGCGAAGCGACGGTATTTTTGTCGGACGCCAAGAAGGTGCTGAGTGTACTGACCGAGAACCTGACTAAAGCAGAAAGCCCCTATGCTGCGCTGCTTTCTATTGTCGAAGGTCGCGCAACATTGACCAAACTGGCTGCTTAAAGGAGATGATCATGACCTTACATAACTTTCTTTACGGGACATACCCTTATATCGCACTCAGCGTGTTTTTGCTGGGTAGCTGGTTGCGGTTTGATAGAGAGCAATACACATGGAAAAGCGATTCCAGCCAGTTGCTTTCAAAGGCTAATATGCGGCTTGGCAGCAACCTGTTTCATGTGGGGATTATCGCGATATTTTTCGGGCATTTTGTCGGCTTGCTCACGCCGCATAGCTGGTTTCAGGCGATGGGCGTTTCCGATATGGCGCACCAGATGGTTGCGATCTGGGCAGGGTCAATTTTTGGCATCATATGCTTAATTGGCGGTGCCATATTGTGGGTGCGCCGCATGTTGAATAAGCGTGTATCTGCTGCGAGCCGCGGCTCAGATAAATTCATCCTGACCTGGCTGCTGATTACCTTGCTGCTTGGGCTTTCTACCATTCCGGTATCTATCGGCCATGCTAATCATGATAATCCTGCCGTGATGATCGCGCTGGCAGAGTGGGTGCAAAGTATCGTCTATCTGCGCCCTGATCCATCTTTGTTAAACGGCGTAGATACCATTTTCAAAGTGCATCTGTTCTTTGGCATGACGGTGTTCCTGGTGTTCCCGTTCACGCGTATGGTGCACGTCTGGAGCGCGCCATTCGGTTACGTTGGACGGCCTTATCAAGTCGTGCGCAGCAAACGTTTCCGTTAACGGACGTTATATACACATGCGTGATGTTTCGAAATTTCTAACCGGGTTCAAGCGTTTCCAGCAGAACTATCTGGGCGAACAGCATGATTTGTTCAGTCAGTTGATTCAGCAAGGCCAGCATCCTCGGGCGCTGATGATTGCCTGCTGCGATTCGCGTTGCGACCCGGCCTTGCTAACGGATTGCGACCCTGGCGATATGTTCGTGGTGCGCAATGTGGCTAACCTGGTTCCGCCGCATGTGCAGGCGACTTACTTTGCAGCCACGACTTCAGCCATCGCGTTTGCGGTCCATAATTTAGAGGTCGAGCACATCATTGTGATGGGGCACGCGCAGTGCGGCGGCATCCGCGCCCTGATGGAGCATAAAACACCAACCTGTAACGAAGAAGAATTGATCGCCAAGTGGTTAGGCATTGCCGAAGATGCGCGCCAGCAGGTGCTGAAGGAGTTTCAAGATAAGCCAATGCAGATGCTGATGCACGCATGCGAGCAATCGGCCATTCTGGTTTCTCTGGAAAACCTGATGTCTTATCCCTGGATCAGCAGTCGTGTGCACCAGGGTAAATTGGCATTGCATGGCTGGTATTTCGATATGCAAAGCGGTGAGTTGTATGAATATCAGCCTGAAAGCGGCGCTTTTGAAGTAATTGTCGATAATCAGGAAGTGGCAATATGAAGCATGCCGATAAAGCAAATTACACCGCCCGATTAAGTAATTTAACAAAACAGTTTTTAATAAAATAGAGATTTCTCTTGAGGCAAAGGATTTAACAATGAATCGTCGATTAAAAATTTCTGTATTTTCAGCCTTGTTGGCAATGAGCAGTTTGTCTGCTGCGGCCGAAGAGGCCGCCAAGGCCGCGCCTGAAACGCTGTTAGAAGCCATCCAGCAAGGCAAGCCGATGACCAGCTTCAGGTTGCGTTACGAGAACGTGGATCAGGAAGGTTATCAATCCACGGCAGCAACAGCACCCAAACTTAAAACGGGCGAAGCTTGGACATTGCGCAGCTTAATCGGCTGGCAGACTGCGCCGTTCAAGAACTTCAGTTTTGGTGTGCAGTTGACGGATGTGCACGAGTTTAACGACAACTTTAATGACCGCCGTGACAACGTGCCTGAGCCTGGCAAGGTGGCATACCCCAACATCGTCGACCCGGGTTACACCGACATCAACCAGCTTTATGTCGACTGGACCGGTATTAAAAACACCAAGCTACGCCTGGGGCGTCAACAGCTCAATTTAGACAATGTCCGTTTTATCGGCGACATTGGTTTCAGGCAAAACATGCAGGTGTTTGACGGCATCTCTGTACTTAATAAAAGCATTCCAGATACCGAAATATTCGCCGCTCACTTTGATAAAGTGCGTCAAATCACCACCAAGCTGCGTGATGGCAATATCGACATCATTAATGCCAAATATAAAATATCCCCTACCGAATCCCTGATTGGCTATGGCTACTTCATTGATGTAGCCAACTTGGGGCAAAACGGCCAACCAGCTGGCGGTCCAAACGCAGCAAGCTACGTGGTAAGTGGCGGTAATGGCCTGGGCGCCAGTCAAGATTCCGTTAAAACTGCTACGACTGATGCCAGCAGCAAAACCTTTGGCCTGCGCTTAGACGGGGCACGTAAAATCAGCGAAGACTGGAAAGTGCTTTACACTGCCGAGTATGCTAAACAGGATGACTATCGTGGTGGCAGTTCGCTGATTGATGCGCATTACTTCAAGCTCGGCGGCGGCGCAGGCTATGGGGCATGGTCATTACGCCTCGATCATGAGAAGCTTTCCAGCAATGGTGGCAAATATGCCTTCCAGACGCCGCTGGGTACTAACCACCTGTTTCAAGGCTGGGCAGACGTATTCCTGGCGACACCGCGCCAAGGCATGCAAGATACTTTCGTGACTCTTTCCGGCAGCATTCAAAAGGCCAAGCTGTATGCAGAGTATCACGTATTCCATTCTGACAAGGATTTTGAAACATTGGGTAGTACGGCCGTCAACCGCAGGTTTGGCGACAAATATGGTACCGAGTTTGATGCCAGCGTGCTCTATCCCTTTACCGATAAGATCACTGGTAAAATCGAATACGCCAACTTTAATGAAAGTGATGTGTATGGCGCTAGCCTAAGAGGGGCGGCACGCAAGGGCGATAAAGAGATGTTCTGGATCACGGGAATGTACACGTTTTAATTGAGCGGTTATGCATAAAATCGATACTACGCCTGCTTTAATTGATAGCTTTGGCCGCAAGGTGGACTATATCCGTCTGTCGATCACGGATCGCTGCGATTTCAGGTGTGTGTACTGTATGTCCGAGGACATGCAGTTTTTGCCACGTGATGAAGTGCTAACGCTGGAAGAGTGTTCTCGTCTGGTTAAAGCTTTTGTTTCGCTCGGAGTGAAGAAGGTGCGCATTACAGGTGGCGAGCCGCTGGTGCGCAAAGATGCGCTCTGGCTTTTTAATGAGGTGGGTCGGCTGCCAGGCTTAAATGAGCTTGTCATTACCACTAACGGCTCGCAACTGGAACATCAGGCACAGGCCTTAAAACAGGCTGGAGTACGCCGTATCAACATCAGCCTAGATAGTCTGGATGCAGTCCGCTTTCGTCGCATTACCCGCGTGGGCGACCTCGACAAAGTACTGCGCGGAATCGCCGCCGCCAAGCAGGCCGGTTTTGACAAAATCAAGCTCAACACCCTGTTGATGCGCGGCGTCAATGATGATGAATCGCTGCCCTTGGTGGCGTTCGCGATAGAGCAGGGCATCGATATTTCATTTATTGAAGAAATGCCGCTTGGCGCAGTACATTACCAGCGTAATTCGGGCTATGTGAGCAATGAAGATACATTCCAGCTACTAAGAGCGCGTTACGATTTGATTAACAGTGTAGAAAGCACCGGCGGCCCTGCGCGTTACTGGCGCGTTCCCAACACCAATACAAAAATTGGTTTCATCTCGCCGCACAGCCATAATTTCTGCGAATCCTGCAACCGGGTGCGAATCAGCAGCAAAGGCGAACTGTTTCCTTGCTTAGGCCATGAAAATAAAGTGGATTTAATTCCTGTTCTAAGAGATTGCCCACATGATGACAGGCCGCTTATAGAGGCTATCATCAAGGGCATAAAAATCAAGCCTAAAGGCCATGATTTTGATATAAAGCGTGCCGAACCCGCAGTAGTACGCTTTATGTCTTACACTGGGGGCTGATACAAAAAGGCTTGGCTTTCAGAATGGACTTCAGGGTTCTAACCAAAAAATTTCCACAAAAACAAAAAGGGTTAAGCAATTAAGCCTAACCCCTTGTTTTATATGGCGCGCCCGAAGAGATTCGAACTCCTGACCCCTTGGTTCGTAGCCAAGTACTCTATCCAGCTGAGCTACGGGCGCATTTGATTTATTTCAAAATCTAAGCCACGCATTATACGCGATACTACGTGTTTCTTAAAGATAAAACTGGCGGAGAGCGAGGGATTCGAACCCTCGATACAGATTTAAGCCCGTATGCTTCCTTAGCAGGGAAGTGCCTTCGACCACTCGGCCAGCTCTCCGTTTACTACTTTTGAGGGCGTGATACTACGCGAAACGCCTCTATAAATCAATTAGAAATTGGCTTATTCCCCTTCTAATTCAAATGCTTTGTGTAGTACGCGCACGGCAAGTTCCATATATTTTTCTTCAATCACCACAGCGATTTTGATTTCACTGGTGGAAATCATTTGAATATTGATGCCTTCTCCAGCCAGTGTGCGGAACATTTGGCTGGCGATGCCTACGTGTGAGCGCATGCCGACGCCGACCACAGCCACTTTGGCGATTTTATCATCACCGCTGATTTCACGCGCATTGATGTGGCCTTGCACTTTATCGCGCAAAATAGCCAAGGCTTTGTTCATCTCGTTTTTATGTACGGTGAAAGTGAAGTCGGTGGTGCCATCCGCACCGGTGTTTTGGATGATCATGTCCACATCAATGTTAGCCTCAGCGATAGGGCCTAAAATCTGGTAGGCGATGCCAGGCTTGTCTGGTACGCCCAGTACGGTGATTTTGGCTTCATCGCGGTTAAATGCGATGCCAGAGATAATTGGTTCTTCCATGTTGGTTCCTTCATTTTCTTCAAATGTGATCAGCGTGCCGTCGCCTTCATCTTCAAAACTGGAGAGCACACGTAACTTAACTTTATATTTGCCTGCGAATTCTACCGAGCGGATTTGCAATACTTTGCTGCCTTGTGAGGCGAGTTCCAGCATTTCTTCAAAAGTGATTTTTTCTAAGCGGCGCGCTTCTGGCACGATGCGCGGGTCAGTCGTGTAAACGCCGTCTACATCCGTGTAGATTTGACATTCGTCCGCTTTCAATGCGGCAGCGAGTGCAACGCCAGTCGTATCAGAACCGCCACGGCCTAGCGTGGTGATGTTGCCGTTCGCATCTGCGCCCTGAAAGCCTGCTACGACAACCACGCAGCCATCATTCAGGTCGTTCTTGATGTTGTGGTCATCAATATTCAGGATGCGCGCTTTGCCAAAAGCATCGTTGGTGAGGATTTTGACTTGTGATCCAGTGTAACTTTTGGCTTTGATGCCAAGCTCCATCAAGGCAAGCGCTGTCATGCCTATGGTAACTTGCTCGCCGGTAGAAACCATCACATCCAGTTCGCGCGGATCTGGTTCAGGCATGATTTCTTTGGCAAGAGAGATTAGACGATTGGTTTCGCCCGACATGGCCGAAACCACTACCACAATCTGATGACCCATTGCCCTATAGCGCGCCACGCGTTTGGCGACATTGCGAATCCTGTCAGGATTCGCTACCGAGGTTCCGCCGTATTTTTGTACAATTAATGCCATTTTTAGCTCTTGAATTTATTTAATTAAAGTTTACTACTTACCCAATTTTCAACACTGGCAAGCGCTTTTGGCAATTGGCTGGCATCTGTGCCGCCTGCCATCGCCATATCCGGTTTGCCGCCACCCTTGCCGCCAACTTGTCCTGCCACAAAGTTAACAAGATCACCTGCTTTGATTTTTGCAATCAAGTCGCTCGTCACGCCCGCGGCCAGGCTCACTTTGCCGTCGCTTACGCTTGCAAGCACAATCGCGGCCGTTTTGAGCTTGTCTTTGAGTTTATCCATGGTTTCACGCAAGGCATTGGCATCCGCGCCTTCCAGCATGGCTGCCAGCACTTTAATGCCCGCAATCTCAACCGCTTGCGCTGTTAAATCATCACCTTGGCTGGATGCGAGTTTCGACTTTAAGCGCGCCAGTTCTTTTTCCAGTGATTTGGTATGCTCGCTCAATTGTGCGACCTTATAGGCAAGTTCGCCAATAGGTGCTTTCAGCTCGTTCGATAATAGGCGTAACTGATCCTCTTGTAACTGCACAAATGTTAATGCGCCATCTCCCGTCCAAGCTTCGACGCGACGTACACCTGCTGCTACACCACTCTCCGACACAATCTTGAAAAGCCCGATGTCGCCTGTGCGGCTCACATGTGTACCGCCGCATAGTTCGCGGCTGCTGCCAATATCCAGTACACGCACTTCATCGCCATATTTCTCGCCAAACAGCATCATCGCGCCGGTTTTCTGTGCAGATTCAATATCCATCACACGCGCTAGGCATGCGGTGTTAGCCAGAATCTCCGTATTTACCTTGATTTCCACCATGCGTATCTGTGCATCAGTCATCGGTGCATTGTGCACGAAGTCAAAGCGTGTTTTGTCGGCATCCACCAGCGAGCCTTTTTGCTGAACATGCTCGCCCAGCACTTCGCGCAGGGCTTTGTGCATTAAATGTGTGGCAGAGTGGTTGCGCATGGTGCTGGCACGCGCTTGTGTATTGATGCGGGCAGTAATATGGTCGCCTAAGTGTAACGTGCCGGTTTTGAGTACGCCGTGATGGCCAAACACTGCAGCTTGGATTTTTTGTGTATCTTCCACCGCAAAAATACCGTTTTCGCCTTTAATGACGCCATTGTCGCCAACTTGGCCGCCAGATTCAGCATAGAACGGTGTGTTGTTGAGTACGATGACGCCCTGGTCACCTTCATTTAATTGTTTGACTGCCGAGCCATCTTTGTACAGTGCAGTGATTTGACCCACAGTTTCAAGGTTGTCATAGCCATAAAAAGTAGTGGCGATGCCGTCATACTCAAGGTTCGCAGCCATTTTGAATTTACCTGCAGAACGTGCCTGGTCTTTTTGGCGCGCCATTGCGCCATCGAAAGCCGCGGTATCTACTATTACATTTCTCTCACGGCAGATGTCCGCAGTTAAATCCAAAGGAAAACCATAAGTGTCGTGCAGTTTAAAAGCGGTTTCGCCATTAAAAATATCTTTTGTATTGGCAAGTTCTGTTTCTAAAATCGCCATGCCATTTTCAATGGTTTCAAAAAACCTATCTTCTTCGTTTTTAAGAATATTGGTAATTCGCGTTTGTTCAGTTCTTAGCTCCGGGTAGGCGCTGCCCATTTCGCGCACTAAATCAGTCACCATCTTATGGAAGAAAGCAGCGCGCGCGCCCAGCTTGTATCCATGTCGAATGGCGCGGCGGATGATACGGCGCAGCACGTAGCCGCGGCCTTCATTGCCTGGAATCACGCCATCGGCGATTAAGAAAGAGCATGCTCGGATATGATCTGCCAGCACTTTCAGGCTGGGGATGTTCAGGTCGCTGGAGTTGGTTTCACGCGCAGCGGCTTTAATCAGAGTTTGGAATATATCAATCTCGTAGTTGGCATGCACATGTTGCAGCACGGCGGCGATTCGCTCCAGGCCCATACCAGTATCCACGCTGGGTTTCGGCAATGGGTGCATTACGCCCGCTTCATCGCGGTTAAATTGCATGAATACGTTATTCCAGATCTCGATGAAGCGGTCACCGTCTTCATCCGGGCTGCCCGGCGGGCCGCCCGGAATATGCGCGCCGTGGTCGTAGAAAATCTCGGTACACGGACCGCAGGGACCGGTGTCGCCCATCATCCAGAAGTTGTCAGAGGCGTAACGTGCGCCTTTGTTGTCGCCAATGCGAATCACACGCTCGGCAGGTACGCCAATCGTTTTCGTCCAGATGTCATAGGCTTCATCATCTTCGGCATATACGGTGACGGTAAGCTTGTCTTTGGGCAGCTTAAAAACTTCAGTCAATAGCTCCCAGGCATAGGCAATGGCATCCTGCTTGAAGTAATCACCAAAACTGAAATTGCCCAACATTTCAAAGAAGGTATGATGGCGCGCGGTGTAGCCGACGTTTTCTAAATCGTTGTGCTTGCCGCCTGCGCGAACACATTTCTGGCTGGTCGCGGCACGGGTGTATGGGCGCTTGTCAAAGCCCAAAAACACGTCTTTGAACTGGTTCATGCCCGCATTGGTGAATAGCAGGGTAGGGTCGCCGTGTGGCACCAGTGAACTGGATGTGACCACCTCATGGCCTTTAGAGGCGAAAAAATCGAGAAACGCCTGGCGGATCTCGTTGCTGCTAGGTGTTTTTCCTGATTGGAAAGTGTTGCTGCTTAATTTAATTGTCATCTGTTTTTGTGTTTAATACTTTTTTAATTACATCAAAACCAAAGCCGCGACCCTGTAAAAACCTGGCTTGTCTTGTCCATTCATCGCGGCTTGCAGGCGCCGCATCATATTTTTTACGCCAAACTTCGCGCGCATTCTCTAACTCATTTTCTTTTACCTGGCTGACAGCTTCTGCAATCAGCTCGTCCGCCACGCCTTTTTCGCGAAGCTCATGTGCAATTTTGGCGCTGCCAAATTTGTGTGAACGCGCATGCACGATCTGTTCGGCAAATCTTGCATCCGAAAGCCAGCCGCGCTTTTTAAAATCCTCTAATAAGGCTGGAATATCATCGGTTTCATCAGCATAAGCTTTGAGTTTTTGGCCTAGCTCAGCGTATGAGTATTCACGTTTTCCAAGATATTCCAGCGCACGCTGGCGCAAGCTTTTGGTCTGGTATTCTATTTAGTCATCCTCACCACGAACGGCGGTCATGGTTTCGCTTAAAACTTTCATATTGGCACGGATTTTCGCATCAATTTCATTGGCAACTTCCGGATGCTCTTTAAGATATTCACGCGCGTTGTCTTTGCCCTGGCCGATTTTTTCGCCGTTATAGCTGTACCATGCGCCGGCTTTTTCAACCAGTTTTGCATTCACGCCCAGCTCGATAATTTCACCTTCACGTGAGATACCTTCGCCGTACAGAATATCGAATTCTGCTTGCTTGAATGGAGGCGCGACTTTGTTCTTAATCACTTTGACGCGGGTTTCACTGCCGATGACTTCGTCACCTTTTTTGATTGCCCCGGTGCGGCGAATGTCCAGACGCACGGAGGCGTAGAATTTAAGCGCATTGCCTCCGGTGGTGGTTTCCGGGTTGCCGAACATCACGCCGATTTTCATGCGGATCTGGTTGATGAAAATCACCAAGGTATTGGTGCGTTTGATGTTGCCGGTAAGTTTACGTAAAGCCTGGCTCATCAAGCGCGCCTGCAAGCCCATGTGCGAATCGCCCATTTCGCCTTCAATTTCGGCGCGCGGCGTGAGTGCAGCAACGGAGTCAATGACTACAATGTCGACAGAGCCGCTACGCACCAGCATATCTGCAATTTCCAGCGCCTGCTCGCCGGTATCGGGCTGTGAAATCAGAAGTTCTGGCACATTGACGCCGAGCTTTGCGGCATATTGCGGGTCCAGCGCGTGTTCAGCATCGATAAAGGCGGCCACGCCGCCCATCTTTTGCATTTGCGCGATCACAGAAAGCGTTAAAGTGGTTTTGCCTGAAGATTCAGGGCCATAGATTTCAACCACGCGGCCACGCGGCAAACCGCCGATGCCAAGCGCAATATCTAAGCCCAGTGAACCCGTGGAAACCGATTGGATGTCCTCGCCAATATCGCTGTCACCCATGCGCATGATAGAGCCTTTGCCAAACTGTTTTTCAATCTGCGAGAGGGCGGCGGCGAGTGCTTTGCTTTTATTGTCATCCATGTTTTTGCCTTTATTTTGAATTACTTAAATTAACTGCTAATTATTCCATAATTTGCTGCTTAACGTAAGCACTGTATAACTTGGCGAGTATGAATATTTAAGTCAACCATTTGTAAACTAATGCGTTCCTTCAACAAGGGAGAGCAATTTTTGAACGGAGGAGATTATGAAAATTTTACGTTCTATGTTTATCGTATTAGCGATTGGCGCTGCAACCATTTCAACAGCCAATGCACGCGATTCTTTTAGTCTGGGCATCAATATCGGTGGTTACGGGTATGCTCCACCGCCGGTAGTGTATTACCCTGCGCCTGTATATTATGACGAGCCGGTGGCTTATTATCGCCCTGCACCACGATATTACAGCTATGCCCCTACAGTAGTATCTTTTGGCTACCAAAATTATGGTGGTTACAGGCATCATGGCCATCACGACGGTTGGGGTCGCGGTAGAGGCCATCACGGCTGGGGGCATGGCGATGGCGGGCGCGGACATTGGGATCGTGGTGGTCATGGTCACGGCCATCATCGCGGTCATGACTGAATTAATCGCTTAATTTAGTGTAAGTCTAACTTTTTAAAGCGTTTAATTTGTCGATAATGCCCGCCAGCAATGCAATGGCGGCTTGTTGACGTATTTCATGGCGGTTGCCCTGAAAGTGTTCGGTCGTCACGGTAAGCGGTAGGTTATGGCCTACCCATGCAAAACATACGGTGCCTACAGGCTTTTCGACCGTCCCGCCGTCAGGCCCAGCGATCCCGGTGATGCTGCCGGCGATATGCGCGTGGCTGTATTTAAGCGCGCCCTCAGCCATTTCATGCGCGGTCTGTTCGCTTACCGCGCCAAACCTTTCCAGTGTTTGTGGGCTTACTCCCAACATTTCAATTTTGGCGGCATTGCTGTGGGTAACAAAGCTGCGGTCAAACCAGGCCGAGCTGCCGGCGACGCTGGTAACCGCTTGCGCGACCATGCCGCCCGTGCATGACTCCGCCAAGGCGAGCATGAAGCCGCGTGCTTTAAGCGCTGCGCCAAGTTCTTGAGAAAGTTTTAGAACTGCGTCATCAACCATTGCAGTCCCAGTATGGTTAAAAGTGCGTAAATTGCGGCGAGAATATCATCAAACATCACACCAAAACCGCCTTTAAGCCTGGCATCACATTGACGAATGGGGAACGGCTTCCAAATATCAAACAGCCGGAACAAAATAAACGCGATGAGCCAAACAATGCCAGATGGCGGAACAAAATGCAGCAACAGTAAAAATGCGACAATTTCATCCCACACAATTGCTCCATGATCCGATATGCCAAGATGCTTGCCTGTCACCTCGCAAAAATAAACACCTAAAATGAATAGCAAACCTAATGCTGGCAATGCCCAAGCATTAGTTGGCATGGCAAAAAACAATGGAAATGCCGCCAGCGTGCCGAAGGTGCCGGGCGCTTTTTTTGCCAGGCCGGTGCCAAAGCCCAGCGCGAAGAAATGTGCGGGATGTGAAAGTAGAAATTTGGAGTCAGGCAAAGTGGTCATAACCTTTGGCTTGAAGCTGAACCAGTTTATTTTCCGCATCATACACGCGCAAGCCTAGTGTCGTGCAGGTACCGCCGATGCGCGTGAGCGGCAGGTTCAGGGTTTCACTTAATGCCTCGATTTTTTCTCTTGCAGCTCGCGGCGCTGTAAAACAGAGTTCGTAGTCATCCCCGCCGCCTAAAATACATGCCTGAAACCCCGCATCGTTATTGGCCTGCAGGGCAGGTAAATGCGGGATGTGTTTAATAAAAATGTCCGCGCCCACATTTGAGGCTTTTAGAATGTGTCCCAAATCCGCTGCCAGTCCATCAGAAATATCAATTGCGCTGTTCGCAATGCCGCGTAAAGCCAAACCTAAACTGATGCGCGGCATCGGCCTGTAAAGCGCATGGATACTGGCTTCCAGAGCATCGTTTTCAAGCTTTATTTTGCCTTGCAAATGCGCCAGGCCTGCTGCGGCGCTGCCAAGGTTTCCGCTCACCCAAATGTCATCTTCGGCCTGTGCGCCGTTACGCTTAAGTGCCTGATTTTTAGGCACTTCACCCATGATGGTGACGCTGATATTTAGCGGCCCGCGTGTGGTGTCACCACCAATCAAATCCACATTAAATTGCTTGGCGCAGGCAAAAAAGCCGCGTGAGAATTCGCTTAACCAAGCTTCATTTACTTCTGGCAAAGCCAGCGCCAGCGTCGCCCATTTGGGTTGTGCACCCATCGCCGCCATGTCTGAAACATTGACCGCAAGCGCTTTCCAGCCGATGTCATAGGGCGCGGCATCATGAAAAAAATGCGTACCCGCCACCAGCATGTCGGTAGCAACGGCGAGTTCCATGCCTTGCGATACGCTAATTAGCGCTGCGTCATCGCCCACGCTTAAGTTGGTATGGTGCGAAGGCTTGGTAAAATACTGCTGGATTAAATCAAATTCTGAGGTCATGGTTTATTGTATTTTAGCTTTAGGCTTGTTTGCAAAATAAACCAAGGCCAAACTGATTTGTATTGCCAATAATATGCCAGCGGTATCAGCCAGCCAGTCACTGACACTCGCCATGCGTGTCATTGTAAGCACGCTTTGCAGCCACTCGATCAAGGCGCCGTAGCACACCAACCCCACACTAACCCAACGCTTTTTTTGCGGGAAAGCCAGATAGCCCACCGAGGCGAGCGCTGCAAATACCAGCGCATGCTGCACTTTATCCCAATATGGCCAGCCACCTTGTTTGGGGGCAAGTTCGATCAGCATCAGCACCGTGACGATAGCGAACAAAGCCCAAAAAACAAGTGGCATTACGCGCAAAGTTTTCTGAGGAAGCGGTTTCATAGCGGTTTGATTCGTTGATTCACTGACTTGAAGCCGGTATCACAGCTGATTTGGGCCTGAAGGCTTTGACGATCTGCGCATTGGTTTCGATGTAAGGTGCGCCGATAAGATCTAAGCAATACGGCACAGCCGCGAAGATACCGTGAACAATTTGTTTGCCAGCCTCGTCCTTCAGGCCTTCCAGCGTTTGCGCGATGGCCTTGGGCTGCCCTGGCAGGTTGATGATTAAACATCGTTTGCGAATCACCGCGACCTGGCGCGATAAAATGGCGGTCGGTACAAAATTCAGGCTGATCTGGCGCATTTGCTCGCCGAAGCCGGGCATCTCCTTTTCGCCGACTGCAAGCGTGGCCTCTGGCGTCACGTCGCGTGGAGCCGGGCCGGTGCCGCCCGTCGTCAAAATTAAATGGCAGTTTTGATAGTCCACCAAATCTTTAAGCGTTGCTTCAATCTCGTCCTGTTCATCAGCAATCAGGCGTGTTTCCAGTGTAAACGGCGTCATCAGTGCACGGCCAAGCCATTCCTGCAGGCTGGGAATGCCTTTATCTTCGTAAACACCAGTGGATGCACGATCGCTGATTGAAACCAGGCCTATTTTGATTGTCATGTGAATTGTTTTGTATATGATGTGTCTAGTAATGTGTTAAATCATAACACGCCAAAAATTAAAGGGTTTTAAGCATGCTGAAAAAATTATTAGGTTTGGTTTTTCTGGTTGGCTTACACACAGGCGCATTTGCGGCTGAGAACTTATATGAAAAAAATTACAGAGCACAAAATACGAGTAATTTGACCTCCACGCAGGCGAACCCTGATACCAAAATGTATGTGAGCAATCATAAGGATGACGATAACATCAGCATGCTGGAAAACGGCTACGACATGATGGGCACCTCCAGTTTCGAGGCGGGCGACGTGGCTCCGGAGCTGGCGTTGCAGCATGCCAAGTCCATCAAGGCCGATACCGTGCTGATATATAAAAAATATGGGTCAGCTAAAACGGCAGCTTCAAAAATCCAAATGATTAAAGAAGCCGCCAAAAAAGGCGGTGGCGAAATTGATGCTGAGGATTTAGCCGAAGAGCCGACGCAGTATAAATATTTTGCAAGTTACTGGGCTAAATTACCTGCGCCGTTACTTGGCGTGCATGTCATCAAGCTAAAAAATGCAGGTGAGGCTGAAAGATTGGCCGCTGAAAAGGGCTTAACAGTGCTGGCGGTGGTTCGAGGCTCGCCAGCCGCTACAGCCGGATTAATGCGTGGAGATATATTGCTCAAAATAAACGATATCGCGCTGGATAAACCTGAAGAACTTTCCACCGTGGTAAACAAATTTCAAGGACAACATGTTGCAATCCAATATGAGCGCGAAGGTGAAAGCAAGATCACGCAAGCCACTGTTAACCGCCGCTAGAACAGGTGGCTGTTAAAATACATGTGCGCTGCAATACTGGCGGCGTAGCCAAGCGCAACCACTGGCGCCCATTTTAGGTGCCCAAAAAAGGTATAACTGCCATGGGCTTGCCCCATAAGCGCCACGCCCGCGGCGGAGCCGATTGACAATAGTGAGCCGCCCACGCCCGCGGTTAAGGTCACGAGCATCCATTGTCCGACCGACATGTCCGGCATCATGCTAAGCACGGCGAACATGACGGGAATATTGTCCACTACAGCGGAAATAAGACCAATTACAATGTTGGCGTTGGTTGCCCCCAGGCCGCCATAAATCGCCTGCGAAAGCAGCGCGAGGTAGCCCAGAAACCCCAGTCCGCCAACGCAGATGATGACGCCGTAAAAGAAGAACAACGTATCCCATTCAGCGCGTGCGACTTTGTTATAGATGTCGTATGGAATTGGGTTGCTCATGTCACCCTGCGGGGTGTTTGCGTAATGCGTTTTTTCACCTTGAATTTTCAAAATGTATGAATATAGCTGTAAAAATCCTAGCCCGGTCATCATGCCCAGTACGGGTGGCAGGCCAAGCAGGCTGTGTGCCATCACTGCCGTAGCAATTGTGATAAAAAACAGGCCGACAATCGTCAGCGCGCCGCGCCGCATCGGCAGCTGGATGCTGTTGCCTTTGGGCTTTTCGTCAGGTACCGCAAAGTGCATGATACTGGCAGGTACCAGCCAATTTACCGCTGCGGGGATGAGTAGGCTAAAGAACACCCAAAAATCCACAATGCCGTTACTGGCATGAATATTTTTCTGCCACACCATCAACGTGGTAATGTCGCCAAACGGGCTAAACGCGCCGCCAGCATTCGCCGCAATGACCAGATTAATGCATGACAGTAATACAAATTTTTTATTGCTGCCGCCCACCGCCAAAACTACAGCGCCCATGAGAAGTGCTGTGGTCAGGT
>JBGAVG010000004.1:0-197098 GCA_044228245.1 Methylotenera sp.
CAGAACAAAGCGCGGTAACTCAGGCCTTTGCGTATCAGCCATGTGCGCAAGGCCTCGAACACCTGGCGCTCGGCCATAGCGTTGATATAGGTCATCGCCACAATCAAAAACAGGAGCAGTTCTGCATACTCTTCAAGATTATGTCTGAAGGCGGCCTCCACTACATGAGGAATGCCATGCGATTGATAATACCAGGCTATCAACGCCCAGATGATGCCCGCCGTGAGCACCACGGGTTTGGATTTTCGCAGGTGGATGAACTCTTCGGCCATCACAACGAGATAAGCGACAAAGAATAGCATTAAGGCTGCAATCCCTACCCAGTGATTAGTAAGATCCAGTGGTTTTGAAGCTTCGGAAGCAAAGCTGATCGTAGGTGCAAGTAATGAAATAACGAAAATGAAAATTTTTGACATGCTTAAATTTTGTTTTTGCTTGGGTGGCAGGTTTAAGATTCCTGATGGTTATGTTCAGATATTTCTCGAATAAGCTTGAATAATTCGCGGCTGCTCTTAGGCGGTTTTTGCGCCGCTTCTTCACGTTGCGCATTGCGAATCAATGTACGCAATTGTTGGCTATCGGCATGTGGAAAAGCAAGCAAGAATTCCGACACTGCATTGTTGTCAGAAAGCAGGCGTGTGCGCCAGCGTTCCAGCGTATGAAAACGCGCGTTTTCTTCGTTGTGCTTGCCCTCCCAGCGCTGAAGCTGATCTACGATGGCGGTGCTGTCAATATCGCGCATCAGCCGGCCCAGATATTGCATTTGGCGCCGAATCGCGCCGTTGGCAGTGATGCGCTTGGACTCAAGCACCGCTTCAAGCAGGGCTTCTGGCAGGTTAAGTTTCATCAGCCGGTCTTTAGGTAAATCGACCAGCTTTTTGCCAATCGCTTGCTGTGCGTCAGCCTCTGCCTTGAGTTTGGTCTTGCTGACGGGCTCTACTATGGGTTTTTTTTCAATCACGATGTCTATAGGTTTCTGGGGCTTTATTGTTAGCTACGGTATGATAGCAGTTTTAGTATGATCGCTTAAATTTAATGACGAACCGCTTGATGGATTTAGACACCTTAAAACAAATTAGCCAGGATGTGTTGAAACATGCCAGGCAGGCTGGCGCCACCAGTGCTGAAACCGAGGTGAGTTTTGGTACGGGGCAGAATGTTTCGGTACGCATGGGGGAGCCGGAAAATATTGAATATAACCGCGATAAAGGCGTTTCCGTCACCGTGTATTTTGACCACCAGAAAGGCTATGCCAGCAGCTCGGATTTAAGCCCGCAAGCGTTAAAAGAGACGGTGGGAGCGGCTTGTAATATTGCGAAATATACAGCCAAAGACGAGTTTTGCGGTCTGGCCGATGCCAATTTGATGGCCACAGAAATACTGGACTTGGATTTGTATCATCCATGGAATATCAGCGTGGATGAGGCGATTGCAATCGCCAGGCAGTGTGAAGCTGCGGCGTTTGCAGTCGATAAAAAACGTATTACCAACTCCGAAGGGGCGGGCGTTTCCAGCAGTGAGAGTATTTTTGCCTATGCAAACACCCATGGTTTTGTGGGAGGTTACCCCAGTTCGCGTCACAGTATCAGCTGCTCAGTGATAGTGGAGGACGGTGACAATATGCAGCGCGATTACTGGTACTCCAGCGCGCGTGATATGCGTGATATGGAATCTGCCGAATATGTGGGTAAACTGGCGGGCGAGCGCACGGTACGCCGCTTGGGGGCGAAAGCCATTACTACCTGCCAGGTGCCGGTTTTGTTTGAGGCGCCGCTCGCATCCGGGCTGATTTCGTCACTGGTGGGCGCAATTTCTGGCGGCAGTTTGTATCGAAAATCATCTTTTTTGCTGGATAGCCTGGGCAAGCAAATCGCATCGCCGCTGTTGAATATTGAAGAGTTGCCGCACCTTAAAAAAGGCATTGCCAGTAGCCCGTTTGATAATGAGGGCGTTGCGACAAAATCACGCAGGCTGGTTGAGAGCGGTGTTTTGCAGGGCTATATGCTGTCAAGTTATTCGGCACGCAAGCTGGGCATGCAAACCACCGGCAACGCGGGCGGTAGCCATAACTTGATTGTGCAGCATACCAATCATAGCTTTGCGGAGTTGCTAAAGCTGATGGGCACGGGTTTGTTGGTAACTGAGGTGCTGGGGCATGGCCTGAACATGGTCACGGGTGATTACTCGCGCGGTGCCGCAGGGTTTTGGGTAGAGAACGGTGTGATAGCGTATCCGGTAGAAGAAATCACCATCGCAGGCAACATGAAGGAGATGTTGCAGCACATCATAGCGATCGGCAGCGACATCAATAAACAAAGCTCCAGACAAACGGGCTCGATTTTAATCGAAAATATGACCGTCGCCGCGGGCTGATAGCCGGCCAAGCTACAAATTAAAAAGCCCCGCCAGTTGAATGGCGGGGCTTTTTATTGGGCAGGTTAAGGATTATTTATTTGACTTCAGCTGGCTTATCTTCATCGGCCGGCTCAAAACCATCGTCGATTTTTGATTCAACCACACCGTCAGCCACCAGGCTTTCACGGCGTTGCAGGTAAGCGTCACGATAAAACGCATAGGGATCAAGCGAGGCGTTGTCTATAAAATCTTTCGCATCAAGCAACTCAGTGCGCCTGTCTATGAATTGCGCAGCGCGTAACTGGTTGTGCAGCCTGACTTGTCCGATATTGTGTGTATAAGTAATCGGGTCTGTGGTTACGGCGTCGAATACCAGGCCTGTTGTGTCACGCACTGTACTTGCGCCTAAAAATGGCAATACCAGATAAGCACCGTTACCCACGCCCCAGTGACCTAAAGTCTGGCCAAAATCCTCTTTATGATTAGGGATGCCATCCATGCCAGCCCAGTCTATAAAGCCGGCCAAACCAAACGTGCTGTTGATGATGAAACGGCCGGCATCGGTAAAGGCGTTTGCGAATTTAAGCTGCAGTAAATCGTTTAAAACCGTGGTGATTGAGCCTAAGTTGTTGAAAAAGTTATTAAAACCCTTGCGTACCGGCGTGGGCGCAACGGTTTTGTAAGCTTTTGCGACAGGTTTGAACAGCGCGCGGTCGGTCACGTCGTTAAATTTATAGATGCCGCGATTTATCCCCTCTAGCGGGTCTTTATTGGCTTGCGTGGCACAACCCGACACTAGCAGTGTCAAGGCGCAACTGAGTAGAAATGTTCTTAATGTTGATTGCATTGTGTTGGTCACTTAAATTATATGTGTTGTTCTGTTGTAATTAAAATTCAAGCAATTCTATCGAAGCTATTATCTACGACACTCACCGATATTGTCCAGTGTTTAAAAAACTCTCCAGATGCCGCCAACAGCCTGTTGCTGAAAAACAACAATAGAATTGATCGCCCTTAAGGCATTAAGCAATAACTATGCCTTGATCCGGGTGCGGATTGCAGTTTTTATATAAATCCAGCGCCAATGCTCGCTGCGTGGCATGGTTAACGATGGGTGCCGGATAATCTTCGCCTATGACGATTTTGATGGATTGTTGACGAAGCTGTGGAATTTGCCACGGCGCGTGAATTTCCTTGTCATCGCAACTGACCAATTCCGGCACATAGTTGCGGATAAACTGGCCTTGCGGATCGAATTTTTCGCTTTGGGTGATGGGGTTGAAGATGCGAAACCAGGGCTGTGCATCACAGCCGGTGCTGGCGGCCCATTGCCAGCCGCCGTTATTGGCGCTCAGGTCGTAATCGATTAAATGCTCGGCAAAATAACGCTCGCCCCAGCGCCAATCGACGAGCAGATCTTTCACCAGAAAACTGGCCGTGACCATGCGCAGGCGGTTGTGCATAAAGCCGGTTTGATTGAGTTGCCGCATGGCGGCATCAATTAATGGATAGCCGGTTTTACCTTCGCACCAGGCGTTGAAAAGTGCTGGATTATTAGGGAAAGGTAAGTTTTCAAATGCTGGCTTGTGAGCCTTTCTGGCAGCAAGCTGCGGGTTGTGATACAGAATCTGAAAGTAAAAATCGCGCCAGACCAGCTCATTTAACCATGCCTGAGAACCAGTATTGGCGCGGATTCTGGCTTGCCTTGCCAAATGGCGGATTGATACCGTACCAAAGCGCAAATGCGCTGACAAATACGAAACGCCTTTCACTGCGGGGAAATCGCGCGTTTCTTTGTATTGATGCATGCGGTTCTCAAAGTCTTCAAATAGCTTTTTGCCACCGCTCATGCCGGTCGGCAGGTGCAGCGCTTTTAAATTGGTACGTGCAAATCCCATGGCTTCCAGGCTGATAAGTTCGCTGGGCGCTATTTTTGCCAGGTTATGCATGCGGCTATCGACTTTGTAAGGCTTCAGGTAGAAATCATCTAGTTTTTTAAGGTGCGCATTTTTATAGGGTGTAAATACGCTGTAGGGCTTGCCGCTTAAAGACAAAATCTCGTCTTTTTCAAAAATGACCTGGTCTTTAAATTCGTGAAACTTGATGTCAATTTTGGCAAGTTGCACGGCAACGTCGGCATCGCGCTCAATCGCCGTCGGCTCATAATCCCGGTTTGAAAACACCGCGTGGATATTGAGTTGCAGCGCCAGTTGCGGAATGAGTTTGCGCGCGCTGCCATGCATAACGATTAAATCGCAGCCTTTGGCTTGTAGCGCAGCTTTTAGCTCTTGCACACTTTCCCAGATAAACTCAACACGGCGGTCTGCTTTGCTGGTAAGTCTGTCTAAAATATCTGTATCAAAAATAAAAACGCAATAAACCGCTTGCGAGCTATTAAGGGCATAATAAAGCGCGGCATGATCAAAATCGCGCAAATCGCGGCGAAACCAAACAAGGGCATTGTTCATGGGTTATTCGCGGCCAACATCACTCTCTATGGTACGGGTGGCCTTGAATGACCGAATATGCGCGATATAGTTGCTCGCATAGCAATACACGCACAAACGCATGCGGCAGGGTGAGTTTGGATAAACCCCATAGCCAATCCGCTTGTTTTTTTAGTTCAGGGTGCAAGCCGTCCGCGCCGCCAATCACAATGCTGGCATCACGGCCAAGCGTTTGCCAATGCTGCATTTTTTCGGCGAGTTGCAGGGTGGTCACTTCTTGTCCGCGCTCGTCGCATGCAATCAGAAAATCTTTGCCAACCGCATCCAGAATGCGCCTGGCTTCGGCCTCCTGCACCACTGCGCTATTTTTGCCATCAGCACGCTTGTCCGGCTTGATCTCGATGATTTCCAGCGTCAGTTCGCGCGGCATGCGCTTGATGTATTCTGCACAAGCCGTTTCAACCCAGCTTGGCATTTTGTGGCCGACAGAGATAATACGCAGTTTCAAGTATTACTCTTTCAGATTATCTCAAAACCTTGTTTATTCGGCCTTGATATGGCTGCGGCGGCTTTCCGCTTCACCCCATAATTGCTCAAGATTATAATAAGCGCGGGTAGTGGGCACCATGATGTGCACGACAATGTCGTCCAAATCCACCAGCACCCATTCACCGTCTTTTTCGCCTTCCGTACCGCGAATGTGGTAACCCTTTTCTTTAAGCTTCTCGCGCACATTGTCGGCAATGGCTTTGGCCTGGCGGCTGGAAGTTGCCGATGCAACAATCATGTAATTGGTGAGGCTGGTAAGTTTGCGTACATCCATCACGCTGATATCAAAACCTTTAATGTCTTCAATCGCGTCTACTACCGCGCCCTTCATTGCTTCTAAGTCAAATGTCATTTAAGCGGCCTGTGCTGGAATTGCGTTGCGTTGAGATTGTATGCGGTTTTGTTCATCCACATACACAAGTTGCGGGCTGAACTTAACGAGCTCAATCTCGTTATAGACCGCATAGCTTGCGATGATGATGATGTCTTCTGGATTGGCCTTGTGCGCGGCAGCGCCGTTGACCGAAATGATACCGGAGTCGCGTTCGGCACGAATCGCGTAAGTGCTGAAACGCTCGCCGTTGGTAACGTTGTAAATATCGATCTGCTCGTATTCGCGGATATTGGCGGCTTCCAACAAGGTTTCATCAATCGCGCAACTGCCTTCGTAATGCAGCTCGCTGTGTGTGACACGCACGCGGTGCAATTTGGATTTGAGCATGGTTCTTTGCATTTGAACCTTTCGCAAAGTCAGTGGAAAAAAGGAAGCGTATTATAGTCTTTTCAAATGGTTAGCGCAAAAACTGGTTGATGGTTTGCAAAAACTCAAGCCTTTTTAACGAACTCGGATTTTAATTTCATCGCGCCTATGCCATCAATTTTGCAGTCGATATCGTGATCGCCTTCGACCAGACGGATATTCTTGACCTTGGTGCCGACTTTCACGACCAGTGACGAACCTTTGACCTTCAAATCCTTAATCACCGTCACGGTATCACCATCCTGCAATACATTGCCATTAGCATCTTTGATGATGCGGGTTCCTTCAGTATTGTCGCTAGCTGTGTTGGGCAACCATTCATTCGCGCACTCAGGACACATCAACAGATCACCGTCCTGATAAGTGTATGGGGAATTACATTGCGGGCAGGGCGGGAGCGTGTCGTTCAAGAAAATCTCCAGAAATATTTTTAAATGGTGATAGTTAAGTTGTCAATCAGGCGCGTGGTGCCGATTTTTGCAGCACCTAGTACGACCAGGTCGTGCTCGCCTTCTTTGGGGACAAGCAAGGTTTTAGCACTGCGCACAGCAATGTAATCCACTTGCCAACCTGCCTGGCTTAGTTGCTGGATAGCCGTGGTTTCTAACGCGGGAAAAGTTTTATTGCCGCTTTGAATCGCATCAACGATGCCCTGCAAGGCGCTATTTAACTGGGTTGCAGCGGCGCGCTCCTGAGCGCTTAAATAGCCATTGCGTGAACTCATGGCCAGACCGTCAGCTTCGCGTACGGTTTCGCCAGCGATAATTTCGATTGGCAGATTAAATTGCCTGACCAGCGCTTTCACAATAAAAAGTTGCTGGAAGTCTTTTTTGCCGAATACTGCCACCTGCCTGGTTGAGCCATTAAAAAAGACCATGTTGAATAATTTCATGACGACTGTGGCAACGCCAGCAAAATGACCGGGCCGGCTTGCGCCGCAAAGCTCGCTGGCAATGGGCGGCGGGGTGATGGTCATGGTCTGGGTTTCAGGGTACATCTCACTCGCGTTTGGCGCAAACACAATATCTGCGCCAGCAGTTTCCAGTTTTTCACAATCGGCTTCTAACGTGCGCGGATAACTCGCTAAATCTTCATTCGAGCCAAACTGTAACGGGTTGACAAAAATGCTTACTACCACACATTCCGCATGCTGCCTGGCGATTTCTACCAGGTGAATATGGCCGGCATGCAGGTTGCCCATGGTCGGTACAAATGCGATACTGGCCTGGCTTTTAAGCGCGGCGCGAAGCGCTGCAACGGTATGGATAATCTGCATTAATAGCTGTGCTCTTGTGCCGGGAAGGTTTTATTTTTAACGGCTTTTACATAGGCCGCCACGGCATCCTGGATACTGTTGGTATCTTTCAGAAAATTGCGTACAAATCGTGGCGATTTAAACTCGCCGGGGTCTTTATCTGCTGGCCCGGTATAAATGCCGAGCAGATCCTGCAGCACCAGCACTTGCCCGCTGCAATCCACGCCGGCGCCGATGCCGATGGTGGGTGTTTTGATGGTTTCGGTAATCTTTTTAGCCAAGGTTGCCGGTACCATTTCCAGCAGCACAAAGCTTACGCCCGCGTTACTCATTGCAATAGCGTCACGCATAATCTGCGCGGCACTTTCATCGGTTTTGCCCTGAATTTTGTAGCCGCCCAGTTGGTTGACCGATTGCGGCGTAAAACCCAGGTGTGCGCAAACAGGGATGCCGTGCTCAACCAGGTAGCGCGCGGTATCTACCTTGTTGCCGCCGCCTTCAAATTTTACGATATGCGCGCCACTTTTAATGAGCCATTGCGCATTTTTGTAGGCGGCCTCATTGTCATGCTCGTAGCTGCCAAGCGGCATATCAGCCATAATCACAGTGTTTGGCGCGCCTGCAGCCACGCTTTTAGTGTGATAGGTCATGTGGTGCATGCTGACATTCAGCGTGTTTTCCGCGCCCTGCAGCACCATGCCAAGTGAATCGCCAACCAGTAGAATATCCACGCCAGCATGTTCCATCAGCTTGGCAAAAGTGGCGTCGTAGCAGGTGAGCATGGCGATTTTTTCGCCGGATCTCACCAGGTTTTGTAGTTTTTGCAGCATGGCCAGCGTTAATTATTCAAAGTTTGGGTTGAAATATTCGCGGCTGCTCTTGATTTGCCCAATCCGGTCGATCAGCAGATTCAAGGCGTTTTCGTCTTTGATGATATTCAGTTTTTCGTTGTTGACGATGAGCAGGGGTGACGCGTCGTAAGTATGAAAAAATTCGCTGTAAGCGTCAGAAAGCCGCTCGATGTACTCGCGCGGAATTTCCTGCTCGTAGCTCACATTGCGCTCCTCGATGCGGTCAGCGAGTTCGTCCACAGGCGTTTGCAGGTAAATCACCAGATCCGGCTTGCTAGCCTTGAGTTGCAAGTGTGTATAAATCTGGTGATACAGCGCATATTCCTCGTCATCCAAATTCAGCCGCGCAAACAGCGGGTCTTTTTCTAAAAAGAAATCTGCCACTGTGGGTTTTGCGAACATATCACGTTGATTCAGATCGCTAATCTGGCGTGAGCGTTGAAACAGAAAGAATAATTGTGTTGGCAGTGCGTAACGCTGTGCATCCTGGTAAAAACGCGGCAAAAACGGGTTGGCCTCTGCTTTTTCGCTTAATAACTGCACCGAGAATTTATCGGCCAGCATTCTTGCCAGCGTGGTTTTTCCGCTGCCGATGGGACCCTCAATGACAATATAGGGAAATTTGCTAAATATGCTCATTCAGTTTCTTTATATTCTGGTTTTGATGTGCCAGCGCTAATTTTACAACACTCCCATGGTTTGGGATGACTAAATCAGGTGCAATTTCTGCCAGTGGCAGCAACACAAAGCCGCGTTCATGCATGCGCGGGTGTGGCAATGTGAGCTTTTCAGTATGTGTCACCATGTCGTCGTACAGCAGTAAATCGCAGTCCAGCACACGTGGCGCATTGGCAAACGGACGCTCGCGGCCGGCTGCATGCTCAATATTGAGCAGCGCATCAAGCAGATCGTCTGGAGAAAGCTGCGTACTGATTTCAGCCACTGCGTTAATAAAATCCGGCTGGTTCGCATAGCCTACCGGGGCGCTTTGATACAGGCTGGATTGCTTTACCAACCTGGTTTCAGGTAAATTTCCAATGGCCAGGAAGGCCCGTTTTACTTGGCTCGCAGGGCCATTCAAATTGCTGCCCAGCGCAACAAAAGCGCGGTTAGTTGGTGTCTTGGGCATCCGCTGCAGGCTCTACATGAGTGGTATGTTTTTTACGTTTGCGGCGCCGCTTTTTAGGCATGGTGTCCGGCAGCAGCATGGCGGCGCGTGCTTCGCTTGTGGCATCTGCAAACTGCGTCCACCATTCTCCCAACTCCATCGGCAGTTCGCCGGATTCACAGCGCAGTAATAAAAAGTCGTAGCCGGCACGGTAGCGTGGATGCGTAAGCAAGCCGAATGGCCGCTTACCGGCACGCTGTTCGAAGCGCGGCTGCATGCCCCAGATCTCTTTCATGGTGGCGGTAAAGCGGTTATGAATCGCCAGTTTTTCAGCTTGGGTCGCAATCACCTCGTTCATTGCCATGTGCAGGGCCGGGATGAAATTGTGCCCTTGTGATTTATATTGCTCCCATGCCTTTAACACCTCGTGCCAAAGCAGGGTGGCAAACAAAAAGCTGGGGTTGGACGACCTGCCGGCAAGAATGCGATCATCGGTATTTTTCAGCGCCAGCATCACGAAGCGTTCGCCGAGCGGCTGCTCCAGCACCACATCCAGCAAGGGCAGCAGGCCATGGTGCAAATGCTGTTCGCGCAGCGCGTTGATGCTTTCTACCGCATGGCCGGATAAAAACAATTTCAGCATCTCATCAAACAGGCGGCTGGGCGGAACATCCTGCAGCAAGTCGGCCAGTTTTTGGATAGGCGCCTGCGTTTTGGCTTCAAGCTTCAAGCCTAACTTGGCAGATAATCTTACCGCGCGCAGCATGCGCACCGGGTCTTCCTGGTAGCGTGTGACAGGGTCGCCAATCATGCGCAACAGATTGGCTCTGATATCAGCTACCCCATTGTGAAAATCCAGCACTTCTTCGCGCGCGGGGTTGTAATACAAGGCGTTGGCGGTAAAGTCGCGCCGTACGGCGTCTTCTTCCAAGCTGCCAAAAATGTTGTCACGCAGGATGCGGCCGCTGTCAGCGGTTTGCCCATCACCTTCGGCCTGATGGTGGCCGCGAAAGGTTGAAACCTCGATCGTTTCGTTACCCCACAAGACATGCACCAGGCGGAAGCGTCGGCCGATAATGCGTGAACGGCGGAAGATGCGATTGACTTCCTCCGGGGTGGCATTGGTGGCGATGTCGAAATCTTTTGGCTTAACATTCATCAGCAAATCTCGCACCGCGCCGCCGACAATCAACGCCTCAAAGCCCGCTTTCTGCAAACCTTCGCAGGTTTTCAGCGCTGCCTGGCTGATCAGGTTTTTGTTGATTTTGTGGATTTTGGCGGGGATGCGTTTAGCAGTGTCGATTTGAGCGCTATCGGCCCGGTTAATCGCTATTTCAGCTTTAGACTTTTTGTTAAAAACTTTTTGCAGGAATCTTTTTATCATACGTTTTTAATGATTGGCTTTATGCGTATTCTGCCACAATACGTCGGGCAACCCCGCTTCTTTGTTAAGAATGCGGCACAGTACAAATAATAAATCAGAAAGCCGGTTGATGTACTGTAAAGAAATTTCAGTCATCTTTTCTTGGTTATTGAGCGTGGTCATCTGCCGCTCGGCACGTCTGCACACGGTTCTGGCCAAATGGCAATAAGCCGCAGCGCGGCTGCCGCCCGGCAGAATAAACTCTTTCAATGGCGTGAGCGTATCGTTCCACGCGTCTAATTGTGTTTCTAAAGCCGTTACGCGCTCGGCTTTAATCATGGCGTGGCCAGGCATGCAAATCTCGCCGCCTATATCGAATAAATCGTGCTGTATGCGCGTTAAACAATCTTGGATTTTGGGTGACATTGGCTCGGTGAGCATCAGGCCGATAATCGAGTTGAGCTCGTCCACATCACCCATCGCCGCGATGCGCAGACTATCCTTAGCCACGCGCGTTCCATCGCCCAAACCGGTGGTGCCGGCATCGCCGGTACGCGTGTAAATTTTGCTCAGTCTGTTTGCCATTCAAAATCCTATATAATTCGCTCATTATAAATCATTCAAACCTGTTTCGATGCCAACTCTACCATTATCAAGCCAACCTATCGGCGTCATGGATTCCGGCGTAGGCGGCATTTCAGTGCTGAAACATATTCATGCCTTGTTGCCGCATGAAAACCTGCTTTACGTGGCAGATAGCAAATACGCCCCATACGGCAACAAAACACCGACAGAAATCACAGCGCGCTGTTTCGCGGTTGCCGATTTTTTAATTGCACAAAACGTAAAAGCCTTGGTCGTGGCCTGCAATACAGCTACAGCGGCGGCCATCGACGCCATGCGTGAGAAATACCCGCTGCCCATTATTGGTATGGAACCGGCGGTAAAGCCGGCGGCGGAAGCCAGCAAGAATGGCGTGGTTGGTGTGCTGGCCACGGTGGGCACACTCAAAAGCGCGCAGTTTGCCGCGCTGCTGGAAAGTTACGGCCGTAATGTCAAAGTCGTCACGCAAGCCTGCGTGGGCTTGGTGGAATGCGTTGAACGTGGCGAGCTGGATACGCCAGAAACAAAAGCCTTAATCCGCCAATACACCGTACCCTTGTTGGCTGAGGGCGCAGATACCCTTGTGCTTGGTTGTACGCATTATCCGTTTGTAAAAGGTGCGATTCGTGAAATTGTCGGCGACAAAATCAGCTTGATTGATACCGGCGCGGCGGTGGCGAAGCAGTTAAAGCGCCAGCTGGAAGAAAATGGTTTTCTATCAGCCAGCAATCAACCTGCTAAGGTGCAATTTTGGACCAATAGCGAAGCGGATAACGCTGAGCAGGTGATTGAAGCGTTGTGGGGTGAAAGCGCGGAAGTGAAAAACCTGTAGGCATATTAACTTAACGCAATACGCCCTGCGAGGGCAGGGCGATGGATATCCCCAGACTTAAAATGATTTATATAAATTTAATATGCTAATCATTGATATTAACGTGCCAACAAGTATCAACAACGTACGCGCATGTAATCTCTTGCATACATAAGCGGCAAATGGCGCAGCAAATAAACCACCCAATACCAATCCTGCAACAATTGGCCAGGGCCCTTCGTCAACTAGCACAGAAAAAGCGATGGCGCTGGCAAAAGTTAGAAAAAACTCAGCAAAATTCACAGTGCCTATCGTGATTCTGGGGTTGTGCCCAGAACCTACTAATGTGGTGGTAACCACCGGTCCCCAGCCACCGCCGCCTACGGAGTCAACGAAACCTCCAAATAAAGCTAATTTAGCAACATGTTTAGGTTCATGTTTTGCGGAATTTATTTTACGAAAAACCTTGCTGATGATATAAATGCCCATAATCAGCAAGTAGATGGAAATGTAGGGCTTTAGTATTTTTCCATCGATACTGGATAATAAAAATGCGCCTAAAACAGCACCAAGAATGCCCGGAATCAGTAATCTTAAAAACAATGACTTATTCACATTGCCTAGTTTTACATGAGAAACTCCTGAAACCCCTGTTGTAAACACCTCGGCAATATGCACGCTGGCACTGGCTACTGCGGGACTAACGCCTGTAGCCAATAGAAAGCTGGTCGAGGTTATGCCATATGCCATTCCCAAAGCGCCGTCAATAATTTGCGCAATCAGGCCGACAGCAACCGCGCTCCAAAACACCTTGGACTGAAGCGTTTCTGTAATGATTTGCTCCCCGCCGGCAATCCCATTTTTTGTGAGAAAACTTGAGATCAGGTAGCCCGCAGCAGCAATGAGCAGAAAGACAGCAAGCCACATTGCCATCGTTAAAATCGGATGTTTGCCGGGGTGTAAAGCAGCCTGCTCAATAGGCGGAATACCAAGTTCCCGGTGTTCGGCATTGATGGGATTGTTGGTTAAATCCGGGTCGCGAAATTTCATAAGATTGCTCCTAAAGGATGGAGGCAAACAATATACACATTCTTTTATTTAACTAAAAATAATATATAAGAATATTAATATAATTAATTAATATAAATAAAGTGAGCGGTGTTCTAAATTGGGAGAATGAGATCAGGTTTAAAAAACCTTAAGTAGTCATTGGGAATTATTGATGCTTTACGTGCTTTCCAGCTTTAAGTTGCTTATTTAACCGGTCACCAGCAGTAATATCCAATCAATATCGTCATCACTATTTTTGCCTGGAGGGGTGAACTCAAGCTTGCCCTTATTGATAAACATTTTATTTGAAATGGATTTTTTTAACCCGCTTGCCGGGTCAAGCCAGCTTGCATAGACCGGTGCGCAAAATGATGCCATGTTTACTGAGATTGGTTTTAGGGTGAGCAAGTAATACAGTGCAGTGCTGCCATCTGGTGCAGCAGCTGCAGCCACGGCTGTTTTTGGGGGGCTAATTAAGCTCATCAAAGTGGCAAACCTGTTTTTTGGTTTGCAAATTCCATGTAAATTATACCAAGGTAAACTCAGTAAAAATCGTTTTGCAGCTGCCAACTGGCTTGATCCACGGAGATGCATGGCCTCATTCCATGGCAGATTGCCCCAATCGTTGCCGCCAGGGGATTTCCCGAATGGCTGGCCTGGCTGGTTTGCTTGCCATACGCCGTTTGCGCCGTAAGTGTGACCTGCACAGCCGCTGTTTAACAGGTGCGCCCAAAAAGCCTGTCTGGCATCGCGGGTGGTGACTGGGGGCGCGATGCCAAGCGCTTCGTAGCGGGATTCTGCGCTAATGACTGGCATGGCAGGCCGAGCTTGCCAGCCTTCGGCCGCTCTTTTGGCATGGTGCTCAGTTGGCTGGTGATGTCCTGTTTGCTGCATTTCAAAATCCAGCAAATATGGATCAGTCACAGATTCGCGCGCGCTGAGTTGCGGGTGCGTCGTAATCAGGCGCTGAAAGCCGTCAATTTGCTTGATATAGCGGATCACTTCTGTCCATTGCTGTTTTAGTTGCTCTTGTTCTTGCTGTTTGTTGCAGGATAGGTACCATGGCATGGTTTGCTCGCCCGCGGCTGTCCACACAACCGGGAGCGCGCCCCAACGGGCGACCAGATAGCGCCAATGCTGCTTCATTTTTTCGGCGCCAAGCCAGGGCAGGTGGAACCCCCATCCACCAAGGATGCACGGCATGACGCCTTGTTCTACCAAATGCATGATACGGTGGTCTGCTGCATCAAAAAATTGCGGCCTGATGCTTGTGTAGTCTTGCTCCCATGGGAAGCCTTCCTCATTAGCGCCGCGTTCGTCAAAAGCCGCCATGTCTGGATATAACCCGGCGACAAGCTGTACCACATTAAACCCCTTGCTTTTGCGGTCATCTGTGAGTTGCTTAAATTGCTCCGGCCAAACCAGGCGTTTCGTCAGCCCCATCCACCAGGTATCGCCTAGCCAAAAAAAAGGCGTGCCATCCGCATACGCAAAGTGCCGTTTGTCCTCGGCCACCCGGATGGGCCCGTGGCTTAGTAATGGGTTATCGCCACAATAGGCAGTGATGCTTATTTGTCCATTAATGCCATGCAAGCTTTCATTCTGTTGGTCGCTGCACTCGGTCACAAAGTGATGAACGCCTAGCGTTGCAGAGGAATAACGAATGCGCCAGGTATTGCTGCCAGCCCAGAATGCGGGAATACGGCGTAACTTACCTGTAGGCTCGGTAAATACAGCATCTAAAGTAATTTCATTAAACGGGTCGTGATATGTCGTTGCCGATTCGATGGTAATTTCGGTGAACTGATTCGACTTTGTGCTGCTGGTGAGGCTCATCTGAATAGCACCCGCCCTCAAGCGTGCGTTTTACGAAACAGGCTTAATTGTTGCATGATTTCGCTCAATAGCGGCCGTTTGCCAATCTCATGCTGAGCGCATTCTGCCTGCAGCTGCCACAGCGCTGCGGTAGTGCCGTTTTTTGTATCACAATGCGCTAACAGCTCCTCCAGCAGGCAGGCAAATGCACGCGTCTCAAGGCGCTGCAGTAGCTGTGAATGCTTGATGTTATTTTCTGGTAAAAATGAAGCGCCGCCAAAGTCACTTAAAATACATTTGCCCTGGCCATTGCTCAGGATGTTATGTGCATACAAATCGCCATGCGTGATGCCTTGCTTGTGCAAGTGCGCAACCACAGACGCTATGCTATGAGCAATATACAATACAGTGTCTAGCGTAAGCTGTATATTGGGCGCATACACGTCTCGGCTGCACGTTTCAAAGCTGGGCGGGTTGGCCAGCACGGTCAAATCGGCATCCATTAACGGCAACACCAGGCCGGCCGTGCCGTCCGGGTGTTTATCAATAACGCCTTCAAAGCCCAATAAATTAGGGTGCTGCCCTGCCAGCACGGTAGCATGTACTTCGCAGCGCGGTAAGCCATCACTGGTGATGTCGGCTTTGAACATTTTTACCGCAACTGCTTTGCTTTCAGAATCTCCCGAAGTATTTTTAGTTTCCCACAAAGCTTGATAGATCAGGCCGGAAGCGCCTTCCCCCAGCAATTGTTGCAAATGCAGTGCGTGCCAGTCAATTTGGGGGATATTTCGTTTTGCGAGCAGACTGTTTTCGATCTGATTGCAAAACGGGTTGCCGGCATACGCCAGCCAGCTGAGTTTTGGTAAGCTGAATAGCCAGTCTGGAAGTGATTCCAGCTGGTTGGCAGAGATTCTAAGCAATTCCAGATTTTTACAGTTTGCCAATGATTCTGGCAGCTTGCCAAGCTGGTTTCCGGCCAGCATGAGTTTTTGCATGTGTTTGCAATCGCCTACTGATGCAGGAAGCGTTTTGATTGCATTATCTGTCAGAATAAGCCAGCGCAAGGCCTGGGTTGGGATTGCAGCCTCAGAAATGTGTTTGATTTGATTGGCTTTAAAGCCGATCATGCTTAAGTTCTGGCATTCACCCAGCACTTCTGGCACATGCGTAAACTGGTTGGATGAGCAGAAAAGGATGCGTAGCTTGTGTAACCGGTTCAGGTCATCCGGTAGTGATGAAAGCGCATTGCCCGAGAGATCTAGAATCTCTAATGTGTCGGCTAAATCAAAAATCTCTTCTGGGAAGTGATTTAATCCGCAAGAAAGTTTAAGTTGCCTGCTGCCTTGCAGCTTGCCAGCTTTAAGCAGGGATAAAGTATCATGCGACTGACTGGAATCCACGGAATTTGAGGGTTGGAGCTAGTGGTGCGGAACGTGCTCGCCAGCCTTAAGCCTGTACTTCGTCCCGCAGTAAGGGCAAGCGGCTTGCCCCGTTGCCGCAATGTCCAGAAACACGCGCGGATGCGAAGACCACGCTGCGACTGCATCGGTGGGGCAGTGCAGCGGCAGGTCTTTTGCCGCGATTTCGATTTCTTTTATGTCTGCCATTGAGTATAAGCCTTAGCAATTAAACCAGCGTCAGCCAATGTGCGTGCTTGGCTGATTTGCCTTTAACGACATCAAAATACAAACTCTGCAGTTTTTCGGTCATCTCGCCGCGGCTGCCCGTGCCGATGGCGCGGTTATCCAACTCGCGAATCGGCGTCACTTCGGCCGCTGTGCCGGTAAAGAAGGCTTCATCCGCGCCATAGACTTCATCACGCGTGATGCGTTTTTCGATGACAGGAATACCCAATTCACCCGCTAACTGGACGATGGTGTCGCGCGTAATACCTTCCAGCGCGCTGGTTAAATCTGGTGTATAGAGCTTGCCGTTGCGGACGATAAAGATGTTCTCGCCCGAACCTTCGGCCACAAAGCCGTCCACATCCAGCAGCAGAGCTTCCTGGTAGCCGTCGTGAGCGGCTTCCTGATGCGCGAGGATGGAGTTCATGTAGTTGCCGTTGGCTTTGGCCTTGCACATGGTGATGTTCACGTGATGGCGCGCGAACGATGATGTCTTAACGCGGATGCCTTTGGTGATGGCTTCCTCGCCCATGTAGGCGCCCCAGCTCCATGCTGCGCAAATCACATGTGTTGAAAGTGTTTTGGCGGCAATGCCCATGGCTTCCGCGCCGTAAAACGCCATCGGGCGGATATAGGCAGATTCCAGTTTGTTCTCACGCACCGCAGCACGTTGCGCTTCAGAAATTGTAGCTTTATCAAACGGCATTTTCATGCCCAGAATATGCGCACTGCGGAACAGGCGGTCGGTATGGTCTTGCAGACGGAAAATCGCTGTGCCTTTGTCGGTTTTATATGCGCGCACGCCTTCAAACACGCCCATGCCGTAATGTAAGGTGTGGGTGAGTACGTGGGTGGTGGCGTCGCGCCAGTTCACCATTTTGCCGTCGTACCAAATGACGCCGTCGCGATCTGCCATAGAGCTAGGAATTGCCATGTTGCTGCCTTTTAACAAAATTTTGTAAAAGCGATATTGTAAACCAAGCTGTGAATTTATTGCTTATGTTAGAATCAAATGCTGATTAATTAGGGTGCTTTACCATGAAAAAACTGCTCGTTTTCATATTGTTGCTGCTGGTTTCCGCATGCGGGCTTGCAGAGCCGCCAACCCCGTTTGTAGGCACCGACATTACCGGCGCAGATTTTCCGCAACCGCTGAAGTTGACCGACCATACCGGAAAGCTGCGCACCATGAGCGACTTTAAGGGCAAAGTGGTAACGCTATTTTTTGGCTATACGCATTGCCCGGACGTGTGCCCAACCACCCTGAGCGATATGAAGCAGACTATGAAACTGTTGGGCGACAAGGCAGACCAGGTGCAGGTTTTGTTTGTAACGGTAGACCCGCAACGCGATACGCAAGAAGTGCTGGCGCAGTTTGTGCCCCATTTTGACAAGCGCTTTATCGGCTTGCGCGGCAGCTTGCAAGAGACAGCCGAAACATTGGGCAACTTCAAAATCTACTATTCAAAAATAGAAGGCAAGGCTCAAAATGACTATACCATTGACCATAGCGCCGGAACCTATGTGTTTGATAAAGAAGGAAAAATCAGGTTGTACATGCAGTACGGGCAAAAACCGGCCGATATGGCGAGTGATATTAAAAAATTGATGTAATAAAAAAAGGGAGCAGTCGCTCCCTTTTTCAATTCAAGTTCTAATTAGCAGGTGGTGCGCCGTATTGGTTATCGCCAGCATCGCCTTGCTGAACAAGCAGGTAAATCATGGCAATCCAGCCTAAAATCGGAACAATCCATAGAATCTGCAGCCAGCCGCTTTTGTTAGTGTCGTGCAGACGGCGAGCCCCCACTGCAAGTGATGGCAATAATGTCGCGACTGAGAACGCCCATGAAATATAGCTGCCAACCATTTCCAGGAGCAGGGCGCCACCAAAACAGAATAATGCAAACCACCAGAATTCAGGTAGTTTGGCGCGGCCATTAAAATCTGCGTATTTAGCAAAGCAAAGCTTGATTGAATCTGTAAAAGACATCATTTCCCCCTTATGAATTAAGCCACAGATAACTGCAATGCTAACTTAGCATAAATTTTAAAGCGGGTGCAAAATATGGGAAAGGCTACATGCGATGCAGGTGCGGCGACAAGGCCTTCAGTTCTTTTTCTGCTGCCTTGTAATTGGGGAACAGGCTTTCCAGCACCGCATAAAACTTTGCGGAGTGGTTCATTTGCTTCAAGTGCGCAAGCTCGTGGCAGATCACGTAATTGATGATGTGTGGCGGTGCTTGCAGCAGGCGCCAGCTCAAACGCACTTCACCGTGGCTGTTGCAGCTGCCCCAGCGCGATTTCGCGTTGGAAAGCGTAAGTGGTGGTGTCGCCACACCGAGTTTTGCAGCTAAAATTTCCAGCCGGCGACTAAAATCTGATGCTGCTTGCTTTTTATACCATTGAATTGTCATGCGGCTACAGGCCGCATGGATATTGGTCTCTGGCAATGCCATAAATAAGACATTCTGATCAAGAAATGGTACTTTCTTACGGACGCTTTGCGTAATTTGTAACTGAATATCATTGCCTAAATACAGCAAATATTCGCCATCTACCCACTGGATTTTTTCGACCTGATTCGCTTCGCGTGCTTGCAGTTTGTTCAAAATCCAGTTCGATTTTTCCTGCAGAATCTGATTGAGCTGAAACTCAAAAATGCGTTTTGGCGCATGCACCACCAGACCATCTGCAGTGATTTTTAAGCCTATGGTGCGGCGCGGACGGCGTTCGAGCAGGTAAGAAATCGTCTCGCCACTTCGCAGCGTGAGTGTCTGACGAGTCAAAGTTTAAGCAATCTCACTTGAGTTTGAGCATTTCGGATTCAATCCAGTCTTCTACCTGCTGGTTGAGTGCGTCTGCCTTTAAGCCGGCTGTTTCAATCGGTTTGCCGATGCTGACTATGATCGTGCCTGGCCGTTTAATGAATGCGTTTTTGCGCCAAAATAAGCCTGCATTATGCGCGACAGGCACAACAGTAGTCTGCGTATGTGCGGCCAGCCAAGCGCCGCCAATGTGGTATTTACCACGCTTGCCCGGCGCGATGCGCGTGCCTTCCGGGAATATGACCACCCATAATCCTTTGGCTAATCTATCTTTACCATGTGCCACTAGTTTTTTGAGCGCTTCGCGGCCTGCGCTGCGGTCAATCGGGATGGTAGAAAGTGCAATCCAAGCCCAACCCAGAAAAGGGATGAATAAAAGCTCGCGCTTCAACACCCAGATTTGCGGTGGAAAAATTACTTGCAGCGCAATGGTCTCCCATGCGGATTGATGTTTGCACAAGATGATAGACGGATGATTGGGGATATTTTCGCGGCCGCGCACTTCAAAACCGAGATTGCAAGTGAGTTTGAGCCAGAATAAGGCACAGTGCGCCCAGTAACTGGCCATGCGCGAGCGGGTAATGTTGCTGAGAGGGAACATTAAGATGACCAGCAAGGCAAAGATCGGCGTAATGATAAGCATGCCCAGGAAAAACAATAGTGAGCGCAGCCATCTAATCAACAGTAACATCAATCATGCTCCGAAATGATATGTTGCACCGCTTCGTTCAAGTCGGCAAAAACCAAGGTGCCTTCCGGCAGGTTTCCTTGCAGCAGGGTTTCTTCCCCTTTGCCGGTAAGCACCAGCATGGGCTTGCAGCCGGCATTGGCAAAAGCCTGGATGTCGCGTGGCGCATCGCCTACGGCATATACGTCACTCAAATCTACAGAAAACCTGCGACTGATGTCTTCTATCATGCCGGTTTTTGGTTTGCGGCAAGTGCAATGGTCGTCGGCAGAGTGCGGGCAATAAAACAACGCATCTATGCGCCCGCCCACATGCGCCAAGGCACGGCACATTTTGTCGTGAATGGCGTTAAGCGTTGCCATGTCAAACAATCCGCGCGCGATGCCGGATTGGTTGGTGGCAATCGCCACGCGAAAGCCGGACTGGTTGAGCAGAGCAATCGCCTCCAGACTGCCGGGGATAGGAATCCACTCATTCGGATTTTTAATGCAGTTGACGGAATCCTGATTGATGACGCCGTCTCTATCAAGAATGACAAGTTTCACGTTAGCCCGCCAATTTGGATAAATCTGCCACGCGGTTCATGGCTTGGTGTAACTGGCTCAATAATGCCAAGCGGTTATTTTTTAAATCCGCGTTTTCAGCATTTACCATCACGTTGTCGAAGAAGTCATCCACAGGAGCTTTTAAGGCGGCGAGTGCTTGTAGGGAAGCGGTATAGTCTCCCAACTCAAACAATCTGTCAGCTCTGGGCTTTATTTCACTCAAAGCCTTATAAAGATTTTTTTCTGCGGGTTCCAGAAATAGGCTGGCATTAATGCTGTAGTCAACTTTACCCTCTGATTTTTTTAGAATATTACCAATACGCTTATTGGCGGCAGCAAGTGAAGTTGACTCATTCATCCTACCAAAAGCACCAACCGCTATCAATTGACTTCTAAACGAATAAAAATCTGTAGGCTTGTTTTCTAAAACTGCATCAATTTCATTTAATGTATAAGCATTAATTGGCATCCCGTCGGGTGTAGTTATTTGTAACTCTCGATAATAAGAACGTAACCTATCGTAAAAAAAATCGATAATTTCATTCATCACAACTTCGTCAGACTTAAGGTTAAATAAGTCTTGCGTCTTGCTGAGTAACCACCTGATATCGGTAAGTTTTTCAGTGCGGTCAAGTAGGCGAGTAATCCCTAAAGCCTGGCGGCGCAGGCCAAACGGGTCCTTCTCTCCTGTGGGTTTCTCACCAATACTGAATAAGCCGACTAAAGTTTCTAATTTATCAGCAAGTGCAACACAAATTCCAACTTGGTTGCGTGGCAACTCGTCACCCGCAAAACGTGGTTTGTAATGGTCTTCAATCGCAAAGGCCACATCATCATCCCAACCTTCATGCTGGGCGTAATAGCGCCCCATGATACCCTGCAGTTCCGGGAACTCGCCGACCATGTCGGTGAGCAAGTCGGCCTTGGAAAGTTTGGCTGCAAATTCGACTTTGCTCACCAGATAATCATCGCCGAGTTGTCTGGCGATTTCGGTAGCAATTTTGACTACACGCGCATTACGCTCGCCCTGACTGCCAAGCTTGTTGTGGTATACCACTTTATCAAGCCCATCCAGACGGCTTTCCAGTTTCTTCTTGCGATCCTGATCGAAGAAGAATTTGGCATCGGCCAAGCGAGGACGCACCACACGCTCGTTGCCGCCAATCACGGCACTTGGATCGCTTGGTGAAATGTTAGAAACAATCAAAAACTTGTTGGTGAGTTTGTTGTTGGCATCAAGCAGCGGGAAGTATTTTTGATTGGCCTTCATGGTCAAAATCAAGCATTCTTGCGGCACCTCCAGGAATTCTTTTTCAAACTCGCCTAGCAGCACATTCGGGCGCTCAACCAGCGCGGTTACTTCATCAAGCAAAGCATCGTCTTCGATCGGTTTCAGGTTTTCCTTCGCTGCGGCAACATTGAGCTGGCGCACGATCTCGGCACGACGTTCTTCAAAGCTGGCAATCACAGCACCTTCAGTTTTCAATTGCTCGGCGTAGCTATCAGCATTTTTAATGGTGATATTTGGTTTTGCAGTTTCAAAGCGGTGGCCTTGTGTGGTGTTGCTGGCAGTTAAGCCAAGCGCTGTAACAGGCACAACTTCACTGCCATGCAAGGCTACTAAACCGTGTGCTGGGCGCACGAAATTGACGCTTTCCCAGCCATCGGCCAATTGATAGGTCATTACTTTTGGAATCGGTAATTTTGTGAGTGTTTCTTCCAAGGCTTTTTGCAAGCCATCTTGCAGCGATGCGCCAGTTTGAACAGTATCCAGAAACAGAATATCTGTTTTGCCATCGTTTTCTTTTTTGAGTTTTGCAACTGCACTTTCATCTGCGCCTAAAGCCTGTAATTTTTTAATCAGCGCAGGCGTGGCTTTACCATTCGCATCCAAACCCACGCTTGCTGGCATGAGTTTCTGCGAGATTTGTTTATCGGCACCTTTAGCTGCAACAGTGGTGATGTGCGTTGCCAAGCGGCGTGGTGTGGCAAAAAAGGTAACCGTTGAATTTTCTGCGGTTAAGCCTTGTGTTTTCAGTGATTCGAACAGGTTACTGCTGAATGCATCGCCAAGTTTTTTTAATGCTTTTGGCGGCAGTTCTTCTACCAATAATTCGATAAGTAAATTTTGACTTGCCATTATGCTGCTTTCTTTTCTTTTTCTAATTTTTCTTTTGCCAGTTTCTCTAGCACTTCAGTCGCACGTTCTTTTGAGGCAAGCGGGAAGCCAAGTCTGGCGCGGCTTTCCAGGTAGCTCGCTGCAACGGCGCGTGCCAGATTGCGGATGCGGCCAATGTAGGCTGCGCGTTCTGTAACGCTGATCGCACCACGTGCATCCAGCAAGTTAAAGGTATGCGCTGCTTTTAGCACTTGCTCGTAGGCAGGTAGAGCGAGCTGATTTTCCATGAGGTGTTTGGCTTGTTTTTCGTGTGCGCTAAATGCGGTAAATAGAAAATCCACATCGGAATGTTCAAAGTTATAAGTGGATTGCTCAACCTCGTTTTGGTGGAACACGTCACCATATTTTACGTTTTCCGAGTACTGCAAATCGTACACGCTATCCACGCCTTGCAGATACATGGCGAGGCGCTCCAGGCCATAAGTGATTTCACCGGTGATCGGCTTGCAGTCGATGCCGCCGACTTGCTGGAAATAGGTGAATTGCGTCACTTCCATACCGTTAAGCCAGACTTCCCAGCCTAGGCCCCAAGCACCTAATGTCGGGTTTTCCCAGTCATCTTCTACAAAACGGATATCGTTCTTTTTCAGGTCAAAACCAAGCGCCTCCAGTGAGCCTAAATACAGATCCAGAATATTGGCGGGTGCCGGTTTCAGCACCACTTGATATTGGTAGTAATGCTGCAACCGATTCGGGTTTTCACCATAGCGGCCATCTTTAGGGCGGCGGCTGGGCTGCACGTAAGCGGCTTTCCATGGCTCCGGACCGAGCGAGCGCAGGAAAGTGGCAGTGTGGCTAGTGCCTGCGCCCACTTCCATGTCGTAAGGCTGCAACAAGGCACAGCCTTGTTTATCCCAATAAGCCTGTAAATTAAGAATAATTTGTTGAAAAGTAAGCATTATTTTGTTTCTAAATTAAAAAACTATTTTTGGTGAGCGGTGTCCGACGGTAAGTTGCAACAAACAGGCTGGCTCGTGAGCCCTGAATTTTACCTGAATACGAGATTGAATTTAATAGTATTTGTTTTGTTAAAGGTTTTTTGTTAAATTGAATGTATGTTAGTTGGTCAACATAAAAAGTTGCTGAAAATATTGGTGTTATGGTTTGCATTATTGCAAGCCATTTCTCCGTTTCTGCACGCCCATGTTGGCAGCAGCTCAGCGCATGGCAGTCAGGCAATGCACATGCATGATCCAGGTCTTGGACATCCAGATATTTTCCCCACGCTTCAGGATGCCGCTTCTCATGGATACGTAGTTGATTTAGGCCAGGCCATTACGCAAGATAGCAGCTTCAAGTTGCTTATAGCCTTGTTGCTGGTAGTGCTGTGGATGCCTCTTATAGTCAAGCAAGGACCTCCGTTACGAACCTCTGTATTATTCAAACTTCTTCCCCGGTTTGAGCGCACGCGCTTAAATCCACGCGCACCGCCACACTGCTAAATTTTTCAAGTGACTTGGGCAGTAGTTCCAGGTTTTTTGTTTTATTTTTAGGAGTGTAATATGAATACCCCTCTTATGCATGCAGCTTTGCTGGCATGCATGCTGTTGAGTTCTCAGACTATCTATGCAGCAGCGCATGAGCAGGAAACAGGTGTGCATGTAGACGTGCTGGTAGTGAGCCCCCATCTTAGCTTGCGCGATGTGCTGGAAAAAACCATTACGCGGCAGCCGCAGCAGCTGAGCCTGCAATCTAAAACCTTTAATGTGCAGGCTAAAGAAACGATGGCGAAAAGTATGCTGCCGCATGCGCCGGCGATTTCGCTTTACCATCAGAACGACACTATCGGTAGCGGGCGTAACGAGCGTGATTGGCAGGCTGAGCTTGAGTTGCCGGTGTGGCTGCCCAAGCAGCGTGGCGCGCGCGAAAAAGTGGCCGAACTAAGTGCGCACAATCTAAGCGCCGACCGCGAAAGTTTAAGTTTGCAAGCTGCTGGCTTATTGCGCGATGCCGTGTGGGATATCGCCATCAACCGCAATGAAGTCTCGCTTTATAGCCAAAAAATGGCACAAGCAAAGCGTCTGGAAGCTGAAATAAACAAAACATTTAGCGCAGGCGAGTTAGCAAAAACCGACTTGATGCTGGTGCAGCAGGATACTTTGCTGGCACAAAAAAATCTGTTACGTGCTGAAACAGAGCTGATGCATGCGCGTTTTCGCTACACGTTGCTGACCGGCTTGAATGAAATCCCCGAGAATTTTGAAGAAAAGCAGTCTGAACTGGAAGGATTTGAGCAGTCACCTTTATGGCTGGCGGCTGAATCAAAGGTGACATTGGCGCAAGGCGAACGCAACCTCACACAAGTAGAAAAGCGCGAGAACATGCAGGTGATTTTGAATGCCCGCAGCTCGCAAGGCGCATTTGATAATCAGTATAACCAAAGCGTGGGCGTTCGCGTGCGCATTCCCCTGGATAGTGCGGTGCGCAGTGCGCCTTTGCAAGCGGCTTCGGAGCTTGCGGTAGGCGACGCTATGAGCCAGCGCGAAACTTTGCGCTTTGCGCTGGAAGCTGCCATGCATGAGGCTGAACATAATTTATCCGTGAGTAAACAAGAGCTGGAAATCGCTTCACAGCAGCTGGAAATCGCTAAAAAAAGTGCTGAGCTGGCTAAAAAGGCTTACACCCTGGGCGAGCTGGATTTAACCAGCCTGCTGCGTATTCAATCCCAAACCTTCGAAACTGAACGCAGCTATACCCGCCGCCAGCTGCAGGTGGGGTGGGATATTGCGCGCTATAACCAGGCCGTAGGAGTGCTCCCATAATCAACTGAACGTGCTTGCTACTATTGAGAAAACCATATTTATTGAGGTTGTTATGAAAAAATTATTATCCAGTGTATTGTTATTTTTGATTTATCAAACCGCCTATGCGGACGTGATTGCCTTAAGTAGCTCGCAGTTGCAAGGTATGCACATCAAGCTGGTTGCGCTTGATGCCAAAGCTGCGCCACTATCGCGCAAATACACGGCAGAAGTGGTCGTTCCGACCACGCAAGTGCGCATGATCAGTGCGCCGCAGCAGGGGTTGATTGATGCAATGCATGTGGCAACAGGGCAGGGGGTAAAAAAAGGCCAGGTGATTGCCCATTTAAGCAGTCCGGATTTGGTGGGATTGCAGGGCGAATATCTGCAAGTGCAAACTAAAAAGAAGCTGGCGGCGAGCGCATTAGCCAGAGATAGCGAGTTGTTGAAGGATGGCATTATCGCACAGAGACGTTATCTTGAAACACAAAGCGCACATGAAGAGTTGAGCGCATCGTTAGCCGAGAAAAGACAGGCGCTGCGACTGGCTGGCATGAGTGACGCGGCCATCAATCGCCTCAATAGCGCAAAAGGCCTGCAAAGCGGGGTGGCGATTGTTTCACCTATGGATGGGCAAATCATCGAGCAAATGACCAGTGTCGGGCAGCGTGTGGATAGCGCAATGCCTTTGTATAAAGTGGCGAAGCTGAACCCGTTGTGGCTGGAGATTAACGTGCCGATTGATGGTGCGATGCAGCTTGAAAAGGGGTTGTTGGTGAATGTGCCAAAAATGCAGGCCAGCGGCAAGGTGATTGCTGTGATGCGCAGTGTCAATAAAGCAAGCCAGACCATGCAGGTGCGAGCAGAAGTGCAGCAGGGTGCACAAAACCTGGCTTTGGGGCAGTTTGTAGAGGCCGAAATTCAGATGCAGGCACACGCACAAAGCTTTGCTTTGCCAAGTGCTGCAATCGTCCGGAATGGCAAGCAAACCGTGGTGTTTAAGCAAATAGCCCAAGGCTTTGAAACTGTGCCGGTGACAATTCTTTCTGAGCAAGGTGGCAGTACGCTGGTGCAAGGCGATTTTAGCGGGCATGAAAAAATTGCGGTGAGCGGTTCGGCTGCACTGAAAGGTGTTTGGCTGGGCATGGGCGGGGGCGAATAATGCGCACCAATCAGAATGAATTTTTAGAGGTGCCCAAATGCTAGATAAACTCATCGAATTTTCGCTCAGACAGCGCATCATGGTGTCTTTGGCGGCGCTCATTTTGAGCATTCTGGGCTATTTTGCCTATCAATCATTACCGATTGACGCGTTTCCTGATGTGTCCTCTACCCAAGTCAAAATCATTATTAAATCGCCCGGCATGACGCCGGAAGAGGTGGAGTCGCGCATCACCGCACCGATTGAGGTGGAGATGCTCGGCATCCCAAAACAGGTGGGGTTGCGCGCAGTGGCGAAATACGCGCTCACCGATATTACGGTAGATTTTGAAGACGGCACGGATATTTATTGGGCGCGCCAGCAGGTGTCGGAACGGTTGAGTAGCGTTTGGGCAAACTTGCCGGCCGACATTTCTGGAGGCATTGCCCCCATGACCACGCCCCTGGGCGAAATGTTTATGTTCACCGTGGAATCTGACAGCCTGAGCTTGCAAGAGAAACGTAGCCTGCTGGATTGGGTCATCCGCCCGCAGCTTAGAACTGTGCCTGGCGTGGCGGACGTCAATGCACTGGGTGGCCTGGTGCGCTCGTTTGAAATTGTGCCGGATAATGCCCGCATGTATGCGCGCGGGGTGTCGCTGAATTCGCTGCAAGACGCTATTAGTGAAAATAACCGCAACGATGGTGCCGGACGATTAAGCGATGGTGAAGAATCGCTACTGGTGCGTTCAGAAGGCGCGTTTAAGACCCTGGATGATGTGAAGGAAACCGTGATTCGCAGCGATAACGGCGTGCCGGTGCGCATTGCCGACATTGCCGAGGTGCGCATCGGCGAGTTGACGCGTTATGGCGCAGTCACCAGTAACGGCAAAGGCGAGGCGGTGGAAGGCTTGGTGCTGGGTTTGCGCGGTGCAAACGCGCGCGAGGTGGTGGAGGGGGTGCGTGCCAAGCTGGCTGAAATCGCCCCTACCTTGCCCAAAGGCGTGACCACCCATGTGTTTTACGACCGCGGCAATCTGGTCGAACGTGCAGTCAATACTGTCAATAAAGCCTTATTGGAAGCCGTGGTGCTGGTGATTATTCTGCTGGTGCTGTTTTTAGGCAACCTGCGCGCCGCGCTCACCATTGCCTGCATTTTGCCGCTTTCGGTGCTCAGCACATTTTTACTCATGAAGCACTTTGGCATGTCGGCCAACCTCATGAGTCTGGGCGGGCTGGCCATTGCCATTGGTATGCTGGTGGATTCGGCTGTGGTGGTGGTGGAAAACATCGTGTCACATTTGGCGCATACACCTAAAAAGCATGTGTCGTCGAAACTCAGCATTATCTTGGCGGCGATGCGCGAGGTGAGTTTGCCAGTGTCGGCAGGTATCGTCATCATTATCACGGTGTTTCTGCCTTTGCTCACACTGGAGGGCCTGGAGGGCAAATTGTTTTCACCGGTTGCCATGACGATTATTTTTGCCCTGGCAAGTTCGCTGGCTTTATCCCTTACCGTGATTCCTGTCATTGCTTCTTTTTTGATCAAAGATAAGCATGAAGAGTCGCCATGGCTGGTGCGCAAGCTGGATGCGATTTACGCACCGATACTACAAAAAGCCATGCGTAACAGTAAAAAAATGGTTATTGCCGCTTTGGTGTTGCTGGTGCTTACAGGCGTGGTGTATACGCAGATTGGCAAAACCTTCATGCCAGTGATGGATGAAGGCGATATTATCATCGGCGTCGAGAAATTGCCCTCGATTACGCTGAAACAAAGCACCGCGACCGATCTGGCGATTCAGCGTGAATTGATGAAACAGGTGCCTGAAATAGAAGGCATTTATGCGCGCGCGGGTTCGGATGAGCTGGGTCTGGATCCGATGGGACTCAACCAGACCGATACGTTTTTAGTGCTGAAACCGCACGAAGATTGGCGCATGCAAAGCAAAGATGAATTGCTAGAGGCGCTGCGTAAGGTGATGGACAACATTCCTGGCGTGGATTACAGCTTTACCCAGCCGATTGATATGCGCGTGAACGAGATGATACTGGGCGTGCGCGGCGATCTGGCGATTAAGTTGTACGGTACTGATTTGGCCGTGCTGGATGAAAAAGCGCAGCAAATCATCAAAGTGCTGGAAGCGGTTAAAGGCAGCCAAGATGTCTATACGCCTAAAAATAGCGGTATTCAGTACCTGCAAATTAAAGTGGATAGGTTGGCCGCAGGCAGATTGGGCTTTAGTGTGAGCGACATCAACCAGATTCTGCAGGCGCAATTGGAAGGCAAGGTGCTGGGCGTCGTTCAGGAGGGCGCGCGCAGAACCCCTGTGCTGTTGCGCGGCAGCCAGGATGTTAGGCTGTCGCCAGCGGAGTTTGGTAGTTTACTGCTTACTTTGCCGAACGGTACGAATGTGCCGCTGACTTCAGTCGCCAAATTAGAGCGCATTGAAGGTCCCGTGAAAATCGACCGTGAACGCGGCATCCGCATGGTGGTCGTTACCGCCAATGTGGAAGGACGCGATCTGGTGGGCTTCGTAGAAGAAGCCAGGCAAAAAGTCACAGCGCAGGTGAGCATGCCGGAAGGTTACTGGCTGAAATGGGGCGGGCAGTTTGAGAACCAGCAACGCGCAGCCGCGCGTTTGGGGATTGTCGTGCCGATTTCTATAGGCCTGGTATTTTTGCTGCTGTTTCTCACTTTTGGCTCCATGAAGGAAGCAGCACTTATTTTGTCCAATATTCCATTTGCCATGATAGGCGGTGTGTTTGCTTTGTGGGTTTCGGGCGAATATCTTTCTGTACCGGCGTCCGTCGGCTTTATTGCGCTGCTGGGCATTGCGGTGCTGAACGGTGTGGTGATGATGAGCTACTTTAACCAGCTTGCTTACGAGGGGATGGATAAAGCGCTGATTGCATTTGAAGGCGCAAAACGCAGACTACGCCCGGTATTGATGACGGCAAGTATTGCCGCTTTTGGTCTGGTTCCATTGCTGTTTGCCACAGGGCCAGGTTCTGAAATTCAACGCCCGCTGGCAATTGTGGTTGTTGGCGGCTTGATAACCAGCACCTTGCTGACACTGATTATATTGCCGATTTTGTATCAACGGTTTTTTGCCAAGCAATAAGTTTTATATAGCAAAAATCCTGATCCAAAACAGCAAAGCAGCAAAAACAGCCAGTTGCCCCACATGACATAAGGCGTGCTACCCGTGTAACCCTGCGCTTGTATGTTCAGCGTGGTTTTCACATCGTGCGGTGCGTGGGCAAGCACGTAGCCATGCGGGTCTATGCTGGCGGTGGCGCCGGTGTTGGTTGCGCGCAGCATCATGCGGCCGGTTTCCAGTGCGCGTGCCTGTGAAAACTGCATGTGCTGATCTGCCGCATAGGAAGTGCCATACCAGGCGTCATTGCTGATGTTGACGAGCAGGGTTGCTTCGGGCAACTGGCGGATGATTTCCTCACCAAATACGTCCTCGTAGCAGATATTGACGGCTACTTTCTGGTTGGCCAGATGCATCGGTTTTTGATATTTGCCGCCACGCGACAAATCGCTGAGGGGCATATTGAGCCAGTCACGATACACCCAGCCAAACACCTGCTTTAGTGGAATAAATTCTCCAAATGGCACCAAATGATTTTTAGAATAAGTTTGTGTTGGCGCGCTGCCAAAACTCAGCGCGCTATTAAAATATTCGCCAGTTTTGTCGTTGTATTCCACCATGCCCACCAGCAAGTCCCCGTTGTTTTGTTTGGCGTGGGTGCTCAGCGTATTTATTATGCCAAGGTCTAATTGGCTGGAAATCACCGGCAGCGCGGTCTCTGGTAGGATAATGAGTTCGGCCGTGCTGGCTTTTGCCATTTCGATATATTGGTTGATAGTGCTTTGGGCGGTTTCGGGCGACCATTTTTCACTTTGTGAAATATTGCCTTGCAGCAGTGCAACTGAAATGGGTTTGCCGCTGGGCGTTGTCCATTCCACTGCTTTTAACACGCCGCCGGCAACAATGATCAGCACAAACGTCGCAATGGCATTGCGTTTCCATACCAAGTTTTGCCGCCGACTAGCTGGCCAATAAGCGATTAACGCGGCTATAAATACGGTAATGACTGAAACGCCATACACTCCAATAATCGGCATAAAGCCAGCCAGCGGGCTATGCGGCACCTGACTGTAGCCTATTGTCAACCAGGGAAATCCCGTGAAAATCCAGCTGCGGATCCAATCACTCAGGCCCCAAAAAATGGGGATGCTGATTAAAGGTGAGCCAACACGCTTGCTCAGCCAGCCCACCAAAGCCGGAAATAATGCCATAAACGCGCACAGGCAGAATGTGGAAAAGCCCGCGAACCACCAAGGCATGCCGCCAAAATCGTGCAGGCTGATGTAAATCCAGTAAATGCCTACGCTATAAAGCCCTAAACCAAACGCGAAACCCAGCTTGAATGCGGTTTTCTGGCTACGTGTTTTAATCCATAAATAACATAATCCGGCGAGTGAAAATATGGCCGCGGGGAAGATATAAAACGGCGCAAAACCTAAAACGGTTGTAGCGCCCAGCAGCAATGCGATTAAAAGCGGGGGGGTGTTACTAATTATTTTTAGCATAGTCGCACATCAACAATTCATTAAGCGCGATTGTACGTGCTTGTAGCGCCTTTCTGCAAAAAATGCAGCAGTGGGGTTTGGATAAGTTGTTGACAGTCTGCAACGTAAAGTTCTATATTTCGCATGCGGTACCGTATTTCCAACAAAATAATTTGAGGAGAATAAGAATGAGCATGATGTCGGAATTTAAGGAATTTGCCCTTAAAGGCAATGTGATGGACTTAGCAGTGGGCGTGATTATCGGCGGCGCGTTTGGCAAAATTGTAGATTCTTTAGTGGGCGATATTATCATGCCTATCGTGGGCAAAATTATCGGCAATGTAGATTTCTCAAATATGTATGTGGCCTTGAGCGGACAGCCTGCAGACTTGGCGTTGGCGGAAGCTAAAAAAGCAGGTTCAGTTTTGGCTTACGGTAACTTTGTTACGATCGCAATCAACTTTATTATCCTGGCTTTTGTTATTTTTCAAATGGTTAAAATAATGAATAGAATGAAAAAGGCAGAACCACCTCCAGCACCGGCACCAACGCCAGAAGATGTTGTGCTGCTGCGTGAAATTCGTGATTCGCTAAAAAAATAATTCAGGGATACACACAATAAAAAAGGCGCTTAAGGCGCCTTTTTTATTGTGTGTGAAATTATAAGCCTGGTTTAACTTGGTTTTGTTCGCTTTGAGGCAACTCGTTTGTTTGGGCGTTCTCAGGCCCTTCTGAGCCGTCATGATTCATGAAGACTACCATGACCACCTTGTCATCAATAAAATCAAGCTCGGTCGTTGGGTAATAAGTGCCATTAGCATCAGTATTAATGTTGTGGTAATACCAGATTGAAGCGACCACTTTGTCAGAGCCTTTGATTCTTACATCGTCTGCTTTGGCGGGTTCCCCCAGCAGTTCAACGATTTTTGTTTTGTCAAATTGGTTGATGATGTCGACAAAAGCCTTTTCTTCGGTAGGAATTTCATTAATCAACGGCATTGTCTGCGCTTCATCTGCATGGGAAATACTTGCCAATAAGGTATTTGCGGTGAGGAAAACTGCCAACGACCAGATTTTCATTTGAATCTCCTGAGAGTATGCCAAATAAGAGATTTGGTATTCAGTTTAGTTCATTATTTCGCTGGCTACAGTTGTGGTCAAGTTGATTCAATCGGAAACGGCTCGTCCGGGATTACCTCAACCAGGATAGAATGTAAGCGCCTGCTATCAGCGCGAAGTACGCTGATGCTTAAGTTGTCGATTACTATTGTATCGCCGCGTTTGGGCAGGTGGCCGAACTTATTGACCACCAGGCCGCCAATGGTCGAGAACTCTTCATCGCTGAACTGGGTGCCCAGCGCTTCGTTAAAATCAGCAATTTCTGTCAGCGCTTTTACCCGGAAATGGCCTTTGGCATCTTTTAGAATATTGTCTTCGTCTTCGTCGTAATCGTATTCATCTTCAATGTCGCCGACGATTTGCTCAAGCACGTCCTCAATCGTCACCATACCCGCTACACCGCCATATTCATCCACCACGATAGCAATGTGGTTGCGGTTGCTGCGGAATTCTTTTAGCAACACATTCAAGCGTTTGGCTTCGGGGATGAATACTGCGGGGCGCAGCATGTCGCGCACATTGAAATCTTCGCCCGCGTAGTAACGCAGCAAGTCTTTGGCCAGCAAAATGCCGATGACGTCGTTCTTATCGTCTTCGATGACCGGAAAGCGCGAGTGTGCGGTTTCGATCACATGCGGAATAAAGGTTTCGGGTGGATCGGTGATGTCGATGACATCCATTTGTGAGCGTGGAATCATAATATCACGCACCTGCATCTCGCTCACTTGCAGCACGCCTTCTATCATGGCGAGCGAGTCAGCATCCATCAGGTGGTTTTCATAAGCGCCATGCAGAAGCGCTACAAGCTGCTCGCGGTCTTCAGGTTCACGCAGCAAAAAATTGCTTAAGCGTTCTAATAAACTGGTTTTATTGTTCGGTTTTTCCGGTTCGGAGGCCATTGCGTGGCGCCCTATGTAATGAGATAAGGGTTAGCATACCCTAATTTTGCCAAAATAGAAATTTCCAGGCTTTCCATCAGTTCAGCCTGCGCTTCAGTTTCGTGGTCGTAACCATGCAAATGCAAGATACCGTGTACGGTTAAATGCGCATAATGTGCTTCAAGCGGTTTGTTCTGCGCTTTGGCTTCCGTCTCAACGACGGGTGCGCAAATGACAATATCGCCCATTAAATGCGGTTCTTCGGCGATTGGGAAAGTCAGTACATTGGTTGCGTAATCTTTACCGCGGTAGGTGCTGTTGAGTATGCGAGCCTCATCTTCATCCACAATACGGATCGTGACTTCAGTATCCACACGCAATGCGGCTTTTGCCCATTTGCGAAATTGCCAACGTGTAGGCAGATTAGAGTGACTTGATGCAAATTGCATGGTCAGGTTCAGGCTGGGCATGGCTGAAGAGCTATAACCTATTGTTTTGAATGAGCATCTATGTCATCAATATAGGGGAAGCGTACATGCCCGTAACGCACTACCAGAATTGCCAAGGCAATTAAGAGTATTGAGCTGGAAAGAGCAAACATACGCCAAGCATCCAGCTCATGGATGTCCAGCACCAGAAAGCGCGCCAAAGCGATAATGCCGATATATAGCGGATATCTGACTGGCAGATTGCCCGTGCCAAGATAATGATTGAGCATGGACATGACTTCAAGATACAAAAACAGCAACAGTAGATCGCCAACTGTAATCGTGCGTGCTTGCCATATATGCATGATTGCCTGAAACACGGCAAAGATAGTAGCGATGGCGATGACAATAAGCACACCCTGTCCGACTATACTAAGGCCACGTTGTGTCGCCCGGCTGAATTTATTGGGTGTCATTTTTATCCTTAAGTCGTATGGCTAGGGATATAAATTATACACTGTAGAACGCTATGCCATTTAAAGCACTGGCTGGTTGTCGTGTTCACCGCGTTCATACACAATATGCGCACGGCCGACCAGAAGCGGATCAAGCGGGCCGATTGCCGATAGATCCTTGTTGGTGTAGGGCAGTTTGTGCAGCACATAGCGCATGGCGTTAAGGCGGGCGCGCTTCTTGCAGTCCGACTTAACTACCGTCCAGGGTGAGTCAGCGGTATCTGTATGGAAAAACATGGCTTCTTTGGCTTTTGTATAATCGTCCCACCTGTCAAGCGAGGCGAGGTCAATCGGGCTCAGTTTCCATTGTTTGAGCGGGTGCATTTTGCGTTCCTTGAAGCGGCGTCGTTGCTCCTCACGGCTGACTGAGAACCAGAACTTGATCACGTGAATGCCACTACGGGTAAGGTTGCGCTCAAACTCAGGCGCCTGGCGCATGAATTCCAGATATTCATCATTGTTGCAGAATCCCATCACGCGTTCTACGCCGGCACGGTTATACCAGGAGCGGTCGAACAGGGTGATTTCACCAGCGGTAGGCAGTTGGGAAATATAGCGCTGGAAGTACCATTGACCGCGCTCGACGTCGCTGGGCTTTTCCAAAGCCACCACGCGCGCGCCGCGAGGGTTAAGGTGCTCCATGAAGCGCCTGATGGTGCCTCCTTTACCGGCGGCATCGCGCCCTTCGAACAGGATAACTACGCGTTGGCCGGTTTCTTTGACCCAGGCCTGAAGTTTCAGCAACTCGACCTGGAGATGGTATTTTTGTTTTTCGTAAGATTTTCTGGATAACAGGTTTTTGTAAGGGTAACCGCCATCGCGCCAATCTGCGGCAAGTTCCTCATCGGAGTGCGCGCGTTTCTTTGTGCTTTCGAAGCTGGGTATATTGGCGATGGCCTTGCTCAGAGCGGCAGCGTCGTCCGGGGAGGCGCCAGCCATAATCGCACGCAGTGCCTCTGGCAAGCTTGCAGCATCTTTGCCGGTTGCGATGCGATTGATAATATCCTGCACGGCAGTAGATTTTGATTCACGCGCTGCTGAGATTTTTTCGCTGACTGAAAACTCCTCAATGCCTTGTGTGCTGTTGTCAGGAGGGATGTCGCCTTCAGATACGCGACGTATGATGGGGGAAACGGTTGTTTTTTTTTCTGTTGCCATGCCTGCACCTCTTAATCTGTAAGCAAAAAAGTATCTTTATCCTTAACCGTCTATATGTCAATCGACTGGGGTTACAAAATAGGAATCTTTTGATTTAACGCAAGCCATCACCCTGGATTTGTAGGTTTAAGCACAGCGGTTACGCAAATCGATTTATATTAAACAATGCCATTATGGGATAGACTAAAGTCTTTAATGAGGAGCTTAAGTATGGCGCAAGACATTACTCTGGCTGCATTTTTAGTGCAGCACCTGCAAGGTGAGCACCGCATTGCGCTTATCAAGATGCTGGGCGATATTGCTGAAGCCTGTAAAAAAATAGCTGGGGCGGTAGATCGCGGCGCATTGGCGGGAAATATGGGCAGTTTGGCGGCTGAGAATGTTCAGGGTGAGGTGCAAAAAGCGCTGGATGTGATTAGCAATGATATTTTTATTGAATGTACTCAGCAAAGCGGTTACGTGGCTGGCATGGTATCGGAAGAATTGGATGATGCCGTTGAAATTGCAGAAAAACATCACATCATTGGTCAGTACCTGCTGTTGTTCGATCCGCTTGACGGTTCATCCAACGTGAATGTGAACATCTCGGTAGGGACCATATTTTCTATACTTAAGAGTGCAAATAAAACTACAGCTCTGGCCGACTTTCTGCAGCCCGGCTCGGCTCAGATCTGCGCCGGTTATGCTTTGTATGGCACATCTACCATGCTGGTGCTGACAGCTGGCGACGGGGTAAACGGCTTTACTCTGGATGCTGACTCGGGCGAGTTTTATCTTACCCATCCTGATATGCAGATTGCTGCTGAGACGCAGGAGTTTGCGATCAATATGTCCAATTATCGTTTTTGGCAGAAGCCGGTGCAGCGCTATATTGATGAGTGTTTACAGGGTGAAGCCGGGTTGCGCAAAAAAGATTTTAATATGCGCTGGGTCGCCTCTATGGTGGCTGAAGTGCACCGCATATTGGTACGTGGCGGCGTGTTTATGTACCCCGCTGATGCCAAGTCAGCGAACGGCAAGCTTAGATTGATGTACGAGGCTAACCCCATGAGTTTTATTGTGGAGCAGGCAGGCGGCGCTGCGACGACTGGCGTACAACGCATTTTAGAAGTTACGCCAAGCGGCATCCATCAACGCGTGCCCGTGATGATGGGCAGCAAAAGCGAAATTGAAAAATTAGTTGCTTATCATCAAGGCTGATCCGCACTAATTCGCCAGCCGGCAAATCGCCACAAATTCTTCTGCATTAAGTGACGCACCGCCCACCAGCCCGCCGTCTACATCGGGCATGGCAAATAATTCCTTGGCATTTTTGGAATTAACGCTGCCGCCATAAATGATGCGCACATGCGCTGCGGCATCGCTATTGCGCCGGTCGATACGGTGCCGGATAAACTCATGCACCGCCTGCGCATGTGCGGGCGAGGCAGTTTTTCCCGTGCCAATCGCCCACACCGGCTCATAGGCAAACACCATGTTCAGCTGCATGGCTTTTGCAAACTCCTTGTCGCCGAGGGTCGCCATCACCGCATCCATCTGGCTGGCGACAATCACCTCCGTCAGGCCGGCCTCGTGTTCTGCCAGGGTTTCGCCCACACACAATACCGGTGTCAGATTCGCCTTGATGGCCGCGTCGAATCTGGCGGCGGCCGTCAGATTGGTTTCATGAAACAGGTTGCGGCGCTCGGAGTGGCCAAGCAGCACATACGTGCAGCCGAGATCGGTCAGCATGTGCGGCGCAACGGCGCCGGTAAAAGCGCCTTGCTCGTGCTGGTTCACGTTCTGCCCGCCCCAGGCGATATTGGTGTCTTGAAGCAGCTCCCTGGCCTGGAACAGGTAGGGGTTCGGCACGCACACGACGTAATCGGCATTTTTATAGTCGCGCAGCCCGTTGATAATATCATTAAGCAATAGCTGGTTGCTCTTGATGTCGCCATGCATTTTCCAGTTGCCCACCACCAGTTTACGACGCATATGGTTGATCCTTTTATTCTATTGGTCATTCATGGTGTTATAGTGCTTTGACAATAGCCTGCAACTCGCCGGCCTTGTAGCTCTCGGTCATGCGCTCACAGGGGATGGGCTTGATCTTACCAGCCTGTCCGGCCGAGCCAAACGCCTCATAGCGCGCTTTGCAGATGTCGCGCATGGCCACGGTAGCCGCATTGAGGAATTTGCGCGGATCAAACTCTTTGCTGTTTTGTGCGAAATATCTGCGGATAGCGCCTGCCGAAGCCATGCGCAGGTCGGTATCGATGTTGACTTTGCGCACACCGTGCTTGATGCCTTCGATGATTTCTTCCACCGGCACGCCATAGGTTTCGCCCATGTCGCCGCCATATGCATTGATGATGTGCAGCCATTCCTGCGGTACTGAGGATGAACCGTGCATGACCAGATGGGTATTGGGGATACGGTCGTGAATCTCTTTGATACGGCTGATGGCCAGTGTTCTGCCGGTAGGAGGGTGCGTGAACTTATAGGCGCCGTGCGAAGTGCCAATGGCGATTGCCAGCGCATCCACATTGGTTTGCCGTACAAAATCGGCCGCCTCTTCAGGGTCGGTGAGTAGCTGCGAATGCGTTAATACGCCGCTTGCGCCAGAGCCGTCTTCTTCGCCCGCCAGTCCGGATTCCAAAGAACCCAGTACGCCCAGTTCCCCTTCTACGGATACGCCGATGGCATGCGCGATTTCCACCACTTTTCTGGTGACTTCGACATTGTACTGATAGCTGGAAGGCGTTTTAGCGTCTTCCAGCAGCGAGCCATCCATCATCACGCTGGAGAAGCCGGAACGCATGGCCTGGATACACACTGCGGGCGATTGCCCGTGATCCTGATGCATCACCACTGGAATGTGCGGATAAGACTCAATGGCAGCCAATACCAGATGCCGTAAAAAAGCTTCCCCGGCATATTTGCGTGCACCAGCCGAGGCTTGCAGTATCACCGGGCTGTCCACCGCATCGGCGGCCTGCATAATGGCATGCACCTGTTCCATGTTATTGACATTAAATGCAGCAAGACCGTAATCGTGTTCGGCAGCATGGTCCAGCAATTGACGCAGTGATACGAGTGCCATGATGTAATTCCAAGCAGTTAAAATAAATTATTTTTTGCTAATATTACTCTAGAGGTTGTACATATTAATTTGGGCATCTGTAGTTTAGTAGGTGTAGAAGATGCATAAAAATTACTTAGTTTGTCAAATTGAGGAGTAGTGACTCAGTTTGCAAAACCTGACTTCAGGTTGTTAGCCTATTCTGCAAATAAGCTAAATGTATTGAGCTTTAGCATTAAACCGTCATTTGTCTTCAAGTTTTGATTCGTATTCTTCATAGGCATTCACTATCTTTTGCACCAACGGGTGGCGCACTACATCGGCCGATAAAAAATGCGTCATGGCGATGCCTTTGATGTTTTTGAGGATTTTCTGCGCTTCCACCAAACCGCTTTTCTGGTGGCGTTGCAGGTCAATCTGCGTCACATCGCCCGTAATCACAGCTTTGGTACCAAACCCTATTCTGGTCAGGAACATCTTCATTTGCTCTGGCGTAGTGTTTTGCGCCTCATCCAGAATAATAAAGCTCTGGTTAAGCGTGCGGCCGCGCATATAGGCGAGCGGCGCTACTTCAATCACGTTGCGTTCAAACATTTTATTGACCGTGTCGTAACCCGCCAAATCATACAGCGCGTCGTAAAGCGGGCGTAAATAGGGATCCACTTTCTGGGTCAGATCGCCCGGCAAGAAGCCCAGCCGTTCGCCCGCTTCAACTGCCGGGCGCACCAATACAATGCGTTTGACCCGGTCGCGGGTCATGGCATCCACCGCGCAGGCCACTGCCAAGTAGGTTTTACCGGTGCCAGCAGGGCCAATGCCAAACGTGATGTCATGATCCTGAATCTGCTGCAGATATTCTACCTGGCGCGGTGTGCGGCCGTGCAGGTCTCCGCGGCGTGTCATCAGTACCGGCATGGCGGCGGTGTTGGTGACATCTTCCGGTTTGAGTTTGTCGATTTCCACCAGGCCTAATTGCACTTCTTCTAGTTCAAGCGGTTTTTTGGCGCGAATATAGAAGTTTTCAATCATTTGTGCGGCAAGTCGCATGTTATCTTGCTTGCCACTAATGCTGAATGTGCTGCCGCGACGGTTGATATTGACCTCAAGCGCAGTCTCGATCTGTTTGATATTTTCATCCAGCACGCCGCAAAGATTGGCGAGGCGAGTGTTGTCTTCTGGGGTAAGCGTGATTTCCATATTAAATAATCTTGCCTTGCAAACGGCGTGGGTTGGACACGTCGGTAATTTTTACATTCACAAACTGATGAATCAAATCGGCTTCACCAGAAATATCCACTACACGGTTATTATCGGTTTTGCCTGCGAGCAGGCTGCTATTTTTCCAGGAGGCGCCTTCAATCAATACGCGTTGCACTGTGCCTAGCATGGCTTCCGAGATGGCTTTGGCTTGCGCTTCGTTAATCGCCTGCAGCTTGGCCAAACGGGCCAATTTAACTGTTTCCGGCGTATCGTCCTGAATAAACGCCGCGGGGGTGCCTGGGCGCGGGCTGTATAAGAAGCTGAAACTGGCATCAAAGCCGACATCGCTCATCAGTTTCACAGTGGCTTCAAAATCGGCTTCGGTTTCGCCAGGGAAGCCGATTATAAAGTCGGAAGTAAAGGTTAAATCGGGGTTAGCTGTTTTCAGTTTGCGGATAATCGATTTATATTGCAGCGCAGTGTAGTTGCGCTTCATCGCCATCAAAATGCGGTCAGAACCCGCTTGCACCGGCAAGTGTAGCTGCGCTGCCAATTTAGGTATATTGGCAAAACAATCAATCAAGCGCTGGTTCATTTCATTGGGGTGGCTGGTGGTAAAACGGATGCGCTCAATCTGCGGGATTTCGGCAACGGTTTCAATCAGCATCGCCAGATCAGCCTCCACGCCGTCGTATTCTGCGCGGTAGGCATTCACATTTTGCCCAAGCAGGGTGATTTCTTTGACGCCTTGCTCAGCCAACTGTACAGCTTCGGTTAATATGTCTGCAAACGGGCGCGAAACCTCTTCGCCGCGCGTGTAGGGCACTACGCAAAAACTGCAATATTTGCTGCAGCCTTCCATAATGCTCAGAAACGCACTCGCACCTTCGATGCGCGGCGGGGGTAAATGGTCGAACTTTTCGATTTCGGGGAACGTAATATCCACCTGCGACTGGCCGCTGCTTTGGCGGCTTTTAATCATGTCGGGCAGGCGGTGCAGGGTTTGCGGGCCAAACACTACATCCACATAAGGCGCGCGTTTGATGATGTTGTCACCTTCCTGTGACGCCACACAACCACCCACGCCGATGATTAAATCAGGATTCTTTTCCTTAAGCGGAATAAAACGCCCAAGGTGACTGAATACTTTGTCTTCGGCCTTTTCGCGCACCGAACAGGTGTTGAGCAGGATGACATCGGCATCTTCCGGTGTTTGTGTTTCGACCATGCCTTCGCTTGAAGCAAGCATATCCGCCATGCGTGACGAATCATACTCGTTCATCTGGCAGCCGAAGGTTTTAATGAATATTTTTTTGGGTGTAGTCAAAGGTTGAAAGCTTCATTGCAAAGTATGATTTTAGCGTATTTGGCCATTTGATTCACGCAAAGTTGCTGAGTGGAGGGTAAAATAGCCTCGAATATTCATCCAGGCCATTTATGCAAGCGCTACCCATTTTTTATAACATCAAACACCGCCCTTGTGTCGTGATTGGCGGCGGCGATGTTGCCGTACGTAAAGTAACGATGCTGCTGAAGGCTGACGCAGCAGTTACGCTTTTTTCGCCTGAAATTTGCCATGAGCTGCAGGCCCTGGTCGATGCGAAAAAAATAAAATATGTGCAAGCCAATTATGAACAGAATCAGCTGGGAGACGCATGTTTAGTAGTAGCGGCGACAGATGACCATGCGGTGAATGAGGCTGTCTCGGTCGCGGCAAAAGCGCGCAATATCCCCGTGAATGTGGTGGATGCGCCCGAATTGTGCACGTTCACCATGGGCTCGATTATCGACCGCAGCCCAGTGGTGATTGCGGTTTCCAGCGAAGGCAATGCGCCCGTGCTGGCGCGCTACATCCGTACTAAAATCGAAACCATGCTGCCGGCAAGCTACGGCCGTATCGCCACCATTGCTGGTGAATTTAGAGACCAGGTCAAAGCCAAGTTCGCCACTACGCAAGCCAGACGCCGCTTCTGGGAGGGTGTGCTGCAAGGCCCCATGGTGGAACGCGTATTATCCGGGCAGGAGCAGGCGGCACGTGAGTTGCTGCAGGATTTAATCAACGATGCAGATTCTGCCAGCAAAAAAGGTGAGGTGTTTCTGGTGGGCGGCGGCCCCGGCGATCCGGATCTGCTCACATTCCGGGCGTTACGCCTCATGCAGCAATGCGATGTGTGCGTGTATGATAAATTGGTGAGTCATGAAGTGATGGAGCTGGTGCGCCGCGACGCGGAACTGATTTATGTCGGCAAGGCGCGCGACCAGCACACCATGCCGCAGGAGGAAATCAATGAACTGCTCGCCAGACTTGCACTTGAAGGCAAGCGGGTGCTGCGCCTGAAAGGCGGCGATCCGTTTATATTCGGGCGCGGCGGCGAGGAGATTGAAATGCTCATGCAGCATGGCGTGCCGTTTCAGGTCGTGCCGGGGATTACCGCCGCCAATGGGGTTTCCAGCTACGCGGGCATTCCACTTACGCATCGTGATTATGCGCAAGCCTGCCTGTTTATTACCGGGCATCTCAAAGATGGGACATTGGATCTGGATTGGCAGGCCATGGCGCGCCCCAACCAGACCGTGGTGGTTTATATGGGTCTGGTCGGCTTGGCGCAAATTTGCGAAAAGCTGATAGAGCATGGCGTTTCAGTAGATATGCCGGTGGCGGTGGTGCAGCAGGGGACAACTCCAAGGCAAAAAGTGGTGACGGCGACGTTAGCCGACCTGGCTGAAGAAGTAGCCGCTGCCGAATTGAAACCACCTTGTCTGACGATTATTGGCGAAGTGGTGAAACTGCGCGAGAAATTAAACTGGTTTGAGCCAACGGCCTGATTTAATGCTGGATCGGCAGCGTCAATCTGGCTTCCAGCCCACCTTCCGGGCGGTTGATGAGCTGCAGGCTACCGCGATGCAATTTGGCGATGCGGTTGCAAATCGCCAAGCCTAAGCCGCTGCCGCCCTCGTTTTTGTTGCGTGCATTATCCAGGCGCTCAAACGGTCGCAGCAGGCGCTCGGCATGCTCCGGCGGAATACCGGGGCCGTTATCCAGCACGCTGATAATGATATTGTCCGCAGTAATTTTACTTTCCACCGTCACTTCACCTTTGGAATAGGCGTAGGCATTGCCTACCAGATTATCCAGCAGACGCTGCATGGCAAGCGGGCGCAGCGGGATAAAGTAGGTTGACGAGAGTTTCAGTTTCAGATTGCGCCCAGCACGTGCCTGACGTTCGGCGAGCGATTGCAGCAGCACGTTGATATCCATCATTTTGGTCGGTTCGCCTTCCACGCCGCGCACAAAATCCAGAAACTGATGGATGATATTGTCCATGTCGGCAATATCTTCAATCATGCCCGCTTTCAAGCTGCTGCAACTGTCTTCCGGCAATAGTTCTACGGCCAGACGCAGCCTTGCCAGCGGCGTGCGGATGTCATGCGAAACCCCGGCGAGCAGCAAGGTGCGTTCGTTATCTAGCCGCACCAGCGATTCTGCCATCTCGTTAAAGGTGCGGCTCACTTCGCGCAGCTCGTCTACGCTGTCTTCCGGCAGGCGCGGTGCCGGTTGGCCATGGCGCAGCCTGTCTGCCGCATGCGCCAATAAATTAAGCGGGCGGTTGATGCGCGAGGCAATTAAATAGGCGCCCAGTAAAGACAGCAAGCCTACCACTGCGCCCCATCCCAGCCAATGCCACGGAAACGGCCTGTCCACCTGAATTTTGGGGATGACCACCCAGAAGTCATCCTGATCTACATTAAAGCTGATCCATAAGCCGGCGATGCCATAGTGGTTGACGGTGATAATGGTTTCCTCGCCCAGGCGCTCGCGGATTTTATGCGCGATCAGGTTAATGAACGGATCGTTGGGAAGCGGCTCTATCTCTTCTAAAAAATCTGCGGCATATACGCGCACACCTTCGCGGCCAGAGAGCTCTGAAAGCAATGCCAGGCGGCGATTTTCATGCGCGGCGATGAGTGAGGCACGGGTGTAATTGACGATGGTGATGGCTTGCAGCGCGGCCGTCGTGGCGCGTGGCTCACGGTCGAAGTAATCAAAAATCTTGAGCGACGCGTAAATACTGATCGCCAATAGCATGGCAATCAGCAACATCAGGCGTGACAGCAGTGTGCGCGGTAAGAGCTTCAATACAGTAGCTTATAGAGTAGCTTTAATGCGTTGTTTCGCCGTCGGGAATAAATACATAGCCGAAGCCCCACATGGTTTGCAGATAGCGGGGATGTGAGGGATCCGGCTCGACAATGCGGCGCAGGCGCGACACTTGCACATCTATGCTGCGGTCGAACACATCCAGCTCGCGGCCGCGTGCAAGCTGCATGAGCCGGTCGCGCGAAAGCGGTTGGCGCGGGTGCTCGGTAAACACCTTCAGCAGGGCAAACTCGCCACTGGTAATGGTAATCGGCACGCCGTTGCGGCTGAGGCTGCGGGTAGAGGCGTCGAACACAAAATCGCCAAAGCTGAACACCTCGGATTTACCGGAGCTATCAGCTTCCGGGCTATGTTCATGCCGACGCAGCACCGCGTTAATGCGGGCTAATAGTTCGCGCGGATTAAACGGTTTTGGCAGATAATCATCTGCCCCCATTTCCAGGCCGATAATTCGATCCACCTCGTCGCCCCGCGCGGTCAGCATGATGATCGGCGTAGTGACGTTGTTGCCCCGCAGGCGGCGGCAAATGCTTAGGCCGTCTTCACCGGGCAGCATCAGATCCAGCACCAGTAAATCAAAGCTTTCAGTGCTCAGGACAATATCCATTTCTTTGGCGTCTGCCACCGTTTTAATGGAAAATCCCTGCTCGCTAAGATAACGCTGCAGCAGTTCGCGAATACGCGCATCATCATCCACCATTAATATTTTCTTAGCCGTTTCAGCCATGTTCTGATCTCACACGTTTGAATAATTGTTGCAATAAGTTTAGTATAAGTTTTAAGCTTTAATAAAGCTAGAATTGTAAAAACTTTTATGGCCGTAGACGCTACAATAGGTGGAATAAGCTCCTGTTACAATTGGTTACAATTATCTGGGCAGGTGAAACACTGCATTTACAACCTTGATTCATAGTCATCATTTCCGGAAATTGCTGTAAGTTGAAATTAACAAAGAGACATCTGTAAAAAACAAATGGTTTCAAAAGCACATACTTTTTCATTTGCGTCTTCAATACTGATTTTGATGAGTATGACAGTGGCATTGCCGGCGTTTTCCGGTGGCAAGAACGCATTGATTGCAGAAGAAGAAAATGATCCGGGTGCTTTGGAACAAACGCTGGAGTATAACTTTAGCCCGGAAGACCGTGCGCGTTTGCGCAAAGCGCTGACGGATTACGCCAAATCTACCGACCCCGAACATTTTCAGATCGAGCAAAAGCGTAAAGCGATGAAAGAGAGCGTACAAGCGCGATTCAACGAATGTAATAAAGATAATGATGACTCGTTGGACCGTGAAGAAGCCACGCAATGCTTGCCGCAAGTGGCCAGGCATTTCAGCTATGTCGATGTCGATGAAAACGGAGTGATTACGCTGGATGAACTGGAGCTGGCACAGGCCAAATCCATTGAACGCCAGAAGGCGGCAGAGGCTAAAATAGAAGCGCAAAAGATTCAGGAAGCCGAGACCGCCATCAAAAATAAAAGTAATGCCAAAATCAACAAGCAAGCTGTTGGCAGCCGCAAACCCCCCAGTTAGTTTCAGCAGCACCCTCATTCATAAAACAATATTCAGGCAAGCCTGATTTTTTGAGCGCACTTGATATTTAGCGCTTTTCAGTTCACAGTGTTTTTATGGCACAGTCGCAAGACATCTCAGCAGCACTCATCACCAGCATCAATGAAATACCCGCCGCAGATTGGGATGCGCTGACTGATGGTACCCCCTTGCTCAGTCACGCTTTTTTAAGCGCGCTGGAGAACACAGGCTGCGTGGGCAAAGGCACGGGCTGGAATCCGCGCCATTTGGTGGTGAAGCGGGGCGGTCAGTTAATTGGCGCAATGCCGCTATACCTAAAAAGTCATTCGTATGGTGAATACGTGTTCGACTGGGCGTGGGCAGACGCCTACGAACGCAGCGGTTTGAATTATTACCCGAAATTTCTGTCCGCGATCCCATTTTCGCCTATCACCAGTGCGCGTTTATTGACTCGGGACAATGAGGTGGGAATGTTGATGATTGAAGCGCTGGAAAGTGCCATGCATCAGCACCAGCTTTCCAGCGCGCACGTGTTGTTTCCGGATGCAGCCTGTGCCAGGCAGTTCGAGGCTGCCGGCTGGCTGAAGCGGGCGGGCGTGCAGTTCAGGTGGCGCAATAGAAACTACGTTGATTTTGAAGATTTTCTGGCCACTTTAAGCCACGACAAGCGCAAGAAGATCCATCAGGAGCGCAAAAAAATTCAGCTGGCAGGTATTGCATGCAGATTCATCAAAGGCCATGAAATCACCGAAAGTGATTGGGATTTTTTCTATCAATGCTATTGCAACACCTACGCTGAGCACCATTCCACGCCGTATTTAACGCGCGCATTTTTTAGCGAAATCGGCACAACCATGCCGCAGCACATATTGCTGATTGTGGCCGAAATCCACGGCCAGCCCATCGCCAGCACGCTCAATATTTACAATCAAACCACGCTGTATGGCCGCTACTGGGGTTCGGTTCAATTTGTTTCCGGCCTGCATTTCGAGCTGTGTTATTACCAGGCGCAGCAGTTCTGCATTGAGGAAAAGATAGAATACTTTGAAGGTGGCGCGCAGGGCGAGCACAAGCTCGCGCGCGGGTTCGAGCCGCGGCCTACCTGCTCGTTCCACAAACTCGCACATCCGGATTTCGAAGTGGCAATCAAACAGTTTTTGGCGCGCGAGGCAAAAGGCATCGCCGCCTATACCAACGAGCTGGAGGAACGTGCGCCTTTTAAAGCGGCATAATCACCAGGCAACCTCTTGGCCGTCATAAGCAACAAATCTGCCCGTATTGCTCAAGTTTAAATCCTCAATCAGCTCACGCATGCCTGCCACGCTGATTTGTGTGTTGATTAAAGCATTCGGGCCGCCCATGTTGGTTTGCACCCAGCCCGGGTGCAGCGTCACCACGCTAATGCCATAAGGTTTCAGGTCAATCGAAAGGCTTTTCATTACCATATTCAAAGCGGTTTTGCTGCTGCGGTAAATGTAGCTCTCGCCGCTGGTGTTGTCATCGATGCTGCCCATTTTGCTGGTGAGTGCGGCGATTTTTTTAAGCTGGCTTTTGGTAATGTGCTGCACAAATGCCTCGGCCATTTTCAGCGCAGCCATTGCGTTAATCCTGAACGCTTTTGCCCAGTCGTCATAATTGGTATCGCCAAACGTGCTGTGCGGATAAATACCGGCATTGTTAATCAGCACATCAATCGCCTCATCTTTCAACTGCAAGGCCAGCGCGTCAATCTGCGCAAAGTTGCCCACATCCAGCGCAAACACACGCACGTTGTCATGCATGCTTGCCAGTGCCTGCAGCGCGCTTGGGTGCTGCGGCTCGCGGCAGCATGCCAGCACGTTCCAGCCGGCGGCGGCATACTGTCTGGCAAACTCCAGGCCAATGCCGCGGTTGGCCCCCGTAATCAGCACTTGATAGGTGTTCATTTTTTTATTCTCAAGGTGGTCGATGAATTACAGATGATTATCCGCGTTAGAAAACAAAAAAGCCACACCTGATGGTGTGGCTTTTAATGCTGCTTTCGGAATTATTTTTTAGTGCTATCCGGGCTCATATCGTGCATTTTGTGGTCGCCCATTTTGCAACTGTCTTTCATTTTTGCTCTCATGGCATCGCGTTCCGCCTGCTCAATTTTGCCATCTTTATTGGCATCCAGCCTGGCAAACATTTTATCTGCACGTGCCTGGTGCGCGCTCATAAACTCATCACGGCTCACTGCGCCGTCTTTATTCGCATCCGCATCCTGCATCATGCCTTTATGCTTGCAATGCATCCCATCAGTGCCGTCATGCTCGGCAAAAGCCATTTGAGAAAGGCCCAAGGCCAAAGCCGCCATTGCTACAATCTGTACAATTTTCATTTAATATCCTTAAGCTCGATTAAAAAAAGTTAATTACAACACACATAACGTAGACCTGCTTTTTGTGTTGACGTTCACGGAAAAATTGGGCTATGCATAGTTAATCCGCTTGGCAATCTTTAAGTAAATTCACTAGGCACTATTACGCCAGGCGCATAGGGTATAAATCAAACCGCCGTGTATAGTATGAAACATACAAGCACATCAATGTTGATGAGCTTAACCCCAAAGGAGATTATTATGTGGACTAAACCAGCTGCTACTGAAATGCGTTTTGGCTTTGAAGTAACCATGTACGTAATGAACAAGTAATACCGAACAAAGATTTAAAAGCCACAAAAGCCCAGTAAGTAATTGCTGGGCTTTTTGTCGAGCGGTAAAACTGGTTGAATATAGCCAAAAATGTAATAAATTTTTAAAAGAATCAAACACCTACCTGTTTTTTGATAAAATGGGCGCCGTAAAATCAAGTAGAAGTTAGTAAAACCTGGCATGTACTTTTTAGTTTTTACATTGACAATAATAATTGGAGGTTAATATGTTTCGTTTAACACTGGGCGCCACTTTAATAGCAGCTGCATTTTTTGCAAATACCGCCGTGGCCGGGCATGACACAATCAAACCTAAAGCTTACGATAGCCTGGGTAAATGCGTTAAAGCCGCACTCACCAAGCGCGAAGGCAATATTGTCAAAGCTGAGTTCAAATCCGAGAAAAAACGCGGTGTCTACGAGTTCGATATTGAATCTGCAGATGGCAAAGCGTGGGATATTGAATGCGATGCCCAATCTGGCAAAGTGACTGAGATAGAAGAAGAAGTAAAAGCCGATGATGCCAGATTCCAGGCATTGGCTAAAGTGACAGAAGCCGATGCTAAAGCCACAGCGCTGGCCGCACACCCCGGCACACTGGCAGAGACAGAATACGAGCTAGAAGAAGACGGCAAAGCCTCTTATGAGTTTGATATTACCGAAGCAGACAAAGAAGAAATTAAAGTTGAGGTAGATGCAACAACCGGCAAGATTGAAGAAGTGAGCTACGAAGAGTATCAGATCGGTAAAGAGTGATTTTTAGCGCGTGCAGTTAAAAATATGTAGTTAAAAAATCATAAATCGGTAAAAAAAGGGCGCTTAAAGCGCCTTTTTCTTTGTCAGGCGCACTAAAAAGCGATGCCCTGAGAGGCAATATCCATGCGGGTTGCAGAGCATACAAAAACATATTGAATATGCCTAATAATACAAAAAACGTGGTTTGTCGCCTATTATTCTGTTTATTTGTGCCATACTTGAGCAATAGCAAAGTTTTATCAACACCCTAAACAACAAAATAAGGATAGTAAAATGGCAGAAGCAAAAGGTTTAAGCACCCCGGTTAAAATGAAAAGTGAGTTAGCAGCCTTAGTTGGCGCAGCCGCGCTACCACGTACTGAAATTACTAAAAAACTATGGGATTACATTAAAGCCAACAAATTACAAACCAAAACGGTTAACGGCAAACCGGAAAACGCAGGCAAATACATTGTATGCGACGCCAAATTGCACCCGATTTTTAAAAATACAAAATCAACCAGCAAAACAGGTAAATTGACTGACCTTACAAATATTAAAGTTGGCGAAACCGTGGATATGATGCAAATGGCTGCCATTGTTGGCGCAAACATCGCCTAATTTAGCTTTAAGCGATAAGTAATCTTTTACTAGATTAAAAGCCCGGTGAGAAATTACTGGGCTTTTTTTGTTTTTGTAATAAATTTTTTATTAAAATAGTTGCTCTGCAACCCGCATGGATATTGCCTCACAGGGCAGGTATTATTTGCTTTTTTTAGCGGTTTTTTTGGCTTTATCGGCGGGCAGTAGGCTGGTGAGTTGCTGGTAGCGCTCGAACAAAAACGCAACTCTGGCACTATCAGTTTGCGCGCCTTTGTAGCCATAGGCGGCATCCACGGCTTTATCCAGCGCCTGATGCGCTTTTAGCAAATTGGCGGGCATGGTCAGCGGGTCGTACAAATCGGCAAGGCTGGCGTTAGCGTGTTCAGTGCGCGCATCCAGCACGGCTTGGGCGCATGCCTCAACAACCGCATGGATATTGGCTTGCAGGCCAGGCCATGGGAAGTTGTTGTAAACAATACTATTGGTGTAACGATAGTCGCTTTTTATGCGACCACAAACATATTTAACCCACGCCATGTGCATGCGTGAAATCATTACACCAAAATGATAAAAACTTGCGTCAGGTATACAAAGATTAGCATCGCCAACAATCACCTCTGGCGGCAAAAATCCAATTGGAATGATTGGGCGTCTTTCTGAGGAATGACGAGGCACAAGTAAATACGCGGTTTCTGGCTGCCTAATTTCACCAAATAATGTTGGCGTGAGTGCCAGTTGTTTTGTGGTTGGACGATTGCTAGCTTCTCGGTGCGCTTTAACTGCTTCAACCCTAGCTAGTACTGGCGGCATTTTGTGAAACTCATCGGGCGGACAACCCACTAACCATAAGCAATAACGCGGTTTATTATTGATAAATTCTTCTGCACCCAAAAATGGTCTAATCCATTTTTCAGCTTGCGGGCAAGCGGCTAACAAATCTTTTCTTTCATTTTCTTCTAATAGCAGATGTCCACCGTCGTTGGGCATTGAGCCAAATACAATCGGTGGTACTTTCGATATAGGTTGGCGGTTTGAGGCAATAATCACATCAGGTGCATCAACCAAGTATGGGTTGATATTGTTCGCTTTTACCGCATGCGGTTCACCTTTAATATCTTCGTATTCGTAAATGGTTTTATCGGCCACATCCTGCAAGCCAAAACCCACAATCACGCAATGCACAGCGGCTTTGCCGCGCGCCTCGTTGCTCCAGCTAAACGTGCGGTGCGCAAAGTGTATCTTGATGCCCTGCGCGAGCATCCAGCCCCACAGCACACCCACTTGCTCGCCTTGCGTGATGCTGTTGGTGGAAACAAAAGCCGTTTTAATGGCTTTGTTTTGCTGCATATAATCAGTTGCTTTTTTATGCCAGCAAGCTACAAAATCCAGCACGCCAGCGCCATGCAAATCATGAAAAACCAACTCAAAATCGTTCTTTTGATTTTCATTCTGTTGTTGTTTACCCAAAAACGGCGGGTTCCCCAACACAAAGCTACACTGCGCTGGCGGCAGCACGCTTGCCCAATCCAGTTGCAGCGCATTACCGCACACCACGTGCGGCGTGGTTTTGAGCGGAATGCGCGCAAAGTAGTTGCCAAACTCTTCCGAGATTTTCATGTTCATCTGGTGGTCGGTCAGCCACAGTGCCACTTGGGCGATCTGCGCGGGAAACTCTTCAATCTCGATGCCGTAGAATTGGTCGACGTTGATTTGCATGAGCTGGTCGACATCCAGCACTTGCTGGCCGCTGCCGTATAAGGCGCGTAGAACGGCGAGTTCCAGTAGGCGCAGTTCGCGGTAGGTAATCACCAGAAAGTTGCCGCAGCCGCAGGCGGGGTCTAGAAATTTCAGGCTGCGCAGCTTATTGTGGAACTCGGGTAAACGCTTTTTATTGCCTTTGATTTTTTCAAACTCTGCCCAAAGCGCATCCAGAAACAAGGGTTTGATAAGTTTTAAGATGTTTTCTTCACTGGTGTAATGCGCGCCCAGATTGCGCCGCGCATCGGCATCCATAATGCTCTGGAACAGGCTGCCGAATATGGCGGGCGAGATAATACTCCAATCCAGCGCGCATAAATCCAGCAGGGCTTCGCGCATTTTGCTATCAAACTGTGCGGGCGGCAGCGGCTCTTCAAACAGCTTGCCGTTGACATAAGGGAAAGCGGCGAGGTGTTCATCCAGATTCTTCAGGCGCTTGTCTTGCGGGGTGTTGAGCACATAAAACAAGGTGCTTAAATGGTGGGCAAGGTCGCTGCCATCTTCCGTAGTTTTGGTTTCGATGTAATCCTGAAACAGGCGTTTTTCGAAGATGGTGGTGTCTTCGGCAAACAGGCAGAACAGCAGGCGCACCAGATAAAGCTCCAGGGCGTGGCCTGTATAGCCCACGGCCTTGAGCGTATCGTGCAGCTTGCCCATGCGCTCTGCGGCTTTGATGTTGATGGGGTCTTGCGGCTTGATGATTTGCGTTTGGTAGCCCGCGATAAAGCCGAACAGTTTGACGTTTTGGTATAACTCTTTAAGGGCAAACTCTACATGGTCGTTTGTTTCGAGGTTATAAAGCCGAAACTTAGAAAAATCTGAAACGAGAATGTATTTGGGTAGATCACGTTCTTTTAAGCCGGGAAAGTAATCCAGCGCTTGGGTAAACGCTTTATCTAAGCTTTTGCCGCGTGATTTATGCTCCACCAGCAACTGTCCGCGCCAAAGTAAATCGATAAAGCCGCCTTTGTCATCCGACTTTTTAACGGGTTCTTCAAAGCTGGCAATGCGGCGGCGCGTGATGCCAAACACATTAAAAAATGCATCCCAGAATGATTTGGCTTCGGCATCTTCACGGCTTTCATCCTGCCAATCCTTTGCGAATTGGGTTGCGCGGGTTTTTATTTCGTTCCATGAAAGCGGCATGACAAGAGTATAGCGGGTTTTAACCGTTTTATCATGGCAGGCTACTAGATGGCTACTGGATGAGAAAATGAAAAAGGCCACATCCGTAGATGTGGCCTTTTAAGTGGTGGTGAAAGAGGGACTTGAACCCTCGACCCCAGGATTATGAATCCTGTGCTCTAACCAGCTGAGCTACATCACCATGTAAACTTTTAACAAGGGCGCAATTCTATTGTTTTAGGCGTGAATTGTCAAAAATAGTTTGCGTTTATGCGCTAAATTTTTTGAATTTTAAACATTAAACCTAAAGTGCATCACGTCGCCATCTTGCACAATATATTCTTTGCCTTCCAGCCGCATTTTGCCGGCTTCTTTACTACCTTGCTCACCTTTGTTTTTCACGTATTCGTCATAGGCAATCACTTCGGCGCGAATAAAGCCGCGCTCAAAATCGGTGTGGATGACGCCTGCGGCCTGCGGTGCGGTGGCGCCTTTTTTCACTGTCCAGGCGCGCACTTCCTGCACGCCAGCGGTAAAGTAGGTCTGCAGCCCAAGCAAGTCGTAAGCGGCGCGAATCACGCGGTTTAGGCCGGGTTCGTCCTGGCCGAGTTCTGCCAGAAACAGGGCTTTGTCTTCGTCTTCCAGCTCAGAAATTTCGGCTTCGATTTTAGCGCAAATAGCGACTACAGGCGCATGTTCGGCCTTGCCTAAGGCCACTACTTTATCCAGTAAAGGGTTGTTCTCAAAACCTGTTTCATCCACGTTGGCCAGGTACATCACAGGTTTTACGGTAATCAGGCACAGCGGCTTGATGAGCTGCAATTGGTCGGCATCCAGGCCCATCGTACGTACCGGGGCGCCTGTATCCAGATGTTTTTGAATTTTTTCACACAGAGCGGCCAGAGCAATTGCGTCTTTGTCGCCGGATTTGGCTTTTTTGCTTTCGCGCTGCAGTGTTTTTTCAACCGTTTCCATATCGGCAAGCGCCAGTTCGGTATTGATGACTTCGATGTCAGAAAGCGGATCTACCTTGCCTGCCACATGCACCACGTTGCTGTCGTCAAAACAGCGCACTACGTGTGCGATGGCATCGGTTTCGCGGATGTTGGCGAGGAACTTGTTGCCCAGGCCTTCGCCCTTGGATGCGCCTGCGACTAAACCCGCAATATCGACAAACTCTACAATCGCCGGCTGCACGCGCTGCGGTTTTACAATATCAATCAGCGGCTGCATGCGCTTGTCTGGCACTTCTACAATGCCGACGTTAGGCTCAATGGTGCAAAACGGATAATTCTCTGCCGCGATGCCTGCCTTGGTGATTGCATTGAAAAGTGTAGATTTACCTACGTTCGGAAGTCCAACTATGCCGCATTGCATCTAAATTCTCTCTTCAGTTATTTGGTGTGTAATTTTAACATGGCGCCTTCAAAATCGCCTGCAAGCATTAAATTCACTACGCCAGAAGCCGCATGGATACTGGCTTCCAGAGCATCATTTTCTTGCTTTGTAGGCGCTTTTAACACGTAATTCACCACTTCGTTCTTATTGCCCGGGTGGTCGATGCCGATGCGCAAGCGCCAATAATCCGCCGTGCCCAGCGCGGCATGAATGCTTTTTAAGCCGTTGTGTCCACCATGCCCGCCGCCAAACTTGAGCTTGGCGGTACCGGCAGGCAAATCTAGTTCATCGTGAATCACCAAAATCTCAGCCGGCGTGATTTTGTAGTAATTGGCAAGCGCCGCCACAGCTTTGCCGCTGGCGTTCATAAAAGTAGTGGGCTTGAGCAGCCACACATCCTGATTGAGCTTGCCGACCATGCCAAAAAACTTGGCGTCCAGCGTTAGCTTGCTATTAGTCTGCGCAGCGATTTCATCAATAAACCAAAAGCCCGCATTGTGGCGCGTGGCTTCGTATTTGTCGCCAGGGTTGCCCAGGCCAACCAATAATTTAATGCCGTTCATGGTGGTTAGTATAAATAAAAAAACGCGCACTTAATTTTTAAGCGCGCGTTTTTAATAGCAATTGCCGGATTATTCAGCGGCTGCTGCTGGAGTTTCAGCAGCGCCTTCGGCTGCATCATCAGAAACACCGCCGCGTGTTTTGGCGATGGATGCAACTGCTGCATCGTTACCGTGCGCCAACTGTACAAACTCAACGCCTTTAGGCAGCTTGATTTGTGACAAATGCACTGAGTGGCCGATTTCCAGATTCGCCAAATCAACTTCAATGAACTCTGGCAAGTCTTTTGGCAAGCAGCTTACTTCTGCTTCTGTCAGGACGTGCGCGACGATACCGCCACCCAGTTTAACGCCTGGGGCGATTTCTGCATTCATAAAGTGGAAAGGCACTTTAACGTGGATTTTCTCGGTGGCTGAAACACGTTGAAAATCAATGTGTTGAATAGTGTTACGTACTGGGTGCATTTGATAATCACGCAACAACACGCTTTCTTTTTTGCCATCCAAAATCAAGTTTAAGATAGACGCGTGAAAAGCTTCATGGCGGAATTGCAAGAACAATTCTTTGTGATTGATTTCAAGGTTAACGGCATCTTTACCGCCACCATAAACTACACCCGGCACATTGCCAGCGCGACGTAGACGGCGGCTCGCACCCGTACCTTTGACGTCACGTTTGACTGCATTAATTTCGATACTCATTTTGCTGCTCCTAATTGTGCTGTCTATTTAACAGCGGTACTGCACTAAAATCTGTTTCCCGCGACCAGAAAACAGGGTTAAAAACTTTATTAAATTATCAATCTAAAAAGAGTGAGGACACTGAGTCTTCACAGCTAATTCTACGAATGGTTTCTGCCAGCAATTCTGCCGCACTTAATTGACGGATTTTTTTGCAGCTGGCAGATTCTTTACTGAGCGGAATGGTGTTGGTAACAACCAGTTCATCCAGCTCGGAATTTGCAATGCGTTCAGCCGCATTGCCGGATAACACAGGGTGTGTGGCGTAAGCCAGCACTCTCTTCGCGCCATGCTCTTTTAATGCCGCTGCGGCTTCGCACAGTGTATTGGCCGTATCGACCATGTCATCCATGATCACGCAGGTGCGGTCTGCCACTTCGCCAATAATGTTCATCACTTTGGCCACATTGGGTTTTGGGCGGCGTTTGTCGATGATGGCCAGATCAGAGTTCAATTGTTTGGCAGCCGCGCGTGCGCGCACTACGCCACCCACGTCGGGCGAAACCACCACTAAATCCTGATAGTTTTTCTTGCGTAAGTCATCCAGCAAAATAGGCGTGGCATAAATGTTGTCTACCGGAATATCAAAGAAGCCTTGAATCTGGTCAGAGTGCAAGTCCATGGTCAGCAGGCGATTAACGCCTACGCTGGTGAGCATATTGGCGACCACTTTTGCGGTAATGGCCACGCGGGCAGAGCGTGGACGGCGATCTTGCCGCGAATAGCCCAAATAGGGGATAGCCGCTGTGATACGGCCAGCGGAAGAGCGGCGCAGCGCATCGACCATGACCATCACTTCCATCAAGCTGTCGTTGGTAGGATGGCTGGTGGACTGCAACACGAATACGTCGCGGCCACGCACATTCTCAAGCAGCTCAAGCATGACTTCGCCATCGCTGAAACGGCCAACATCGGCGCGGCCAAGCTCAATGCCCAGATGCTTCGCGACTTGCTGCGCCAGCTCCGGGTTGGCATTGCCTGTAAACACCATCATGCTGCCACTACTCAATTTTACTCATCCCTAACACAAGTTAAAAAATAAAAGCGTGTAAATCAGTAAAATCTACACGCTTGTTTTGCTTTTATAAAAATCTGGCTGGGGAGGAAGGATTCGAACCTTCGCATGCCGGAATCAAAATCCGGTGCCTTAACCAGCTTGGCGACTCCCCAATAAACTTATTTTGCTAATTCCAATAATTTATTTACTAAATTATTCAGCTAAACTAAAGCATGGATGCTTGTTTAAGTCTTTAGCCACAAACCCGGCTACATTTGCCGGCTTTTGCGCCAAAATCGCATCTGCTTGCTGTTGTGAATTAACTGCTACAAATACAGATGCACCCGAGCCGCTCATTCGCGCTGAACCAAACTGGTTAAGCCATTTCAGGGCTGATGCAACTGCAGGAAATTCCTCACATACTACTGTTTCAAGATCGTTTCTAAAAATACTAGAATGTGCGTCTCTTGAAAAGTCCGCTATTTTCAATGGTTTCGTGTCTCTTGTCAATCGGGAACTGGCAAAAACTTGTGCGGTTGAGACATGAACCGGCGGCGTCAGCACCACATAGTATTGTTCTGGGATCTCAATTTTGGTGAGTTGCTCGCCAACGCCCTCTGCCCAGGCATTTTGCCCAAACACAAACACTGGCACATCGGCGCCCAGCGTCAGGCCGATGCGCATGAGCTGCTCGCGGGTTAAATTGAGCTGCCATACATGATTTAACGCCAGCAGCATGGTTGCGGCATCCGAGCTGCCGCCGCCCAGGCCACCGCCCATGGGAATGCGCTTCTCAACACTGTATTCCGCCCCCAGCGTGCAGCCGGTCTCGCGCTGCAGAGCGCTGGCCGCCAGGGCGCATAAATCCTGGCTTGCAGGCACGTTATTTATTTCGTTGAGGCGCTTGATTTCGCCTGTTGTTGTGGGTTTCAGGTAAATCGTGTCGTAATAATCCAGCAGCTGGAACACGCTTTGCAGCGTATGGTAACCATCGGCACGTCGACCGGTGATGTGCAGAAACAGGTTGATTTTTGCGGGTGCCAGAAATGATTGAAAGTTTTGCATACACGCCATTTTAGCGCATGTGCATCCGTAGCCAGAAGGTTGGCTTAAATTAATCTTTTATTTGGTTTACTCCACAATCACTCGACTGTTCAATGCTTGTACCGGGCGGTTGTTATGGTGTTTCACCGCGCGCTCAAAAGCCTCTATTTGCGCTTTGGATGCCGTCATGGGGGTTTTCATCAATAACCAGCGCACACCTTCGCTGCATGGCGGTGTGGTGAGTGAGCCGCTAAATCGATAATAAGCGCGGTTTTCCGGAATGAGTTCGCTTGGAATCACCCTGCTCTTTAGCGAAACCGGCGTACCTTCTTTGTCAGGCAGTTGCGACCAGAGTTTTTCCAGGCTCGGGTTGGCTTCGCCTTCCTTGAACATGACGCCGATCACAGTAAGGTTTCCTTTGGAGTCGGCATGTACAAAATGTGCTTCTAATGGGAAGGATTTGCCGTTGATGGTATTTTCGCTGGGTGCGTGAAAATGCACCTGCTTCATCTGGTAAGGCGCGCTATCTAGCACCAGCATGTTGCCCTGCTTAAAGTTCACCTGCACGGTATGGCCGTTATTGACAATATCCTTTGCAGGAAATTTCTGTATTCCTCTAAGCGGTTTTAACGATGTGCGCATCGTATTCTCAATGTTGATAGGGGACTGGTTGCGCCCGGTTTCACATGTAGCGAACTCCGGACTGAGCTTGGCCCAATTGTCAGGTCCTTGTTTCCCTTCATAGGCCCAATGGACTTTATGGGCTTGTGCGTTGGCGGCACCTTGTTTATCTGGTTGTGCAACTGATGCGGCAACAGGTTTAGCCGCTGGTTCAGGTTTCTCTGCGACGGTTTCGGCTTTTGTTTCTGCCTTTTCGTTTTCACTCTTTTCGGGTTTGGCTACAGGCGTATTTGTTTTTTCTGCGACGGACTTGGACTCTGCAGGTGTGGAAGCCAGTTTGTTTGCGAGGCACACATGGCGCATGGCGATGTCGACGTCGGATTCCGGCACAGGCTCGATAAACTCGGCATTTTTAGGGTCAACGCCTGCGGAGAATACAAGCGTATGATCCAGGTATTGAAACACCTGTGACGTAGCAGATTTTTGGGTGTTGCAATCAAAAAACCACAGTAGCTTTGAAAGGTTGTATTCTGTGCCCACTGTTTCCAGGTTTTTTTGTGGTGTTTTGTAGTCAATCTTTACCCAGGCCTTTTTAAATGTATCCTGTTGCAGCACGGACAGCTTATCCAGCATGAGTTTTGAGTTGCCATTTTCATTCAGTTTTACCCAGATAGCCGCGTGACCATTGCTGCTGAAGTTGATGGATAACATTAAAAATATAATGACTTTTTTCATGCTGCTTGCGTCCACATGTAACCAGCATAAATTATGCGCAAGTACCGGTGTTCTTTAATGCGGAAGCAGAGGTGGAATTAGGCGTTAATTCCAGGTTTCAGGTGTGCCGAAGGAGGCTGCAGAGCAAATGGCAGAGGTGTCAAAAGCTAGAACAGCGCACGCTCCCTAAGCCATTTGGTAGCAATCCATTTTTCGCCAGCTAACACAGGCATGCCTGCGTGCAAGGTTTGGGGATAGGGCTCGCCATGCGGGGCGATGCTTTCAAAATACAGGGCAAAGCCTTTTTTGGCTGTGATGGTGAGTCCTAGATTGGGTAAATCCGTGCTGCCACCCTGCGTCGGCGTATTGAGATACATCACTAGCGTGGCCAGCCGCTGCCCCGCGTGCGCAAGCGCCGACTGGCTACCGGCCTCTTCAGGCGGGAAATAATCATAATGCGGACGATACTCTCCACCTACGCCGTAATGCAGTATCTGAATCGCTTCCTGTTGGTTCACCGGAAAGCCGAATAACTTGTTTATCCGGTTCTCAATTTCAATTACAACCTCATTGCTTTGATGCTCGAAATGCGTACCGCGCGAGATGCGTTCCGGGTGCTTTACAAACTCACCGGTTTGCGGGTCCACCACGGTGGAATCCTGCATTTTTGCTAGCGACAGCGCAATCAGTGCATCGCACTCGGCATCGCTTAAGAAATTCTCAAACACCATCAGCCTTGGTGTGGCAAGTGCGATAACGGGTTTTATTGTGGCTGTATCTTCCCGTTGCTGTGCGATTTTTTGCCACGCAACGGTTACCTGTAAACCGGGCATAGAAGAATCTGCAATCAAGCCAGCTTCTTCAAAGGCTTTCACTACCAGGCTGTGTGCGTTTACGGCAGGGTGACCGGCTTGTTGCAGCGCCTCGATCATCGATTCCAGGCTGCAGCCCCTGGCTATCTGCGATTCCAGCCAGTCATTTAGGGAGTCTTGAACTTGTTTCATCCTGATTCAGTACCTTTATACCGGTAGCTTCATGTTCCTGAGCGCTAATTTCCAGCGCTAATCCATTTTTCCACCAGTAATTTTATATTCACTTTTTCGCTTTTAAGTATAATTTTTCCGGGCAAAAAGTAGCCGCTGTTTTCAGCATAATTTTGATATTCAATATCCCAGCCGTCCTGTTTCAGCGTAGTAAACTGACCTTGTTCATTCCATGTGGCCGCGTCTATTTTGCTGGCTGTCGGCTTGCCTAACGCCCAGTCGCTAAGTCCTTCCAGAGGCAGGCGCCAGCCTAGCATGGCTTCGGTGAGGCTTTCAGCATCCTTTGCAGTGGTAGAGCGGCCATCTTGCGTGGTGAGCATAACGCCACCGGGACTTTTGATGATGTTGGCGACTTTGCCGCCCACGGGTGAATATACATCAATATTATCTTCGGCAGTTTGATGCTGCCAATCGATGCCGCCTGTAAAGCCGCGCGGGTTGGTGACTACGCCTAAACGGCCTTTGAGCGAGAATGTTTTGATGCTGGCAAGCGTGGCGAGATGCTGTTGATTGATGCTTGATGTCGTAGACGGCTGAGGCGGCGGGGGTAGGGTCGCACAGCCCGCTATGCCCAATATTAACGGAACAATGGCTGAAAATAAGATATTGCGACTAAGCAGCAAATTTAGACTCTACAAGATATAAAACTGGAAAGATTTAAGAGCGGAATTTTTTGGCAGTAGCCACCAGCACATCATTTTCGGGGTAGTCTTTTAACGCGTTCGCCCAGATTTTTTTAGCTTCTTCCTGCAAGCCTTGTTTCCACAGCACTTCGCCCAGATGTGCGGCAATTTCCGGGTCGGCTTGAGTTTCATAGGCTTTGCGCAGATATTCTGCCGCGAGGGTTAAATTGCCCAAACGATAATGCACCCAGCCCAAGCTGTCGAGCATATAATGGTCGTCTGGTTGTAATTTGAGCGCGGTTTCAATTAAGGTTTTGGCCTCATTCAGTTTGATATTCCGGTCTGCAAACGAATACCCAAGCGCGTTATAAGCCGCTGCAAAATCAGGCCGGAGCTGGATTGCCTTGCGCAATTCTGCTTCCATCACATCCAGTTTGCCTATCCGTTCCGCCGCCATTGCATAGTCATAAATGAGCTCAATCGTGTTGGGAATATTGTTTACCGCTTTTTGCATCAGGTCGAACGACTCCTGATTGCGCTTGGCCTGGTTTAATAAACTGGCCTCAGCCTGAATCACCGTGATTTGCTGTTCTGTCGTCAGGTCTTCCACCTCGTCCAGCATTTTGATGGCGGCATCTACATTTGTGGTGCGCGCAATCACGTTGGCAGCAGAAAGCCTGCCATCCAAAAAATGATTGCCGGGTTGAATTTTGTCGTACCAGCTGAGCGCCGCCGTGTCGTTTTTTTGACGCTCCGCGCTGCGCCCCAGGTAAAAATAGAGCTGGTCCGGGTTTTTAAATCCCGAGCTGAGGGACTGCTGGAAATATTTATCGGCCATCGCAAAATCATTGGACTCTAACGATAGCAGGCCAACCACCGCGCTGATTTCAGGGCTGCCATTTGAGCTTTCAACCAGTTTTACAAACTCAGGCTTGGCTTCCGCATGACGTTTTTGGCTTACCAGTAACTTGGCATAGGCCATGCGCACATCGTTCGCTTTTGGGTATTGTTTTAAAAAACCTTGATAAAAACTAACCGCTTTGTCCGGGGATTCTTTCAACAGCAACTGCCCTTGCAGTTGTGCGGCCAACTCCCAGCCCGGGCGCAGTTTGTTTGCGGTTTCGAGCGCCTTTTTGCTGATATCGGGCTTGTTTGCGGCCAGCGCCGCCTGTGCTATTGCAAATTGCGCTTCCGGCAATTTAGGGTAAGGTGCGGCAAATTCAGTAATCGCGGTCAAAACTTCTGCTTTGTCTTTTTGATTTTCCAGTAGTGAATTCAGATATAAAAAGCCATTGGCGCGTGTTTCTTCCTTGGCCAGAAGCTTCTGGATATGCGGTTTGGCCTGTTTTAAATTGCCGCTGGCGATGAGTAACTGGCTGGAAGCCTGCTGTGCTTCAAGGGATGCTGGATCCAGTTCCGCCCATAATGTAGAGGCCTGCAAAGCAATGCCTGGCTGATTGCCATAGGCGGCGGCGCGTGCGGCGCGTTCAGCCAGCCGCGGATCGCGCGTCTGCTTGGCCAAATCCAGAAATAATTGGCTGGCTAGCGTGATTTCGCCGCGCTGTCCGGCAATTTCGCCTAACAGGTATTTGTACACAAACTCCGCATTGGCGGTCGTGATGGCAGGCGTGGCTTTCGGTTCTGCGGCCGCATTCAGGCTGCTGGCACTCGCAGCACCGATAAGCAGTGCTGTAACTATTTTCTTGAGTTGTGGCATTCGATCATTATCCAGATATGGCGTTTGTGTATCGTTTAGTCCGTGACAGTAAGCGCAAGTTCATCCATAATTAAAGGTTGGCAGTAATTACTTAATATTTAAGTATGACTATAACTTTTTGCATGAAACTAATCTACCAGTTTTGTTTCATAAACCATTAGTTTTACCTTGGTACACCTTAAACATTTATGAATAATTTGACAGTAGAAGCAATCGAACTGACCAGACTTTATGGCGGTCGTGAGGCCGTGAGCAATGTGAGCTTTAGCGTAAAGCAGGGCGAAGTGCTCGGATTTTTGGGGCCAAACGGCGCAGGCAAATCCACGACCATGAAAATGCTTACGGGTAATCTCGCGCCGAGCGCAGGCAGCGTAAAAATCTGCGGCATCGACATAATCGAAAACCCCAAGGAAGCCAAGGCGCTGATCGGCTATCTGCCCGAAATGCGCCCTTTGTATAAAGAACTGACGGTCGATGAATATTTAACCATTGCAGCGCGCTTGCATAGGGTAAGCGGCAAGCACATCAAGAAAGCGGTTGAAAACGCCAAAGAGCGCTGCGGCTTAACGCATATGAGCAAGCGTTTGATTGAGAATTTATCTAACGGCTACCAGCAGCGGGTAGGGATCGCCCAAGCCATTATCCACAGCCCGATGGTGGTGATTCTGGACGAGCCAACCGTGGGCTTGGACCCGATCCAGATTCGCGATATCCGCGCACTGATTCGTGAAATTGGCGGCGCGCACAGCGTGATTCTCTCTACGCACATTCTGCCCGAGGTAGAAATGGTATGTGACCACGTGCAGATTATCGACAAGGGCAAGCTGGTGTTTAACGGCGGCATTGATGTGCTGAAGCGCCAGCGCGTCGGCAATAAGTTATTGATTGGATTCAGCAAAGCGCCAGCGGTAGAAGAGTTGCTTAAAATTAATGGTGTGACCGAAGCTGAAGTGACCGATAACAATATGATGCGCGTTCGCTTTGCCGAGGCGGAAGCGCCGCATGAAGCAATCGTGCAAGCCTCGGTTAAAAATGGCTGGGGCCTGTACCAGATTGCACCTGATCAAACCAGTCTGGAAGACGTGTTTGTGCAGTTGACCTACCAAGATGTGGCAGCAGAAGCCGCATAAAAAGCCGGATAAAATTAAGGTTAGAAAATGATATTGAATATTGCAAGAAAAGAACTCAAAAGCGTGTTTGCATCGCCCATGGGCTGGATCATTCTGGCGTTGCTAATGTTTGCGTTTGGCACGTATTATCTTAACGGCGTGAATGACTATTTCGAGGTGATGTCCGGCGCCATTCGCCCGGCCGAGCGTTCCGGCGTAACACAATTTGTTGGTCAGGTCGTGTATGGATTGGCTTCGTTTATTATGCTGTTTGCGGTGCCGCTGCTCTCAATGCGGCTGATATCAGAAGAGCGCCGCAACCAGACATTGCCTTTTCTGTTCAGCGCGCCGTTGTCACTGACTGAGATTGTCTTGGGCAAATTCATTGGACTGGTCGCTTTTTTAAGCATCCTGATCGTGTATATCGCGCTGATGCTTTCTACGCTCAACATCTGGAGCGATATCGATTTTGGCTACATTCTGGCTAATTCATTGGGCCTGTTTTTATTGGTCGCGAGTTTTTCTGCGCTTGGCCTGTACTTCTCCAGCCTGACCTCACAACCGGTAGTGGCCGCTATTTTGAGCTTTATCGCATTGTTTGCGCTGATGATTTTGGATCGTTTTTTTTCGGGTGACCCAAGCAGCACCATGGCAAAGCTTTCGCTGATGAATCATTTTCAATCGTTTGCAGGCGGATTGATTGATACTGCAGACATTGCCTATTTTGTGTTATTTACCGCTACTTTTTTAATTTTGACCATTCGTCGTTTAGACGCAGACCGTTTAAGAGGCTGATTGGATTAAGTCTATGAAAATGAATAGAAATTTACGTTTACAAATGCTGGCGCAAAACTGGTTTTTTGTGCTGCTGTTTTTACTGCTAATCGTTCTTCTGGGTTATCTGGCAAGCCAATACCATGTGGCAAAAGATATCACGCAAGCCAACCGCAACATACTCACGCCAGGCAGCGTGAATGTACTCAAATCGATGCAGGGGCCTGTGAATGTCACGGTATTTGCTACTAAAGATGATGCAGACCGTGGCGACACTTTCCGTAAGGGCATGATTGATTTTATGACGCGCTATCAGCGCGAAAAGAAAGATATTCATCTTAAATTCATTAATCCATCCGAAGAGCCAAAACTGGCGCAGGATGCGAATATTAAGCAAGATGGCGAAGTCGTGGTGGAATACAACAAACGCACCGAGCACATTTTTCCGCCGATTGCCGAACAGGAAATGACTAATCTGCTGGTGCGCCTAGCGCGTACCAACCAACAGGCCGTGATGTTTCTGGATGGTCACGGCGAGCGGCATCTGCAGGGGATTAAAAATCACGATATTGGTGAATTTGGTAAAAAACTTGAGGAGAAAGGCTTTAAATTTGCCAATCCGGATTTAACCATTGCCCAGGCGGTGCCAAGTAATGGCGCCATGCTGGTGATTGCCAGTCCGCAAGTGGATTTAAGCGAAATTGAAGCGAAAAAAATCAAGGCTTATTTAGAGGCGGGCGGCAACCTGCTGTGGCTGCTTGATAACGATAATTTGCACGGTTTGAACGAGGTCGCAGACTATCTGGGTTTGACCGTTTCACCAGGCATCGTCGTGGACATGACTGCGGCACAATATGGCGCAGATGCCAAAGTGGCATTCGCTAGCCTGTATGGCGACCACCCCATTACGCGTAACTTTCAGTTACGCACACTATTCCCCGAGGCGCATGAAGTGGATGCAAAGGCTTCTGATGAGCTTGGCTGGAAGGTGGCGCGTTTGGTGGAAGTCGCGCCCAATGGCTGGCTGGAGTCAGACAAGATTTTGAATGGCGGAAAAAACCAGAAAGCCGTGTTTGATGAGAAAAAAGACAAGCGTGGGCCAATTAATATCGGCGTGGCTTTAGAACGTGAATACGGCAAAAAGGGTCAGCGCGTGGTGGTGATGGGCAATGGCAACTTCTTATCGAACACCTTTATCACCAACGGCGGCAATCTGGATTTTGGTATCAATGTTGTCAACTGGCTGGCGGGTGACGACAAACTCATCACCATTCAGCCTATGCCGCTAAAAGACATCAATGTGACCATTCCGAGCGATGACACAAGCCGTCTGGTTGCCTGGACAGTATTCCATGGCTTCCAGTTCTTTATCCCGATCGGGGTGTTCATTGCGGGCTTCTGGCTGTGGTGGAAACGCAGAAAAGCGTAAGGATAGGTTGGCCTGAATATTAAAAAGATGGTGATATGAAAAAGAGATGGATATTGAATCTGGTGATGCTGGCGATTGTAGCCGGCTTGGTCACGTTTTTGTACATGCGTCCACAAGCCAATACCAGCGCGCCTTCCGGGCATGAGGTTTCCACATTGAAACTGGGTGATTTTACCGCGATCAAAGTTGAGTTTCCAACACAGGCGCCCACCAGCTTCGAAAAGGTGGATGGCCTGTGGCGCATGACTGCACCCTATAAAGTGCGTGCAGACCAGATGTCCGTACAGCGCATTTTGGCTATCATCGCGGCTAAAAGTGCAGAGAAGTTCCCTGCTACCGATTTAGCCAAGTTTGGGCTGGATAACCCGCAACTCAAGCTCAAGCTTACTAATGCAGCCGGCACAGAAGAGTTTGTTTTTGGAACATTCAATCCGGTCAATGAAGAACAGTATATCGCCTATAAAGATGCGGTTTATCTGCTGCCAGGCAGTTATGCAGAGGCGGCAAGTACACAACCTATTGAATTGGTTGATAAAAACCCGCTTGCCCGGGAGGAGGCGAAACAGGTTTCCGGCTTCGATTTTTCGCGTCTGGAGCAATGGGAAGACGTGCGCCTGAATGTGGATATTACAGATGGCAAATGGAGCGTGAATGCGCCCAAAGCCAAACCTACGCAAAACGAACTGAATGAATGGCTGGATTTCAGCTGGAAGCAGGCGCAGGCCAAACAAGTCGAGTTATATACGCCAGACCGTAAAGCGACCTATCCATCGTTTGAAGTGAAGCTGAAAAATGGCAAAAAGGTACATTTCGATAAAATCCAGGAAGCGCCGGACTTACTGCTTGGCCGCCCCGATGAAGGCGTTTTGTATCACTTTAGCAATGATGTCGGGTTTAATATGCTGAACCCGCCGCTTAATCTTCAATAAGACGCAGTTGGCGGGTGATGTATGCCTGAGTTGCCTGAGGTTGAAGTCACCCGTCGCGGCCTGGTTCCGCTCTTAAATCAAACGGTCAAAAATATCGTTATCCGCAATGCCGGCATGCGCTGGCCTATTCCGGCGCATCTGCCGCAAACGCTCCATAATCAAAAACTGCTTGGCTTAAGGCGTCGCGCCAAATACATTCTGGCAGATTTTGAAAACGGTACCCTTTTGTTGCATTTGGGCATGTCCGGCCGTCTTTGCCTGCTCGATAGAAATTACCCGCCTGAAAAGCATGACCATTTTGATATTCAGTTTCATGGCGTTGATGGGAAAGCTGGCCAGGTGTTGCGCCTGCGCGACCCGCGCCGGTTTGGCGCAGTGCTGTGGGCAGGCGTGATGCCGGATGAGCATCCGTTACTCAGCGTGCTGGGCCCGGAGCCGCTCGAAGATGGTTTTAATGCTAAATATTTACATGATGGATTGTGTACACGTAGCGCAGCGATCAAGGTTGCGATTATGGATAGCCACTTGGTGGTGGGTGTGGGCAATATTTATGCTTCAGAATCGCTATTCCGTGCCAGAATTCATCCTGAAACGCCTGCTAAGCAACTGACATTAAAACAGTGTGAAAAATTAGTGGCAGAAATTAAGGCAACGCTGAACGATGCGCTTAATGCCGGTGGCAGCAGCTTACGGGATTTTTTTGGTGCTGATGGCAACCCGGGTTATTTCCAGCAGGAATATTTCGTGTACGGGCGCAAGGATGAGCCGTGCAAAGTATGCGGCAAACCCATCCAGTGCATCCGGCTGGGGCAGCGCTCTACGTATTTCTGTAGCCACTGCCAAAAGCGCTAATTAATTTGCATGCTCTGCAAGCCAATATCTATGCGGCCTGCAGAGGCATTGTTTCCTTTTACAAGGCGTGAATGGCAACGTTTATTGCCTGACGGAACGACTTAGTTCTAAACTACTCTTCCCGCGTCCAGGTTTGTGATCTTCCAAACAGAGAGATTCCAATAAATCCGCGCACCTCTAATTTGTTGCCGGTTTCGTCCAGTTTCATTTTGCACTTGTAGGTTTTGCCGTTATTGGGATCCAGAATTTCGCCGCCCTGATACACGCCATTTTTCTCTTTCAGGCCTTTTACAATCGTCATGCCGATGATTTTCTGGCCTTTGCGTTCATCGGTGCATTTGTCGCATACCGCTTCGCCCGTGTCGGTCGGGAGCAAGCCTTTTTCTACCACGGCGCTGTATTCGCCATTGTGTTCGGTGATGCGGATGAGGGAGCGTGGTTTACCGGTTTTGTCATCGATACTTTTCCACAAACCGGCGGGAGTAGCGGCGAATGCCAGCGTAGCGCATAATGCAAGACATAAGCCAATGATTTTTGGTAGCATTTTCATGATTAACTCCAAATGTAAAATAATAGATAGGCGGAAATCTGCAACATGACCAGCAGCAATATAACCCAGGTTAAACGCTTTTGCCAGCGGGCCTGCTCACGCTGGGTTTGAATGAGCATTTCCAGTTGTTCACGCAGCGGGATATCGCGCTCGGATTGGGTTTGCTGTGTCAAAAACTGATGCACTAAACGTGGCATGTGCGGCGCAGTTTTTGCGATAAAAGGCAGTTCTTTTTTAAGTGATTTCGCTACGCTGCGCCAGCCTATTTGTTCGCTCATCCAGCGTTTTAAGAAAGGTTTGGCGGTTTGCCACAGGTCAATATTCGGGTCTAAATCACGGCCCAGGCCTTCAATATTCAGCAAGGTTTTTTGCAGCATGACCAGTTGCGGTTGAATCACCACGCCAAAACGGCGCGACATTTGAAACAGGCTTAGCAAGGTGCGCCCAAATGAAATATCCTTGAGCGGCTTGTTGAAAATAGGCTCACAGATGGCGCGGATGCTGGTTTCCAGTTCATCCACATTGGTGTCTTTTGGCACCCAGCCCGATTCAATATGCGCCACAGCCACATCGCGATAATCGCGATTGAAGAACGCTAGAAAGTTTCGCGCCAGATAATATTTGTCGGTGTCGCTCAGGTTGCCCATGATGCCGAAATCCAGTGCAATATACTTACCTTTGTCTGGGCCATCATCCGCCACCTGGATATTGCCCGGGTGCATATCGGCATGAAAAAATCCATCGCGAAATACCTGTGTAAAGAATATTTCCACGCCATCGTGCGCGAGTTTGGTGATGTCGATACCTTTTGTTCGCAACACATCAATCTGGCTTATGGGCGTGCCGTGCATGCGTTGCATGGTCATCACTTCTTTGCGGCAGTAATCCCAATACACTTCTGGTATCAGTAAGCGTTTATCAGTAAAATTGCGTGCCAGTTGACTGCAATTGGCGGCTTCCAGCGTTAAATCTAGCTCGTGTTGCGTGTGGCGCGCAAATTCTTCCACAATTTCCTGCGGCTTGAGGCGCTTGCCTTCGGATGAAACCGCTTGCACAAACCAGGCGAGCGATTGGAGCAGGGAAATATCCTGGTTGATGACTTTGGCGATGTTGGGCCGCAATACCTTGACCGCAACCGGCTTGCCATCCAGTAAATTGGCAAAGTGTACTTGCGCGACCGAGGCACTTGCCACGGCGACTTCGTCAAACTGGCTGTAAATCTGGTTAAGCGGCAACCCGAATGCGGCTTCTATGGTGGTTTGCACTTCCGGGAACATGAATGGTGGTACCTGGTCTTGCAGTTTGGCCAGTTCGTCTGCGACATCAGGTGGCAATAAATCGCGCCGCGTGGAAAGCACTTGCCCGAATTTAACAAAAATCGGCCCCAGTTTCTCTAACGCTAAACGTAGCCGAACACTGCGCGGCTGCTGCTTGCTGCGCCAAAAAAACACAACTTGGATAAGTTTATGCAGCGGGCGTAGTGGCGGGTGCTCATGAATAAAATCATCCAGGCCAAAGCGCAGTGCTACAAAAATGATATGAAACAGCCGAAAATAATGCATAGTTATGGTGTGTGGTTTTTATTGGCAGAACGGGTTAGTTTTTCCAGGCGTTTTTCAAAACGTACGACATCGCCTCGCAATGTATCCACCGCTGTATTGAATTGCTCCACATGGCGTTTTTTGGCAAGAACGTTTTTTTCTTCCTGCCAATATTCAGTGAGCATTTCAGCCAGATGGATGCTTTGCTGCTTGGCCTCTTGAACGATGTTGTGGCTTGTCGCACCGATTTTATGCGCAGCAATATCGCCTACGACATGGCTCAAATCCTCTTCGATATCCCAGCGCATCAGTTGCAGCACTTTGCTTAACTCGGTAGCCAGATGCGTATCGCCATCGATTTTAATTTGTGTTTTTGCTGCCTCATCTTTAGCCAATAGACGCAGTGCCAGGCTGGGGGGCAGATGGATAGTGGCGTCTGGCACGGCGGTGTCGCCTGCAATGGCCAGGCTGCCGTCTTCCAGAATCAGCAAATTGGTTTTCATCAGTGCAACATCAAACTGAATGACCTTTCCCGCAAAGCTAATTAAATGCGCGCGCGACCAATTGTTTTGATTGGTGAGGTGCTGCAAAAAGCGTGTTGCAAGCGGCTTGAACATCAGGTTTTATACCCTTTATGCAAAGCCACTACGCCTGCGCTCAGGTTGTAGTAATCCACCTTGCCTAAACCCGCATCCAGCATCATTTGTTTGAGTGTTTCCTGATCCGGGTGCATGCGGATGCTTTCCGCCAGATACTGGTAGCTTTCAGCATCTTTGGCGATCAGTTTGCCCATGAATGGCAGAAATTTGAACGAGTAGGCATCGTATAGCTTCTCCAGCGGCTGCCACACTTTCGAGAATTCCAGCACCAGCAAGCGGCCGCCTGTTTTGAGTACGCGCTGCATCTCTTTTAATGCAATATCCTTGTGTGTCATATTGCGCAGGCCAAACGCGACAATCACGCAATCAAACGTATTGTCAGGAAAAGGCAGTTTTTCGGCATTGCACTGTGCGGCGGGTATGCTCAGGCCCGCATCTATCATCCTGTCGCGGCCTACCGCCAGCATGGATGCGTTGATGTCGGTGAGGATCACTTCGCCAGGATTTTGAATTAAATGGCTGCCGACTTTTTTTGCAAAAAGTTTAGATAAATCACCGCTGCCGCCTGCGATATCCAGCACTTTGTCGCCGGGCTTTACGCCGCTTACTTCCACCGCGAAGCGCTTCCAGCCACGGTGCATGCCGGCCGACATGACGTCGTTCATGATGTCGTATTTACTGGCAACGGAATGAAACACCTCACCAACTTTTTGCTGTTTTTCAGCTTCGTCGACCGTTTTGTAGCCAAAATGTGTAGTTTTATCGCTCATGGCGTTTCCTTGCTGATGTCTTTACGAGAGTGGCCTGCCATTTCGAGTCTGGTGATGTAATCCTGCCACAAAGCTTCGTAATGTTCGCCTAAATAGTACAAATAATCCCATGAATATAAGCCGGTATCGTGGCCATCCGAGAATACGAGCTTGACCGCGTAATTGCCGACGGGTTCGATGCCCGTGATATTCACATTTTCTTTGCCGACTTGCAGCGTTTCCTGCCCTGCGCCGTGGCCGCGCACCTCAGCCGAAGGCGAATATACACGTAAAAACTCGCATGAGAGCATGCACTCGGTGCTGTTATCAAATTTAATTTCTAACAGGCGCGAAGCCTGGTGCAGGCGGATATCAATGGGTCGAGGAGAGTTTACGTTTAAGCCGCTCATTAAAAAAATGGATGCAATTGAACAAACTGAAATGATAGCAGAACAAGCCTCTTGACTAATAAATTAGCGGTTTTTACCACAACTTTTTTTAACCATATGCCGTTTGTCGCTGAAAATCCACCTTTCATCAGAATTTAAATGAATTAAGCATGTTGATGTGACTGATTTATTTGAATATTTACGATGGCATGATAAAGTACGATTACAAGAAAAGTAGTCAATTTTGGCAACTACTTTTGGGGATTAAGTGGGGATTCGCATGGCAGAAAATAAATTAGCGCACCAGTTTACAGCCTATTCAGAATGGAGAAAGGCGCTGGTAGACAGTATTTGCGATTATCGCAGCTGGCTGAATGAGCAGGAGCTCAATGACGCGCAAATAGATCAACGCATCACCAATTTGCTCGAGCGTTTACGTGAAGACAAACTGAATGTCGCGTTTGTGGCCGAATTCTCACGCGGCAAATCAGAATTGATCAATGCCATCTTCTTTGCAGATTACGGTCAACGCCTGCTGCCATCCAGTGCGGGCCGCACCACGATGTGCCCCACAGAGATATTCTATGACCCGTCAAAACCGACCTCTATCATGATGTTGCCAATCGATACGCGCGCCTCGGATGCCACTACTACCGAGTACAAGCGCTATCCGGATGAATGGCACACGGTTGTGTTTGATGTCGACAATAACGACAGCATGGTGGCTGCATTTAAAGAAGTCAGCAGTACTAAGCGGGTGACAGCAGCAGAAGCTGAAAAATACGGACTTTTTGACCCCAACAGCAGTGATGACGCCGTGAGCCTGAATAAAGACGGCACTGTCGATATTCCCTGCTGGCGCTACGCCATGATCAATTTCCCACACCCTTTGCTGGAGCAGGGATTGGTTATTTTGGACACTCCAGGGTTAAATGCGATCGGTACCGAGCCCGAGCTGACATTGAACATGCTGCCGAATGCGCATGCTGTGCTGTTTATTCTGGCGGCAGATACCGGCGTAACAAAATCCGAGATTGATGTATGGCGGCAATATATCAGCGGCACGCGCTGGAAACAAAAAGGCCGCCTGGCTGTATTAAACAAAATTGATGGCCTTTGGGACGAGCTGAAAAACGAAAAGGAAATTGAAAAGGAAATCAGCAAGCAAGTTAAGATGAGTGCTGAGCTGCTTGGCTTGGAAACAAATCAGATTTTCCCAACTTCTGCCCAGAAAGGCCTGTTAGCCAAGATCAATGGCGACGATGCTTTGTTGGCGCAGAGCCGGTTGCCGGCGCTGGAAAAGGCCTTGTCTGACGAACTGATCCCTTCCAAAAAAGAAATCGTCCGCGACAATACTAAAAACGAGATTGAAGATTTAATCAGCAATTCGAACATGATTTTAGAGTCACGTATATCTGGCGTGGCGGAACAGCTTGAAGAGCTTCGTGGTCTGCGCGGTAAAAACGAAGATGTGGTTGAACACATGATGAACAAGGTGAAGGTGGACAAGGAGAACTTTGAAAAAGGTTTGCAGCGTTTTCAGGCCTTGCGCAGCGTGTTCTCGCAGCAAACCAACAAGCTGTTTACCTTGCTGGGTATGGAAGCGCTGAAGGTGCAAGTGCATACCACGCGTGAAACCATGGTAAACGCCAGTTTTACCAAAACAATCCGTGAGGCGATGGATCATTTTTTCACCGATCTAAAAGGCCGGTTAGTGTCATCCGATGCGCAGATTGATGAGATTAAGAAAATGATGGATGTGATGTACGACAAGTTTTCTAAAGAGCATGGCTTGCGTAAATCTGAGCCGCCGGCGTTTTCAACGCTGCGTTACCAGAAAGAATTGGCCAAACTTGAGCGTGCTTATAAAGAGCAGTTCAATACTGCCTTCAATATGATCGCGAATGAGAAAATGACGTTGACTACCAAGTTTTTTGAAACCTTGGCGAGCCGGGTGATACATGTATATGAAGTGGCTAACCGTGACGTTGAAAACTGGTTGAAGGCCGTGATCGCGCCGATGGAGTCGCAGGTGCGCGAGCATCAATTGCAATTACGTCGTCGCCTGGAAAGCATTAAACGTATCTACAAGGCAACCGACACATTGGAAGACCGTATTCTAGAGCTTGAAAGTATCGAGAAAAGCATACGTGCCCAGATGATGGATTTGAAAGTATTGCGTCAGCATATGGGTAATGCACTGGCATTTGAGAGTGAAGCAGAAACTAAAGCCGCTTAGTTAATAATTGTAGGCAATAAAAAAGCCGACGCAATGTCGGCTTTTTTATTGTTAAAACAAATTAAGCTTTCAGCATTAAACCCTTAATTTTCTGCATGGCTTTTTGTTCAATCTGGCGGATACGCTCAGCGGAAACATTAAATTCAGCAGCCAAATCATGCAAGGTCGAGGTTGCATCTTCTGTGAGCCAGCGCGCTTCCAGCACGCGGCGGCTGCGTTCATCCAGGCTCTCTAAGGCCTTGCTTAAGCCCATGGATTGCAGCTGTTCGGTTTGCTGGTTTTCTAAAAACGCAGAAGGCTCCGGGCTTTCGTCTTCCAGATAGGCAATCGGGCTAAAGCTTTCCTCGCCGTCATCATCAATATGCGCATCCAAAGAGATTTCATGCCCGTTCAAGCGGTATTCCATCTCACGCACTTCTTCCGGCTTGACCTTCAGCTCGCGTGCGATGTGATTGACTTCGTCAGGATGAAGCGATTCCAGGCCTTGTTTCATGCTGCGCAAATTAAAAAATAATTTACGCTGTGCTTTGGTCGTGGCGGTTTTTACCAAGCGCCAGTTGCGTACGATAAATTCATTAATTTCAGCTTTAATCCAATGCATGGCAAATGAAACCAGGCGCACGCCACGGTCTGGGTCGAAGCGTTTCACCGCTTTCATCAGGCCGATGTTGCCTTCCTGAATAAGGTCGGATTGAGGTAAACCATAACCCATGTAGCCGCGCGCGATGCTCACGACCAAGCGCAGATGCGAAACAATTAGCATCTGTGCAGCCTCCAAATCATTGTTTTTTTTGAGGCGCGTTGCATATTCATACTCTTCCTCCGCGCTCAAAAGCGGGAAGGCTTTGATGGCACGCACATACTGATCAAAACTGTCAAGAGATGAGATCGACGGTATAGTTAAAGCGTTTATAGTAAAACTCCTTAATTAATTAACTGGCTATTATTTTAGCACTCTAACTTCGAGAGTGCTAGATGCTGAAAGTTCCAAAAAGGCCGGGAATTTTTAAAAGGTCTTTTAGTGGCTACTGGAAAGCTTATGCAGCGATTTAGATACGGCAAGATAGGCTGAAATCAATCCAATTACTAAAGATAGCAAGCAGATGACGATGCTTGTTGCAAGGCTGGGGTAAGTGAGTGAAAAGCTGGTTTGATACTCGGCCGCTAGCGGTGCGAGGGACTGGTTAAACAGGAAAATAACCGTAAAGGTAATCAGCAGTGCGAACAGTCCGCCGATTAAGCCATACAGCGCGCCAGCGTACAAAAACGGCCTGCGGATAAAGCTTTTGGTGGCACCGATTAGCTGGCTTAATTCTATCTCTGCGCTTTGCGTGATAATCTGCATGCGGATGGTGTTGCCGATGACCGCCACCAGTGCAAATGTCAGCAGGCCTGCGATGACATACATGGCTTTTTGGCCCAGCAGCAACAGGTAGTTCAGGCGTTTAATCCAGGCGTCATCCACAATGACTTCATCAACGCCATCCATTTTTCTTAACGCTGCTTTGAGATTTTCTATCGATTCAGCATCAAGCTTGCTCGGTTCCACAAAAAAAGCATCGGGCAAGGGGTTTTTCTCAAGCGAATGCAGCACATCTTTAGTGGTATCGATGGCCTGTAATTGGCCGAGTGCTTCTTCTTTTGACACAAATTTGAAGTTTTTGATGGCAGTGTTTTTTTCTAAAGCGGTTTTGATCGTTTGTACGGCAGCATCGCTATGATTTAAGGCCAGAAAAACGCTGATTCGTGACTCGCTTTTCACATTGCTGGCCAGACTGTTTACGCTATCCAGAACCGCATACATGATGCTTGGCAGGGCGACTGTAACGCCTATCGTCAAGCAAATCAGCAGTGTGCCAAGCTTGTTTGTTTTGAAGCGTCTCAGTACCAGGCTTAGTGCCTGAGCATGCTGCGTGAGCCAGACATTCATAAAGTAACCTCAGCGTTGACAAGTTTGCCGTGGTTCAAATGCAGCACTTTACTCTGATCACCGGCGTTGCCGAGCGCATCGTGCGTGGCGATAATCACTGTTACGCCCACTTGTTGAAACGCGTTAAACAGCTGCAGAATATCTGTCGCATAGTTTCTATCCAGATTTCCGGTTGGCTCGTCTGCGATAAGAATGGATGGCCTGGAAACGACTGCCCGTGCGATGGCCAGGCGCTGCTGCTCACCGCCGGAAAGTGTAATTGGCATGGCTTTTTCTTTATCCAGCAAGCCTACTTTATCGAGCGCGGCGCGAATACGCTTGCCGGCCTCATTTCCCGTAATGCCGTTAATCGCCAATGGCAGCGCGACATTGTGATAACAGTTTCTGTCATATAAAAGTTTATGGTCCTGAAACACCAGGCCAAACATACGGCGGATATAGGGCAAAGTAGACGCTTTGAGCTTGCTGACATTCTGATTGTTAATCAATACAGTGCCGGAAGTCGGGCGCTCGATCGCTGCCATCAGTTTCAGCAGTGTACTCTTGCCTGCTCCGGAATGCCCGGTGACATACACCATTTCGCCTTGCTCAATGGTAAAGCTCACATCGGTCAATGCTTCGTGGCTGCCGGGGTAGCGTTTGATGACATGGTCAAAAGTAATCATCGTTCAATTATGCATCAATATGGAGCTAGTCAAAAAGCGCATCCACAAACTCATGCGCGCTGAAAGGCCGCAAATCGTCAATCGCTTCACCAATACCGATAAAACGGATCGGAATCGGGCGTGCCTCGGCAATCGCAGCAATCACGCCGCCTTTTGCTGTGCCGTCCAGCTTGCTTAACACCAGGCCCGTCACGCCCAGTGCATCGTCAAAGGCTTTTACCTGAGAAACCGCGTTCTGGCCGGTGTTGGCATCAATCACCAATAAAATTTCATGCGGCGCCCCAGGCAGTGCTTTATCAATCACGCGCTGCACTTTTTTGATTTCGTCCATCAAGTGCATTTGTGTGGGCAGGCGGCCTGCGGTGTCGGCAATGACGATATCGATTTTTTTGGCGATGGCGGAATTCACCGCATCGAAAATCACTGCGGCTGGATCGCCGCCTTCAGAGGCAATGACATGTACATTATTGCGCTCGCCCCACACCTGCAGTTGCTCGCGGGCAGCAGCCCGGAAGGTATCGCCTGCCGCAATGAGTACGCTGTTGCCTTGCGCTTGAAATAGTTTGGCGAGTTTGCCGATGGTGGTGGTTTTGCCGGCGCCGTTCACGCCTGCGAGCATCATCACAAAAGGCGCATGGGCATTGGTCTGCAGCGGTGCTTCTAAGGGCGCTAAAACGCTGAGTAATTCTGCTTTTAAGGCATTTTTCAGGGCGCCGGTGTCTTCTAGGTTTTCGCGTTTAACACGCTTTTTCAGGTTGTCTAACAGCTTCTGTGTGGCTGCGACGCCGATATCAGAGGTGAGCAGAATCGTTTCAAGCTCTTCATAAGTTTCGGCATCGATTTTACCGCCGCCAAACAGGCTGGTGAGCTGACCGCCAAGCTGCTGGCGGGTTTTAGCTAGCCCCTGTTTTAATCGCTGCGTAAAACTCAGGCTTTGTTCAACAGCGGGCTCTGCAGGTGCTTGTGCCTCAGCTTGTTGTGCAGGCTCTAGTTTGGACGACTCAGTTGTTTCGGGCTTTTTCTTGAAAATATTGAACATAACAAACTTAAAATTTCGAATAACCGCTATTTTAGTCGTAAACTTGCATGCGTGCCATCCACTCGCCAATCGGAACTAAACTAAATTGGCGTGTGTCATTAAGTGACCGCTTCACTATTGTTGTTTTTGAGAGAGTATTTTCGTGTTTACAAAAATAAATAAATTCGCCTTCATCATATTCAGTTTTATCCCTCTGGTAGCGCTGGCAGAAATCCAGGAGTTTACACTTAAAAACGGCCTGAAATTAGTGGTACAGGAAGATCATCGCGCACCCGTAGTCGTGTCGCAAGTGTGGTATCGCGCCGGGGCGCTGGATGAAGTGAACGGCAAGACCGGCGTGGCGCATGTGCTGGAGCACATGATGTTTAAAGGCACCAAAAAAGTGCCCGCAGGCCAGTTTTCCAGGCTGATCGCAGCAGCAGGCGGTAAGGAAAATGCGTTTACAGGCATGGATTACACCTGTTACTTTCAGCAGCTGGAAAAATCGCATTTGCCGCTCTCTTTCAAGCTGGAAGCGGACCGCATGACGAATTTGCAAATTAGCGATGAAGAATTTGCCAAAGAAATCAAGGTGGTGATGGAAGAGCGTCGCTGGCGTACTGAGGATAAGCCGCAGTCGAAGGTGAATGAGCAATTTCAATCCACCGCGTTCAGGGCGCACCCTTATGCACGGCCAGTTGTGGGCTTTATGAACGATCTGGAGCACATGACGGTGGCTGATGCGCGTGAATGGTATAACACCTGGTATGCGCCAAATAACGCGATAATTGTGGTCGTTGGCGACGTAAAAACGCAGGAAGTGCTAAAGCTTGCCAAGCAGTATTTTGGCAACATCAAACCACGCAAACTCCCGGCGCGCAAACCGCAAACCGAGCCGCCGCAAATCGGTGAGCGGCGCGTGGTGGTGAAAGCGCCGGCCAAATTGCCGTACTTGGTCATGGGCTATCACGTGCCCACTCTGTCCGACAAAGCCCAAACGCCAGAACAGGCCTGGGAGCCTTATGCGCTGGACGTGCTGGCCGGCGTGCTGAGCGGTAACGATTCTGCAAGGCTTAATCAGAAGCTGGTACGGGAGGCAGCATTGGCGGTGGATGTGGGCGCAGGCTACGATAGCACTTCGAGAGGAAGGGAAGCCCTGTTTGAGCTTGAGGGAATGCCAAGTGAAGGCAAAACCATCACGGAGCTGGAAACTGCGTTGGTCGCGCAAATTGAGAAAATCAAAACCGATGGCGTCACGCAGCAGGAGCTGGATCGTGTGAAAGCCGCTGTAATTGCGGCAGATGTGTATCAGCGTGATTCGATGTTCTATCAGGCCATGCAAATCGGCCAGCTTGAAACCATGGGCTATAGCTGGCGCCTGCTGAAAGAGTATCCGGAAAAATTAAAAGCGGTGACTTCGGAGCAAATTCAGGCGGTGGCTAAGAAATATTTGGTGAAAGATAATATGACGATTGCAATACTTGATCCGCAACCCTTAGACCTGAACGCCAAACCCGTCGGCACGCCTCATACACACTAAATCTTTAGAGAATAAATAATGTTTTTTAAATCAGTTCTTGCACTATTTGTTTTTGTTTTAAGTTTTACCGTAAACGCCGCTGTCAAAATCAACCACTGGCAAACCAGCACCGGTTCCGAGGTGTATTTTGTCGAAAATCATGACCTGCCGATTATCGATATGAGCGTGAATTTCCCCGCAGGCAGCTCTCGCGATACCAAAGCAACATCAGGGGTGGCTGGCGTAACCCGTTATATGATGACGCTAGGCGCAGATGGCATGAGCGAGGAAGTGATTACTAACAAATTTGCCGACATCGGCGCAATTCTGGGTGGTGAGCTGGATGCCGACCGTGCTGCGTTCAAGCTGCGCACACTCACAAGCGAAAGCGAGAAAGCGCTCGAAACATTCAACAAGATTTTGCACAAACCGGATTTTCCGCAAGCGGTTTTGGAGCGCGAAAAAACGCGCATCATTGCGGGAATAAAAGAGGCTGCGACGCAGCCGGAGAGCATTTCCAACAAAGCCTTTATGCAGGCCTTGTACCCAAACCATCCCTACGGTCTGGATGAAAGCGGGGAGGTTGACACGATTACCGCCATGAAGCGCGAAGATTTGGTGCAGTTTTACAATACCTTTTACACCGCCAAAAGCGCTGTGATCGCACTGATCGGCGACATGACGGAGCAACAGGCGCGCGCGATTGCAGAAGCCGTTTCCAGCGGTTTGCCGCAAACGCCGGCAGTCGCAAAAATTGCAGAAGTTACATTGCCGCAAGCGGCGAACGTACAAAACATCAACCATCCAGCCTCGCAAGCGCATATTCTGCTGGGCTACCCTGGAATCAAACGCGGCGATGCAGATTATTTTCCGCTGTATGTCGGCAATTACATTCTGGGCGGCGGCGGTTTTGTATCGCGCCTTACGGAAGAAGTGCGTGAGAAGCGCGGCCTGGTATACAGCGTGTACAGCTACTTTATGCCCATGAGCGAATTAGGGCCGTTTCAGATTGGCTTGCAAACCAAAAAAGAGCAAGCCAGCGATGCCATGAAAGTGGTGAATGAAACGATGGCCAAATTCATTAAAAACGGCGTGACCGAAAAAGAACTTAAAGCAGCCAAGGATAATATCATCGGTGGTTTTCCCATGCGTATCGACAGCAATGGCAAGATTCTGGACTATCTGTCTGTGATCGGTTTTTACAAACTGCCGCTTACATATCTTGATGATTTTAATAAACAAATTTCTAAAGTCACTGCCAAGCAGATTAAGGACGCATTCAGCCGCAGAGTGAAACCAGAGCATTTTGTTACCGTGACTGTTGGGGCGCAGTAAGTAATAACAGGTTAAAATAAGGTTTTGTTCTTGAAGCAACACCTTGCCAAAACCCACAAAATCCGCCACTAATCAAGTCCGCATCAATGCCGGTGTCTGGCGCAGCCGGCTGCTGAAATTCCCGGATGTGGAAGGCCTGCGCCCCACGCCGGAGCGCGTGCGGCAAACCGTGTTTAACTGGCTGGGGCAAGACTTAACGGATAAAAATTGCCTGGATTTATTTGCGGGCACCGGTGCGCTGGGCTTCGAGGCTTTATCACGCAATGCCAAAAACGTAGTGATGCTGGAAAACTCTTCTTTGGCTTATAAATCGCTTTTGCAAAACCAGTCTTTACTAAAAGCGCAAAACTGCCAAATTCTGAATCAGGATGCATTGCAGTTTCTGGCCAGCAACGTCAATAAATTCGATGTGATTTTTTGCGATCCGCCTTACAATAAAAACTGGCTGGACAAGCTGCTTCCCTTGTTAAATCAGCATGTTAGTAACGGCGGCATGGTGTATGCCGAAGCGGAATATGCGATTGAAAGCGCCGGTGACTGGAAGGTGATAAAACAGGGCAGGGCGGGCGCGGTGTATTATCATTTGCTACAATTAAGCAATTAGCGTTTTGTAATTCGCCAAAAAAAAGGAATTTCACATATGAGCAAAACCCGCATCGCGGTTTATCCCGGCACTTTCGACCCCATCACCTTGGGGCACGAAGACATTGTGCGCCGTGCTGCCGATTTGTTTGATGAAGTGATCGTGGCGGTGGCAGGCAGTACCAACAAACGCACGCTGTTCAGCCTGCATGAGCGCGTAGCGCTTGCGGAAGGCGTATTCAAGGCCAGCAACATCAAGGTGGTTGGCTTTAGCGGCTTGCTGATGCAGTTTGTGCAAGACCAGGGCGCGCAGATCGTGGTGCGCGGCTTGCGTGCGGCGAGTGATTTTGAATATGAATTTCAACTGGCCGGCATGAACCGCAAACTTTATCCCAAGCTGGAAACCATATTCCTAACGCCGGCCGAGCAGTATATGTTTGTGTCATCCACGCTGGTGCGGGAAGTCGCTACACTGGGCGGCGATGTGCATCAGTTTGTGTCGCCCACGGTTGAAGCGGCGATTAAAAACAAGCTAGGAAAGTAAAAATTAAATTGATTAACATTGCAGAAATTTGTTTTTGCGAGATAAAGCGCAAGAAGCCGCGGAACGAGCGACGCAGACATATCGCTTTGTATAGACCAGGAGTGAGTGAGCGCGCGACACAGCGATTTGCTCGCAAAACAAATTTATGGCGTTGATGATTACCGATGAATGCATTAACTGCGACGTATGCGAGCCGGAATGTCCTAATGGCGCAATTTCGCAGGGGCAGGAGATTTACGAGATTGACCCCAATTTATGCACCGAATGCGTTGGGCATTACGACAAACCGCAATGTCAGCAGGTGTGTCCGGTAGATTGCATTCCATTTAATCCGAATGTGGTTGAAACGAAAGAACAGTTGATGGAAAAATATTATCGCATTACAAAAAAATAGGAAATTGCCATGAGAATTTTACACACCATGCTTCGCGTAGGCGATTTAAACCGTTCTATCAAGTTTTATACCGAAGTGCTAGGCATGAAATTATTGCGCCAGCACGATTACCCCGATGGTGAATTTACCCTGGCTTTTGTAGGCTATGGTAACGAGTACGACAACACTGTGCTGGAACTTACCTACAATTACGGCAAAACCAGCTACGAAATGGGCGGTGCATTTGGGCATATTGCCATTGAAGTGGATGACGCCTACGCCGCATGCGACAAGGTGAAAGCACTGGGTGGCAAAGTTGTGCGCGAGGCAGGCCCAATGAAACACGGCACGATCGTCATCGCCTTTGTGGAGGATCCGGATGGCTACAAAATCGAATTCATCCAGAAAGGCAGTATAGAATATCCACGTTAAGTGGATATTCAGTTAGACAGCATCGCACTAATGGACAATGCTCAACAACTTAAATTGGCCGTGCAGGCCGCGCTGGATGGCGATTGGGACCAATCACATAAAATCGCGCAAGATTACAGTGATAGCACCGCCAACTGGATTCATGCGGTGCTGCATAAAATTGAAGGCGATGTGTGGAACAGCAAATACTGGTATGCCAGAACGCATGGTAAAAAGTATGAAGATTTTAGCGATGCGCGTGAAGAGCTCATCGCGATTCAAAACAGTTTAGATTAGTATAATCTTGTTAAAAACACCTGCTCTGCAACCCGCATGGCCATTAGTCTAATACAGGTGCCTCTCAGGACATCTGTTTTATGCAGTCTTTGCTTGACAAAATGTTACGCACAAAATAAAACAGCCCGCAATCGCGGGCTGTCTGCTGGGCTAAAATAACCCGATTAAGGTTAAGTTAGCGCTTATGAAGGATCAGATAAAGTAGCGTATTGCAACTCACCATTGACGATGACAAAGTGCGCATCCTTCACGCCGTTCTCCTTTTGTACCGCATCATGGTAAACCCACACGGAGCCTACTCTGGCACCTGAAGTATCCTTCAGTGGTTGAATCTCATCAGGCTTACCAAAGTTGTAGCCAAGATGATCCGTATTTGTTTTGGCCAGAACTTCGTAAAACTTGGCGGATGAAACAGTCTTTCCTTCGTTATTGTTACCTTTATGAAATCCTGCTGCATTTGCCTGCACGGTTGATACAAGCAAGCCACCTACGAGTAAGCCATTGATTAAATTATTTTTGATGAACTTTTGATTCATTATTTTAAATCTCCTTTTGAAAGAGATTGTATTGTAATCAATACATGTTACGGTTTGATGGCAAGAATGTAACTGGAATGTAAGTATTGGCGCGGGTTGCAGCCAATATTGGCATGATAGAACACATGGTAAAAGTTTAGAAAGTTTTAGTGATACGCGTGAAGCGTTAGGTACAACTAAAAAAGTTAAATCAATATATTTTTGCTAAAAACACCCACCCTGAAACCAGCATGGATATTGGTTCACAGGGCAGGTGTTTGATAAAGTTTTTGGTTACGGCTACCCAAAAAAGTCCTTGGCCTTATCTACCCAGCTTTTGTTCTTCGGGCTGTGTTTGCCGGCGTCAGCTTGCGTGCTGGTGTCAAATTCGCGCAGTAACTCTTTTTGTTTTTCGGTGAGCTTGACTGGCGTTTCCACCACTACATGCACCATCAAATCGCCGTGGTCAGATTGGCGTAACGGTTTAATGCCTTTGCCTTTCAGCCTAAATACGCCGCCGGTTTGGGTTTCAGCGGGGATTTTCATTTTGGCCGAGCCACCTAAAGTTGGGACTTCAATCTCGCCGCCTAAAGCTGCCGTGGTAAAGCTGATCGGCATTTCGCAGTGCAAGTTGCCGCCGTCGCGCTGGAAAATCTCGTGCGGTTTCAGGTGGATCACGACATACAAATCGCCGGTTGGGCCACCATTGACGCCAGCTTCGCCTTCTCCGCTCAAACGGATTCTGTCGCCTTCATCTACGCCAGCGGGGATTTTGACGGACAAGGTCTTGTTTTGCTTAACACGGCCAGCCGCGTGGCAAGTCGGGCAGGGGTCTTTGACCATTTTGCCGGTACCGTGACATTTTGGGCAGGTTTGCTGTACCGAGAAAAAGCCTTGCTGCATGCGCACCTGGCCATGGCCGCCGCAGGTGGTGCAGCTGACAGGCTGTGTGCCAGGGCGCGCGCCGGAGCCTTTGCAGGTCTCGCAGGTGGCCTGTACAGGAATACGGATTTTGGACTCGATGCCCTTGGCGGCGTCCTCCAGGCTGATTTCCATGTTGTAGCGTAAATCTGCACCGCGGTATACGTTGTTGCGCTGGCCGCGTGCGCCGCCGCCGAAAATGTCGCCGAAAATGTCGCCGAAAGCATCGCTGAAGCCGGCTCCGCCGAAGCCGCCCGCACCCGCGCCCATGCTGGGGTCTACGCCGGCATGGCCATACTGGTCATAAGCCGCACGTTTCTGGTCATCGGAGAGCATTTCATAGGCTTCTTTCGCCTCTTTAAACTGTTCCTCAGCCTTTGGGTTATCCGGGTTGCGGTCGGGGTGATACTTCATCGCCAGTTTGCGATAAGATTTTTTGATCTCTTCTTCCGTCGCGTCTTTATTTACGCCGAGGACTTCGTAGTAATCTCTTTTTGCAGCCATTTTTTATCCAGTTACACATTGAAAATGTTGATTAGGCATAGACAAAAGCCACGATGGTCGTGGCTCTTGTCCTGCAGGCTAATCTCTGTCGTGTTGCATTAGTCTTTTTTCACTTCTTCAAACTCTGCATCTACGACTTCTGCATCTACCGTTTTTTCACCTTCCGGGCTTGGCTGCGCGCTTTGCGTATTGGCTTGCGCTTGCTGCTCGGCATACACTTTTTCGCCCAGTTTTTGTGAAGCTTCCATCAGTGCATTGGTTTTCGCTTCGATGGTTTCTTTATCGCCATCTTTTATCACGTCTTCCACGTCTTTAATCGCCGCTTCAATTTTTGCTTTTTCATCCGCATCCAGCTTGTCGCCATGTTCGGTGAGTGATTTTTTCACGCTGTGTACCATGCCGTCCGCACTGTTACGCGCATCCACCAATTCGCGCAGTTTTTTGTCTTCATCTGCGTGGGCGGCGGCATCTTCTTCCATGCGTTTAATTTCGTCTTCACTCAAGCCGCTGTTGGCTTTGATGGTGATTTTGTTTTCTTTGCCGGTGGCTTTATCTTTTGCAGAAACATGCAAAATACCATTGGCGTCGATGTCAAATGTCACCTCAATCTGCGGCATGCCACGCGGTGCGGGTGGAATATCGCTCAAGTTGAATTGACCAAGCGATTTGTTGCCACTGGCCATTTCGCGCTCACCCTGCAACACCTGAATGGTCACGGCGTTTTGGTTGTCCTCAGCGGTTGAGAAAGTCTGCGAAGCCTTGGTAGGAATCGTGGTATTTTTCTTGATGAGCTTGGTCATCACGCCGCCAAGTGTTTCAATGCCGAGTGACAATGGCGTTACGTCAAGCAACAGCACGTCTTTCACGTCACCTTGCAGCACGCCGCCTTGAATCGCCGCGCCTACAGCCACCGCTTCATCCGGGTTTACGTCTTTACGTGGCTCTTTGCCGAAAATCTCTTTTACTTTCTCCTGCACTTTTGGCATACGGCTTTGGCCGCCGACCAAAATCACGTCGGAAATGTCTGAAGGTGACACGCCCGCGTCTTTCAAAGCGGTTTTGCATGGCGCAATGGTGCGCTCGATCAAATCATCCACCAAGCTTTCAAGTTTCGCACGCGTGATTTTTACCACCAAGTGCTTTGGACCTGTTGCATCTGCCGTGATGTACGGTAAATTCACCTCGGTTTGTGCTGCGCCGGAAAGCTCGATTTTTGCTTTTTCGGCCGCTTCTTTTAAGCGCTGTTTGGCCAACAGGTCGTTACGTAAATCCAGGCCGTTTTCTTTTTTGAACTCATCCGCTAAAAAGTCGATGATGCGGTTATCAAAGTCTTCACCGCCCAGGAATGTGTCGCCGTTGGTCGAAAGCACTTCAAATTGGTGCTCGCCATCGATCTCGGAAATTTCAATGATGGAAATGTCAAAAGTACCGCCGCCCAAGTCATACACGGCAATTTTGCGGTCGCCTTCCTGTTTGTCCAAACCAAATGCCAGCGCGGCAGCGGTTGGTTCGTTAATGATACGTTTTACATCCAGGCCCGCGATACGGCCTGCGTCTTTCGTGGCCTGGCGCTGACTGTCGTTAAAGTAAGCTGGCACCGTAATCACGGCCTCGGTCACTTCTTCACCCAGATAATCTTCGGCGGTTTTTTTCATTTTGCGCAGTACTTCAGCCGAAATTTGTGGCGGCGCCATTTTTGTGCCGCGCACTTCAACCCATGCGTCTCCGTTATCGGCTTTAGCAATGGTGTAAGGCATGAGCTTAATGTCTTTTTGTACTTCTTTTTCATCAAAGCGGCGCCCAATCAGGCGTTTCACCGCAAACAGCGTATTTTTCGGGTTAGTCACCGCCTGGCGTTTGGCGGGTGCGCCAGCCAAAATTTCGCCATCTTCCTGATAAGCGATGATAGAAGGTGTAGTGCGTGTACCCTCAGCATTTTCAATCACGCGCGGCTTGCCGCCTTCCATCACGGCCACGCAAGAGTTTGTTGTACCTAAGTCAATACCAATAATTTTGCCCATGTTTTGTTCCTTTTAAATTCTTAAAGTTATAAATCAACCTGAAGCTTATGTGGGGTAGGTTTTTACCATTTCAATAGTTAAAAACCCAATAGCCTTAAAATTTTTAAGGTAATTATTTTGCCACCGTCACTAATGCAGGCCTTAACACGCGGTCGTTGAGTGTGTAGCCTTTTTGTAATACGCTGGTGACTGTATTGGGTTCGCCGCTGTTTTCCAGCATGCTGATGGCCTGATGTTTGTTCGGATCGAACTTTTCGCCAACGGGATTCACTTCGGCGATATTGAATTTTTCGAATACCGAGCTGAGCTGCTTGGCAGTGAGTTCCACGCCATTCTTGTAGCTGGCGACATCTGCATTGCCCACGGCCAGTGCGGCATCCAGGCTGTCTTTCACTGCCAGCAATTCACCGCTGAATTTTTCCAGCGCAAATTTACGCGCTTTGTCGATGTCATCCATGGCGCGGCGGCGGATATTCTCACCCTCGGCTTTGACGTAAAGCACGCTGGCTTTGGCTTCTTCTAGCGCTGCTTCCAGCGCTGCTATGCGCTCCTCGGCGGTTTGTTCGGCTTGCTCATTTTGTTGATTGTCAGACTGTTGGTTTTCATTATCGTCTTGCATGCGTTTCCCCTGTTGATCTTTAACACTATTTCGAAAGTGGGGATGCAGTTTTTTATTTCAAGCTAAAATCTTAAAAAATCCAGCAATTATTTTTGAAGAAGTTTGTTAAGTGAATCCAAAACGTTCGCTACGCTTGGAATTTCGCCAATATTGCCAAGGCTAATCGCTTGGACATGCGCACCAGCCATCACCCCGGTGAATGCTGGGTTGGTGTCGGTATATATCGCGACAATGGGTTTATCAAGCGCAGCGGCGAGGTGTGATAAGCCTGTATCCACGCCGACCGCAGCCTGGGCATTAGCTATCACGCCGGCTAACTCTGCGATGCTGAGTTTTGGTAAAACGGTGGCATTTTGCAGTTGTTTCGCAATCTCGCCGGCACGGGTAAATTCAGCTTCATTCGCCCAAGGCAGAGCCAGATTAAGGTTTTGCCGTGCCAGTTGCCTGCCCAGGTCTACCCAATACGCAGTTGGCCACAATTTGCTGTCACGGCTGGTGCCATGCAGGGCAATAATGTAGCTGCCTTGCAGGCCAATATCCATGCGGTTTCCAGAGGCATTGTTTTCAGTGTGTTTGGCTGAAATACCGTAATCTGGTGCGGCAGCCGGGGGTGCATAGCCCAAGCTTAATGCAGCCAACGTGCGGTTTCTAACAACTGCATGCTGCTGATAAGAAATAGTATATGTTTGATTATAAAACCGGCTGGCGAGCGGCTCGCGAATCGAGTCTTTGTCATAGCCGTGCTTAACGCCATTTGCGGTGCAGGTAATTAACGCGCTTTTGAGCAGGCCTTGTGTATCAATCACTGCATCATACGCATTTTGCGATAATGCGCTTTTGAACGCACTGATTTCTGACCAGGTTTTTGCGCTAAATAATTGTTTGCGCCACCGCCGCATGGCGACCGTCATCACTTGATTTACAGCAGGATGCATGCGAGGAATATCCGCAAAAGATTCTTCCACCACCCAGTCAATTTGCGCGTTGGGGCAATGCGCGCGGATGTCAGTCACCACAGGTAAATTATGAATCACATCGCCCAGAGAAGAAGTTTTGATAAGTAGAATGCGCGGCATAGGGTGTATTTTCGCATACAATTCGGGTAATGAAATTTGCGTTTTTAATTTTTAAATATTTTCCTTACGGCGGCATGCAGCGCGATATGCTGCGTACGGCTAATGAGCTGGTGAAGCGTGGGCATCAGGTGGAAGTGTTTACTTTGAGCTGGGACGGGGATGCGCCTGACGGTATCAAGGTGCATGTATTGCCGCAAAAAGGCTGGTTTAATTATCAGCGCTATCAAAAGTTTATCGATGCGGCATTTGAGCAAATTAAAACTGGCGGCTTTGATTATATTTTTGGATATAACCGCATGGCGGGGTTGGACGCCCATTTTGCCGCCGACCCTTGTTTCGTCGAACGCGCACATAAGCAGCGCCATTTCTTGTACCGGTTTTTACCACGCTTTAAATGGTTTGCGGCGTGCGAAAAGGCCATCTTTTCGCATGCATCTAGAACTGAAATTTTAGCCGTATCGCTTACCGAAAAACCGCATTTTCAGCACTGGTACGGTACGCAGGACGCGCGTTTTCACTATATTCCGCCGTTTTTGTCACCAGAGCGTTTTGTGCTGCAAGACAAGCGGGCTATGCGCGCGCACTTGCGTAATGTGTTTGGCTTTGGCGCGAATGATTTTGTGTATTTGCTTACCGGTTCCGGCTTTTCCATGAAAGGGTTGGACCGTGCCATTTTGGCGCTGGCGGCATTGCCGGAAGCTTTGCGCGCAAGCACAAGATTGGTCGCGGTAGGGCAGGACAATCCTAAAAAATTTCAACAAATGGCCAAAAAACTTGGCTTGGAAAAGCATGTTGTTATTTCCAAGGGCAGGCCGGATATCCCGCAGCTCATGCAGGGCGCGGATGTATGCGTGCATCCTGCGTATCGTGAGAATACGGGCCTGGTAATTTTGGAAGGCATGGCCTGCGGCGCGCCCATACTGGTGACGGCCAGCTGTGGCTATGCGCATCATGTGGCGGATGCCGATGCCGGGATTGTGACTGAACTGCCGTTTGACCAAGCTGCATTTAACCGGCAATTTTTGGAAATGCGGCAAACGGATAAAAAACCGCAATGGTCTGCCAATGGCCTCAAGTATGCACAGCACATCGTGCAGGCCAACGATGGCAGTGCCGAGGCCAATATCCTGATCGAGCTTGCCCAGCGTAAAAAGGCTGGTATCTTATGAAAAATGTGCTGTTTGTGCCGGAAGAAATCAGGCAGCATCTTGCTGGCGATGATGCCTTTTCGGCACTCATGCAACTGTCGGGCAAAGCCTTCCGTGATGTGCGCGGCCGTAAAACCATGCAAATCAGTTTGGGAGGAAAAAGCTACTTTATCAAGCAGCATTTTGGCGTGGGCTGGGGCGAGATAGTAAAAAATTTACTGAATCTTAAAAAGCCGATTCTAGGCGCGATGACAGAGGTACACGCCATCCAAAAACTGGATGAAATCGGCATTGCCACTACGCCATTAGTGGCTTACGGACAGCGCGGCTACAACCCCGCCAGTTTGCAATCATTTGTGATGACAGAAGATTTGGGCGACATTGTTTCATTAGAAGATTTGTGCGCAGATTGGAAAACCAACCCGCCAAGCGCAGCGCTTAAACAAAAACTCATTATTGCTATCGCGCAGCTTGCGGCAAAGTTGCATGGGGCAGGTTTATGTCACCGCGATTTTTATTTGTGTCACTTTGTACTCAAAAAACAGGCGCTGGAGCAGGGCGATATTGGCTTGTATTTGATTGATTTACACCGCATGCTGCAAGGCCGGCCAAGCAATGGCAGCGCGGTCATGAAAGACATTGCAGGCTTATATTTCTCTGCCATGGATTGCGGTTTTACAGATGGAGACTGGGCGTTGTTCAAACAGCATTATCTGCCGCAAACGGCCGATTTCTGGAAGAAAGTAGAAGTGCGCGCAAGTCAGCTTTATGCCAAATTTCATAGCAATAAATTTCAAAAACGGCTTGCGGATGAAAAATCAGCCATTAAATAGCGGTGTCTGGCGAGTTTGCTTTAGAAACGGCGTGACGCCTCGCTTTATAGCGGTTATAGCGCCATAAATACTGTTCCGGTTTTTGTGCGATTTGCCGCTCAATAGCTTGGTTAAGCAAGGCGGGCGTGGCGATAGAGTCTAGTTTGGTGAGGTGGATTTCGTAACCTTCGCCATTCGCCAGCCGTTCACCATACGCCATGATGACGGTTGCGCCGGTTTTTTCGGCAAGTTTGCTGGCAAGCGTCATGGTATAAGCCGGCTTGCCAAAAAAATCCGCCCATTCACCTTCGCCGGCGGCGGGAATCTGGTCTGGCAGAATGCCCACAGCTTCTCCTTTTTTCAATGCCTGCATCAGCGCACGCACACCGTGCTTGTTGGCAGGTGCAAGTTTGACTTGCCCTTTGCTACGCCCTGAATCAATTAACGCAGAAAGCCAGGATTTTTTCGGTGGACGGAACAGCACGGTAATTGGGTGTTTCGACGCATAATAAATTGAGGTAATTTCAAAGCAACCCAAATGCGGGGTGAGAAAGATCAGTCCCTTACCACGAGCTAAAGCATCTTTGACCAAATGCCAGTTGTGACAGGATTTGACGAGCGCAACTGCTTTGTCTTGAGGCCATTGCCAGATAGCCAATGTTTCTAAAATGGCTTTACCTGTTTCGCCGATATTGGCTTGGATGACGCGCTTAAATTCCGCTTCGTTTGCGCATAATACGCTTTGCTTAAGATTTTCGCGCGTCATTTTGGCTGAAGCTGGGGTGCAAAAATGCAGCACCCAACCCAGCGCCTTTCCCATACAGTGTATGGGCGGGAGCGGCAAACAAGCCAAAATTTTAGAGATGATGGTAAGCATAAGATACCAGCTATTTTAATGGATTCACGCGCGCTTTGAGAAATTTGTGACTTAACCCTGATAAAATAGTATCAAAACTAGAATCGGTGAATGGAGTGAGTTTGCTTACTTTTGTTTCTGTAAAATACGCACGATTATTGCAACTAAATCAGTTAGATACCTTTGAGAAGGTATGGAGCCGGAAGGTTGATTGGTTTGAAGAGCCGAATGAGCGGCGTGGTGGCTGGAGTGGTGTAGGGCGAATTACGCTACAGCAGGAAGATGGTAGTGAAATCGGTGCTTATCTGAAGCGGCAGGACAGTCATTGCCGTACTTCATTTTTACATCCAATCAAGGGTGTGCCTACATTCCAGCGCGAGTTTGAAATGATGCATTATCTTGAACAACAGGGGATTCGTGCGCCGGAGGTGATGTTGTTTGGACGTAATCCGAACGGGGATTTGAAAACAACGCTCCTTACAAAAGAATTAGACGGGTTTGTCCCGTTAGAGGATCTCACAGAAAGGCTTTTTGCTAATGGACGTCCAGCGCTGGCTGTGCAGCGTCCAATTATTGAGGCGGTGGCTCAACTTGCAAAACAGCTGCATGTAGCAAAAGTGCAGCATCGCTCGTTTTATCCCAAGCATTTATTTGTGAATATGGCTGATACAAATATGCCACAAGTGGCTGTGATTGATTTGGAAAAGTCGAGAATCAACTACATTGCAATCATGCGCAGCCTTATTGATTTAGCAGTGCTCAATCGGCACGCCAAGCACTGGAGCAAATCAAGGCGTATGTATTTTTACTTGCAGTATTTAGGCTTAAAACGGTTAACACCTTTTGCCAAGTGGCTTTGCAGAAGGATTGTGAAACGTTCTAATCGAGTAAAGCGCAAGTAGCGGTTATAATGCTTTTTTTAGAGGTAATGACAGATTTTTTTAAGGGTTGTGTAATGGCAAAACCAAAAGAGACACCAATCAAGCTGGAATTTTCAAATAAATATACTCGTGAGCACTCACAGTACTACTACGAAAAGCATCGCAGGGGCATAGAGCCAAGGCTGTCACACTGGCGTGATGTACAGCTGGCACGCAAGGCGCTAAAAATTGCGGGTGAGCCTCAACATGTGCTCGATTTGCCCTGTGGTGCGGGACGCTTCTGGCCAACATTGGCAGAAAACCCAACCAGAAGGGTGATAGGCGCTGATAACTCTGCTGATATGGTGGCGGTTGCGACAGAGCATTGTCCAAAAGAAATCGCTTCGCGCTTTACTGGTATGCAGACCTCGGCCTTTGCAATTGATTTACCAGATGGCGCTGTAGATAGTATTTTCAGCATGCGCTTGATGCATCATATTGGCCAATCTGCACACCGACTGGCGATGCTGAAAGAGTTTTACCGTGTGACAAAAGATACTGTCATTATCTCTCTGTGGGTGGATGGTAACTATAAAGCTTGGCAGCGGATACGTTCAGAAAAGCGTCATCCACGCGGCCCGAATCAAAATCGCTTTTTGATTCCGGCTAAACAAATCGAGCAAGAATTTGCACAGGCAGGCTTTACAGTGGTGGATTATCTGGATTTTATCCCTTATTACGCCATGTGGCGTGTTTATATCTTGCGCAAGAAATAACAGCTTGCCGAATTGTTTTGGCTCAATTACTTTTATATAAGGCGGCGCACTTCGAAATTGACGCTATTGTCAGGGCAGTGCCTAATAAGCGCGAGGTGTACAAAGGTCATTGGGAAGGGCAGTCGGCATACGCTAAAAAGTTTTTTGGCGAGCAGGCAGCCAAGTATGCGCAACGTGACGCGAGTGGTGTTGCGCATTTACAAGCGGCCAACATCTTAACGCCACCATTGCTGTATCAAGGGAAAACACAAGATGTTCAGGCGCATGTGCTGATATTTCCTGAAATCGCAGATGCTCAGAATGCAGAGCAGGTTTATCAGCTTGCTAATTTTGAACAACGATCCCAGCTTGCCAAGGCGCTGGCATTGGCGGTCGCGCAGCATCATAATGCTAATTTGATACAGACAGATTTGTACCTCAAGAATTTTCTTGTGCAAGGCGAAAAAATCTACACATTGGATGGAGACGGCATCCGCAAATATGCAAGGCTGAGTCAACAACAGGCGCTCAAAAATTTGTGTGTTTTGTTGTCAAAATTTGATGTGCTGGAAATAGAAAGCTGGCTTCCCGGCTTGTTAAAAACTTATGCAGAAGCAAGGGGTTGTCAAATGGCGCCCGATGCGGAATTGATTAAGAAAATGACGAATGCACATCGTCAAAAAGTAGCCAGCAATTATGCAGATAAGAAGGTATTCAGGCAGTGCACAGATGTCGCCGTATATAAAGACTCTCAAGTGTTCACAGCAGTTTCAAGCGATTTTTTGGATCTGGATTTGCCCCAAACTTCTCGAAAGCTTGATAGCCTGGTTACTTCACAAAATCTGCTTAAAAATGGCAATACCTGCACCGTTGCAAAGGTTGAGATTCACCATCGACCGATTGTGATGAAGCGCTACAACATCAAAAGTTTTTTGCACGGTGTGAGCCGTGCGCCGCGTCAAACGCGCGCTGCCACTTCCTGGACGAATGCACACCGACTGAAGTTGCTGGATATTCCAACCGCAAACCCGGTTGCATTGATTGAAGAGCGGAAATTTGGCTTGCGGGGAAGAGCTTATTTCTTATGTGAATATATTGATGCACCTGATGCAGCGCAGTTTTTTGCTGAATGTACGGATAAAAACGCTCGCTCAGAAGCCGTTAAAAATATCGCCACTTTGTTTTATAGGCTTTACTTGCTGCGGATTTCACATGGCGACACCAAGGCCAGCAACATCAAGATAGCAGATAACAAGCCAGTGTTGATTGATTTGGACAGCATGGTGCAACACAACTTTAGCTTTACCGCACTAAAGGCGCATGCGCGTGACTTGCGCCGTTTTATGCAAAATTGGAAACAGGCGCCAGCCATGTATAATGCCTTTGTGAAGGCATTTAAAGTGGTGTACGCAGATAACGCAGCGTTAAAATTGGCAAAAATTTCAGAGTAAATTACCAGAGAAATTAAATGATTGTATTAGGTTTATCAGGCGCGCTTGGGCACGATGCTTCGGCTGCAATTTTGGTCGATGGCAAGATTATTGCGGCTGCGGAGGAAGAGCGTTTTATCCGGGATAAACACGCGAAAAACAAGTTTCCTTATGAGGCTGCAAAATTCTGCCTGAAGCAGGCAGGGGTGAAACCGGATGAGGTGGATATTGTCGCGTTCCCGTATGCGGAGATTCCACTGAGCACAAATGCGCGCTGGCATTACGCCAAGCGCCATTGGTATGCGCCGGATCGCGCGCTGGATGCGCTGTTCAACGGCAATCGCCGCTTTCGCCGCAACCGCGACAAATCACTCAAGCTCATGGCGGATTTGGGCTTAAGCAAAGCCAAGTTTGTGCCGGTAGAGCACCATTTGGCGCATGCTTCTAGCGCTTATCATTTAAGCGGCTTCAAAGAAAAAACCGCCATTGTTGGCATTGATGGCAAAGGCGAATACGCGACCACGTTTTTTGGTTACGGCGAAAATGGCGTAATCCACAAAATCAAAGAGTTTTACGACCCGGATTCACTCGGCGGCATGTATGGCGCGATTACTGAATATCTGGGCTTTGAAATGCTGGACGGTGAATTCAAGGTGATGGGCATGGCGCCTTACGGTGATCCAAGCAAATACGATTTGTCGCGTCTGGTGAGCTTTGAAGATGGCGAGTTGCGCGTGAACACCAAGCTGGTAAATGTGGTGGGATTACGCCGCTATAAAGAACACGGCAAAGGTTATTACTTTGCGCCGGAACTGATTGAATGGCTTGGCCCGAAGCGTCATGGTGATGAGATTGATGATCCTTATATTCATTATGCGGCTTCCGTTCAAAAATTATTAGAAGACGTCGCACTAGAAATGATTGATTATTATCTGGGCGATATTATCAAAGAAACCGGGCGCATCGCCATGGCGGGCGGCGTGGCGCTGAATGTGAAACTGAATCAGCGCATTATTGCCATGCCGCATGTGAAAGAGTTATTTGTGCAGCCGGCATCCGGCGACAATGGCACCTCATTAGGTGCGGCCACTTATGCCGCGCATTTGGCAGGAGACACGATAGCGCCGATGCGGCACGCTTATTTAGGCCCTGCTTATACCAGTGAGGAATGTGTAGCTGCGTGTGAAGCGCATCCCCGTAAGCCAAAATTTACCCGCGTTGAAAATTTTCCGCAAAAAGCAGCTGAGTTATTGGCTGCAGGTAACCCATTGGCCTGGCTGCAAGGGCGCATGGAATTCGGTCCGCGCTCATTAGGTTGCCGCAGTATTTTGGGCGATCCAAGTTTTCCGGGAGTAGCTGACCGCATCAATGCGCAGATTAAATACCGCGAGCGCTGGCGTCCGTTCTGCCCCAGCATGCTCGACCGTGTGGCGCCTGATATTCTGCAAACCAATCATCCGGCGCCATATATGACGTTTACCTTCGATGTCGCCGAGCATTGGAAATCGCGCATTCCTGAAGTGGTGCATGAAGACGGCACGGCGCGCGCGCAGGTGGTCACGCACGAGACGAATCCGCGCTATTATGAACTGATTGAGCATCTTGAAAAATTGCGCGGCGTGCCGGTTGTGTTAAACACTTCACTGAATCGTCGTGGTGAGCCGATGATATGCAGTCCAACGGATGCACTTAACATGTTTTTTGGCTGCGATCTGGAATATTTGATGATGGAAGATGTGCTTGTAACTAAAACATAATAAAAACGCACAATAATGGGTTATCGGTTTGACGACATGCCCTGCTTTGGGGATAATTGAGTTAGTTCGTTAACTACCGCAGGTCTTATATAAAATGAAGCAATCGCATATAGAAGTGACTGAACGTATTATTGAAGTAAGTCGTCCAACCCGTACTGCTTATCTGCAACGCCTGGATGAAATAGCAAACCGGCAAAGAGGCGCAGATCGCTTAGGCTGTGCGAATGTGGCGCATGCGTTTGCTGCCATGCCTTCCAATGACAAATTGCGCGTGGTCGTAGAAAAAGCACCAAATATTGGCATTGTGACGGCGTATAACGAGATGCTTTCCGCGCATCAGCCGTATGTGAACTACCCCGACATTATCCGTGATGAAGCGCACAAACACGGTGCAACCGTCCAGGTGGCCGGCGGTGTGCCTGCCATGTGTGATGGCATTACGCAGGGCGAGCCTGGCATGGAGCTGTCACTGTTCAGTCGGGACACGATTGCGATGAGCACGGCGGTTGCCCTCTCACACGATGTATTTGATGCCGCGCTGCTTCTGGGCGTATGCGATAAAATCGTGCCAGGTCTTTTGATTGGTGCTTTGCAATTTGGACATTTGCCTTGCGTGTTCGTACCGGCCGGGCCAATGAGTACAGGCATTGATAACACCACAAAATCCAAAGTGCGTGAAAAATATGCCCAGGGGCTGGTTGGACGCGAAGAATTATTGGCTTCGGAATCAGCGGCTTATCACGGCGCAGGCACTTGTACCTTTTACGGCACGGCAAACAGTAACCAGATGTTGCTGGAAGCCATGGGGCTGCATGTACCGGGCGCTGCGTTTGTGCATCCGCATGACGGCTTGCGTGAATTGCTGACCCGCGAAGCCGTCAAGATGGTGCTGGAGAATACCAAGAAGGAACACTATACTCCGATAGGAAAACTGGTCGACGAGCATGTGATTGTGAACGCGATGGTGGCTTTGCTGGCGACAGGCGGTTCAACTAATCATCTCATCCATTGGGTAGCCATTGCACGCGCGGCGGGTATCATCATTGACTGGACAGACTTCTATCATCTTGCCAAAACTACCCCGCTATTGGCGAGCGTGTATCCAAACGGCAAGGCTGACGTGAACGAGTTCCAGGCGGCGGGCGGCCCGGCCTTCGTGATTCGCGAGCTGATTGACGCAGGTTATATGTACCCGGATGTGTTCACCGTGGCTTATGGCGGTTTGCGCGACTACGGCAAATTGCCAGTCAAAGAGGATGGCAAACTGGTATGGAAAGATTTGCCCAAGGAAAGCAGCGATGAAACCATCGTGCGGACTGCTGCGTTCCCGTTCAGTGAGTCCGGCGGTTTGCGCCTGCTTAAAGGTAATTTAGGCCGTAGCGTGATTAAGATTTCGGCCGTGCCTGAAGACCGCCATATTATCGAAGCGCCTGCGATTGTGTTTGACGCACAGGAAGAATTATTGGCCGCATTCGATCGTGGCGAGTTAGAACGCGACTTTGTGGCCGTGGTGCGTTTCCAGGGGCCTAAAGCCAATGGTATGCCAGAGTTGCATAAACTGACTCCGCCCTTGGCTGTGTTGCAAAACAAAGGATTTAGAGTCGCGATTGTGACGGATGGCCGCATGAGTGGCGCATCGGGCAAGATTCCAGCCGCGATTCATCTTAGCCCAGAGGCTTCTGCAGGTGGGCCGTTAGCCAAAGTGCGCACGGGAGATATTATTCGTCTGAATGCAACTGTCGGTATGGTCAACGTGCTTGTGGACGAAGATGTGTGGGCTGAGCGCGAGGTTGAAGAGCTTTCAGATGTCAAACGCCATAGCAATGCGCATGGCTTCGGCCGGGAATTATTTGGCGGGATGCGTAAGAATGTATTATCGGCCGAAGAAGGCGCAGTCACATGGCTATAACCGTTTGAAAATATAATTTATGCGGCGTTACTTTCGCTTGCCGTACTAATCGTACTGTCTGCACTCAAGTGCCTTGCCTAAATTAATTTTGAAACGGTCCGACTTTCAAAAGCTTAGAACATGGAATTTCTGCTCAGGTAGGAATCCAAATAAATTAGATTAACATCATAGGTAGAAAAAAATGAGTACACTAGATTTAGCCAATCATGGCCCAGTCATTCCAGTTATCGTGATTAACAAAGTAGAGGATGCCGTGCCAATGGCAGAGGCATTGCTTGAAGGCGGTATCAAGGTGCTTGAGGTGACGTTGCGCTCATCATGCGCTTTGCAAGCCATGGAGCAGATTGCAAAACACGTGCCTGATGCAATCATGGGGTCGGGTACGGTGCGTAACTTGAAAGACGCGCAGGCCTCCAAAGACGTGGGTTGCAAGTTTGCAGTAAGCCCGGGTTATACCAGCGAGCTAGGTCAGTTTGCACGCAAAATCGGATTGCCATTATTGCCGGGCGTTTCCACCGGTTCTGAAATCATGACGGCGAATGCCGATGACTATTATTTCTTAAAGCTTTTCCCAGCAGTGGCGGTGGGTGGCATTAACCTGCTGAAAGGCTTTGCAGGCCCATTTGGCGATGTGAAATTCTGCCCGACTGGTGGCGTCACAGTGGAGAGTGCCCCACAATTTCTGGCTTTGCCAAACGTGGTGGTATGCGGCGGCACATGGCTCACGCCAGCCGACGCAGTTGCGCGCAAAGATTGGGCGCATATTACCAAGCTGGCCAAAGAGGCGAGCAGCATTAAAGCTGCCTAGATTGGCATGCGGTATAATTAAGGGCTGTATTTGCAGCCCTTTTTTAATGGAACCTACTTGTTGGATATTAGACAATATAAAACAATCGTGTTTGATTGCGACGGCGTGGTTTTGAACAGTAACAAAACCAAGGTGAATGCCTATTTTGAGGTGGCTAAACGCAACGGGGGCACTGATGCGCAAGCGCAGGCGCTGGTGGCTCATCATGTGGCAAAAGGCAGTTTTCCACGCAATGGAAAAATCGAATATTACCTCAAAGAAATAGTCAAACAGTCCGTGACAGCAGAAACAATGCAGCGTTACATGGATACTTTTGAGGATATTCTGGATAAAACACTGATGGAATGTGAGGTGGCACCTGGCCTACAGGAATTGAAAGCGGCAACGCCGCAAGCCAGATGGATGCTGCTTTCTGGAGGAGACCAAAAAGAGTTACGGAGAATTTTTGCCCGCCGCAATTTGGCACCAATGTTTGAGGCTGGAATTTTTGGCGGACCCGATCAAAAAGAAGAGGTGCTGGCGCGTGAAAAATCCAACGGCAATATACAGTTCCCTGCTTTGTTTTTAGGTGATAGCAAATATGATCATCAAGCTGCCACTAATGCGGGCTTGGATTTTGTTTTTTTAAGCGAATGGACAGAAGTAGCTGATTGGCAAGCCTATTGTACTGAAAATAACATCATCGAACTTCATAATATTTCTCAATTACTTAGCTAAGGCGCCATAAAATAACGAAATGCGAGAAAATACTGACATGCAAATTAATCAAGTCTCCGTGGTCGTTCCGGTGCGTAATGAAGAAGGCAATGTAGCAAGCCTGATTGGCGAGATTGATGCCGCGCTAAAGCACATTACACATGAAATTATTTATGTGGATGACGGCAGTACAGATAACACTTATAGCCATTTGAAATCATTGCAATCGCAATTTACACAGTTGAAAATCGTACGTCATGCGCAAAGCTGTGGCCAAAGCACTGCGGTGCGCACAGGCGTAAAAGCCGCCCAATATGCCTGGGTGGCGACTTTGGATGGCGATGGGCAAAATGACCCGGCTGATATACTTAAATTAATGGCTGCAATAACCGATAGTATTGACCTGGCAGGCGGCAATCGCCGCGCCAGCCGCCGTGATACGTGGATCAAGCGCATCTCATCAGTGATCGCCAACACGGTGCGTTCCAAGATGCTCAACGATGACACGCCGGATACAGGCTGTGGTTTGAAGTTGTTCAAACGCGAGGCTTTTCTGGATTTACCCTATTTTGATCACATGCATCGCTTTTTACCCGCGCTCATCAAGCGTCGTGGCGGCAAAATCGTATCAGTGCCTGTCGCGCATCGAAATCGCGAACATGGCAAATCCAACTATGGCACAATCGACCGGCTACTAGTTGGCATTGTCGATTTGTTTGGCGTGGCATGGCTGCAAAGGCGCGCAAAAGTTCCGCAGGTTATAGAAGATAAGGTGGTCTAGTCATGCAAATTGTAAATGACGGCATCGGCACGTATTTTTCGCATATTATCAATGCGCTTAACAATTATATTATAGGTATGCCGACTACAGAATTGATTTGGCTGACGATAGGTTTGCTGGGGCAGTGTCTGTTCATGATGCGTTTTATCGTGCAGTGGATTCACAGCGAACGGCATCAGCAAAGTATTATTCCTGTCAGTTTTTGGTACTTGAGTCTGCTCGGTGGGCTGATTGTACTGGCTTATGGCTTGCACAAGGTAGACCCGGTAATTATTTTAGGCCAATTGCCTGGCACTATTGTTTATTCCAGAAACTTGGTTTTAATCCACCGTAATAATAATAAATAAATAAATCAAATCAAAATTGAGTGATTAAACGTGTTTCGCGATTTTAATAAAGCCTATTCATTGTTATTATGGGCGACCGTCATTATCGCGAGTGTCGTGTTTTTTTGGGGCTTGGGCAGCATTGAATTGATGTCGCTTAATGAGGGGCGACGCGCGCTGGCCATAAAAGAAATGGTATCAAGCGGCGACTGGCTGCTTCCCCATCTTAATGGCGAATTATATTTAACCAAACCCCCTTTACTATATTGGATATCCTCAGCTTTCGCCCTGGTTTTAGGTGGGGTAAGTGAATGGACATTACGACTGCCGTCCGCATTCGCTGCGGCTGCCGTTCTGGCCATGGTGTATCGTTATACCTTGAAGCAATCGGGCCAGTGGGCAGCGTTGTTTTCCGTGCAATTGCTGGTAGCCAACCTTGGTTTTGCCATGCTGGGGCGCCGGGCCGAGATCGAAATGCTGTTGACGGCGCTTTGCGTGGGGTCGCTTCTATCCGCATTAAAGTATATACAAGACGCATCCGATCAGCTCCCAGCCAATAAAAACTGGATCTATCTTAGCTATTTTCTTTTAGCGCTGGCGCTCATGACCAAAGGGCCTTTGGTGCTGCTTTTTGTGACTTTGCCACTAATAATCGCCGCAATTTATAGTAAAAATCCGCAGATCAAGGCAGTGCTGCTCAGTTGGCAGGGCTGGCTGATTTTTTTTGCTGTCGGTTTGGCCTGGTATATCTCAGTGACATGGAAGCTGGGTTTTGATATTTGGGGTGAGGTTATCCGGCGAGACATGATGGAGAAGATGCAAGGCGGCGAAAGCTCTGCCAAGCCTTTGCTGAGTTATTTAGGCTGGATTGCGGTTGATTCCATGTTGTTGATCGGGCTGTTTTTTGTCCGCACCAAAGATTTTTATAAGAACCAAATTAAACAGCCGCATCAGCTTGTCTTGGTGTTATCAATCATTCTTCCGCTGCTCGTATTTTCTCTATTTAGTAATAAACATGCCAAGTATTTATTACCAATTTATCCTTTGATTGCCATTTTGTTGGCAATGAAGCTGGCCAGCATTTTCGATGGGGCAAAACAGAATGTCAGGAAAATAATGATTATTTTTGGTGTATTGTTGCCTTTTGGCATTGCCGTTTTTTATGTATTTTTGGAGCCGAAAATATTCGCTTATCGTGTGGCCGCTTTTCCAGACTTTGCTGCATGGGCTTCTGAGCATCAGCAAAAAAATCTTTATGCTTACAAAGAAATTGATAGCCGTCTGGTTTATTATGCAAACAGGCAGATACAGGTGCTGGACGAAAAAACTTTCAACCAGACCAAAGAGCGTTCCGCGTCTTTTTTGTTACTGGTGAATAGCGATGATCTGAATGGGCTGCAAGCCCAAACGGGCTGTAAAATAAAAGAGTTTAGGCCCTATCTAAAAAAACATAAGAGTTTGCTGGTTTTTGGCTTTGGTCAGGCTTGTCAGAATAGTTAAGTGATTGATATGGTAGAGAAAACATAATGAAAATTACTGTGGTAGGTACAGGATACGTTGGTTTAGTGAGCGGCACCTGCATGGCTGAAGTAGGCAATGACGTTCTTTGCCTGGATGTCGACCCGGCTAAAATAAAGATATTAGAAGACGGCGACATTCCTATTCATGAACCCGGGTTATTGGAAATGGTGCGCCGCAATGTAGCTGCAGGACGCTTAAAGTTTACCACCAATGTCCAGCAGGCGGTGGAGTTTGGCGATGTACAGTTTATTGCGGTCGGCACGCCGCCAGATGAAGATGGATCTGCCGATTTGCAATATGTGGTAGCGGCTGCCAGAAACATCGGTAAATACATGACCAATTATAAAGTGGTTGTGGATAAATCTACCGTGCCAGTCGGCACGGCGGACAAAGTGAAAGTGGCCATTGCGGAAGAGCTTGCTGCACGTAATGCGAATATCGCATTTAGCGTTGTGTCTAACCCGGAATTTTTAAAAGAGGGCGCAGCGGTAGATGACTTTATGCGCCCTGACCGTATTGTGATCGGCGCGGAGGATGAGCAGAGTAAAGAAGTGATGCGTAATCTGTACGCACCGTTTCAGCGGAATCACGAGCGGTTGGTGGTGATGGATGTGCGCTCTGCCGAACTTACCAAATATGCGGCCAATGCCATGCTGGCAACCCGGATCAGTTTTATGAATGAACTGGCCAATCTGGCGGAAATTTTGGGGGCCGATATCGAATCGGTGCGTAAAGGCATTGGCTCAGACCCGCGCATCGGTTACGACTTTCTATATTCTGGTTGCGGCTATGGTGGATCGTGCTTTCCTAAAGACGTGAAAGCACTGATTAGCACAGGCAATAATAATGGTTATGACCTAAAAGTGCTGAATGCGGTTGAGGCCGCAAACGATCTGCAAAAACAAGTGCTTACGCAAAAAATTAAAAAACATTTTGGCCAAAATCTTGCAGGCAGGCATTTTGCCGTGTGGGGACTAGCGTTTAAACCGAACACTGATGACATGCGCGAAGCCACCAGCCGGGTGCTGATTAACGATTTGCTGCAAGCGGGCGCCACGGTAACTGCTTATGACCCGGTGGCGATGCAGGAAGCAAAGCGCATATTTAATCATGTGCAAGGTTTAACTTTTGCACAATCACCCAGCCAAGCGCTCAATAATGCCGATGCATTGGTGATTGTGACAGAATGGAAGGAATTCAGGAGCCAGGATTTTTCTCAAATTAAACAAAAACTTAAGGCGAATATTATTTTTGATGGCAGAAACATGTATGACCCGAAAACGATAAAAAATGCCGGCATCGAATATCATCCAATTGGTCGTTTAATAAAATAAAACCTAGCCAATATGAAAGTCTTACTTACAGGCGCAGCGGGTTTTATTGGTTACCATGTGGCCATCAAGCTGCTTGAGCGTGGTGATACAGTAGTCGGTGTCGATAATCTCAATGATTATTACGACATACGATTAAAACAGGCCAGATTAAGCTCAATTCAGGCGCATTCTAAGGCGAGCAGCTTCAAGTTCATTAAACTGGATCTGGCCGAGCAGGCCGCAACCGCAAGGTTATTTGAGGACGAAAAACCAGATAGTATCATTCACTTGGCTGCGCAGGCGGGCGTGCGCTATTCGCTGCAGAATCCGCATGCGTATATCAGCAGCAACATCGTTGCATTCACCAATATCCTGGAGGCTAGCAGGGCAATTAAACCGCAGCATCTGGTGTATGCAAGCTCATCCAGCGTATATGGCGGTAACACTAAGTTGCCGTTTTCCGAAACTGATAATGTCGACCACCCGGTAAGCCTCTACGCAGCTACCAAGAAGGCCAATGAACTTATGGCGCATACCTATAGCCATTTATATGGTCTGCCAACGACCGGTCTGCGTTTCTTTACCGTGTATGGCCCATGGGGTAGGCCAGATATGTCGCCGTTTTTGTTTGCCGATGCCATTTTGAATAATCGACCAATTAAAGTGTTTAATCACGGCGATATGATGCGTGATTTTACCTATATCGATGACATCGTTGAAGGCGTTGTTCGAGTGCTGGACAAACCCGCAACCGCAGCCCTTAATACATCAGCGCCTTATCGCATATTTAACATTGGCAACAATCAACCTGTACAATTACTGGATTTTATTGGTTTGTTAGAAGATGCGATTGGTATTAAAGCACAAAAAGAATTTCTCCCAATGCAGCCGGGTGACGTTAAGGCGACCTACGCAGATACCAGTGCATTGGATGCGTGGGTAGGATTTAAGCCCAGCACACCTCTGCAGCAAGGGGTCATGCATTTTGTGGATTGGTATCGTCAGTTTTACAGCGTTCAGTGAGAATTGGTTTGCGCGTATTACAGATCTGCCATTGCTACTACCCGCCTTTTTTAGATTGCGCAAGGCAATATGCGGCCCTGTTTAAAGACACGCCGTACAAGATCCTGACGGTCTATCTCACTGGTGAGCCCAATGCCGAGGTGGCGCAAGCGAGCGCATCAGATGAGGTGATTTTTCTAGGTTTCAAAAGCAGTGAGGTAAGCGGCCTAAAGCTAAATGCCATTGCCAAAATCAGGCAGATTGTAGCCAAGGAGCAATTTCTGTTTTGTATTGCCCATCGCGCAAAACCCACTTATGTTGCCTTACTGGCTACGGACTTGCCCATGATAAGCGTGCATCATAACTATAATGACTTTAGTCGATTCTCGCGCAGAATTCTGGTTAATTTTTATCAACATCGATTGTTGATGTTAGGTGTTTCTGATTCGGTTCGCGACGACATGCGCCGCGACCTTAAAAACTGGGATCCTGAACGCATCCTAACACTTTACAATCGCATTGATGTGCCGGCTACACAAGCACAGTTTTTACCCAGACAGGCAGCCCGGAGACATTTAGGCTTACCTCAAAATGCTTGGGTAATCGGCAATGTGGGCAGATTGCATCACGATAAGGATCAGGCAACTTTAATTCGTGGTTTTGCAAAGGCGTTGCCACAGTTGCCGGAAAATAGTTTGCTGGTCATCATCGGCTCTGGCCCATTAGAACAAGATTTAAAGCGACTGGCAGAAAGCCTAAACATAGGTGGGAAAGTTGTTTTTACAGGTCAAGTGCCTGATGCGAAACAATACTTTAAGGCGCTCGATATGTTTGCGCTCACCTCAGACCGCGAACCGTTTGGCATGGTGCTGCTAGAAGCCATGGCAGCAGAGCTGCCGCTTATTTGTAGCGACTGTGGCGGCGGAACTGAAGTAGTACGAGGAATCGGTGAGTTGTTTGCGTTTGGGGATGCTGATGCGCTAAGTATTAGATTGGTTGAATTGCACCAGAAAAAAGATCATAGCCTTACTGCAAATGCGCTTCAAAAATTGCATGATGCTTTTTCTGATGAAGCAGCACGGAAGCATTTTTGGTCGCTATCTTTTGTGAATAGCATGATATCCAAATAAAATTCTGATGAAGCGTTAAGATAAGCCATGGAAAATCATAAAACTATACAAATAAAGACTAAAAGAGGCTTTATCTTAGATGCCTTTGAAGGTGATTCAATCACTCAAGAAATTCAAAAAAAGGGCGAATATGACGCTAATACGCTGGATTCACTAAGTGAGGTCTTATCTGCTATTCAACCGCAAACAAGTCTTGATATAGGAGCAAATATTGGTAACCATGCATTACTTATATCCCGTTTCTCAAAAAATTTGATTGCGTTTGAGCCTGTAAAGTTTATTTTTGAAGTCTTGCAAAAAAATCTGGTGCAAAATAAAACATCAAACGCGACAGCAGTGAATTATGGGTTATCAAATGAACAACTAATTAGAGAAATTTTTATTCCGGATAATGGCAATCTTGGTTCTTCAAGTATTGAGGCTATGGGAGGGGCAGGAGAACTTCTGCAAATTGAGACAATAATCGGAGATAGTTACTTGCTGCAGAACCATAGTAATGCGCAGATAGATTTTGTCAAAATGGATGTAGAAGGACATGAGGCCGCTGCTTTGCTGGGATTGGAAAACACCATTCATAAAAATCAGCCACTTTTATTACTGGAGTGGAAAAGCCCAAAAACAATAGCCTTATTTAAAGAACTTGGTTTGTTTAATAAATTATTTGCAGGATATTCCTTTTATTCGCTTTCTTACACAAGTAACAAAAAAGTGCATGCAAATAATTTTGTTGGTTATCTTAAGCGTATCTACTACAGGTTTTTTAAGAAAAAATGGTGTCTTTCAGAATTTGACCCAGAGAAAAGCTATTCCAATGTTTATTTTGTCCCAGAGAGATATCAATCTATCTTTAGAAGGTTTATTTATTTGCAGGGTTAATGATTTTCAACAGGCTATTAAGTCTGGTGCATTATCTCTGGATTGATTTATATTTGAGTAACGATTTTTGATTACCTAATTTTATTTTGATAAACGCTATAAAAAATTACTATTGGTCACGTTTGCTCGCAAAGTATCATTGCAAGTTTTCCTCTGGAGTTTCAAATCTTGGTAGCAGGGTTAAGTTGACGCTCGAGAGCCATGTTAGACTTGGGCGTGTAGTGATAAATGCGGGAAATCAAGCGATTGGTGCCTACACTTATATAAGAAGCGGCTCTGAGCTATTTGGAAACTGTGAGATTGGGCGTTTTTGCTCAATTGGTTCAAATGTCCTGGTAGGATTAGAAAAGAATAAACACCCCACTGACTGGCTAACAACTTCATTGTTTACCAAAGAACTGGAACGCAGATATGCGTCGGACAATTCAGTTAAACCGACTAAAATAGGTAACGATTGCTGGATTGGGCGCGATGCGGTCATTATGAGTGGTGTTACTATTGGGGATGGTGCAATTATAGGTGCAAGGGCGCTAGTAACTTCTGATGTCCCCCCCTTTGCTATTTATGCAGGCATGCCGGCAAAACTGATTAGATATAGATTTTCGGAAGAGTTAATAAAGAAAATTACAGATAGTAAATGGTGGACTATTTCATTTGAGCTTTTGGAAAATCTTAAATTAAGCGATCCCGAATTATGTCTTGAACAGATAAGAAGCCTTGATGCCACTGCAGTAGCCGTTTATAGAAAAATTAGCATTACCAAAAGAGGTATTGAATTATAGGGAAAATAAACCAACCATTTGGTTATTGTCGCTTTTGGGTGTTCTGATAAATTACAATTGATTTTTTTGCCTTGGCTGAACTAAACCGTTTTATCTCGCGGTATTGTGGGAGTTTTTCTATGAGGAGTTTCTCTCTTTCAGGATGCATTACTGAGTAGCTAATCAACAAATAGTCATAATGAATGATGCTGTTATCTTCAATCGCAGATTTAGTCACTAGCCAGTTATTACCCCAAGTTCCAACGAACGGCGCACCGGCATAATAGCGCACTCTTGAGTCATCATAAAAAACAGGCCTGTTGTCTTTGTTGTTGACCCTAACCCAGGCTGCAGCATCCTGTAAGTAGTTGTAGCCTTCTTCTTTAGGCAGAATATTTTTAACTAAGCTTAAAGACATAAAAACGATTAGCGCAACGGTAAGCCATTTCAGTTTTCTTTCATTGGTTGAAGTGGGTTGCAGATACTTGAATAAACTTGCTAAGTAGAACGATGCAAATATCATCAGGATCAGGGAGAGCGCTAAAACATACCTGCCTGACAGCACAAATACCTTTGTGATGATAAGCGCCATATTGATGATGGCAATAATGGCAGCTACGCTCAATACTCGAAAGGCTTGCTCATCCATCAGGCTGCGCCTTGATTTGATCGCGAATACGGTTAATCCAACGTTAATGACCCCTATTGATGATATTGCCTTTGCAATCATGATATAGACAAATGTTAGTAATAGTCCCTGTACTGCAAAGTCTTGTAAATATTTCCCAAGCACTTGCTTAGCCATGATGGCTGATTTTTCATGCAGCTGCTGGGTTAATTCTTGAAACAGATTGGTGGTGAATACTTCTCGAAGCCGCCCAAAGCTGCTCATGGAAAGGTCGTTGTGAAGGAACAGAAAGCTGATAATACTTACACCCGCAATGATGTTTAAAAAATTGCATTTTAGGAAATCGCCTAATCGCTGCTTCCACGGACCATGCTGTGTAAACAGCAGAATAGCGGGTAGAAAAATGAGATAACTGATCGCTTCAATCCGAAACAGGGTAGCTAGAATGGCGCTGGTCTGCCAGAAAAAGGCATCCATATAGCTTTTTGTTCTAAAAAACCGAATAAAAAATACGAGACTGGTGAGATAAAACGCCCAAAACCCCTGGTCACGCATCAGCATTTCCAGCACATCACCCACCAGATAATGTGAGCTAAACAAGATGAGCGCGCCAGCTAGCATAACTCTGGTGCCACCTCCTGCTAGTTCAATGATCTTCAGGAAGCTGGCAGTGGTGATGCCAAAAAAAATCACGCTTAGCAATTGGGCGGAGGTGTGAATATTTAATGTGGTGAGTTTATGTGTAGCAGCGATGAGGATGGAGTAAAGCGGCCAATTAAATACTTTAATAGCGCCTTGCCAATCACCCAGCGCAAATAACCGGGCAGATTCAAAATACAACACAGAGTCAGGGTTAATCCAGCCATGCTGTATGTTCTGAATGCGCGCGGCAAGCAACATTCCCAGAATAACGATGGGCAGATATAGCTTTCTTGTAGAAAGACTATCTATTTTGCTGAGTTTGAATTTTCCAGACAATGAATTCATGCTATCTAAGAAGTTTCTTGAGCTAATACGAGCGGGATAATATGTTGTGGCCTGATATTCTTCAGGCAGTTTAGATGTGTCAATGGGCACGTTCTTTCAAAGCATGGACTACATTCTAATCCTAGATATTCTATTACCGCATTGGGGTGCATTGGCGGCGTGTGATAGGGATCAGACGAACCAAAAATCGCAATCAATTTTCTGTCTAATGCGGCAGCCACATGCATCAAGCCGGAGTCATTGCTGATAACGGTGTCACAGACAGATATCAAGTCGATCGCCTCGCCCAGCTTGGTTTTGCCAGCAAAGTCTGTACACCGACTTTGTGTAAGTTGCTTGATTTGGCTAGTGACTGGAATATCTTTATCTGAGCCAAACAGCCATACCCGCCAACCCTTGCTGAGCGCGGCAACCGCTACCTCTGCATAATATTCGGCAGGCCAGCGCTTGGCTTCGCCGTATTCCGCACCTGGGCAGAGGCCTAAAATCCTGCTTTTATCGTATTTGATTCCATGCCTGGATGCCAATATCCATGCGCCTTCTGGGGTGCTTGTCAATTGTGGATTTGGCAGATTTTCGGGTATTTCTAGGTTTTCGTTCAAACCTAAAAATACAAAGCGCTCGACGGTTTTTTTGAGTTTAGTTTTATCCAATGGACGAATGTCGTTGATTAAGCCATACCGCATTTCGCCTATAAAGCCAGTGCGCCGCTTAATGCCTGCCGCCCAGGGCAGGAGCGCAGATTTGAAAGAATTGGTGAGGATAATGGCTTGCGTATAATCTTTGTTTTTTAGACGTTTACCAAATTTTATGCGCTCTAAAAGTGCCAGCTCACCATGCTTAAAAGGCAGCGCAATCGCTTCGCTGACTTCCGGCATGCGCGCTAACAGCGGTAATGTCCATGCAGGTGCGGCCACGTCGATCACACAGTCTGGCTTATTGGCTTTGATTGTCTTGAACAGGCTTTGTGCCAGCACCATATCGCCCACCCAGGCTGGGCCAAGAACTAATATTTTTTCGGCGGACATGTTAAGTTATGCAGTTTAGGCGTTTATTTTTTTGACTAAGTATGCATTTTTTGGATAAGCTTACTGGTGCTGCGTCCTTCAACCAGATCAATCAGCGCGATTTCGCCGCCCCACGATTGTACCTCTTTGCTGCCGACTACCTGATCCTCAGTATAGTCGCTACCCTTGGCGATGACATCGGGTTTAATCGCGTTGATGAGATGGATGGGCGTGTCTTCGTCAAATAAAATCACAGCGTCAACAGACTCTAGCGCTGCCAGTACGCGCGCACGGTCATTTTCATGCACAACTGGTCGTGTTGGACCTTTAAGTTTTCTCACGGAGCGATCGGTGTTGAGCCCCAGGATGAGTTTGTCGCCGCGTTTTTTAGCAGCCTCCAGATAAGTGACATGACCTGCATGCAGCAAATCAAAACAGCCATTAGTGAACACGATTTTTTGCCTGGACATTTTCCAGGCTTCGACTTTTTGCATCAATTGTGCCAAATCACTTATTTTATGTGCTTGTTCACTGCCTTGTTGTACGGTCAGTGCTTCCAGCAATTCTTGCTGAGAAATTGGCACCGTACCTACCTTGCCGACCACAACCGCAGCGGCGATATTGGCGATTTGCAGGCTTTCCAGCGGGGTAAGTCCGCTCATCAAACCTGCAGCCAGCGTGGCGACCACGGTGTCACCCGCACCGGACACATCAAACACTTGCTTGGCAATGGCGGGCAGGTGGTGCGTATCTGAATCAATGAGACTAATGCCTTCTTCACTGCGTGTGATTGCAAGAAACTGCAGGTTCAGGTCGTTCTTTAGCTTGCTAGCTTTGCTGATTAAATCGGGGTCGTTTGTTGTCGTGCCGCAGGCCTCAGCAGTCTCTTTTTTGTTGGGGGTCAGCGCAGTGGCTCCCTGGTATTTGCTGTAATCACGGCCCTTCGGATCAACCAGCACAGGGATATGTTGCGTTTTGCATTGCTTGATGACGGTTTGGCAGATTTCGCTGCCCAATAAGCCTTTAGCATAATCAGACAAAATCACAATGGCAGGCTTGAGGGCGAGTTGCGCCTGAATGGCACTCAGTAGCTGCGTATTTTCAGCGCTATCGAATGGCGCGCCGCTTTCCTGATCGAGCCGCATCATTTGCTGATGGCCGCTCAATACGCGGGTCTTGGCAATGGTCGGGCGGTGGCTGGACGTGTACATTCCGCTTGTGTCGACGTCGATTCCGCCGAGCAGTCCAAGCAGCATTCTGGCCTCGCTATCATTACCTACGCAACCGATAATATGCGTTTTAATGCCCAGCTGCGCTAAGTTTGCTGCGACATTCGCTGCGCCACCCGCGCGCTCGTTTTGCTCTTTCAACAGCACAATCGGTACCGGTGCTTCGGGTGAAATACGTCCGACGGAGCCGATCAGATAACGGTCCAGCATCACATCACCGATTACCAGTGCGTGTTGATTTTGTCGGCCGAATAGCTTGACTGTATCAAAGAGTTTTTGTTGCATGGGTTTTTATTTTAATCTTGTATTCAATCTGATTCTAAAATTTCGCACAGTGAATGCCCCACAAAGATATGCGCTTCCTGAATTCTTGCAGTGACATTCGACGGCATGATTAAATTATAGTCACATAAATTCAATAGCTTGCCGCCGGTTCCGCCTGTCAGTCCTACGGTAGTTGCGCCGATTGCTTTGGCAGCTTCAATGGCTCGCACAACATTTGCGCTATTGCCGCTGGTGGTGATGCCAAACACCAAATCTTCAGGGCGGCACAGCGCTTCGATCTGGCGCGCAAAAATATAGTCGTAGCCATAATCGTTACCCACCGAGGTGAGAATGGAAGTGTCGGTGGTAAGCGCAATGGCTGGCATGCCTTTACGTTCTTTCTTGAAACGCCCGACAATTTCCGCCGCGATGTGCTGACTATCAGCCGCGCTGCCGCCATTGCCCATCAGCAAGATTTTCCCGCCATTTTTAATGCAGTTCTGCATTGCAATGCCCACTTCGCTGATGAACGGAAATAGCGGCTCAAGCGCATTGAACATTGCCATGTGGGCGGCGTGTTCACCTTTCAAATAATCAACATATTTCATTTTTCTCCCCTTAGCAGTAAGGGTCAGCTTGCATCAAGTAATTTTGTACATAGTCTTTTACACCATCTTCCAGACTGGTGAAAGGAGTGACATAACCGGCAGCAATAAGTTTAGTCATGCTGGCTTCGGTAAAATACTGATATTTTCCCTGCAGGTCTGCGGGCATGTCGATGTAAGTGATATGCGGTGCTTTTCCCATGCCTATCATCACAGCAGTGGCTAAATCCTTGAAGCTGCGCGCTTTGCCGGTGCCGATGTTATAGATACCATTGGGAGCGGGCTTGTTGCTTAAAGCGGTGTTTAGAAAGTGTACCACCACATCCGCGGCATCTTTCACATACACAAAGTCACGCATCTGCATGCCATCCTCAACTCCTGCCTTGGTGCCCTTGAACAGCTTCATGGTGCCGGTCTGGCTGAACTGTTTAAAGGTATGAAACGCGACGCTCGCCATGCGCTCTTTGTGATATTCGTTAGGGCCATATACGTTAAAAAACTTGAAGCCAGCCCAGGCTGGTGGCGAATCTTCAGCCTCTTGGCGCAATACCCATTGGTCGAAAAAATGTTTGGAGTAGCCATAGCCGTTAAGCGGGCGCAAGTTTTCGATACTTGCATCGTCATAACCCAGATTGCCGTCGCCGTAAGTAGCTGCAGAGCTGGCATAGAAGAATGGCACGCTGTTGTCTGCACACCATGTCCACAAGTTTTGCGAATAGTGAATGTTGCTTTCCACCAGCTTATTAAAGTCGCGCTCGGTGGTCGCGCTGATCGCGCCCATGTGAATGATGGCTTCGATATCGGTACGGGCTTTAGATTCCGTGCCATTTTGAAGCCAGGACAGCAGCTGGTCTTTATCCAGATATTGCGCATATTGGCGATGTGCAAGATTCTGCCACTGCGCCTCATGCGTGATATGGTCAACAATCATCAGGCTATCGCGACCAAGTTTGGTATTTAAGTGCCAGGCGATGATAGAACCTATCATTCCTGCGCCACCCGTAACAACAATCATGAATGATTACTTTCTTTTAAGCCACTTGACAGTGGTATTAAACAACCCGACAAGAAGTGCGAAAACAATATTTTGTCTCATAACAGCCTTCCTAAATGATTAGGCAATTATACTGCTTATTGTTTAGCACCCAAAGCCTGCGCCCTTAATTTCGTCATTTCGGCTTCCTGTTTGGCACGCACTGTATCCCATTCGGCGCTCACCCAGCCGTGCAGATTTTCGAGCGTGATTTCGGTCATGGCGTGTATCCAGGCATCACTTTCGTTGAGTGCCGGAATATAGTGATATTCGCCGCCGCCATGGCGTTGAAAAATATGTTTGCCTTCCATGGCGATTTCTTCCAGTGTCTCCAAACAATCGCTACTAAAGCCTGGGCAAATCACATCAATGCGCGGGGTTTTGGCTTTGCCTAGCGCTTCCAAAATGTTTGCCAGGTAAGGCTTAAGCCATTCCTGCCTGCCAAAGCGCGACTGAAATGCGACGGCGTATTCATCTTTATTCAGTCCTAAAACCTCCGCCAATAAGCGCGCTGTTTTGTGGCATTCACAGTGATACGGGTCGCCCTTCAGCAGGTGAAATTTCGGCACACCATGAAAGCTCATGACTAACTTGCTTGGTTTGCCGCCGTGCATTTGCCAATGTGCTTGCACAGAATCGGCCAAAGCTGCGATGTAGGCTGGATGGTCGTGATAATGGCGAATGCTGCGAATGGCAGGCTGGTTGCGGGTTTTGAGCAATACGCGGAACACCGCGTCCATGGCTGAAGCGGTGCTGCTCGCCGCATATTGCGGATAGAGCGGAAACACCAGAATGCGGTCGCAATGCTGGGCTTTGAGTTTTTTGATGGCGGATGCAATCGAAGGGTTGCCATAACTCATGCCCAGCTCAATCACGAATGGTGATTTGATTCTTTGCGCCAGAAATCCGCGTAGTAACTGCGCCTGCTTTTGCGCATGCACCAGCAGTGGCGAACCTTCCGGTGTCCATACCTGCGCATATTTTTCGGCTGATTTTTTTGGGCGAACCCGCAGAATAATGCCATGTAAAATAAACCACCAGATGGCGCGCGGGATTTCCACGATGCGTGTGTCGCTTAAAAACTGGCGCAGATATGGCCGCAAAGCCGCACCTGTAGGCGAGTCCGGCGTGCCTAAATTAGCCAGCAGAATGCCGACTTTAAGCTGGTCGCCATGTTCAAAGGGTGGTTCCGGATTGTAATAGGCCATTTATTGTTCTGTTTTAGTTATTTGATAAAGCATTCGATAGCAGCTTCGCCGTCACATCCACAATGGGAATCACGCGTTCATACGCCATACGGGTTGGGCCGATGACGCCCAACGTGCCGACTACCTGGCCATCTGCCTCATACGGCGCGGTGATCATGCTGCATTCATCCAGAGGCAAGTAACCGCTCTCGCCGCCGATGAATATCTGTATGCCTTCGGCGCGCTGGCTGTTATCCAGCAACTGCATGAGCGAAGTGCGGCGCTCAAAAATCTCGAACAGCTTACGCAGGCTGTTGACGTTGGTGGATAAATCGTCGATTTGCAATAAATTGCGCTCCCCGGCAATTACCACGCCATCGCTGTCTGCAGCGTTGGTGCTTGTTTCCAGCGCGGCTGTCATTAATCGGTTCATATCAGTCTGCATCTGTTTGAGTTCTGCGCGCAGTTTTTGCTGCACTTCATCAAACGTTTGGCCTGAAAAATTGGCGTTAAAGTAATTGCTGGCTTGTGTAAGCTCACTGGCTGAATAAGGCTTCTCGGTGAGGATGATGCGATTCTGCACGTTGCCGTCGCTGGTGACGATAATCACCAGAATGCGTTTTTCGGTCAGCGGCAAGAATTCCAGATGCTTGAAAGCAAGTGCTTTACGTTTGGGAATCATCACCAGGCCGGCAAATTGCGTGAGCTGCGACAGCATATCAGCCGCGTTAGCAATCAGCTCACTCTGGTTGGGGGACGATAAACCACTTTTAAGTTGCTGAATTTGCTGATTTTCCAGTGGCTGCACGGTGAGCAGCGTATCCACAAACAGGCGGTAGCCTTTTTGCGTGGGTACACGCCCCGCCGAAGTGTGCGGGCTGGCAATAAAGCCTAGCTGCTCCAGGTCGCTCATCACGTTGCGGATGGTGGCGGGGCTGACATCCAGGCCGGAATGCTGCAGCAGCGTGCGCGAGCCGATGGGCTGACCATCACTGATGTAATGTTCAACCAAGGTTTTGAGCAGAATTTGTGCGCGTTTATCCATGTTGCTACCTATGTCGCTATTTTGCCTGAATTAGTTCGACTGTAATAGATTGATTTTCTTTTCACGCTCCGTCAACTATGTTTTAATTCTTCCATGCATAAAAATTTCAAAAGAATCGCCATTATCGGCAAATATATGAATCAATCGGCGCTGCAGCAGATGCAGGCTGACTTGGCCGATCTGGCGCGTCATTTAAGTGCCAAGAATATCGAAGTCTGGCTGGAAGAAAATACCGCGCAGCATGCTGAGCTCACCGGCTATAAAACTGCACCGTTGGAAGCGATAGGCAATAAAGTCGATCTCGCGATCGTGATGGGTGGCGACGGCACTATGCTCAGTGTGGCCAGATCCCTGATGAATTCTAGCATTCCTCTGGTCGGCATTAATCGCGGACGCTTCGGTTTTTTAACCGATTTGCGCGCAGAACATATGCTGGTTTCTATCGATAGAATTCTGGCGGGGGATTACCAGCAAGAGCCGCGCATGCTGCTTTCAGGCAGCGTATATCGCTCCGGAACGCTTATGTATCAAGGCTTCGCGCTGAATGACGTGGTCATGAAAAGCGGATTGCGTCTAATCGAGCTTATCGTGGAAATTGATGGCAAATTTGTCTATAAACAGCGTTCTGATGGCTTGATATTAGCCACGCCTACCGGCACCACGGCATATTCGCTCTCTGCCGGCGGCCCGATTCTGCATCCTAATCTGGAGGCGATCGCGCTCGTGCCGATTAGCCCGCACACCTTGAGTAATCGTCCCATTACTGTCAATAGCGCCAGTAAAATTGAAGTGACCCTGGTGCAGAGTGACGAGGCCCAGGTCAGCTTTGACGGGCAATTTCAGATTGCGCTGGAGGCGGGGGATAAAATACTGATCACGCGCGCACCAAAAAACATTACGTTGCTGCATCCGGGCGAATATTGCTATTTTGATATGCTGCGTAATAAGTTAAATTGGGGTTAATGTATAGCGATGTTACAAAGCCTCTCCATCCGCGATTTTGTTATCGTTGAAACCCTAGATTTAGAATTCAGTCAAGGATTTACCACACTCACGGGCGAAACGGGCGCGGGTAAATCTATTCTCATTGATGCACTTTCACTTGCGCTGGGCGAACGCAATGATGGCGCCGTGATTCGCGCAGGCGCGGAGCGGGCGGACATCAGTGTGACATTTTCCAATAACGAAAATGCTTTAAATTGGCTGGAAAATGCTGCCCTGGAAGCCGCGCCGGTATTGGTTCTCAGGCGTGTCATTTATGCTGATGGCCGCAGCCGCGGCTTCATTAATGGCACCGCGGTCACCATCGGGCAGCTTAAAGATTTAGGCGAATTATTAGTCGATATTTACAGCCAGAATGCGCATCACTCGCTGCTTAAAACCAGTACGCAGCGGCAGATTCTGGATGAATTCTCCGGCAGTTTAGAACTCGTCAACCAAGTCGCCAGGCAATATAAAACATGGGCTGACTTAAATAAAAAGCGTTTGGAAGTCGAAAAAAACTCCGCCGCGTTTGCCGATGAACTGGCTGAATTGCGCGATAAAACGCGCGAGCTGCAGCAGTTAAATTTTGATATTGGCGAATGGCAGGAGCTGCAGCAAGAGCATCATCGCCTTGCCAACGGGGCTTCTTTGCTTTCAGGGTTGGAGGCATGCGTTGCGCTGCTGGATGAAAATGAACCTGCAGCGATGAACATGCTGGCGCAGGTGCAGCAAAAACTAGCCGGTTTGGCTGAGTTCGATGAAAAGTTAAAAGAGGCTGCCGATGGTGTAGATTCTGCACTCATACAATTAGAGGAGGCCAGCCGCAGCCTGAACCGCTATCTGCAAACGGCAGAACTGGATCCCGCGCGGCTTGCTGAGGTGGAAAACCGTATTCAGGCAGTGCATAACACGGCGCGAAAATATCGCACAAAGCCGGAAGAGCTACCCGATTTACTTAACGCTTGTCAGGCACGCATGGCAGAACTGGAAAGCTTTGCCAACGATGGCGCGCTGGCGAAGTTAGAGGCGGAAGCGCTCGCAGCCTATCAAGCATCCGCCAAACAGCTCAGCGCCAATCGCCAGCAGGCGGCTAAAACTCTAAGTCAAAAAATCAGCGCAGAAATGCAGCGTTTATCACTCAGCGGCGGCAAGTTCGATGTAGCGCTAACACCATGCGAGGCTTCGGCAAACGGCCTGGAGCAAGTGGAATTTTTAGTGGCTGGTCATGCAGGCGTAGAGCCTAGAGCGCTCAACAAAGTGGCTTCGGGTGGCGAGTTGTCGCGAATCAGTTTAGCACTGCATGTAACAACGGCTGCGCAGGGCAGCGTACCTTGCATGATTTTTGATGAAGTTGATGTTGGCATCGGCGGCGGTGTGGCAGAGGTGGTTGGGCAATTACTGAAACAATTAGGCGCAGAGCGCCAGGTGCTGGTGATTACGCATTTGCCGCAGGTCGCCGCACAGGCCGCGCAGCATTTGCAAGTGAGCAAAACCCAGCAAAACGGTGCAACTTTAAGCCATATTCAAGTGTTAAGCAAAACCGAGCGGGTGGAAGAAATCGCGCGCATGTTGGGGGGTATTCAGATCACCGAAACTACGCGCAGTCACGCGAAAGAGATGCTGGGGTGTAGTTTCCCTCTCCCATTTTTAAGGGGAGAGGGCTAGGGTGAGGGGTTTTGTCGGGGGTAGCCCGACACCTAATCACTTTCTTTTGCTTGCCCAAAAGAAAGTAATCAAACAAAAGGGCACTCCGCTGCCGCTTCATCCTTCGGTCTTAGTGCCGCATCTGGGGCGGCTGCGGAACTCACTTCGTTCAAACAGTCCTCGCCGCCTGCCATCTGCCGCCCAAGCCGAAGGCGCGGCAAGGGGATGATAAAACCGTGGTCTGTCCCCTGTTATTACTGCTGCTTTTCCTTCTCTCAGCGATGAAGGCGGGGATTGAGCTGTCGTTCCAGCGGCTCAGGGTTGGCTCTGGCAAACGCGACGACAAACGCAGTTAGACGGTCGTAGAGATCATCCTCGACGTATGGGAGACTCCCACTATTTGATTCATCGTCGAACTCGTCGACCGGAACGAAGTGCCGCAGCCGATGGAGATCGGCCTTGACAACCTGGCGCTCAGAGGTAGAGAAAGCAGCATGCGTGCTCAGCGTTTGCTCAAGGAAATCAATGAGGATCACAAAGCCATCGTCCCAGTTGATGTTGCCGTTCTCCTGCGCTTCCCATCGGAGCTTCTCAACCGCGCGCAACAGCTCGCCTTGCACCGTTGACGCCTGACCACTCTTTGGGACGAGGTTGCGCCAGATCCAAGATGCGACCGCGTGATCGTTGCCTGAGGTGTTGATGCGCTGCTTCATAAGGTGTTGTGACGCCTAACGTAAAATATACACCGATTCAGGTGTATAACTTGGCAGGGGTATCATTTCGCCAGCTCCGCCGCTTCAACTATCACTCTATACAACTGAGCTTCCTGCGGGGTTTTAACTTTTTCGCCCACAGCCACTTGGTTGCGTTTGCCGGGTTGCACGCCATTGATAATCATTGGTTGGCTTTGCGCTATGGCACGGCCGGTTTTTGCATCGTATTTCACCACGCGTACTTGTACGCGCCCAACGGGTACGGAGGTTGCGTTTTCGACCACGGCAAACAGGTTGCCGCTGCTATCAGCCTGCGCTCCGGAGCGGATGTATTTGCTTGGGTTGCGCGGCAAATCAATACGTACCGCATGTTCGCCTGCTTGCTTGCCGATTTCTGAGTTTGAACTTGCCGCTATCTGGTAGTGCTGCAAGGCCAGGTCGGTTTCGCCGCGGCTTTCTGCAATATCGCCCAGCAAAGCGTGGCCTGGCGCGGTGGGCAGTAATTCATTGGCACGCTTTAGAAAAGGCTCAGCCTCGGCTTTTTTGCCCATGTTAAATAGCGCAATGCCGCTTTGCACATGCGGTTTAAAGTAATCCGGCTGCATTTTAATGGCTTTGTCATAATAAGCCAGTGCTTCCTGCGGTTTTTTCTGTGTTAATGCAATATCGCCCAATAGCTCCTGAAAGCGCGCTTCGCGCGGCTCGCCTGCGATGGCTTTTTGCGCAAGGCTGGTAGCGGTGGCGGTGTCACCTTTTTTCAAGGCTTTCACAGCATCGTCATAGGCTTTGTAGGCGGGTTGCGTGGCTTTCACTTTGGCCACTTTTTGAGCGTAGGTTTCTTTGCCCATTTCGCCGCCCGCGCCCAATTTCGCTAGCGTGACTTTATTAGCGGCTACACGCTCCGGTGAAGGCGGGTGACTGGCAAACAAGCCTGTCAGCCAATTGCTTTCTTTGTTGGCGCTCAGGCGTACAAAAGTTTCTTGCAAGGTGACGGCAGCGCTTGGGTCGTAGCCGGCCTTTTTCATGTACTTCATGCCGTAGTAATCAGATTCTGATTCCGCATCGCGCCCGTATTTACTCGAGATGAGTTGTGCGCCAAGCTGCGAGGCACCTACCGCCAGATTGGCGTAATCGGTATTTTGCGCGCCGATGCCCACTGCAATCATTGCGCCTTGCAGAAACACGCCGCGCTCCATGCTTTTTGCACCGTGGCGGGCTGCAGCGTGGACAATTTCGTGGCCCATGACGGCGGCGAGTTCGGCTTCGCTGTTCAGCTCGTACAATAAGCCGCGATTAAACGCGATTTTGCCGCCCGGCATCGCCCAGGCGTTAGGCACTGAGTCATTTAATACGACAAATTCGTATGGAAGTTCCGGCCGGTCAGACACCGCGCCCAAACGTTTGCCAATGCCTTGCACGTAGGCGGTAAGCTCGGGGTCGACAATGTAATCACCGCCTTGCGATTGGCGTGCAGGGGAGTAGTTTTGTTTGCCGATTTCAATTTCTTTGGCTTCTGATACAAATTGGATCTCTTTTTTCTTGGTGACAGGGTTGGTGCCGCAGGCGGTGATGCTTAAGCCGATGAATATTGCGATGAATAGCGATGAATATTTTTTTAGCATGATGCGCTCCCTAAAATATATCTGCATTTAACGTTTTTGTTGTTGATTAGAACTACATGGCTTAAAAATTTAATCTTGATTAATTCTTGTGCGGGCACGGCTTCTTGGTGCAGTCGGCATAAATGTAAAGCGAATGTTCATGAATCTTGAATCCGCGTTCTTTGGCTGCTTTGTGTTGCAGCTTCTCGATTTCCTCGTCGCAAAACTCTTCCACATGGCCGCATTGCAGACACACGATATGGTCGTGGTGATGGCCTTCGTTCAGCTCAAACACCGCTTTGCCGCTTTCAAAATGGTGGCGCAGCAAAAGCCCTGCCTGCTCAAATTGCGTCAAAACTCTATATACGGTAGCCAGGCCAACATCCTCGCCGGTGGTGATTAAAATTTTGTAGATATCTTCGGCCGACAAATGGCGCTCAGTGCTGTTTTCAAACAGCTCCAGAATCTTCAATCTAGGCAGCGTAGCCTTAAGGCCGGCGTTCTTTAAATCTTTTTGGTCATGCATCGTAATGTGCCCAAGAATAATGGTTAGGGTTAACTTTATGGTTTTAGGGTTGCACCCATCGTGGTATATTAACGCCAATTCAGTAATAAGTCATTCGCCCAAAAATCATGCATTATTTTATAAAATCGTTGTTTGCGTTACTCATTGCCTGCAGTGTCCTGCTTACGGGCTGTGGTTCCAGTGTGCCTATGATCAAGCCGTTCAAGATGGATATCCAGCAGGGCAATGTGGTCACCTCCAAGATGCTGCTGCAACTGCGCCCCGGTATGACCAAATCGCAGGTGCGCTTTATTATGGGCACGCCACTGATTGTGGATAGCTTCCACAACAACCGCTGGGATTATTTCTATCAACTGCGTCAAGCCGGCAAGGTGGTTGAACAGCGTCGCGTGATACTGGAGTTTGAAAAAGATTTGCTGGCGCGCGTGCGCGGCGATGTGGTGCCGCAGGGCGCTGCAGGTGCGGCTGCTGGCGCAGAGTCGGGTGCTGTGACGCTGCCGAAATCGATCGAGCCAAAACCAAAAGAAAAAGGGCTGATGGATAAGCTGAAATTTTGGGAGAAAGACGAAAAAGCGCCTGCGACCAAACCGGCAGAGGCAAAACCAGCAGATGCTGTGCCGATGGAAATGCCGAAAACCGTAACTCCAGAGATGCCCGCAACGGAGGCTGCCGAACCAGCGCAAGAAACGCCATCCCTGCTGGCGGTGCCGATTGAAATAGCGCCTGCGGCCGACGCGCCAGCGGTAGAGGTTCCAAAAGCAGAAACTCCTGCAGTTAAAACGCCAGCAGTTGAAGCGCCGGAGGTTAAAGCACCTCCAGTTGAGGCGCCAAAGGTTGTACCGCCACCAAAGGTAGTGCCGCCAAAAGTGGAGCTTAAAGAGCCGGTGCCAGAAGCGCCGAGTCAGCCTGCTGCAAAACAGGATGAGTCTTTCATATTCAGGCTGGACAGAAATCTGGATGATAAAAGTATTGAAACAGCACCCAAAGACGCTGCACCGGCAGGAACTGACAGTAAAGCCAAGCCGAAGAAAGTAGAGCAAGCGCCGCCGCCAGAAGAGGCTGAACCTGGCTATTTTGAACGGATGCTGGAAAAGATTGGTTTTTAGCGCCAGCTAAGAATTAGTCTTTCAGTGGACACTAACCCGCGTAGCGGTGTTATGTGGTAACTAAAAGATTGGCTTTTGACTTTTTAAAAATACAGACGAAACATGAAGACTAAAATAGTGATTGCAGGCGCCACCGGGCGCATGGGGCATGTGCTGTTGCAAGGCGTGTTTGAGGATGAAAGCTTGCAGCTTTATGGCGCGCTGGATCGCGCCGGCAGCCCTAATATCGGCCGCGATGCAGGTGAGTTGTTCGGCAAGAACACTGGCGTGTATATTAGCGCCGATGCAGACAAAACGCTGCAAGGCGCGGATGTGCTGATTGATTTTACCCGCCCCGAAGCCAGCATGGATTATCTGGAAATCTGCCAGCGCCATCATGTGAAGCATATCATCGGCACGACAGGTTTTACGGTCGAGCAGAAAGCCAGGATAGCAGCGGCTTCCAAACAAATCGCTATCGTGTTCGCACCTAATATGAGCGTGGGTGTAACCCTCCTGATTAATCTGGTAGAACAGGCTGCCAAAGTGTTGGGAGATGGCTACGATATTGAAGTGGTGGAGATGCACCACCGCCATAAAATTGATGCACCCTCCGGTACCGCGCTACGCTTGGGCGAAGCGGCTGCGCAAGGGTTGGGTCAGGAGCTTAAAGAATGCGCCATCTACGCGCGTGAAGGCGTTACCGGTGAACGCGAGGCAGGGAAAATAGGCTTTGCAACGCTACGTGGCGGCGATGTGGTAGGCGACCATACTGTGGTGTTTGCTGGCATCGGCGAGCGCGTAGAGTTGACACACAAAGCCAGCAGCCGCGCCACGTTTGCCTTGGGCGCGTTGCGTGCAGCCAAGTTTTTGAGCGATAAAAAAACTGGTTTGTATGATATGCGCGATGTGTTGAATTTGAAGTAATTCCAGGTTGGTTAATTGCAAAACATTTTTCATTCCGCTATTCGCCATATTCGGCGCGGTGCTGGTGTGGTCGGCAATTCGTCCGCATGATTATTTCACGTGGTTTTTGGAGGTGTTTCCCGCTATTATCGCATTGCCGATTTTGCTTTTTACGTACAAACAATTTCCGCTTACCAAGTTGTTATACCTGTTGATTTTGCTGCATGCGGTTATCCTGATGGTGGGCGGCCATTACACCTATGCTGAAGTGCCCTTGTTTAGCTGGCTGCGTGACACGTTTCATTTGGACAGGAATTATTACGACCGCGTGGGGCATGTGGCGCAGGGTTTTGTGCCCGCCATGATTGCGCGCGAGATTTTGCTGCGCAATCAAGTGGTGAAGCAAGGCGCATGGCTGTTTTTTGTGGTGTGCTGTATTAGCCTCAGCATTAGTGCCTTCTACGAATTTCTGGAATGGTGGGTGGCGCGGGCTTCCGGTAGCGATGCGGTGGCTTTTCTGGCAACGCAAGGCGATGTGTGGGATACGCAGTGGGATATGTTTTTGGCGCTGGTCGGTGCGATTTCTGCACAAATCCTCTTGGCAAAATTGCATGATAAGCAACTTCGCCAGCTTGAAACATAGGCTAAACTCCACTATAATTCGTCAATTCTGAAACGGGAAGAGTCCAAAAGCTCCTCCCGTTTTGCACATCTACTTCTGATAGCTTTAGTAGATAAGAAGTAATGCCGTCATGAAATTTAAGGAGCTTAAGGTGTCAAAAACAATTCCAGCCGTTTTAGTGTTAGCAGATGGAACTGTTTTTCATGGTGTTTCAATAGGCGCTTCTGGGCACACAGTCGGCGAAGTGGTATTTAACACTTCGATGACGGGCTACCAGGAAATTCTCACCGACCCTTCCTACACCGAACAGATCGTCACGCTGACTTATCCGCACATTGGTAACACAGGCACAAATCCTGAAGATGTCGAATCTGAAAAAGTTTATGCGGCCGGCTTGATTATTCGCGACCTGCCTTTACTGGAAAGCAATTTCCGCAGCCAGCAAACACTCTCGGACTATTTGACACAAAATAACGTGGTTGCAATCGCCGATATCGACACCCGCAAGCTCACGCGTATCTTGCGTGAAAAAGGTGCGCAGGCTGGCTGTATCATGGCCGGAGACGTCAGCGAATCTAAAGCGCTGGAGCTGGCAAAAGCTTTTCCGGGCTTGGCCGGCATGGATTTAGCCAAAGTGGTAAGTTGCAAAACCGCTTATGAATTCAGCGATGGCGAATGGGTATTAGGCAAGGGTTTTACCAAGCCTGCAAGTTCCCAGTTTCACGTGGTAGCGTTTGATTACGGTGTGAAGCGCAACATTTTGCGTATGCTGGTTTCGCGTGGCTGCAAAGTGACTGTGCTGCCTGCGCAAGCGGCAGCAGAAGAAGCGCTGAAATACAAACCGGACGGCATCTTTTTATCGAATGGCCCCGGCGACCCGGAGCCTTGTGATTACGCCATTAACGCAATTAAAACGCTGGTGGAAACTGGCATTCCAACTTTTGGCATTTGCCTAGGGCATCAATTGCTGGCTTTGGCAAGTGGTGCTAAAACCATGAAAATGAAGTTTGGCCATCACGGCGCCAACCATCCGGTGCAGGATATGGAAACCAAACGCGTGTACATCACCAGCCAGAACCATGGTTTTGCGGCAGATCCGGCGACTTTACCAAAAAATGTGAAAGTGACGCATGTGTCCCTGTTCGATGGCAGCTTACAAGGCATTACGCTTACGGATAAGCCAGCATTCAGTTTTCAAGGCCATCCCGAGGCTAGCCCGGGACCGCATGAAATGAGTTATTTGTTTGATCGCTTCATTAGCATGATGCAGGAAAGGAAGGCTGGCTAATGGCTAAGCGTACAGATATAAAAAGTATTCTGATTATTGGCGCAGGTCCGATTGTGATCGGCCAGGCCTGCGAGTTCGATTATTCTGGCGCCCAAGCCTGTAAAGCGTTGCGTGAAGAGGGTTACCGCGTCATTCTGGTGAACTCAAATCCGGCTACCATCATGACCGACCCGGAGATGGCGGATGCGACCTACATCGAGCCGATTACCTGGCAGGTGGTCGAGAAGATTATCGAAAAAGAAAAGCCGGACGCTTTGCTGCCGACCATGGGTGGGCAAACGGCGCTCAATTGCGCTCTGGATCTGGACAAGCATGGCGTCTTAGCCAAATATAACGTAGAGCTGATCGGCGCCTCAAAAGAGGCGATTGATAAAGCGGAAGACCGTCAGAAATTCAAAGAAGCCATGACCAAAATCGGCCTGGGTTCGGCGCGCTCTTCTATCGCGCACAGTCTGGAAGAAGCCTTGCAAGTGCAGGCCAGTATTGGTTACCCAGCTATTATCCGTCCATCGTTTACCATGGGCGGCAGCGGTGGCGGCATCGCCTATAATCGCGAAGAGTTCATCGCGATTTGCGAACGTGGTTTGGATGCTTCGCCCACCAACGAATTGCTGATTGAAGAATCCATGCTTGGCTGGAAAGAGTACGAGATGGAAGTGGTACGCGACAAAGCGGACAATTGCATCATCATCTGTTCGATCGAAAACCTCGACCCGATGGGCGTGCACACGGGCGACTCGATTACCGTTGCCCCTGCACAAACGCTGACAGATAAAGAGTACCAGATCATGCGTAACGCCTCACTGGCTGTGCTGCGCGAGATCGGCGTGGATACTGGCGGCTCTAACGTGCAGTTTGCCATTAACCCGGTTGATGGCCGCATGATTGTGATTGAGATGAATCCGCGCGTGTCGCGCTCATCGGCGCTGGCCTCCAAAGCAACGGGCTTCCCGATTGCCAAGGTAGCTGCCAAACTGGCGGTAGGCTTTACGCTGGACGAATTGAAAAACGAGATTACCGGCGGCGCGACACCGGCTTCATTTGAGCCGAGCATCGACTACGTTGTTACCAAAGTACCGCGGTTCGCCTTCGAAAAATTCCCGCAAGCCGATTCGCGCCTCACAACGCAAATGAAGTCGGTGGGCGAAGTGATGGCGATGGGGCGCACCTTTCAGGAGTCATTCCAGAAGGCACTGCGCGGCCTGGAAGTGGGCGTGGATGGGCTTGACCCAATCACGACGGATATGGACAGGATTACCAAGGAGCTTGGCGAACCAGGGCCCGAGCGCATCTGGTATCTGGGCGATGCGTTCAGATGCGGCATGACGATCGAGCAGGCGTTCAATATCTCGAAAATTGATCCCTGGTTCCTGGCGCAAATCAAAGATATTATCGACCGCGAGGCCGCATTAAGCGGAAAGCATATTGCCGACCTCAGTAAAGACGCGCTGTTCCAGCTCAAGCGTCGCGGCTTCTCGGACAGGCGACTGGCGAAATTACTGGACACGGATCAGCACGCGGTGCGTGCCTATCGCCAGGCCCTGAATGTGCGTCCTGTGTATAAGCGCGTGGATACCTGCGCGGCAGAGTTTGCAACGAATACGGCGTATATGTATTCCAGCTATGAGGAAGAGTGCGAAGCTGCGCCAAGCGATAAGAAAAAAATCATGGTGCTGGGCGGCGGACCGAATAGAATTGGCCAGGGCATCGAGTTTGATTACTGCTGCGTGCATGCGGCATTTGCGATGCGCGATGACGGTTACGAAACCATTATGGTCAACTGTAACCCGGAAACGGTTTCAACGGACTACGACACCTCTGACCGTCTGTATTTTGAGCCGGTGACGCTGGAAGATGTGCTGGAAATCGTCCACATCGAGAAGCCGGTTGGTGTGATCGTGCAGTACGGTGGGCAAACGCCACTCAAATTGGCGCGCGACCTGGAGAAAGCGGGTGTGCCTATTATCGGTACCACGCCGGATGCGATTGACCGTGCAGAAGACCGCGAACGCTTTCAGCAGATGCTGCATGAGTTGGGTCTTAAACAACCGCCAAACCGCACAGCGCGCGCACCGGAAGAAGCGCTTCGGGCCGCGGATGAAATTGGTTATCCTCTGGTAGTGAGGCCAAGCTATGTATTAGGTGGTCGCGCCATGGAGATCGTGCATGAGCAGTCACAATTAGAGCGTTATATGCGCGAAGCGGTGAAAGTGTCGAATGAATCACCAGTGCTGCTCGACCGCTTTTTGAACGATGCGGTCGAAGTGGATGTGGATGCGCTTTCGGATGGCGAAGATGTACTGATTGGCGGCATCATGCAGCACGTGGAGCAAGCGGGTGTGCATTCCGGCGATTCTGCCTGTTCATTGCCGCCGTATAGTCTCAGCAAGGAACTACAGGATGTATTGCGTGTGCAAACGGTGCAGATGGCTAAGGCTTTAGGTGTTAAAGGCTTGATGAACGTGCAATTTGCGATTCAAGGGGAGACAGTTTACGTGCTGGAAGTGAATCCGCGTGCCTCAAGAACAGTGCCATTTGTTTCAAAAGCCTGTGGCTTGCAACTGGCCAAAATCGCCGCACGTTGCATGGCGGGGCAAAGCCTGAAATCGCAAGGCGTCACCAAAGAAGTGATTCCACCTTATTATTCGGTGAAGGAGGCAGTGTTTCCGTTCATCAAGTTCCCGGGTGTGGATACGATCTTAGGCCCGGAGATGAAGTCTACCGGCGAAGTCATGGGTGTAGGCGCGACGTTTGCGGAAGCGTTCGTGAAATCGCAGCTGGGTGCATCGGCTACCCTGCCCCAAGGTGGTCGCGCCTTTATTAGTGTGCGGAATGAGGATCACCAGAAAGTCGTGGATATTGCACAGGATTTGGCAAAACTCGGCTTTACATTGGTGGCAACTAAAGGTACCGCTAAAGCGCTCACGGAAAATGGCCTGACGGTAACGCCGGTGAATAAAGTGGCTGAAGGCCGCCCACACGTGGTGGATATGATTAAAAACAATGAAATCAGCTTTATTGTGAATGTCACGGAAGATAAAAAAGCCGTGGCCGATTCTTACGAAATCCGCCGCAGTGCGCTACAGAACAAGGTGACTTATTACACTACGTTGGCCGGTGCCAAGGCGGCATGTATCGGCATGGCGCACATGCAAGAGTTGAACGTCGAGTCCATTCAAGACTTGCATAAAAAGCTTTCTTAAAATACACTTTGTACTATTAAAACCACGCTCGAGTCGAGTGTGGTTTGTTTTTTATAAAGCGTGGTTTATTTTTTATAAGAGGTTGCAATATGGCAGTAAATCAAATTCCAGTGACAATTAAAGGCGCAGAACTGCTTAAAGAAGAGCTGCAGCGCCTGCGCAGCACTGATAGACCCAATGTCATTCAGGCGATTGCAGAGGCGCGCGCGCAAGGCGATTTATCTGAGAATGCAGAGTACGAAGCCGCCAAAGAAAAACAAAGCTTTATCGAAGGGCGCATTGCAGAGTTGGAGTCAAAGCTTTCCAACTTGCAAATCATTGACCCGAAAACACTGAATGCTGAAGGCCGCGTGGTGTTTGGCGCAACGGTGAACATTGAAGATCTGGATTCAGGCGACAACAAAACCTATCAAATTGTCGGCGATGACGAAGCGGATATCAAGGCAGGTAAAATCTCTGTAAGCTCGCCCATCGCGCGCGCGCTCATTGGCAAATCTGCGGGCGAGATAGCCGAAGTGGCTGCCCCTGGCGGAATTAAAGAGGTTGAAGTGCTTGATGTGCTGTATATTTAAAAGCGCTTAATCTCTCAAAATGCTTAACCGCTTAAATCTTATTGTCGTTACCTTCTGGGTGGGTGCGTTATGGATGACCGGCCTGACTGCCTATGTGCTGTTCGATACGCTGCACGATAAACGGCTTGCCGGCAGCCTTGCAGGTGAGTTATTTACAATAGTGAGCTATATCGGCATGGCGAGCGCGCTCTACTTGATGATTCAACGCCTGCTGGATTACGGCACGGGCGCGCTTAAACAAAGCTTCTTTTGGGCGGTATTTGTGATGCTGCTGCTGGTGCTGGCTGGCCATTTCGGCATTCAGCCCTTGCTGGCGCAACTTAAAACCGATGCACTACCCAACGATGTGATGCAGAGCGTATTTGCCGATCGATTCAGAAACTGGCATGGTATCGCCAGCATAGCGTATCTGCTGGAGTGCATCCTGGGCTTTGTGCTTGTGCTTAAAGCCCGCTAAACACTCAGAGTTTTGGGATATTGATTTTGGCAGATTCCTTCACCGTGGCGCTGGCGCGGTAAATCACCAGCTGCTTGCCGATGTGATGTACCGGCGTTGCGCTGGTTTTGCTGCAAATTTCCGCATACATGGTTTTACGCGCTTCGCGGTCGTCGCCTGCGACTTGAATTTTAATCAACTCATGCGCGTTCAGGTTAAGCTCAATTTCTTTGATCACATTTTCAGTGAGTCCGTTATTGCCTATCATCACAACAGGGCTTAAACTATGGGCTAGGCCGCGTAAATGGCTGATTTGTTTAGGTTTTAATTGCATTGCATACTCACTGTCAAAACGCCATTTTATCATGAAATCCATAAGCCTATGAAACCGACGCGAACCAGCAAAGCCTGGATGCAGGAACATCTGAACGACGAGTTTGTAAAACGCGCCCAAAAAGAGGGTTATAGAGCCCGCGCCGCTTACAAGCTGATCGAGATTGATGACAAGGACAAGCTGATCAAACCCGGCATGACCATTGTAGACTTAGGTTCTACGCCCGGCAGCTGGTCACAGGTGGCAGTGCAGCGCCTGAAAGGTCAGGGCAAGGTCATCGCGCTGGATATTCTGGACATGCAGGCTATCCCCGGTGTTGAGTTTATACAGGGCGATTTTCGTGAAGAAGCCGTGTTAAAGCAGCTGGAAGAAAAACTGAACAATAAACCGGTAGACCTTGTAATAGCGGATATGGCACCCAATATAAGTGGTGTTAAAGACGTTGATCAGGCCGGTGCCGCCTATTTAACAGAACTGGCGCTTGATTTTAGTTGCGCCTGGCTGAAACCGGGCGGCAATTTTCTAGTCAAAGTGTTCATCGGTTCGGGTTTTGATGAAATTGTCAAAACAATGCGCCCGCAATTTGAAAAAGTGGTGACGTGCAAACCAAAGGCTTCAAGGGATCGCAGCAGCGAGGTGTACTTGCTGGGCTTAAAACGTAAATAAATCTAAAACATAAATAAATATAGTTAAGCCGCTCTGATTGGGCAACAAACGTTGTTAATTAGGTATAAAATTGATAAACCTTGTTATAGGTTAAGGATGGGAATTGAATAATATCGCAAAAAGTATCGCAATCTGGTTGGTTGTCGCACTCGTGCTGATGACCGTATTTAACCAGTTTGCAGGGAAAAGCAAGCCAGAAATCTCTGTGCCTTACTCGCAATTTATGCAAGAAGCCAAAGAGGGCCGCATCGCGAGCGTCGAGATCGATGGCCATGTGGTGCGCGGCAAGACGCAGGACAATAGAGATTTTAGCACCTATGCACCGGGCGATCTGTGGATGGTGAATGATTTGCTCAAATATAACGTGAAGGTCGAGGCCAAGCCGGAGCAGCAGCGCTCCGTGCTGTTGGAGATATTCATGTCATGGTTCCCGATGATTTTGCTCATCGGCGTGTGGATTTTCTTTATGCGCCAGATGCAGGGCGGCGGCAAGGGCGGTGGGCCATTTTCATTTGGTAAAAGTAAAGCACGTCAATTAGACGAAAGTTCAAATCAAACTACGTTTGCTGATGTGGCCGGCTGCGACGAAGCCAAAGAAGAAGTCACCGAACTGGTCGATTTTTTGAAAGAGCCAACAAAATTTCAAAAACTGGGCGGCCGTATTCCGCGCGGGGTATTGCTGGTAGGCCCGCCAGGCACCGGTAAAACCTTACTTGCACGTGCGATTGCAGGTGAGGCCAAAGTGCCATTCTTCTCAATTTCCGGCTCGGACTTTGTAGAAATGTTTGTAGGCGTGGGCGCGGCACGTGTGCGCGACATGTTCGAAACGGCTAAAAAGAATTCGCCCTGCATTATTTTTATTGATGAAATCGATGCGGTTGGCCGTAGCCGCGGTGCTGGTACCGGCGGCGGTAATGACGAGCGCGAGCAAACACTCAACCAGTTACTGGTTGAAATGGATGGATTTGAGGCCAGTTCCGGCGTGATTATCATCGCGGCAACCAATAGAGCTGATGTGTTGGATAAAGCGCTGTTGCGTCCAGGCCGTTTTGACCGTCAGGTAATGGTCGGCTTGCCTGATATCAAAGGCCGTGAGCAGATTTTGATGGTGCACATGCGCAAAGTGCCGATTGATCCGGATGTAAAGGCGGATATTATCGCGCGCGGTACGCCGGGTTTCAGCGGCGCAGATTTGGCCAATCTGGTGAATGAAGCTGCTTTATTTGCGGCTCGCCGCAACAAGCGCACGGTGGATATGGAAGACTTTGAAGATGCGAAAGATAAAATCTTCATGGGCCCTGAGCGCAAATCAATGGTGATGCGTGAAGAAGAGCGCCGCAATACGGCCTATCATGAATCTGGCCATGCGGTGGTGGCGAAACTATTGCCGAAGGCTGACCCTGTGCATAAAGTGACAATTATGCCGCGTGGCTGGGCGCTGGGTCTTACATGGCAATTGCCGGAGTTTGATCGCATCAGCAATTACAAAGACAAGATGCTGGAAGAGATTTCCATACTTTTTGGCGGGCGTATTGCTGAAGAGATTTTTATGAATCAAATGTCCACAGGTGCTTCCAATGACTTTGAGCGCGCGACCAAGCTTGCTCGCGCAATGGTAACTAAGTACGGCATGAGTGATGCGCTAGGTACAATGGTGTACGCGGGTGATGAGCAAGATTCGTTCTTTGGCAGCATGAGTTCTAAAACTATTTCGGAAGCCACGCAGCAGAAAGTGGATGCAGAAATCCGCCGTATTCTGGATGAGCAATATGCGATTGCACGTAAATTGCTGGAAGCCAATCGCGATAAGGTGGAAGCCATGGCTGCCGCTTTGATGGAGTATGAAACCATCGATGCTGACCAGATTAATGACATTATGGCAGGCAATCCAGTGCGCGAGCCTAAACCGCGTCAAACGCCTGTTAAGCCGCAAAGCGGTGGCAGTTCCGGCACGGCAACACCAACGCCGCAGCCTGCAACCAAAAGCTAGCTTTAAGAATGGTGTTAGAATAAGGGTTGGTTTTATACCAACCCTTTTTTTATGATATTTGACTGCGGAAAATTCAAGCTTGATTTAACCACGCCGCGCGTGATGGGCATTGTGAATGTCACGCCAGATTCTTTCTCGGATGGCGGTAAATTTGCTGCGACAAATCTAGCGATAGAACATGCGTTAAGACTGGCAAGTGAGGGTGCAGATATTCTCGACATTGGCGGCGAATCGACGCGCCCCAATGCCACCCCCGTGAGCCTGCAAGAAGAATTGGACCGCGTGATTCCTGTGATTGAGGGTTTGGTTAAACAGGTGAATATCCCACTTTCTATCGACACTTATAAACCGCAGGTGATGCAGGCTGCGATTGATGCAGGCGCTTCGATGGTCAATGACGTGCGTGCTTTGCAGGAAGATGGAGCACTTGAAATTGTGGCTAAATCTAATGCGGGCGTGTGTCTAATGCACATGCAGGGCACACCGCAGACCATGCAGAATCATCCGCACTACGATGATGTCGTCAACGATATAAAAACCTTTCTAAAAGCACGCCTGCAAGCCACCATGAATGAAACCAATGGCCATGCGTGTATTGAGGCATCGCGTATTGTGCTCGATCCCGGTTTTGGCTTTGGAAAAACGCGCGAACATAACATCACGCTGATTCGTAAGCTCGAAAGTTTTGCAGAGCTAGGGCAACCTTTGTTAGTGGGGCTCTCTCGTAAATCGGTGCTCGGGCAAGTTACAGGCAATAATGTCGATGCGCGGTTGTACGCCAGTATCGCAGCTTCGGTGATTGCAGCCCAAAAAGGCGCTAGAATATTGCGGGTGCATGATGTAGGGGCGACGGTTGAGGCACTTAAGGTGGTTTCTGCAATTCAATAAACAAGTAAACAGTAAAAATAGGTAAATTATGAGTAAAAATTATTTCGGCACTGATGGCATTCGCGGCAAAGTGGGCGAAAGTCCCATCACACCAGATTTCGTGATGCGTTTGGGCTACGCCGCAGGCCGCGTGTTTGTTGGGCTGCAGGGCAACCTTGCAAAAGGCGCGCGTCCAGCTGTTTTAATTGGTAAAGATACGCGTATCTCCGGCTACATGCTGGAAGCCGCGTTGGAATCGGGTTTATCTGCCGCGGGTGTAGATGTGCTGTTGACAGGCCCAATGCCGACGCCGGCTGTGGCCTACCTCACACGCGCCTTGCGCGCGCAGGCGGGCATTGTCATTTCTGCCTCGCATAACCCGTATTATGATAACGGCATCAAGTTTTTCTCGGCGCAGGGTACCAAGTTGCCGGATGATATTGAGCACGCCATTGAAGCCGAGCTGGAAAAACCCATGCAGGTGGTGGATTCTGCCAAGCTGGGTAAAGCGCGGCGCATAGACGACGCCGCTGGGCGTTATGTGGAATTCTGCAAAAGCACCTTCCCCAACGATATGGATCTGCGCGGCCTGAAAATCGTGCTGGATTGCGCGCACGGCGCCACTTACCATGTGGCGCCCGATGTGTTTCACGAGCTGGGGGCGGAAATCATCAGCATCGGCAATAGCCCCGATGGCCTGAACATTAACGAGCAAGTTGGCTCGACCCATCCGCAAGCCTTGCAGAAAGCCGTTGTGGTGCACAAGGCCGATATGGGCATTGCGTTTGATGGTGATGGCGACCGCGTGATGATGGTGGATGCACAAGGCAATCTGTTGGATGGCGACCAACTTTTGTATATTATTGCGCTGGGTTTATACGCCAAAGGCAAGCTCAAAGGCGGCGTGGCAGGCACGTTGATGACCAATTTGGCGCTGGAACATGCCTTGCGAAAACACCAGATTCCGTTTGCACGCGCCAAGGTTGGCGATAGATACGTGCTGGAACTGCTGCAGACCAAAAATTGGAAGCTGGGCGGCGAAAACTCTGGTCATATTCTCACGTTAGATAAGCACACCAGCGGCGATGCGATTATCGCCGCGCTGCAAGTGCTGCATGCCTTAAAACAAAGCGGCAAAACGCTCACGCAAATGGGTACGGAGCTGACGCTTTACCCACAAGTGCTGATTAACGTAACGACTAAAACTAAACTGGATTTAGAACTACCACAAATTCAAAATGCAGTTAAAAAGGCCGAGACTGAACTCAATGGCGCGGGGCGTGTGCTACTGCGCGCCTCGGGTACTGAGCCAAAAATCCGCGTTATGGTAGAAGGCCAGGATAGCAAGCTGGTGCAAAAACTGGCGGAAGAAATTGCGGAAGTGGTAAAAAGGGCCGCGAGTTAATTGCCATCTTCTAAAACGCAAGGCCAAACCTTATTCTGCATGCTCAAACTGCGCATAGATTGAGCTAATGCACTGTTTTAACCCATTTCATAAATCAAACCAACTGCATTTGTTGTCATCGTTTAGTCAAAACAATCCAGTAAACTATCCTGAAAACCAATAAGCACTTGATGTTTGCATAGTGCTGCTACTTTAATTTTATTATTTTGCCCCCATATCAAGAACTGGCATGACTTATGCGAGTTTAACGATATAGCGTTTTGAGGAGTTTGAAATCATCAAGGAAAAAAACAACGTGAATATGATGAATACTAAGCCTGAGATTACTATTGAGTATCTTGTGGCGAGTGATTTCGACCAGACATTGAGTTTCAATGATTCTGGCCATGTGCTGGCTGAGATGCTGGGCATATCAGATTATGAGGAAAAAGTGGCGGGGCTGGCGCGTTCCAAGCTGGTTCAGCAGGGCGCTGAGCTGGCTTATTTGTTGCGGCACGACCCTGCATTTCGCGGCGTGCGGATGGAGCATTTGGTAGAGGCTGGCAAACGTGTGCGTCTGAAAGACAACGTTAAGCTGTTTACAGAAATTTTGAACAAAGGTTTGGATGGTTATCACTTTCAATTCTATGTGATTTCCGCCGGGCCGGCAGCGGTCGTACGTTCGGCGCTTGAGGGAATTGTTCCACCTGAGAATGTGTTTGGCTCGGAATTCGAGTTTGATGCGGAAACGGGTGAGATTTGCAATATCATCCGCGTGCCTGCGGGCAACGGTAAAGTGGCCGTGCTGCAAGAGCTGGAACAAAAACTGCAGATGAGCCCGGACCGCGTGATTTACGTGGGTGATGGCAGCTCTGATCTTTATGTGATGCACGATGTGAATAGCCGTGACGGGCATACTGTCGCCGTTTCAGAGACCAAATCGATTGGACGCATTGCCCATCGAACCGTGCTGAGTGACAGTGCGGTAAGTGTGCTGGTGCCGATTCTTGAAGATGTGCTGAAGTGGGATTCGGCGCAGATTCGCGAATTGTTCAACGCGCATGGTTTGGCGCTGCAGGATTGGGATAAGATACACACTGACTGGATTACCTTCCATAACTAAAATACAAACCTTGTCGTCATACGTTGTTACGCAACACCTTGTGTACACAAACGTACACGTCGGCATTGCGCGCCTAGTCTGACTTAACGCTTTGTATTTTTTAAACAAAAAATTTTAGTAGAAAATTAAACATGAACATGACAGATTTTATTGGCTATTTTTCGGCATTTTTAACGACTTTTGCCTTTGTGCCGCAGGCGCTGCACTCATGGAAGACGCGCGATTTATCAGGCGTCTCGCTGCCCATGTACAGCATATTCAGCACCGGCGTGCTGGGCTGGATTATTTATGGCGTATCAATCGCCAGCTGGCCAATCGTTGCGGCAAACATCGTTACTTTTGTACTGGCTTGCGCGGTGCTTTGGTTAAAAATTAAACACCGATAATTCAAAATAAGCAGGCCTGGAAGCCGCATGGATATTGGTCTGCAGGGCAGGTGTTTTTTTGCTGGTTTGTACGCAAAACGATATAAATCGTTATTTATCAATAAGTTACTTCACAAAACCTTCATCTGGATTTAATCAATTTGTCATAAGCCGCAAGCACACTGCTCGCATGAGATGTTGTGAGTGTACATGATGCGTATGACCCAAATGTTAAGTCGCATGCAGGCCATCGATAGCGCGCTGTGCGTAACGGTGAGCCATACTAGCCAGTATCGGATCATCCGTGACTGGTTCCGTATGATCAGCCGCCTGGGTGACGGTGTGTTCTGGTATGCCTTGATGCTGGCGGTTCTGGTTACGCAGCAGACTGATGGCATAAAGCCGGTGCTGCATATGCTGGCGGCAGGCTTAACTGGCACGCTGATTTATAAATGGCTAAAACACAAAACACATCGCCCGCGGCCTTATCAAGTGCGTCAGGATGTTTGGTTATCCGGCAAGCCGCTGGATCATTTTAGTTTCCCCTCTGGGCACACGCTTCATGCGGTCGCATTTGGTTTGGTTGCCCTTTTTTATTTCCCTATCCTCGCGGTGGTATTGGTCCCATTCATTATCATGGTGGCGATGTCGCGGGTGATTTTAGGTCTGCATTATCCCAGTGACGTGATGGCTGGCGCGGCCATTGGCTACGTCATCGCGCTCATTTCTATTAGTTTGGTATCTTTGTTGTAGCTTGGTGCCAAAAAATCTATCTGGCAATAATTTGCTGGTTAGCGTGGTAAAAATCTACCGGGTTGAGCATGCGCAAGCGCAGATCACCCAGACATTGCTCGCGCCATGCGATAAGTTCGGCCGCACTGAGGTGATTCAATTCAGGCTCCCAGTTTGGCCTCAGGCCTTGCATGGCGTGATGAAAATGCTCCAGCGCGTGCTCTGTCTTGGTTAAATAATAGTTCAGATTCTTAACAAATTCCAGATCGCGTATTTTCAGAATCCATAACAGCAGCGATGAAATGCGGCTGAATCTAAGTGCCTTATCCAACGATGCCAGACGTCTTAAATTGGCTTTAACCGCTTTGTGGTGAACGTTAAAGCGCGGCGTGACAAATTTGCAGAGTACATCGATATGACTGCTGATGAGCTGATGCGGCGTGTGCGCAAGGTGCCCGGCAATATGCGCATCCATTGCCCATTCGGAGACGATATGCGTCAAAATGGTTTTGTTCAGCCATTTGGCTTCGTGCGCGGGCACAAAGTGATTGTGCGCAATCACATCCACAAACAAATGGCTGGAGTAGCCTACGGCTATTGCAATTTCTTCCTCTGTATTGGCTGTTTCTACCATGTGTTCGGAAATATGCCATTGGTGTGTGGCGCTGAATGATTTTGAAATAACCGCCAAATCCGGCAGGCATGCGCCCGCCAGCACCAGATTAGGGAATTTTCTGATGGCCTGCTGAATTTTTGGATCGAGCAAGGGTGAGGCCAGCAACAAGCATTGAGAAAAATAAATATGGGTGTATAAGCCCCAGGCATTGGCATCTAACGCATAAAAACTGATGGGAGTCGCCCATAACAGTTTGATGTATAAACTGTTTCTCATGATGCGTACTGTTACATGGCCACATGAAATCTAAGTGAAAAATTCGTGACGGTTTCATGATAATTATTAACGCTACATTCATGTTATTGTCACATTTAAAAGCTAGCATTTGCTTAATTAAATATAGGCTAACTTAATGAATATATTACTGATTTCGGATGTTTATTTTCCACGGGTCAACGGCGTTTCTACCTCTGTCAGAACCTTCACAGAACAGCTGCAGAATTTAGGGCATTATGTGCACCTTATCGCGCCCGATTATGGTGTGGAAACCGAAGACGAGGCATGGATTACACGCGTGCCGGCGCGCAGAATTTTCTTTGACCCGGAAGACAAACTTAAAAAATATGGCGAGGTTTTGCGTCTTATTCCCATCCTTCAGGACAAACAATTTGATCTTGTGCATATCCATACGCCGTTTGTCGCGCACTACGCGGGCCTGAAACTGGCCAAATTGCTAGAGATCCCGGTGGTTGAAACCTACCATACTTTTTTTGAAGATTATTTACATCATTATCTGCCCTGGATTCCCAGGTTTGCAGCGCGTGGGTTGGCAAGGCGCATATCTAAAAAGCAATGTAATCAGGTAGATGCCATCGTCGCGCCATCTCAGCCCATGCTGGATGTGTTGCGGAATTATGGTGTAGATGTGCCAGCGGAAGTGATTGCGACCGGTTTGCAGGCGAGCAGTTTTGGCGATGCCAATGGCATGCACTTTAGAGAGAAATATGGCATCCCGCTGCAAAGACCGATGTTGCTTTATGTGGGACGCGTTGCGCATGAAAAGAATATTGGATTTTTACTGGAGGTGGTCAAATTCTTAAGCATAGAAATCCCGGAAATCCTGCTTGTGATTACTGGGGAAGGCCCTGCGGAAGCAAGTTTGCGCTCATTAGTCAAATCACTTGGCATTGAAAAAAATGTGCAGTTCATCGGTTATCTGGATCGCAACACGGAATTGAACGCCTGCTACCAGGCTGCAGATGTTTTTGTGTTTGCATCCAAGAGTGAAACACAAGGCTTGGTGCTGCTTGAGGCCATGGCTCAGGGTACGCCAGTCGTCGCTATTGCAGAGTTAGGCACTGCCTCGATATTGATTGAGGGAGAAGGGGCAATGATTGCAACTGACAATGCGCCAGAATTTGCACAGAAGGTGCATCACTTATTAAATGACCATATGCGGCGCAAACAGTTAGGGGAACGTGCCAGAGCGTATGCGCTTAACAAGTGGTCTGCAGCCACGCAAGCGGAGCGCATGGTGCAGTTTTACGATGCGCTGGCCAGCCAAACCGAAAGCGCCGGCAAGCGTTCTGCACAATTAGGTGTTCAGCAGAATTAAAATGCAAAAAAGCCAGCGAGGCTGGCTTTTTTGCAGTGTAACGGAAGTGAGAATCTAAGGCTGCATTGCTTCCTGCTCTTTCTCTTCCATGCTGATATGGCGCACATCTTTGCCTTTGACCATATACACGACATATTCCGAGATGTTTTTTGCATGATCGCCAATGCGCTCAACCGCTTTCGCAATAAACAGCACTTCTAACGAGATCGAAATCGTGCGCGGATCTTCCAGCATAAAAGTGATGAGCTGGCGAATCGCGGCTTGATATTGCTCGTCAACTTCTTCATCCATGTGTGCAATTTCCAGCACCTTGGTGGCATCGGATCGCGCAAACGCATCCAGGGCCATGTGCAGCATATCGCGCGCCGTGCTCGCCATAGCTTTGATTTCTACAAACCGCGGCGTTAATAAGCGATCGGCTTCCGTCGTTTTAAGTGCATAACGTGCAATCTTGGCAGCTTCGTCACCAATACGCTCAAGATCAGTAATGGTTTTAATCATCATCAGCACCATGCGTAAATCACCCGCTGTCGGCTGACGGCGCGCGATAATGTGGCTGCAGTCTTCATCTACCTGCACTTCTAGCGCATTCACCAGATGGTCTTTTTTGATGACTGTTTTCGCAAGCTTAGGATTCGACCCAACCAGTGCTTCTAGTGAGTCCACTATCTGCTGTTCGACCAAGCTACCCATTTCGAGCACTTTGGCGCGTACGGCCTCCAGTTCGGCATCGTACTGTTTAAAAATATGTTCCTGCATTACATCATCCTTTCAAAATCATTACTGGCTTAACCAAACTTGCCTGTAATGTAGTCTTCCGTTTCTTTACGAGTAGGGCGGGTAAAAATTGTGTCTGTGTCGTTATATTCCATCAGCTCGCCTAAATACATATACGCAGTGTAATCTGAGACACGTGCCGCTTGCTGCATATTATGGGTCACCACAAGAATTGTCAGTTTGCTCTTTAGCTCACTCATTAATTCTTCGATGTTGGCCGTCGCGATCGGATCCAACGCCGATGTCGGTTCGTCAAACAACATGATTTCCGGGTCCGTCGCCAAGGCACGGGCAATGCATAAGCGTTGTTGCTGGCCGCCGGACAAATTAAACGCCAAATCTTGCAAGCGGTCTTTTACTTCGTTCCACAACGCAGCACCTTTGAGTGCCTCCTCGACTTTATCGTCCAGCGTGCGTTTGTTATTTTCGCCGCGCACACGCAAACCATAAGCGACATTTTCGTAAATCGATTTTGGAAATGGATTCGGTTTTTGAAACACCATGCTGATACGCATGCGCACTTCAATAGGGTCAACTGCTTTTTCTAGGATATTCGTATTGTCCGGGTGCATGACAATCTGACCTTCATATTTATTGCCAGGGTATAAATCATGCATGCGGTTAAAGCAGCGCAAGAATGTCGATTTACCACAGCCAGAAGGGCCAATAAGCGCTGTAATTCTATTTTCATACAGCGGCATGGAAACATTTTTGACTGCATGGTTTCCGCCGTTATAGATGAAGCTGAGGTTGCGTGCCTCAGCTTTGACTGAATGAGTTGTTGTAATCATGAAAAAGTGGATTCCCGTTGATAAGTATTCAGTTTAATTATTCATTACCATTTGATGTTTTTACGCATTTTGTAACGCATTCTGATGGCAAACCCGTTCATGATCAAGGTAACTAAAATGATGATGACACCTGCGGCCGCTGCGTTTACATGAAATGCTTCGCTTGGCCTGGAAAGCCAGCTAAACATTTGAATAGGCAAAACGGTAAATCCTGATGATAGCCATTCAAAGTTCAGAAATGGTGCGCTTGTTGTGATAGGTGATGGTGGTAAGAAAGCAATAAAAGTCAGTGCGCCAATGGTAATAATAGGCGCAGTTTCACCGATGGCACGCGCCATGCCAATAATCACGCCAGTAAGAATGCCGCCAAACGAGTATTTAATCACGTGATCATAGACCACTTGCCATTTGGTGGCGCCAACCGCATAGGCAGCTTCTCTAATGGCCACAGGAATGCTGCGTATCGATTCACGGGTGGCAACAATCACAACTGGCATGATGAGCAGGCCTAAGGTAAGGCCGGCCGTCAGGATACTTTGGCCAAAATCAAGCATATAGACAAACAGCCCCAACGCCAATAAGCCATAGATGATAGAAGGTACAGCAGCCAGATTGGATACATTGATCTCAATGAGATCAGACAGCCAGTTTTTTGGGGCATATTCTTCAAGATAGATGGCTGCCATGACGCCAATCGGCACAGCAGATATAAATGTCACCACCATGACAAGTGCCGAGCCTACTAATGCAGATAATAAGCCGGCGCTAGACGCACGGCGCGACGGAAAGTTTGTATAGAAGTCCGAAGACAGTAGCTTAGGATAGCCGCTAAGAATCAGATCAATGAATAAAGTGAGTAAAGTTAATAAGCCGATCATTAGACATAACAAGCCAATGACAGAAAAAATGTAGTCATTGAGCTTATGGCGCTTGATCATCGCGCGCACTTCGCCAAGGTTTTTAAGCGTGCTTGCTTGTGATGATTGATTCATTTTAATATCTCTCACTGTATTTCTTACGTGTGATGTGGCCGATAATATTGAGTGTTAATGTCATCAGCATGAGCACTAAACCCGCAGCAAAAATACTTTGATAACCAATGCTGCCGTGAGGCAAATCGCCCATTGCCACTTGCACGATATAGGCCGTAATAGTCGCTGCCGCGTCCATTGGATTAAAAGTCAGATTCGGTTGCTGTCCCGCTGCAATGGCCACCACCATGGTTTCACCAATCGCACGTGAAACGCCTAAAATGTAGGCAGCGACAATGCCGGAAGTTGCTGCCGGTGTAATGACTTTCAAAGCGGTTTGGAAGCGCGTTGCCCCCATCGCGTAAGAGCCCTCACGCATACTCATCGGCACAGCACGCATTGCATCCTCGGATAACGATGCAATGTAGGGAATAATCATGATGCCAATCACAATGCCGGAACTGAGCATGTTGAATGTAGGCAGCCCTGGCATCATGGTTTGCAATATCGGCGTGACAAATAGCAGTGCAAAAAAACCGAATACGATAGTGGGTACGCCTGCCAGTAATTCTAGCGTTGGCTTTACCGTTTCGCGCACTTTATGCGATGCAAATTCAGAAAGATAAATTGCGCTGATCGTGCCTATTGGGATGGCGACCAGCAAGGCCACGCCTGTCACTGTGAGCGTGCCTGATACCAGTGGCAAAATGCCATAGCGGGGATTTTCAAATAATGGTGTCCATACAGTATCAGTAAGAAAGCTAACTAAGGAAACATGCTCAAAAAACGCATAGGATTCATATAACAAAATCCCGACAATCGCTGCGGTAGTGAGCACAGCGGAAAGCGCTGCCAGCATTAATACAAACTCAATCACACGCTCTTTGAAATGACGTGTAAAGTTCTTAGAGAGACGATCACTGATTTGTAGATTTAGCGGGTTATTTAACAATTGATTTACCGTATTCACGTGGTGTACACCGTTAATATTATATCGTGATTAGCAATATAGAGTGATGAAGAAAACAACTTGGGGATACTTGTAAAATCGAGTGTCCCCAAATGGTTCGGATTGAACAGCCTATTTGATTCTAGCTAACAACTCTTCAATTTTAACGCCTACTTCAGCTTTGCCACCAAAGCCGGTACCTGGTTTAAGCTCTTTCCAGTGTTTGATCACTGCTTTTTGCTCTTTTTCAGGCAATGCCACATATTTCACTTCTTCAATCAGCGGCTTGCTTTGTTCCAGATAGTAATTCACAAAGGCTTTGACCTCAGGTTTGAAGGCTGCTGCTGTTGCATTGACGTAGATAAAGATTGGACGCGCAAGCGGTTGGTATGAACCATCTTCAATGGTTGCCTTTGAAGGTAAAACTGCAGGTTTGCCGGGCTTGTCGACAATGGCTACTGCGGCCAATTTATCCTGGTTTTCTTCGTAATATGCGTAACCGAAATAAGCCAAGCCACCTACATCACCTACTACGCCTTTAACCAGCACATTGTCATCCTCAGAGGCAGTAAAGTCGCCACGGCTTGATTTTGCTTTACCTACAATCGCTTCGGTAAAGTAGTCAAACGTGCCAGAGTCCGCGCCAGGGCCAAATAATTTAACTGGCGTATTAGGCCAGGCGGCGTTGACTTGATTCCAGGTTTTTACTTTACCCTGTGCTGATGGCTCCCATAGTTTTTTAAGCTCTGCCGATGTCATTTTTTTAGCAAATTCATTTTTTGGGTTAATCACCACGGTAATGGCATCGTAAGCGATGGGCAGTTCAATAAATTGAACGCCAGCTTCTTTACAGGCATCAATTTCTTTTTGCAGAATGGGGCGAGATGCATTAGAAATATCAGTTTCACCACGGCAGAATTTTTTGAAACCGCCGCCAGTACCTGAAATACCCACGGTTACTTTGGCTTTGTTTGCTTTTTGAAACTCTTCCGCCACCGCTTCTGTAATTGGGTAAACGGTACTTGAGCCATCGATTTTGATGATTTTTTCTGCTGCAAAAATATGGCTAGTTGCAAATGTGGCTGCAATCAATGCCGCAATACGTAGTGATTTGGGTAATGCTGTATTCATAATATCTCCGTCAAAGTTAAACGATATTGAGTTAAATAGCTTTTTAATCTGATACGAATATTAGAGTTCAAATATGACAAATTGATGACAAAAAGATGACTTTCTTAAATAAAAAAGGGCCTCAATGAGACCCTTTTCAGATGAGCGAGTGCTGTTATAAGAAAGTGCGGCCGAAGTGGTAGCTCATTGCTGCAATAAGGCCTGCGCACGGAATGGTGAGTATCCATGCCCACACGATGCGTGAGGCCAGGCCCCAGCGCACAGCAGAGGCGCGGCGAGACACGCCTACACCTACGATTGCACCTGTGATGGTATGTGTTGTCGAGACGGGGATGCCAAGCGAGGTGGCTAGAAACAAGGCGATAGACCCGGACGTTTGCGCACAGAAAGCGCCGGTTGGGCGCACTTTGGTAATGCCCATGCCCATCGTGCGAACGATACGCCACCCACCCATCAGTGTACCTAAGCCCATTGCCAGCTGGCATGAAATCACCACCCAGAAAGGCACATGAAAATTACCTTGCAAATAGCCGTTGGCAAATAGCAGAACAGTGATGATCCCCATGGTTTTTTGCGCATCGTTTGCGCCATGCCCTAAGCTGAAAAAGGAGGATGAAATAAATTGCATTTTATTGAATCGGCTCTCAGTCTTGTATGGGGAAGATTTTTCAAATAACCATAGCACTAAGACAGAGAGCGTCATGGCAAGCAGCATGCCAAAGAGTGGAGATAACACAATCGCAAAACCGGTGGTGATGAGTTTGCTGCCGATAACAATGCCTTTTGTGCCGGCATGGGCCACGCCTGCGCCAAGCAGGCCGCCAATCAGTGCATGAGATGACGAGGATGGGATGCCAAACCACCAGGTGATGACGTTCCATGCGATTGCCCCGCTGAGCGCGCCGAATATCACCGCATTGTTCACGATGTTAGGATCAATAATGCCTTTGCCCACGGTGTCAGCCACATGCAAACCAAAGAATAAGAACGCAATGAAATTGAAAAAAGCTGCCCATGCCACTGCGGCCTGCGGCGTGAGCAGGCGTGTTGATACCATGAGTGCAATCGAGTTGGCTGCATCGTGAAAACCGTTCATAAAATCAAATATGAGGGCGACGAAAACTAGCAGCGCCATAATAAGAATCGCGTGATCCATGATGATTCCTTAAATGCGCTCTAATACAACGCCATGAATTACATCGGCTACGTCTTCACAGCTATCAACAGCATCTTCAAATATATCGTATAGTTCTTTTGAGCGTATCAGGGTACGTGCGTCGGATTCTTCTTCAAACAAGCGATGCATACCGGCGCGCATGACGTGGTCGGCCTCGCCTTCAATCGCACTGATCTCCTCGCAGGTGCGAAGAATGCGCCCGGCATCTTTCATGTCAGATAGCATATTGACTGCGTCACGCACTTTTTCTGAAGCGCGGAGCAGAATCTGTGCAAGTGCGACCATTTCAGGGGTAAAGCTGGTGTGGCCGTAGATTTTCGCACTTTGAGGAATGTCTTCCATATAGTCGATGATATCGTCCAGTGCCATGGCCAGTTCGCGAATTTCCCGGCGGTCGAATGGAGTGATAAAGGTTTTGTGTAAGGAGAGTAAAACTTCTTTGGTGTATTCGTCAGCTTCAGATTCAATTTTTCTGAGTTCAGCAAAGTGCTCGTCAAATTTCTCGGTATCTCTAACAGCTGTCATTGATGCCAGCACTTTAGAGCCTCTGACCGCGCAATCTGCAAGGTTGTTAAATAGCTCAAAATAATTGTCGCTGCGCGGTGATATTGCTGACATCAATCGACCCAAAGTAGCATTAGCCATGTTTAGTTCTCCCCAATGAATTGTTTATTTATTCGATTAATTTAACTGCTAACGCTTTAGTTCGTGAGCATAAAACAGGTTAAGTAATTTTTTTAAGCCGGATATCCCTGTTATATAATTGCCTGGACGGCAACTTTTTCAGTACATTCCCCATTTCAAAATTATGACATAGATATGACAAAAATATGAAAAACAAGTTAATTGCAGAATACATAGGAACCTTGTTACTACTTGCGGTTGTGACAGGCTCCGGCATCATGGGGGAAGCATTAGGCGCAGGCAACGCAGCCGTAGCGCTGCTAGGCAACAGCATCGCTACGGGCTGCGGCTTGTATGTGCTGATTACCTTGCTTGCGCCCATCTCTGGGGGTCATTTCAACCCGGTAGTCAGCATCATGTTCTGGCGCGCAGGCGCGCTCAACGTCCAGACCTTATTCGGCTATATCACAGCGCAAATCGTGGGTGCCATTTCGGGGGTCTGGTTAACGCATGTGATGTTTGCCATGCCAATAATTCAGGCTTCAACCAAGCCCAGACATGGCTTGGGTATTTGGGTAAGCGAGCTGGCAGCTGCGCTCGTTTTGTTATCTGTCATCCGATTGGGCGTAAAGTACGCCAATGAAAAAGTGGCGATGCTGGTAGCACTGACGGTCACCGCGGGATACTGGTTTACATCTTCTACTTTTTTTGCAAACCCTGCGGTCACGCTGGCCAGAAGCTTGACCAATACTTTTGTGGGTATCCATCCTGCTGATGTGCCGGGTTTTGTTTCAGCACAATTGGCAGGGGTATTATTAATATCAATTTTAATTAAGGTTGAATCGAAATGAGCGTCACTATCTACCACAATCCGGCCTGCGGCACATCGCGCAATACCTTGGCGATGATACGTGCCAGCGGCGTAGAGCCCGAGGTGATTGAATATCTTAAAACGCCGCCAAGCCGCGAAAAGCTGGTTGAGTTAATTTCAAAAATGGGCATTACCCCGCGCCAGCTATTGCGCGAGAAAGGCACGCCATATGCTGAGCTTGGGCTTGATGATTTGGGCTTGTCAGATGACGCGCTGATTAACGCCATGATGCAACACCCCATTTTAATCAACCGCCCGATTGTGGTGACAGCGAAAGGCGTCAAGCTGTGCCGTCCGTCCGAGCTTGTGCTGGATATTCTGGAAAATCCGGATATAGGCACTTTTACCAAAGAAGATGGTGAAGTGGTAAAAGCCGCATCAAAGTAAAGTCTGCAAACACTTGCTGTATAATTGCGCATTTTAGTAGCAAGCAATCATCATGGAAGCCGAACAACTTAATCTTATCTCCAACCGTTTGAACGATTTGCGCGCGCGCAATCTTGCCCTTCGGGGGTATCTTTGACTTTGAGAATAAGTTTCAAAAGTTAGAAGAAGTTAACGGTTTATTAGAAGATCCCAAAGTTTGGGATAATGCTGAAAAGGCGCAAAAGCTAGGCAAGGAAAAACGCGAGCTGGAGCTTGTGGTGCATAGCCTGCAAAGCCTGGAAGCCAGTTTGAATGATAGCCGCGAACTGTTTGAGATGGCGCGGGAAGAAAACGATGACGACACTTTATTAAGTGTCGCGGCGGACTCTGAAGCACTGGAGAAGCAGATTGCCGAGATGGAATTCAGGCGCATGTTCTCACAGCCGATGGATGCCAACAACTGCTTTATCGAGTTTCAATCTGGCAGTGGTGGCACCGAGGCACAGGATTGGGCCAATATGCTGTTGCGCATGTATTTGCGTTACTGCGAGCGCAAAGGCTTCAAGGTGGAAGTGCTGGAAGAATCCGAAGGTGACGTGGCCGGCATTAAAGGCGCGTCGATCAAGGTTTCTGGCGATTATGCCTATGGCACGTTACGCACTGAAAATGGCGTGCATCGCCTGGTGCGTAAATCGCCGTTTGATTCCAACGCCAAACGTCATACCTCGTTCGCTAGCGTGCAGGTATTCCCGGAAGTAGATGATTCCATTGAAATCGACATCAATCCTGCTGATTTGCGCATCGATACTTACCGCGCTTCTGGCGCAGGTGGTCAGCATATTAACAAAACCGATTCCGCCGTGCGTATCACGCATATTCCAACTAATACTGTGGTGCAGTGCCAGAATGACCGATCGCAGCACCGCAACCGCGCCGAGGCCATGAATATGCTGAAAGGCGCGCTTTACAATTTGGAATTGAATAAGCGTAACCAGGAAAAACAAGCCCTTGAGGATGCCAAAACCGATATCGGCTGGGGACATCAGATTAGAAGCTATGTGCTGGATCAGTCGCGTATCAAGGATTTGCGTACCGGCGTGGAAATCGGCAATACCCAAGGCGTGCTGGATGGCGATCTTGACCCATTTATTACAGAAAGTTTGAAGCAGGGAGTATGAGTGTGAGTAATGAACAAAATAACGAAGTTCAGCCAGTAGACGAAAACCACGTCATTGCTGAGCGTCGTGAGAAGCTTAAGGCGATTCGTTCACAAGGGGTTGCCTTTCCAAACGACTTCAAACCAGATGCCTTGGCAGCCAATATCCATGCGGCTCACGGCGGCACAGAAAATGAAGCATTTGAAGCCAGGAAAGTGAATGTGGTCGTCGCAGGCCGCATGATGCTCAAGCGTGTGATGGGCAAGGCGAGCTTCGCGACCATTCAAGACACGAGCGGCCGGATTCAGCTATTCATTTCTATAGAGAATATCGGTGAAACTGTTTACGAGGCCTTTAAGCATTGGGATCTGGGCGACATTATTGGCGCGACAGGCTATTTGTTTAAAACCAAAACCGGCGAGCTTTCGGTTAAGGTCACCGAATTGCGGTTGCTGACAAAATCATTGCGCCCCTTACCAGAGAAATTTCATGGCCTGCAGGATCAGGAAGTCAAATACCGCCAGCGTTATGTCGATTTGATCACCTCTGAGGAGGCGCGTGCGACGTTTGTGGCGCGCAGCAAAGTGGTTTCTGCAATTCGTAACTTTATGATTCAGAATGAATTCCTGGAAGTAGAAACGCCCATGCTGCACCCGATTCCGGGCGGCGCAGCTGCCAAGCCGTTTACCACGCATCATAATGCGCTGGATATGCAAATGTTCATGCGCATCGCGCCAGAGTTGTATTTGAAACGTCTTGTAGTAGGCGGCTTCGAGCGTGTGTTTGAAATGAACCGTAACTTCCGTAACGAAGGCTTGAGCGTTCGCCATAATCCAGAATTCACCATGATGGAGTTTTACGCAGCCTATACCGATTACCGATGGCTGATGGACTTTACCGAGCAGTGCATCCGCGCTGCCGCCATTGCAGCGCGTGGTACGGCAGTGTTGCAATATGATGGGCGCGAGGTAGATTTAAGCAAGCCATTCGAGCGCCTGACTATTGTAGGAGCGATACAAAAATACGCACCGGAATACACGCTGGCACAATTGTATGATGCAGAGTTTTTGCGGGTTGAGCTCTACAAGCGCGGTATCAAAGTATTCGAACATGCTGGTTTGGGGTCGCTCCAGTTGAGCCTGTTTGAAGAAACAGCCGAAGCGCATTTATGGCAACCGACTTATATCATCGATTATCCGGTAGAGGTTTCACCCTTGGCGCGTGCTTCGGATAAAAACCCCGAAATCACCGAGCGCTTTGAATTGTTTATTACCGGCCGTGAAATGGCGAATGGGTTTAGCGAGCTAAATGATGCAGAAGATCAGGCTGCGCGCTTCCATGCGCAGATGAAAGCCAAAGAGGCGGGCGATCAGGAGGCCATGTTTTACGATGCAGATTTTATTCGCGCACTGGAATACGGCATGCCACCTGCAGGCGGCTGTGGTATTGGCATTGATCGCCTAGTGATGCTCATTACCGATTCGCCCAGTATTCGCGATGTGATTTTGTTCCCGCACATGCGGCCAGAAGCTTAAGTTTTCTGTAATTAAAAAGCCGTCCTGAGTGACGGCTTTTTTGTTGTGGTAAAAACACAACAACCCGTTATCAAAATAGTTCTTTGTCATCAGATTGTCATATAACTGTCTCAAAATTCGCCTGTTGAAAATTTTTATTAAACGAAACAACAGGGGATTTTTATGAATTTTAAATTACGTAACTTGGTGGCTGCAACACTGGCAGGCACGGCTTTATTAGGCTTTGGCGCAAATGCCATGGCTGATAGCACAGACGATATTGTAAATGCGCTGATGGCTAAAGGCGTATTGACTGAAGAAGAGGGCGCGCTTTTATTGAAAGGCCGCACGGGCGAAAAAGAAGCTGCTGAAAAGAAAAAAGAATCAGCTGTTTCAGCAAAATACAAGGACGGCTTAAGCTTTGAAAGCGGCGATGGCAAATTTAAGGCGTCAATTAATGGTCGCGTACACGCTGACTATCGCTTTTTTGATTATAACGATGGTAAAACAAATGCAGTTCCAACGACACCTACTACTAATTCAATTGGCAATGTAACAAACGTAACTGATACCTTTGATATTCGCCGTGCACGTTTGGGCTTTAAAGCAGCATGGAAAGACTATTATGAAGCTGAAGTGGTGGCTGACCTTGGTAATACTACGACACTAGATGTTGGTTATTTGAATGTTGCCTGGTGGAAGCCTGTGCAATTCCGTTTTGGCCAATTCAAAATGCCGATGAACCTGGAAGAATTGACCAGTTCTAACAACATCGATTTTATGGAGCGTTCATTTGTGAATGCTTTGGCACCGGCTAAAGAAATCGGTTTGATGGTACATGGTACGCCGTTTACTGGTGTGACTTACGCCTTGGCTGGCTCAAATGGTAACGCCAAAAATGCCGAGTCTGATATTCGTGAAGATGGTAAAGATGTGATTGGTCGCGTGACTGCCAACTTTGCTGAAATTATGGGCAACAAAGATATGGTGTTGCACGCAGGTGTTTCATTCTCAGAAGGTGATATTCCCCATGCTTCAACTGCAGGTGTCGCTGGCCGTACTGAAGCGCGCGGCGCGACCTTTTTCCGTGCTCCAGCAACATCAGCAGCATCAACAACATTTTATGAATCTGTTGACCGTAGTCGTTTAGGTTTGGAAGGTGTGGTTGCTTACGGACCGTTCAAAGTACAAGGCGAATGGATGAAGGCGGGTTTTGATTTCAAATCATCAGCAACCCGAAGCTATGATGCAGATATTAAAAACTGGTACGCAGAGGCTTTATGGACAATTACAGGCGAGGCTTATGCAGACGCATACAAAGGTGGCGTATTTGGTGGCTTGAAACCTAAAAATGATTTCGATCCAACAACCTTCAAAGGTGGTTTGTGGGAGTTAGGTTTGCGTTACAGCGAATTTGATGCATCAGACTTTAACGCCAGTGGCCTTGGTCTAGGCGTGGGCACAGCCGATGCTGCTATAGCTACCAAGGCAGCTGGTTTCGCTAAGGCTGAAGCATGGACAGCAGGCATTAAGTTCTTGCCGACATCGAATACACGTTTGATGCTGAACTACGTGGATACTGATTTCAGTGACGTGATTGGCGGAACAACCGGCGGTGTAATCGTCAACAACAAACGTGTGGATGACGAAAAAGCACTTATCATGCGCGCGCAGTGGATGTTCTAATCATTTTAAGTAGAATATAAACTTTAAAAGCCCGCTCTTGCAGCGGGTTTTTTATCGTGGTGTTTGGGTGATGGCAATTGCCATTTTCTGCAATAAGGTATAATTCAGGCTGTCTTGCAATTAGGAAGCTGTATGTATAAACATCCACTATTAGACCGCGACAAAATGACGCCGCAAGAGGCGCTGGATATTCTTGTTGAAGGTAACCACCGCTTTGCCAATAACTTAACAGCCAATAAAGACTTGCATAATCTGGTGATGATGACCAAAGAAAGGCAGCATCCATTTGTTTCCATGTTGAGTTGCAGCGATTCGCGCGCGCCTGTTGAGATGGTGTTTGATCAGGCGCTGGGCGATGTGTTCAGCGTGCGCCTGGCAGGTAATATTGCTTCAGATAAAGCGATTGGCAGCCTGGAATTTGGTTGTAAATACCTGGGTAGCAAGCTGATTGTGGTGCTTGGGCATACCGGTTGCGGTGCGGTTAAAGCTGCTTGTGATGACTTTAAAGATGGCCACATCGGTGAAATTACCAATTTAATCAAGCCTGCTGTGCGTTTGGAGAAAACGATACGTGAAAACCGTAATTCTGAAAATGCAGATTTTGTGACCAAGGTGTGCGAATTGAGCGTGCGCGTGCAGATTGAAGAGATTATTCATACCAGCGACATTATTCAGGATATGCTAACCAGCAAGCAAATCGGGATTGTTGGCGGAATTTATGATTTAGCGACAGGTGAAGTGCATTTTATGCAGGACACTTTGAGGGTGTAGCATTTTGCTGGCGATGCTTGGCGTGAAGCATTGCCGTTCGTGCCTTACTTCTTGGTATGACCTTCTTTTGCCATATTGATACTGTATTTGGGGATTTCAATCACTAAGTCGGTTTTTCCTACAATCGCCTGGCAAGAAAGCCGCGAGTTCGGCTCCAGCCCCCAGGCCTTGTCGAGCAGGTCTTCTTCTTTTTCTTCTGGCTCATTCAGGGTCTTATAACCTTCGCGCACAATCACATGGCAGGTGGTGCAAGCACATACCTGATCGCAGGCATGGTCAATGTCAATTTCGTTATCCAGCAGGTTCTGGCAAATAGATTTTCCGGTTTCAGCCTCAAACGCAGCACCTTCCGGGCAGAGCTCTACGTGCGGTAATACAATAATTTGTGGCATAAGTTTATTTCTTCATATTTCTAAACTGTCTAAATTTTTCCCTGCCAGCGCGCGGCTGATGCTGGCATCCATGCGTCTGGCAGCAAAGCTTTCGGTTGCTGTGTTCAAGGCTTCTGTCGCTTGATGGATAGCATGGCTGTCACCCGCTTGCAGCAAGCCTTGCAGGACGCCCATTTGGGCAATAATATTCTGCTTCTCTTGGACATCTAACAGGCTACCATCTCGCTCCAGCGCCACACTGATCGCGGTAAGCAGGCTTTCGGCCTCGACCTTCGCTTCTGCCAGCGCGCGTGCCTGTTTGTCACTTTCTGCCGCGCTAAAGCTGCTTTGCAGCATAGCTAGAATTTGTTCTTCGCTTAACCCGTAACTTGGCTTGACGACAATATTGGCTTCGACATTGCTGGTGGTTTCGCGGGCTGAAACGCTTAGCAAACCATCGGCATCCACAGTAAATGTCACGCGGATACGCGCCGCGCCTGCCACCATGGGTGGAATATCGCGTAATTCAAAGCGAGCGAGCGAGCGGCAGTCGCTGACCAATTCTCGCTCGCCTTGCAGCACATGAATGCTCATGGCAGTTTGACCATCTTTAAAAGTGGTGAACTCCTGCGCGCGGGCGATAGGTAATGTGGAATTGCGAGGGATGATTTTTTCTACCAGACCGCCCATGGTTTCAAGCCCGAGCGAAAGCGGGGTGACATCTAACAGCAGCAAATCATCATCGCTTCTGTTGCCCGCGAGTGCATTGGCTTGTATCGCTGCGCCCAGCGCAACGACTTTGTCGGGATCCAGATTGGTCAGTGGTTCCTGTTTGAAATATTCCTGCACGGCGTGCCTGATATGCGGCATGCGCGTGGCGCCACCCACCAGCACTACGCCTTTGATCTCATCGGGCGCAAGGTTAGCATCGCGCATGGCTTTGCGCGTGGGGGAGAGTGTTTTGGTGACAAGATGCTGTGTAAGCTCCACAAACTGTGGTGCGGTGAGTGTGACGTCTACCAGCGTGCCGTTACTCAAGCGACAGACGATTTGCGCTTCAAAATTGTCGGTAAGCCACTCTTTAGCCTGCCGTGCTTTGGTGAGTAAGAGACGCGTGTCCTGTTCGCCAAGCGGGGCAAAGTTACTGCTGTTTTCTCGAATTTTATCCAGCACCCAGCAATAGATGCGATGGTCAAAGTCGTCGCCGCCGAGGGCTGAATCGCCATTGGTGGCGAGCACTTCAAATACGCCTTTTGTTAGCTTTAGAATGGAAACGTCGAACGTTCCGCCGCCCAGGTCGTAGATGACATAAGTACCTTCAGCTGCGTTATCCAGGCCGTAGGCCACAGCTGCGGCTGTGGGTTCGTTCAGCAGGCGCAGTACATTTAGCCCGGCTAGCCGAGCGGCGTCTTTGGTGGCCTGGCGTTGCGCATCGTCAAAATAGGCGGGCACCGTGATCACCGCGCCAACCAGCTCACCGCCCAGAGATTTCTCTGCACGCGCTTTCAGTGCTTTAAGTATTTCTGCCGAGATTTCTACCGGGCTTTTCAGGCCTGCGCGGGTTTGTATCTGCAATAATCTGGCCGATTGTGCATCAGTGCCTTCTACAAAGCGGTAAGGAATATGCGCCCTGTCGGCGATGTCATTCAGGCTGCGCCCCATAAAACGTTTGACAGAAACGATGGTGTTGACAGGGTCGCTGCTTTGCTGCGCTTGCGCTTCGTGGCCAACCACGACCTCGCCATTTGGCAGATAGCGTACTACAGAAGGCAGCAGGGCATGCCCATATTCATCCTGTAGCACGGTGCTCATGCCACTGCGCACGGTGGCAACCAGTGAATTCGTTGTGCCCAAATCAATCCCCACCGCCAGCTTGTGTTGATGCGGAGCAGCGGATTGCCCGGGTTCTGATATTTGCAACAATGCCATTAGGGAAGCCCTGAATAAGTCCACATGGCCGCGACAACGGCTTTGCGGGATGGGATGCTAGAAAAACGACGAGTTGAATGGTCATTCCCTTCGCGAGGAGTTTGACAACGCAGGCCACCCGCAAAGCCTTGTCCCATAAGGGTTGCAACAAATTTGAGTGCTTGGCTTCGTTGCACTCCTTGGCTTCGTAGAATAGCTACGACCTGCGTCGTGCGCCTTGCAATCATCTCAAATTTGTTAGCAACGTGGCTCATGGATACTTGTTCAGGGCTTCCCTAGTTCTCTATTTGTTCAATCGCCTTGCTAATATCGACACACACTTTATCAATAAAAATAAGTTTGCGCGTGGCTTCAGTCGCGGCGTTGTAATCTTTTATTGTGTCCAGTAAATCGCCTAAACTAAGCTGGAGGTTTTTGGCTTCAGCCCGCATTTCTGTCAGTAAGCTTTCTAAGGCTTTAATGTTTTTTTCTGTTTTTGCATCTTCCAAAGCTTCGCGCCATTCCATTTGCTGCATTAAAAATTCAGCCGACATCGCAGTGTTGGTTTCTGCAATCGCATTGATACCCTGTAACTCTAATATGTATTTGGCGCGATTGGCTGGATTTTTTAGCGTTTGGTAGGCTTCATTTGCAAGCGTGGCGGTTTGCATGGATTGCAGTTTTTCTGCGCCTGAGGCGGTCACAAAACGATCAGGATGTGATTCAGACTGTATTTTGCGGTAATTACCTTCTAGTGCTGCCAAGTCGAGGTTAAATATTGGCTTCAGCCCGAACAACTCAAAATAATTCTGTGTCACACCGTAAAGCTTTCACCGCACCCACACTCGTCTTTCACGTTCGGGTTGTTAAACTTAAAGCCTTCATTCAAGCCTTCCTTGGTGAAGTCGAGCTCGGTGCCGTCTATATAGGCCAGGCTTTTCGGGTCAACGATCACTTTTACGCCGTGGCTTTCAAACGTCACATCTTCAGGCTGCATTTCATCTACAAATTCCAGTGTATAGGCCATGCCAGAACAACCCGTAGTTTTAACGCCCAAGCGCAAGCCGATGCCTTTGCCCCGGTTGGCGAGGAATTTTTCTACGCGGGTTGCTGCTGCTTCGGTTAAGCTGATTGCCATTGATTACACTGCCTCTTTAGCTGCTAATTGTTTCGCTTTAATATCTGCCACCGCAGCTTTGATCGCATCTTCAGCTAAAACTGAACAGTGAATTTTCACCGGCGGCAAAGCGAGCTCTTCAGCAATCGCAGAGTTTTTAATCGCATAGGCTTCATCCACCGTTTTGCCTTTGAGCCATTCGGTGACAAGTGAGCTGGAGGCAATCGCCGAGCCGCAACCATAGGTTTTGAATTTGGCATCTTCAATAATGCCAGCATCATTTACCTTAATCATGAGTTTCATCACGTCGCCGCAAGCGGGTGCGCCGACCATGCCTGTACCTACGTGAGGGTCGTTCTTGTCTAGGCTACCCACGTTACGCGGGTTTTCATAGTGGTCTAATACTTTATCTGAATATGCCATTTTGCTACTCCTCTAGTGGGCTGCCCACTGTACTTTACTAATGTCGATACCATCTTTAAACATCTCCCAAAGCGGAGATAGTTCTCTCAATTTGCCAATTTTGCTTTTCATCAGTTCTATCGTGTAATCCACATCTGCTTCGGTGGTAAAACGCCCGAGCGAGAAGCGAATAGAGCTGTGTGCAAGCTCATCGCTGCGGCCTAAAGCACGTAATACATAACTAGGCTCCAGGCTCGCAGAAGTACAGGCAGAGCCGCTGGAAACGGCAATATCTTTCACTGCCATAATCAGTGATTCACCTTCTACATAGTTAAAGCTGATGTTCAGGTTATGCGGCACACGATGCGCCAGATCGCCATTGACATAGGTTTCTTCAATGGTTTGCAAGCCGACCAGCAAGCGGTCGCGCAGTTTGCGGATGCGCGCGTTTTCCAGCTCCATCTCTTCGCGTGCAATACGGAAGGCCTCACCCATGCCAACGATTTGGTGCGTGGCTAACGTGCCGGAACGCATGCCGCGTTCGTGTCCGCCACCATGCATCTGTGCCTCGATACGAATGCGCGGTTTGCGGCGTACATATAAAGCACCAACGCCTTTTGGACCGTAGGTTTTATGGGCGCTAAAGCTCATTAAATCGACCGGCAATGTTTCTAAATCAATCTTTACCTTGCCGGTGGCTTGTGCTGCATCTACATGAAAAATCACATTGTTTTCGCGGCAGATATTGCCGATTGCTTCAATGTCCTGAATCACACCGATTTCGTTATTCACCAGCATGACAGAAGCCAACACCGTATCCGGCCGTATGGCCGCTTTGAATTTGGCTAAATCAACCAGGCCATTGGGTTCCGGTTCTAAAAACGTCGCCTCAAAGCCTTGGCGCTCCAGTTCGCGCACCACGTCAATTACGGCCTTGTGCTCGGTGGCAATGGTAATGATATGCTTGCCCTTGCTGGCAGCATAAAAATGCGCTGCGCCTTTAATGGCCAGGTTGTTCGATTCTGTTGCGCCAGATGTCCACACAATTTCGCGTGGGTCAGCTCCGACCAGTTTGGCGACTTCTTCACGCGCATTTTCCACTGCTTTCTCTGCTTCCCAGCCAAATGGATGGCTGCGTGAGGCAGGGTTGCCGAAATGTTCCGTCAAATAAGGAATCATCAGCGCAGCCACGCGCGGGTCAACCGGAGTGGTGGCGGAGTAATCTAAATATATTGGTTGTTTATCCATGTTTTCTATCCATATTGCTTACGCTTACTTTCTATATTTGTTATGCCGCGACAGCAGTTAAATTTCTTAATCTTTTCAATTCGTTTTCCAGCACAATTAAAAAATGCTGCACTTGTTCCATGGTGTTGCTGGCGCCAAAACTTACGCGTATCGCGCCCCGTGCCAATTCTTCATCCACGCCCATTGCCAGCAACACATGGCTCGGTTCGGTGCTGTCTGACGAGCATGCCGAGCCGCTTGCAACGGCAAAGCCTCTTTTATCCAGCGCCGTCACCAATGTTTCGCCCTCAATATTGGGGAAGGCGAAAAAGCTGGTGTTAGGGATGCGCCTGAATTCGTTGCCAAATAAGGTAGCGTTCATTTTTCTTAAGCCCGCTTCCAATGCATCGCGCAGATGTTGCGTGTGGTGTGCAAACGTAGACAGGTTCTTAATGGCGAGATCACATGCTGCGCCAAACCCGACAATCGCCGGTACGTTTTCTGTGCCGCTACGCAGCCCTCTTTCCTGCCCGCCGCCATATAAAAGCGGCTGAATATCAACGCGCTTATCCAGCACCAGTGCGCCCGCGCCGAGCGGGCCGCCGATTTTGTGGCTGGAAACCGTCATGGCATGTACGCCCAATGCAAAAAAATCCACGGGAATTTTCCCCAAAGCCTGCACAGCATCGGTATGCACATAAGCATTGTGCTGGCGCGCCAATTGACTGATTGCGGCAATATCCTGTATCACACCGGTCTCGTTATTCGCCAGCATCACCGATACCAGGCCAGTTGGGGCTTGCAGCATGTGTTGCAGGTGTTGCATATCGATTCTGCAATCTTTATCGACGGGGATGCTTTTTGCCTGCCAGCCATGTGCTTGCAAAGCCAGCGCTGGGCGCGACACGCAAGGGTGCTCGACCGCGCTGGTTAGAATCTGTTTGGGTGCCAGATTGCTGCAGATGCCATGCACCGCGAAATTATTGGCCTCTGTGCCACTGGCCGTAAACACAACCTGGTTGGCATACGCACCCACCGCATTTGCCACCTGTTCGCGTGCATGCTCCACAGCGGCGCGCGCTATGCGGCCATAGCTGTGGCGACTGGTTGCGTTGCCGTGCTGCTCAACCATATGCGGCAACATAGCTTCAAGCACTTCTGTCTTGAGTGCGGTGGTGCTGTTATGATCGAAAAATACCGGGGTCATTTAAGCTGCGATTCCTTCAGTGCCCGCTTCTTCAACACAGGCTTTGCGCGGCGCAAAATATACCTTGTTGGCGGTAGATCCCGCATCTTTCTGGCGCTGATTTTCAACCATGTCCGCCAGCGTGACGCCGGATAAATAATCTAAAATTTTGTTGTTAAGCGATGCCCATAACTCATGCGTCATGCAACGGCCTTCATCGTGGCAGTTTTCCTGCCCGCCACACTGGGTGGCATCAATCAGCTCGTCTACGGCAGTAATGATATTCGACACAGAAATCGCATCATGCGGTTTTGCTACACGGTAACCACCGCCTGGACCGCGTACGCTGGTCACCAAGCCTTGCTTGCGCAAACGGCTGAACAACTGCTCTAAGTATGAGAGTGAAATGGCTTGCCGTTCGCTGATGCCAGCCAGTGTCACAGGTTTTTCCACTTCATTCAAAGCGAGGTCCAGCATGGCGGTAACAGCAAAACGGCCTTTGGTGGTAAGTCTCATAAAATTAAAATCACCTCTTTAAACTAGGTTAGATTATAGAATAACCTAGTGTTTTAGTCAATTATTATGCAGCTAAGTTCAGAGGTTAAGGTTTGGATTTTGCGCGCGGTTTTACGGTGGTTTTGCCAGAGGCTTTCTGGGCGCCAAATGCTTCGGCCAGTTCTGTATCAGATTTTGTATCCGACAATTGTGCGATCTGATCTTTGAGTGCCTGCAAATCAGCATCCTGCTTGGCGGCGTGGTCCAGCAGCGAATGAATCGCCTTGATCATCGGGTCATTTTCGTCATTGCCAACCGCATAGGCCGCAAAACCGATTTTTTTTGCGGTGTCTTCACGTTTTTTGGATTTCTCTTCTTCCAGAATGCGGGCAGGAATACCCACCGCCGTTGCGTTTTCAGGCACGTCTTTGACCACCACGGCGTTCGAGCCGATTTTGGCATTTTTGCCAATGGTAATCGGTCCCAGCACTTTCGCGCCGGCGCCAATCACCACGCCCTGTTCCAGGGTTGGATGGCGTTTGCCTTTGTTCCAGGAAGTGCCGCCTAAAGTCACGCCATGATACAGCGTGCAATCATCGCCAATCACTGCGGTTTCGCCAATCACTACGCCCATGCCGTGGTCGATAAACACACGGTGGCCAATGGTGGCGCCAGGATGAATCTCGATGCCGGTAAGAAAGCGTCCAATATGCGAGAACAATCGCCCAAGCCAATAAAGACGGGCTTTCCACAGCCAATGGCTGAAGCGGTGCATAATCAGCGCGTGCACGCCAGGATAGGTCGTGAGAATCTCAAAATGCGTGCGCGCTGCCGGGTCGCGCTCAAATACGATAGAGATGTCTTCTTTGATGTGGTTAAACATAAGCTTGCTAAGCAAATTAAAGGTTAAATTATGCCATAAAGTTGACTAAATCAGTTGGATATATACTTTTGCCGTGGGTTGTTTTTAGAATACGAAGTGAATCGGCTAACGATTAATCTGCAGCAGTATTTCATTTGCCAGCTTTTCCATGCGTTCCAGGCTCACGTCAGCCTTTTTCAAAAAGTCATCATCATAATGATCTGGGTTCGCCCACTCTTTGCCTTTGATTTGGCAGCGTTTTGCCAGCTTGTCGATGCCAATGTCCTGTAACTCAAAACCTAAATTGGTCCACAGCACAGATAGATGTGCTTCGGTTTCGTGATTCCGGGCACCCGTATCTTGCATTTTGCGCATATAAACAGCTGTTTCTCTCGATGCGATAACCACTTCTCTTAGCGCGCGAATAGATTGCTGTTTTCTTTCTTTGCTAGCACGGTCCAGGTTGGCAAGCCACGACCTGACGTGTTTGAGGATTTCCCAAATCGAAACCGAGCCTAAAATATCCATGCATGCCTTCCAGTCATAGCTGATTTACAGCGTTAATATTTCGTATGCTTGCGTGGTTCCTGTGTCAGCGTCAGTACGCCTCTTAGCAAATTCACTTCTTCTTTTTCCAGTCTGGCGCGGGCGTAGATTCTGCGCAGGCGCTCGCTTAATTTTTTTGGCGCTTTGGGATTAAGGTAGCCGATGTGTATTAGCGTTTGTTCCAGATGTACGTAAAAACGTTCCAGTTCATCATTGGTTGCAAGTTCCAGGCTCTCGGACGCATCCAGTTTGCCTTCTAGAATTGCCATGCGCAATTCATAACTGACGACTTGTACAGCGGCAGCCAGGTTAAGTGAGGAATACTCCGGATTCGCGGGAATCATCGCCAGCAGCTGGCAGCAATCCAGCTCGGCATTGCTGAGGCCGCTCATTTCCGTGCCAAACACAAAAGCAACAGGCTGGGAAGCCGCGATTTTACTGGCCTGCAGGGCGGCCTCTCGCGCATTGACAGTTTCGTGCGATAAATAACGCTTGCGTGCGCTTAAGCCAATTGCAAATGCGCAGCCTGCCAAGGCTTCGCTCAGGGTTTCGGTGACAATTGCGCTTTCAAGCAAATCCGCCGCGCCGGTAGCAAGCGCAGTGGCGTGCGCATCGGGAAATTTGTCAGGTTTTACCAGGTATAAATGCTGCAAGCCCATGGTTTTCATGGCGCGTGCGGCCGAGCCGATATTGCCTGGGTGGCTGGTACAGCAAAGCACAATCCTGACGTTATCAAAAATGGTTTTAGAAAAGCAACTTTCGTCGCTATGCATCGTTGTTTGCAAAAAATTACTCCTTACATAAGAGAGCTATGCGCGTCGCAATTTTTTGCTCACGCCTTGCCTTGCTTAGAAACTTGCATTCTAAATAGTCAGTGCAGTCATATATATTTGGTTAAGTTGGCATAAATGCTAAAATGATATTTTAACAGCTCTTTAAAGATTATTCGTTATGCATCCAATGCTATCCAATGCAGTAAAAGCCGCGCGTGAAGCGGGCAGAATTATTAACCGGGCATCACAGGACGTGAACGCGTTGACTATCACCAGCAAAACCTTTAACGATTTTGTGAGTGAAGTGGATCATGCCGCAGAACGGGCGATTATTGATACGCTGAAAGCGGCTTATCCCGACCATGGTTTTTTGGGTGAAGAAAGCGGCAACACCAATCAAGAGTCAGAAAATATCTGGATTATTGATCCGCTGGATGGCACGACCAATTTCCTGCATAACTACCCGTTTTACTGCATCTCGATTGCCTTGCAGCAGAAAGGCGTGCTCACTCAGGCGGTGATTTACGACCCGGTACGTAATGATCTGTTTACCGCGACCAAAGGCCGTGGCGCGTTTTTAAACGATAAGCGCATTCGCGTGACCAATCGCAGCAAATTGCAGGATTCACTCATCGCGACAGGCTTCCCATTCCGCGATTTCACGCACTTGGATACTTACATGGCGATGTTGAAAGACATGATTAAAAAAACCACTGGCATTCGCCGTCCAGGCTCGGCAGCGCTGGATTTGGCTTATGTAGCAGCGGGTTTTACAGATGGTTTCTTCGAGATTAATTTATCCGCATGGGATATCGCCGCAGGCGGCCTATTGGTGCAAGAGGCCGGTGGCATTGTGGCTGATTTTGAAGGAAATGAGAGCTGGCTGAAAACCGGCAATATCGTGGCAGCCAACCCGAAGGTGTTTGCACAAATATTGCAAGTATTAAGCCCGCATTTGACCGAAAAACTGAAAACGCCGGTGGCGTAAGGTTTTTAGAGCACTTTAGCGCGCACGCAACATTTCATCGCTCAGCTGGCGGTCAACCGCTGCCGCCATTTGAAACAGCTGGTCGTCCGCGCTTAATTTTACGCTGTTAAAAAATTCTTTTTTGTAAGTTTCATCATAAGCCAGTCTTTCCAGGTCGTACGAGCCCATCACTTCTTTGCAGTGGGCTAAAAACTGTGCATAAATGGTAATGCTGTCATTGGTCATGTTAAATACCCTCATCAATTAGTTTGTAATGAGTAGAAGTTCGCATTTTTTGTGCCAAATTTTTGGACAGGCATGATATTTTTAACTGATTGATTTTACTAGACATTATTTATTTTTTTGATTTCTTGTCATACTCGGCTGATGAAAATCTCACATCAAATGTTGAGAAATTGAACAAACCATTCAAAATGTTTATAAAATGAGTCAAATCTTAGATTAAACCACTTTTTGTGTCTACCAAACTTTCATCGCCAGAAATAACCGCCAGCTCGCCAACGCCATTGGGCCATACCCCAATGATGCGCCAGTATTTGGCGCTAAAAGCGCAGCATCCCGATATGTTGCTGTTTTACCGCATGGGCGATTTTTATGAACTGTTCTTTGAGGACGCAGAAAAGGCTTCGAAACTGTTAGGCATTACGCTCACACGGCGTGGCGCCAGTAACGGCGAGCCGATCAAGATGGCGGGGGTGCCGTATCATGCTGCCGAGCAATATCTGGCCAAGCTTGCAAAACTGGGTGAATCGGTGGCGATTTGTGAGCAAATCGGCGATCCCGCGACTTCAAAAGGCCCGGTCGAGCGTGCGGTCACACGCATCCTTACGCCGGGCACGCTGACAGATAGCGCGTTGCTGGATGAAACGCGAGATAACCAATTATTAAGCGTATTCGCGGAACAATCCAATTCAGGGCATGGCGTGCTGGGTTTGGCGCGTGTTAATCTGGCTTCCGGCACGTTTATTTTGAGTGAAATTGCGGTTGGATGTTTAGCGCAAGAGCTTGAGCGTATTTCGCCCACAGAGATTGTCTGCGCGGATGATTTCAAGCATAACGCGCTCGAAGCGTTTGACTGTGCCAAGAAGCGTTTGTCGCCCTGGCAATTCGATGCAGACAGCGCATTCAAAGCGCTGACGCAACAATTTAATACGCTGGATCTATCAGGATTCGGCGCGCAAAACCTGACTGCCGCTTTGTGTGCTGCCGGTGCATTGCTGGATTATGTGAAACATACGCAACGCGCTGCCTTGCCGCATATTGCTTCGCTTAGCATCGAGCAAACCAGCCAGTACATTCAGCTGGATGCCGCCACGCGCCGCAATCTGGAGATTGATGTTACCTTGCGCGATGAGGCCTCGCCCACCTTGTATTCGCTGCTGAATACCACGCAAACCGCTATGGGTGCGCGGTTGTTGCGGCATTGGCTGCATCATCCCTTGCGCGACAGAAATCTGGTCGTAAAGCGTCATGACGCTGTCGCTGAACTGATAGATGCTGCTAAGTATCAAGGCTTGCAAAACCATTTAAAAGCCATTGGTGATATTGAGCGCATCACCACACGTGTGGCGCTGAAAACCGCCCGGCCACGCGACTTGTCGGGCTTGCGCGAGAGTTTGCTGCAATTGCCACTGCTGCAGAATCTGCTGGTCAACAGCACGACCATATTGCTGGAAACGTTAGGCGCCAATCTGCAGGCGCCGCGCGAAGTATTGCAATTATTATCACAGGCCATCAGGCCGGAACCCGCATCAGTGCTGCGTGATGGCGGGGTGATCGCGGATGGATATGATGCCGAGCTGGACGAGCTGCGCGCTTTGCAAACCAACCATGGCGATTTCTTGCTGCAGTTCGAGGCAGCCGAAAAAGCCCGCACCGGCTTGGCTAATTTGAAGGTGGAATACAACAGCGTGCATGGCTTTTACATTGAGATCAGCCGTGCGCAGGCAGAAAACGCGCCAGCAGAATATCGCCGCCGCCAGACCTTGAAAAATGCCGAGCGTTTTATTACGCCCGAACTGAAGGCGTTTGAAGACAAAGTATTGAGCGCAAATGACCGTGCGCTTGCGCGTGAGAAAATGCTTTATGAGCAAGTTTTAAACGAATTGACACCATTTATTACTGCCCTGCAGACCAATAGCGGTGCGGTTGCCAGCCTGGATGTTTTATGCTGTTTTGCCGAGCGCGCGCAAGCGTTGAATTACGTGCAGCCGCAGTTTGTGAATGAACCGGGCATCAGCATTGAGGCTGGCCGCCATCCGGTGGTGGAAAATATTACCCGGCCGTTTGTGGCGAATGATGTTAGCTTGAATCCTTACCGTCAATTATTGTTGATTACCGGCCCGAACATGGGCGGTAAATCGACCTATATGCGACAAATTGCACTTATTGTGCTTTTGGCACATTGCGGTGCCTTCGTGCCGGCTAATGTCGTTAAAATCGGCGAAATAGACCGCATATTCACTAGAATAGGGGCGTCGGATGATTTGGCGGGGGGCAGATCAACTTTCATGGTCGAGATGACCGAGACCGCAAATATCTTGCATAACGCGACGGATAAAAGCCTGGTGCTGCTGGATGAGATTGGACGCGGAACAAGTACGTTTGATGGCTTGAGCCTGGCGTGGGCGGTCGCCAAACAATTGCTGGAAAAAAATAAAAGCTATACCTTATTTGCAACGCATTATTTCGAACTCACGCGCATTGTGGATGACTTTAAGCAAGCGGCCAATGTGCATCTGGATGCGGTGGAACATGGTAACGGCATCGTGTTCTTACATAAGGTGGAAGAGGGTGCGGCCCACATGAGCTACGGCATCCAGGTGGCGCAGCTGGCGGGGATCCCCAAAAGCGTGGTAGCGGCTGCTAAACGTAAACTCACACAATTGGAAAATAACCAGATCGCGCAAAATACCAATCAGCCGGATATGTTTGCAGTAACCATTGAGCCCACGCCGGAAGCCCTGCATCCGTTGATTGCAGAACTTGAGGCGATTCAGCCGGATGATCTAACGCCCAAGCAGGCGCTAGATTTGTTGTATAAACTAAAGAATTTGTCGTGATAAAAATTAAGAATTTTGAGATATAGCGCAAGGCGCACGGAACGCAGAAACCGAGATAGTACGTATTGTACAGAGAGGTTGCGAGTACCGCGCAACGCTGCGATATGCTCAAAAAATTAATCTTAGGTTAGTTAGTGATGGTGCCCACCCGCGCCATGCACATGCTGGTGCGACACCTCTTCCTGGTTGGCCGGGCGCACGGCAGTGATAGTGGCTTTAAACAGCAGGCGCTCGCCTGCCCAGGGGTGGTTGCCATCCACCACCACCTTGCCATCGGCAATTTCTGTCACCGTGTATAAAATCACTTCGCCGGTTTCATCTTCACCCTCAAACTGCATGCCGACCTTTAACTCTTTGGCGGGGAAGGCGCTCGCTGGCTCGATTTGCACCAGCTCCTCATCGTAATCGCCAAAGGCATCGACAGGCTCCAGGCTCACTTCTACCGTATCGCCAACGTTCTTGCCATGCATGGCTTCTTCCACTTTGGGGAAGATGTTATCGTAGCCGCCGTGCAGATAAGCGACTGGTTCTGTGCTGGCCTCCAGCACTTCGCCATTGGCGTTTTTAAGTTCGTAAGTCATTGTTACTACGGTGTTCATCGCGATTTGCATGGTATGTTCCTGAGCAGAGGCCTATATAAAATTTAAGGTTAGAATTTTAATCTATTTTTGACATTTGCCTAAATGCAGCATGTAAATTATTTAAGCTTTAAGGCGCTTTGCAATAAAAGTATCCAGCGCAGCTGCAAATGCCTGCTTATCACCATGGTTAAATGCAGAAGGACCGCTGATATCTACGCCATTGCCACGCAGTTCTTCCATCAAATTGCGCATGGCGAGGCGTTCTTTAATATTGGCTGTTGTGTAAAGCTCACCGCGCGGGTTGAGCGCATGCCCGCCTTTTTCTACCACAAGCGCTGCTAGCGGAATATCTGCGGTGATCACCAAGTCGCCCGCTTCGAGTTCGAATACAATTCTGCTATCTGCCACATCAAAGCCGCCTGGAACGGTAATTGTTTTAATGAAAGGCGATGCAGGAGTGCGTAAAAACTGGTTGGCAACGAGGGTCGTTGTGATTTTAGTACGCTCTGCCGCACGGAATAAAATTTCTTTTATGACGATGGGGCAGGCGTCAGCATCAACCCAGATTCGCATCTATTCAGCGGCCTCTGCCGCCGCTTCTATGCTGGCTGTTAGGGTTGCGATTTGGATGGTTATTATTAGGTTTTTTAGGTGCAAACAAAGCCCCCTGCGGCATGGCTTGATGGCGTGCCGCTTCTGACATTGGTTTGTTATTATTATGCGCAGGCTTTTGTCCGTTTTGCTGATTATTGTTATTGGGTTTGCGCTGCTGTTGGCCTTGACCATGGCCACGCGGTGGCCTGCCATGCGGTTGGGTTGAGCGTGGTGGCTCGGGTTCCGGCTTATCAGAAGGCGTAAAACCTTCAACTTGCACTTTCGGTATCTCGCGTTTAATCAGTTTTTCAATGTCTTTCAAAAACTTCAATTCTTCGCGGTCAACCAGCGAAACTGCCGCGCCGCTACTGCCTGCACGGCCAGTTCGGCCGATGCGATGCACGTAATCTTCCGGCACGTTGGGCAATTCAAAATTCACTACTTGCGGCAATTGGTCAATATCCAAGCCGCGCGCAGCAATGTCTGTCGCCACCAATACGCGCATGGTGCCATCTTTAAACTGTGCCAACGCTTTGGTACGTGCGCCCTGGCTTTTATTACCGTGAATCGCAGCAGCCTGAATGTCATCTTTAATCAGCTTTTCGGCTAAACGGTTCGCGCCATGTTTGGTGCGGGTGAATACCAGCACTTGCTGCCAGTCGTGGTGCTTAATCAGGTGACTCATCAAATCACGTTTATGGCTTTGAGCAACCATATGTACAGTTTGCTCAACCAATTCGGATGCAGTATTGCGGCGCGCGACTTCAACAAAGCCGGGGTTATGCAGCAGGCCATCGGCTAGCGCTTTGATTTCGTCAGAAAACGTGGCAGAGAACAATAAATTTTGGCGCTGCTTTGGCAATATTGCGAGTATTTTTTTAATATCGCGGATAAAGCCCATATCCAGCATTCGGTCGGCTTCATCCAGCACCAAAATCTCAACGCCGCTCAAGTCAACATTCTTTTGGTTGGCATGGTCCAGCAAGCGGCCAGGGGTGGCGACCAGAATATCCAGCGGTTTTTTTAGGCGTGCAATTTGCGGGTTAGCATTCACGCCGCCAAAAATCACGGTGCTGGTGAGTGGTAAATATTTGCCGTAAGTTTTTACAGATTCTTCAATCTGTGCGGCAAGCTCGCGCGTTGGCGTCAGCATCAGGCAGCGCGGGCGATTATCAACACGCTTTTTTTGGCTAAGAATATGCAAAATCGGCAAGGTAAACCCTGCGGTTTTGCCGGTGCCGGTTTGCGCGCCTGCCAGCAAATCGCCACCGCTTAATACCTGTGGAATGGCTTTGGCCTGAATAGGGGTTGGTGTGGTGTAACCCGCGTCGCTAATGGCGCGCAGAATGGGTTCGCTAAGACCTAACTCGTCAAAGTTAAGTGTGTTTGTTGTTTCAATAGACAATGTAAAGCTCCAGCGACGGCCAGTTACTTAAGAAGTAACACCAATCGAGGCAGACGAATAATTAGGTTAGATAACCTGATAAGAAAAAGACCGCTACGCTGATTGGTTTGCGCAGGGAGCGTGCATTATACGGGGAATTGCAATTAAAGCGAGCTTTGTGTTTGTAGGTTGGTGGTGAGCGCAGCGAACCCCAACGATGTGAGAAGTGTTGGGGTTCATTAAAACGATTCATCCCAACCTACGTGCTAACGTTTGACATAAGGGGCTTGCGGTAGCCAGTTTCGCTTGATGGATGGGTTAGGCGGTTTCATCGAAATTGAACGCCACAATGCTCACACGATTTTCCAATATGAGTATTATTTTCTTCATCGAGAAGCCTCTCATTACAATTTGGGCATACCATTTTTTTGTAAAAAAATCTTATACGGGCACCCAGAACCGGGATCGTAGGTACTAAGAGCCACCATGGATGGATTGTGTTCACATAAAAGGCCGCCCATAAAACCAAAATGCTACAGTAATAAGTTATTTCCGCCACTATGATGCGAGTGTAAAGCTTTTTCAGCTTAGAAACGTCAACGGAAGCTTTATCAACTGTTGTGTTTATCATGATTGCCTAATATTTAAGATACACACCGATTTTGGTGTATATCTTAAAGTGAATATGTGTTTAATCATTATTCAAAATATTAACATACTTAATGCGGATGATTTTTTCGCCAAACCCAAGGCGGCGTCTGTTGTTTTGCTTTCCAAAGCCCGCGTTTGTTGTTGCGCGCTTCGTCTTCTTGCAAGGCTAGCATGTAATCCATGGAATAGCGGCGGTTAAACCATGCATGGCCTTTTTTCACCATAAACTCGCTGGCATCCAGATTGTTGCAATGTAATTTACCCAAGCTGCGATGATATTTATCCATGCCAGAAATGTAGACGTTAACGCTGGCATTTTTACAAAATTGCATCAAGGCACGGCGGGATTTTTTGCCATAACTTTGGTTGCGTTCCGGCGCGTCAATGTCGGTGATGCGCAGTTTGTATTCGCTAGCACTGTCTTTGATTTTGACCGTATCGCCATCGTAAAAATAAGTGATTTCAAGCGCAAAAGCGGGCAGGCTGCAGGCCACCATATACCAGACCAATAGCCATGCGGTTCCCAGGCCGATTAAATTAGATTTCAAAATGCTAGTGTTCTTGATAATTTTTTGGTTCCAGCACCGTCGGTATTGGTTCTAGCTCAGCATTTGGGTGATCTTTGCTGTAATGCAGGCCGCGGCTTTCTTTACGTGAAATCGCACTTTCTACAATCAATTCAGCCACTTGCAGCAAATTACGCAGCTCGATTAAATCGTTGCTGATTCTAAAATGCTGATAAAACTCCTGCACTTCATCGCGCAGCATATGGATGCGATGCAGCGCGCGGCTGAGGCGTTTATCGGTGCGCACAATGCCGACGTAGTTCCACATAAAGCGGCGCAGCTCGTCCCAGGTGTGCGTAATCAGCACTTCTTCATCGGCGTCGGTGACGCGGCTTTCATCCCATTTTGGCAGTTGAGTAAAGGGTTGCGTGGGTGCGCTTAAAATATCCGCCGCCGCGGCGCGGCCAAACACCAGACATTCCAGCAATGAGTTGCTGGCCAGACGATTCGCGCCGTGCAGACCAGTGCAAGCCGTTTCGCCGATGGCATACAGGTTTTTAATGTCGGTGCGGCCTTTGTCATCCGTCATTACGCCGCCGCAACTGTAGTGTGCGGCCGGCACGACGGGGATTGGCTGTTTGCTGATATCAATGCCCAACTCAAGGCAGCGCGCATAAATGTTGGGGAAATGGGCTTTAATAAATGCGAGTGGTTTGTGCGTGATATCCAGGTAAACACAATCCAGCCCGCGTTTTTTCATCTCGAAGTCAATCGCGCGTGCCACCACATCACGCGATGCGAGTTCTTCACGCGGGTCATGCTCGGGCATAAAGCGCGTGCCATCCGGCAGTTTGAGCAAACCGCCTTCTCCGCGCACGGCCTCGGAAATTAAAAATGATTTGGCATGCGGATGAAACAAACAGGTCGGGTGAAACTGGATGAATTCCATGTTCGCCACGCGGCAACCTGCGCGCCACGCCATCGCCATGCCATCACCCGTGCTCACGTCTGGGTTAGTGGTGTACAGATACACTTTTCCCGCGCCGCCGGTGGCTAATACCGTTTGCTGTGCCGCAATCGTTATCACCTTGCCGGTGTGGTTGTCTAGTACATAAGCGCCTAGACATTTGTTTTCCGGCGTTTTTTTATCTATTTTTTTCGATGTGATGAGGTCTACCGCAATATGATTTTCCAGAATAGTGATATTGGCGTGCTCGCGTATTTTTTGGGTTAAAGTTTTTTGCACGGCACGCCCGGTGGCATCGGCCACATGTACGATGCGTCGCTGGCTGTGGCCGCCTTCACGCGTAAGATGTAACCCGCTATTATCAGCCTCACGCGTAAATTCCACGCCCTGGTCAATCAGCCACTCAACCGCTTCTCGGCCTTGCGTCGCCACCATGCGCGTCACTTCTGCATCGCATAAGCCTGCGCCTGCGATCAGGGTGTCCTGGATATGTTCTTCAATAGAGTCGCTGCTATTGAGCACGGCCGCAATGCCACCTTGCGCCCAGTTGCTGGCGCTGTCGCTCATCTCGCGCTTGCTGACCAGGCATACGCTTTTATGGTCGGCCACCTGCAGCGCCATGGTCAATCCTGCGAGGCCGCTGCCGATAATGAGTACATCGTATTGTTGCATGGCAAAATGTTATGTGAATGAACTAATGAGAGTTTATCCGTGTCTTTATCCTTAAGCTAGCAAAGATAAAAAAGTAGTTTAATTTTAGGTGTCAGCTAGATTCAAGTTTGGAGGATGCAAATGTTACAGACGAGCAAAATTGAGGAATTATCCCGGTCAAGTTTCGTAGAACCTGCGCTTCAAGGTTATACTACAAGCTACAAGAAGGCAGAAACAGGGAGTAATACCTCAATGGCTGATAGGCCAAACGAAAATCCCAATGCGGGCAATCGCGAAATCGACCAAGTGTTGGTGGAGCGCGCGCAGCAGGGCGACAAAAAAGCGTTTGGGCTGCTGGTGGAGAAATACCATCGCAAGCTTGGGCGTTTGCTTGGCCGCATGATTCGCGACCAGGCCGAAGTTGAGGACGTGGTTCAGGAATCGTTTATCAAGGCATACCGCGCGCTGCACAATTTTAGAGGCGACAGCGCGTTTTACACCTGGCTGTACCGTATTGGCATCAACACGGCGAAAAACTACCTGGTTTCGATGGGTCGTCGGCCGCAAGTGATGCAGGAAGTCGAGATTGAAGACGTCGAGAACTTTGAAGATGGCGGCGAGATGCGCACCATGGATACGCCCGAAACCGCCATGATGACCAAGCAAATTGCGCAAACCGTGAATGACACGGTGGCCGGTCTGCCGGAAGAATTGCGCACCGCGATTACGCTGCGCGAGATTGAAGGATTGAGTTATGAAGAAATCGCAACCTTGATGCAATGCCCAATTGGCACCGTGCGTTCACGTATATTTAGAGCACGCGAAACCATTGCGTTGAAGTTGCGCCCATTATTGGATACGCCAGACGGTAAGCGCTGGTAAGATACGTTAATAACATTAAGATTGAGTTGTATATTTAGAGGGTTATGATGAAAGATCAATTGTCTGCACTGATAGATGGCGAGTTTGATATCGAAAGCTCCGAACATCTGATTGCGTCTGCCAAGTCGGGTGGCGAGCTGAGAGCCTGTTGGGCGCATTACCATTTGATTGGCGATGCCATGCGCGGCGATGTCTATATGCGCAGCGATTTCAGCCATCGCGTGATGGTGGCGCTTGAAGCTGAGCCTACCATATTGACGCCAAATCCTTCTTCAGCAGCACGATCTCCAGATAAAAAATCAAACCATAAACGACCGACGAGATTCTGGTCGGTTGCCGCATCGGTCGCAGCTGTGATGTTTGTGGGTGTGATGGTGCTGGAACAGCAATTGAACAAGCCGGAAGCATTGTCGCCAGTAGAAATCGCGCAAAGCGTACCGACGGAATATTTACAGGCGCATCAGGCCGCAGCCCCCAGCAGTGTCGCTTATTACATTCAAGCCGCCAGTTATACGGAGCCAAAACAATAATGTTGCGTGTTGTATGTGCGTTGTTACTGAGCGCATTCAGTCTCAGTAGTCTGGCGGTGGACGACGTTTGGTTGATGCTGCAAAAAACCGCCTATGCCGCGCGCGAGCTGAATTACCAGGGTGTGTTTGAGTATCAAAATGGCAAGCAGACCAGCTCGGTGCAAATCACCCACATGAACAACGATGGGCAGGAGATGACGCGTAATGTGGTGCTGGATAACGGTGTGCAAACCAACCAGTCGCGTGAGGTATACAGCCAGGGCAGCAATATCGTGATTTTCCGCCCACAAAATCAAAAAATGGTGATTGAAAAGCGGCGTGGGCAGAATCTGTTCCCGGCCATGCTGCCGACCGAGTTGGAGACAATTAAAGTCAGCTATACCGCACGTCTTGGCGCGTTGGAAAATGTGGCTGGACGTGAAGCTCAGATTATCGAGTTGATCCCTAACGATGCTTTTCGGTACAGCTATAAGATTTGGGCAGATACGGAATATGGCCTGTTGCTGAAGATGGCTTTGCTGAACAGCAAAAAACAAATACTGGAACAGATCGCGTTTAACCGGATCGACATGCTTTACTCGCAGGATGCCAACTGGTTTCAGCCCAAAATCGACGTAAGCAAAAGCTACGTCATGGAAGACACCACCGCAGCAAGCCATGTAGAGAGCAATTGGATCGTTGCCGAGCTGCCTGCAGGCTATTCCAAAGTAGACCACAGGGCGTTGGCGGTACCTGGCAAAGCGGCACCGGTTGATCAAATGATATTTTCTGACGGTATTGCTTCAGTTTCTTTGTTTATCGAGCCGTTAATTAAAGGCATGCGCCCAAAAATGGGGCACATGATGATTGGCTCTACCAATATTTGCGCAAACGTGATTGATGGGCATCAGGTCACGGTGGTAGGCGAAGTGCCAGAAGCCACAGTAATGCAAATCGCCCGAGCAGTCAGCTTCAAAAAACAATCCGCATCAAAATAACCCTAATAAAATCCTATGATAGAAGAACGCGCCGTTGTCCTTTCGCTCGAAAGAGCAATTAACAGCACTTTGCCGAGCGATGCCATCGCGACACTCGAAATCGAACGCAAAACTGCCTGTGGCCTGTGCGGCCAGACGCGCGGCTGCGGCAATTCCATCTGGGGCAAATTGTTTGCGCACCGATCCGCCGCATTTAAGGCACAAAATCGTATCAACGCAAAAGTGGGTGACAGCGTTATTGTAGGCATTGATGAAAAAGCGCTGTTAAAAAGCGCCTTGCTGCTTTACATGCTGCCCCTTGCAACCCTGCTGATTGGCGCCATATTAGCGACACAAATCAATGATACAAACAGCAGTGCCATGATCGGTGCTGCAATTGGTTTGGTGCTAGGCCTGCTGTGGGTAAAAGGCCATACCATGTCGTGCAGCTATTTTACATTGCAGCAACCGGTGATTTTAAGGCTGGCTTTTGAGGAAACAGTAGTTAAGTTCAGTTAAGCAGAATTGAGTTAAGTAAAGTTTTTGTTAGTAAAAATTAGTTAAACAATATTGAAGGAAAATAGTTAGATGTTAAAAAGTTGGATTTCAACCGCATCATTTGCATTCGTTTTTGCATTGACAAGTTTTAACCAGGCTGCAACAGCAAAAGACTTGCCGGATTTTACAGAGCTGGCGGAAAAGCACGGCGCAGAGGTGGTAAATATCAGCGTTACGCAGGTCATGCAAGCGGGTAATGCGATGCCTTTCCCTAACATGCCAAATGACCCGGATCTGCAAGAGTTTTTCAAACGCTTTGGCATTCCCGGCATGCCTGGTCAGGGCGATGGCGGGCAGGAGTATAAATCGCAATCGCTGGGTTCAGGCTTTATTATCAGCACGGATGGCTATATTTTAACCAACGCCCACGTAGTGAACGAGGCGGATGAAGTGCTGGTTAAATTAAATGACAAACGTGAATTCAAAGCTAAAATTATCGGTACGGATAAACGCACTGACGTGGCTTTAATTAAAATCGAAGCCACTAACTTGCCTAAAGCCACCATCGGCGACCCGGCTGCATTAAAAGTAGGCGAATGGGTAGCAGCGATTGGCTCCCCATTCGGCCTGGAAAATACCATGACAGCAGGTATCGTCAGTGCCAAAGGCCGTGCCTTGCCGCAAGAGAATTTTGTGCCGTTCATTCAAACCGACGTTGCCATCAACCCGGGCAACTCTGGCGGCCCACTTTATAACCTGCGTGGCGAGGTGGTAGGCGTTAACTCGCAAATTTACAGCCGCAGCGGCGGCTCGATGGGCCTGTCTTTCAGCATTCCGATTGATGTGGCGATTGATATTTCTAACCAGCTGAAAGTGAGCGGCAAAATCACGCGCGGCTGGCTTGGCATCGCGATTCAGGAAATCACCAAAGAGCTGGCTGAATCCTTTGGCATGAAAAACACCAACGGCGCGCTGATTGCCGGTGTGGAGAAAAACAGCCCGGCCGACAAAGGCGGTTTGGAACCCGGTGATGTAATCACCAAGTTTGATGGCAAAGCGATTATTGCATCAAGCGATTTGCCGCGCGCAGTGGGCGCAACCAAGCCCGGCAAAATCGCTGCCGTGGAGATTCTACGCAAAGGCGCGGTAAAAACCCTGAATATCGGTATAGGCGAAATGCCTTCTGATTCCAGTGACACGCCGGCTACAGGCAAACCTGCACCTAAGGCGGAACCAAATAAAATCGGCCTGACGCTTAAAGAGCTCACTCCGCAGCAAAAGAAAAAACTTAACGGCAAAAATGGCTTGCTGGTGGCTGAAAGCACTGGCGCAGCTGCGCAGGCAGGTATTCGTCGTGGCGACGTGATACTCGGCCTGAATAACTCCGAGACGCAAAGCGTGGAAGCGTTTAACAAGCAAATTAACGCTATCGCCGCAGGTAAAACAGTAGCGGTGCTGGTGCAGCGTGGAGATAACACATTGTATGTGCCGATTAAAGTGACGAAGTAATAAGATTTAAATGTAAAAAAACCCGCTGAAAGGCGGGTTTTTTATTCGGGTTTGTAGGATTGGCAGGTTGTCTTTCCCAGCCGTGACCGGGTTAGACTACAAAGGCAAGGTTGTTAATTGTTCCCAATTCAGGTGTCAACGATATTTGGTATTCGCGCGCTATTAAACAGCTGTAATTGCATTTCTTTTTGATGAAAGGATACAAAACATGAACAAGACGAGGGCGATAGTAGTTTCTGGATTGATGCTTGTCACGCTGTTTACGTCAGCGTGTGGAACGGTGACTGGCGCAACGGTAGGAGCGGGTGCGGGTGCTGCAGTAGGTGCGGGCACAGGGCATGGTGCAAAAAAAGGCGCTTTGATAGGCGCCGGTATTGGCGCTGCGGCTGGTGCTATTTACGATATCACAAAAGATTGATGGAGGCGAAGATGAATATATTAAAACGTTTAACCGCTATAGCGATTGTCGGGTTGACTATGCAGAATGGCGTCGTAATGGCAGAAGATGCAGCTGTCAGCTGTGCTAAAGAGGGCACACCGGCACAGCTGGAAGGGAAAGTTGTTAAGGTGGATATGGATCAGGAAAAAATCACGCTACGCGATACCAATGGTACGCTGCATGAGTTTAATGCCTCAAAGGAAACGTTACAGGAATACAAGGCCGGGGATACCATTAAGGCAAAACTCAGGTGCGAAAAATAGTCTGCTAGCTAAGTTAAGCTGTATTAGCTGAGCAATAAGTCGCGGGCAACCAAGTTGCCCGCGCTTGGTTTTCCCCGTCACTTCGTACAAGTGTAGCGCGATATGGAATCTAGTTGGAATTAAAAAATTGCGACATTAAGCCCATTAATCGGTCACAATTATTTATTTTTAGGTTTTTTAGACTTGGATTCAAGTGACAGCAAACGCTCTTGGTCATTGTAAATTCCATCTGAATTAATGACCATATAGTCCATCCCATATTCAAATGGCTGTGACCCACCCACGCATGAAATTCGCAGAATTGCCCATCCTGAATTGTCGAAAATACCATCTCTTGGGAAAAGATAGTTGCGAAGATCTCTTTTCAACGTAACCTTTACCAACTTTTTTTCATTTGCTGCAAGGTTGACTTCATCAATAACCTCTATAGAATTCCTGATGACATCAGTTATTTCAATCTTTTGTTTGCATGCTCTTGTTGCCCTTGAAGTTAATACTACACTACCATTAGTTGCGTTGTAACGATTTCCAAATTCCATGAATGCATCTATTGAAAAAATATTCAACTTTTTCCCCGAGTCCTCCACTGATCCGTAAGTTGTATATTTTTCATCTGGAAGCATTGTCCAAATGCCATTGCTGATTTCACCTAAAGGTTTACCTTTCAGTTTTACTGTTTCAGCAAGAAAATGTGATTCTCCGGCGTTCATTTGAGAAAGCCAAACTTCATTAAAGCGATAATCAAAACCAGGCACCCAACTTGAAACGTATTCTCGATATGGTTTCTGCTCACAGACTGAGTTAATCGTACAGAAATCTGTTCTACGAATTCGTGCTTGCCAACGATAAGGGCGACCAGGCGTGCCTTTGATTGAAATTATATGATCGCCGCAGTTTTTTCCCATGCATTCATTTGATTGGTGTGTGGGAGCGCCTCGCATAAGAGTCGGGTACTCGGCAATTTCCAATTCTAGGGATGTCTTAGAACATGTTGCCCAATTCCAAGAAGTATTTGGCTTGCCTTTTATAAGAAAAGAGTCCTCATGAATAAAGTCAGCAGGAGGCACTATGGGCTTGCCACTAGACAATTCTGCCCTTAGGTTCTGCGGCATATTATCAGAATCGTTTAGAGGCCTCGTTGGGCAAACATGTAGATCTGCATTTTTTATTCCGACATCCTGAGCAGATAAAGTAATTGAAGGGTATGCTCCCAGCAGCAGGATTAAAATTAGACTGAGAGGCCAGCTATTATAACGATAATGGAACTCTTTCAATTGGATCACCCCATTTAAATGATCATAATTTGATGTCTACATTACAAAAGCTACCCAACTATTATAAAGTAAGGGACTTGCGAAATAATTCTACTCCTGGAAATTCTAAAAATATACGGGAAAGTTACTTGAATTTAGCAAACGTAGGTTGGCTAAAGGGGTCAGCATCGATTTAAGCTGCCGTTGAAATTTTGCTAAATAGATATTTTTAGTATTAAGCATTATGCGTTAATTATATAGTTAAATATCAAGCAAACTGCACAATGAATTACAACCCAATCAAGCATTGAAGATAGTGACGTGATTGCAGTCTGGCGGGGTGAGTTAACCCTGTTTTTGCAGTGGTTTCAAATGCCGAACAAACCACGCCGTTGCCTGGCGCGCTACTTCTTCCAAAGTGCCAGGCTCTTCAAACAGGTGCGTTGCATTAGGAATGATAGAGAGTTCTTTTTCACAGTGCATGCAGGCGTAAGCCTCGCGGTTCAACTCGATCACCACATCATCCCAGCCGCCTACCAGTAACAGGGTTGGGCAAGCAACATGGCCAAGACTTCCCTGCCCTGCAAGGTCAGGGCGGCCACCGCGCGAAACGACTGCGCGAATTTTTTCACCGCCGGCTGCTGCTGCCTGCAAAGCCGCCGCAGCACCCGTGCTGGCACCAAAATATCCAATCGGGAGGTTTTTGGTGAGCGCATCTTCCCATACCCAGCTTGTGGCAATCAGCAGGCGTTGTGTGAGCAGTGGAATATCAAATCGCGTCTGGTAATCCGTATCTTCTTCCGGTGTGAGCAAATCCATGAGCAGCGTACCGATGCCGCTATCATGCAGCACACTGGCCACATAGTTGTTGCGTGGGCTATGCCGGCTGCTGCCGCTGCCGTGTGCGAACAGGACAATGCCTTTGGCATTTTCGGGCAGCTTCAGCATGCCCTCAATGTGAACATGATCTACTGGAATGTGCACAAGCTTCTCGATTTTAGCCGCCATCATGGTTCTCCTTAAATGTGTGCCGAATTAATCGCAATCGGGATGCGTTTTCTGCCAAAGTGGCTAGCCTGCTCCGCGAATCTGCCGGCGATGCTGGTAGCACAATCGGGGCAATGTCCATCTTTGGTCAGGCGATACTGGTTGATCTGATACCAATCGCGCACAATGAGCGGCACGTTGCAGTTGGGGCAGAATGTCGTATCTCCATCCTGATTGTGTACATTGCCGGTGTAGACAAACTTCAGGCCTTCACGCATCGCGATTTCTCGCGCACGTATCAGCGTAGCAACGGGTGTTGCAGGGATATCCGACATTTTGTAATCCGGGTGAAAGGCCGAGAAGTGCAGCGGCACATCGGTGCCCAAGTTGTTTTTAATCCACTGGCACATGGCGGTGATTTCTTCACTGGAGTCATTTTGGCCTGGTATCAGCAAAGTTGTGATTTCAAACCAGACATTCGTTTCATGTTTCAGGTAACGCAAGGTATCCAGTACAGGCTGCAAATGCGAGCCGGTCAGGTTGAAGTAGAACTCATCGGTAAATGCCTTCAGATCAACATTCGCGGCATCTATTTTTGCGTAAAAATCACGACTGGCTTGATCATGCATATAACCGGCAGTCACCGCCACAGTTTTGATGCCGCGTGTATGGCAGGCATCGGCCACGTCCATCGCATATTCGGCGAAGATCACTGGGTCATTATAAGTAAATGCCACGCTTTTACATTGATATCTTTCCGCGGCAGCAGCAATAGCATCGGGTGAAGCTTGATCCATCAACTGATCCATATCCTTGGATTTGCTGATATCCCAGTTCTGGCAGAACTTGCATGCCAGATTACAGCCGGCCGTGCCGAAAGACAGCACACTACTGCCCGGGTAAAAATGGTTGAGTGGTTTCTTCTCGATAGGGTCGATGCAGAAACCAGAGGAGCGCCCGTAAGTAGTGAGTATCATCTGGTCATTTTGGCGCATGCGCACAAAGCAGGCGCCGCGCTGTCCTTCATGCAGCTTGCAGTCACGCGGACACAAGTCGCATTGCATGCGCCCATCGTCCAGCATATGCCAATAACGGCCTAAGTAACCGGAATTTTCAATCATATTCATACCCTCTTGTTTAAGACTTCCACTTCTTTTGTAATATCCCTTTCTTTCCATTTACTTACAGTGTAACGATAGAGTTTGACTTCCTCGTTCCAAAAACCAGGCTGTAAGCCTGCTTTGTGTTTCAGATGTGCCATAAAAACATCGGCATCTGGTAGTTGCTCCCATACCTGCGGCAGAAAGGTGCTGCGATAATGGCCAAACTCGAACACGATGCCATCAACGCCCGGCTGCAGCTGCGCCAATGCATCATGCTCGCCTGAAAACACCAATGGCTGCATTGCTGATAGCAAGGAAATCTCGATTTCCGTGGAGTCCAGCTCGTGCATCGTCAAAGGTGAGAAGCGCGGATCACGAAATGCAGCAGCATGGGCATTGGCTTTTACGTCGATCAGCAAAGGGCGATGCGCTTCCAGTGTGCCAATGCAGCCACGCAGCTGTTCATTTTGAGTCAGTGTTACAAAGCTTGCGCCTTTTTCATGCAGCCATGGCAAATCCTCATTGGTTGCGTTGTAAGGTTTACCCAACGCATTGGAAATGGTGGTGCGTGCAATGGGGATCAGTATCTTGCCGGGATTGTCTGTTGCAGTAGCAGGCATTTCACGCATTGTCACTTTCCTCTAAAAAAGCAAATGATGCGTAACCTACCACACGGTTTTTATCCCCTGCGGTATCACCAGAATTGCATAAGTCCAGTAGCTTGGGTTTAAGGTGGTGGCGTCTCGCAGCCAGAACCAAACCATTGACCGGCGTGCCGCCACAGGCCTGATGATGATTCAGCGTGCCGTTCATGCTCAGGATGCTGTGTACGGTTTCCTGGTCGACGGTCTGCGCCAATTCATACGGCAAAAAATGAGATAAATCGGAGCTAATCACAATGACTGTTTCCGGTCCACCCCATAAGGTATCCAGCACTTCCGCTACTTCGGCGGGGGTGGCGTCACCAACCGCCAGCGGTACCAGTTTAAAATCATCAAGTACCGTTTGCAGAAATGGTAATTGCACTTCCAGAGAATGTTCCAGTGCATGTGCAGCCGCGCTCACCACGACCTGATTCAAACCGGCAAGTGATGCCATGGCTGACTGGTCGAGTTCTATCTCGCCCAGCGGCGTCGCAAAAGCATCAACACCTGGCAATGCCAAGCCACGTACCGGCACGCGATGCACCGGGCCCAGCAATACCACGCGCTTGATGGTCTTGCGTATTGGAGTCAGGCGCGCATAGGCTTTTGCCGCCGTCTGGCCAGAATAAATATAGCCAGCATGCGGAACGATAATGGCCTTTGGGAAAGTCTGGTCGGCCACGGGCGCTGCCGCATCCAGAAACGCTTGAATATCATCGGTCAGCGCTTGTCTATTGCCCGGATAAAAGGCGCCAGCGACAGCAGGTTGACGTACAGTATGCATATTACCCTCCATCAGGTAACAATTTGATTTTCAATGTTATTGTGGGGCTGTTCTGTGGTTTTTCAAGTAAAAAGCGTGTTTCAATTAGCCAATAAAATTTGGATTAGGTTGCGATTGGCGCTTTTCTGGCAGACTGCACAATTAATTACAACCTAATCAAGCCTTTGTAGTAAAATCACGCCTATTGTAAAAGGGCGCTTCAGGCGCCTTATCTGTTTGTGAAAAAGCTTAAAAAGACAACATGAAAAACATCCGTAATTTCTCCATTATCGCGCACATTGATCACGGTAAATCAACATTGGCTGACCGCATCATTCATTTGTGCGGCGGCCTCGAAGATCGCGAAATGGAAGCGCAGGTGCTGGACAGCATGGATATTGAGCGCGAGCGTGGCATTACTATCAAGGCGCAAACGGCTGCACTGCAGTACAAGGCCAATGACGGTCAAATCTATAACTTGAATCTGATTGATACGCCAGGCCATGTGGATTTCAGCTATGAGGTTTCGCGCTCGCTTTCCGCGTGCGAAGGCGCGCTGCTGGTAGTGGATGCTTCACAAGGCGTCGAGGCACAGAGTGTGGCTAACTGCTATACCGCGATTGACTTGGGCGTGGAAGTGACGCCCGTGCTCAACAAAATCGATCTGCCTTCGGCTGACCCGGATCGGGTGATGCAAGAGATTGAAGACGTGATTGGTGTGGACGCGAGCGATGCTGTGCGCTGCTCGGCCAAAACCGGTGAGGGAGTGCGCGATGTACTGGAGGCGGTAGTCGCAAAGGTGCCGCCGCCAAAAGGCAATGTGGACGCGCCTCTCAAGGCATTGGTAATCGATGCCTGGTTTGACAATTATGTTGGCGTGGTGATGCTGGTGCGCGTTGTGGATGGCGTGCTGAAACCGAAAGAGAAAATCCGCTTGATGGCGTCCGGTGCACAGCATCTGTGCGAGCAAGTGGGTGTATTTACGCCAAAATCATTGCAAAAAACCGCGCTCTCGGCGGGCGAGGTCGGGTTTGTGATTGCTGGCATTAAGTCATTGGCCGATGCCAAAGTGGGTGACACCGTCACGCATACCGACAAGCCTGCCAGCGAGCCATTGGCAGGCTTTAAGGAAGTGAAGCCGCAAGTGTTTGCTGGGCTTTACCCAGTGGAATCGAACCAGTTTGAGGCGCTGCGAACTGCGCTGGAAAAGCTGAGTCTGAATGATGCCAGCCTACTGTTTGAGCCTGAGAATTCTACCGCGCTTGGGTTTGGTTTCAGATGCGGCTTTTTAGGTTTGCTGCACATGGAGATCGTGCAGGAGCGCCTGGAGCGCGAGTACGACATGGATTTAATTACCACCGCACCAACGGTGGTGTATGAGCTGCTGCTGAAAGACGGCAGCGTGGTGCAGATCGAAAATCCATCGCGCTTGCCGGAGCCTTCTCGCATTGAGGAAATTCGCGAACCAGTGATTAACGTGCATTTGCTGATGCCGCAGGATTATGTGGGCCCGGTGATGACGTTATGTAACAACAAGCGCGGCATTCAGAAAAATATGCAGTATATGGGCAGGCAGGTGATGCTGAGCTACGAAATGCCGCTGAACGAAGTGGTGCTGGATTTCTTCGACAAGCTGAAATCAGTATCGCGCGGTTACGCCAGCATGGATTACGAGTTTTTGGAATTTAGAGCTGCAGATCTGGTGAAACTTGATATTATGGTGAACGGCGAGCGTGTGGATGCGCTCAGTCTGATTGTGCACCGCAGTAACAGCCAGTACCGTGGCCGTGAAGTGGCCGCCAAGATGCGCGAGCTGATTCCGCGCCAGATGTTCGATGTGGCGATTCAGGCGGCGATTGGTGCGAATATCATCGCCCGAGAAACCGTGAAGGCAATGCGCAAGAATGTGATTGCAAAATGTTATGGCGGCGACATTACGCGAAAACGTAAATTGCTGGAAAAACAAAAGGAAGGTAAAAAACGCATGAAGCAAGTGGGTAATGTGGAGATTCCGCAAGAAGCGTTTCTGGCGATTTTAAGAGTAGAGGACAAGTAAACAATGTATTTTGCGTTATTCATGGTGGCAATACTGGCGGTAACCGGCTTGATCTGGCTGCTGGATATTGCCGTGCTGCGTAAAAAGCGCCAGATTGGCGTGGATGAGCCCTGGTACGTGGAATACGCCAAAAGTTTCTTCCCCGTGATTTTGCTGGTGTTTATGCTGCGCTCGTTTTTGGTGGAGCCGTTTAAAATCCCGTCAGGCTCGATGATGCCCACGCTGCTGGCAGGCGATTATATTCTGGTGAACAAATTTACGTATGGTTTGCGCGTGCCGATTCTGAATAATACTTTTTTTGAGATAGGTCATCCGAAGCGCGGCGATGTATTCGTGTTTCACTATCCGCCAGAGCCGACCATTGATTATATCAAGCGCGTGGTGGGCTTGCCCGGCGACAAGATCCAATATCAGGATAAGCATTTGATCATTAACGGCAAACCGCTGGATGTGCAGTTTGAGGATAATTACGAATATGAGATGCAGGGTGCGAACATCATCAGTGCGCAGCGTTCAAAAGAACGCTTGGGTGATGTGCAACACGATATTCTGATTCACGATATTCCGAATCAATACAGCCCGGATGCGCCAGGTGCCAGATTGCTTGACGGAGAAACCATTACCGTGCCTGAAGGTAGTTACTTTGCCATGGGGGATAACCGTGACAACAGCGCCGATAGCCGCGTATGGGGGTTTGTGCCTGAGCGTAATCTGGTGGGCAAGGCATTTTTTATCTGGTTTAATTTTGATAATTTTGGCAGAATTGGTTCTTCGATAAACTGACTTGGCAATCAAGTAACTAAATAAGGGGCAACAATATGCAAAAAATGTTTGGTTTAAAAAATATTTATGTCAAACAACGGGGTATGACATTTATCGGCCTGGTGCTGGTGATTGCAGCAGTTATATTTTTAGCGGTGTTAGGAATGAAAATCACCCCCGCTTATATTGAGTTTGCAAGTGTAAAAAAAGCCATTCAGAGGCTTGCTGATGATCCTGCTTTTAACGAAATGGGTAAAAAAGAGATTATTCAGGCTTTTAATAAATCCGCAGAAGTAGGCTACATCACTGTCATCAAAGGCAATGATTTGGTCATAGAAAAAAGCCAGTCTGGCAATGTGGTCACTGCTGAATACCAAGTCACCATACCGATCGTCGCCAATGCCAGCGTGTTGTTGGACTTCAGTGCCACAACGGCTAAATAAGTTATCGGTAGCATGTCCCTAGACAGTCTCGCTCAAGATAACCTTGTCAGGCGTATTGGCTATCCGTTTAAGTCGCCCGCCTTATTGTCGCAGGCGCTCACGCATCGTAGTTTTAGTGGAAGCAATAACGAGCGTCTGGAATTTCTGGGTGATGGCGCGCTTAATTGCATCATTGCGAATCAGCTTTATCAACGTTTTCCCAAGCTTTCAGAGGGCGATTTAAGCCGGTTGCGGGCGCAACTGGTTAAAGAATCCAGTCTTGCCGAGATTGCGCTTGGTTTGAGTCTCGGCGAAGCACTTAAACTGGGTGAGGGCGAGCTTAAAAGCGCAGGCTGGCGACGCCCGTCTATTCTGGCAGATGCGCTGGAGGCTATTATCGGCGCGGTTTACATCGATGGTGGTTTTCAGGCTGCCGAGATGTTTGTATTGGGGTTGTATCAGGACAAACTGGCTAATATTGACCCTAAAATTATTGATAAAGACGCAAAATCCCAGTTGCAGGAATACCTTCAAGGCAAGAAAATCGATCTGCCAGATTACAGTGTGGTCTCAATTGAAGGCGAAGCGCATGCGCAAACGTTTAAAATAGAATGCGTGATTAAGAAACTCAATATTTCGACGATTGGTGAAGGTACGAGCCGACGCATTGCCGAACAGCAGGCCGCGCAATCGGCATTGGAGATAATAAAGAAATGAAACATCAAATGAAGAAACTTGCTCAATGACACAGAATTTCAGATGCGGCACGGTAGCCATTGTCGGTCGTCCGAATGTGGGTAAATCCACATTGCTCAACCACGTTCTGGGCATGAAGTTAGCGATTACTTCGCGCAAAGCCCAGACCACGCGTCATCGCTTGCTCGGCATTCATACCACAGAGGACACGCAGTTTTTGTTTGTGGATACGCCAGGGTTCCAGCAAAAGCATATTAATGCACTCAATAAAACATTGAATAAAACCGTCACGCAAGTGCTGACGGAAGTGGATGTCGTGCTGTTTGTGATTGAGCCAATGAAATTAGGCGATGCGGACAAAAAAGTGTTGGGTTTGCTGCCAAAAGATAAGCCGGTGTTGCTGGTGGTAAATAAATCTGACTTGATGGGAGACAAAGGTAACCTGCTACCGCTGATTCAGGATTTTGATTTGCTGCATGATTTTGCAGAAATCATCCCTGTCAGCGCAAAAAAGAGCTTGAATTTGGATGAGTTGCTCGCCGCGACAAGAAAGTACCTGCCTGAACAGCCTGCCATTTATGGCGAAGACGAACTCACTGATAAAAATGAACGCTTTTTAGCTGCCGAGCTTATCCGCGAGAAGATATTTCGCCTGCTGGGGGATGAGGTACCATATTCTGTTGCGGTCGAAATTGAGAAATTTGAAGTGGTGAAAAATTTGCGTCGAATTTTTGCCGCAATTATTGTCGATAAAGAGAGTCAAAAGCCCATGATTATTGGCAAGGGCGGTGATAAACTGAAACAGATTTCCACCGAAGCGCGCCAGGACATGGAAAAACTGTTTGGCAGTAAAGTGTATTTGGAGACCTGGGTGAAAGTGAAGGGTGGCTGGGCGGATGACGAAAGGGCGTTAAAAAGTCTGGGCTACTAACCAGGGATATTGGCCAAGGATATTAGCAATGTCTGATAGTAACGTTTTCAATCTACCGGTTTATGGTAGACCTATCGAGCTGGAAGACCAGGGCGTTTATTTTGCCAGAAACAAAAAAACAGGTGCGATTAACAATCTGTTCCACCTGGTTTATCAAGAAGGCGAGTGGTATTTGTACCAGCTGAAAAACACCAGCAAGGATGGCGAAATGGGTTGGGTGATTTTGGCGGATTACGGAGATTACCCGCTGAAAAGTGTGGCGACAGAAGAGATTCGGCACCATTTTGACAAACCCGAATATGCCGAACCCAAAGGTGCCTGGCAGCTGATGCGTAACTCACGCTACGGTTTTGGCAAGTTCACGCCACTGCATGCAGAGGACGACATTAGATACGCAATGATTTTGTTTTCTGCTACAGAGATGCCAGGAATGCCAGAAATGCTGGTTCCGTTATTGATTCAAAAGGCCGAGGATGAGGTTTTACAAAGTTTAGCCGGCCAGGATTGACGATGGCGATCAGATCGGAATTCTATCGTCAGGATAATCAGGCCGTGTATGTGCTGCACACCTATCCATTCAAGGAAACCAGTCTGGTGGTCGAGCTTTTCAGCAAGCAGTTCGGGCGCATCGCCGCCATTGCAAAAGGTGCGCGCCGGCCGCGTTCAGCCATGCGCGGCATGCTGCAATCGTTTCAGTTATTAAGTGGAGCTTGGTCCGGCAAGAACGAACTTAAAACCTTGCACGGCCTGGATTGGAGCTCAGGACTGACCTTGATTCGTGGCGAGGCGCTGATGTGCGGCTTTTACATGAACGAGCTGTTGCTGCGCTTATTGCCCCGCGAAGATGCGCATGAAACCTTGTTCGAGTATTATGCCAATACGATGCAGACTTTGGCATTAGGCAAGGATTTGGCGACTACGCTGCGCCGGTTTGAGCTGAAGTTGCTGCAAGAAATGGGCTACGCGGTGCCTTTGCTGCAAGACGAAAACGGCCTGGAAATTATGCCGGACAAAACATATCGCTACGAAGCGGAATATGGCGCCTGCGAGCCAAGTGTAACCAAAAATGGCGTACAATTAAGCGGTAAGACGTTGCAGGATATGGCGCGTGATGATTATGCAGACAGTGCCACACAAGCCCAAAGCAAACAGTTAATGCGTTATCTGCTGGCGCATTATCTGGGTGATAAGCCTTTACATACACGACAATTACTGATCGATTTACAAACAATATAGAAAATCAAGATGATTAAACTAGGTGTGAATATTGACCACGTCGCTACCATCCGTCAGGCGCGCGGCACCAAATACCCCAGCGTGGTGCAGGCTGCGCTGCGCGCGGAGCAGGCGGGTGCGGACAGTATTACGCTGCATTTGCGTGAGGACCGCCGCCATATGCAGGATGCGGATATTTTTGCACTGCGCCCATTACTGCAGACCAAGATGAATCTGGAATGCGCGGTGACGGATGAGATGATTGGCATCGCTTGCCAGGTCAAGCCGCAGGACGTGTGTCTGGTGCCGGAGCGGCGCGAGGAGCGCACGACAGAAGGCGGGTTGGATGTGGTCACGCATTTCGATAAGGTACAGGCCGCGTGCAAAAAACTGGCCGCGCAGGGCATCCGTGTCTCACTTTTTATTGGGCCGGATATCCAGCAGGTCGAAGCGGCGAAAAGAATCGGTGTGCCAGTGGTAGAGATTCATACCGGCGCCTATGCAGACGCGGAAAACGAGGCTGAAAAAGTGATGGAACTGGCGCGTGTCAAACAAGCGGTCGCGCATGCCAAGAGCCTCAATCTGATTGTCAATGCAGGGCACGGCTTGCATTACCACAATGTACATGAAGTCGCGGCGATTCCTGGCCTGGAAGAACTGAATATCGGTCATGCTATTGTGGCGCATGCCTTATTCGTTGGCTGGGACAATGCGGTCATCGAAATGAAGTCCCTCATCAAGGAATTCGCTGCCTAGCATGGCCCTTTTGAATCCATCATTGCGCTATAGCTTATGATTTACGGCATCGGCACAGACATCGTTGAGGTTGCACGCATTGAGGCTTCAATTGAGCAGTTCGGCGATGATTTTGCCAAGCGCATTCTGGCGGACAGCGAATTGGAGAGTTATCAGGAATCACATATTAAAGCGCGTTTTTTAGCCAAGCGTTTTGCCGCAAAAGAGGCGTTTTCAAAAGCCTTAGGCACGGGGTTGCGCGCACCTGCCACTTTCCAGAACATCGCGGTATCACATGACGAACTAGGCAAGCCGATGCTGATGTTGGCTGCGGAATTGCAGGCCTTTTTGCAGGCCAAAAATATCACTAAAACCCACATCAGTATTAGCGACGAGAAGAATCTGGCTGCGGCATTTGTGGTGCTGGAAGTATGAGTGACGTGGATTTCAAGCGTCGCTTCGGTGGCGTTAGAAGGCTGTATGGGGAACAGGGGCTGGCCAGACTACAAGCAGCGCATGTGTGCGTGATTGGTATAGGCGGTGTGGGCAGCTGGGCGGCGGAGGCGCTGGCACGCAACGCAGTCGGCACAATCACGCTGATAGATCTGGACAATATTGCCGAAAGTAACGTCAATCGCCAGATTCATGCGCTGGAAGGCGAGTTTGGCAAAGCCAAAGTCACCGCCATGCGCGAACGCATCCTGGCGATTAACCCATGCTGCAAAGTGCACGAGATTGAAGATTTTGTAACACCGGAAAATGTAGCACACATGCTCAATCGCAGTTTTGACATCGTGCTGGATGCGATGGATGATGTTAAAGCCAAGATTGCAGTTGCAGCCTATTGCCGTGCCAGCAAATTGCCGCTTATCACGACAGGCGGCGCGGGCGGACGGCTGGATGCGGCAAAAATTAAAATGGCCGACTTGGCTGAGGTGCAAGGTGATAAACTGCTTGCCAAAGTGCGCAGCCAGCTGCGCCGCGATTTTTATTTTCCCAAAGCGACGAGCAGCAAAAAGTCCGCCAGATTTGGCGTACCAGCCATCTATTCCGATGAGCAGGTCATCAAGCCAGAGGCAAGCTGTGATGCGGGTTCTGGCGATGCAGTTATTACAGGTCTGAATTGCGCAGGCTATGGTTCCAGCGTGTGTGTGACCGCGCCATTTGGCTTTATGGCAGCAGGGCTGGCTTTGCGGCAATTGCTCAGTGAAAAGAGTGATCACTAGTTAAGTTTCATTAAACTGTCATAATTCAGCACATAAAGTGTCATAAGATATTCATCTATGACAACAGCCAGATTGAAATTGTTAGACCGTGACTTAAGCATCCTCAGTTTTAATGCACGTGTCCTGAAGCTAGCCCAAAGACAAGATTATCCGCTGCTGGAGCGTTTGAAATACGTATGTATCGTCGCATCTAATCTGGATGAGTTTTTTGAGGTGCGCATGGAGGCTCAACTGGAAGCGATGCGTAGCGGCACGACAAAAGGTGCCATCACAGAAAAAACTTATCAAGAGGTTTCCAGGCAGGCACATGCATTGGTCAGCCTCCAGTACGCCATATTCAACGATGAACTCATGCCTGCACTGAAAGATGCTGGTGTTGATATTGTAGCGAGTAACGACCGCACAATTGCACAGAAAAAATGGGTAGCCAATTATTTTCAGGCAAATGTGAAGCCATTGTTATTACCTATTGCCTTGGATCATGCGCATCCATTTCCGCTAGTGGCCAGCAAGGCATTGCACTTCATCGTTGAGCTGGCGCCGGTTGAAGCTGATCGCCAGCCTGCGGTCAGCATTATCCGCGTACCTCGGTCGCTGCCGCGCGTTATTGCATTGCCTAATGGATCTGCGCAGAATTTTGTCACGCTTACCAGCATCATCGGTGCGCATCTGGCGAGCTTTTTTGCCGATCGGAAAATCCTGAGTTTTTCGCAGTTCAGGGTTACCCGTCACTCGGATCTGGCTTTGGATGAAGATGACATGAGCGATCTGCCAACGGCTTTGCGCCAAGAGCTGGCGCAAAGGCCTTATGGAGAGGCCGTGCGTCTGGAAGTTTCGCAATCGTGTTCTGAGGGGCTATCACAGTTTTTACTGAATGAATTCCATCTGCCGCAAGATTCGCTTTATCGCGTGTCTGGCCCTGTCAATCTGGGACGCTTGATACAGCTGATGAATCTGGTCAAGGGTGAAGCTTTCACGTTCCCCATATTTAAGCCAAGCTGGCCAAAGCAACTGATTCAAGAGGTTTCGTTTTTCCAGCGGCTACGGCAGGGAGATGTGCTGATTCATCGGCCATATGAGAGTTTTGACGCGGTGATTCAGTTTTTGCATGAGGCGGTGCATGATCCGCATGTGTTGGCCATCCATCAAACCATTTATCGCACCGGCAGCGATATGCGCATGTTTAACCTGCTGCAGGAGGCAGTGAAGCGCGGCAAAGAAGTGCTAGTGGTGGTGGAGATTAAGGCAAGGTTTGATGAAGAGGCCAACATCAATTGGGCAGAGTCATTGGAGGCCAGCGGGGCGCAGGTAGTGTACGGCATGCTGGGGCTCAAAACGCACGCAAAAATGCTGTTGGTGATGCGGCAGGAAGGCCGGCGCATTAAGCGTTATGCGCACTTGTCGACAGGCAATTACAACGCGAACACGGCCAAACTGTATACGGATATCTGTATGCTAACGAGTAATAATGCGATTACCCGCGAGGTAGAATATGTATTCAGGCATCTGACCAGCCAAGTCACATTGCCATCCATGCGGAAACTGCTGGTGGCGCCTTTTAATTTGCAGCGGGCGATGCTGCGTCATATTCATACGGCAGGGCGTGCATGCGTGCTGGGCGGTAAAGCTAAAATCATTGCTAAAATGAACTCACTCACTGATGAAGTGCTGGTGAAAGCCTTAATCAGTGCGGCGCAGAAGGGCGTTGAAATTGATTTGATTGTGCGAGGCGCCTGTATCTTGCCTCTGGATATAGCTGGTATAGGCGGACGGATTCGGGTGCGTTCGATTGTAGGCCGGTTTTTGGAGCATTCACGTGTGTTCTGTTTTGAGATCAATGCATCGCGGCGGATATGGCTTTCCAGTGCCGATTGGATGAGTCGCAATATGCTGCGTCGTATCGAAATTGCCTGGCCCATCACAGATGCGCAGATGCAAACACGGATCATGCGGGAATGTGTCGAGCCGTACTTGAGCGATACAACAGATGCGTGGCTATTAGAACAGAATGGCCAATACCAGCAGTTAAACCAGGGCCCAGGCAATAGTAAAAGTGCGCAAAAAATGCTGATTAAACAATACGCGGCCGAATAAAATGCCAATAACTCTCAAGAATATCATTGTCTGGAGACATGCCGAAGCCCTGCCTGTTGAGGCGGTGGGCGATGATTTAGCGCGCCCGCTAAGCGCCAAAGGGCAGCGTCAGGCCAAGCGGATGGCACGCTGGCTAAATCAGCATTTGCCCGATGATTTGCTACTGCTGTCCAGCCCCGCCTTGCGCGCTTTTCAGACGGCAGAAGCCTTGAAATACAAAATCAATGTTTGTCAGGCTTTACAGCCGGGTGCGGCCTTGCAGGAGGTATTAGATTGCTTATCTGAACAGGTGTCGCAGCAAAATGTGCTCCTGGTTGGCCATCAGCCTTGGCTGGGCCAACTGATGGGGCATCTGCTTGGGTTTGATAGTGCCGAAATCAGCATAGAAAAAGGCGCAGCCTGGTGGCTGCGCCAATCCCCAACCCAGCCATCCACATACAAAATTATTTCTGTGCAGGCGCCAAGTCACTTGCCACGTTGAGACTTTATAATCCAAGCTAGCCTTTTTTGTTTGGGCGTCCTGTTTTAATCACCGGTATTTTGGCTAATGTAGTTTTAAGTGTGTTGTCGCTCATCGCCACCAATAATTTAATGCCTGCGCGCAACAGTTCGCTCTTTTTTGCCGGCTGTCCCAAGGAGGTAAGACGCGCTTTCAATAAGGTAATTTGTGCGTACTCATCTTTAGGCATGGTAAAGCTGTCGCGTTCCATCTTGATTTTTTCAGGCTTGTCTTTTTTGGTGACATTTTTTATGGTCTTTTTAGGTGCAGCGGCTTTTGGTTTTGCAGGACTTGTGGCTTTCTTGGTTATAGCCTTTGGTTGAACCGGTTTGGCTTGAGCAGAGGCCGCTGGCTTGGCTACAGGCTTGGCCGCTGCTGGCGCTACTGTAGCTGGTTTTGTTGCAGCGGGTTTGTTTTCAGCTAGCTTTTTCGAAGTAGTGGTTTTAAGGCCCAATGCCTCTGCCTGCATTGCTGATATTTTTGACATGATATTCTCCAATTAAACGGTATAAACAGTTTATACCGTTTAATTGGCATGTCAATTGTCATATTTCTGTAATAAATGTAGCTAAATCAATAAACTATACTAATCTTGCGTGGAAACAACCAAACTCCAGTTAGTTTTTTGCCATGCCAGCACTTCTTCTTCCAGCAGGTAAGACGTTTGCGGGAAAGCCTGCTGCCAAGCGCCAGGGAGGCTGAGCAGGAAAGTGCTGTTAGCACGCTCAAAGCGGATATTTTTTAATACCGGTGTATTGCGCGAGTGGCAGAAAATGACTGCTAATCTTAAAGAAATCAGCTGAAAAATAAAGCCTTCATCATTGAAATCCGCATCCAGTTTTCTCAGCTTTCCGCAATGCCCCAGCACCAACAGACTTAACCGGTGCAACTCGCTTTGCGCGAAGCCCATCAGTTCTGTATTGTCTAAGATATACGCGCCATGCTTTTGCGATTCGCTGTGGGAAATTGCAGTGCCGATTTCATGGCTGGCAGCAGCCCAGGCCAATACTTGTCTGAGCTTGCTTAATTCGTGCGGATTGTCATGATGAACTTCCAGTGTCGGTAATAGCGCATCAAAGAAGCCCAGTGCGACTTTACTTACATTTTTTGCATGGGTTTTATTCACGCCAAAACGTGTGGTGAGGTGGTTGATAGAAGCCTCGCGCAAGTCTTCGGAGGCAGCTTCATCCTGCGACATCATGTCATACAGCAGGCCGTGACGCAGTGCGCCTTTGGCCACTATTAGCGTATCGAGCTTAAGCAGGTCGAATATGCCGGTTAACACACTCAGGCCGCCTGCTATCACAGGTTTGCGGTCTTCTTTTAAGCCGATTAAGTCCAGTTTGTCGGCAGTTTTGGCTTTGATGAGCTGCGCCCGCAGCCAGGCTAAGCCTTTGCGCGTGATTTTGTCTTCCTCAAATCCGGCGCCTGCCAAAATGTCCCCGATTGCGCCCACCGTGCCAGATGCGCCATAGGCGACGTCCCAGTATTGGTGCTGATAAATGTCCGCAACCGCATCTAAAAACGACTCTGCGGCGATTTCGGCACGCTGGAAGTTTTTTTCGGACAATATGCCATCAGCGAAATATTTGAGCGACCAGGTCACGGAGCCTACCCGTAATGAATCTGTGGTTTCAGCATTTAAATGCTGGCCCAGAATAAACTCGGTTGAACGCCCGCCTATATCAATCACCAGACGTTTTTCGTCAGATTGCGGCAATAACCGGCTGACACCTTGGTAAATAAGCCGCGCCTCTTCAACGCCGGAGATGACCTCCACCTCGTAACCTAAGGCTTTTTGGGCTAACTTCAGAAATACATCGCGGTTTCTGGCTTCGCGCAGCGTTTGTGTGGCCACTGCCCGTACCTGATGTTTGGGGAAACCTTTCAGCGTTTCGCCGAATCTTGCCAGACACTTTAAGCCGCGCTCTATGGCCTCTGGTCTTAAGTTGCGTTCTTCATCCAGATCGCCGCCTTGCCGCACGGCTTCTTTCAGATAATCCACGCGCTGGATCTGGCCGTTCTCGTAACGGCCGATTTCCAGCCTGAAGCTGTTGGAGCCTAAATCTACCGCTGCAAGCAGGGTTTCTGCTGAGATAACATCGTAATTTTGCATAATGGATTTATAGCATATTTCTCTGCCTGCCTGATGACAAACAGTTAAATTACTTGCCTATGATGCGCTCGTATTCAGGGAAATATCGCGCAATGATATTTAAATCGAAGCTGCGCAAAATGCTGGTGTTGGGTTCGCGCTCCAGCAGAAACTCAAAAGATTTTTTCACCAGTTGCGCGGTAGTGATTTTGCCGCCTGTGAGTTTTTGTGCATAGTCAGCTTGTACTTTCACCTCGTGCGTGGTGGTGGATTTATCGGTAACGGTGACTTGAAAAGTTGCATCATCCATTGGTGTGACTTTGATTTCGGCCATTTTTATTCTCCATTTATCTTGAAATTACACGACATGTCCCAATTTACAGTAAATCGTTGGTGATAAAAAGTTAGCAATTAAGAGTATAAGAAAAAAGGAGTTTATATGGCAGCAGAGCATTTAGCCTTCCAGGCCGAAGTCAAACAATTACTGCAGTTGATGATTCATTCGCTGTATTCCAACAAAGAAATCGTATTGCGTGAATTGATTTCAAACGCATCCGATGCAGCAGATAAATTGCGTTTTGAAGGTTTGTCCAATGGTGCGCTGTATGAAAATGATAGCGACTTGAAAATCCGTATCAGCTTCGACAAGGCGGCGAGAACCGTCACCATTTCAGATAACGGCATTGGCATGAGTCGCGATGAGGTGATACATAACATCGGTACCATTGCTAAATCGGGCACCAAAGAGTTTTTTCAAAGTTTGACGGGCGATCAGGCCAAGGATGCTAACCTGATTGGCCAGTTCGGGGTCGGCTTTTATTCTTCCTTTATCATCGCCGATAAAGTCACGCTGATAACGCGCCGTGCAGGTGAAAAAGAGGCCGTAAAGTGGGAGTCAAGCGGGGAGGGCGATTACACGCTGGAAAGCGTAGATAAGGCTTCAAGAGGTACAGACATTGTCCTGCATTTGCGCGAAGGCGAAGATGAGTTCTTGAATGACTGGAAACTCAAAACCATTATCCGCAAGTATTCCGACCACATCACGTTACCCATTGTGATGAAGAAATCGGAATGGAAAGATGGCGAGCAGGTGCCAACGGATGAAGACGAGACCGTAAACAGAGCCTCAGCTTTGTGGGCGCGCGCTAAGAGTGATATCACAGAAGAAGAATACCAAGAGTTTTACAAACACGTTTCGCACGATTTTGAAAATCCGCTGGCCTACACCCACAGCCGTGTAGAGGGCAAACAGGAATATATTTCGCTGCTGTATATTCCAAGCAAGGCTCCGTTTGACTTGTATGATCGTGAGCGCCGTCACGGCATCAAGCTGTATGTGAAGCGCGTGTTTATTATGGAGGACGCGGAAAAACTCATGCCGCAATACCTGCGTTTTGTGCGCGGTGTGATTGATTCTGCTGATTTGCCGCTGAATGTTTCGCGCGAGATTCTGCAAGATAGCCGTGACGTGGACGCGATAAAAAGTGGTTCGGTGAAAAAAGTGCTTGGTTTGCTGGAAGATCTGGCTAAAGACAAGCCGGACGACTATGCCAAATTCTGGGCCGAGTTTGGCCGCGTGCTCAAAGAAGGCCCGGGCGAGGATTTTGCCAATAAAGAAAAAATCGCTGGTTTATTACGCTTCGCTTCTACGCACGCCGATACCGATGCGCAAACGGTTTCACTGGCTGATTACGTAAGCCGCATGCAGCCTGAACAGGAGGCTATTTATTATATTACTGCTGACACGTTTGCAGCAGCGCAGCATTCACCGCATCTGGAAATTTTCCGTAAAAAAGGCATCGAAGTATTGCTGATGAGCGACAAAGTGGATGAATGGTTATTGGGTAGCCTGGCTGAGTTTGAAGGTAAGAAGCTGCAATCCATTGCCAAAGGCGATCTGGATTTAGGCAAACTGGAGAGCGATACCGAAAAAGAAGCACAGAAGAAAATTGAGGAAGAAGCTAAGTCGCTGATTGAAAGAGTTAAAACCTCGCTTGGTGATACGGTAAAAGAGGTGCGCGTGACGCACCGCCTAACCGATTCACCGGCTTGTCTGGTGGCGGGTGAACATGATTTGTCAGGCAATCTGGCGCGTATCTTGAAGGCTGCCGGGCAAAAAGCGCCGGAAAGCAAACCGATTTTAGAGCTGAACCCGGAGCATAAGCTGGTAAAACGCATGGAAACTGAAACCGAAGCCGCCAGATTTAATGATTTGGCACATCTTGTATTTGATCAGGCTTTATTAGCGGAAGGCGGTCAACTGGAGGATCCTGCTAGCTTTGTGCGCCGCATGAATAGTTTGCTAGTTTGATTAATGATGTGCTTAAAGCCCGCTAAATTAGCGGGCTTTAAATTTTAATTTATACTTGGCGCGGTATTTGCTAAAATAACGACGTAAGTATAAATTAAAAAGGTTATGATGAAATCCGATAGCAAACCCTCTTCAACGTCTTCTAAAACGCAAGCGCTACCTAAGCTTACTCCCGTTAAACAGGCCTTACAAAACCATCTTATTTTTTCTACTTTCAAGACTAGTGAGGCTGCGACGCCGCGCGATTGGTACGATGCGGCTGCGTACACGGTGCGTGACCATGTGGTTGAGCGCTGGGTAAAAACAGCTGATTCGTATTATGAGCATGATCCGAAGCGTGTATATTATTTATCTCTAGAGTTTTTAATTGGGCGCATGCTCACCAATGCTGCACTGAATTTGGGCATGAAAGAAGAGTTAAGCGACGGATTGAGTGCATTAGGGCGTGATTTAGAAAACACTGCGGAAATAGAGCATGATGCAGCGCTGGGTAATGGCGGCTTGGGACGTTTGGCGGCCTGCTTTTTAGATTCGATGGCGACGATGGATATTCCTGCAACAGGCTATGGTATCCGATATGAATACGGCATGTTTAAACAAGCAATAGAGCATGGTCAGCAAGTGGAAAATCCTGATAATTGGCTGCGTTATGGCAATATTTGGGAATTTCAACGACCTGAATCGACCTACGTAATTAAATTTTATGGGCGCGTCATTCAAGTACCAGAAAACAATCACGGCATCACACATCACTGGGTGGACGCAGAGCATGTGGTGGCCATGGCTTACGATATGCCTGTGCCAGGCTATGGTACGGAAACCGTGAACAGTTTGCGGCTGTGGTCAGCCAAGGCGTCACGCGAGTTCGATTTGCGCCATTTTAACGACGGTAATTATGAACGCGCGGTGGAAGAGCGCAATAGCACAGAGAATATTTCAAAAGTTCTATATCCAAATGATGTTTGTGAATTAGGTAAAGAACTACGTTTGAAGCAGCAATATTTCTTTGTATCAGCTTCAATCCAGGATATTCTGCGCCGCTTTTTAAGCGCGCACGAGATGAAAAAACCGGCAGATTGGCAATTGTTACCAGAGAAGATTGCGATTCAACTCAATGACACACATCCTTCTATTGGTGTGGCCGAGATGATGCATCAATTGGTAGACGTACACCATTTGAACTGGGATTTTGCCTGGGGTTTGGTAAACAAGATTTTTGCTTACACAAACCATACATTAATGCCAGAAGCTTTAGAGACTTGGTCTGTTGGGCTTTTTGGCACTTTGTTGCCGCGACATTTGGAAATCATCTACGAAATCAATCATCGATTTTTAACCATGGTCAATCATCATTTCCCTGGTGATATTGATTTAATCAATCGTGTGTCAATTGTTGATGAATCGCACGGCCGTCGCATTCGTATGGCGCATCTGGCGGTAGTGGGCAGTCACACTGTGAACGGCGTGGCAGCATTGCATAGTGATTTGCTGAAAACGACCTTGTTTGCGGATTTCCATAAAATCTACCCGGGTAAATTCACCAACGTGACTAACGGCATTACGCCGCGGCGCTGGTTGAACCAGGCCAATCCCGGTTTGACAAGCTTGATTGGAAAAGCGATTGGCGATGGTTTCCAAAAAGATTTAACCCAGCTGGTGAAATTGACGCCTTTGGCGGATGATAAGGATTTCAGGAAAGCGTTCCGTGCAGTGAAGCATGCCAACAAACAACGCCTGGCCGAAAAAATCAAATCACGCACCAATATTACCGTGAACCCAAATAGCTTGTTTGATGTGCAGATTAAGCGTATTCATGAATATAAGCGCCAACTGTTGAACGTGCTGCACGTGATTACGCTGTACAACCGTATTCGCAGGGGCGAGAAAGGCATTACGCCACGTACGGTGATATTTGGCGGTAAAGCAGCGCCAGGTTACTGGATGGCCAAGCTCATCATTCGCTTGATTAACGATGTGGCGTTGATTGTGAACGAGGATCCTGCCATCGGCGACAAGCTCAAAGTGGTGTTTTATCCAAATTATGAGGTTTCGGCTGCCGAGATTTTGTTCCCCGGAAGCGACCTGTCCGAGCAGATTTCAACTGCGGGCACCGAAGCCAGCGGCACTGGTAATATGAAGATGGCACTGAACGGCGCATTAACCATTGGCACGCTGGATGGCGCCAACGTGGAGATTAAGGAGGAAGTGGGTGATGCTAATATCTTTATATTCGGCTTGACTACGCAACAGGTAGCTGATGTTAAAGCCAGCGCATACAATCCGCGTCATTATTACAATCAAAACTCAGAGTTGAAAGAAGTGCTGGATATGATTGCAACCGGGTTCTTTTCTGTCGAAGAACCTAACCGCTATCAAGCGATTGTCGATAACTTGCTGAATAATGGCGATAATTACTTGTTGCTGGCCGACTACGAAAGCTATATTGCGATGCAGGAGGAAGTTGGTCGCGTGTATCAGGATCAGGAGGAGTGGTCGAGAAGGGCCATATTGAACGTGGCGCGCATGGCTAAATTCTCAAGCGATAGAACGATAGGTGAATACGCCAAAAACATCTGGCAGGTAGAGTCCCTAAAAGCTAAAAAATAACGTAAACTTATTGGGGTGTAACTCGTTGTACTGATCGCATGCTCACTATACAACTTAAAGGACATCTCAATATGAAACGTTTCTTATCAATGGCGTTGCTCGCCCTATTTGTCACGCATGCCAATGCGCTCAGCGTAAGTGATTTAAGCAATGCCGAAGCCAGTGGCGGCTTAAAAGAAGCGCTGACGCAAGGCATCGGCAAAGCCATTTCCAGCTTGGGCGCACCCGATGGCTTTTTGGGCAACAAAGAAGTCAAGATTCCTTTGCCGAAATCTCTGAAAAAGATTGAAAAAGGCATGAAGCTGATGGGCATGGGCAAGCAATCGGACGAACTGGTGTTAAAAATGAACCGCGCGGCCGAAGCGGCCGTGCCTGAGGCCAGGGCTTTGCTGGTGGATTCAGTGAAGAAAATGACGCTGGCAGACGCTAAAGCAATCCTTACTGGCCCCGAAGATGCCGCTACGCAATACTTTAAAAAAACCACCTCTGCGCAAATGGCCGAGAAATTTTTGCCCATTGTGAAAAAGGCGACTGAAAATGTTCAATTGGCAGAGAGCTATAACAAGTATGCTGAAATGGGCAGTAAATTTGGCGTGGTGAAAAAAGAAGACGCCAAAATCGAGCAGTATGTGACGAACAAGGCTTTGGATGGCGTGTATCTGATGATTGCCAAAGAAGAGGCCGCGATTCGTAAAGACCCGGTTGGTCAGGCCAGCAGCTTGATCAAAAAGGTGTTTGGCGCGATAGGCAAATAATTCAGAAATAGCGAGCAATTAAGCTTATTTTTGGGCCCCTAAGTTTAGGGGCTTATTTTTTATTGGCGTTATCTAATAAAAATTTCCGAATACTGTTTGACACAAATGACTATAGTTTGCTATAGTCTCATCTCTCGGCGGCATGTACGTCGAATCGGACGCGGGATGGAGCAGTCTGGCAGCTCGTCGGGCTCATAACCCGAAGGTCACAGGTTCAAATCCTGTTCCCGCAACCAAGATTCTGGAGTGAATAAATTCGAAAATTTAGATTTTGGAATTTATTCTTTTTAAGAATACGCTCTTTAACAAACTGAACGACTGATAAGTGTGGGTGTTTGTAGTTAAGACGCTTGCTTAGACGCAACGAATGCTTGGCTTTGTAAAAGGTTAAGAATGTTTTGTTGTATGGTTTATGCAAGACTCAAGATACAAATGCTTACACTTAGATTTATGACAAGTATGTAAATAGTTTGCTCAAGTTAAATTGGGCAGACGACAAGACACACCTTGAAATGAATTTGAGTACTCAACCTAAATTTCTTAGGTTGATAAAGCAAAGCGAAATACCACCTCGCAAGAGGAAAAAAGTAATAGTCATATTAAACTGAAGAGTTTGATCATGGCT
>JBGAVG010000005.1:0-192262 GCA_044228245.1 Methylotenera sp.
GCCTAATGCAGGTGATTTCTATACGCTTGGCTGGAAGCGCAATGCCAAAACACTGGTGAACCAGAAGGGCGAAGTTTCACTTATCAGCAATGTCTGCCGGCATCGCCAGGCAATCATGCTGGATGGTAAAGGCAATACCAGCAATATCGTGTGCCCATTGCACCGCTGGACCTACGACCTGGACGGCAAACTGCTGGGTGCGCCGCATTTTGAGCAGAATCCTTGCCTGCATTTGAACAAGACGCCGCTTGAAAACTGGCAGGGCATGTTGTTTGAAGCGCCACATCACATTGCGCATGAACTTGAACAGCTAAGCTGCAAGCAGGATTTCGATTTCTCCAACTACCATTTTGACCATGCGCATATAGACCATTATCAATTCAACTGGAAAACCTTTATCGAGACGTATTTAGAGGATTACCACGTGGGGCCATTTCACCCGGGACTGAACCAGTTTGTAGACTGCGGTGACCTGCACTGGGAGTTCGGCGAGAATTTCAGCGTACAGACCGTCGGCTACAAGCCCATGCAGGATCGGCAGCTGTCGCCGGTCTATCAGCGCTGGCAACAGACTGTCACGCAATATCATGGCGACAAGCCGCCCAAACTGGGCGCCATCTGGTTTGCCTATTACCCATTCCTGATGATTGAATGGTATCCCAACGTACTCGTCATCTCGCACATCATTCCCACCGGGCTAGATACCTGCAGCAACGTCGTGGAATTTTATTATCCGGAAGACATCGCCTTGTTTGAGCGCGACTACATTGCAGCGCAGCAGGCCGCCTATATGGAAACCGCAGTGGAAGACAATGAAATTTGCGAACGCATGCACAAAGGCCGCCAGGCGCTTTACGCACAGGGCGTTGATGAACGCGGCCCTTATCAACACCCGATGGAAACGGGTCTGGAACATTTTCATCTTTGGTATCGCAAGCAGATTGAGCCGCATTTGTCGCCAGACAGCGCACGATGAAATTTCCTGATTCGCTGCCAAACCTGCGCAGCTTGTGGATGCTGGTAGCCGCGCTGGGTTTTGCCATTATGGGCACGCTGGTGAAAATCGGAGCGGCTAAATTCAGCAGTGCAGAACTGGTGTTTTATCGTTCAGCCTTTGGGCTACTGGTAATTTACGCTTATATTCTCACCAGGCAATTGCCGCTTAGCACGCCCGTGATGGCAAAACACATGTCACGCGCTTTGGTAGGCTTTGCGTCGCTGGTTTTATTTTTCTATGCCATTGCGCATTTACCGCTCGCCACAGCGATCACGCTGAACTATACCTCGCCTTTGTTTCTGGCGCTGTTTATGCCGTTTTTACTGCAAAGTGAGCATCAGACGAGTTTGGCTAAAAAAGGGTTATATTTGGCAATAATGCTAGGGTTTGTCGGCGTGGTACTGTTGCTACAACCCACATTTCATCGTGAAGACAGCCTGGCAGGCGCGATGGGGCTGCTTTCCGGCGCCGGCGCGGCCCTGGCCTATGTACATGTAAAGCAGCTGGCAAACGCGAATGAGCCGGATTGGCGCACCGTATTTTATTTCACCCTGATCTCTACCATAGGCGGTGGCCTCTGGATGCTGTTACAGCATTTCACGCCGATTGGCTGGCAGGATATGCCGCTTTTATTGGGTTTGGGTGTTTCTGCCACAATTGCGCAGTTGGCGCTGACGCGTGCCTATCGTACTGGCAATACGCTCACCGTGGCGAGTTTGGCCTATGTGACGGTGGTGCTGGCCAGTTTAATCGGCATTTTGTTATGGCAAGAACAGCTTTCATTTTCGGAATGGCTGGCTATCGGTTTAATCATCCTGAGCGGCATTATTAGCGTACATGCAACACATACCACAAAATAATGTGGTCAGCCGCTTTCATCACCACAAAGCTCTAGACATTTCAATGAGTTAGCAGTAATCTGAACTTTCCCCGTTAAAAACGCAGGCTTAGTTTTAATGGTTAACCCCTTTATAATTTTTAGAACTATTGCATTGCTTGCAGCCTTTTGTCTGCTCAGCGGTTGCCTGGGCGGTACAGTTGCGCAGCAAATCGCGCGCTCCATCGCCACCAGCGTTGCGGATAAGGCCGTGGCCAAGGCGATGGATGTTGACGAAGGAAGCAGCAACCGCGAACCCAAGAGCATAAAGCTTAAAGACACACAACCTGATGATGTCTGGGTTGCGATGGCCACTTCCGGGTTTCAGGAAGTCAAACCGATAGCAGAACCTTTGCCGGAACAAGCTGAAGAAACCGAAACGCCGATTCAGGTGATACAAAGCAGCAAGCTGGTACGTGTCGAACTATTCAACCTGCTCATCGGAGAAGAAAAAGCAGCCGTATACGAAAAAGCGCGTTTGATGGGTGCTACCAGCCTGCCAAAACAGCAAGAGTGGCAACGCTGGGCGGTAGCCACAGGCGCGATAAAATCTAGCGCTGAGAACGAGAACGGCAAAAAAATAATCACTTTTCTGATCCCGCCGGATTTTGGTAAATTGCCCAGCGGCGCAATCGCTGTAGTGGAACTGGCAACCCCAGGCGAACTCAATGTTGCGCGCTACAAGACCAACGAAGACAAAGCAATACTTAAGGCTCCAGCAAACCGCTTCGCATCGCAATCAGCGCGATTTCAGCTGAATTATTAGCGTTCAGTTTCTGTTTGATGTTGTATAAATGCGTGCCCACCGTGCGCGGGCTTAGAAACAGCGCTTCTGCAATCTCGTTGGTGGTTTTGCCTTTTGCCAGTGACATAAATACTTCAAATTCGCGCTCGCTCAGTACATCCACCGGGCTTTGCTCGCCGGATAACTGCTGAATCGCCATTTGCTGCGCCACGCTGGCTTCGAGATATTTTTTGCCGCTTGCAACAACGCGAATCGCCTTAATCAACTCCTCGGCAGCCGACCTTTTCGTTAAATAGCCCACCGCGCCAGCATTCAATACACGCTTGGGATGCACGGAATCTTCATGCGCAGAGAGCACCAGAATTTTGGCATGGCTTTCTTTTGCTAAAATGCGCTCTATCGCCTCCAGACCGCCCATGCCAGGCATGGTGATATCCATCACCACCACGTCCGGCTTGTGCTCCATATAAGCCTTAATCGCAGTTTCGCCATTTTCCGCTTCGGCGACCACTTTTATATCCGAAGCGGTTTCCAGCAGCATCTTAAAGCCCATGCGTACCACCGCGTGGTCATCAACCAGCATCACGTTAATTTGGCTCATGCCGACTCACCCTCTGTTTTGATCGCCTGTGGAATATTAATACGAATTACCGTGCCGCGCTGTGTCGACGCCGGATCAGTTTCAGAATCCACGCTAAAACTGCCATGCAACCCCTGCACACGCTCACGCATACCAATTAACCCGAAATGATTGGCAAAATGATTGTTTCGTTCAAGCTCATCCATATCCATACCCGAACCATTATCTTTAATCGTAAGCTGCAACGCCCCTGTTTCGGTAGCCGCCAGATCAATATCAATCATCGTGGCTTCGGCATGCTTAATCACATTATTGATCGACTCCTGCACTATTCGATAAATATTGATGTTCAAAGTTTCGCCGAGTGCATCCAAGTTGCCAGACAAGCTTAAATTGATCGTCAACTCAGGATATTGATTCTGATAGAAATTAACCGCATCGCGCAGCGTTTCACTCAAGCCCAGGTTGTCCAGCGCTCCAGGACGCAACTGGCGGATAATATTGTGCATGCCATCATAGATATGATTGGCGGCGGCCACAATGGTTTGCGCGCTTGCTTCCACTTCAGGCACTTTGCCCCTGGTTTTATTGGCAATCGCCACGGCAAAGGTTTTAATCGCCGTCACATACTGGCCCAGTTCGTCGTGCAACTCGCGCGCGAGGCTTCTGCGTTCATCTTCAATATGGCTTTGTATCAGCTGCGTAAGCTGGCGGTTTTCTTCCAGCTGCCGCTCTATCGCCAGCGATTCCGCCATGCGGTTCAAACTATGCCCGATGCGATCGAATTCCGGTAATTTAAAGGCTGGCAAGCGCGTGGTTAAATCACCCTGCTCTATACGGTTGATGGAGGCCAGAATGCGATTTACCGGCCTGAGCGAATGGCTTAGCAGCGCGTATACCATGCTGTTGAGCAGAATAAAAAAACCTAAGCCGATCCACATCAACTGGCTAAACCCAGCCCACGCCTCACGTATCGAACCTGCCGCGCTGGATGAAACCACCAAGGTGCCGTAGCGGATTTTCCGCTCTACGGTTTCTGTCGCGGGCGCTACCAGTTTCACAAACCAGTCCGGCGGATGCACTTCAGTGCGATAGGTGGATTCCGGCGATTGATATATGACATTGCCGCGTATATCGTACAGCACGATATTGCTGCTGCGCACATAGCCCAGCGACTGTAAAAATTGCTGCAGCACCACATGTGTAGGTCCCATATCCGGGTTCATTGCGGAGCTGATAATGATGGTATCCAGCAACTGCACCGTGACGCGGCTGGCGGCCTCTACCCGCTCGCGAATCGAAATGCGTGTATCGTTCACCAGTATCGTGCCCACCACCAGTATAAAAGCCAGCGACAGCAAGGTAATCAGCAGATTTAAGCGGAACCTTAAACTCATATCCTACCCGAAAAATAAACATGCAAGTTTGAGGCAATATGTGCAAAAACAGCAAGCGTAAAAATCATTAAATCTGTTATTTCCCAAATCTACTAATCTTTAATCTCGATATTCTTGTACTCGGCGGGCACAGGCGGATATACCAGTTTCAACCCTTTAAGCGCATTTAGCAAAAGCCTGGAAATAAGTAAATTGCGGTTGGTTTTGGAATCTGCCGGTACCACATACCAGGGCGCATAATCGGTCGAAGTCGCGCGCATCGCGCTCTCGTAAGCCTGCATGTATTTATCCCACAAATCGCGCTCTTTCAGATCGTTCGTGTTAAATTTCCAGGTTTTGGTTGGGTCATTCAGGCGCTCCAGCATGCGCTGTTTTTGCTCCTGTTTCGAGATATGCAAATAACACTTGATGATCACCGTGCCGGTTTCGGTAAGCATGCGCTCAAAATCGTTAATCTGTGCATAACGGCGCTCGCACTCCGCAGCATCAATCCAGTCGTGCACTTTCACAATCAGCACATCTTCATAATGGCTGCGGTTAAAAATCACAATCTCACCCTTTTGCGGCACCTGGGCATGCACCCGCCACAAGTAATCGTGCGCCAATTCTTCCGGTGTTGGCGCTTTAAAACTCGCCAAACGTATACCTAAAGGATCGCACTCGCTAAACACATGCTTTATCGTGCCATCCTTGCCGCTGGCATCCATGCCCTGAATCAGCAGCAATACCTTATGTTTGGCCTGCGCGTGCAGAATATCCTGCAGAGCATTGATCTCAGTCGCCAGCTTTTCAAGCTCCATCGCATCTTGTGCTTTATCGCCAGTGCGTTCAGATTTATCGTCGGATTTATAATTTTTCAACGAAAACTTTTTAGGGTTAACGCGATATTGGTCTAAATTGGCCATATTTGACTTTCTAACAATTACTGCTAATTTAACACATCCAACGGGCTGCTCACGCCTTTGCCACCTTTGTTCAATACATGCGTATAAATCATGGTAGTCGCCACATTTTCATGCCCCAGCAGCTCTTGCACGGTGCGGATATCATAACCACCCTGCAGCAGATGCGTGGCAAAGCTGTGCCGTAAAGTATGCGGCGTGGCAGGTTTGGTAATGCCCGCGCGGCGGCATGCCGCCTTAATAGCGCGCTGTATCGTCTCATCGGCCAGATGATGGCGCCGCACCTTACCGGAACGCGGGTCTGTTGAAAGCGTTGTAGAGGGGAACACATACTGCCAGCCCCACTCCTTGCCTGCGTTCGGGTATTTTCGCTCTAAGGCATAAGGCAAAAACACCTCTCCCCCGCCGCTCGCCAAATCTTGTTCATGCAAATGTTTTACTTGCAGCAAATGTCCGCGCAGCGGCTCTATCGCCATCTTTGGCAACATGGTCACACGGTCTTTAAAGCCTTTGCCCTCGCGCACCAGAATCTCGCCACGCTTCAGGTCAACATCCTTCACCCGCATGCGCAAAACTTCCATCAAACGCAAGCCGGAGCCATACAACAAACTAGCCGCCAGCCAATGCACGCCTTGCAACTGGCCTAACAATGCGCGCACTTCATCGTTATCCAGCACCGTTGGCAATCTGCGCGGCTTTTGCGCCTGCTCTACGTTATCCAGCCAAGGCAGCTCCTGCCCCAGCACATACTTATACAAAAACAGCAAAGCACTACGCGCCTGGTTTTGCGTGCTGGCAGAAACATGGCCATCCACCGCCAGATGCGTTAAAAACGCCTCAACCTCCGGCGCGCCCAATTCGCCGGGGTGCCGCTTGCCGTGAAACAAAATGAAGCGCTTAACCCACTGCACATAGGCCTCTTCCGTTCTTATGCTATAGTGCTTTAAACGGATTTTGTTGCGGACAGAATCTAAAAACGGGGATTGCGATGCCATATGGTATTGACTATAGTTTAAAGGCTCCCTATTATTGACCTAATTTGATGATATGACAAGAAAAATGAAAAATAATACGCTCGTTTACACACCGTCATTGGGACGGTTACTTAATAGTTGGGCGTCTCAAGCGCATGAATAGCCAATCCTGCACGAGAAGAGATTTTTTGATCGCCGTCGTCAGCGTTCTGGCGACAATACCTGTCGTGTCTGCCGCAAGCACTGAAGACGAGCCTGCTTCTATCGCCGATATTGAGGCGAAGGTTGGCGGGAGGGTCGGCGTTTTTGCCGTGGATACAGGAAGCGGCAAAGTATTGGCACACAGGCCGGATGAACGCTTCGCGATGTGCTCGACATTCAAGTGGGTGCTTGTAGCAACCATTCTTGCGCAGGTGGAGCGAAATATGGTGTCACTCGGCGACCGTGTTTTGTATGGGCCGGCTGATCTTCTGGCTTATGCCCCTGTCACAAGCAAGCATGTTGCGGAAGGCTTCATGACCGTGGGCGATTTGAGCCGTGCTGCGATTGTGGTCAGTGATAATACGGCTGCCAATCTGCTGCTCTCCAAATTGGGCGGCCCGTCGGCTGTTACCGAGTTCGCCCGGTCGTGCGGTGATGCTGTAACACGTCTCGACAGAAACGAGCCCACGCTCAATGACAATGAGGCAGACGATCTCCGCGACACAACCTCACCTCGGGCGATGGCTACGTTGATGAGGAAGGTTCTGTGCGGAAATCGCCTTTCATCTACATCCCGTGATCTTTTGCTGCAATGGCTGCGCGACTGTGAAACGGGCTATGATCGTTTGCGAGCGAAGCTGCCCAAGGATTGGCTGGTTGGCGACAAAACCGGCACGGGGGAGCGTGGCGCAGTTAACGATGTGGCAATCGCCATTCCTCCCGGTCGTTCTCCCATTCTTATTGCGGCGTTTCTAAGTGAGGGAAGAGTAGACCGCCCGGTTTTGGTCGCCGCGCACGCCGGTATCAGTCGTCTGATAGCACATCATTTCGCATGACCATTGCCCTGTTACGCCCAACCCATCATTCCAGCGGACCTGCGCGAAAAGCCGCGCAGGCCGGTGAATTCAGACGTTAGGGTAATCATGTCATCTACTCGCTTCGCCCTATTACTTCATCCAAATGCTCCTCAAGAATTTCTCTCATTGGTTTCTTCTTGTCTCCGAATTCACAATGAGGAACGCTATCTGTACGGAAGCAAGGTGGAACACATCGGGGGATTTGTTGAGTTCCACATAATTGAGAAAGACCGTCCAGATTGGCCTGTTCAAATACCTGTGGGTTATATCGTAGCCATCGCAGATATGTCAAAACACCAAGCAGTTCCAGGCTTTCTGTCGGGTAGCAAATAACCGGCATACCTGGCTTCCAAGTCATGGCATATCTAGTCCAATCATCCATATCCCCTAACCCCTCATTCAACCGCGACCACTTCGCGGCGCGTTAATTCTAACGTTAGCCCTAAAATTAGCATGTCATCAAATAACTTTAAATTATCACGAGTCTCGGGACAGCCAGTTAGTGATTCTGAGCTTCTCATGGATTTGAAACGCGTTAGCGAAATGCTGAACACATCAAAGGTATCTATGCCCAAGTACAATGAACTTGGCAATTACGATAACACTACGGTGGCAAGGCGCTTTGGCACTTGGAACAATGCACTAATCAAAGCAGGTTTGGCGGTCTCAAACGAAACCAACATTCCAGATGAACGCTTATTTGAAAACATTTTAACGTTATGGCAACACTTTGGTCGCCAGCCCAGACGCAGCGAATTGGCAAAAGCGCCTTCGACTATTTCGCAGAGCCCTTACAACAGAAGATTTAGTTCATGGACAACGGCATTAGAAGCTTTCATTGAGTATGCCAACGCTGGTGGAACTGATGTACCAACAGTAGTATCAAGTAACGAAAGCCAACCCAAAACAGGCAGAGACCCCTCTCTTAGGCTTCGTTGGCATGTGCTACAACGAGACCGCTTCACTTGCTGTGCTTGCGGTGCAAGCCCAGCAATCACACAAGGGGTTGAACTGCACGTTGACCATATAATTCCATGGAGTAAGGGCGGTGAAACAATATTAGCCAATCTTCAAACCCTTTGTTCCACATGTAATCTGGGTAAATCCAATGTATATTCAGGCTAACCCATCCATCAAGCGGGACGCGCTAAAGCGCGCCCCTTATGTCAAACGTTAGGGTTTTCATTATGGGATTGCTCGATGGACTCGAAAAACTGATTAACGAGCACGGTTCGGCTACGATATTGAAGGAGCGCATTGCGCTTCTTAACGACCAGCATGCGCTTGTCGAAAAGCAAGCCGCTGCGCTTAAGGAGCAAATAACGCACCTTCAAGGCGAGAATGAGCGTCTTAAGCTCGATAAACAGCAGCTGCAACAACAGATAAAAACACTGGAATCTTCTCATAACATAAACCCTCACAATTACGTCTGCGACCACTGTGGCAGCGATAATCTAAATAGAGCTGGCAGCAGACCAGACCCAACATTCGGCGATTTAGGCATAAAGCAATCTTTATTTAACTGCTTATCATGCGGCAAGCAAAGTGCATTTACACAAAATCCCTAACCTATCATTCAACCCCGACCGCGCCTACAGCGCGGCGGGTTAATTCAAACGTTAGGCGTCTAAAAAAGAAAGAAATCAACATGAAGTTGCTTCCGATTCTTGCCGCTGGCTTTGCATATTTTGCGCTTGGGGGCCTTTGGTTTACGCCGTTATTTGGCAGGCAGTGGGACAAAGCCGTTGGCTTTGAACGCCCGCCAAAATGGCGGCCTAGCACCATTTACTACGTTGGCCCACTATTGGGTTGCCTGGTGGCGGCATTTGCAACCGCTTACCTTGCACAGCTTGCTCAAGCGCAGTCGCTCGAGGACTATTTAAGAATTGGACTTCTGGCTGGCATCGGGTACGGTGCACCTATTACTGCGGTAAATGCCATCGCCCCGAACATGCAGCATCCTGGACTTTATGCTGCCGTTGTAGGCTCCTACCACATGACAGGCCTGGTGCTTTGCGCCGCGGTTTTACATTGGCTCTCGTAGCAAAGCCTCAAGCAAGCCACGCATAACTTGCTGCTCAAGCTGCAAAATGCCGCGCATTAGAGCACATCCTCAATACTTGATTTTTGTATGAAAAAGGTATATTTTATATACCATGATAGTATTTGAATTTGACGAAACAAAAAGTCAGGCGAATCTTCTTAAGCATGGTATCAATTTCATTGATGCTCAGGATTTATGGAATGATCCAAGGTTATTGGAAATCCCCGCTAAAACCGAAGATGAGCCAAGATATCTGATGATAGGGCTGATTAACAAGAAACACTGGTCAGCAGTTATCACCTATAGAGGCACAAATATTCGACTTATTTCTGTTCGTCGCTCACGCACCGAGGAGGTTGCATTATATGAAAGCTAAAGATTTTGAACAGCAGTTTGACGAGAATGTTGACATTACAGCCTCGCTGGATTTGTCAAAGGCAAAACGCGTATTGCAAGAGCAAAAGCGCGTGAATGTCGATTTTCCAACATGGATGATCGAATCCCTGGATCGGGAGGCTGGAAAACTTGGGGTTACGAGGCAGTCCATTATTAAAGTGTGGCTTGCCGAGCGTTTGGAAAAATCTACTCTAACGCCTCCATCAAGCGGCACGCGCTAAACGCGCCCCTTAATCAGACGTTTTTTCTTCAAATCCATCGCCCTGCAGCCCGCATGGATATTGCCTTGCAGGGCATCTAATTTTTCTTGGCTTTTGTGTCTTTTTGGGCTTGCGCCCTCTCGCAATTAAGCCTATGCTGGATTTATGCCAGTTATGAACGATGGTGTTCAGTTCGCCGCCATGTTTGTATATTCTCGCAAGGAGCTAACATGAAAATTGAAATCAGTGAAGATATCAAAGCATTAGCGACCCTTTGCAAGCATGATCTTGCCTGCCTGAAATCAGAAAATCATCCGTTATGTAAAGTACAGGATTGCGTCGACGGCAAAGTGCATTTTATTGAGTGCAAAGACCATAATCCTTGCGTGTATAAAACATCGTTTGGATACGGGCATGTTTGCGGCTGCCCGGTAAGAAAGGAAATCTACAACAAATATAAAATATAACGCCCGCAAGCGTTGCTTCGCCCACTCTGTCGAGCTTCATAGAACAGCAACATGACGCGCATTCACAGCTTTGAGCCCATTGCGGATGAAAACGCAGAGATACTGATTCTTGGCAGCATGCCGGGACGCGCATCGCTGGCCGCCGGACAATATTATGCGCATGGCCAGAATACTTTCTGGCGCATCATTTGCCATCTGCTTCAGCTTGATATTGCATCTACCTATGAGGCAAGAACTCAGGCGCTAAAGTCAGCCAGAATTGCGCTTTGGGATGTGCTGCACTCATGCAGGCGGGAAGGCAGCCTGGATGCGATGATTGAGCGCGATACGCAGATAGCCAACGATTTTAAGACATTCTTCCAAACGCACAATAAAATCACGCATGTATTTTTTAACGGCGCCAAGGCCGAGGAATATTTCTTGCGCCATGTGCTGAAAAATATCAACAATAACCCCATCAGTTTTACGCGTTTGCCTTCAACAAGCCCGGCACATGCCGCGATGTCGTTTGAGCAAAAACTCAGCGCCTGGAGGGCTATTGAGGCCATCGTGCAAAACTTTGATCATGGCCCGCTAAGTTTGGCAGTTAGCGCGTAGAGAATAAACAGCTGATGAAAAGAGCCGTACAAACGCTGCAAATAATTCAACCTTCCAGTTCTATTTTCACCGGTTTAGTTTTAAACTAGCCGCATGAAAACTCCTTTTATTTTATCTTCCGCCCTGGCCATATACGCCGCAATTGTTGCGCATGAGGCCGATATTGAATCGCTAGACCGCGCGATTGGCGATGGCGACCATTACATCAACATGAAACGCGGCAGCGAGATGATTGCGGGCATGTATAACGAACTGCTGCCGCTGCCGCCGGAAGACGCGCTGCAAAAAATCAGCATGAAGCTGCTCAGCACTATCGGCGGGGCTTCGGGGCCATTGTTTGCGAGCTTTTTTATGGGCATGTCCAAATACCTGAAAGAGCACCACGCCAAAATCAACGAAACCAATATGCACCTAGAAACTGCAGCCGCTTTTGCCTATGGGGTGCAGAGCATGATGATGCGCGGCAAATCCAACGTGGGTGAAAAAACCATGCTGGATGTGCTGGTGCCTGTTTCTACCACATTCACCACGATGGCAGCACAAGGCAAACCGGTTGCCGAGATATGCGCCGCTGTAAAAAGCGCTGCCGATAAAGGGCTGGAATACACGCGCAACCTGCTTGCCACCAAGGGCCGCGCTGCGGGCTTGGGTGAACGTGCGATTGGCCATTTAGACCCCGGCGCGAAAAGCTGCCAGGTGATGACGCATACGGTCTGTGATTTGGTTTTGAAAGAGATTAAACAATGAAAAAATTTATCAATTCGACTGACGCTTTGTTAAAAGAAAGCCTCACCGGCTTTGGTCAAGCGCATGCCGATTTAGTCCAGGTACATTTCGAACCCGCCTACGTTACCCGCGCCAAACCGGCGCAAAATAAAGTCGCCATTGTTTCCGGCGGCGGCTCAGGGCACGAGCCGTTACATGCGGGCTACATCGGCTATGGCATGCTCGATGCCGCCTGCCCCGGCCAGGTGTTTACCTCGCCCACGCCAGACCAGATGCTGGCTGCTGCCGAAGCGGTGCATGCAGGAAAGGGCATTTTGTTTATTGTGAAGAACTATGCCGGCGATGTGATGAATTTTGAAATGGCCGCGGAAATGCTGCCATTTGACCATGCCACCGTGCTCACCAGCGACGACTGCGCCGTGGTCAACAGCACCTACACCACCGGCCGCCGCGGCGTTGCAGGCACAGTGATTGTCGAAAAATGCGTTGGCAGTCTGGCAGAAACCGGCGCCAGCTTGCACGCCTGCCAGTTACTTGGCAACAAAGTGAATGCCCGCACCGCCAGCATTGGCGTGGCTTTAACCAGCTGCACCGTACCTGCTGCAGGCCGCCCAACCTTTGACATCAGCGACAGCGAACTGGAAATGGGCGTAGGCATTCATGGCGAGCCGGGACGCAGGCGCGAAGCCATGCGCGAGGCAGATTCGATCGTGGGTGACTGCGTTGCCGCCATTCTGGCAGATCTGAAAACAACCCTGGAAAACGATACTTCAAGGGATATCCTGCTGCTCGTCAACGGCCTCGGTGCGACCCCGCTCATGGAGCTCTACCTCATCTACAACACCGCGGCGAAGCTGCTGGGCGATGCAGGGTTGAATATATCGCGTAGCCTGGTCGGCAACTACACCACGGCCATCGACATGGCAGGCGCTTCCATCACGGTTTGCCTGCTGGATGATGAAATCAAGCAGCATTGGGATAGCCCCGTGCATACGCCGGCGCTACGCTGGGGGTGTTAAGGGCACTTCTATAAATTCACTTTTTGGGCGCATTACTTTGTTGCGCGGTTTTTTGGTTTCGGCCGCTACGCTTAACATTGGCTTCGCCAATGTTAGCCTGCACCGCAACTGGCGTTGTCGCAACCTCGCTGTATAGCCCATACTATCTCGGCTCCTGCGTTCCGTGCGCCTCGTACTACATCCCAAACCCTGTATTTATAGAAGTGCCCTTAAATCTTTACTAAAAACAGTCTTCCAAAGCGCCAATACAGCTGCCTGCTGTTTTTCAAGTTCAGCCGATTTTACCTTTGCCGCTTGCGCCTGCAGTTTTGTGGCGTGAATCAGTTTGCGGTATTGCCTGTAGGCGTCCGCTACTTCTTTCGCCAGGTTTTTATTAATAATATTCAATTCGCCCAGCACTTTTAATAAGCCAATATTACCAATGTTTTCAGTGAGTTGCGGATATTGTCTTGCGTGCGCCAGCACCAGATACTGCACCAGAAACTCCACATCAATAATGCCGCCCGCGCTGTGTTTTACATCAAACCAGTCTTTTTCAAAACGCTGTGCCGCACGCATTTTCTCGCGCATGGCCATGACGTCGGCTTTCAATTTCTCTATATCGCGCGTTTGCGTCATCACTTCAAAACGAATGGCATCGAAAGCCTTGCCAATACTGACATCCCCTGCCACAAAGCGGGCACGAGTAATGGCCTGATGCTCCCAAACCCAGGCCTTATGGAGTTGATAATCGCGAAATGCTTCTATGCTGCTTACCAGCAAGCCGCTATTGCCATCCGGACGCAGCTGCAAATCGGTTTCATACAGCAGCCCCGCATTGGTCACGCTGTTAAACCAGCTGTTGATGCGCTGCGCAAAGCGCGCATAGTTTTCTGAAGCATCAGGATGATCATCGTCCTTAGCATTTTCATGCGCGGCATCATAAAGAAAAATTATATCCAGATCAGACAGATAACCCAGCTCCTTGCCGCCCAGCTTGCCGTAGCCAATGACCGCGAACCTGGGCGTTTCGCAATGCCTGAACTTGAGCGATTGCCAGATCGTTTGCAGACTCACTTGCAGAATGAGGTCGGCCAGCGCGCTCAAATAGTCCGACAACGTTTCCAGAGTTAGCCTGCCCGCCACATCTTGCGCCGCGAGGCGCAAGATTGCAGCCTGCTTGAAATGGCGCATGGCGTCCATTTGCGCTTCGGTATCCCCTTGCAATTGCTGCATGCTCTCGTTGAGTTCTTCCTGCATTCTGGCGAAATCAGGCGGTGCATATAAGTTTCGCGTATCCAGCAGTTCATCCAGCAAAATGGGATGCGCCGCCAAATACTGCGCCAGCCAGGGGCTGGCCGCGCATAGCTTAATCACCAGATGCAGCGCCTCCGGATACTCGGCCAGCAGGGCCAGATAACTCGCACGGCGGCAGATATTCTCCAGCAGATTGATCGTGCGCAACAGTGCGATATCTGCATTTTTCTCCTGCCCGGATTGCTTAATCACCAGTGGCATCAGGCAATCAAAGCGTTGGCGGCTTAATTCTGGCAGCTGTTGATAACGGCTGCTGGCCCTGAGCATTTGCAGCTGCTGCAGAACTTGCGACGCATTGCCAAATCCCACATTTGTCAAGGCTTGCAGGGCAGCATCATTCTCTAGCGCGCCTTGCCATACGGCCGTTTCCTGCGCGGTTTGTTGCTGGCTCTGTTCGCTATCGCTGTCATCGTTAAACGTTGCGTCAAAATGCTGCTGTACCAGGCCACGGTGGCAGTTGAGCGCCATGAGAAACTCTGTCCAGCTGGCGTAGTTCATGGCGTGGGCGATGCGCACTTTTGCCTCGTCGGTTTTAGGCAAATCCTGCGTTTGCCGATCTTCCACATACATCAGGCGATGTTCCAGATTGCGCAAAAACACGTAGGCTTCAGTCAGTTCCACAACCGTTTTTTCGGACAACAGCTTTTTGTTTTGCAACAGATTCAACACCGCTAATGTAGGCCGAATTTGCAAGCTTATATCGCGCCCGCCGCGAATCAGCTGGAACACTTGGGCGATAAATTCTATCTCGCGGATTCCGCCCCGCCCTAGCTTGATATTATCCTGCAGCCCTTTTTGTGTCACATCGCGATGAATTTGCAGTTTCAGGTCGCGCATGCTCGCAAGCGCATTGTAATCGAGATACTTTCTAAAAACGAACGGCCTGAGAAGCGCATGGATATTGGCCTGCGGCCCGGCAACCACACGGCCTTTAATCCATGCGTAACGCTCCCATTCGCGGCCGTTATTCTGGTAATACTCTTCCAGCGCGTCCAGATTCGAAACCAGCGCGCCCTCGCTGCCAAACGGCCGCAACCGCATATCCACACGAAACACAAAGCCGTCTTCGGTAATTTCATCCAGCGCCGCAATAAGTTTTTTGCTGAGGCGCGCAAAAAAATCCTGATTGCTGATGGGACGTTCGCCCTGTGTCGCGCCTTCATTCTCATAGGCAAAAATCAAGTCAATGTCGGACGACACATTGAGCTCACCGCCGCCCAACTTGCCCATGCCGATCACAATCAGGCCTTGCGGATGCCCCTGCGCGTCCACCGGCTGGCCATAGGTCTCCACCTGCCAGGCATTCAGGTAATCGATTGCCGTGCTAATCGTGCATTCCGCGAGCTGGGAAGTCGTATTCATCACCTCCTGCAAATCAGCCAAGCCATTTAAGTCGCGACAGATCGTGCGCACCAATACACGCTGCCTGAGCTTTCTTAATGCCTTTTTTAAGGTATTTTCATCACTTATTTGTTGGTTTGCCAGAAATTGTTGCATTTCTGCCAACCCACACGAAACCTCCAGATTGTCTAGCAGATCTTCGAGCAGGCCGGCATCGTTAGCAAGCAATCTGCGTGCAAATGGGCTGCAAACTTCCAGCCTGTGCAGACAAGAAGTCTGCAATGGTGTTAATGCACGGTTTTTGGCGATTTCAGACAGTGTTTGCATCATTTTTTTAAGGTAATATGGCGTTTGGCAATTTAGTTACATCTTACATTATTCATCAATATTAATAGCGTTTTGGGGAGTGCAGCAGCATGTCAATTGAATCGGTTCTTCATGAAAATCGCATTTTTGAACCCAGCGATGCGTTTAAACAACAAGCCACCGTATCTGGCATGGCGGCCTATAACGCTTTGTGCGCAGAAGCCGCTGCCGATTATGAAGGATTTTGGGCGAAACTGGCGCGCGAGTTATTGATTTGGCACAAACCCTTTACAAAAACCCTTAACGACAGCAACGCGCCTTTTTACAAATGGTTTGAAGATGGCGAACTGAATGTTTCAGCCAACTGCCTCGACAGGCACTTGAACACCATCCCCAATAAAACCGCGATTATTTTTGAGGCTGACAATGGCGACAGCAAAAAAGTAAGTTATAAAGAGCTATATCACCAAGTCTGCCAGTTCGCGAATGGCCTGAAAAAACTGAATCTCAATCTCGGCGACCGCGTCATCATCTATCTTCCGATGGGCATCGAGGCTGTCGTAGCCATGCAAGCCTGCGCGCGTATCGGGCTTACCCACAGCGTGGTATTCGGCGGCTTTTCAGCCAAAAGTCTGAATGAACGCATTATTGATGCAGGCGCAAAAGCTGTGATTACTTCAGATGGCCAATTCCGCGGCGGCAAAACCTTGCCACTCAAACAAGCGGTGGATGAAGGCATTGCCATGGGCGGTTGCGACAGCATTCAACAAGTCGTGGTGCTGAAAAAAACCGGCCAGGAAGTTACCTGGAATGGACACAACATCTGGTGGCATGACCTGATTGGCGGCTGCGCAGACACCTGCGAGCCTGTGATGGTGAATGCAGAACATCCCTTATTTTTGCTTTATACGTCAGGCTCCACAGGCAAGCCCAAGGGCGTGCAGCATTCATCCGCGGGCTACCTGCTGCATGCCATGAACACCATGCGCTGGACATTCGACATTCACGCCAATGATGTTTTCTGGTGCACCGCCGATGTGGGCTGGATTACCGGCCACACTTACGTGGCTTATGGGCCATTGGCGATGGGCGCGACGCAAGTAGTGTTTGAAGGCATTCCCACCTACCCTCACGCCGGGCGCTTCTGGCAGACGATTGAAAAGCATCAAGTATCGATTTTCTATACCGCACCCACGGCCATTCGCTCGCTCATTAAAGCTTCCGAAACCACGCCGGAAGTGCATCCTAAAAATTACAATCTAAGCAGCCTGCGTTTATTGGGCTCGGTGGGCGAACCCATCAACCCGGAAGCGTGGATGTGGTACTTTGAGAACGTAGGCGGAAGCCGCTGCCCGATCGCTGATACTTTCTGGCAAACCGAAACCGGCGGCCATGTGATCACCCCGCTGCCGGGCGCTACCGCGCTGGTGCCCGGCTCATGCACGCTGCCTTTCCCAGGCATTGATATTGATGTGGTGGACGAAACAGGCAAGGACGTGCCCTGGGGCACCGGTGGTTTGCTTGTCATTAAAAAACCGTGGCCAGCCATGATACGCACCATCTGGAATGATCCTGGGCGCTTTGTGAAAAGCTATTATCCGGCTGATTTAGGCGGCAAGATATATCTGGCGGGCGATGGCGCCGTACGCGATGCGGAAACCGGCAACTTCACCATTATGGGACGTATTGATGATGTGCTGAATGTGTCAGGCCACCGTTTGGGCACGATGGAAATTGAATCTGCACTTGTAGCGAACCACTTGGTGGCAGAAGCTGCTGTCGTCGGTAAACCGCATGATATTAAAGGCGAATCTGTCGTGGCTTATGTGGTGCTAAAAGGTGCCCGACCACAAGGCGAAGAAGCCAAAAAAATCGTCGCCGAACTGCGGAACTGGGTCGGCAAAGAAATTGGCCCGATCGCCAAGCCGGACGAAATCCGCTTTGGCGACAACTTGCCCAAAACCCGCTCCGGCAAGATTATGCGCAGGCTGTTACGCAGCCTGGCCAAAGGCGAAGAAATCACTTCGGACATTTCCACACTGGACAACCCCGCCATACTTGAACAACTAAAAGAAGTAGTGAAATAGCGAATGTAAAGCCTGCCGCCATTCATAGCACGAATACCGGCAGCTTTTCTTTTAGCGCGTGGAAATAATATACAAAATGCGCAATTCGATTTGCATTTGTGTACCGCCCAGTTAAACTCTAATCAAGCTGCCGCAAATTCTTGCGTCATTGGCCTAATAATGATCCGCAGACAGTGTCTGCCGAAGTTTTCTACTTCGTTAAAAAATAGCGCGCAAACAAAGTGTACACCGCCAAATCCAATCATCTCGAAACCGTAACCAATACGCGAAAGAAATCGCAAATTAGGGTTAATCTTTTCGCCCAGCATCAATGCATTCTCTGCGAGCTGGGGCAAGAATGTGGAGATATGTTGCCAGGTCAGCTTGCTTGGTGCGCAGCCTAGCAACTCTCCCGCCGCCTGGTTGCATTCGCAAATCGTGCCATTGTCGTAAAGGGTTATTACCGCTGTAATCTCTTCGCTGTGGCAAATACAGGCACTAGCGGCATTTTTAGCATGGTCACTGGCAACGTGATCATTAGCAGCGTCATCACTGGTTGTTACCTCATTGGGGCCTACCCGGTATTCAATTAGCGCGGTGTTCATTGGCCTGCCACCTCCGCTTCAGCAGCTAGCCAGTCCTCCATCTCATGACCGGGTTCAAAACCTCTTGCTTCTGCCTTGCAGTAAGCACGCACTGCTATAAGATCGCGTTTATCTCCAACGTTCAACGTCTGTCTGGATTCATTGTTAGACTTAACCCTGGACTCAATGCCAATAACCGGAATAGGGTTCTTCGTAATCATCGGGGTTGTTTTTGCAAGTTCCATAATACCTCCTATCAAACATAGCAAAAAAGTCGACGGTACAGAGAGGGATAAATAATGTAACGAGTAGTTACTTTGGACGTACCGCTAAACTATACATATTACCGAACCAGTCTACCAAGAGTAAATAAGTGCTAGCACGTATAGGCGACCCTTGCATACATGCACAAATGTAGCATGGCCATCTCTCCGAATTCCCGCTTGCGCAAGAATGAAGAACAAGGGCGTATTTCGGGTAAAATAGCGTTTTTCCTATTTCAAACCCGCCATGTCATTGCAACAAGAAATCACCCGCCGCCGTACCTTTGCCATCATTTCCCACCCGGATGCGGGTAAAACCACGCTAACCGAAAAACTGTTATGGTTTGGCGGTGCGATTCAGGTGGCTGGTGAAGTGCGTGGGCGCAAGGCCGCGCGCCACGCAACTAGTGACTGGATGGAACTGGAAAAGCAGCGCGGCATTTCGGTCACATCAAGCGTGATGCAGTTCCCCTACCGTGAACACATGATTAATCTGCTGGATACGCCAGGCCATGACGACTTCTCGGAAGATACCTATCGCACGTTGACTGCTGTGGACTCTGCCGTGATGGTGATTGACTCGGTAAACGGTGTGGAAGCGCAGACCATCAAGCTGCTCAACGTCTGCCGCATGCGCGATACGCCGATCATCACATTCATTAACAAACTTGACCGCGAAAGCCGTGCGCCGATTGAATTGCTGGATGAAATAGAATCTACCCTCGGCATGGAATGCGCGCCGATGACCTGGCCGATCGGCATGGGTAAAGGCTTCCGCGGCGTTTACCATTTGTATAACGATGAGATTTCGTTCTTTGATCCGCGTGCGGAAAAAGGCACGTCCGAGACGATCAAAGGGCTGAATAACCCACGTCTGGATGAACTACTGGGCCATGTTGCAGATGACTTGCGCGTGGATATCGAACTGGTGCGCGGTGCGTCACACACATTTGATAAAACGCGCTATTTAAGCGGCAAACAAACACCGGTGTTTTTCGGCTCGGCCATTAACAATTTCGGCGTGCAATCCCTGCTGGACGCGGTAGTTGACCTTTCCCCGCCCCCGCAGACGCGCAACACGGCAAGCCGCAAAGTTGCGCCAGACGAAGACAAGTTTTCAGGCTTCGTGTTCAAAATCCAGGCGAATATGGATCCGAAACACCGCGACCGCATTGCCTTTCTGCGCGTGTGTTCAGGCCGTTTTGAGCGCGGCATGAAAATCAAACAGGTCGCCACAGGCAAAACATTAAGCGTAAACAACGCCATCACCTTTATGGCGCGAGACCGCACCACCATGGATGAAGCCTATTCCGGCGACATCATCGGCATCCCCAACCACGGCACAGTGAAATTAGGGGATACTTTTACCGAAGGCGAAAACCTGAAATTCATCGGCATTCCATCTTTTGCACCTGAGTATTTCCGCCGCGCGCGTATCAAAAACCCGATGAAAATGAAACAACTGCAAATCGGGCTGAAACAGCTGGCGGAAGAAGGCGCTGCGCAACTGTTCCGTCCGCTGCTTTCCAACGACCTGATTCTGGGCGCCGTCGGCATGCTGCAGTTTGATGTGGTCGCCCACCGCCTGGAGCATGAATACGGCGTGGATATGGTGTTTGAGCCTTACGATTGCTACACCGCCCGCTGGCTGAAAGGCAGTGACGCCGACCTGAAAGCGATTGCCGACAAATATGGCTTTAACGTCGGCTTGGATGGCGCGGATGACTATGTGTACCTCGCTCCGAATCGCGTGAACTTGCAAATGGCGCAGGAGCGTTACCCTGAGTTACAATTTGCGGAAACGCGTGAAATTGCCTAACTCAACCATAATTTACCAAATGAAAACAAGTTTTCAAACGTTAGGTTTTATTGCTAGCTTGTTAGCACTGGGCCTCTCAATGATTCTTTGGCCAGATTTGTTTCTTTTTGCAAAAAAAGTATTTTTACCAGAATGGGCAGAGTTACTGCCAAGCCCAATAGATGCAGCAAAGTATCTTGCTTTTTTATGCCTAATCCCTGTTACTATAACAAGCAAAACAACACTAGAAGCACTTAAAAATATATCTAAAGTAATACTTATTGCTGCAATATTGCCAACACTTATTTTTGTCTTCCGGGTCAATCCTTATGAGAAGTATTTTGTTCATAACACTCTATTTCAATATATTTTCGTGATCCTTTGGAACTGCCTTTTACCAGCTGTAATCTTGCTAGTAATAAAGTTATTTTACGAAAAAATTAGTTCACATATAGCAGATTAGTTTACGTAATCCGCCGCATGGTTTTGACTTTCATCCCCTTTGCCGCGCCTTCGGCTTGAGCGGCAGATGGCAGGCGGCGAGGACTGTTTGAGCGCTGAAAGCGCGAGTTCCGCAGCCGCCCCAGATGCGGCGCTAAGACCGAAGGATGAAGCGGCAGCGGGGCAGCCTTCTTTTTGGATACTTTTTCTTGGCTAAGCAAGAAAAAGTATCTCGCCAGTCGCGCGAGAGCGACTTGTTTCAAAAGACACTGGATTCCGATTTTCATCGGAATGACGGCAAAACCACCTACCCTGCAGCCCAATATCCATGCGCCTTCCAGAGCCATTATTTTCAAATCAAGCCGCTTCAAACGCCTCGCATAGCTGGCTGAGCAACTGGCCAAAAATCGGCAACACTTCTTCTTTGCTGTGTGGGCTGTCATCATCGGTACCGGCAATTACAAAGCTCACCGTGAGTTTGTCCAGATTCTCACGGAACTCCATCCAGTGCTCTGCCTCAGCCTCGCCTATCAGCTTGAATTTATTGAAACCTGATTCGATGATTTCCACCAGCTCAGCCTCCGGCAAACCTGCGAACAAGGTTTTAGCAATGATGATTTGTGCTGCAGTGATATCCGGCGTGATGTTTTCTTGAGCCAATGGCGCAGTAAAAAACGCGAATGCCAACAACGCATAGGCCTGATACACGCTTAGCATATCAAAGTTATTTTTATGCTCGAATGCGGGCTGCCTATCCGCCACCTGAATCGCCTTGAATGTCACGTAACTGGACAGATAATGCGCGGAATCCAGCGGGTCATATTCATCCAAATTGACATTGGGTTTAGCGCCATCATCTAAGGTTTCCGCTAGACATAAAGCGTGCAGTAAGGTGAGTCGTTTTGAGTAGTCCATCGTGTATGTTCTCTAGTTAGTTAATTAATTTCCGGGTATGCTTCGAGCTGTTCATGTAGCTCCAGCCAGCGCACTTCAGCTTCATCTATTTGGCTGCCAAGCTCTGCCTGGCGCTTTAATAATGTTTGCAGCTCACCTTTGTTTTCAGCATCATACAGGCTGGGTTCACCAGCGCGCGCATCCAACGCAGCTTTTTCCTGCTGCCATTTTTCGAGTTTTTTTTCGATTTGTTCGGTTTCTTTCAGCAATGGTCGGCGCGCCGCGATGCGTGCCTGCCGCTCTGCTTTATTTTGTGCATACGCATTCAAACCCGATGCTCTGGAAGCCAATATCGGCGCGGTCTCTGGCAATGCACTTTGCTCGCTCTTTTGTGATGCCAGCCAGACTTTGTAATCATCCAGATCCCCATCAAACGCTTCCGCTTTGCCGTTCGCCACCAACACAAACTGGTCGCAAGTGGCGCGCAGCAAGGCTCTGTCATGCGACACCAGAATCACGCCACCTTCGTAATCCTGCAATGCCAAGGTTAAGGCGTGACGCATCTCCAAATCCAGATGGTTGGTAGGTTCATCCAGCAAAAGCAGATTCGGGCGCGTCCAGATCAGCAGTGCCAACGCCAAGCGTGATTTTTCGCCACCGGAAAAATTTTCACAAGGGCTGCGCGCCATGTCGCCTTTAAAATCGAAACCACCAAGATAGTTCAGGTGCTCCTGCTCGCGTGTAGCCAGATCGAGTCTCATCATATGCTGTAACGGCGATTCATGCGGACGAAGCTGCTCAAGCTGATGTTGCGCAAAATAGCCGATTTTTAAATCTTTACCTTCTACGCGTTTGCCGCCTAATGGCTTAAGTTCTGCGGCCAGCAATTTTATCAGCGTTGATTTGCCCGCACCGTTTTTACCAAGCAAGCCAATGCGCTCCCCTGGGCGAATGGTGAGCTTGATTTGAGTTAATATTTTTTTATCTGCGTAGCCCGCATCCACATCATCCAGCACCAGCAATGGATCCGGCGCGCTAACTGGCTTGCGAAACTCGAAGTTAAACTGCGAATCGACATGCGCAGCTGAAATCATTTCCATGCGCTCCAGCGCTTTAATGCGGCTCTGTGCCTGCCGCGCTTTAGTGGCCTGCACGCGAAAACGGTCGATGTAGCTATGCAAATGCGCGACCTTGCGTTGCTGCTTCTCATACATGGCCTGCTGCAACGCCAGCTTTTCTGCACGCTGCCGTTCAAAATCCGTGTAGCCACCTCGATACAGCGTAATGCGCTGCTGCTCAATGTGCAGCACGTTATCAATCACGTTATCCAGAAAGTCCCGGTCATGCGAAATCAATAGCAACGTACCGCGGTAATCGCGCAACCAGCCTTCCAGCCAGATGACTGCATCCAAATCCAGATGGTTTGTCGGCTCATCCAGCAGCAGCAAATCCGAGCGGCACATCAGCGCGCGCGCCAGATTCAAGCGCACCCGCCAGCCGCCCGAGAAATCACTGACAGCCCGTGCTAAATCGGCCTGGGTGAAGCCTAGGCCATCCAACAAGGCCGACGCACGCGCTTTGGCGCTATAGCCTTCAATATCACTTAAGCGATGGTGCAGCTCGGCAATTTTTTCACCTTCATGATTGGCTTCTGCCGAGATGAGGGCTGCCTCTATCTCACGCAACTCAACATCGCCATCCAGCGTGAACTCAAGCGCCGGCTGATCCAGTGCAGGCGTTTCCTGCGCCACGTGTGCAATCACCCAGTTTGGCGGCATTTCCAGATCGCCGACTTCGGGCTGCAACTCACCGCGCAATAGGGCAAACAGGCTGGATTTACCCGCGCCATTGGCACCGATCAGGCCGACTTTATGGCCTGGATGCAACTGAAAGGACGCGGCTTCCAGCAGCACTTTCACACCTCGTGTAAGCGTTAAATTTCTAAATTGAATCAATGTGCGCCTTAACCAAACTTGAACTTTTGGGCCGAACGTCAGCCAAATTTGCCAAAAGGCGTTATTCTAAAGCAATCCAGCGTGATTTCTAACCAGATGTTTACGTTTTATTAACAAGTTAGTCACATAAATTAAAGTAAAATAAACAATGATTTCAATGCGCCCTATTACCAAAACAAGCCCGTTATTAACGCAAGAATAAAAAACATAATGATGATTCACCTAAAAAGACTATACCGCTGGGTGCTATACGTATTCTTGTTGTTGCTAATCATCTTCATATTGGCAGCGCTTGCCGTGCGCTTTATCGTGTTCCCCAATATCGACCAGTACAAGGATGACATTGCCGCTTATGCTTCCGAAAAGATCGGCCAGAAAATCACCATTGGCGACATTGAAACAGGCTGGGATGGCATTTCGCCGCATTTTTCGCTTAAGGATATTGAATTATTCGATGCAGAGAACCGCTCGGCATTCCATCTAAATAATGCGGAAGCGAATATTTCGTGGCTAAGCATCCCGTTACTGCATCCGCACCTATCTAATCTGGTCATCAATCAGCCTGAAATTACCATTCGCCGCAAAGCAGATGGCAGCATTTATTTAGCCGGAATCGATTTATCCGGACCGAGCAACCCGGACTTTACCAACTGGCTGCTTAGCCAGCGTGAAGTGAGTATTAAAAATGCCCAGGTAGTTTGGCTGGACGAATTGCGCAAAGCACCGCCATTATCGCTCAAACAATTAAACCTGACGCTTGCCAATCCCACTTGGCGAAGCCTGTTTGGCCAGCACAAGTTTGAATTGTCTGCATTACCCTCAACAGGCACCAGTCATGTCGTTACGGCTAATGGGCACTTTGTTGGGCGCGACATCAGCAAGCTTGACACTTGGCATGGCGAATTGTCCGCACAGCTCAAACAGGCTGATTTGGCTGTATGGCGGCCCTGGCTGGATTATCCGGTAAACATACAAACAGGCACTGGGGATGCGCAGATATCAGTTGGTTTTGCTGATGCTAAAATCGAGCGCATCAAAACACATGCCTCATTAAATAACCTATCTCTCGTAGTGAACAAACAAACAACGCCATTCGTCGCCAAGCAATTCACCGGCGACATTAGCTGGAGTGACCTCAAAAATACAAAGACCATCCTTGCAGACAATATCAAGCTTCGCACCAATACTGGCCTGAATATCAATAATGGCCGTGGCTATTACTCGACCAGCACCAAAAAAGGCAAATCCTGGGTAAAGACGGATGTCAAGCTGGATCAATTTAATTTGGCTACCATCAAACAGCTGGCGCCGTACCTTCAACTGCCGGAAAACATGACTGCGAAACTGAACGGACTCGCGCCCGTGGGTGAACTGCAAGCGCTCAGCTTAGGGTATGAGAGCGAAGCAGGTAAAACCACTGCGTATAAAATCAATACCTCTTTTAAGCATCTGGGCTTAACCGCTTACCAGAAAATACCCGGGTTCAGCAATTTGACAGGCAAAATCGAAGCCGATGAAGATGGCGGCGAGGTCACGCTGCAGTCACAAAAAGCCATGCTTGATTTAAAAGATATTTTACGCTGGCCGATTCCCGCAGATAAACTAGACGGCCGCATCAGCTGGAAAATCAATGATGATCAAGCCAGGATAAAGGCTGAAGACGTTTTTATCAACAGCCCGCACATTACCGGCACTGTAAACGCCAGCTACGATATGAGTGGTGTAAAAAGCGGGAACTTTAAAAAAGGGTTCCTGGATTTAAGCGGAAAATTCGGTAAAGGCGATGCCAAATACGCGCTTTTTTACTACCCTATTATGCTGGGAAAGCCAACCCTGCATTGGCTGGACACGTCGATCCTGGCGGGTCGCGCAGAAGACGTGAATGTAACGGTTAAGGGCAATCTGGCCGATTTTCCTTACGTTAATGCCAATAACCAGCTTGATAAAAAACTTGGGGTTTTTAGAGTCACAGCCAAAATCAGCGATGTCTTACTGGAATATGGCACAGGCTGGCCCGTGATTGAAGGTTTAGGATTGGACATGCTTTTTGAAGGCAAGCGCATGGTGCTTAACGCCAACAAAGGCCATATTTTTGGTAATAAAATCATCAAAAGCAAAGCCGAGATCGCGCAACTGGATGCAGACTCCCCCATACTGCACATTGTGAGTGATGTTGAAGGCCCGGTTGTGGATGGCGTGAAATTTGTGAATGAAAGCCCGGTAAAATTAGTTACGCAAGGCTTTACTGACCAACTAAAAACTGCCGGCCAGGGCAAGCTCTCTCTTGAGCTCAATATCCCCATGCAAGATCTGGAAGCCGCGAAATACAAAGGTGTCTACAAAATCAGCAATGGCACCATTTATGCCGATGCGGATGCTGGCTTGCCTGAGCTTGGTAAACTGAATGGCGTGCTGAACTTTACCGAGAACAGCCTGACTGCGCAAAATGTCAGCACTGAGATTTTAGGTGGCCCCGCACAATTTAGCTTGCGTACAGGCAGCGATAAAATCCTACGCGTAACTGCGAATGGCCGCGTGACCGATGCCGGCATCAAAAAACTGGCCTCGAACCGGTTGATAGACAGCATGCAGGGAAGCACGGACTGGACCGGCGAAATTACCATCAAAAAGCCGCTGACAGATGTTAGTTTGCGTTCAAACTTGTTAGGCATGGCCATTCAGCTGCCGCCGCCTTTTGGAAAGACGGCCAACCAGCCACTGGCTTTCAATATCGAGAAAAAACAACTGAGTGCGGATAGCGACAGCATCAATATCAGTTATGGCAACGCCGTTTCAGCAAAAATATTACGCACCGAACAGGCAGGAAAACTTGCGCTCGAACGCGGTGATATCGGTATCAATGTCGCCGCCGAACTCCCCGCCCAAGCCGGCTTGTCGCTGCACGGAAAAATGGATTATGTTAATGCTGACGACTGGCTGACATTCTTTAATAAACCTGACAGCAATGCGGGTTCTCGCGGCTTGACGATTGGTAAAGCTGACATTGCGATACAAAAACTGGATATTTTTGGCCGCAGCTTAAATGCGCTCAAATTATCCGCCCAACCCGGCACAACCGGCTTGCTATTGACAGTTGACAGCCAGGAAATCACTGGCAACGCCGAATGGCAAGGCGATGGCAATGGGAAAATTATCGCCCGACTGAAAAATTTAACCATTCCCGCTAGCGGTGAAACCGCCAGCAAACCTGCTGCAAAAAAGGAGATTAAAAAACTGGCCAAGGGCTACCCAGCGCTTGATGTCATTGCAGAAAATTTTCAATTGGGCAATAAGAAACTGGGCAGTCTGGAGCTTAACGCATTTGAAAGCAATGATGTCTGGGTGATCCAAAAACTGAAAATCAGTAATCCGGACAGCACCTTGGCAGCTGACGGCAACTGGTATAACTGGACACGTAACCCCAACACAAGCTTGAAATTCTCTTTAAGCGTGAGCAATATAGGTAACACGCTCAAACGCTTTGGCCAGCCCGATGCGGTCAAAGGCGGTGGAGCCGAGATTGCCGGCCAGTTGCAATGGTCTGGCAGCCCGCATGAATTTGAAACCAGCAGCTTGAACGGCAGTTTCAAGCTGGATGCCACCAAGGGACAGTTCTTAAAAGTGCAGCCGGGGGTTGGACGTTTATTCGGCTTATTAAGCCTGCAAAGCCTGCCGCGCCGCTTAAGCCTTGATTTCAGGGATTTGTTCAGTGACGGCTTTGCCTTTGACAAAATCAGCGCAAATGCAAAAATTGACAATGGTATTATGCGCAGCGATGATTTCTTTATGACCGGCCCCGCCGCAGAAACCAGAATAAAAGGTGAAACCAATCTGGTAACCGAAACACAAAGGCTAAAAGTCAAAGTCACGCCGCATGTGAGCGACAGCCTGTCACTGGCAGCCTTGGCGGGCGGCCCAATCGCCGGCGCTGCAGCTTTTGTTGCGCAAAAGATACTAAAAGATCCGTTCAACAAAATTGCCTCCAGCGAATATATCATTATTGGTACATGGAATAAGCCACAAGAGGTAGAATCTGATAAAAGTGAATCGCAAAAAACAAACAGTGTTTCGCCATTGCATCCATAAATCAGGCTAACTTGTTAGCACAGGATTAAAAACAAGAAAGTAACTTAATCATGCCTATTACATCGCGCAATAAAACCGCAAAACCTGCCAAGGCCGCAGCCGGAGTGATTAAGGTAGCGGGGATTCAAATGGCTTCCAGCCCGCATGTATCCTCCAACCTCATCGAGGCGGAGCGCCTGATTGCGATTGCAGCTAACCAGGGTGCAAAAATTGTGGTGTTGCCAGAATATTTTTGTATTATGGGCGCAAAAGAAAATGACAAAGTCCTTGCCAGAGAAAAGCCAAACGACGGACCGATTCAGCGCTTTTTATCCAGAATGGCGCGCGAGCATAAAATCTGGCTCATCGGCGGCACGGTTCCTCTGGTAAGCAATTATCCCAATAAAATTCGCAACAGCTGCCTGGTTTACAACGACAAAGGTGAGCAAGTCGCACGCTACGATAAAATCCATCTGTTCGGGCTAGATTTAGGGACGGAACATTATCACGAAGAAAATACCATCGAATCTGGCGACACTGTAGTCACGGTGAATACGCCTTACGGAAAAATCGGCCTTTCGATTTGTTACGATTTGCGCTTTCCGGAGCTGTATCGCGCCATGGGCGAGGTCGATATGATCGTGGTGCCCTCAGCCTTCACCGAAACTACCGGCAAGGCACATTGGGAAAGTTTAATCCGCGCACGCGCGATCGAGAACCTATGCTACGTGATTGCCCCGGCACAAGGCGGCTACCATTTATCCGGCCGCGAAACGCATGGCAACAGCATGATTGTTGACCCCTGGGGTGTCATCCTGGACAGGCTGCCGCGCGGCTCCGGCGTAGTCATTGCGTCGATGAATCGAGATTATCAGGCCAGCCTGCGTAAAAGCCTGCCTGCGTTGAAACATAAAACCATCAAAGCAATCTAATTAGATCAGTCTATTTCACGAATATACTTGGCACCGCCTGTGTGCGATGCTGGGATAATGTTTCTCAACTATTAAAGTTAATTGAATATTGAATGAATACCTCAGTAAAAACAAACCACTTTGATACAGCGCATGATGTGCTGCTAAAACCCACAGGGCTTGATACACAAGCCTTGCAAGGGGTGCTGGGCAGCATTATGTCGCATCAAGTGGATTATGCTGATTTGTATTTTCAGTATAGCCGCAGCGAATCCTGGAGCCTGGAAGAGGGCCAGGTAAAGTCAGGCAATTTCAGCATAGACCAGGGCGTGGGCGTGCGCGCCGTGAGTGGAGAAAAAACCGCCTTTGCCTATTCCGATGACATCAATCTGCCCGCCTTGCAGCAAGCCGCTAGTGCGACCAAGTCTATAGCCGCTTTGGGTGCAGAGCAAACAGGGAAAAATATTCTAACGCGCCAAGCGCAAGCACTTTATTTGCCGCAGGATCCCATCGCCTCACTTTCTGCAGATGCAAAAGTCAAATTACTGGAACGGCTGGAGCAGTTTGCCCGCAAAATTGACCCACGCGTCAGTCAAGTCATGGCCTCTATCGCAGGCGAATATGAAGTAGTGATGGTGGCGCGCAGTGACGGCGTGATGGCAGCGGACGTGCGCCCGCTGGTACGCATTTCGATACAGGTCATTGCCGAGCATCATGGTCGCCGCGAGCAAGGCTCCAGCGGCGGCGGCGGACGTTTCGACTACAGCTATTTCAGCGATGCAGTCTTGCAGGATTACGCGCAAAAAGCCGTACACCAGGCGCTGGTGAATCTGGATGCGCGCCCTGCCCCTGCCGGCAGCATGACCGTAGTGCTAGGCGCCGGCTGGCCAGGTATCTTGCTACACGAAGCCATTGGACACGGCCTGGAAGGTGACTTCAACCGCAAAGGCAGCTCTGCCTTTGCCAACAGGATGGGCAAACGCGTAGCGGCCAAGGGTATCACCATTGTCGATGACGGCACCCTCACGAACCGCCGTGGCTCACTCAGCATGGATGATGAGGGCAACCCGACCAATAGGACCATCCTCATTGAAGACGGCATTCTACGCGGCTACATCCAGGACAGCCTCAATGCGCGCCTGATGGGCATGCCGCTCACCGGTAATGCGCGCCGCGAAAGCTACGCCCATATGCCCATGCCGCGCATGACCAACACCTATATGCTCAATGGTGACAAAGACCCAGCCGAAATTATCAAATCGGTTAAGAAAGGCCTGTACGCCGCTAATTTTGGCGGCGGCCAAGTCGACATCACCAGCGGTAAATTCGTATTCAGCGCGGCTGAAGCCTACATGATTGAAGACGGCAAAATCACCTACCCTGTAAAAGGCGCCACCCTGATTGGCAACGGGCCAGATGTACTCACGCGCGTTTCGATGATAGGCAATGACATGGCGCTGGACAGCGGCGTGGGCACCTGCGGCAAAGAAGGTCAGAGCGTACCTGTCGGCGTTGGCCAGCCCACCCTGAAAATCGAAGGCTTGACAGTAGGCGGCACGGTTTAATACTATAATAGTGCATCAGCTAGCGGGTACAAGAAGCTTTTGTAAGCTAATTTTAAGCATTTTTAGAAAAGGAACTCATCATGGCAACCGCAAAAACGACTGCTGATAAAAAACCAACAGCAGCCAAGAAGGCGACAGCAAGCAAAGCTAAATCTACAGAAGAAAAAAAAGTGGCTGTAAAAAAAGCACCGGCCAAAAAAGCCGGTACGTCAAAAGCCAAAAACATTGATCCCGGAGAGCGCTATAGAATGACCGAGATAGCGGCTTATTATATGGCCGAACGCAATAATTTTGCTGGTTGTGCAGTGGATTACTGGATTGCAGCTGAAGCGGAAATTGCCAAAAAACTGGCCGGATAAGTTTTCAATTCTTGCACACACACAAAAAAGGGCGCAATCTGCGCCCTTTTTCATTTTCAACATCTGCTTAATTACATCCGCTTACTTCATCACGCGGTTACGATATTCGCCCGTGCGTGTATCAATCTCGATTTTGTCGCCCTGGTTACAGAACAATGGCACTGGCACTTCATAACCTGAAGCAATTTTGGCAGGCTTCATCACCTTGCCTGAGGTATCGCCCTTTACCGCTGGTTCGGTATAAGTGATTTCACGCACCACGGTTGTTGGCAATTCAACTGAGATGGCTTTGCCTTCGTAAAAGCGCACGTCGCAAGGCATGCCATCTTCCAGATACGGCAATGCGTCTTCCATAAACTCGGCATCCACGTCGTACTGGTTGTAATCCCCATCCATAAACACATAGGTTGGATCGGCAAAATAGGAGAAAGTCACTTCTTTTTTCTCGAGCACGATCACGTCGAATTTATCGCCTGCGTTGTATACGGTTTCGCTCGGCGCTTCGGTAAGCAGGTTCTTAAATTTCATTTTAACCACAGCGGAATTGCGGCCCGATTTGTTGTATTCGGCTTTTACCACCACCAATGGTGCGCCATCCACCATAATCACGTTACCGGCGCGAAGTTCTTGTGCTGTTTTCATAATTTGCCTTGCAGATTAATTGCGTTGAATATTGAAGCCGCGCATTATACCTAAACTATTATTTTTTCTCTAGTTTCACTGAATTTTATTACAAAAAATCACCAACTTAGATGCAAGGTCTGCTTGCTTTGCCAATTGTTGTGCCTGTTGCCGCGCATAATGCCGTAACGCAGGCAAAGCATTCAAAAAATGGTTCCAGGCCGTTTCTGGCATATGCCCTGCAGACCAATACCGGTGCGCCTCGCAGACCACCTGTTTTGCATCAGAATGCGCATAAAACACCTCCAGAAACGCATCCAGTTTTTTCATGTGAGTGTTTTCGGTTTGAAAATACGGCTGCCAGATAAACGGCTTGCCCGCCCAGATGGCACGGATCCAGCTATCTTCGCCACGTACAAAGTTAATATCACAGACGGCCAGTAATTGGTCGTAATCTTGATGCGACAGAAAAGGCAGCACATGCAAATTGAGGTTTTTGTGCGTCAAGTTCTCGCCTGCCGCAACGGAGTCTTTACCAAAAAAACGGGCGATTTGCAGCAGATCACTGCTGGCAGGCACGTAACAATCGACAGTTTGCCGGCCACTGGCCATGACCGTGAGCAAATCATGGACCGGCGCATGCGGGTAGTAAAACAGTGAAACTTTTAAATACGCATCGTGAGTCAGATTCAGGCGTTTCCAGAACGCGTTCTGCAACTGTATATCGTTGGCAAGCAATTGATTCTGCGCAACAATATTTCGCTCCCGGATCAGGCCGCCGGTCGCCTCGGTAAAACCTGGAAAGTAAAAATGCCGCGTTAGATTGTGCTGTGGCCGCGGTGAAGGTTTTGCATGAAAATCCCCCACCCATGGCTCGGCGGATAAATATTCCAGATTAACCCATTTGGACCTTTTCTGTGTCATCGCATCTAAATAAGCGGGCGGCAACTCGCAGCCAAAAGCCTCAATCACCACTTCTGCCGCCTGATCAAACATAGTGCCTGCATGCCATGAAACAATCGTGATGTCTTGAATAACCTGCTTTTGCAGCGTCACATCTAATGCAGGAATAACCCGCTTAGCGACGCTTAAATCATCAATCCAAAGCCGAACCTGCAAGCCATGCTCCATGTGCAGCTGCCTTGCCAGCCGCCAGCAGACGCCGATGTCCCCAAGGTTATCGACAATCTTGCAGAAAATATCCCACCTGAGTTCGTGCATTTCTAAAATCTACAGCAAATGAACGCCAAACTGTTTCAGCACAGTCGCATAAAGATAAAAAACCACGATGGTAAACACTGCACAGCCCAACAAGGTAAGCCAGAAACCCCATTTGGGCAGCAAATAGGGAAACAGCAAAAACATGGGCAAGGTGGGGATGACATACCAGAACGTGTAATAGGCGTGATTGGCGATTTTAATGCCGGGCTGCTTTTCCACAAACAGCCAGATCAAGGTCAGGATCGTCACCATCGGCAAGGCGGCAACCAACCCGCCCAGCCTGTCGCTGGCCTTTGCCACCTCTGATACCACCACCACCACCGCGGCGGTGATTAAATACTTTATAAAAATATATGTCATGGCTTTTCTCTAATTTTTGAGCACTCTATTGAATAAAACGACTTAGCGGATGATAACCCTTTTCAATAAAATATAAGCAGCAGGTAACACAAATAACGATAACAGCGGCGCAGTCAGCATGCCGCCCACCATTGGCGCCGCGATGCGGCTCATCGCTTCTGAGCCAGTGCCAGTGCCGATTAAAATGGGGATCAACCCCGCCAATATCACAGCCACCGTCATGGCTTTTGGCCTGACCCGCAGCGCGGCGCCTTCAATCAGCGCAGCGTGCAAATCTTCGCTTGTATTGAGCGTGCCCGCAGCTCGATGGCGTTCAACTGCGCCATCCAGGTATACCAGCATGATGACACCAAACTCAGCTGCCAGCCCTGCCAGCGCAATCATACCAACACCACTGGCAATCGAAAAATGATGGCCTAAAAGATACAGAAACCACACCGCCCCCACCAGGGCAAACGGCAGGCTGCCGAGAATCAGAACGGCTGGCGTGATGCGTTTGAAAGCCAAAAACAGCAGGATAAAAATAATGGCTAGCGTCATTGGCACCACGTAACTCAGGCGTTTTGCAGCACGCTCAAAATATTCAAACTGACCAGACCAGGCCAGTGAATAACCTGCCGGCAGCTGCAACTCTTTATCCAGCGCGGCTTTTGCATCCTGCACAAAGCTCCCCAGATCACGGTTATGAATATCGACATACACCCAGACATTGGGGCGCGCATTTTCACTTTTAATCATCGGCGGGCCGTCGGTCACTTTGACTTCGGCCATATCGCCCAACAGTACGGTTGCGCCCTGTTCGGTAATAATGGGCAGGCTTTTAAGTTTCTCTACAGAATCACGCAGTTCTCTTGGAAACCGGACGCTGATCGGAAAGCGCGCCAGGCCATCAATCTTTTCAGCAATATTGTCCCCGCCAATGGCTGTCGATATGAACGATTGCACATCCTCAATATTCAAGCCATAGCGCGCGATTTTAAGCCGATCAATTTTTATATCAATATACCGTCCACCAGTCACACGCTCGGCAATCACCGAGCCAACACCCGGTACTTTTTTCATAATGCGCTCGACTTCTTCGCCCAGTTTTTCCAGCGTTGCCAAATCCGCCCCGCCAATCTTGATGCCGACAGGGCTTTTGATGCCGGTAGAAAGCATGTCGATTCGGTTGCGGATAGGCTGCACCCAGACATTGGCCATACCAGGGATCTTCAGCCTGGCATCCAGTTCTTCAATCAGTTTTTCGGTGGTCATGCCGGTGCGCCATTCTGCGCGCGGCTTGAACTGAATGGTGGTTTCCAGCATTTCTAGCGGCGCCGGGTCAGTGGCGGTTTCGGCGCGGCCTGCCTTACCAAATACTGACTTGACCTCAGGCACAGTTTTGATGAGGCGGTCACTCAACTGCAGAATTTCCGAAGCTTTTGAAACCGACAAGCCCGGCAACGCGGTCGGCATATAGAGCAGATCGCCTTCATCCAGCGGCGGCATGAATTCACTGCCAAGCCTGCTTAATGGATACAGTGTAATTAAAACCAGAACTAAAGCGACGCCCAAAGTGATTTTAGGATAATGCAACACTTTGCTTAATAAAGGCTTATAAATGGCAATCAGCCAGCGATTGAGCGGATTGTCATGTTCAGGCCGAATGCGCCCGCGAATGAAGATAGTCATCAATACCGGGATCAGTGTGACCGATAAGCCCGCTGCAGCGGCCATGGCGTAAGTCTTGGTAAAAGCTAATGGCGCGAACAGCTTGCCTTCCTGTGCCTCCAGAGTGAACACTGGGATGAAAGACAACGTAATAATAAGCAGTGAGAAAAACAGCGCAGGGCCAACTTCACTCGCCGCCTCAATAATCAACTTGATACGTTGCATATTGTCAGGCTCGCCGTGGGTATTCTTGTAATGCTCAAGCTGCCGATGCGCATTCTCAATCATCACAATCGCCGCATCCACCATGGCGCCGATGGCAATGGCAATGCCGCCCAGCGACATGATATTGGCATTAACGCCTTGATAATACATGACAATAAAGCTCACCAGCACGCCGATCGGCAAGGCCACAATCGCTACCAAAGCTGATCTAAAGTGCCATAAAAATACAGCACAAACCAGCGCGACGACGACGAATTCCTCAATCAGTTTATGCGTCAGGTTATCTACTGCGCGTTTAATCAGTTGCGACCTGTCGTAGGTAGTCACAATCTCCACGCCTTCCGGCAAACTCTTTTTCAGTGTGGCAAGTTTGGCTTTTACCGCATCAATCACCTCCAGCGCATTTTGCCCGGCCCGTACTACAATCACACCGCCAGTCACTTCACCCTCGCCGTTAAGCTCTGCAACGCCGCGCCTGAGTTCCGGTCCGATTTGCACACGTGCCACATCTGATAACAGAATCGGCGTACCGCGGTCACTGATACTCAGTGGAATATTGCGAAAGTCATCCAGAGATTCCAGATAGCCGTGCGCTCGCACCATATATTCGGCCTCGGCAGTTTCAACCACGGCACCGCCTGTTTCCTGATTGGCTGACTGAAGCGCCGATACAACTTTTGATAATGGAATGCGGTAATTCCGTAATTTGTCAGGGTCAACCTGCACCTGATATTGCCGCACCATACCGCCCAGCGTAGCGACCTCAGCAACACCTGCAACAGTTTTAAGCTCAAATTTCAGAAACCAGTCCTGCAGAGCGCGCAGTTGACCCAAATCGTGCCTGCCGCTGCGGTCAACCAGCGCATATTCATACACCCAGCCTACCCCGGTAGCATCTGGCCCCAGACTGGGATTTACACCTTTGGGCAAACGTGAAGAAATCTGGCTCAGATATTCCAGCACGCGGGAACGTGCCCAGTACTGATCGGTGCCATCGTTGAATAGAATATAAACAAAAGAGTCACCAAAGAACGAATAGCCGCGCACCGTCTTGACGCCGGGCACTGACAGCATGGTAGTAGTCAATGGATAGGTAAGCTGGTTCTCGACAATCTGCGGCGCTTGTCCTGGCCATGGCGTGCGGATAATGACTTGCGTGTCAGACAAATCAGGAATCGCATCCAGCGGCGTCCGCAGCATGGCAAATATGCCCCAGGCCACCACCATCAGCGTAGCCAGCAGCACCAGCAAACGGTTGCCGGCCGACCAGCGTATGAGTCCAGCGATCATGGTGTAGCTCCCTTCATGTCAGGTGTATCACTCTTCATCTCCCCCTGTTGAACCATATTTTGATTAGCAAGCCTCGCCAGCACCCCGGACAAAGAGGCCTCCGAGTCAATCAGAAACTGGCCTGATGCCACCACCTCTTCGCCTTCGGATAAACCGCCCAATATCTCGGTATAGCCATCACGCTCCTGTCCAGTCTCGATTTCTACAGGACGATAACCATGCGCTTCTTTCACAATTACAACGTTGCGTTTGCCTGTCGCGATGATGCTTTCGGCCGGCGCTGATAAGGCTTCGTGGGTTTGCCCGGTAAACTTGACATTGGCGTACATGCCTGGTCGAAGAAGATTGCGCTTGTTAGGCAACTCAATACGCACCTGCAATGTTCTTGAAACTTCGTTCAAGATTGGATAGAGGTAGCTCACTTTGCCCTTGAATACTTCACCAGGCAGGCTTTGCAACTGCACTTCAGCAGCCAATCCCGGCTTCAGGCGGGCTGCATCGCGTTCGGGGACTTCTGCAATCAGCCAAACTTGAGATAAGTCAGATGTTTGCATCAACGAGCTGCCCGTCATCAGCTGTCCGCCTTCACGCACCCCGAGTTCTGTCAGCACACCGGAGGCGGGTGCATAAACGCCAAAGCGTGGGCTGGATTTACCCGTTTTAGAGATTCCAGCTATTTCGCCCTCTGACATGCCAAGCAATTTCAGCCGATGACGTGCCGCTTGCTTGAGCGAATTGTCGCCATCAACATCGTTTAAGGTAAGCAATGCCAAATACTCTTGTTGCGCAACCAATAATTCCGGCGCATAGACTTCTGCGATTTTCTGCCCCTTGCTCACAGGGTCGCCCACCGCGCGCACAAACAACCTTTCTACAAAACCTGGGATACGCGTTTGCACCACGTAGAAACGTCGCTCATCCGGCTCAATACGACCAATGGCCGACAGCGATTCGCCAAAGCTTCTGGTCGCAACTTTCTCCAGCCGAATTCCCAGATTCTGTGTGGTTTGTGACGAAATGGTAACAGCAGCGGCTTCACTGTCTTTATTAGCTTCACCGCCACCTTCATCAGCATACTTGGGCTCCAGTTGCATGTCCATAAATGGCGATTTACCTGGCTTGTCAAATTTTTGACCAGGCACCATCGGGTCATACCAGTAAAGCACAATCTTGCCGCTTTTGTCTTGCACTACGCCGTTATTCGTAATCTCTTGTGTTGGCATAGCCTCCTGCTTGGAGACTGATAATTTCTCCCAGGCAACCCAGCCAGCCGCTGCGGCCAACACAATGGACCCTATCAGGATGAGATGGATACGTTTCATGGTGAATATCCTTTTATCTTATTCAAGCATCTGGCTATAGCCAGATGGAGCGTTGCCGAATGGATCACTGTTAGTGAGATAGGCCAATTTGATTGCCGCGCGCTGGATGTCCGTTAAAATGGCCCAGTGCTCCATTTCAACTTCAATCAATCCCCTGCGGGCATCCCATACTTCGGATAGGTTTTGCTTTCCAGCCTGATAGCCTGCCTGCGCAAGACCCAGCAGCGCTTTTGCAGTTGGAATGAGCCTTTGCTGATGTTCGTCTTCACGCGCCTTAGCGGCCTCCTGATCTGCCATTACACCGGCTAATTCAGCAGATAATTCCAGACGACGGTCCTCCGTCAGTTTGCGCGCCTTTTCTACCTGAAGCATTTTCTCGGCCGTGCGCTTGTCCTGCCGGTTGGGTCTGTCCCATGGCAAATCAATCGCCACCTGCAATGTCAGCATATCGCTCAGGTCAGAACGCCGTTTGCCGTACATCACCTCCCAGCTCCAATTCAACTCGCGATCCGCTTTGGCGCGGTCGGTTTCAGAAATCGCGACTTGCTCTATCTGTTTTGCGTTCAGTACCAGCGGGTGTTTATCGATTTGCTCATTCAGCACATCCCGATTAACAGAGAGGGAATACATGGGCAGCTCGGATGAGATGGGCTGATTGGCCGCACTGCCAATCCATCTTGATAAAAGCGCACGCGCTTTCCTTTCATCGCGTTGTGCGGTGATAAATAGATGATGGGTATTGGAAAGCTGGGTGTCCAGTTTGAAAACTTCAGCCAGCTGGGCGCCTCCGGAAGCAATACGCGCCTTAATCACATTACGCTCCGCAGTCATTTCATTCATGATGCGCTGATACAGCTCTACTTTTCGTTGTGCTTCATAAACGTCCAGCCAGGCCAATCCTGCATCACGTTGGATAGATTTGGATGTGGCTATTTTTTCTGTCTGATATTGCGTCGCAGTGGCCTGCATGGCCCTTGCGCCTGCTTCACGTTTTGCCGTTGGCACCATTTCCTGCATGACGCCGATCGTTGACATGGTCATGTCATCACGGTTAAAACGAAAAGCATCATTCGAAGTCACGGGCAAATTAACGACACCCAGCTTCAGGCGCGGATCCGGTAACTGGCTTGAGGCCACCGCTGCCGCCATTGAGGATGAAGCGGCATCATCCAGCGACTCAAGCAGCGGCTGATGTTGCGTAGACAAACGCATCGCCTCAGCCAGTGATAGACCCGGCTCAGCATATACATGCAGACTGGCTAGAAACCAGAAACACGCATGGAAAAACAACTTCCATTGTTGGGTAAACATAACAACCTCCGATACTGACTAAAAATAGTCAAACTAAAAAAACTGGGCGGATTAACCCTGTGTGATTTAATTCGATATCGGTGGTTTATAGGCGGGAGGATAGTCCTGAGAAGAAAACACCACATTTGCAGGAAGTGGTGCGGATGACAGCTTGGTTACCAAATTAAAAGATGGCGCAGTGCTGAAGCTGGCGGATGCATTAGCCAGCGCACATATGCCACATGCAAGACATTGGTGCGTTTTGTGTGCCTGATTGTCCTGGGTTTGATTATCCTGGGCTTGATTCGTATCGTCATGACAACTCATATGCGTTACCACGACATCATGCCCTGTTGAATCAAGCTGCATTTGCATATTCATTGCCCATGCAGAAGCCATGAATAATGGCAACCAAAGCATTAAAAACAGGCAAATAAGCTTCTTCATGCAAATATGATAGATTGATAACGGAATTAGTTCAAGCGCTTATACTGCCGACAGCTGGTAACGGATATCAATCACTTCAAATTCCTCTTCACCCTTCGGCGTCTGCACGCGCACCGTATCGCCCAACCCCTTGCCCAGCATGGCTTTTGCCAGCGGCGATACCCAACTGATGTAGCCTTGTGAAGGCGCCAACTCATCTTTGCCGACAATGCGATAGGTGGTTTCAGTGTCGTTACTCAAGTTAAATAATGTCACCCAGGCGCCAAAATAGATTTTTTCTAGATGCTGCTGTTTAGTCGAATCAACAATTTCTGCAAGATCCATTCTTTTCATCAAATGTTTGCAGCGTCCGTCAATCTGCCGCAGGCGACGTTTACCGTAGATATAATCGCCATTCTCGCTTCTATCGCCATTGCTGGCCGCCCACGCCACTGTGCGCACCACTTCCGGTCGCTCGACCTTGTAAAGCTGATGAAACTCAGCCTGTAAGGCCGCAAAACCTTCCGGCGTGATGTAATTTTTTTCGTCAGTGACGGCCATTATTGCTTATCGAGCAACTGCACATCTTGCACAAAGTACCCCGTCTCGCCAAAACAATCCGTCGGAATGCCTTTATGCTCCTCGTAAATCAGGCGCACGCGTTTGCCTACAGTCTCATCAATTCTTTTAGCGACTTTTTTATCTCTTACCGTAAAGTGAAACTTTTCTGCCTGTGTGCCGGGCATGGAAACCAGCACCAATTCGCCCTCATAAGTTTTGCATACCCAGCCCTTTTGCGAGAGCTTTTGCACATAACCCGCACGTTCACCCGATGAATACACCCATGTGAGCGCTGCCCATGTGTAGAGCGCAAACAGTAGCAATGGAATCAGCAATAACCAAATAAAATATTTCAAAACCCTTCCAATCTGCGCCAGCATTGCGTTTCTCCGTTTAAGCGTTTTATTTGCTAAGCCAGCATTATCCAATAGAATGATGCAATGTTAAACACCTTGATTCTTTGCCCATCCCCCCGCCTCGCCCGCAGCATTCAAAATGACATCACACGCCTGCAATTACAGGCCGGGCAGCAGCAACGGCAAAGCGCGCCGGTGCTAACGTTATCCCAATGGCTGGATAACGTGATTGAGGAAGCTTTGCTCAGCGGCGAAATCGCCGAACCGCATGCGCTACTAAGCCCATTTAACGAGCAGTTGTTGTGGGAGGAAGTCATCACGCAATCGCTTCAAAAGAATGACTTTGGCGAATTGTTTGATGTTACAGGCCTGGCCAGCGCGGCGATTGAAGCGAACCGCTATATGGTTGCATGGAAACTGCATGTGCCGCGCGAGCACCAGGCCGAAGAATCGCGTCAATTTATGCAATGGCGACGCGCGTTTCAGCAGCGCTGCAGCCAACTGAATGTGCTTGAAAGCGTGCGCTATATGGATTGGCAATTGGATTGCCTGGCGCGAAATGCAGGCTTGTTGCCAGCTCGCATTGAATTTGCGGGCTTTGACCAGACTGCGCCGCAGGAGCAGCGTCTACGCGAGATTTTAATGAAGCACGGCGTGCAAGTAACAGAGTATGTAACAACACAGGCCGAGCCTGCACAAACCCAGCATGTGAATCTGGAAAATCAGGAAGCCGAATGCCGTGCCGCAGTAGCCTGGGTGAAGCAGCATTTGGACGAAAACCCGAACGCAAAACTGGCGATTATCACACCGCTACTCAATGAGACCAGAAACCAGTTGGCCGATTTGCTGGATGATGTGTTTTACCCTGCCAGCGTGCGCCCCGGCCTGGCGGAGAGCGCATGCTGTTATAACTTTTCACTCGGCACGCCACTGGCGCAGCAGCCCATCATCCAAGCCGCATTAAATATGCTGCGCCTAGTCAGCAGTTACCAGTTGCAGCAGACTGATGTTTCAGGCATGTTGCTTTCGCCGTTCTGGTCCGCCAGCCAGCAAGAGGCCGACGCGCGCGCCTTGCTGGACGCGAAAATACGCGAACATCTGCCTACACAATTCACCTGGGCAAACTTAATCGCCTTTGCCAGAAACCAGCATGGAAAAGGCCTGGACATCGCCCGCTTGCTGGCGGACATACAAAGCGCAAACTCGCTCATCCCGAATAGAAAATCCGCCGCTTCACAATGGGTGCAAACGCTGACCGCCTTGCTGGATGCGCTTAACTGGCCAGGCGAGCGTGCGATAACCAGCCTTGAACATCAGGCCGTTAACGCTTGGCAAAAAGCGCTGCAGCAGCTAAGCAAACTCGATGTACTCGGCAAAAGCTTCTCCTTGTCCGAAGCCGTGCACGTGATGCAGAAAATTTGCACAGAGCAGGTGTTTCAGGCTGAAACCTTAGATGAGCCTGCGATACAGATTCTGGGCATGATGGAAGCGCTGAGCGCGCCAGTGGACGCCATGTGGGTGATGGGCATGAATGACCATATCTGGCCGCCGGCCGCCCGTCCGAACCCGTTGTTGCCCGCGTTTATTCAACGTGCTGCAATGCTACCGAATGCAGACAACAGCGTACAGGCTGCGTTTGCAGCTAGCGTACAACAACGTTTGCTGCACTCCGCCGGGCACATTATTTTCTCTAGCAGCCAGACTGAAAATAATAGCCAGCTGCGTGCCTCGCCGCTGATGAAAGACATCGCGCCCCTGGAAACCATGCCGCTCGCCGAAACGCTGGCTGAGAAACTGAGCCGCTTAGGCAATCAAGATTTAGTTCACGTGGAGGACCATCTCGCCCCAGCGGTGCAGGCTGGCGAGCATGTTTCCGGTGGCACCGGGTTATTCCGGGCACAGGCCATCTGCCCGGCATGGGCGTTTTACCAGTATCGGCTTGGTGCGAAGGCGCTCAAAACGCCCAGCAATGGCCTGGATGCGATGTCGCGCGGCATTTTGGTGCATGCTGTTCTGGCAGCATTTTGGCAGAAACGGCATTTTGCAGATTTGCGGGATATGCACGCAGACGACTTTTCGGAAGCGTTAACCCAGGCGATTCAGCAGGCATTACAGGACTTTTCAACTGAGCAGAATATTGTTTCCTCCGGCCTATTGGAACTGGAACAAGAGCGGCTGTATAAACTGATCGGTGATTGGCTAGAGTTTGAGAAAGCGCGTGATATTGCGTTTAATACCGTGGCGTCTGAGGCAGAAAAAAAGGTCATGATTTGCGGCATCGAAGTCACCCTGAAAATTGACAGGATCCACCAGCTGGAACATGGCGGGATTGAATTCATCGACTATAAAACCGGCCAGAAACCCGACATCAACAGCTGGGGCGAAAACCGTATCATAGAGCCGCAATTGCCTATTTATGCTGCATTCTACAGCGAAGACGCCAGCCATGTCATCGGCGTACAGTTTGGCATGGTAAAAATTGCCGAACATGCTTTTTCAGGCGTCAGCGAGACGGATTTTGAAGCGGAAATCGAAAAGCGCAAGCCTAAATTTACCCAGAATTTCACACATTGGCAGGATCTGCTCGCTCACTGGAAAGCCAGCATTGAAGCCATGGCGCAAGAAATCAAGTCCGGCGAGGCTTCGATAAAATTCAAGGATGAAAAAGATTTGATGTATTGCGAAGTTGTTCCTGTGTTGCGCCTGCCCGAACGGAAATTGCAGTTTGAGCGCTTTAGCACGCTTGATGTAAAAACGGACGAAAGTAACGGCGCATGAACACGTTAAATTTGATGGAAGACGAAAAGAACCGCAAGCGTGCGCTGGAACTCGCTTCTTTCATTGTAGAAGCCCCGGCCGGCGCGGGCAAGACCGAGCTGCTTACGCAACGCTTTTTGAGGCTTTTGCAAACTGTCAGCGCGCCAGAAGAAATTATCGCCATTACCTTTACTAACAAAGCCGCGGCAGAGATGCGGCTGCGTATTCTGGATAGCTTAATCAACGCTGCAAAGCAGTCACCTCCTCCAGAACCGCATAAGCAAATCACCTACGAGTTGAGCCTGCAAGCCCTGCAGCATGCGCAAACCCACGATTGGAAGCTGATTGAGAATCCGTCGCGCTTGCGCATTTTTACCATTGACAGCCTGTGTGCGCATCTGGCGAGGCAAATGCCGCTGATGAGCCGTTTCGGCTCGCAGCCAAAGGTCGCCGAAGATGCCGGCATTTTGTATGCGCAAGCGGTTGAGCAGGCGCTGGGATTATTGGAAGATGCGGAACATGGCGAGGTGGTTAAAATCGCGCTGCGCTATGTGGATAACGATGCCGGCCAGCTTAAAAAACTGCTGGTCAAGATGCTGGAAAAGCGCGACCAGTGGCTATATCACGCGCAATATGAGATTGATGCCGGGCAGTTGCAACATACGCTGCATGGGCTGGTAAAACAGGCCTTGAATGACGCGGCCAGCGCTTTGCCTGCCGCCTTACAGCAAGCCTTGATGCCGGTCGCGCGCTTTGCTGCCTCGCATCTCCCCTGTGACCATGCGGTGGCACTGCTGCTGGATTGGGAAACGCCAATCACCCCCACACCGGAAGCGCTGCCGATGTGGTGCGCGGTGGCCAATTTAATGCTGACCGATAAAGGTGAAACACGCAAGGAAGCAGGCCTTAATGTGAAATTTGGCTTTCCGCCCACAGATGCCGGGCGCGCGCAAAAACAGGCTCTAGTGGAAATCATGGCAGCAGTTGATGACATGCCTGCCTTGCATCGCGTTCGCGGTTTGCCGCATACCACCAACCTCGAAGCAGATTGGCGCATGATTGCGGCGCTTTCCAAGCTGCTCAACCTGGCTGTGGCCCAGCTGTGGTTTGTGTTTCAGCGGGCGGGCGAGGTCGATTTTGTTGAAATTGCCCAGCGCGCAACGCAGGCGTTATCCAATGACGCTGGCGAACCCACCGAGCTTGCCCTGAAACTGGATTACCAGATCCGGCATTTGTTGGTGGACGAGTTTCAGGATACCAGTCCGAGCCAGATTGCACTTTTGGAACAGCTCATGCAAGGCTGGCAGCAAGACGATGGCCGTACTTTATTCTGTGTGGGCGACCCGATGCAGTCGATCTACCGCTTTCGCAAAGCCAATGTGAGCCTGTTTATTCATGCGGCAAACAATGGCATCGGCGATATTCGCCTACAAAGGCTGCGGCTTTACCGCAACAACCGCGCCTGCCCGCCCGTGGTCGACTGGATTAATCAGACGTTCGCATCGATTTTCCCCGAAGTTGACGACGAAAGTCAGGGCGCGATCCGATATCGCGAGTCAATCGCAGACCCTGAGCATCTGGCGCCTGACAGCGGCATTGAAGTGCACGCAATTATCAAACACGAATTGACGCCAGACGCCAAGCAGCTTGAAGCCGAGACAGTGATCGAGATCATCCGGCGCGAACGCGCGAAACACCCGGATAAAAAAATTGCAGTGCTGGTCAGCGCGAAAAAACATCTAGCGCCGCTGGTTTCGCAATTGCGGCGTGCACATCAGGAAATTGCATTTCAGGCCGTGGAAATTGAAGCACTGGCGGGCCGCCAGATAGTGCAGGACCTGCTCGCGCTCACGCATGCCCTGCACCACCGCGCGGACCGCGTTTACTGGCTGGCAACCCTGCGCGCACCCTGGTGCGGCCTCACTTTGCACGATTTGCATATGCTCGCGGGACATGACCACCACAGCACGGTCTGGTCGCTGATGCAAAATGATAAAATTGTGAATTATCTTTCCGCAGACGGGCAAACCAGGCTAAGGCATGTACGCGGTATTTTTGCGGAGGCTTTTTCCAGTCAGGGGAGAATGCCGGTAAGCCGCTGGATCCGCGGTGTCTGGCTGATGTTGAATGGCGCGGCATGTTTGTGGGAGCAAAATGACATCGCCGATGTGCAGGCGTTTTTTAAGTGCCTGGATGACTTGGACAAGCGCAACCAGTTCTCGCTGGAACGCATGGATGCGGAAATCGAAAAACTGTTTGCCGCACCCGACAGCGAGGGTGAACTGCTGCAGATGATGACGATCCATAAATCTAAAGGTCTGGAGTTTGATACGGTGATTCTGCCAGGACTAGGCACGCAGACCGGTGGCAATAACAGCGAAAAGCCGCTTGTACTATGGGAAGAAATCCCCATAGGACAACATGCCGAACTGCTTGCTGCGCCTTATATCCCAAAAGGTGCGCGCGACAAGGGCAAAGTGAGCCCGTATGATTTTCTGGCAACGCGTGAAAAAGTGCGCGACGCCAATGAGGACGCCCGCGTACTATATGTAGCAGCGACGCGCGCAGAGCGGAAACTGCATCTGGTAGGCATTGCCGGCAAAAATGCAAAAGGCGAGATCAAGCCTGCCTCAGGCACACCGCTGGAGCTGTTATGGCCCGCGGTAAGCCGGTGTTTTGAAGCCTCTGGCTCAGCCGAACAGCCAAACAATATCGAAGATGATATAGCCGATTTCACGCCGCATCTGGTGCGCCTGCAGCATCTGCAAATCCCCGCGGTGTTGCAGACGGAAAAAACGGTTCACGCGAATACCAACACTGCCAAAATAAAGCCTGCCAAGTCTGACAGCCTGGAAGCCGATAGCGGTACGCTCGCACATCGCTACATGGAAATCATCTCCCGGCAGGGACTCACTGGCTGGCCGCCGGCACGCATCGCGCAGTTGGCATCACCCATGCAGCATTGGCTGCGCGAACGCGGCCACAGCAGCCAAAATGCAAGCCTCGCCACGAGCCAGGTAATACGCGCCTTGCAGCGCACGCTTGCCTGTGCCGACGGGCAATGGGTACTGCAGGCTCGCGAAGAAGCGCATAGCGAATACGCACTCACCTCGCAAGACGGCGAGCAGCATGTTATTGACCGCACGTTTATAGAAAATTGTCCGGATAATAAAAAGGTGCGCTGGATAATCGATTACAAACTTGGGCTGGATGTCACCGAAGCCAATGCAAGTGCCGCCGCACAAGGCCACAAACCACAATTGGCGCGCTATGCCGGCTTGTTTGCCAATGAAGGTTTAACCATGAAACAAGCGGTATTTTTCTTGAGTTTGGGCAAACTCATTGAAATCTGACTTCTTAAGGTAAAATGTGAGAACCTATGAAAATATTTTCTCTGCTTTATCTAAAAGTCATGGCTTGGTCGAGGCTGCCAAATGCGCAATGGTATTTGGGTGCGCTGAGTTTCGCCGAGTCTTCGTTCTTTCCCATTCCGCCCGATGTGATGCTTGCGCCCATGAGTCTGGCCAACCCTTCCAGAGCGTGGCGGTTTGCCTTGCTGACCACCATTGCCTCTGTGCTGGGCGGGTTGTTTGGCTACTTGATTGGTGCAACGGCATTCGATCTTATCGAACCTTACCTCAAAGCAAGCCACTACTGGGAACATTTTCAGACGGCTAAGTTATGGTTCAAAGAATGGGGCTTTTGGGCGATATTTGTCGCGGGATTTTCACCCATTCCATATAAAGTGTTCACCATCGCCGCAGGCGCGCTCTCTATGGCGATTGTACCTTTTACGATTGCTTCATTGATTGGCCGCGGTTCGCGGTTTTTTATCGTAGCCGGATTGATGAAATGGGGCGGCGCACGCATGGAAGCCAATCTGCATAAATATGTCGACCGCATCGGCTGGGCAACGGTGGCGCTGGTGGTAGTCGCGATTATCGCATTCAGGTAATTATTAAGTAAATTCGCATCAAAATCATGCAAACGCTTTGAGCAGCTGCCTGATAAAGTCGGTGCGCAACTGCATATCGTTAAACTGCACGGTAACCCTGAGTTTATCCGGCCCGTTCATGCGGCAGCGGCGGTCGCGCTGCAGTAGATTAATCAGCTTCATCGGATCGAGCTCGGTATTTTGCGAAAATTGCAGTTGTACCGCGCTATCCGAAGCGTCGATCTTGCTAATGCCCAGCGGCTTGGCGGCGATACGTAGCCTGTGGCAAGCCAGTAAGGCTTCGCCCTGCTCCGGCAGTAAACCGAAGCGGTCAATCAGCTCTTCCTGCAGCGTGTCCAGTTCATCATCGGTGCTGGCGTTGGCAAGGCGTTTATACAGCACCAGGCGCTCGTGCACATCGGGACAATAAGCGTTGGTGAGTAATGCGGGCACATGCAGGTTGATTTCGGTAGTCACGCCAAGCGGCGCGTTCAAACCCGGCTCTTTGCCCGCTTTTAGCTGCTTCACTGCATGGTTCAGCATGTCCGAATATAAGCTAAAGCCGATTTCCTGCATCTCGCCGCTTTGGCTGTCGCCCAGCAATTCACCCGCGCCGCGAATCTCTAAATCGTGCATCGCCAGATGGAAGCCTGCGCCCAAGTCCTCCAGCAATTGAATCGCATCCAGGCGTTTCTGCGCTTGCGGGGTGATTTTGCGGTGTTCATCGGTAAGCAGATAAGCATAGGCTTGGTGATGGCTGCGTCCTACCCGGCCTCGCAGCTGGTGCAACTGCGCCAGCCCAAACATATCGGCTTTGTTAATGATGATGGTATTGGCGGTAGGGATGTCGATACCTGTTTCAATAATGGTGGTACATAGCAGCACGTTAAAGCGTTGCTGGTGAAAATCGCGCATCACGGATTCCAGCTCACGCTCTCGTAATTGCCCATGTGCAATGCCGATGCGCGCTTCTGGCACGATTTTTTCCAGCTTTTCGCGCATCACAAAAATGGTGTCGACTTCGTTATGCAGGAAATACACCTGTCCGCCACGCTTGAATTCACGCATCATTGCCTCGCGGATAATGCCTTCGCCATAATAAGTCGCAAAAGTTTTAATGCTCAAGCGTTTTTGTGGCGGCGTGGCGATCACGCTAAACTCGCGCAGCCCTTCCATTGCCATGCTTAAGGTGCGCGGGATGGGCGTAGCGGTAAGTGTCAGCACATCCACCTCAGCGCGCATGGCTTTGAGCTGCTCTTTCTGGCGCACACCAAAACGGTGCTCTTCATCCAGAATCACCAAGCCGAGGTTCTTGAATTTCACGTCTTTTTGAATGAGTCGATGCGTGCCGATGATAATATCTACCTTGCCCGCAGCCAGGTCTGCCAGAGCTTGCATTTGCTCTTTGGCACTTCTGAAGCGTGAAATTTCGGCAATCTTGATCGGCCATTCGGCAAAGCGGTCACAGAAGTTCTGATAATGCTGTTCGGCAAGCAGCGTAGTGGGTACGAGCACGGCGACTTGCCTGCCACCCATCACGGCGACAAAGGCCGCGCGCAGCGCGACCTCCGTCTTGCCAAAGCCCACATCGCCGCATACCAGTCTATCCATCGGCTGGCCAGACTGCATGTCCTTGATGACGTTTTCAATGGCTTCCAACTGGTCCGGTGTTTCTTCAAACGGAAAACCCTCACAAAACGCTTCATAATCTTTCAAACTAAGCGTAAACGCATGGCCGCGCCGTGCAGCACGCTGGGCATATAGATTCAGCAACTCCGCTGCGGTATCGCGGATCTGCTTAAGCGCTTTTTTCTTGGCTTTTTCCCACTGGCCACTGCCAAGCCTGTGTAATGGCGCGCTTTCCGGCGGACCACCTGAATAACGCGAGATTAAGAATAACTGCGAAACAGGCACATAAAGCTTGTCGTCGCCAAAATATTCCAATAGCAAAAACTCGGTTTCGCCCTCGCCAAAATCCAGGTTCACCAAACCTTTGTAGCGCCCGACGCCGTGCTGCTCATGCACGATGGGATCTTCCAGATGCAGCTCCGATAAATCTTTGAGCATGCCTTCCGTGTTGCGTGCCTTTTCTTTTTCGCGGCGGCGCTGCTGGCGCACCGTGCCCGAGTAAAGCTCGGCCTCGGTGATTAATACGAATTCATCTTCAGCAAATCCGCTGTGTAGCGGTGACACCCCTAGCATCAAGGGCTGCTGGCTAGTTTCAAACCCAGCCCAAGTCTCGCAAACAGGCATTGACAGGCCATGTTCGGCAAACAGTTGTGCCATGGTCTCGCGACGGCCCAGACTTTCCGCAGTAATCAAAATGCGTTTTTTAGTTGATTCAATAAACGCCTGCAGCTTATGCAGCGGCTTTTCGGCTCGCCGCTCAATTTCCAGTGCTGGCAATGGCTTTGCAGCTTCATACATCAAAACCAGGGTTGGGTAATCGTGCGTTTGCGCAAAAAAATCATCGGTTTTAATCAATAAGTTTTCTGGCTTCAGAATTGGCCGTTCGGCATCGTGCGCCAGCAATCGATACCGGGCGTTTGCATCTGCCCAGAACTGCTGTGCGGCCTTGTCGCAATCGCCGTGTAAACAAAGATTGGTGTAGCTCATTTCTTTGTCTTTGGGCAAGTAGTCCAGCAAGCTTGCAGTTTCATCAAAAAACAGCGGTAAATACCATTCTATGCCGCCGCTGGCCACGCCCTTGCTCACATTTTTATAAATGGTTGCGCGCTGCGGATCGCCTTCGAATTGTTCACGGAAGTTGCTTCTGAATCTGCTGATACCGGCTTCATCCAACGGAAACTCACGCGCCGGCAGCAGCCTGATTTCAGGTACGGGATACAGACTGCGCTGTGTGTCGATGTCAAAAGTGCGAATCGTTTCGATTTCATCGTCAAACAAATCAATGCGGTAAGGCAGCGCACTGCCCATCGGGAACAAATCGATTAAACCGCCGCGCACACTGAACTCGCCGGGAGAAATTACCTGGCTCACATGATGATAGCCTGCCTGGGCACATTGGCGGCGCAGCGCCTCCAGCTCAAGCTTCTGGCCTTTTTTCAGCATAAAAGTATGCGCCGACATAAAAGCCACCGATGGCAGCCTCAATAAAGCCGTAGCAATTGGCACAATTACCACATCGCATCGATTCTGGCTGATTTGGTACAAGGTCGCCAGACGTTCGGAGATCAAATCGGGATGCGGCGAGAACACATCATAAGGCAACGTCTCCCAATCCGGCAGCAAATGCACACTCAAGTCAGGCGCAAAATAAGGCATTTCGTCCAGTAAGCGCTGCGCCTCGAATGCGCTGGCAGTAATAATTACCAGCGGCGCCCGCTTATTATCTGCTGTTGTTTTTAAGCGACATGCAAGTAAAGCAAGAGATAAGCTATCTAAGCCATTGGCAGAATAAGAAAAACGGCTTTTTTTTCCTGGCTTGGGCGGGGATAACTGCATAGATGAACTTGAAAATGGCTTGGTTTAAAATCGGATTTTACCTATTATAACTGTAAGCATGTCGCATCAATTAAGCCTATTTAATTAAACTTAATCCGTTTAAGCCAAAAATAATAAAATTATTGAGGAGACAGACATCATGAATGACAAACAGCTTGTTGCAATTCATGCAACGAAGTACGTCAAGGACGGCATGTTGGTTGGCTTAGGCACCGGCTCTACCGCCAATTATTTCATTGAAGAACTCGCGCGCCGCCAAACAGAACAGAATCTCAAAGTCACTACCATCGCCAGCTCGCAGGTGAGCATGATTAAAGCGCAAAGCCTGGGGTTGAATGTCATCGCACTGACGCAGGTTGCGGAAATTGATTTATATGTGGATGGCGCGGATGAAATCACGCCGGACATGACGCTGCTTAAAGGGCGCGGCTATGATCTGGTGCTGGAAAAGCTGCTCGCAAAAGCGGCTAAACAATTTCTGGTTGTCGCCGATAAAAGTAAATTAGTAGAGCGCATCGGCACGAACTTCGCCATTCCCATTGAGGTGATGCCGTTTGCCTGGAAAGCCGTAAAACGCAGCCTGGAAGCGGCGGGCGGCGTAGGTGAGTTGCGGCAGAACGTTGCCAAAGATGGCTTGTCCATTACATCTTACGGCAGCCTAGTGCTGGACATGGCATTCGACAAGTCCATCACTGAAGAATCCCTCAATCACCTCATCAACAATATCCCTGGCGTGGTGGAGCATGGCATCTTTCGCGGATTAACCAACGCCGTGTTGATTGCTGGCGATGGAAAAGTAGAGGAACGCTGGAAATAAATCGAATCAATCGAGACCAATTTTTTGCTCAAATTACGCTACATTTTGATTTTCTGCACGCTCATGATTGCTGGCTGCGACAAGCCTGGCGGCTCGCCTACGCCCCAAGCGGAACCGGACGCAGCATTACCAAAAGAAAAAATCATCACTTTTGTCACTATGAATAGCCCGAATACTTATTTCGTCGACAGCAATAACGAGTTTGCCGGGCTTGAGTATGATCTCGCCAAGCTCTTTGTTCAGGAACTGGAAGATGGAACCCAATTAAAATTTATAGTAGCAAAACATATCGATCAGGTTTTACCTAATCTGATCAATGGCAAGGCAGATATTGCAGCAGCAGACCTTACTGTGACAGAAGCGCGTAAGAAGCGGGTCCATTTCACAATTCCATATCAGGATGTGCAGCAGCAAATAATCTACAACAAAGAAACGAACAAAAAACCGCCAAAAAAACTGAAAGATTTAGTCGGTCTGACCATTACTGTTCCAACCGGCACCAGTTTTGTCGAGCGCCTTGTAAAACTGCGTGAAACTGAACCCGGCCTGATGTGGGAGGAACGAAACGACGCCAACCCCGAAAAACTGATTAGCGAAGTCGCCAGCGGAGATATCGAGTATACGATTGCCGATAGTCATTTGGTTTCAATATTGCAGAATTTCTACCCCAATATCGGTGTGGCTTTCGCGATTGGCGAGCCTGAAAAAATAGCCTGGGCGCTCTCGAAAGATTCCGATCCAAAATTACTGGAAAAAGCCAATGCATTTTTTACCAGAATTAAAAAAGATGGCACTTTGCGCAATTTGATTGACCGCTACCATGGCAGCTCAAAGCGGCTTAACCCGCTGGATATTAAGACTTTTTTTATGAACGGCAACATACTGCTTCCCAAATATGTACATTTGTTCAAGCAGGCGCAGGAAATCACCGGCATCGACTGGCGTTTGCTTGCGGCTATCAGTTACCAGGAATCGCACTGGGATACTTTCAGCACCTCGCCCACCAATGTGCGCGGCTTGATGATGCTGACTGAAGCGACGGCGGACCGCATGGGCGTTACCGATCGGCTGGATCCCAAGCAGAGCATTCCTGCAGGGGCGAAATACATTAATCTAATGATAGAAACAATTCCGGAGCGCGTTCCGCAACCTGACCGCACGTATATGGCGTTGGCGGCATACAATGCCGGCTATGCGCATGTAGAAGACGCACGTGTACTGGCGCAGCGTTTGAAGCTTAACCCTGACAGCTGGGCGGATGTAAAGAAAACCTTGGTGATGCTCACTAACCCGGATTACTACCTGAATGCCAAATATGGGTATTGCGGCTGCGGCCAGGCTGTGGTTTTTGTAGAATCAATACGCAGCTACCATAGCATTCTGGAACGCTACCAGCCCAGCCATAATCCTGATCAAAACACCTTCAAGATTGCGCGCTTCAATCAGATTCTGGCTGCTAACCAATAGCCAGTTTTTGCTGGCCACCCATGTACGGACGCAACACACGAGGCACTGTTACGCTGCCATCCGCATTCTGGTAGTTCTCTAGCACAGCCACTAGAGTACGTCCTACCGCCAGGCCAGAGCCGTTCAGCGTATGTACGAGTTCTGGCTTGCCATTTTCATTCCTGAAACGCCCCTGCAAACGGCGCGCCTGAAATGCCTCGCAATTAGATACAGAGGAAATTTCGCGGTAGGTATTCTGTGCCGGCAGCCACACTTCCAGATCGTAAGTCTTGGCCGCACCAAAGCCCATATCACCTGTGCAAAGTGAAACCACGCGATACGGCAACTCTAACGCTTTCAGGATATTCTCGGCATGGCCGACCATCTCCTCCAGCGCTTCATAGCTTTTGTCTGGATGCACAATCTGCACCATCTCTACCTTGTCGAATTGATGCTGGCGAATCATGCCTTTGGTATCTTTGCCGTATGAACCCGCCTCAGAGCGGAAGCATGGCGTATGCGCGGTAAGCTTAATCGGCAAGGCTTCTAAAGGCACGATTTCATCACGTACCGTGTTGGTGAGCGTCACTTCGGAAGTTGGAATGAGGTATAAAAGATCACCCTCTCCTTCTTGCCCGCCCTTTTTTGCTGCAAATAAATCGGCCTCGAATTTAGGCAGCTGCCCGGTACCGCGCAGTGTCTCCGCATTCACAATATAGGGGGTATAGCATTCAGTATAGCCATGCTGCTCAGTTTGTATGTCTAACATGAACTGCGCCAATGCCCGATGCAGCCTGGCAATTTGTCCACGCATCAAGGTAAAGCGTGAACCTGACAGTTTTGCCCCCATATCAAAATCCAAACCAAGTGGCGTGCCGACATCTGTATGGTCTTTCACCACAAAATCAAAGCTACGTGGTGTGCCTACTTTGCGTACTTCCACATTCGCTGTCTCATCCTCACCCACCGGCACACTCTCATGCGGCAGATTTGGCACGTTCATCAGTAAAGACTGTCTTTTTTCTTCAATCTCCTCCAACCGTTTTACTAAGGCATCTAGTTGTTCCTTGATTACTGAAACGTTTGCTATATTTCCCTCTATCAGCGAATCATTAAAATCAACTTGATCAAATTCTTCTGTAGCTATCAGCCTTGCTCTTTGTCCAGTCAGCATACCAATTTGCTTAGAGGCCGCGTTACGCTCTGCTTCCAAGTTTTCTTTTTTGGTCTGGATTGTCTTGCGTTCAGCCTCCAGCTTGCGGAATTCATCTACAGGAAAATCAAACTTGCGCGCTTTGAGGCGCACTACCACGTTATCCAAATCTTTTCTTAATTCTTGAATATCTAACATTTATTTCTTTGCTTTCGCTTTTTTATCGAGTTCTTTAAGATGAGCCAACTTTTCTGCTATTTTACCTTCCAAACCGCGCGGTGTGGGCGTATAAAATTGCGGCGGCGATTTTTGTTGAGCTAACTCGTCAGGAAAATACTGCTCTCCTGCCGCGTAGGCTTCAGGTTCATGATGCGCGTAACGGTATTCCTTACCGTAATCCAGCGCTTTCATGAGTTTGGTTGGTGCGTTACGTAAATGCAACGGCACAGGGCGCGATTTATCGTTGCCCACAAAGGCCTTGGCTTGATTATAGGCGTTGTAAGCCGCATTGCTCTTGGGTGCGACAGCCATGTAGATCACTGCGTTAGAAAGCGCCAATTCGCCTTCAGGCGAGCCTAGCCGTTCGTAAATGTTACAGGCTTCCAGTGCCATGGTTTGTGCACGCGGGTCTGCCAGGCCAATATCTTCAATCGCCATGCGGATGATGCGCCGCCCCAGGTAGAGCGGGTCTGCGCCGCCATCTATCATGCGCAAAAACCAGTACAAGGCCGCATCAGGATTTGAACCACGCACTGATTTGTGTAAAGCCGAAATCTGGTCATAAAACGCTTCGCCGCCTTTATCAAACCGGCGCAGTTTTTCTGCCATCGTAGTTTGTAAAAAAGCTTCGTCAATTTGTGTGATGCCTGCTCCCGCAGCCGCATTGAATAATCCCTCAGCGAAGTTAAGCAAACGCCTTGCATCGCCATCCGCATAAGCCAGTATCTGCTCGCGTACTTCGTCTGCAATAGTGATGTTTTTAGCAACCAACAGTCTCGCCCGCTCCAGCAGCACGGCCAGCTCAGACTCAGACAAGCTACTCAACACAAATACTTGTGCGCGGCTTAAAAGCGCACTGTTGACCTCAAACGAAGGATTTTCTGTTGTTGCGCCAATAAAGGTAATCAGACCACTTTCCACGAAAGGCAGGAAAGCGTCTTGCTGACCTTTGTTGAAGCGATGCACCTCATCCACAAATAAAATGGTCTTGCGGCCATGCTGCTGCAAGGCAAGTTCGGCGCGCTCTACCGCATCGCGGATATCCTTGATGCCAGATAACACTGCAGAAATCGGGATAAAATCAGCATCGGCCGTGTTCGCAATCAGCCTTGCCAGTGTGGTTTTGCCCACACCTGGCGGTCCCCACAGGATCATGGAAGGCAATTTTCCTGATTCAAATGCAAGCCTGAGCGGCTTATTTTCGCCCAACAGGTGCGATTGTCCGACGACTTCATCCAATGTTTTAGGGCGCAGCTGCTCAGCGAGTGGCGCTTGTGGTGTTGCGGGTTGAAATAAGCTATTCACTTATTTTTACTTATCAATGCTACTCACCCACCACATCAACACCCTTGGGTGGTGTAAACAGAAAAGTGGAATCTTGCAGTACAGGATTTCGCTCTACTTCGTTAAATGTAATGTGAGTAATGTGGTTAAAACTGTCGTACAGCTCCATTTTGCGCAGCTTGTCAGCCTTAAACCCGAGCAGCACGCGGTCAAAGCCGCTTTCTTTATCCTTGGGTAATGCCAGCACCCATGTCAACCCATCCTTGCGGGTGGCATTTTTTAGCGTAAAGCTTTTTTCCACATCTTCGCCGCCCGCCAGCATGGCAGCGGGGCTTGAGCCCAGCGTTTTGCTCAACTCCCGAATCGTGACTTGCTGCAGCTCAGTATCGAATAAAAACACCTGTTTTCCATCGCTCACGATCTGCTGCTCGTAGGGTTTTTTGTAATCCCAGCGGAATTTATTCGGGCGCTGCAGTTGCATGGTGCCTTCTACTTCCTGCTCCTTGCGCCCCTGCTTGTCATTCACCACCTGGCTGAACTGCGCCCGCATGGTATTGGTATTATTGAAAAAGTCGCGCAGACTGGATACACCATCCGCCATGGCCAGATTGGCGAATATAACCAAAAAACCAAATAATAATTTATTCATTGTTTGTGTTGCCGCCACCGGCCAAGACCTCTCGATTACCATTGCTCTGCATGGCAGAAACCAGCCCCGCGCGTTCCATATCCTCTATCAAACGTGCAGCGCGGTTATACCCTATTCGAAGCTGGCGCTGTACCGATGAAATCGATGCGCGACGGCTTTTTAGCACGATGGCCACCGCTTCATCATAAAGCGGATCTTTCTCTGCACCGTCATCGCCAAAATCACCGAGCTCACCACCACCTTCAGTTTCATTGGTCAAGATACCTTCAATATAGTTCGGCTCGCCCATCGCTTTTAAGTAATTCACCACTTCGTGCACCTCATGGTCACTCACAAACGCGCCATGAATGCGCTGCGGGTAACCACTGCCCGGCGGCATATACAGCATGTCGCCCTGACCCAATAACGCCTCAGCGCCCATTTGATCTAATATGGTGCGTGAATCAATTTTGCTGGACACCTGAAATGCCACGCGGGTGGGGATATTCGCCTTGATCAAACCCGTAATTACATCTACAGATGGACGCTGCGTCGCCAGTACCAGATGAATGCCGGAGGCACGTGCTTTCTGTGCCAGACGGGCAATTAGTTCCTCCACTTTTTTGCCGACCACCATCATCAAATCGGCCAGCTCATCAATCACCACCACGATCAGCGGCATTTCTTCCAGCGGCTCCGGCGCATCTGGTGTTAAGCTAAACGGATGCGGGATTTTCTCGCCTGCTTTTTCGGCGTCTTTGATTTTCTGGTTGTAACCCGCCAGGTTGCGTACACCTAAGCTAGACATCAGCTTGTAGCGGCGCTCCATCTCGGCCACACACCAGTTCAGCGCGTTAGCTGCTTGGCGCATATCCGTCACCACCGGCGCCAACAGATGCGGAATGCCCTCATACACCGAGAGTTCCAGCATTTTCGGGTCGATCAGAATCATGCGTACTTTTGAGGCTTCTGATTTATACAAGAAGCTCAAAATCAGCGCGTTAATCGCTACCGATTTGCCCGAGCCTGTCGTGCCCGCCACCAGCACATGCGGCATTTTGGCCAAATCCGCCACCACCGGTTTGCCGGCGATATCTTTACCCATGGCAATCGCAATCGGTGAGTGCATCTCTGCATACACCTGGCTGCTCATGATTTCTGATAAAAACACGATTTGGCGTTTGGGATTTGGAATCTCTAGGCCCATGCAGCTTTTGCCGGGAATCGTCTCCACCACGCGGACACTGACAACAGACAAAGCGCGTGCCAGATCGCGCGCCAGATTGGTAATCTGGCTGCCTTTTACACCTGCCGCCGGTTCAAACTCAAAGCGCGTAATCACCGGGCCGGGCTGGGCAGAAATGACTTTCACCTCGATACCGAAATCCATGAGTTTTCGCTCGATCAAGCGTGAAGTGAAATCGAGCGTATCGGCCGAAGGCAGGTCAACTGTATTATGCGCCTCATCCAGTAAATGCAGCGGCGGCAGCGTGGAATCCGGGTCTGAAGCAAACAGCGTGGTCTGTTTTTCTTTTAACACGCGCTCGCTCTTGGCGATTTCGATTTGCGCGGGTTTAATCTCAAGCGGGGCGCGGTCTTCAGCGCGTTTACGCTCGCTCTCCACAAATTCTTCGCGTTTAAGCTCGACCGCCTTGCCAGCTTTTCTGTCCTGCCAATCATAATATTTGTTGTAGACCCATTGGTAGCCGGCAATTAAGCCCGCACCTAGTTTTTCGGTCATCATGATCCACGACCAGCCGGTAAACAAGCTAAATCCGATTGCGAATAACAGCAAAAGTATCATGGTAGAACCTGCAAAACCAAACATGTCGCGCAGCAAGCCGTCTACCGCGTTACCCAGCATGCCGCCCGCGCCAAGCGGCAGCGAGGCAGGCAGCGCGACCAAATGCCCGGCTTCCAATGCGCAGGAAGAGATGAGCAGCAGGCCAAAGCCGACCAGGTTAAACACTAAGAACGGGCGCTCAGAGATGGTGAGCTCCAGACGCAGATACACCAGCCACATGCTGTAGAACGCCAGCACCACCCACCACCAGGCAGAGAAGCCGAACAGGTAAAGCAGCATATCGGAAATCCACGCGCCTACAGCGCCGCCAGCGTTATCGATGGTGGCGTTCTCGCTCGTCATGTGCGACCAGGAAGGGTCTTGCCGGCTGTAACTCATGAGAATGACCGCGAGATACAAGCCAACCAATACTAAACCCAGCCACCAGGCTTCACGAACCAGTTTAACGCCATGCTGCTGGGTTGGGCTGAGGGGCGCTTGCACGCGACCGTTGACTGCGGATGATTTTTTATTAAAAAACAATATGTTACAAACCTTAAGAAATAGCTAAGTACAATTAAAATTAATTGTTGATTATAGCAAAATCAAATTGCGTAAAGTATGCCTAAAATCTAAAATACCAGTAATAAAATATTGGTAAATTGAATCATTATAAAATGCCTGCCCGTTTTGCAGCTTGAAAACAACTTACAACAACGCCATCTCTAATTCATTCATTCAACATTTCCAAAGAAAGCATTAACACATGTCTACCAAACACGCCCACCTCCTCATTCTAGGCTCTGGTCCAGCGGGTTATTCCGCTGCTGTTTATGCGGCTCGCGCCAACCTGAAACCCGTACTCATTACCGGCATCGCCCAAGGCGGCCAACTGATGACGACGACAGAAGTGGATAATTGGCCAGCCGATGCCGATGGCGTACAGGGGCCAGAACTGATGGAGCGCTTTCAGAAACATGCCGAGCGTTTTAATACCGAGATGATTTTTGACCACATTCATACCACGCATCTCAAAGAAAAACCCATCCGCCTGGTGGGCGATAGCGGCGAATACACCTGCGATGCTCTGATTATCGCCACCGGCGCCTCAGCACAGTATTTAGGCCTGCCAAGCGAAGAAGCATTCAGCGGCAAAGGCGTTTCAGCCTGCGCCACATGCGATGGATTCTTTTATAAAAATCAGGATGTTGCGGTCATCGGCGGCGGCAATACAGCCGTGGAAGAAGCGCTTTACTTAGCCAATATCGCCAGCAAAGTGACCTTGGTGCATCGCCGTGATAAATTCAAAGCCGAAGCCATTCTGGTGGATAAGCTCATGGCGCGCGTGGCCGAAGGCAAAGTCGCTTTAGAGCTTTTTCATACACTCGATGAGGTGTTGGGCGACGACAGCGGCGTCACCGGCATGCGCATTAAAAACACGCAAACCGGCGCAACTAAAGATATCCCGCTCAAGGGCGTATTTATTGCCATTGGCCACAAACCGAATACCGATATTTTTGAAGGCCAGCTTGAGATGGAAGGCGGCTACATTGTCACCAAAATGGGTCGTGGCGGCAATGCCACCGCCACCAGCGTGCCCGGCGTATTCGCCGCAGGCGATGTGCAAGACCACATTTACCGCCAGGCGGTAACCAGCGCGGGAACGGGCTGTATGGCTGCGCTGGATGCAGAACGTTATTTAACCAGCCTGAAATAACCAAAGCTAGATAATCAAAAAATAGCTAGCCTGCAAGCCGCATGGATATTGGCCTGCAGGCCCATGCTTTTTTATTCTGGCAAGCAGGGTTAATATCTCACATCATGGGCGCGGACGAGAAAAAACCGGAGGATTTACACCTCTTCCACGAGGCGGTGAAAGACGCGCGGCCGCTGAATATTGAGCCTATTCACACCCCCAAAGCGCGCCCCAAACCCATCGCCAAGCACTTTTTGCGCGACGAAAAACAAGCCCTGCGCGATTCACTTAGTGATGACTACATTCCCGCGCACGAGCTGGAAAGCGGCGAAGAGCTGCTTTACCTGCGCGAAGGCCAATCACCCAACATTCTAGGCAAACTGCGCCGCGGCTTTTGGGTGGTGCAGGCGCAAATCGATTTACACGGCTTGGTGACAGATGAAGCGCGCCTGTACGTGGCGGATTTCTTAAATGGGTGCAAAAAACGTAATATCCGCTGCGTGCGCATTGTGCATGGCAAAGGCTTAGGCTCACGCAACCGCGAACCCGTGCTTAAACACAAACTGCGCAGCTGGCTCATGCAACGTGACGAAGTGATTGCCTATGCCCAAGCCAAGCCGGAAGACGGCGGCAGTGGCGCGGTGATTGTGTTGTTGAAGGCTTAAGAACAGTTAGATTGATGAATACAAAAAATACCAATTTAGACGATGAAGTCATGTGCTCTTGCAGCGGCACCACGCGCGGCGAGATTGAAAGCCTGTTTAAAGAAGGCCTTGATATGGATGCAATATCGAGAAGAACTGGCGCACTTTCAGGTTGTGCAGGCTGCGAGTGGGATGTTGCACAGTTTTTAAAAGCGCTGGCTGATGCAGCGGAATGAAGCCATCACCTACGCCCAAGCCAAGCCGGAAGATGGCGGCAGCGGCGCAGTGATTGTGTTGCTGATGGCTTAATACCAGCACCATTGGAGGAATATACATGACCAATTTAGCTACAATTACCCAGGCCTTAGCCATAATTTCTGCGTGCTGGGCGATAATTTCAGGGGTAGGCGCGTGGAAACGAGAATTTATTGGTAAAAGAAAGATTGAACTTGCAGAAGAAACACTGGCTACATTCTTTGAAATCAAAGATGCAATAGCTTTTATCCGAAACCCTTGGTCTAGCGGGAATGAAGGCACAACGCGACAACGAGCCACTCATGAAACAGATGCGGAAACCCAGCTTCTAAACAGAGGGCACATTGTATTTGAGCGTTATGAAGCGAAGAAAGACATATTTGTTCGATTTAATACCCTGAAATATAAATTCATGGCTGTATTTGGAACAGAAACAGAAAATATTTTTAAGGAAACAAACCAAACCCTAAATTCCATATTCTCTTCTGCGAATATGCTTGCTACTTATTATTGGCAGCGTCAAGGCCGTGTTCAAATGGAACCAGATGAGTTTCAGAAACACCTAGATGAAATGCATAAGCATGAAGGCATTTTTTGGGATAACTACAATCAAGATGACGAAATACGAAATCAATTAGCGACAACTCAGAATGAGCTTGAAAAAGTAACCAAATCTTGTTTTGAGGAGCCAATGAAAACATATACCATCTTTACAAAGCAATGGTTAAAAAAAGGCTAATTCAAACTTTAAAGCCCCAACTCACTTAAACTGGCGTGGTCATCAGGCCTGCGGCCGAGCGGCCAGTGGAATTTTCGCTCACTCTCGCTTATCGGTAAATCGTTAATGCTGGCGTAGCGCAGCTCCATTAAGCCATTGGCATCAAACTGCCAATTCTCGTTGCCGTAAGAGCGAAACCATTGCCCCGAGTCATCATGCCATTCATAAGCAAAGCGCACCGCGATACGGTTATCGGTAAACGCCCATAGCTCTTTAATCAGCCTGTAATCCAGCTCTTTCGCCCATTTGCGGGTTAAAAACTCCACAATCTGCGCACGACCTTTGGGAAACTCCGCACGGTTACGCCATTGCGAATCTGGCGTATACACCATTGAAACACGCTGTGGGTCGCGGCTGTTCCAGCCATCTTCCGCCATGCGTACTTTCTGTATAGCGGTTTCACGCGTAAAAGGTGGTACTGGTGGGCGAACTTCTATTTCAGCATTCATACCTTTTTCCTTTATCAGTCTTCAGCCAAGAACCCACCGCTCTGCCTTGCCCACAGGCTAGCATACAAGCCCGTCCTGGCAAGCAGCTTTTTGTGCGGCCCTTCTTCCACAACCTTACCCTCATCCAGCACAATCAGCCTGTCCATCGCAGCAATGGTAGAAAGCCGATGCGCGATGGCAATCACGGTTTTGCCTTCCATCAGCTTATACAGGCTCTCTTGAATCACCGCTTCTACCTCACTATCCAGCGCGCTGGTAGCTTCGTCCAGCAACAGAATCGGTGCGTCTTTCAGCATCACGCGCGCAATAGCGATGCGCTGACGCTGCCCACCTGAGAGTTTTACGCCGCGCTCGCCCACATGCGCATCATAGCCAACACGGCCTTTGGCATCTTGTAGGTTGAGTATAAACTCATGCGCCTCGGCACGTTTGGCGGCGGCAATCATTTCTGCCTCGGTCGCGCCCGGGCGGCCGTATAAAATATTATCCCTCACGCTGCGGTGCAGCAATGACGTATCCTGCGTGACCATGCCTATACTCGCACGCAGGCTATTTTGCGTCACGCTCTTGACGTTCTGACCATCAATCAAAATGGCGCCAGATTCAACTTCGTAAAAGCGCAGCAGCAGATTCACAATGGTGGATTTACCCGCGCCGGAACGCCCGACCAGCCCGACTTTTTCACCCGGTTTGATGTGTAAATTAAGTTCTTTCAGCAGTTCTTTCTGGCTGCCATAGCTAAAGTTCACAGTTTCAAACTTGATTTCACCCTGGCTTACTTGCAGCGGTTTTGCGTCTGGCGCATCGATTATTTTATTGTGCGTGGTGAGTGTGTTAATGCCGTCCTGCACCGTGCCTACCTGCTCGTAGAGTGTTGTCATCTCCCACATCACCCAGTGTGAAATACCGTTGAGCCGCAATGACATGGCGGTAACCGCAGCCACGCCACCCACCCCCACTTGCCCCTTGCTCCATAACCACAGCGCCAATCCGCCGCCGCTGATCAGCAGGCCCATATTAAGGAAATGATTGATGGTTTCCACCGCGCTCACCAGGCGCATTTGTTTGTGCACCGTGCCCAAAAACTCGTGCATGGCAGATTGCGCATAGCCCGCCTCGCGTCCCGCGTGCGAAAACAGTTTGACAGTGCTGATGTTGGTATAGGCATCGGTGATGCGCCCGGTCATCAGCGCGCGCGCATCGGCCTGGCGCTGCGAGACCTTGCTCAATCTGGGCACAAAATACAGCAAGGCGCTTGCGTACAAAACCAGCCACGCCAGAAAAGGCCAGATAATCAACAGGTTAAAGCTGCCGACGACGGTCACCATGGTCGCAAAATAAATCGTCACGAATACCAGAATATCTGCCACGATAAACCACACATCGCGCACTGCCAGCGCGGTCTGCATGACTTTTGCTGCGACACGCCCGGCAAACTCGTCCTGGTAAAAACTCATGCTTTGGTTAAGCATTAAACGGTGGAAGTTCCAGCGCATGCGCATGGGAAAATTGCCGGCCAGCGTTTGATGTTTGAACATGGTCTGCAAGCCGATAAATACGGTGCTTGCGATAAGAATAACGGCCAGCCAGGTCAAGTGCGTGCCTTCACGCGCCCAAAGTTCGGAAGGTGGAATGTTCGCCAGCCAATCGACCACCTTACCCATCATGCCGAACAACAAGGCCTCGAACGCGCCGATGATGGCCGTCAGCAGCGTCATGCCCAGCAGATACGGGCGCAGGCCCTGTGTGCAACCCCACGCGAATTGCCAGAAACTTTTTGGCGGTGTGGTGATTAGGCTTTCCGGAAAAGGCTTGGCCAGATTTTCAAAATAATTGAATCCGTGTTCAAACCATTTAAACATAGCTATTTTTGTACAATGGTACACACGGCCTCGGCCGCAATGCCTTCGCCGCGACCAGTAAAACCAAGCTTCTCGGTGGTGGTGCCTTTTACATTGACCTGTGAAACACCCACATTGCAATCAGCCGCGATATTGGCGCACATTTGTGCGGTGTGCGGTGACAGCCTGGGCGCTTCGCAAATCACCGTGGCATCGATATTATTCACTGCATAACTTTTAGCCTCAAGCAATGCAACCACATGGCGCAACAGCTGGCGTGAATCAATGCCTTTGTAGCGATTATCGCTGGGTGGGAAATGCTTGCCGATGTCGCCCAGCGCTGCAGCGCCCAGCAAGGCATCGCAAATGGCATGCAATAAGACATCCGCGTCCGAGTGGCCGTCCAGCCCTTTTTCATGCGTGATTTCAACACCGCCGATGATACATTTACGGCCAACCACCAAAGCATGCACATCAAAGCCATGTCCTATGCGCATGATGCTGATCCTTTGTTTTTTTCATGCTCAAATAAGGCTTCCAGCAGTGCCAAATCTTGCGGATAAGTGATTTTCAGATTGCGCAGGTCACCTTGTACCAGTTTTGGCTGCAGGCCAAGCGCCTCAATCGCTTCAGCTTCATCCGTCGGCATACCGGCATAGCGCTCCAAAGCCATTTTCAGTGTTGCATAGCGAAACATCTGCGGCGTCTGCGCTTGCCATAAACCGGCTCTCGGAATCGTTTTATTCACGCGATTATCCTGATTGCCCTGCTTGAGCGTATCAGCCAAAGGCAGCGCCAGCAAACCGCCCACCTCATCGTTTTCGAGCGAGCTCAGCAAGTTATCCAGCAACCGGTTTGTCAAACCGGGCCGCGCGGCATCGTGCACCAGAATCCAGTCATCGTCATTCACCTGCGACGTGATGGCCTGCAAGGTATTCAGCACGGTCCCGCTTCTGCTGTCACCGCCGGTGTAATGCAGTTTAAGCTTGCTGGCAGGCTCCAGCGTCAGGCTGCGCCAAAACCCATCGTCAGGATTCAAGGCCACATGGATATTGGTAATGCGCGGATGGTTAAAAAACACCTGTATGGAATGTGAAATGATTGGCTTGCCGGCCAATGGCAGATACTGCTTGGGCAGGGCGTTAGCCATACGGTTGCCAATGCCTGCAGCTGGAATGATTACATGAAAAAACGCCATGCGTAAGTTTAGCATGGCGTTTAATGTTTTAGTCTAAAGCAGACATCTGTGCTTAATGCTCTGCGGTTGCGTTAATTTTATGTATAGACAAATCTGCGCCGTTAAATTCTTCCTCGGCATCCAGGCGAATACCAACCAATTGTTTAAGCACCCCATAAACAATCGTGCCGCCAACAAGCGCAACAATCACACCCAAACCTGTGCCCAAGAGTTGCGACATAAAACTCACGCCACCAAGGCCGCCCAAGGACTTAAGCCCGAAAATACCAGCTGCAATGCCGCCCCATGCGCCGCACAGGCCATGCAATGGCCACACACCCAGCACATCATCTATTTTTAAGCGGTTCTGCGTCATGGTAAAAGCCCATACAAACAGGGCTCCAGCCACTGCGCCGGTCGCCAATGCGCCTAGCGGATGCATGACATCTGAACCGGCACATACTGCCACCAAGCCCGCCAGCGGACCATTGTGCACAAAACCCGGGTCATTTTTACCCATGACTAAAGCCGCTAAGGTACCGCCAACCAAAGCCATGAGCGAGTTAACAGCCACCAGGCCGGAAATGCCCTGGATGCTTTGCGCGGACATGACATTAAAGCCAAACCAGCCTACAGTGAGTATCCATGCGCCTAACGCAAGGAACGGGATATTGGACGGCGGATGTGCGTGAATCCTTCCATCTACACCATACCGACCACTACGGGCGCCCAGTAAAAGCACGGCGGTTAGCGCTATCCAGCCGCCCATGGCATGCACCACAACGGAGCCGGCAAAATCATGGAATTTGGCGCCAAAAGCGGCGTTGAGCCAGTCTTGAAAGCCATGCTGATTATTCCACGCGATACCCTCAAAAAATGGATAGATAAACCCGACCAGTAAAAATGTCGCAGCCATTTGCGGATTAAACTTTGCGCGCTCGGCGATGCCGCCGGAAACAATGGCCGGGATAGCTGCGGCAAAGGTAAGCAGGAAGAAGAATTTAACCAGGTCATAGCCATTTTTCGCAGCAAGCATCTCTGCACCGCTGAAAAAATTAACTCCATAGGCAATGCTATAGCCAATAAAAAAATATGCCACAGTCGACACTGAAAAATCGACCATGATTTTTACCAAGGCGTTGACCTGGTTTTTACTGCGGACGGTACCTACTTCTAAAAATGCGAAACCCGCATGCATGGCCAGCACCATGATGGCGCCAAGCAGCACAAATAACACGTCATTCGCAGAAACTAATGCTTCCATTAAAATCACTCCCCAAAATCAAGATTAAATTTAATTTTTTATTATGGTTGGCTTAAAAACTGACGTCAGAAATAAGCAAAATTCAAGCCATTGGCTTGGAGGATTGATTTTAAAGGATTTTTATAAATAGAAAATAATATGATGCACCTTTTGTGTGCATTCAAAAGTGCATTGCACCATAACAAAGCAGATATAGCTAATTTTACAGCATACTTACAGTATGACTGTTCAGCACAAACTTCTCTGCCTCCGGATTGCCTGCCCAAAAATGGAAGAATTCACGCACCACAACCAGAAACAGACGGCGGTTTTTCTTTACTTCAAATAGCGGCAGTGTCGCATCAACCGCTGTTCGGTAGACCTTGTTGTCCTTATCGGGCGCATCCCTAAGCCGTACCAGCAGGATTTTGGCAAGCTTCAGACGCGTGTCAATCAGCGCCTGTTCCGCATTCTCGTTGCGCAGCGCCTTGGCATAGCCTTTTAGCGCCCAACTGTCGGTCGTGCCAAATTTCTCCTCATCCACGCTATGCCACAACTCGCTTAAACTGACATGCACCGGCAGCCAGTCGATGGGCAAAGTGTCTTTAGTTGCATTTTTACTTAGCAGTGCAACCGCTTTTATATCATTGATCCAGAAAGGATAATACTCACGTGCGATGACCAGGCTTTCCGGCCAGTCGTCCTCACCAACGGTATCCATCAGCGCTTCGATGACATCACGATATACGCGGCCATTAAGCTCTTTGTTGGCTAATAATGGCATTAATTTGTTCAGGAAATTAATCCGCGGCACAAAGGTATCCGGGCCAAACCCTTTAGTGGTCAGCAGCTTGATGTACACTTCTAGCGCTTGTTGCTCACGTGGCTGAATCGTCATGAAATTTCCACTTAACTAATATTTTTAATTCTACGGCACAATCTATTGAAAAATATAATAAAACTCTCATATAGTATCAGTACATGCATATTGTGCACATCACAAATAAAAAAGTAAATCATCATGTTTGAAGTCACCCTGCTAGCACTGCTCCTGCTCGCCACCTGGTTCTGGCTGGACAGCATCTCCAAGCGAGAAATCGCCATCCACTTTGGCCGTGAGCTGGCAAACCGCTGCAATCTGCAACTGCTGGATGAAACGGTAGCCTGCAATATGATCCGGCTGGGACGCGATAGCCGCGGCCATGCACAACTGTTGCGTTTTTACGAGTTCGAAGTCAGCGCCAGCGGCGCAGAACGCATGCAATGCAATCTGCAACTGCTCGGCAAACAGCTACAGACTTGGCATATTCCGCCTTATATCCAGCCGCTTCAATAACCATGCCCTATGTCGGAAGATTCGCACCCTCGCCCACCGGTCCACTGCATTTTGGTTCACTGGTAGCAGCAGTCGCAAGTTATTGCGATGCAAAAGCCAAAGATGGGAAATGGCTGCTGCGCATGGAAGACCTGGACAAACCACGCGAAGTGCAAGGCGCTGCCGACGGCATATTGCGCACTTTGGAGGCATTTGGCTTTGAATGGGATAGAGAGGCTTGGTATCAAAGCCAGCGCACAGAGTTTTACGAAAGTGCGCTGCAAATACTAAAAAACAAGGGACTGGCTTACCCATGCACCTGCAGCCGTAAAGAGATTGCAGATTCAGCCATCGCAAGCGGCATTGAAGGCGCGATATACCCGAAAACATGCTTGAACCATGCCCTGAAGACCAATATCCATGAGGCCTACAGAGCACTCACTTTAGATGAAAATATCGTCTTTCTGGATGAAATTCAAGGCGAAATCATACAAAATCTGGCGCGCGATGTCGGCGATTTTATTTTGAAACGGGCCGATGGTTTATTCGCCTACCAGCTTGCTGTGGTGGTGGATGATGCCGCACAAGGCGTTACCCACGTTGTGCGCGGCGCCGATTTACTTGATTCCACGCCACGCCAGATTTATTTGCAGCGGCTTTTGGGATACGCCACGCCGCACTACGCGCATGTACCGGTTGTCAGTAATGCAGCAGGCGAAAAACTCAGCAAACAGACCCTTGCCAAGCCAATATATATGCGCCCTCCAGGGCATGCATTATTTGATGCTTTAAGCTTTTTAGGCCAGCAGCCGCCAGCAGAAATAAAAAACGCCACACTGAATGAGGTATGGCAGTGGGCAATGACCAATTGGAGCATTTCCAATATTCCCAAACAGCGCGCAATCGTTTTTCACGATTAGCGGCCTTTCGCAAAAATGCTTATTGTGGATGAAGTACAAGGCGCACGGAACACAGAAACCGAGATAGTATGCGGTATACAGCGAGGTTGCGAGTACCGCGCAACGCAGTAATTCACCGCAAAAGTGCTTTTGCAAAGGTCTCAATTAATGTTGCGGTTTTTTTCGCACAGTCCGCAGATAAATCCAGACGCCGGATAAGGAAAGCACGACCAGCACGATAGCTGCCAGATCCATCAGCAGCGGGCCATAGCGGCCGAAGATGCGGCCACTGTGTAAATCCAGAATAATGCGCTCTAACGGGAGCGATGGCGCGAATGCTTGCTTTACTTCCTTTAACTCAGCATTCGGCAAGGCTTGTAAGCTGGCCCAGGTTAGCTGTTCGCCATCATATGGCTGCCAAGTCAAAGCATCGGTCGAGGCAAAGCTGCCGTGCGCGGTTGCAAGCACTAGCTTGTCACCCGCCAGCCCTAGCTGCTTTAGGGACTTGCCCGGCAGGTCTGCATCAGACAGCTTATCTATCAGTTGTCCTTCCGCCGTGTACAAATATAGCGCTTCTGGACCGGCAATGACACGCGCCTGATTCCATGTCATTGCGCCTAGCGGTGGCTGCTCAACGCCTTCACGCAGGATATGCCCATCCATCACCCAACGCCCATCAGCCGCTGCCAAATACCCATCTTTAAATAAATAGCCTTGCTTCGGCACTGTTGACTTGAGCCCGTACCAATGCATCAGCCATGATGCCTTGACTTCGCGCTTTGCTAGCGACAGCGCATCCGTATGATTTAAAGCCAGCCCGCTGATAGCAAGAAACAATAGAAACAATGCCGCAATCACGCCCGCGCGGGCATGCCAATGGCGGACAAACCGGATCATTCTGGTTCTAAGACTCATTCTGCCCGGCTCAATCTGTCAAAATACAGGGCTAACCGCGCCATGCGCACCATCGCATTGACCGAAAGTGTCGCGCCTGAAATGCCGTCAACAGGCTGATTCAGGTGATCATCCGCCTGCAGCTGCGCCCCTTGAAACTGCTTAAGGAATGCCGGATAGCGCACTTCCCAGCCCCGGCTTTCCCGGTAGGTGAGGATGCGCGCCTGGGCAATCTTGCCGTCAGTCACGACAAACCCTGCAGTTATCGGCTCTTCCTTGCCAATCTCTTCTAGAATCCAGGCACTCGAATTGCCGGTTCTCCAGTAGCGCTGCCGCGTTTGGTGAGGCGCATGTCCCAGTATTTTCTCTACCTGTTTCGCGGTTTCTTTATTCAGCCACAATGCCTGAGGCTTGGATACCTCGTTACCAAACGCTTCGGCCAGAAACTGCTCTGAAGTCAGATATTGCTGAATGGCTTGTGCACTGCCGGCCATCACCAGCAATAACAGCGCACAAGCTGCTACTATCATGTTTTTATTCATAACGAGATTATGAATCAATCCCTCTAAAACATATAGCCCAAACCAAGATTGAAGCGCTTGTCACCTTTGTCACCATCCGGCTTGTCAAACTTCTGATAATCGGTTTTCAGTACGACTTGTGGGTGCGGCCAGTAATTGGCGCCAATCGTCCATACATCGTTCTTGTTAGCGCTGATTCGCGTCACGTTAGACGGCACATCATCATGCGTATCCCAGGATTCGTAACGTACAAACGGGGCCAGATCATGGTCACCCTGTTTCCAGACATGGTAGGCCGCTTCAGCAAACCAGCCATAGAAACTTTCGGCCGCATTGATGCCTGTTGCTGTTTTAATATCGGCCGCATCGCTCAAATGTCCTTGTGCATAAAGGGCGCGCAAGTCAAACCTGTCCTTCTGGTATCTGGCATGCACATCCCATAAGGTCAGGCGCGCATCCACATTCTTGAGCTTAGCATTAGAGGCGCCATCCTGTCCTGTTTCACCTGTAAACAATGCTGCACCGACCAGTAGTCCCGGCACTCCGTTATAGTTTAAGGCGCCTGAGAAGGCAATGTTTTCGGCCGGGGCGCTTGCCGTTTTGCGCCTGCCATCTCGCACGCCATTACTGAAATCAGATTTAAACTTGCCAGCATCCAGGCTGGAAGTTGCATTTAACTGATAGCTTAGCCCAGGTACAACTTCACCATAAACACCCGCCCCGGCTTCCCACCAAGTCGATGGAATAATGCGGCTTTCGATTTCATTGCGCTCGACACCATAGAAAGTCGGCGGCTCATGTGTTTCGTTCAGAATACCCATCGGGAGCAGAAACACCCCCGCCTTGGCGTTAAAATGCGGGTTAATGTTAAAATCCAGATAAGCCTGCTCTAATTCAATTTCACCAGCCTTGCTTTCACCTGCAATGGCATGCTCAAGTTCGAGCTCCGACTTGAAACTGATCCAGTCATTAAACTTGTGCCCAAAAAACAGCACGAAACGGTGTAAGTCAATTTCATCCTTCTTGCGCGTTTTTCCTGCCGGTACATCCCCTGAAAAGTTGTTGTAGTGCAGCTCCCCATAACCACCAATTGTAGTTCTATCGACAAATCCCTGTACACCTCCCTTGTTCTTCTCTGCATTGGCTGCCTGGGCTTTAAGCTGGTCGATTTCGTCCTGCAACATGTCAATTTTATCTTCAATTGATGTTGCCATGGCTGGCCCGGAAAGCAGGCTTAAAATAATTAATCCTAATAATTTCTTCTGCATATTCAATTTCCTCAAGTAATTACGATTCGCAAATAATGAGAACTATTCTCAATTAACCGTGAATATACATGAGAATCATTATCATTTCAACAAAATTATCAAGCTTGTTATTTATGGATAAAGCCTAAGCAATGATAAAATTCATGAATGGATAATTTCAGAGATACGCTGCAGCATTTTTTGTTCGAAGACACCCCCATACGCGGTAACATTGTTCACCTTAACCACACTTACCGGCAGGCTTTGCAGCACCAATCGCTGCCTTTGGTGCTAAAACAGGCGCTTGGTGAGCTGATGGCAGCGAGTGCCCTGCTCTCTGCCACGCTTAAAATGGATGGCGCGATGGTGCTGCAACTGCAGAGTAAAGGTGCGCTTAAACTGCTGGTGGTGGAATGCACTTCGGCGCTGGAAATGCGCGCAACGGCCAAGTGGGCCGGCGAGATCAGCAATCAAAGCTTCATTGAACTCATTCAACACGGTCAATTTGTCATTACGCTAGACCCGGAACAAGGCGAGGCCTACCAGGGAATTGTACCGATTGAGGGTGAAACGATTGCTGAGATGCTGGAAAATTATATGCAGCGTTCGCAGCAAATCGATACTTCGCTGTGGCTGCATTGCGATGGCGAAAATGCAGCTGGCATGCTGCTGCAAAAGCTTCCGGAGCACCCTGACCAGCATCATCACAATCAGGACTATGATGCCTGGAACCGGGTCAATCATTTGGCCAACACTGTAACCAGTAGTGAGCTGCAGAACCTTGCACCGGAACAGCTATTAACAAGGCTGTTTGCAGAAGAGGACATTCGTCTGTTTGAGGAGAAGCCGGTAAGATTTCACTGCAGCTGCAGCAAAACGAAGGTCAGTGCCATGCTGCAGATGCTGGGCGTAAATGAAGTAAATAGCATCCTGGCCGAGCGTGAAACAATTGAGGTGAACTGCGATTTCTGCAACAAACATTATGTGTTTGATGCCGTAGACGCCGCAGCGTTATTTACCAGTGAAATTACAATCAGCTTAGGCAGTTCACGCCACTAGCCTGGCTTGTCTGTAAACTATCGGCACAAAATCGGCAGATATTCATCCGGAATATTGGTTCTGTTTTCACCTTTCACCGTCATTTGATCCGGCACTTTGGCATTGCCGCACACCCAGGCAATCGGCACCGCCTGTGATTCCTCGATCACTGCCGGGCGCAGTGTAAGTAGCTTCCCTTTGATTTTTGAATGCGCTTTGTTGCCAAAAGTCATGTGAATCACGCCATTTTGCACTTCCAGCGTGCTGATAAAGTTGCTCACCACTTTTTCCGGCGCTGGCAACCCGGCTTCCTTGTTATCAGCTGGCAAAGTCTTTGTGGCTTTCCATGCCGCTGCAATCGGCTCTTTGGCCGCATCTGCCAGAGGCAGGGCAGCAACCACATTTTCTTTAATAATCCGCCCCATGCTAGTCGGAATCGCAATCATCGCCAAAATGGCGATAATCGCCACCACCACCATCATCTCCATGGCAGAAAAACCTGCATGTCTATTTCTCATACTATTCCTTTATTTATGAAACTTGCCGCTTACGCTCAAACAAGCAAACTGCTGCCGCTGCGGCCGCATTGAGCGATTCCAGATTGTGATGCATCGGAATACTCACCCGATGGCTCGCAGTCTGTAGCACTGCATGGCTCAACCCTGCGCCTTCATTGCCAATCACAAACGCGGCCGGCTTTGTTAAATCCTGCGCATAAAGCGATTCACCACCCATCGCCGTCGCATAAGTATTGCCTGCAAAACTCTGCATCGTCTCTACCATATCCGCGCTTTCAATAATCGGCAAATAGAACTGCGCACCCTGCCCGCCACGCAAGGCTTTTGGCGACCAAGCATCGGTACACCCTTTAGATAGATATACTGCATCCACCCCCGCGCCCAAGGCGGTGCGCAGCATACTGCCTAAATTTCCGGGATCTTGAATATCTTCCAGCATAAGCGCGAAATTGATTTGACTTGGTAAAGCTAGATTTGGTTTCTTCACCATTGCCAAAATACCTGTTGATGTCGCAACCGGCGTCAGTTCAGCAAACATCAAAGTTGGAAACATGATGGTGTTTACATGCTCAAGCCGCTGCATCAGGCTGGTAGCCTCGAGCGAGCTTTTGCCTTCCGGGATAATCACTAACTCAGGCTCACCAAAAGCCTCGCAATAGCTCTCGATCAAATGCACGCCATCGAGCAAAGTCTTGCCCTCTGCGCGGCGTTCACGCGCATGTTCGGCTAATTTCTTCAGATACTTAAAAATTGGATTATCGCGTGAGGTAATATGTTTGAAGGACATGATATATAAAGCTCTTTTTTGATAAACCTATTCTAACTTAAGCCGCTTGTTATCCAGCCAAATTAGGCGTAAATTATTTCAGCAATAAGTAAAAATTCATAACCCTGTGGAGGATTCAAATGTCATTAACTAAACGCGCGTTGGCAGAATTAATCGGTACTTTTTGGCTGGTGTTAGGTGGCTGCGGCAGTGCAGTATTAGCTGCAGGAATTCCAGAATTAGGCTTAGGCTATTTAGGCGTTTCGCTCGCATTCGGGTTAACGGTGGTCACCATGGCATATGCGATCGGCCATATTTCAGGCTGCCACCTCAACCCGGCCGTGTCGATTGGCCTGGTTGCTGGCGGCAGATTCAAATCCAGCGAATTGCCACACTACATTATCGCGCAAGTGCTGGGCGCAATTCTAGCTGCAGCAACTATCTATTGCATCGCCAGCGGGCAAGAAGGCTACACGCTGGGCGGTTTTGCATCGAACGGTTACGGCGAGGCTTCACTGCATGGCTACGCGCTGCACGCTGCGTTTGTGTGCGAGGTAGTAATGACCGCCGTATTCCTGTTCATCATCATGGGCGCAACGGATAGCCGCGCGCCTGCTGGTCTGGCACCGCTAGCCATTGGCCTGACACTGGCGCTCATCCATATGATCAGCATCCCCGTGACCAATACTTCGGTGAACCCTGCACGCAGCACCAGCCAGGCGGTTTTTGCAGGCGGCATTTATCTGCAGCAGCTTTGGCTGTTCTGGGTAGCACCCATCCTTGGTGGCATCATAGGAGCGAAAATTTATAACTTGGTCGCCGACAAATAGCTTCTCAACTCACATGAAGCCCGCCATGTGCGGGCTTTTTTGTTTGTATAATACCCGCATGGCGAAAACACTAGACCTCGAACGCATCCTGCACAAGCAAGGCTTTGGCTCGCGCAAGCTGTGCCGCATTATGATCATCAATGAAGAAATCACGGTGAACGGCGAAATGTGCGACGACCCCGATGCGGAATTTTTACTGGAAAATTTGAAATTTACGGTGAAAGGCGAGGCTTGGGATTACAAAGAAAAATCGTACCTGATGATGCACAAACCCGCCAATTACGAATGCTCGCACAAAACCCAGCACCATCCGACCATTTACAGTTTACTGCCCTATCCTCTTGTAGAAAGAAAGGTTCAGTGCATCGGCCGTTTGGATGAAGACACCACGGGCTTGATTTTGATTTCTGACGACGGGCAATTTATCCATAAAATGAGTTCGCCCAAACACAAAGTGCCAAAAGTGTACGAAGTTACCTGCAAACACCCTGTCTCGCAATCCAATATCCATGCGCTTCTACAAGGGGTGCAATTAGTGGATGAGCCTGCGCCAATCGCCGCTTTGAATGTAAAACAAATCACTGAAAACGTGATTCACATGACGCTGGCAGAAGGCAAATACCACCAAGTCAAACGTATGGTCGCCGCCATCAGCAACCGCGTGGAAGGCTTAAAACGCATCCAGATTGGTGAACTGAAATTGCCGGAAGATTTGAAAGTAGGCGAATGGCGGTGGTTGAGCGATGGTGATATGATGAAGTTAAATACAAATTAGAAAATTAAGTTCTTATTTAAGGGAAATTATGAATAAAATAATAAAATTAACAACCATCGTCACTCTGCTCGTAGCCTTTGTTACAGGATGCACACAACAGCCCCCAAAATGCTCCGATGAAAGCACATTCACACTAATACGAAAAATCATCATTGACCAAATCGGTGGAAGCGAGGGATTCACCGACAAAGAGTTAAAAGACAGCATGAGAATTGAGTTTCCTAGAGCCAGCTCTCTTGACGAGAAAATCAAAAAGTATAGCTGTGAAGCAAAGTTAATTGCTGGAAGTTCTGTCGAACTGCCAATAACCTACGAATCACAACTTGACGACGAAAATCAACATATTGTTTCCGTAGGTGGCATATCCAATATTGACCTAATTTATGTAAAAGATGCTATTACTCAGGGGCTTATAAAAAGCCGTGGAATAAAAGATACCCCAGCCCCACCTTCAACAGAACCCATTCCGAAAGAGCAGCCAGTTCCTGAACCGACTCAACCACAAACTTCTGAACCTGAAGTAACAACAGACGATATAAATAAGCAAAACGATCCTGTTATAGAGGCTTGCGTACAGGCAATTATGGAGAAACATCGAGAGACTATCGGACCTGATGAAATAATTACGGCTGGCGAAATTGGTGAGTGGGAAGAAAAATGTATAGCAGAAAGGCAAGCCCAATAGATCTAACTTGATGGAATCCTAGCCCGCGTAGGGCGCACCTGCTTGCGGTGCGCTGCATGGTTTTCAATCCCCTTGCCGCGCCTTCGGCTTGAGCGGCGAGGACTGTTTGAGTGCTGAAAGCGCGAGTTCCACAGCCGCCCCAGTCGCCGCGCTAAGACCGAAGGAAACAAGCGGCAGAGGGGTGTGATTTTCTTTGATTACTTTCTTTTGCACAAACAAAAGAAAGTAATTAGCTGTCGGGCTACCCCCGACAAAACTCTCACGTACGCACGCATTCATTAGCAAAACCGCTGCCCTGCAAGCAAGCAGAATGTGCCTTGTAGCCCGATTGAATCTATAATGAATTCTAATGCTCTAATTGCAAACCGTTCATATCTTTTGAAAGCGCATTATTGAATGCAAACTATGAGAATTTTTAGCCTACTGATTTTTGTTCTGTTTACCGCTGCGTGTAGCAAAGAAATGCCGCAAGCCGCGAAAGATAGCGTGGTGCAAAACGTGGATGCAAACCAATATTTGGGCACTTGGTATGAGATTGCACGGCTGGATAACCGCTTTGAAAAAGGCCTGGAGCAAGTGACCGCCAATTACAGCCTGGAAAAAGACGGTAGCATCAAGGTGGTGAACCGCGGCTATGACCTTGAAGCCAAGGAATGGAAAGAAGTGACTGGCAAAGCCTTGTTTGTTGACCCTGCCAATACGGACGGCACGCGTACAGGGCGACTTAAGGTAACGTTTTTTTGGCCGTTTTATGGCACATACAATATCATTGAGCTAGATAAGCCTTATTACAATTACGCGCTGGTGAGCGGCGGGCTGGATTACTTATGGATACTCTCGCGCACGCCGCAATTGAATTACCCCGTGAAGCAGCATTTGATGGCGCAGGCGAAAGAGATGGGCTATGCGACTGACGAACTGGTATTTGTAAAACAGGCCAACCAGGTAGAGTATGAAGCTGGTCGGCATGTGCTGCATTAAAATAATTTTTGATTTATTTGGGCATCGCACTTAGTTTAAAGCCCGCTTTTTTAAACGCCGCTATCAAGCCATTGTCGCCAGCTAGGTGGGAAGCGCCTACCGCCACAAACACGGGTTTCTCGTTAGCAACTTTAATGGTGCGCTCTGCCATCACCACGTTGCGTTTATCCAGCAACCTATCGCGCATTTTTGCCCATAGCGCTTTAGGCAGCATGCCGCCGGTAATCTGCTCATCCAAGGCGGTGATCTTATCGCTATCGCCCTCCAGATAAGCCGCCATCAGGCGCTCGAAATCCGCTTCTTTTTGCGCCTGTGTACGCTTGAGAACCGCGCGCAGCATCACCATTTGCTCTTCCATGCTAAAGTCATCCATCACGCCAAAATGTTCGGCGGCAGTCTCAATACCCAACACTTCTTTTGCAGCTTCTTCAGATTTGGCCATCAGCAGATTATCCTGTGCAAACGGCGTTTGCGGTTTTGGCAGATCAAATACCACCGCCAGCAGCCACGGCTTCATCTGCATGGCCGCACCCAGGTGCATCACGTGAAAGTCTGCCAGTTCGCGCACTTGTTCAAACTCTGCCTCTGTTAGCAGCGAAGCTAAATTGCCTTCCTTCAGCATCATTACGCTCGGGTCGCGGTTTTCCGCCACTTCCATCACGAAGATATCCACTTGTTTGATAGCCGCGATCACGCCGGGACTGATTTCTGCCACGCGGTTATCATCTGTGTGAATTGTGCCAAACAGATAGCTGGTCACGCCGCCAGGCGATTCCAGCTTCCAGAACAGGCCTTTTTCGGTGGCTTGCGCTGCCAACGCGAAACCGGCAATGACTAGACCAATAAGGATTTTTTTAAGCGCGGTAGTGAACATATTGTTCTCTTGTTTTGAACTTGCTGTAGTGACTTTGACGCGCGCGGTTTAGTTCAGCCGGGCATCGGGATTAGCGTGCTTTGGAGGTTTTACTGTACGCAGGCCGCGCCGGATTTTTCATCTGGTTAAACCCTTTGGGCATGATTTTTGGTTTACCTGCTTTTGGAGTAAACGTACTGCCATCCGACTGCCTCACAGCACCCATCACCGCTGGCTGAAAAGCAGGCACCAAGTGTTTTTTGCTGTTGCCGATTAAATCGGCCCTGCCCATTTTTTTAAGCGCCTCGCGCAGCATCGGCCAGTTGGCCGGGTCGTGGTAGCGGATAAATGCCTTGTGCAGCTTGCGCACGCCGCCTGCTTTGGGGATAGGCACATTCTCGGAATCTGCCGTGACTTTGCGCAGCGGGTTTTTACCGCTGTGATACATGGCCGTCGCCATCGCCATCGGCGTGGGCGTAAAGTTCTGCACTTGGTCCAGCCTGAAATCATATTTTTTCAGCCACAAGGCCAGATTCAGCATGTCTTCATCCGTGGTGCCCGGGTGCGCAGCGATAAAATACGGGATCAGATACTGCTTTTTACCCGCCTCTGCGCTGAACTTCTCGAACATGGCTTTGAACTCATCATACGCGCCCATGCCGGGCTTCATCATTTTACTGAGCACGTTTTCTTCACTGTGTTCGGGCGCGATTTTTAAGTAGCCGCCCACATGGTGCTGCACCAGTTCTTTCACGTATTCGGGCGATTTCACAGCCAAATCGTAACGCAAGCCGCTGCCAATCAGAATCTTCTTGACGCCTTTAATGGCGCGGGCTTTGCGGTAAAGCTGAATGAGCGCGCTATGGTCGGTGTTCAGATTCTCGCAAATGCCCGGGTAAACGCAGCTTAACTTACGGCAAGACTGCTCGATTTTCCCGCTCTTACAGGCGATGCGGTACATATTGGCGGTGGGTCCGCCAAGGTCGGAAATCACGCCGGTAAAGCCATCCACTTTGTCGCGGATCTCTTCGACTTCTTTCAAAATGGATTCTTCGCTGCGGCTTTGAATGATGCGGCCTTCGTGCTCGGTAATTGAGCAGAAGGTACAGCCGCCAAAGCAGCCGCGCATGATGTTGACTGAAAACCGTATCATCTCCCAGGCAGGGATTTTTGCGTTTTTATAGATAGGGTGCGGCTTGCGCGCATACGGCATGTCGTACACATAATCCATCTCTTTGGTGGTGAGCGGAATCGGCGGCGGGTTCAGCCACACCTCGCGGTCACCATGCTTTTGCACCAGCGCACGCGCATTACCGGGATTAGCCTCCAGGTGCAGCACGCGTGAGGCGTGAGCATATAAAACCGGATCTTGCGAGACTTCTTCATACGCCGGCAAGCGCACGACTTGCTTGCTTCTATCGGCTTTGCCTGATTTTGATTTTATGGTGCGCACAATTTCAATGGCTTTGGTACCTTCCGGTAAAGCGGACTTGGCTTCTTCTGTCGCACAACTGGCATCGGCTTTGCCTAGCTTCATTTCGTATGGGTCAATATGCTTATCAACTGGCCCCACTCTGTCTAAATGTGTAGATTCGATCTCGATAAAATCGTCAGGAATGCTTTTCCGCAGAAACGCCGTGCCGCGAATATCTTGAATATCCGCTACTTTTTCGCCTTTGGCGATGCGGTGGCTCAACTCAACCAAAGCGCGCTCGGCATTGCCGTAAATGAGAATATCGGCTTTGGAATCCACCAGAATGCTGCGGCGAACCTTGTCGCTCCAGTAATCGTAATGCGCAATGCGGCGCAGGCTGGCCTCAATGCTGCCGATGACGAGCGGAACTTGCGAATACGCCTCGCGGCAACGCTGGGAATAAACTAGGACGGCTCTATCAGGCCGCTTATTAGGCGCGGCATCGGGGGTGTAAGCATCATCAGAACGGATTTTACGGTCAGCGGTATAGCGGTTGACCATGCTATCCATATTGCCGGCAGTGATGCCAAAGTAGAGATTGGGCTTGCCAAGCGCCTTGAAAGCTTTTGTATCTTGCCAATCCGGCTGGGCGATAATGCCGACGCGGAAACCTTGCGCCTCTAGCAGGCGCCCGACCAAGGCCATGCCAAAGCTTGGGTGGTCGATATACGCATCGCCCGTCACAAGAATGATGTCGCACGAATCCCAGCCCAGCGCATCCATCTCGGCGCGTGTCATAGGCAACATTGGAGCGACGCCAAAGCGCTTCGCCCAGTACGGGCGATAAGCGTGAATAGGTTTGGCTAGACTATTGGTATAAACTTCCATGCTTTGTAATTAAACGGCTTTATAATAAAAACCAGAACGCGCATTCTACGCATTTTTTATTTAATTACAATGAGTTATGTGGTTTATTTTTACACAAACCTAATGCAGGATCTCAATATAACCATCACTCTGCAGCACGGAGAGCACGACATCTACCTCAATCAGATCCGGGTGTGTTCGCTGAATTTCATCCGCTGAAGTTGTACCATCCACCAACTTAAGATACTCGCGCAGCCTTAATTGCAGACCTTGGCTACGCAGCGCGGTCTCTTCGACCCCTTTGAGTGTTTTTTTGTATATAGTGTTCATAAAATAAATAACTTTCTAGAAAATTTATTATCTAAACTTCGCTGTTATTAATTTACTACTTTATTTGGTACCACGGATCTGGAAGTTTATCACGATGAAATCACAATTAACATACTCTATGACAGGTTTATTTTGCGATCACTGCGTTGCCAGGGTAAAGGCCACTTTAGCGCCTTATGCCGATGCAGTTGAAGTGTCGCTAAAGCCGCCACAAATAAGGCTTACAGGCCAGACGGCTGATGTTGAAGCGCTAAATGCCGTTTTGAATGGTGTAGGCGATTACCGGATTGGTGCAGAAGTATAGGAACCTCTGATCAAGTCCGCCATGAGCACCGGTTATTACCAGCTTAAAAATGGACGTGTCGCGGCAATTGAAGGCGACTGCCCTTTTCCGCCGCTGACTGACGCCCTTACCGAACCCAACGGCCTGATTGCGATTGGCGGCGATTTATCTGCCGCGCGTCTGTTAAGCGCTTATAAACAAGGCATTTTCCCGTGGTTTAGCGAAGGCGAACCCATCATGTGGTGGAGCCCCGACCCGCGCATGGTGCTGTTTCCAGACGAGTTAAAGATTTCAGCTTCGCTCAAAAAAACGCTCAGGAAGAATTTATTTGAGCTTCGCTTTAATACCGCATTTCGTGAAGTGATGACAGCCTGCAGTGAAGCGCCTCGATATGGGCAAGCTGGTACCTGGATTAGCAACGAGATGATAAATGCATACTGCAAATTACACGACTTAGGTTATGCCATCAGCATGGAAAGCTGGCTGGATGGCAAGCTGGTTGGCGGTTGCTACGGCGTTAAAATCGGCCGCATGTTTTATGGCGAAAGCATGTTTCATCATGTCACCGACGCCTCAAAAGTGGCATTTGTGCATTTGGTAGAGTTTCTTAAAAATCAGGGTGTTGGCATGATAGACTGCCAGATGAAAACACCCCTGCTCGCCAGCTTCGGCGGCCGTGAGATTGCGCGAGATGAATTCATGCAAAATCTTACAAAACTGGTAAACTTTTAGCATGACTTTGCCAAGCGAGCCAGCCTTACACAAACTTCAGTTTTACGTCACCACGCCGTATAAATGCGGCTATTTGCCCCATAAACTCGCGCAAAGCTTAATCGCCGCGCCCCACCATTTAGTAAACGCTCATATTTATAACGGGCTGATCCAGCAAGGCTTCCGGCGCAGCGGAAAGTTTGCCTACCGGCCGCATTGCGAACACTGCAACGCATGCATTCCCGTGCGCGTGGTGTTGAGCGAATTTGCACCTACGCGCAGCCAGAAGCGTGCGTTCAAGCTACATGGCGACCTAGCCGCGCGTATCATGCCCGTAAGCTACCATCAGGATCATTTTGAGCTATATGCCCGTTACCAGGCTTTGCGCCATGCAGATGACGAGTTAGGCAACACACCCGAAACAAAGGACGAAGCCGAACAATACCACCAGTTTTTATGCGAAAGCAATGTAGAAAGCCTGATGGTGGAATTCAGAGACACTGAAAACCAGATCAAAATCGTCAGCGTGATCGATGTGGTAAGCGACGGCGTCTCGGCAGTTTATACATTCTACGATGCGACCGAAACCAAAGCCAGTTACGGTACCTCCATTAAACGTGCCAGTTACGGCCCCTCTTTTAAGCGTGCCAGTTACGGCACTTATGCCATCATGTGGCTGGCCGAATGGACAAAAAGCCTGGGGTTGCCATATTTATATTTAGGTTACTGGATTAAAGACAGTCCAAAAATGGCGTATAAACAAGCATTCATGCCGCAAGAAAGGCTGGTGGGCGGGGAGTGGATTATCATCCCCACCTCTGATGAAGTGGCACCTGCATGATACAATCCTGCTTTTAAATTTTTTAGAATTTTCTTTTGAAAAAACTCGTCATATTCGGTGTAGGCCTGATTGGTGGCTCTGTCGCGTTGGCTTTGAAAAAGGCAAACCATGCGCCCCACATCGTGGGCGTTGGGCGTAACAGACAAAGTCTAAATCAAGCACTTGAACTTGGCGTGATAGATGCCGCAGAACCCAATATCCATGAGGCTCTTGAAGGTGCTGATTTGGTGCTGATTGCTGCACCGGTCGCGCAAACTGGAAGCATTTTGCAAAGTATTAAACCGCACCTTAACAAACAAACACTTATTACCGACGCAGGCAGCACCAAGAGGGATGTGCTGGCCAGCGCAAAAGAAATTTTAGGCAACCAATTCAACCAGTTTGTGGGCGGCCACCCGATAGCCGGCGCGGAGAAAAGCGGCGTTTCCGCCGCGAAAGAAGATTTATTTGCAGGCAAAAACGTCGTTTTAACACCTGCCCCGGAGACCAATAGGGATGCGGTTGCTGGCGTTGCCCAATTATGGCAAACCTGCGGTGCAAATGTCAGTGAAATGTCAGCCGAAACGCACGATAGTATTTTTGCTGCCGTGAGCCATCTGCCGCATTTGCTGGCATTTGCGCTGGTAGATGAAATCGCCTCGCGCCCCAACGCCGAGCAGTTATTCAACTTTGCCGCTAGTGGCTTTCGCGATTTTACGCGCATTGCCGGTAGCCACCCCGAAATGTGGCGCGACATCAGCCTGGCCAATAAAACCGCCTTGCTGAGTGAATTAACCGCTTACCAGGATGAATTGGAGCATCTAAAAAAATTGCTTGAGCATAGTGATGGTGCTGGCTTGCAAGCCTTGTTCGAGCGCGCGAGTATGGCGCGAAATAACTGGGCACAGAACAAAAAATAACACTAAAGAAATAGAACAAAAATGGAACAACTTACTCTACCAGCAGCCAGCCGCGCCGAAGGCACGGTAAAACTTCCAGGCTCTAAAAGCATTTCAAATCGCACACTTTTGCTGGCCGCACTCGGGAATAGCGGCACAGTCGTTCATAATTTGCTGGAATCGGACGATACAGCAAGAATGCTCGACACACTAAAACTACTTGGCATTGCAATTGACAGTACAAGCGGTGGCCTGCTTGTAAAAGGCTGCGACGGCAATTTCCCCAACAAAGGCAGCGCTGAAAAGTCTGTGGATTTGTTTCTAGGCAATGCAGGTACGGCCTTTCGCCCGCTCACCGCCGCGCTTGCCTTATCCGGCGGGCATTACACGCTATCCGGTGTGCCGCGCATGCACGAGCGGCCGATTGGCGATTTGGTGGATGCACTACGCCAAATTGGCGCGAATATTGAATACTTGGGTAATGAAGGTTTCCCACCGCTTAAAATCTCTCCTGCCAACATTGATGTGAGCAAACCGATTAAAATTCGCGGCGATGTTTCCAGCCAGTTTTTGACCGCCCTCTTGATGGCGCTGCCACTAACCGGCAAGCAAGCTGATATAGAAGTCGTCAGCGAATTGATTTCCAAGCCTTATATCGAAATCACACTTAACCTAATGGCGAAATTTGGTGTACATGTGCTGCGTAAGGGCTGGCAACGCTTCACCATCCCTGCTAACAGCCATTACCAAAACCCCGTCATTATTGACGTGGAGGGCGATGCTTCCAGCGCTTCCTATTTCTTGGCTGCCGGCGCAATTGCGTGCCACAATCCCATTCAGATGGGTTTAGGTGTGGTGGGTGTCGACAACAACAGCATACAAGGTGACGTTAAATTTGCCGAAGAATTACAAAAAATTGGTATTCCTATCATTTATTCTTCTAGCATGATTATGGTTACAGCACCAAAGCAAAAAATTAAGGGCTTTGACCTAGACTGCAACCATATCCCCGATGCGGCCATGACGCTTGCCATCATGGCATTATTTGCAGAAGGCACAACAACCCTTAGAAACATCGCCAGCTGGCGCGTGAAAGAAACTGACCGCATCGCCGCCATGGCAACCGAGTTACGCAAAGTGGGCGCGATTGTTGAGGAAGGCGCCGATTACATCAAAATCACACCGCCAGACAAGCTCACGCCCAATGCCGTCATTGACACTTACGACGACCACCGCATGGCGATGTGTTTTTCTCTAGTAAGTTTGGGTGGCGTGCCGATTACCATCAACGACCCAAAATGCGTAGCAAAAACTTTCCCCAACTATTTTGAAGAGTTTGCAAAAATTGTCAGCTAATCCTATTCCCGTCATCGCGATTGACGGCCCTTCTGCCAGCGGCAAAGGCACCGTTGCCCAGCTGGCCGCAGAAAAACTCGGCTTTCATTATCTTGATTCGGGTGCGCTGTATCGCATCGTGGCATTTGCTGCGCAACAGAACAACATCGCGTGGAGCCATGCCGAAGCGCTTGGCAAGCTGGCAGAGTCGCTGCAAATTCGGTTCAAAGAAGGTGAAATTTATTTGAATAATGCACTGATTACCGAAGCGGTACGCAGCGAAGAAATGAGCCGTGGCGCGTCTGAGGTGGCGGTTCATCCACAAGTGCGTGACGCCTTATTTGCCTTGCAGCAAAGTTTCCGCCAATCGCCAGGCCTGGTAGCCGATGGGCGCGATATGGCCAGCGTAGTTTTTACCGATGCAAAACTCAAAATCTTCCTTACCGCCAGCGTAGAAGTACGTGCTGAACGGCGCTACAAGCAGCTTATTGGAAAAGGCCTTGCCGCCGATTACGCTCAGATTCTACGCGATTTGCAACAGCGCGATCTGCGCGATAGCCAGCGCAGCGCAGCACCGCTCATTCAAACGCCAGATGCGGTCCTGCTAGACACCACCCATCGCACAATTGACCAAGCCGTAGAATTTGTTCTCGCCGCCTATAAAAATATTTCATAAAAATTCTAATTTATTTAGCTAAAAATGGTTTAAGTCATTGAACATAAGCTATTTTTTGTGTAGTATGCACGGTTCGTGTTATGTTCTCGCATTCAAATCAAGAGCACATAACGTTTAATTAACTGCCCCACTGCTAGGTGGGAACTTTTAGGTATCTTTAATTTAATGGCTTCTACTTCTAAATCAACTCCATCTTCAATGGAATCCTTTGCCGCGCTTTTTGAAGAAAGCTTAGCGCGCCAAGAAATGCGCTCTGGCGAAGTAATCACCGCCGAGGTTGTTTCAATCGATAACGACCATGTCATCGTGAATGCGGGTCTTAAATCTGAAAGCGTGATCGACGCTAACGAATTCAAAAACGCTCAAGGTGAGCTTGAAGTTGCCGTGGGCGACTTCGTAAAAGTATGTATCGAAAAGCTCGAAGACGGCTTTGGCTCTACTCAACTTTCTCGCGAAAAAGCGAAGAAAATGGAAGCCTGGCTTGATTTGGAAGATGCGATGAACGAAGGCCGTGTCGTTAAAGGCTTTGTAAGCGGCAAAGTTAAAGGTGGCTTGCGCGTTTCGGTCAATGGCATCATGGCTTTCCTACCAGGTTCATTGGTTGACGTACGCCCTGTGAAGGACACTACACCATTCGAAAATAAAGAATGGGATTTCAAAGTAATCAAATTAGACCGCAAACGTAACAACATCGTGGTTTCCCGCCGTGCCGTGATGGAAGTCAGCATGGGCGCTGATCGCGAAGCCTTGATGGGCACGCTGACAGAAGGCGCTGTTGTTAAAGGCATCGTTAAAAACATCACCGATTACGGTGCATTTGTGGATTTAGGCGGCATCGACGGCTTGCTCCATATCACCGACCTGGCATGGCGCCGCGTCAAACATCCATCTGAGGTACTCACGGTTGGTGAAGAAGTTGAAGCGAAAATCCTGAAATTCGATCAAGAAAAAAATCGCGTTTCACTCGGCATCAAACAATTAGGTGATGATCCATGGGTAGCATTAACACGCCGTTACCCTGTAGGCACACGCTTATTTGGCAAGGTTTCAAACCTGACTGATTACGGCGCGTTTGTTGAAGTAGAGCCAGGTATCGAAGGTTTAGTGCATGTTTCAGAAATGGACTGGACCAACAAAAACATTCACCCAGGCAAAATCGCACAATTGGGCGACGAAGTTGAAGTAATGATTCTTGAGATTGACGAAGATCGCCGTCGTTTATCACTCGGCATGAAACAATGTAAGCCGAATCCATGGGATGACTTCTCAGCCACCCACGCCAAGGGCGACAAAGTATCCGGTCAAATCAAGTCTATCACCGACTTCGGCGTATTTATTGGTTTGCCAGGCGGTATTGATGGCTTAGTGCATTTATCTGACCTGTCTTGGACACAGACTGGCGAAGAAGCGATTCGTAACTTCAAAAAAGGGGATGAGTTACAAGCCGTGATCCTGGCCATTGATGTGGAAAAAGAACGCATTTCTTTGGGCGTGAAACAGCTAACTGAAGATCCATCGGGTGCTTCATCTGCTTCTACTGAAGAAAAAGCGGCCAAACCAAAAGCTAAATCAGCAAAAACCAAGGCAGAGGACACTAAGGCCGAAGATAATGCTGCCGCAGCCGGTACTACCAATCTTGGCGCATTGCTCAAAGCTAAATTAGACAGCAAGAAATAATAGTTTTTTAAAATTAAACTAAAAAGGCAAGCATAAGCCATGACAAAGTCTGAATTAATTAATCTATTAGCAGAGCGCTTTCCGCAATTAGTAGTGAAGGATGCCGAGTTGTCAGTCAAAGCGATTTTAGATGCAATGACCGACAACTTATCGACTGGAGAACGCATCGAAATCCGTGGGTTTGGTAGTTTCAGTCTGAATTATCGTCCGCCGCGTTTAGGGCGTAATCCAAAAACCGGCAGCAAAGTGCAGGTGCCTGCAAAGCATGTACCGCACTTTAAAGCAGGCAAAGAATTACGTGATCGCGTGGACTCAGCCTCATAAAGCTGTAGCTTTTTTTTCTGCTTCAATAAACGGCGCTCGCAATAGCGCCGTTTTTTTATGCCTTCGATGATGCTGCCTTAATAGAATGATTAGCCAGTACGCTCCAGCTTAGGTAAAATGACGCTATCTAATCCTATTTAAAACAAATGACTGTTGAATTCGAATATTGGTGGTTGCTTGTTCTGCCGCTGTTTTTCACACTGGGCTGGATAGCCGCGCGGGTCGATATTAAACAGCTGCTGTCTGAATCCACCACCCTGCCGGCGGCCTACTTCAAGGGCTTGAACTTTCTGATCAGCGATCAGCACGATAAAGCGGTAGAAGCTTTTTCTGAAGCCGTGCAGGCCAATACCGACTCCCTTGAGTTACATTTTGCGCTTGGCAGCCTGTTCAGGCGCACCGGCGAGACGGACCGCGCGATTAACATGCACCTGAATCTGCTGGAAAAAAAAGAACTCACCCCCAACCAAAAAAGCGCAGTAAAAGCAGAGCTGGCACAGGATTATCTAAAAGCCGGCTTGTTCGACCGCGCCGAGGAGCTGTTTAAAGGCTTGGATGACACACGTTACCGCCAACCCGCCCTGCGCGCTTTGCTGGAGATTTACGTGCGCGAACGCGAATGGATACAGGCCATTGATACCGCGACCGAACTGGAGCGCTTGTCTGGCGTGCCATTCAGGCGGGAGATCGCGCAATATTATTGCGAACTGGCCATGAATGAAATTATCGCGCAAAACCACGATGCTGCACGCAAGCAATTAGCCTTCGCCCTGGATGCGAACAAAAACTGCGTGCGCGCCAATGTATTATTGGGCGACCTGGAAACGACAGAAGGTGCACACCAGGCGGCTATTACGCATTGGAAGCGTATCGAGTTTCAGCAGCCCGAATACCTAGGGCTAGTCGCAGGTAAAATGCTCAAAAGTTACCGTGCGATGGATAACCTGAACGAGGGCATGGCGCAGCTCAACACTTATCTGGAAACCTACAAACTGCCTTCGCTCATGTCTGTGCTGTATGAGGCGACATTGGCTGAGGAAGGCGCAGAAAAAGCCGCCAGACTCGCCAGAAACGAGCTGATACGCCAACCCAGCCTGACGACACTCGATCAGCTTTTGCAGGCACGCGCAATGGCAGATGACGTCAATAACCAGGACATTCAGCTCATGCAGCAAACCGTGCGCAATGCCATGGGCAACCGCGCCGCTTATCACTGCAATCAATGCGGCTTCCGTGCCAAGCAATACCACTGGCAATGCCCAGCCTGCAATGCTTGGGAATCTTTGCCTGCCGAGCCTTCTGAGGCGGTTAGCCGTGAAATGACTATTAAGAAAAATAATGCAAAATAATGACAGTAAAGTAATTGTCGCACTGGATTATGCCGATGCCGCCAGCGCACTTAAGCTGGTGAATCAACTGGACCCGGCGCTGTGCAAACTTAAGGTAGGCAAAGAACTGTTTACCGCAGCCGGGCCGCAGCTGGTTGAAAAATTAATTTCCAAGGACTTTAAGGTTTTCTTAGACCTTAAGTTTCATGACATTCCTAACACCGTTGCCAAAGCCTGCGAAGCTGCCAGCAATCTGGGCGTATGGATGCTCAACGTGCATGCCAGCGGCGGCAGCGCCATGATGCAGGCCGCGCTTGAGGGCGTGAATAAAAGCAGCCGGAAACCCTATTTAATCGCAGTCACGGTGCTTACCAGCATGAATCAGGCCAGTTTGAGCGAAATTGGCATCGAAACCAGCATTGAAAACCATGTGCTGAAGCTCGCCAGATTAACACATCAAGCAGGTCTGCATGGCGTGGTATGTTCTGCGCTTGAGGCGCAATTATTAAAACAGCATCTGCCTGATAACTTTATGCTGGTCACACCTGGCATACGCCCCCTTCATGTCAACCAGGACGACCAATCGCGCGTTGTCACGCCCAGCCAGGCCTTGCACTTGGGTGTTAGCTATTTAGTGATAGGCCGGCCGATTACACAAGCGGCAGATCCGCTTAAAGCACTGGAAGCAATTAATGCTGAATGTTTGCTATAAGCGGAGTAATTTGGCAATGTAAGCTTGGCGTAAGGTTGAGTGTGGCACGATGTCGTTGTACGTGGTGGCAGTTTGTAATGTGCAGATTATTTAAGTTATGATTACAACCGCATGTTTTTATTAAAAAAAGAAATTCTTTTAACTTACCAGTTTTATAACACGGAGAATCAAAAATGAAAAAATTGTTATTAGCATTGTTAGCTTCTATGGCATTCAGTTTCAGTGCCTTTGCGGCTGTTAACTTAAATACAGCTACGCAAGAAGAGCTGGAAAGCTTAGAAGGCATTGGCCCAGTGAAAGCGCAAGCTATTATTGATTACCGCAAAAAACATGGTGGTTTTAAATCTGTGGATGAACTTGAAAAAGTGGATGGTGTTGGCCCAGTCACATTACAAAATGTGCGTAAAGATGTTGCGGTAAGCGGCAAAACAACCATCGCGACACCTGCAGCCGACAAACCGGCCAAAGAAACTAAGACCAAATCTGTTGGCACCGAGAAAGCGGCTGCTAGCGGCAAAACGGCTGACAGTAAAGAAGTTAAAGAATCTAAAACCAAAACAGTTGGTACCGAAAAAGCAGCTGCCAGTGGAAAAACTGCTGATAGCAAAGAAGTAAAGGAAGAAAAATCTACTAAAGAATCTAAAGACAAAAAAGATTCTAAATCTGACAAAGCAAAAGAAGCAAAAGAAACGAAATCTACTAAAGCTGACAAGCCAGCTAAGGAAATGAAAGCAGAAGACACCGCTAAAGCGGACAAGAAAGCTGAAGCTGACAAAAAAGCTGAAGCTGACAAAAAAGCCGCAGACAAAAAGGCTGCTGCTGACGAGAAAAAAGCTGCCAAGAAAGCTGCAGCCGAAGAAAAGAAAGCTGCTAAAAAAGCTGCTGCCGACAAAAAGGCCGCAGAAGCAAAAGAAAAAGCTAAGCAATAATTTTAAACAGAAAATTAAGGTACTAGCACCAATAAAAAAGCCCCTTTCGGGGCTTTTTTATTGTTAGCATCTACCTACCAATCATGATGCTCATGATGATGTTTATCATGCCCATAAGCATGGCCTTTGCCATGCTTGTGTTTATGCTTATAGTGCCGTTTATGATGATGATGCGAGGTCTTTTCCGGTTCGGCAATCACTTTACCTACCACCGCGCCACCAGCCCCGCCAATGCCAGCGCCAACCACCGCACCCGTGCCGCTGCCGCTGACTTTACGCCCAACCACTGCGCCTGTGGCGCCGCCAGCCGCGCCGCCAATCACTGCACCAGCCTGGCCTTCGCCTTTAGTGGTAACAGCACCACCCACGCCACCGCCTACGGCACCGCCAATCACTTCACCAGTTCTACCCCCAACCACACCCCCTAGTGCAGTGCCCGCAGCGGCGCCTAAACCACCGCCCACAGCCGTTTTAGCATTGCTATTCTCTGCAAATGCGTTGCTGCTGGCCAATACGCCAGCGATAAGAACTGCATGAATTGTTTTAATATTCAATTGTTAACTCCTTTAAAACCTTAGAAAAAAATAATTATTATTTAACGCGCATGCCAGCTTGTGCGCCGACATCTGGTGAGAGTATAAAAGGGCCGCCAAGTTCATTACTTGCTGCCAATACCATACCTTCACTCATGCCGAATTTCATTTTACGCGGTGCCAGATTGGCCACCATCACGGTTAATCGGCCAACTAAAGTAGCTGGGTCGTAGGCTGATTTAATACCTGCAAACACCTGACGCGGCTTGTCTTCGCCAATATCCAGCATGAGCTTTAATAACTTTTCAGCGCCTTCCACATGTTCGGCGCTGACGATTTTGGCAATGCGTAAATCTACCTTGGTAAAATCATCAATGCTGATGTACTCGGCTTCTGCCGCATCCGCTTTCACTTCGTTCTGCTGATGCACCGCATGGCGCTGTTCAGAGTGTGCTTGTGGTGTTGCTGTGGTTTGCAAGTTTTCTTTGTTAGCTTCTGTCATGGCTTCAATCAGTTTAGGATCAATACGAGTAATTAAGTGTTGATAAGAATTTATAATGTGACCTTCAACCATTAGTTGCTCAGAGTCGCTCCATTTAAATGGTGGTACATTCAAAAACTGTTCTACCTGTCCTACCAATTTTGGCAATACGGGCTTCAAATATATGCTCAAAATACGGAACATTTGTAGCGCTTCGGAACAAATATCATGCAGTTTTTGATCCATACCTTCAGCAGGATTTTTTGCAACGTCCCAAGGTGCGGCATTAGCGATATATTGATTAACCTCATCAGCCAATGCCATGATTTCACGTAAGGCATTATTATATTGTCGGCAATCAAACATAACCTTAATTGGGTGTCCATTGGTTTGAAGTTTTTGTAAAATTTTGCTAGTTGGATTAACGCTAACTTCCCCATTAAATTTCTTAGTTATAAACCCTGCAGTACGGCTAGCAATATTGATGTACTTACCCACCAAATCACTGTTCACCCGCGCCACAAAGTCTTCCAGGTTCAGGTCGATGTCTTCCATCGTGCTATTGAGCTTGGCCGCGTAGTAATAGCGCAAGTATTCCGGGTTTTTAATATGGTCTAAATAGCTGCGCGCAGTAATAAACGTGCCGCGCGATTTGCTCATTTTTTCACCATTGACGGTTAAAAAACCATGTGCGAAGATTTGCGTAGGTTTGCGGTGGCCGCTATACTCAAGCGTCGCTGGCCAGAATAATGCATGGAAGTATAAGATGTCTTTGCCGATGAAATGGTAAAGCTCTGTTTTGCTGTCTTTTGCCCAATATTCATCAAAGTTCAAGTTCTGCTTTTCACAAAGATTTTTAAAGCTCGCCATGTAACCGATTGGCGCATCCAGCCACACATAGAAATACTTGCCAGGCGCATCAGGGATTTCAAAACCGAAGTAAGGCGCATCGCGCGAAATGTCCCAGTCATTGAGGCCGTTTTCGAACCACTCTCCCATTTTGTTGGCAGCTTCGCCTTGCAATGTGCCAGAACGTGTCCAGTCTTTCAGAAACGCTTCACATTCTGAGAGTTTGAAAAAGTAATGCTCCGTCTCCTTGCGCACAGGTGCCGCACCGGAAACAGCCGAATAAGCATTAATCAGTTCGGTCGGGTTATACGTCGCGCCGCACACCTCACACGAATCACCATATTGGTCTTTGGCGTGGCATTTCGGGCATTCGCCTTTGATAAAGCGGTCTGGCAAGAACATGTTTTTAACGGGGTCGTAAAACTGTTCGATGGTTTTAGTCGCAATTTTGCCGTTGGCTTTAAGCTTTTTATAAATTTCGCTGGATAAGACACGATTCTCTTCAGAATTCGTAGAGTAATAGTTATCAAACTCCACCAGAAACTCTTTGAAATCTGCGCTATGCTCTTTATGCACCGCGTCAATCAAGGCCTCCGGCGTAATGCCCTCTTTCTCGGCGCGCAGCATAATCGGCGTGCCATGCGTGTCATCCGCACACACGTAATGCACGGTATGCCCCTGCATTTTTTGAAAACGCACCCAAATGTCGGTTTGAATATATTCCACCAGATGCCCGAGATGAATGCTGCCATTGGCATAGGGTAAAGCTGAGGTAACGAGAATCTTGCGCGCCATAAAATGCTTTGTTCATTAATTAAAGCGCTATTTTAGCAAATTAAGCAATGTTTCGCTTTAAGCATTGGCATCAGCTAAAATAGCGGTTTTCAAATCAAGCATGCAAACATTATGGCAATCACAGAAACCAACATCCAAAACGCGCTAAGAGAACTGGTTGACCCCAATACCGGGCGCGATTTTGTTACCGGCAAATCCGCCAAAAATATCCAGATTAGCGGCAACAATGTGAGTGTAGATATTGTGCTGGGCTACCCCGCCAAAAGCGTAATGAGCGATGTGCAGGCTTTGGTGACAAATCATCTTAAACAACTGGCCGATGTGAGCAATGTAACAGTGAATATAGGCAGCCGCATCGCGGCGCACAAGGCGCAGCAAGGCGTGACTTTGCTGCCGAATGTGAAGAACATCATCGCCGTGGCTTCGGGTAAGGGTGGCGTGGGAAAATCGACTACCTCAGTCAATCTGGCTTTGGCATTGGCCGCCGAGGGCGCAACAGTGGGCCTGTTGGATGCGGATATTTACGGCCCCAGCCAGCCGCAGATGCTAGGCATTAGCGGTCGCCCCGAAAGCGCTGACGGCAAAAGCATGGAACCCATGGTTTCACATGGCGTACAAGCCATGTCGATAGGATTTCTGGTAGATGTTGATACGCCCATGGTATGGCGCGGCCCAATGGTGACGGGCGCATTAGAGCAATTATTGCGTGATACCAAATGGCGAGATTTGGATTACTTAGTCATCGATTTACCGCCCGGCACAGGCGATATCCAACTCACGTTGGCGCAAAAAATCCCTGTCACAGGCGCAATTATCGTCACCACGCCTCAGGATATTGCACTGCTGGATGCACGCAAGGGATTGAAAATGTTCGAAAAAGTCGGCATCCCGATTTTAGGCATCGTCGAAAACATGAGCACGCATATTTGCAGCAAGTGCGGGCATGAAGAACACATATTCGGCGCAGGCGGCGGCGAAGCGATGTGTAAAGATTACAATGTCGATTTGCTCGGCAGTTTGCCGCTGGACATCAGCATCCGCGAACAAACGGATGGCGGCAAACCCACTGTGATTGCTGCACCTGACTCAAAAATAGCCGGCATTTACAAAGAAATCGCGCGTAAAGCTGCCATTAAAATCGCCAATGCCAGCCTGGATCACAGCGCCAAATTTCCGAATATTGTGATTCAGAATACTTAGCGAAAATTCATTATTAAAACACCTGCCCTGAAAGACGCATCCAGCTTGCCTTTCAGGGCAGGTGTTTTATGCAATGAAGCGCGCGCTTAACACTATTTTAGATCAACACCATAGCAATAAACATCTACGCCATTTTCGGGCGCAATTAAAGTCGCAGGAATAGCCACTCCGTTGCGCCAGTTATCAACAGCTTCCTGCTTGCCCTTACCTGTCACCAAAAATAATGCCTGATGACTATGATTCAGGCGGTTCTGGCTGATGGTAATACGGTCTGCCGGCGCTTTGGGCGCGTTGAATACAGGCACGGCATCGGCGCTGTTATCTACCACCTGATTCGGGAACAGGCTGGCCGTGTGGCCATCTTCCCCCAGGCCCAGAATTACCAGATCAAATGCGCGCACACCTTTGAGCGTTTCTGCATATGCCTTGGCACCTTCAATATTGCCTAATTCAGCGGGAATATCGTGAATCTGATCTTGCGGAATCGCCACATGATTCAACCAGGCATCACGCGCCATTTTGCTGTTGCGATCAACATGATCGACAGACAGGCAGCGGTCGTCGTTATGATAGACATGCCACTTAGCCCAATCTGCCTGCTGTTTGCTTAATAGCTGGTATACGCTTTTGGGGGTGCTGCCCCCAGCCAATACGATAAGAAAGCTGCCATGCTTGGCGATAGCCTCATCTGCGGCTTGCAGGATACGCTTAACTGCAGCCTGGTTAATATCCTCTTGCGAGTCAAAAGTATGCCAACGGGTGTTACTGAGTATCATTAAAAAAACCTAACTAAAACTTAAAAAAATAAAAAGCAGCCTTTGGAAGCCAAGCTGCATTTGCTATAATTATACCAACTCAAAAAGATAATTCGCTAAGAATTATCGATAATTGATCGCTTGAGTGCATCACATCCAAAAGATGGATGTTTCTTGATAATCCTCTACAAAAGGTAAAAATACGCAATGAAATTAGCAATGATTGGTTTGGGAAAAATGGGTGGCAATATGGCGACCCGCTTACTACGCAATAACATTCAAGTGGTTGGCTTCGATCACCACACTGACACAGTAAAAAAACTAGAAAAAGAGGCTGGGCTCATTCCAGCCAGTTCCGTACAAGACGCAGTTAATAAATTAGAAGGTCAAAAAATTGTCTGGCTGATGTTGCCAGCCGGCGAGATTACCGAGCAGCAAATCGCAGATTTGATCCCCATGCTGAACAAGGGTGACATCATCATTGATGGTGGCAATAGCAACTATAAACACAGCCAGCGCCGGGGCAAACTGCTGGCAGAACATGGCATCGGCTTCATGGACTGCGGCACCTCCGGTGGTGTCTGGGGGCTGGAGAACGGTTACTGTTTGATGGTGGGTGCGACAAAAGAAGTCGCCACTGTGATGGAACCTATTCTAAAAGCCTTGGCACCTGCTGCGGACCGTGGCTGGGCACATGTCGGACCGATTGGGGCCGGCCACTTCACCAAAATGATTCACAACGGTATCGAATACGGAATGATGCAAGCGATGGCTGAAGGTTTGGATTTGATTAAAGGTAAAGAAGAATTCAATCTTGACCTCGCAGAAATTACCGAGTTGTGGCGCCATGGTTCAGTGGTGCGTAGCTGGTTGCTTGACTTGACTGCGAATGCACTCAAAGGCGACCAGGAGCTTTCCACAGTAGCCCCTTATGTGGCTGACTCTGGCGAAGGCCGTTGGACGGTGATGGAATCCGTTGAACAAGGTGTGGCTGCACCTGTACTCACATTGGCATTGCAAGCCCGATTCAGAAGCCAAGATGCAACCGGCTATAGCTATAAATTACTTTCCATGATGCGCAACGGCTTCGGCGGTCATCATGTTAAATCAACATCTTAACTGTAATCCAGGCTGGGGGGGGCACTCCCCAGCCACTTTAGCGAGGTAATGCATCATGAAAAAAATTGATCCCTGTACCCTGGTTTTGTTCGGCGCGAGCGGCAACCTCTCCCGCATCAAATTGATGCCTGGTTTGTTCAAGTTGCACAAACTTGGTCGCTTATCCGATGGAATGAAGATTCTTTCCGTTGGTCGCGGCGAAATGTCGCGCGCGGCATGGCACGCAGAAATCAAAGGTATGATGGATGCCAAATACAGGGATGGCTACGATCATGAAGCGTTTGCCCAGTTTTTGGAGCGCAACCACTACCACGCTAATCCACCCACCAACCCGGATGCGTTCAAGAAGATGGCCGCGACTTTGGGCGATGAAAAAGTATTTCCACAAAATCTGGCATATTTCCTGAGTGTACGCCCAAGCGATTTTGCAGAAGTCGTGGAAAAGCTCTCTGGTGTTGGTCTGTTGGATGAAAGCAAATACTGGCGCCGTGTGCTGGTTGAAAAACCATTTGGCACCGATTTAGCTACCGCACAGGACTTGCAGGCAAAACTGACCAAGCACCTGAAAGAAAGTCAAATCTACCGCATTGACCACTACTTGGGCAAAGCCGCAGTACAGAACGCCATGTTGTTCCGCTTCACCAACAGCATCTTTGAAGCATTCTGGAACAAAGATTACATTGACCACGTGCAAATCACCAACAACGAGATTCTGGGCGTTGGCGAGCGCACCACGTTCTACGATGCAACAGGTGCTTTAAGAGACATGTTCCAGAGCCATCTACTGCAAACGCTAGCCATGGTGTCCATGGAAAAACCCGCCGACTTGAAACCGGAGAACGTGCGCGCAGCCAAAATCAAGCTGCTGCAATCCATCCGCCCGATTGATGCAAAAAACATCAACAAACAGGCCTTCCGTGCGCAATACGCCGCAGGCCGCGTGTGTGTGGGTGATGGCCACGGCGAAAACGTGCCAGGCTATCAGGACGAGTTAAAACGCGACAACATGCCGCCAAGCAATACCGAAACCTATGCCGCAGTTAAATTGTTTATCGACAACCCGCGCTGGCAAGGTGTACCCTTCTACGTGCGTACAGGCAAACGCATGCACGAAGGCAATACCGCGATCTCCATCCGCTTCAAGAAAGCCCCAATGATGCTGACCGAGCATCAGCATCATAACTGGCTGATCGTGAACATCCAGCCGCGCGAGTGCCTCAAGTTCGAGATCGAATCCAAAGTGCCCAGCCTAGACGTGAAAACACGCACTATGAGCATTGACCTGGCGCAGCGTGTGGCTGGCGATGACAGCGTGGACTCTTACGAAACCTTGCTGCTGAACCTGATGGAAGGCGACCCATCCCAGTTCCTGCATATCGACGAAGTGGAAGCACAATGGAAGCTGGTGGACCCTATCGTTAAAGCCTGGGCGGAAGACAAAGGTCCGGTACACCAATACCGTGCCGGCCACCGCGATCCAGAAGAATCAAGTATCATCTTCGAATCGCAAGACCAGTTCTGGCGTTACAGCATTGAATTAGGTGGCGACAAGCACTAGTTGGTTGAGCGCTTGTAAAAACGGCAGGCTTAGCCTGCCGTTTTTTATTTTGCAGTGATTAATTATGTAGGTGTTGAGCTTTCTTCTATCGGTTTTGCTTTCACCTGCACAGGATGCAGCGTCTTGGTCGTAGGGTCGGTCTCATTTTCCACCCACCAGTTCGCCCATAATCGATCTTTATCATCCGGCTCCAGGCTTAAAAAGTTGCGTGCCCCGATTAGACGCCGCGTGGTTGCAGGAAACTCATACATCGCAGCAGTAATCCCTCGGTCTACGGTCTCTACATGTTTGCATGCCTGTTCCAAAAAGTAGCGCACCATAGCTGGTGGTGCCGGATGCACTATCCCCGAAGAGGTCAGCTGGTTAATCACGCGCGCATTTGGCGGCACGTCGTTACGGTCTGATTCGATCACCCCCACTGCAGCCACATGCACATCGCCTGATAACAATGTGACACGGCATTTTTTCTCTGCGGAAAACCGTAACAGCCGGTGCACCATGCGCAGCCGCTCCTGCATATGCGGCGCGCTGGTCCAATGGTCGCGCAAATCGTCCTCCAGTTCCTGCTGGCCAGGTATAAAACCTAACATTTTCTCTAACAGGCCAAAGGTTGGATGCACCACGGGAATGCTCGACACCACCAACAAATGCTGCAGTTGCTGCGCAGCCACATGCTGATCCAGCCACTTATAAACCGCATTCCAGCTCGCTTCAGACATCACCTGATCAGGCATATATTTGTCGCTATTACTATTTGGCGTATGCGGTTTGCGCTCACTGCGCATATCCAGTACCAGGATACCCAAATTGCCTAAATTGTAAGCCTGGTTAAAAGCAGGCTGACCCGGCAGTTCGGCAGGATCAGACGTATCAACGGACTGCTGCTGAAACAACCTGAAATAAAATTTTGCGACTTCAAAAATGCCTTGATATACAGGGCAATTATGCTGCTGATGCGGATACGAACCCCAGCCATCAAAAATATCGTGGTCATCCCACATCATCACACTGGGCACGCTGGCCAATACTGCAGCCACTTCCGGCTGCGACCAGTTGTCCAAATACAATCCCTCAAAAAACTTTTCAACCTGGGCGCGCATCGTCTGATTAAACGTCCTTTTCGTGCGCTGGGACCAATCCAGATCTACCCATGCCCTAAGCTCCGGCACCACTTGCCACATGGCGTCTGAATACACTTGATCGCCGCCTAGCAACAACAAGTTCCATGGCCCGTAGCACCGGCCGCGTATTTTGTCCTCGCCTTGATGCAGGCGGCTTATGCGATTCCACAGCGTATTCTTATTGGAAACCTGCTTCATGAGTTTAGGATCCGAAAAGCCGTTGCATGAGGCATAAACGATTGCAGGCATGCTGTTTTTTGCAGGCACCTGCAATGTATAAGCCTTGCCATTGAGCTGATATTCGATGCTTTGTGCCGCCGCTTTTTGCGGGATTTTGCACTCCCACCGCCATACAGTGCATTTGCTATGACTTAGATCGCACAATTTGCGAGAGTTGATGGCGCTGGATGCGCTGACGCTGAAACTGGGCGGCTCATCTGCACGATCTGCCAGCGCCATCACACTGATGTGCCACCCGGTATCCGTACACCCCAAAAACTTTACTATTGGCCCTAATTTTAGCAAGACAAACCCTCCTAAAAATTCAGATTAATGCCACTAAATTACTCACATTCATCTTATAATGCTCTACTTTTATTAATCATAAAACAATTCAACTAACATGAGTATTAAATCAGACAAATGGATACGCCGCATGGCGGAGCAGCATGGCATGATTGAACCGTTTGAGCCGGGTCAGGTAAAACAAAGTGCGGATGGACAGCGCCTGGTTTCCTACGGCACATCCAGCTATGGCTACGATATTCGCTGCTCTAAAGAATTCAAGTTATTCACCAACCTGAACAGCACCATTGTTGACCCTAAAAATTTCGATCCTAATTCATTTGTCGAAGTGAACGCCGATTACTGCATCATTCCGCCCAATTCTTTTGCGCTCGCGCGCACGGTTGAATATTTCCGCATCCCGCGTAATGTGCTGACCATCTGTTTAGGCAAATCGACCTACGCGCGCTGCGGTATCATCGTCAATGTCACCCCATTTGAACCTGAGTGGGAAGGCTATGTCACACTCGAGTTCAGCAACACCACGCCGTTACCCGCCAAGATATACGCCAATGAAGGCTGCGCGCAGGTACTGTTTTTTGAAGCGGACGCAGACGATGTGTGTGAAACCAGCTATAAAGACCGTGGCGGCAAGTATCAGGGCCAGGTTGGCGTGACCTTACCGAAGATTTGATTAGCCAAAGATTTAATTAAGGAAATCTAATGAAATTCCGTTTCCCTGTCGTCATCATTGATGAGGATTTTCGTTCTGAAAACTCTTCAGGTTTAGGCATCCGTGTGCTTGCCAAAGCCATTGAAGCCGAGGGCATTGAAGTATTGGGTGTGACCAGCTATGGCGACCTGACCTCATTCGCGCAGCAGCAAAGCCGTGCTTCGGCGTTTATTCTATCGATTGACGATGAAGAGTTCATCGAAGAAAAACCTGAAGCGATTGAACAGCTGCGCAAGTTCGTCGCTGAAATCCGTCACCGTAACGAAGAGATCCCGATTTTCCTGCATGGTGAAACCCGTACTTCACGCCACATTCCAAATGACGTATTACGTGAATTGCACGGCTTTATTCATATGAATGAGGATACCCCGGAATTCGTCGCACGCCTGATTGTTCGTGAAGCCAAAGCTTATCTGGATAGTCTGGCACCGCCCTTCTTCAAGGCGCTCACGCATTATGCCGCCGATGGCTCCTATTCGTGGCACTGCCCTGGTCACTCCGGCGGCGTGGCATTCCTGAAATCTCCTGTTGGGCAGATGTTCCATCAGTTTTTTGGTGAAAATATGCTGCGTGCAGATGTATGTAATGCGGTGGATGAGCTTGGTCAACTGCTTGATCACACGGGGCCAGTCGCGGCTTCAGAACGCAATGCTGCGCGCATCTTTAATTGTGATCATTTGTATTTTGTCACTAACGGCACTTCGACTTCCAACAAAATTGTATGGAACTCAACCGTGGCCCCAGGTGACATTGTCGTGGTTGACCGTAACTGCCATAAATCCGTGTTGCACTCCATCATCATGACAGGTGCGATTCCCGTCTTTTTAATGCCGACACGCAACCACTTTGGCATTATCGGACCGATCCCTAAAAGCGAGTTTGAGTGGAAAAACATTCAAAAGAAAATTGACCGCAACCCGTTTATTATCGATAAAAAAGCTAAACCGCGCGTATTGACCATCACGCAATCTACGTATGACGGCGTGTTGTACAACGTGGAAGAAATCAAGGAAATGCTGGATGGCAAGATCGACACGCTGCATTTTGATGAAGCCTGGCTGCCGCACGCCACATTCCATGACTTTTATGGCGATTACCATGCGATTGGCGCAGACCGCCCGCGTTGCAAGGAAAGCATGGTATTTTCTACGCAATCTACCCATAAATTATTGGCCGGCTTAAGCCAGGCCTCGCAAATACTGGTGCAGGATGCGGTTGAAAACCGTCTGGATAGAGATGTATTCAATGAAGCCTATTTGATGCACACCTCCACCAGCCCGCAATATTCGATCATTGCCAGCTGCGACGTGGCAGCCGCCATGATGGAAGCGCCCGGCGGCACTGCGCTGGTAGAAGAATCATTGATGGAAGCGTTGGACTTCCGCCGCGCCATGCGCAAAGTGGACGAAGAATGGGGTGCAGACTGGTGGTTCAAGGTATGGGGACCCACCGATCTTTCTGAAGAAGGCATAGAAGAGCGCGACGCCTGGATGCTGAAAGCCAACGACGCGTGGCATGATTTTGGCGATCTGGCGCCGGGCTTTAATATGCTGGACCCCATCAAGGCCACTATCATTACTCCAGGGCTGGATATTCATGGTGATTTTTCGGAAGAATGCGGCATCCCGGCCGCGATCGTCACCAAGTATTTAGCCGAACATGGCGTGATTGTCGAGAAGACAGGGCTTTACTCATTTTTCATCATGTTTACCATCGGCATCACCAAAGGCCGCTGGAACACCATGGTAGCTGCGCTGCAGCAGTTTAAGGATGACTACGACAAGAATCAGCCATTATGGAAAGTGTTGCCCGAGTTTGTGCAGAAACAGCCTCGTTATGAGCGCGTTGGTTTGAAAGATCTGTGCACGCAAATTCATGCCGTATACAGGGCTAACGATGTGGCACGCCTCACAACTGAAATGTATTTGTCGGACATGGTGCCTGCCATGAAACCAACCGATGCCTTTGCCAAAATGGCGCATCGCAAGATTGACCGCGTGCCGATTGACGAACTGGAAGGCCGCGTCACCGCTGTGCTGCTGACGCCCTACCCGCCTGGCATTCCACTGCTGATTCCGGGCGAACGCTTTAACAAGGTCATCGTGAACTACCTTAAATTCGCGCGTGAATTTAACGAGAAATTCCCGGGCTTTGAGACCGACAACCATGGCCTGGTAAAAGAAATGGTGGATGGCAAGGCGGTCTATTACGTCGATTGCGTCGAAAAATAACGCTAATTATTTTCGTTGGTAAATCAAATCACTATATTCAAGACCACTCGCTGAGACGTGGTCTTTTTTTTCGCTTAATTGCCAATGAGTTAAATCAATGTCCGCAAAAAACGCATCGCCTTCAAATTCAGCATGCACCTGTGTGATATAGAGTCTGGTAGCAAGCTTCAAACCTACCTTATACAACTCGGCACCGCCAATCAAAAACGGCTCGTCATCATCCTTACATAGCGCAATTGCCGCTTCCAGTGAATTGGCGATTAACGCGCCCTCCACTTTGTAAGATTTATTTCTCGTCACAATCACGGTAGTGCGGCCTGGCAACAAACGCCCTAGCGACTCATAGGTCTTGCGCCCCATGATGATATGATGCCTCATCGTCAATGCCCTGAACCGCTTCAGATCCTCCGGCAGGTGCCACGGCAGTGCATTCTTGTTGCCAATGACGTTGTTTTTGGCAAGCGCGACAATAAGAGAAAGTGTTTTCATGGGCATATTATACTAGCCCAGCGCCATAGTTTTAACGCGATCATTCGCTTCATATGAAATCTTTACCTGAAAAGATTGTCCATCCTGGCTTGCAAATCACTTACCCAAAATCATTCTTAAAACTATTGCTGTTTGGCTTTGCGTTAGCCATGCTGCCTTTATTGGCAGCTTTAGTGAATGCCAATGTCTATTTTGACAGGCTCACCAGGCAAAGCCTGTTCAACATGTCGCAAGCGGTTGAGACCACACGCGCCGGCCGCATCCTGCTTGAAGAACTTGCTGTCATGGAACGCAGTGCGCGGCAGTATTTTGTGCTGCATGATAAAGTGCTGCTCACTAACTACCTCAATGCACACGCCCAACTCACTCAAGCCGTCGACACCTTATCGCAACTACCCATTGCCAAACCGCTCACACCAGAATTAATGCAGTTTTCCGAGCAGGAAAATAGCTTATTCACCTCTATCCGCCATGCCAATGAAACCATGGCATTTGACCAGAACATGGTTGACGCATTTACTGACTTAACTAGCCAGGCAACTGCCATTGTCAATAAAAACAGCCAGTTAATTGATAAAGAAGCCGCGTTTTTTAAAGCCAAAGTTACACATACCCAGCAAGTGTTGTTCTGGCAAACGCTTACGCTCATTCCGCTGGCGATATTAATAGCTGGCTTGATTACCTGGATGATTGCCAGACCCATTCGCCGCATGGATGCGGCCATACACCAGCTTGGCAAGGGCAATTATGAACAAACCATCGTGATAAACGGCCCGGGTAACCTGCGCCAACTGGGAGCCAGACTGGATTGGCTGCGAATCGCGCTGAAAGATCTGCATCAGCAAAAACAACGTTTCTTACAACAAGCTTCACATGAGCTTAAAACTCCGCTTACCGCCATAAGAGAAGCCAGTGAGCTGCTCAATGACGGCGTTGCAGGAAAGCTTAACCAGCAGCAAAGCGATGTAATCCGCATATTACGTGACAACAGCCTGCGCCTGCAAAAAATGATTGAGAATCTGCTCAACTACACTGAAATTCAATTCAACGCATCGAAACTTAAAGCCCGTCGGCAAGCTCTTAAAAGTGTAATCAATGAAATAGCGCAAGCTTACGCCCTCACCATAGCAAATAAGAATATTACGATGCTTATAACCATTGAAGACATTACCGTGCAGGTGGACGCAGAAAAATTGCACACCGCGCTGGATAACTTGATCTCCAACGCGGTTAAATTTACACCTGAAAATGGTGAAATCTGCATCGCAACCACACAATCGAAATCCATGGTTACCATTGAAGTCAAGGACACCGGCCCTGGTATTAGTGAAACTGTCAAAGCCGGACTTTTTGACCCGTTTTATCGCGGCGAGCAACCCAATAACAGCTTAGTTGGCGGTAGCGGGCTGGGCTTGTTTATCGCAAAAGAAGCTGTCAGCGCGCTAAAAGGTGAGATCAGTCTGGCGCCCGCAAGAACGGGCGCACACTTCATATTGCATCTGCCTAACGCTACCTGAGGTGCATTGCTTAACATCATGAAAATACGCACTTTATTAATCATGTTTTTCATTTGCCTGTTCTCAGTCGCCTGTGTGAATTCCGCGGCCAAACAAAGTGCCGGCATAAAGGTTAGCCCGGCAAAAAACAATGATGCAAACGAGTTTTTACATTATGCTGAAACGTTTTCCAATCTATCTCCAGAAGCGCAAAAGCAGGAACTTGCTGCGACCAATCAGGCACTGGTGCTTAACCCGAATGTACTTTCACATCGCATGAAACTGATCATGATTTACGGCTTACCGGGCAGTAATTTGGCAGACACAACAAAAGCGCAGAATTTGTTACAGCAAATATTACAGGAAGATATTTTATTTAACGCGCAATTAGCCTTCGCCCATTTGTTATTCGATCATTTGGTTGCGGCCAATAAAGTGGCTAAAAATAATCGGGATGACCAAAAGCGCATTGAATTGCTACAGCAAAAAAATGAAGCCCTGCAACTGAAATTAGAAGCAGCCCAGCAAAAGCTGGACGAACTTAAGAACATAGAAAAATCTATGGGTGAGCGCGAAATCGCACCCAAAAAATGAAGAATGATGACTAAACACATTTTAGTGGTAGATGACGATGCTGACATTCTAAGGCTATTAGAAATGCGCCTGAATGCGGGCGGCTACCAGGTGTCTGCAGCGCACTCGGCAAAAGAAGCGCTTTCGCTATTTAACATGAAACCAGCAGCACTAGTCATTAGCGATTTACGCATGCCGGACATGGATGGCTTTGCCCTATTCGAAGCGATACATCAATTAGATTCGACAGTGCCTTTTATTTTGCTCACTGCACATGGCTCGATCCCCGAAGCCGTACATGCCACACAGCAAGGTGTGTTTAGCTTTTTAAGTAAGCCCTTCGACAGTAAAGAATTGTTACAGCAAGTGGCGAATGCGCTAAAAATCACGTCAAGCGACTTTGACCAACGACACGCCGGGGATGATAGCTGGCGTGCTGCCATTATCAGCAGCAGCCAGCAAATGCAGAGTTTGCTAGCCCAGGCAAAACTGGTAGCGGCATCAGATGCGAGCGTACTGATTCAGGGCGAGAGCGGCACCGGCAAAGAGCTTTTTGCAAAAGCCATTCACCAAGCCAGCCCGCGGCGTGAGCAGCCATTTGTGGCCATTAACTGTGCCGCACTGCCCGAGGCACTGCTTGAATCCGAGTTGTTTGGTCATAGTAAAGGTGCATTTACGGGCGCGATGAGCGATCACCAGGGTTTAATCAAAAACGCACATGGCGGCACGCTTTTTCTGGATGAAATCGGGGATATGCCGCTGGCTATCCAGATCAAGCTGCTGCGCGCCTTGCAGGAGCGCGTGATTCGCCCGGTCGGCTCATCCAGCCAGTTTGCTATTGATATACGGGTTATTTGTGCCACGCACAAAAATTTAATCGAGGAAATGCAGGCGAACCGGTTTAGGGAGGACTTTTACTATCGCATCAATGTCGTCAGTCTGGAAATTCCCGCTCTGGCATCCAGGCGGGAAGACATTCCATTGCTAGCCAATTATTTTCTGGCCAATTTGATTAAAAAATATCATAAAAAAATTAATGGGTTTGCCCCGGAAGCGCTTGAAATAATGCTTACAGCACCATGGCCAGGCAATGTGCGGCAGCTGCAAAATGTTATCGAGCAAGTCGTGGTGCTTTCAACCACACCGATTATTACCAGCAAATTAGTGCAAAAAGCACTGCAGGACAATATCTCGAGCTTGGCTTCATTTGACGTTGCGCGTAAAAACTTTGAACAGCAATATTTAATTAATCTGCTTAAAACCACACAAGGCAATGTCACGCAATCGGCTCGCATCGCTGGCCGCAACCGTACCGATTTTTACAAGCTGCTGCAACGGCATCAAATCAATCCCGCTTTATTTAAAAACTCTCAATCAAACGAATAATGTCGCTTTTGAGCGACAGCAAAAATCTATATTTTTCATAGCGTTGCAAATTTAACTGCAAAACTTGTCTCCAATCAGAGACGATCTATTTGTATCAACAATCCTGCATTACATCCTAACTTATTGTTTTTAATAAACTAATTAATGTGGCACAGCAATTGCTGTATATCCATTACTGTATATCATATGCAGTAACCTTTTTAATTGTTTAGGAGTATATTCATGTTGAAATTACATATTTCAAATCCCACTTATAAAACAGTTGCAATTACCTCGCTGGCAAGCTTATTTTTCTGTGGCATTACAGTTCAATCTGCAATGGCAGAGACAAAAGCCCCGGCTAAAGATGTGGTTGCCGAAGCACCTACTGATGCCGACTTTAAGAAACTTGACGCAAACGGCGATAAGAAAATTTCACTTAAAGAAGCTGTTAAAGATAAAGCCCTGGCGACAAGCTTTGATGCAACTGACATTAACAAGGACGGCAATATTACACCGGATGAATACTCAAGTTATAAGGCAAGTATGCAGATGAAAAGCATGGACAGCGCAGCACCACCTGCGGCGCCTGTGAATTAGATTCATTTACAGTTATACCCTGCAATACCCCCTTAGAATTGCAGGCATGGCCGCGCTGTTAATGCAGTGTGGCCTTTTTTATTAATTCTCTAATAGAATTGGGCAATGCCTGACTATACTGCGACAAGCCCTTTAATGGCGGGGTGCGGGTCGTAGTTCTCCAACGTAAAGTCTTCAAACCTAAAGCTGAAAATATCTTTAACTTCCGGGTTGATTTTCATTTGCGGCAAGGGGCGAGGCTCTCGTGTAAGCTGTTCCTGTACTTGTTCCATATGGTTTGTGTAGATATGCGCATCGCCTAAAGTATGCACAAAATCACCCAGCTTCAAATCACACACTTGCGCTACCATCATAGTCAGCAGTGCGTAGGAGGCAATATTAAACGGCACGCCCAGGAAAATATCTGCACTACGTTGATACAGCTGACAACTCAACCGGCCATCTGCCACGTAGAACTGAAAGAAGGCATGGCATGGCGGTAATTTCATGCAGTCAATATCCGCCACATTCCACGCTGAAACAATCAGTCTGCGCGAATCCGGATTTTTCTTAATCGCATTCACCACTTGGGTGATCTGGTCGATATGTGTGCCATCCGGCTTGGGCCAGTTGCGCCACTGGTAGCCGTACACAGGGCCCAGATTGCCATTTTCATCTGCCCATTCATCCCAAATGCGTACGCCGTTTTCTTTCAGATAGGCAATATTGGTGCTGCCTTGTAAAAACCATAGTAACTCATGAATGATGGACTTGAGATGCACTTTTTTGGTGGTCAGTAATGGAAACCCCTCGTTCAGATCAAAACGCATCTGATAACCAAACACGGAGAGTGTACCAGTGCCTGTACGGTCTTCTTTCTTGTTGCCATACGCCAGTACATGGCGCATCAAATCGCAATATTGTTTCATAAGAAATCCTGCTTCATATCATGGCCTGTTTCAAGTGTGCTTCACTATAAAATCTTTAATCGCTGAGACATCCGCATCCATCACAGTGAATTTCTGCGGCAAATCTTCTATGCCATTCAGGCTGGCTGGGCGCTCTGGCACTGCGCCTAGCGCTTCAACCAGTGCATCTTCAAACTTGGCTGGCAGCGCGGTTTCCAGCACCACCATTGGCGCGGCCTTATCAAAATATTCCAGTGCTACTTTGAGGCCATCCGCTGTATGCGTATCGATCACAACACCATACTTGCTGTTAGCCTCACGTATGGTTTGCATGCGACAAACATGATTGCTGCTGCCTGACACAAAACCAAACTCACGCACTTTCGGCATCAATTCCTTAATATCAAAAGCGCCGCCTTTATCCACGCTCGCCCACAATTCGCGCACCTTTGCCGCATCTCTGCCGACCAGATCAAACACAAACCGCTCGAAATTTGAAGCCTTGGAAATATCCATCGAAGGGCTACTCGTATGGTAGGTATTGGCTGAACCGCGCGGGCGATACACCCCGGTTTTGAAGAACTCATCCAGCACATCATTCTCATTGGTCGCCACGATCAGTTTATCAATCGGCAAACCCATCATGCGCGCGATGTGGCCAGCACACACATTGCCAAAATTGCCGGAAGGCACGGTAAAACTCACCTTTTGCTGGTTATTTTGGGTGACTGCAAAATAGCCTTTAAAGTAATACACCACCTGCGCGACGATACGACCCCAGTTGATGGAATTGACGGCGCCAATTTTATATTTGGCCTTAAATGCAGCATCGTTGGAAACAGCCTTCACCATGTCCTGACAATCATCAAACACGCCGTTTACCGCGATATTGAAGATATTGTCATCCTGCAGGCTGAACATCTGCGCGGTTTGAAAACGGCTCATTTTTTTATGTGGCGACAGCATAAATACGCGCACGCCTTTTTTGCCACGCATGGCGTGTTCCGCCGCAGAGCCAGTATCGCCCGAAGTCGCACCTAGAATATTGGTGGTTTCACCCTTTTTCGCCAGCACGTACTCAAACAAATTGCCGAGCAACTGCATGGCCATGTCTTTAAACGCGAGTGTTGGGCCATTGGAAAGCGAAAGCAGGTACAAATTATCTTCCAGCTTAAGTATCGGCGTAATATCTTCTGCGTTTTGTCCTTTACGGGCAAAGCGGTACACATCGGCACGGTAAGTTTTATCGATAATTGCTTTGAGATCAGCAGCAGGAATGTCGTCTATCAGCCTGCTCAGTATGGCAAACGCCAAATCGCGGTAGTTCATGCCGCGCATGGCGGTTAAGTCAGCATCGCTGAATTGCGGATAAGTTTCTGGCAGATATAAGCCACCATCGGGCGCGAGGCCGCCTAGTAAAATTTCACTGAAACCAAGTGCGGGCGATTGCCCGCGGGTAGAAATATATTTCATGCAATATTAACTTTATAATTAACGGCCAAGTTTTTGATTAACGGCTAAGCTCTTCCATGCGCAGTTTGGTGACTTTACCCACGATTGCAGGCAGCGCCTCGATCTCGGCAATGCCGGCATCCATATTTTTTTCAACGGTCACATGCGTCAAAATCACAATGTCGGCTTCGGTTTCGTTGTCATCCGGCTCTCTTTGCAGCATCGCATCGATCGAAATGTTGCGGTCAGCCAGAATCTTGGTTACGCCCGCCAATACGCCGGGTTTGTCGCTGGCACGCAGCCGTAAATAATAGGCACTGCTGATTTCGCTAATGGGCAAAATCGGTAAATCGGCCACGCTATTGGGCTGAAAAGCCAGGTATGGCACGCGCTGCTCGACTGTAGCATTACTTAAACGTGCCACATCCATTAAGTCTGCCACCACTGCACTGGCGGTTGGCTCTGCGCCAGCACCAGCGCCGTAATATAACGTTGGCCCAACCGCATCACCCTTTACTACCACGGCATTCATCGCGCCGTTCACGTTTGCAATGAGACGTTTTTCAGAAATCAGCGTTGGATGTACGCGTAACTCAACACCGGCATCAGTACGCTTGGCGATGCCAAGCAGTTTCACGCGATAGCCAAGCTCTTCGGCATATTTGATATCCGTTTGCTCTAACTTGGTGATGCCTTCGGTGTATGCCTGCTCAAATTTCATCGGCATGCCAAATGCAATGGCTGACATGATGGTGAGTTTGTGTGCAGCATCTATGCCTTCCACGTCAAAGGTCGGGTCAGCCTCGGCATAGCCCAGACGTTGCGCCTCGCCCAATACATCTTTAAAAGCTAGGCCTTTTTCGCGCATTTCAGTCAGGATAAAATTGGTCGTCCCGTTGATGATGCCTGCTACCCACTCGATTTTATTGGCGCCCAGGCCTTCACGCAGCGCCTTGATGATAGGAATGCCGCCTGCCACGGCCGCCTCAAACGCCACAATAACGCCTGCCTTTTGTGCAGCTGCAAAAATCTCGTTGCCATGCAAAGCAAGCAGCGCCTTGTTTGCCGTAACTACATGCTTGCCATTGGCGATGGCTTTTAGCACTAATTCTTTGCTTATTGTGTAGCCGCCAATTAGCTCAACCACCACATCGACCTTTGGATTGTTCACTACCGCAAATGCGTCATTAGTGACATCTACTCTACCACCCGTTACGTTCTTGGCGTGGTCAACATTTCGATCTGCCACTTGCACCACATTAATCGCCACACCCGTACGGCGCGTGATTTCATCAGCATTCCGCGTTAAAACCGTGTAAGTGCCGCCGCCAACTGTGCCGATCCCCAACAAGCCTACATTAAGTTGCTTCAAACTTTTGCTCCATCTAATTTTGAATCATGCTTTTTTCTGTAATTTTCTAAAAATCTGGCGATGCGTTTCATCGCTTCGGTCAGGTCGTCTACATTAGGCAGAAATACGATACGGAAATGATCCGGCGCTTTCCAGTTAAATCCCGTGCCTTGTACCAGCAACACTTTTTCTTCCAATAACAAATCCAAAATAAACTGCTGATCATCCTTGATCGGATAGATTTCAGGATCAAGCTTCGGGAACAGGTACATCGCCGCTTTCGGCTTAACGCATGTTACGCCTGGAATCGCGGTCAGCAGCTCATAGGCCAAATCACGTTGTTTGCAGAGCCTGCCGGTAGGTGCGACCAAATCCTCAATACTCTGATAGCCGCCCAGCGCGGTTTGTATCGCCAACTGTCCTGGCACATTAGCGCACAGGCGCATGCTGGCCAGCATATTCAAGCCTTCAATATAGTCTGTAGCGTGGTTTTTTTCGCCTGAAATCACCATCCAGCCCGCTCTGTAGCCGCAGGTTCGGTAGTTTTTAGATAAGCCGTTAAATGTCACGAACAACACATCATCCGCCAGCGAAGCGATGGAAGTATGCGTGTTACCGTCATACAGCACTTTGTCATAAATTTCATCGGCAAAAATCACCAGGTTGTGATGCCGGGCGATCTCGATAATGCCTTCCAGAATCTCACGCGGATAAAGCGCGCCGGTTGGATTATTTGGGTTAATCACCACAATGCCGCGTGTGTTGGCGGTGATTTTAGCTTCCATATCTTTTAAATCAGGCAGCCAGCCAGCTTCTTCATCACACAGATAGTGGCGCGCCGTGCCGCCTGCGAGCGTGACTGCGGCTGTCCATAAGGGGTAGTCTGGCATCGGCACCAGCACCTGGTCGCCATTGTTTACCAGTGCCTGCATCGCCATCACAATCAGCTCGGAAACACCGTTGCCAATGATAATGTCATCCACGGTTACGCCAGCAATATGCTTGCTTTGCGTATAATGCATGATAGCTTTACGCGGCGCGAACAGGCCTTTGCTGTCTGTGTAGCCAGAAGCTTGATCCATATTGCGAATCACGTCCTGCAATATCTCTTCCGGCGCTTCGAATCCGAATGCTGCCGGGTTGCCGATATTCAGTTTGATGATGCGCTGGCCTTCCTCCTCCATCTGGCGGGCGCGCTGCAATACCGGGCCACGAATATCGTAGCAAACGTTAGCAAGTTTGTTAGATTTAGCCAGTTTTTCCAGCTTATTAGGTGATGACATAAAGCAGAGGTTTTCGCGTGAAAAGCACAATTTATAAAGGCATTAGTGTACATTAGAATAAGGCTTTCGTTCAATGAAAGTCATGCCCAAAACACAGGATAGGATAATGCGATGAAGCTACATTTAACCACCGCAGAAAATAACCATTTGATTACCGGTTATGGCGACAATTATGTGGAAATTAATCAGCAACGCTATGCACAGAATTTAATCGTGATGCCGCAAACACTCATTCTGGATTGGCAAGCAAGCATATTTTCAGATTTAACTGAAGCGCATTTTGCGCAAGTTGGCGATTTAAAACCGGAGGTTGTATTGCTGGGCACAGGTAAAAGACATCAGTTTTTACACCCAAAAGTATATCAAAGCCTTACTGCTCAAGGCATTCCGCTGGAATGCATGACCACAGCCGCCGCATGCAGAACCTATAATTTTTTGATGAGCGAAGGCCGCAATGTAGCAGCAGCGCTTATCTTGCAGGGCTAAGCGTCAGTTGTAAGCCATTATCCGTCACCACCATATCTTTCGGGCTATAGGTAGTGCCGCCAAACTCCAAATCTTCCGGTTTCACGGTATAAAGCGTTAAGCCATTCAACATCTCGCCACCCACGGTTTTAGCCAGCGCGTTAAACAGATCGTTAAATTTGCCATTTGCGCCATCAAAGTTAATATTTTCAATTTTGGGTTCATCCAGCACCACGGCACTGGTAGCAGGATCAAAGCGCAGTTTGCCGGAAATACCCAGCTTCCCAGTCAAATATTTATCAGACAATTCGCTGGAAAGTTTGGTGTCCATAGTGGTGATCATGCGGCCAGTGGTTTTATCAAAAGTGACTACCGAATTAGATAAGTTCACATCAAACACTTTAAGCAGGGAAATGGGTAACGCTAATTTCTCATTGAGTTTTTGGGCAATCTGGTCACCGGTGACATTGACCGTGCGATCACCCATCATCGTGGCACAGCCAGAAAGTGTTAATAAAATCAATAGGATAAATAGCTTGAGTTTCATTTTTACAAACCTTTCCCTAACGAACACTTAAACCTTCACACACCGTCATTCTGAGCCTAAGATTTATTTAGGCGAAGAATCCATGCTTTGGATGTTAAAACTGGATTCTTCGCTACGCTCAGAATGGCAACATTGAAAGCTTAACGCGCCTTACAGGTTTTTGGTTGATAGCGTCAGCGTGGCATTGGTGCCGCCGAAGCCGAAACTGTTCGATAATGCAGTTTGAATCTTTACGTTATCAATACGCTTGGTGGCAATCGGCAGGCCCTCTGCAGCCGGGTCAAGATTCTCAATATTGGCAGAAGCCGCGATGAAATTATTTTCCATCATAATCAGGGTATAAATCGCCTCATTCACCCCTGCTGCACCTAGCGCATGACCTGAAAGGGATTTGGTCGAGGCGATTGCAGGTAATTTGCCGTAAGCACCCCCCGCAAACACGTTGCGAATCGCTTCCAGCTCTTTGGTGTCACCCACCGGCGTCGACGTCCCGTGCGTGTTGATGTAATCCACATGGTTAACACCTTCCAGCGCCAACTTCATGCAGCGCTCTGCGCCTTCGCCGCTTGGCGCGACCATGTCGTAGCCATCAGAAGTTGCACCGTAACCGACCACCTCGGCATAAATTTTTGCGCCGCGTTTTTTGGCGTGTTCATATTCTTCCAGCACCACAATGCCGCCGCCGCCTGAGATCACAAAGCCATCGCGGTCTGCATCGTAAGTACGGCTGGCTCTTTCCGGCGTATCGTTATACTTGCTGCTTAATGCGCCCATAGCATCAAACAATAGAGACATGGTCCAGTGCTCTTCCTCACCCCCACCCGCAAAAATAATGTCCTGTTTGCCCATTTGAATCTGCTCAACACCATTGCCAATGCAGTGTGCGCTGGTAGAGCAGGCAGAACTGATGGAATAATTAACGCCTTTAATCTCCGCGCCCGTGGCCAAACAAGCTACAATACCGTTAGACATGGTTTTGGTGACCATATATGGCCCCACGCGTTTGGCGCCTTTTTCACGGAACGTATCAGTCGCCTCAAGCATGCTCTCCGTCGAGGTGCCACCCGCACCAACAATCATGCCGGTACGAATATTAGAAACCAGTTCTTTTGGCAGATTCGCATCAGCAATCGCCTCTTGCAGCGCAATCCAGCTATAGGCGTGACCTTTTGCCATAAAGCGCATCAGCTTGCGATCAATCAGTCCTTCTAAATCCAACTTGATGTTACCTGCCACATGTGAGCGAAATCCGCGATCGGCATATTCCTGCTGAAAGGTAATGCCAGAGCGGCCTTCATAGAGGCTATCCTTCACCTCTGCCTTGTTATTGCCTAGGCTGGATACAATGCCCAGGCCAGTGACTACGACACGACGCATTTCGTGCTCCCTAAAATTAACGCTTTATTCTATTCAACAATTATTAAGAATTTTGTATTAAAAATTGTCTGTCCTGGTAAACAAGCCTACCCGCAAATCATTGGCGACATAGATCTCGCGACCATCCAGCGTCATCGTGGCATCGGCAATCCCCATCACCAGTTTGCGCATAATAACGCGTTTTAAATCAATCGTGTAAGTGGCCATTTTTGCTGTTGGCAACACTTGGCCACTAAACTTAACCTCGCCCGCGCCCAGCGCGCGCCCACGCCCCGGACCACCCATCCAGCCCAGATAAAACCCCACCAATTGCCACATGGCATCCAAGCCCAAACAGCCTGGCATCACCGGGTCACCAGTAAAGTGGCACTCAAAAAACCATAAGTCCGGCTTGATATCCAGCTCAGCAACAATCTGGCCTTGTCCATATTTGCCGCCGTCTTCAGTAATTTTCACGATGCGGTCAAACATCAGCATCGGCGGCAATGGCAGTTGTGCATTACCTTCACCGAACATCTCCCCCCTACCGCACGCCAGCAACTCTTCTCTTGTGTAACTATTTTGTTTTTTCATTAGATTTATACTTTTCTAGTTTGGGATTTATGCTATTTTCGCTGGAAATTGAATTTAGCGAAAGTACTATCTTATAAAAACTAAAACATTAAAAGTATACAGGGCTGTATACAGCATCAATATTTTGGTTTATATTAATGTCTACAGAGTTGCAAAAATAAATAAAAAATAGACCCATACACAATAAAAAAACATTTACACTAATTTTTCTCTTTCATTCTGCTGCAAATTTTAACAATATATTCACAGGAACAATTCAATGAGCGACCATCAGCTGGCCGACTGGCGTCAACATGCGTTAACGCTGGAAACCGAAGTCAACAAAGTCGTGGTTGGTCAGGCTAACCCCGTACGCTTAATCACAACGGCCATTTTTGCACGCGGCCATGTTTTGCTGGAAGGTGATGTGGGCGTGGGCAAGACCACGTTGTTACGCGCCTTTACGCGCGCCATTGGCGGCGGTTATCAGCGTATCGAGGGCACGATTGACCTCATGCCGAACGACCTGGTGTATCACACCTACTTGGGCGAGGATGGAAAACCGCATGTCAGCCCCGGTCCATTGCTGATGTCTGGCGAAAATCTCTCGGTATTTTTCTTTAACGAAATCAACCGAGCCCGCCCGCAGGTACACTCGCTGATGTTGCGTGTAATGGCGGAGCGCACGCTGACTGCGTTTAACAAGGAGCACTACTTTCCGCACATGCTGGTGTTTGCAGACCGCAATCAGGTGGAAAAGGAAGAAACCTTTGATATTCCATCTGCCGCGCGTGACCGTTTTATGATGGAAATCCCCATCGTTGTGCCGACAGACCCGGATATTATGGAGTCTTTAGTATTTAATACTCGTTTCCATGATGTCGATGCTTTGGTCGAAACCATTGCAAAAGACGTGCTGCAGTTTGATCAGTTAAATACTTTTGCCGCCAAACTGCAGGACAGCATTTCCGCCAGCCCAACATTACGCAAATACACGCTCGACTTGTGGCGCGCGACCAGATCGCCCACGGATTACGGCATCAAGGTTTCTGGTGTGGATATGAAGCGTTTGGTGCTTTCCGGTGCCAGCCCGCGCGGCATGGCGATGTTGTTGCGGGCTGCGCGTGTCAACGCGTGGCTGAATGACCGCGATGCGGTACTGCCCGACGACATCCACGCGGTATTTCATGAAACCATTGCGCACCGGGTCGTGTTTAGCCCGGTCTATGAAATGCGCCGTACTGAAATCGCGCGGGAAATGTTAAGTGGCATTGTGAATGCGATTGCCGCACCTTAAGTCATTACCGGCTCATGCAAGATTACATTAAAGAATTCAGCTACCACATCGCATGGCGTTCGCGCGCGCGGCGCCCCGGCAGCCATAAAAGCAACCAGCGCGGCATGGGTATGGAGTTTCGCGGCCACACCACGCTGCTTGCTTACCCGGATCCGCGCCGCATCGACATACGCCAGACCATACGCGATCCGCTGGAACAAATCTATGTGCGTATTTTTAACCAAAAAAGCGTCGTGCCAGTGTTCGTGTTGTGCGATCTGTCAGGCTCGATGCAGTATGGCAGCCAACAGCGAAAACTCTCGGTAGCGGCAGACATTACCCAATCTGTCGCGCAATCAGCCGTTCACCATAGTGATCCGGTCGGGTTTATCGGCTTTGACGATGAAATTCGCGAAGACTGGATATGCACGCTATCCGCCAGACCGCACGCCGCAATTGAAATGGCAGAAAACCTTAGAAATTATGAGCCGCCTGCTGTGGGTAGCGCCGCTCTTATGGAAACCGTACGCCTGTTACCGCGTGAACGTTCGCTGATATTTCTGGTATCTGACTTCCATATGCCGATGCACGACCTGGAGGAAGCGCTGATCCTGATGCTGCGCCACCACATTATTCCTGTCGTGCTGTGGGATAGCGCTGAATATTCTGATTTGCCTGAGTTTGGCATTGCCAGCTTGACGGACCCGGAAACCGGCGCCAAGCGCACCTTGCTGCTGCGCAAGGAATACCGTGAACGCATTCTGCAAAGCTTTGCTGACAGACGCAAGAAAATCGAGGATCTGTTTCTGCAATTCGACATGCAACCGTTCTTTGTAGAAAACAGCTTCGATGCTGACGATTTAACCGACTATTTTCACCAGTATGTGGCCGCCTAGCGAATGAGTACCGATATGCACCCAAGCTTGATTAAACTGTTGTTCATTTTTATGACCGCCCTGCTTGGCATGCCAGCTGCCTTTGCGGATGTCGCGTTGCCCTCTGTCGATGAAAAATATGTTTCTGTTCAAGAAATTAACCCAACCCGTGACGCCGGCTACGTCGTAGGCGACGTGCTGGACAGAACCATTACCCTTAACATCAAAAAACCTTATGAACTGGTGAAAGAGTCCTTGCCGATTGTAGGCTATGAACATCGCTGGAAAGGGCAGATTTCCGGCATCGAACTGGTAAACATAACGACCGAGGAACACAAGCACAGCGATGGCGTCACCCATGTGTTACATTTAAGCTATCAGGTTTTTACCACCAGCCGTACTGCAAAGCCTGCGGCACTGCGTGGCGAAATCATCAAGCTTCGCGATACCGGCAATCGGGAAGTAGTGCAGTACCGCATCCCTTCCTTCAATTTCCGTGTCTCGCCGCTTTCCGTGTATGGCCAGGTGGTACTCAAAGACGAACTGAGCCCGTTCCATCCGCCCTTGCTGCTGGATTCGAGTAAAGAAAAACGTTATGTCCGGATTCTAGCCGGCCTGCTTGGCTTATCGCTGCTCGGACTGCTTTACATTCTGGGAATGCATGCGTGGCTGCCAAGAATGGGCGCGCCTTTTGCCAGAGCCTATCGTGACATCCGTAAAATGCCCAACGATGCGGCAGGCATACAGCAGGCTGTCGCGCGCGTACATCAATCGCTCAACAAAACGGCTGGAAGCAGCGTGTTCAGCAACAATATCGAGCATTTTCTGCAAACAAAACCGGCTTTTATTCCCATGAAAGACGACCTGAAACAGTTCTTTGACTTGTCCCGCAGAGTGTTTTTTGAGCCGAAAATTTCGATTGATACTAACGAGAAACCTAAAGCCTGGCTATTAACATTTTGCCGCCACCTGCGTGATTGTGAGCGCGGGCTAAATCCATATGCAGGTGTATGATGGGATTTAATCACCCTTATGTGCTGTGGTTACTGCCGCTTGCCCTGCTGCCCATTCTGCTCGAACGCTCGCATAGCCGCAGCTATTCATGGCTGAGCATGCTGCCTAAAGACCCCTTGTCCAATCTGGTCGGGTTTCTGCTTAAGGTGCTGGCCGCGATCAGCCTCTTCTGCATTATATTGGGCTTATCGGGGCCGCACAGCCTGGAACAGCAAGTCGAACGTATCGGTGTGGGTGCGCAAATTGCGATTGTGCTGGACCGAAGTGCCAGCATGGACGATGCGTTCTCGGGAGGCGGCGTTAATGGGCAAGTCGGCGAAACCAAATCAGTCGCGGCCAGCCGCCTGATGACCGAATTTGTCAATGCGCGCCAGAACGACATGATTGGCGTCATTACCTTCAGCAATTCGGCCATGTATGTACTGCCGCTGACGGAAAGCAGAGAGGCCGTTTTAGCGGCTATCCGCGCCACCGCTGGCAATTCGCTTTTTCAAACCAATATCGGCGGCGGCTTGACCAGCGCAGTGAGCCTGTTTGAAAACGTACCGGATTCCGGCTCGCGCGCCATTATCCTGCTTTCTGACGGTGCCGGGCGCATGGGTGCGGAGGCCCAGCAAAAGCTGCGCGATTGGCTGCAACGATACAACATTAGCCTTTACTGGATCGTATTAAGGCAACCAGGCGGAATCAGTATTTTTGGTGAAAAATACGTGCAGCAGGATGACGGACCGCTCCCGGTAGAAATCGAACTGTACGAATATTTTAAAACCTTGCGCACGCCTTTTAATGCCTATGAAGCGGAAGACCCAACCTCATTGGCGACTGCCATTGCGGACATCAACCAAAAAGAAAAAAAACCTATTAAATACATGGAAAGAATACCCGGCAAGGACTTCACACAAGCGTGCTATTTCATCGCCGCCTTGATGATTGCAGTGCTGCTGGGCGTAAAATATCTGGAGGTTAGAACATGGCGTTCGGCTTGAGGTTTATCAGCGTAAAAAAACTCACTATCGCATTGATCGTGCTTGCCATGGCTGCAGCCACCGGCATTGCCTACGAGCTCAATCGCATTCGCCAGATAAACGCCTTTAACACTGCTGTAAGTACGGGCAAGAATCCGCAAACCGATAAACAAAGCTTTGAGGCAAGATACTCAACCGCATATTGGCTTGCTAAAAATGAGCGCTTTAAAGAAGCCACACTGCTATTTTCGCAATTAGGACAGAAAGGCACGAATAGCCAGCGCGCGGCCGTTCACCATAATATCGGCAACATGTTCTTTCTTAAAAGCCTGCAAGTCAGCGGCGGCAACGACTCTAAAGTGCGCGATGAAGTTGAATATCTGCTCACTCAGGCACACGGATCCTATAAGCAATCGCTGAAGCTCGACAATAGCAACTGGGGAACACGCAGAAACCTGGACCGGGTGATTTCGTTGCTGCCTGAAACGCCCACGCCTGGTGTCGGCGAATCAGATTCACCGGGACTGATCATGGGCAATATCCCGGTCGGACTGCCATAAATGAGAAAGTTTTTAAGCTACCTGAAAAGCCAGCGCGACACGGCACTTTTAGCAAGTGCTCTGCTTTTGCTGATGATTGCGCTTTTTCATCCGACGGTGCCGATTAAGCATAATATTTATACCTACCTGCTGGTCGCGGATATTTCGCAAAGCATGAATGTGGTCGATATGAAAATAGATGGCAAGCCGGTCAGCCGCCTTGCGCGCACACAAAAAGTCATGCATGAAATGCTTTCCTCATTGCCGTGCGGCACCAAGGTCAGCGTCGGTTTATTCGCTGGTGTCAGTGTCGCTGCGCTGTATCATCCCATCGAGGTCTGTGCCAACTTTGCGGCCTTGCAGGGCACGATTGATCATCTGGACTGGCGAACGGCGTGGTCTGGCAACAGCCGTATCCGCGAGAGCCTGTATAACACCGCCAGGACAATTCGCAGCTTCCCCGAGCCTGCACAGGTAGTGTTTTTTACCGATGGCGAGGAAGCGCCAAAATTACATGTCTTTAACACCAGAGACCTCAAAGATTTTCAAGGCGGAGATGGCTGGATTTTTGTCGGCATAGGTTCCGAAAAGGGCGCGGCTATCCCAAAATTGAGTGATAAAAACCAGCTCATCGGCTATTGGTCGAATGAGAGTTTTGCTTTACAGCCGGGGGTCGCACAAATCTCTGAATCAAATATCGGGATAAGGGATGATAATGTTGCAGGAGGCGAAAGTGACCGCTATATCTCCAAACTTAACGAAGAATATTTAAAATCTGTCGCCAAAGAAATTGGCGGCCATTATGTTAATGGGGGGAGCGTTCATGCCATACTGGATGCAATGAAAAACCAGAAACCGGCGCGCCGCGATGTCGCCCCATTCGACCTGCACTGGATACTCGCTTCTTTAGCAGGCCTGTTATTGCTTTCTGCCTATATCAGCAGACATCCAATCCGCGACATCCGTGAATCACTGAACTTATACAAAAACACGCTGAAGCGGCGTTATCCCAAGAACGAAACTGCCATCGCGCATGACAACCATTTGAATTAGCACGCCCAGTCGGTGATATTGAGAAGCTTGGCTGCCAATCTAAACCGTTAACAATGCATTTGGCTTGCCCCAGCGCAACCAGACTCGTAGCCGCCTTAATTCATTTTCGTTTTCTGTACTGGTGAATAGAATAACGGGCGGCAATGCGAGCCAGAAGCCATTCCGCTTAAAATTCAAAACAGTGACTCTGGCGTGAATAAAGGTATTGTTTGCAAGCGCGGGCTCAAGTTGCTGTCCCCGCTTATTCAAAAGCCTGAACTGGCCTTTGGCATTTACTTCCAGTGCCTGCCAGGATACCGGCAGCAGCAATAAGGCATCGCGTAAAATATAATATCCACTCGATAACATAATCAGCAAAATTGTGCCAAACTGCAGAAGCGCAGGGATCGGCAGTACAATTAAAATGAGGCAGCAAACCATTGAAATGAAAACCAGCAGCCCCAACATCATCCTGGAAGGCTTAAGCTTGATATGGATAGGCTGTTGTAATATGGGTTTCATGTTGGGTTGTAATTAAATAAGGCAGATATTGGCATGACAGCAGCAGAATGGCAAACAGGTTTAGTAATGCAAGGCGCGGTGATAGAAAATGGCGCAGTGATGCACTTCGGCAATCCAGACGCGGAGCTCATAGCCACCGCAAAGGTTAATGTGCTGTGTGACCTGACACACCTCGGCTTACTGGAAATCAATGGCGCTGACGCTGTTACTTTCCTGCAGGGCCTGGTCACCAATGACGTGAAATTGCTGGCGGGCAATAACGCGCATTACACCGCTTACTGCACCCCGAAGGGCCGCATGCTGGCGCTGTTTCTGGCCTTTGCGCACCATGATCATCTGCATCTGCAGTTCAGCCGCGAGTTGCTGGAACCCATCATGAAGCGCCTGAAAATGTACGTGATGCGTAGCAAAGTGGATATTAAGGATGCTTCTGAAGACATTATCAAGTTTGGATTAAATGGTCCAGAAGCCGCAAAACTATTAGTACCATTGTTTACGAAGGTTCCAAGCCAGGACTACGAACTGGTGAGTCTGGAGAATGGCGCGATTCTTAAATTGCCAACAACAGGAAACAACTCACGTTTTGAAATTCTTACTGACGCTGTCAACGCACCAGCTATCTGGAACGCACTCAAAGTGGATTGCCAGCCAGTCGGAAAGCCTTGCTGGGATTGGCTGGAGATACAGGCCGGCATTCCGGACATCACACCTGCAACACAGGAACAATTTGTGCCGCAAATGCTGAATCTGGATTTGCTCAACGCAATCAGCTTTAAAAAAGGCTGCTATACCGGGCAGGAAATTGTGGCGCGCACTCATTATTTGGGCAGCGTTAAACGGCGCACTTATCTTGCCAGTATTGAATCAACTCACGCACCCTTGGCTGGTGACAAAGTGATGGATGACGCAAAAAATGAAGTTGGTCTGATTGTCAGAGTGGCCGTCAATCCTTCCGGCAGTTTCGATGCGCTTATCGAAATGCGTATCGACGCTAAAGAAGCAGGCAGCATTTATTGGAACAACTCGGTTGTTACCCCTGAGAATCTGCCTTACGCTTTGGAATCTTAAACCAGGTTACTGGTTTTTATCGGAACCTTGCTTGGATGTTTCCGGTAACTGATTGGCAGGCTGTGTCGGCAATGGCTGATCGATCACCTGATAGAACACTTCATCCTGCTTGATCATGCCGAGCTCGCTGCGTGCGCGTTCCTCAATTGCCGCAGTGCCCTGTTTTAAATCACGCACCTCGGCATTCAAGGTTTCATTGCGCTGTTTTAACGCGGCATTTTTGTCTTTTTGCTCGGTTATCTGCTGGTTGACATTCCACACTCGCAACCAGCTGCCCTTGCCTAGCCACAACGGATACTGCAGCAAGGCAATTAGGACCACAAAAATGAGTGTTAAAGCTTTCAAAACAATGCGTTATGCTCAAGCTGACATGAATTATATTTTATTTCAATTGTATCCGAGCTGAGACTAGGCACATTGTCGAAGACAGTACGCTTAGTACGGCGAGGCAATGTAACAACGTATCGGCTTGAATACATTTGAAATTATTTGAATAGCTGGTAAAAAGCACCCTTACCTGCATAGCTGGTCGCATCGCCCAATTCTTCTTCAATACGCAGTAATTGATTATATTTAGCCACGCGCTCAGAACGGCACAGTGAGCCCGTTTTGATTTGCAGTGCATTGGTCGCCACAGAAATATCCGCAATGGTCGTATCTTCTGTTTCGCCAGAGCGATGTGACACAACAGCGGTATAGCCGGCACGCTTAGCCATTTCGATGGTTTGGAAAGTTTCGGTCAAGGTGCCGATCTGATTCACTTTGATCAACACCGAGTTGGCCACACCGCGCTGAATGCCTTCACGCAGGATTTTAGAGTTGGTCACGAACAGGTCGTCACCCACGAGCTGGGTGGTTTTGCCCAGGCGTTTGGTGAGAATATCCCAGCCGTCCCAGTCAAATTCGCTCATGCCGTCTTCAATCGTGATAATCGGATACTTGTCACACCATGTCGCTAAATAGTCAGTGAATTGCGCAGAAGTCAGTGCCAAACCTTCAGATTCAAGATGATATCTGCCATCCTTATAGAACTCGGTACTGGCACAATCCAGACCCAGATAAACATCTCTACCCGGCTCGTAACCGGCTGCTGAAATCGCTTCCAGAATCAATTGGATAGCGGCTTCGTTGGATGGCAGATTAGGTGCAAAGCCGCCTTCATCACCTACCGTGGTTGCCAGTCCTTTTTTATGCAGCGTTTTCTTGAGCTGATGAAACACTTCCGCACCGCAGCGCAAAGCCTCACGGAAGGTTGGCAAGCCGGCCGGAATAATCATGAACTCCTGCATATCGACGCTGTTATCGGCATGCGCACCACCATTGATGATATTCATCATCGGCGTTGGCAACTGCATGGCGCCTGAGCCGCCCAAATAGCGGTACAGCGGCAAACCGCTCTCTTCAGCCGCGGCACGTGCGCAAGCCATCGAAACCGCCAAGATCGCATTGGCACCCAGACGGTCTTTGTTTTCAGTACCATCCAGCTCGATCAGGGTTTTGTCGATAAAGCTTTGTTCTTCTGCATCCAGCCCAATAATCGCCTCTGTGATTTCCGTATTTACATTTTCTACCGCCTGTAGCACGCCTTTACCCAGGTAGCGGTCTTTGTCGCCATCGCGCAGCTCCATCGCCTCTTTAGCACCTGTAGATGCGCCCGACGGCACCGCCGCACGGCCAATTACGCCGCTTTCCAGCAATACGTCAGCCTCAACAGTTGGGTTACCGCGTGAATCCATAATTTCGCGGGCGATGATATCTACGATGGCGCTCATGACTTTCTCCTAAAATTTACAAATTAACTTCACTTAATAACTACTGCTTACCGTCTTCTTATAATGTTGATTCAATAAAACCGGCTTTTTTCACTAATTTATCCAAGTCTACCAATACATGCAGCAAATCTTCCATCTTATGCAGCGGCCACGCGTTCGGGCCATCAGACAATGCCTTTGCTGGATCAGGGTGTGTCTCCATGAACACGCCTGATATACCACTGGCCACGGCGGCCCGAGCTAACACCGGCACAAACTCACGCTGCCCGCCGCTTTTATCACCCTGGCCGCCTGGCTGCTGCACCGAGTGGGTGGCATCGAATACCACCGGGCAATTGGTCTCGCGCATAATCGCCAGGCCGCGCATATCTGAAACCAGAGTGTTATAGCCGAATGAAGCACCACGTTCGCACACCATAATCGTATCCGCACCGCCATTGGCCTCTTTGGCCTTATTCACCACTTGCAACATATCATGCGGCGCTAAAAACTGGCCCTTTTTAATGTTCACCGGCTTGCCGCAGGTTGCCACCGCTACGATAAAATCGGTTTGACGGCATAAAAAAGCGGGAGTCTGCAGCACATCCACCACGGCCGCCACATGCGGCACCTGCGCTTCGGTATGCACATCGGTTAACACCGGCACGCCGATTTGACGCTTCACTTCACCCAGAATTTTCAACCCTTCTTCCATGCCGAAACCGCGAAAGGTCTTGGTGGAACTGCGATTGGCTTTATCGTAAGACGATTTGTAGATAAACGGAATGCCGACCCTAGCCGCAATTTCTTTTAATTGCCCGGCTGTTTCAATCGCGAACTCGCGTGATTCAATCACGCAGGGACCTGCAATCAAGAATAGTGGTTTATCCAAGCCAACTTCAAAGCCGCATAATTTCATTTATTTTGCCTTTCTATTTTTTATAGCGGCCTCAACATAGGCTTTAAATAGCGGGTGCCCAGTACGCGGATTCGAAGTAAACTCCGGGTGGAACTGACAGGCCACAAACCAGGGATGCGTGCTTTGCGGCAACTCAATCATTTCGCATAAGTCTTCAGTCGGGGTGCGTGCAGAAACCACCAAGCCAGCTTGCTTGAGCTGCTCAACATAATGATTATTCACCTCATAGCGGTGACGATGCCGTTCATTCACCTGTGTACCATAAATGCCGGCTGCCAGCGTATTCGGTTCTATCGGACAGCTTTGCGCACCCAGACGCATGGTGCCGCCAAGATCCGAGTTTTCATTCCGCACTTCCAGTTTACCTGTTGCGTCTTTCCATTCAGTGATCAGGCCAATCAGCTTGTGCGGCGCCTCTGCATCGAACTCGGTACTGTTGGCGTCTTTTAACCCCGCCACATTGCGCGCGAATTCAATGACCGCAAGTTGCATGCCCAGACAAATGCCCAGGTATGGGATTTTATTCTCACGTGCAAATTTGATTGCCGCAATTTTGCCTTCCGTACCGCGTTTGCCGAAACCGCCCGGGATCAAAACCGCATCCATGGCTTTTAACGCATCCGTACCATTTTTTTCGATTTCCTCACTATCAATATAGTGAATTTTCACCTTGGATTCGGTATGAATGCCCGCATGGATCAAGGCTTCCGTGAGCGATTTATAGGAATCTGCCAAATCGACATACTTGCCCACAAAGGCAATATCCACATGGTGTTTGGGGTGGGCCAAGCGTTCAGTAATGTGTTTCCAGCTGGACAAATCAGCGGCTCTGGCCAAAATATCCAGTTTGTGACAGACGATCTCATCCATCATCTGATCATGCAGCAATCCGGGGATTTTGTATATCGAGTCGCTATCAATCGCGCTAATCACCGCCTCATACGGCACATTGGTAAACAGCGCGATTTTGCGTTTTTCATCCTCAGGGATTTCACGCTCGGCGCGGCACAACAGAATATCCGGCTGAATGCCGATTTCACGCAGTTCTTTGACTGAATGCTGCGTCGGCTTGGTTTTGAGTTCACCGGCAGTTGGAATCCATGGCAACAAGGTTAAATGCACATAACAGGTGTTGGTCTTGCCCTCTTCAAAACCCATTTGGCGGATGGCTTCCAGAAATGGCAGCGACTCGATATCGCCCACCGTGCCGCCCACTTCCACAATCGCGACATCCGCGCCCTCTGCGCCGCGTTTGATGTGCGCTTTGATTTCATCGGTGATGTGCGGGATCACCTGTACGGTTTTGCCTAAATATTCACCGCGGCGTTCTTTCTTAATCACGCTCTCGTAAATCTGGCCAGTCGTAAAGTTGTTGCGTTTGGCCATGCGCTGCGAGATAAAGCGCTCGTAATGGCCCAGATCAAGGTCGGTTTCTGCGCCGTCATCGGTTACAAACACTTCACCATGCTGAAATGGCGACATGGTGCCAGGGTCAACGTTGATATACGGGTCGAGCTTGAGCATGGTCACTTTGATGCCACGCGATTCGAGGATAGCGCCCAATGAGGCGGCAGCGATACCTTTACCAAGTGAGGAAACTACACCGCCGGTTACGAATACATATTTGGTCATGGAAAAGGCACTTCATTATTCATTGCAGACGGGAGTCTATTTTACTGTAAACGCACCACCGCCACAATCAAAGGTATCGAGATTTAGGCAATTTTTTAATGCCCATCGCGCAAACAAAATCTTCAGCATTGCTTAGCCAAAGCAAGTGCCTGTTACCCTTTCCATTTGCCGTATCCTTTGAACTGCTGAAACACTTCGCGCATTTCAGCTTCAGACAATATATGCGGGTTACCAATTTGCAAGGCGCGCCAGTATTGCTCGCACAGATTTTCCACTTCAATGGTCACTGCCAGCGCATCCTCTAAATCGCAACCCAATGCAATCATGCCATGATTCGCTAATAAACAGGCTTTGCGCTCATGCAAAGCCGTAAGCGCGTTATCGGATAAAGCCTGCGAGCCAAATAATGCATATGGTGCACAGCGGATGGTATCGCCTCCTGTCACCGCAATCATGTAATGAAATGGCGGGATGTCTTTCTGCAAACAGGCCAAGGTGGTAGCAAACATGCTATGGGTGTGAATTACCGCATTGAGTTCTGGGCGATTTACCAAAATGTCGCGGTGAAAGCGCCATTCGCTCGAAGGCTTTTTTGCTTGTTCGTAACTACCATCAAACTGCATGTGTACCATGCCGGCAGCAGTCATCTGCTCTACGCTCATGCCCGATGGCGTCAGTAAAAAGCCATCTCTACAACGCACGCTCGCATTGCCTGACGTGCCTTTATTCAAGCCCAGCTCCGCCAATTTTCTGACAGTATGTAACAAGCCTTCATGCAATGCTGCATCAGAGGAGTTTTGCATGCGTTCTCAATCCATCCATATCAATAAGCCATTTTCTGTCCACGCGAAATCGCCCATTTTATGCTAGCCATAAACTTGGGGGAACTCGCAGGCAAATCGCCATAATTTCTTAACAGGCCCCAGCTGCCCCATTTTGACCAGTTGGACATGCTATGAAAACTACAGATTAAATCACCGCCAAGTCGCTCCCACATTGCCAAATTTTGCGCATAGACTTCGCCCATTCTTGCATCTGCGTTCGCCTGAAGAAACAGCTTGGTCAGTTTTTCATTATTCTCAGCACCGGCAATGCCCACCAAATGCTGGCCAGCCTCATAAGCAACCAGTTTAAGTCCGTATTGATCTGCTACTTTTTTATTCTGCCCGATCCATTTTTCGGACTCAGGCAAACTGACTTTATGAATGTGATCGAATAGCTTGTCAAGACTCCATGATGCAACCTCTTTTTCGGTAATTCCATCTTCGGCTGTGGGTGGCACACTGAGCGCAACGTAAGGCGCAATCGCGAGCACATCTGCGTTGCTTGCAGCATCCTGAAAACTTAGAATCTGGTCTGATACATAAGCACTGGCAGCTTGAGACGCCAAAACTCTTATGAGTCGCTCATGCCCGCCATAGACTTCAGTCCAGATTTTGAATATCTGCACTGAACGATAAGCATTGAATTTCCAGGCCGCTTCCCAAGGCTTATCGGCAAACTTCAGGCGTTGGCCCGCTTTCCCTGCATAATCATTTTGGTCAAATGTGCCGTTCCAGACTTCATTCGAATATTCTACCCAGGCATGCAATTCGGGTTTCATATTTTGCTTCACATACAGCGCAAACTGTTTGACGTAGTCGTCATCTGCCTGATGCGGCATGCAAAACCAGGCATCCGTATTCAGGCGGTTGGCCAAATCCACCAACAACTCCAGCGGAACGCCCTTCGATGCATAACTGGCATCGGTCACTTTAGGTCGATCCGACCATTTGATCTGATCTGAATTGTTAGTTGCCATAAAGTCCATAAACCTTAAACAGGCAATGCCAGACCAGCGCTTCAGGAAATCCGGATGCCAAGGATTGCTTTGGTAAGTTAGCTCAAATCCCGGCAGGATTACCCGAATGTTGCGAAGATAGTTTTGCTGGTTGATTTTATGAATCTCTAAGAATAGCGGGCCTTTTGCAGCATCAACCCTGAGCACTATCCTGCCGGATTTGTTCTCCAGGCTCGCTTTGTGTGCTATGACAGTACCATTTGAAAAAGTTAGCGCGCCTTCACCATCGTAAAGAATGACATAATCTCCGCTTGGATATTGCTTGCCTTCGAGCGAGCAAATAATCCTGGTCGCATAGCAGTTCTTTGCCAAATGCTTAACCCAGCCATGCTCATCAAGCGCCAATGCCGGGCCTGTGCCCCAGTCGCCCCCCTTGATTTGGCTAATCCAGTCTCGTGACATGTAAAAAAAATCAACAAAAGGCTGCTCGGTGCTCCAGTCGGCAATACCCGCCAAATTGATGCCGAGGCGCGCATTGGCGACAACCTCCTTGCTACCCTGATTCTGTACCGCCGACTTTCTGGCTAGCACATTTTTAGCCCCTAGATATAGCGTTGCAAGCGCTGCCGATGCGGAAACCGCTAAAAAATGCCTGCGTCCGACATTCAACTTGTTTTTCATTGGCTGCCCTTTTATGAGATTGCTAAATCAACTCCTGCAACTGTGACGGCGCAAATACACCTTTTTCTGTGATGATAGCGGTGACTAATTTTGCAGGTGTGACGTCAAATGCAGGGTTGGCAGCTTTTGACCCTAGCGGCATCACGCACACATTTTGCAAGCCACCATCGGCGCTCAACCCCTGCATATACGCCACTTCATCACTGCTGCGTTCTTCAATCTCAATCTCGTTGCCGCTTGCAATACCCCAGTCTATGGTCGGGCTTGGCACGGCGACGTAAAAAGGAATGTGATTATCAAACGCAGCCAATGCTTTTAAATAGGTGCCGATTTTGTTGCAGACATCCCCATTCCGCGTCACGCGGTCTGCTCCCAGCAGCACCATATCCACACAGCCCTGCTGCATTAGATGCCCGCCTGCATTATCGGTAATCACCGTGTGCGGCACGCCGTGCTGCGCCAGCTCCCATGCAGTCAGGCTGGCACCCTGGTTGCGTGGTCGCGTTTCTCCCACCCACACATGCACGTCCAGCCCTGCGTCATGCGACGCATACACGGGCGCAAGCGCGGTACCGTAATCCACAGTGGCCAGCCAGCCCGCATTGCAGTGCGTCAAAATATTGAATGTTTTATTTTGATAAGCCTGATGAATAAGCTCCAGACCATGCTGGCCGATGAATTTGTTCTGTGCGACATCTTCCTCGGCAATTCTTGCCGCTTCTTTCCAGGCTGCAAAGTTACGCTGATTAGGCTGCAAAGCCAGCAGATGCGCTTGCATGCGTTGCACCGCCCAGCGCAAATTCACCGCTGTAGGCCGCGTGGATATTAATTCCTGGCCTGCTTGTAACAAATACTCATCGGAATCGTCATGCAAGGTCGCCAGCGCCATGCCATACGCTGCCGCGACACCAATGAGCGGTGCACCCCGTACCTGCATGGCTTTAATGCTATGCGCCATTTGTTCCAGCGATGCCAGGCGAACCGTTTCAAACGCAAATGGCAATCTGGTTTGATCGATGATTTCGACAAATTTGCAGCGAGGGTCTGGCCAGATGGTACGAAAGTGTTGTGCATTCACCCGCATAATTTAGTACATACTTTCTTCGAATTGCATGAATATTTTTTACAATAACAATCGAAATATTTTAATAAAAAGTTTGCTTTTTTTACGGTTTTGTTTTTCACATTTTTTCATCCACAAAATCTGTGGATAACTTTGTGGATTACTGTGTCTTGAAAACGTAACATATCAATTTATAAGGCTTTTTTCAAAAAGTTCATTTTTTAATCTACTTTTTTTGTTATATAAATCAATTGGTTACAGTATACCCTTGGTTTAACAAGGGTTTTTTGCCAATGTTAATGTAATACTTGAAGTGGTGTGCATAAACCAGCCAGCTTAGGTAAAATTTGCATTGTGTTTTTGCTTGTAATTTCAATGATTTGCGCGACTTCCATAGCCCGTAAATCGGCCAGCACCTGGGCTATTTTTGCTAGCTCTGCGGGGTTATTTCTCGCCTTGGTTCCTATCCATTGCGGCGGAATATCCGGCGCATCAGTTTCAAGCACGATTGATTCGAGCGGCAAGCTTGTGGCTAATTCACGAATATTGAGCGCGCGCGGGTAAGTCATCGCACCACCAAAGCCTAATTTGAAACCAAGCTGGATAAAAGCCTCTGCCTGCTGTCGGCTGCCGTTAAACGCGTGCGCGATGCCGCCGCTTACCTTATGGCGACGCAAATACTTCAAAACCTCATCGACCGCACGGCGCACATGCAGAATCACCGGTAAATTACATTCATTGGCGATTTTCAACTGCTCGGCAAAAAAATATTCCTGCGTTTCTCTGTTTTGCTTTGTGACGAAGAAATCCAATCCGATCTCGCCCACCGCGACCAGCTTGTTTTCTGTTGAAAGTTGCTGTCGGATGAGCGCATGCAAAGCCTTGATGTCGCTAGGGCTGGCGGTATCAATATACATCGGATGCATGCCCAAGGCATAGCAGCAATGCGGGTACTGAACCGACATGTCAATCACCTGCTGAAAATTGTTCGGCTCAATTGACGGCACGACGATGATTCCCACCCCCGCTTGCCTGGCTTGGCTGGCTACCGCATCGCGGTCAGCATCAAACTCGGCGGCGTCCAGGTGGCAGTGCGTGTCAATCAGCATGATTAACTTTAGCACGCAGCCGAATATCGGCGCCGATCTGACGCACATCCAGAATATCCAGCACAATCGCCTGGTTCATGCTGGTGAATTCCGGCATGGCAAACATGCCTCTAGCAGCACCGCCCATGAGTTTTGGCGCGTAATAAATCAACAGCTCGTCAAGCAGACCTTGTGCCATCAAGGCGCCGTTCAGACTTTCGCCGCCCTCACATATCACCTCATTGATTTGCTGGCCGGCAAGGTGGCTTAATAGCGTTTTGAGGCATACTTTGCCTTGCTCGTTGGGTATGCAAAGCAATTCTGCGCCCGCCGCCAGCAATTGCGCCGCTTTGTTTTGTGCATCATTTGCAAACGCAATGAGTACATTTCCACCATCCAGGATGTTCGCGCTGACTGATATTCGTAGCTGGCTATCGACAATCACTTTTAATGGCTGCCGGCCAATATCCATGCTGCGTACAGACAAACTCGGGTTATCCGCCAGCACCGTGCCTGCACCGGTGAGAATTGCACATGAGCGCGCGCGCCAGTGCTGCACATCCAGCCGCGCTGCTTCGCCCGTAATCCATTGGCTTGCGCCGTTGTTCAGCGCGGTTTTACCATCCAGGCTCGCAGCGAGTTTGCTGCGCACAAAAGGCCTGTCACGCGTCATGCGTGCGATAAAGCCCGGATTGAGTTCCCGTGCCTGGCGCTCCATCAAACCAGTTTTGACCTCAATATTATGTGCTTTTAATTGCGCCAGACCGCTGCCGGAAACCTGCGGGTTGGGATCCTGCATGGCGACAACAACTTTGGTGACGCCTGCATTGATAAGAGCCTGAGAACAAGGCGGGGTGCGGCCTGTGTGGCTGCATGGCTCCAGCGTAACATAAGCTGTTGCACCTTTTGCCAGTTCGCCCGCCTGACGTATCGCAAATATTTCGGCATGCGGCTCGCCAGTTTTCAGGTGAGCGCCTTCACCTATGATTTTGTTGTCTTTAACGATCACGCAGCCTACGCGCGGATTCGGCATGGTGCTGTATAAGCCCTGCTCGGCCAGACGCAGGGCGCGTGCCATGAATTGATGATCATTTGCCGTAAACATATCTCATCTTAACCATGTTTACCGAATGCCGCATCAATGCGATGAAATCCGGCTTTGCACAAGGTTGTCATTGTCATCAAAAAACACCAGCAGGCCATGATACACGTGCATACATTTGCCTAGATCATACTCGATAACATTCTTCTCTTCGTAACTGGGCCGTCCCAGCAAGGCCGTCACTGCATCGCGTTTAACCCCCTTGGACAATATATTTTTTTGCAAATCGTATGCCATGTCGCCACGCTTGCAATCGGTGTTGATGGTGGCCACGCTTTGCATCCATCCGACCTGATCAAACTTCTCATTGCCGAACATGATCGGATCTTTAAACATCCACCACGCAAAAAACACCACGGTAATCAGCGCCGTAATTGCTGCTAATACAATTGAGGATGTTTTAATCAGGTTCATATTTATTTGCTGAGGCCTCGACACATCATTGCAGGCATCATAAGCCGCGAATCACATCATGAAAGTCATCGACATCGGAAAAGCTGCGGTACACCGAAGCAAAGCGGATATATGCGACCTTATCCATGACTTTAAGCTCCTGCATCACGCTTTCGCCCAAGTCGCGAGCAGGAATTTCGCGCGCGCCCAGGCTCAATACTTTTTGCACGATGTGGTCGAGGGCACGGTCGACATATTCTGTCGGTACCGGGCGTTTATGCAAAGCCCGCGTGAATGATAGGCGCAGTTTTTCGCGATTGAACTCTTCGCGTGTGCCGTTGGCCTTTACTACTTGCGGCAGATGTAATTCGGCCGTTTCGTAGGTAGTAAACCGCTTATCACATGCGCCGCATTTACGGCGACGGCGAATCGAATCGCCTTCGTCATTCACTCTGGAATCAATGACTTGGGTATCGGCAGCGCCACAAAAAGGACATTTCACGCTTTGCTTTCCGTTCTATTTTCCATACACCGGAAATTTAGCGGTCAACGCATGCACTTTGTCTTTGGTGGCTGCAATCACGGCTTCATTGGCCGGGTTATCCAGCACGTCAGCAATGAGGTTGGCAACCTGGCGCGCTTCCTCTTCCTTAAAGCCGCGTGTGGTAATGGCTGGCGAGCCGATGCGAATGCCGGACGTCACAAACGGACTTTCCGGGTCATTAGGAATCGCGTTTTTATTCACGGTAATATGCGCCAAACCAAGCGCCGCATCGGCCGCCTTGCCGGTTAAACCTTTTGGACGCAAATCCACCATGAACATGTGCGACTCAGTGCGACCAGAAATGATGCGCAATCCACGCGCTGCCAGCGTTTCAGCCATGGCCTGCGCATTTTTTAATACTTGCTGCTGGTACACCTTAAACTCGGGCTGTGCAGCCTCCAGGAAAGCAGTCGCCTTGCCTGCAATCACGTGCATCAGCGGGCCGCCCTGCAAAGCCGGGAATACGCTTGAATTGAGCGACTTTTCAAATTCGGCTTTGGCCAGAATGATGCCGCCACGCGGACCGCGCAGGGTTTTGTGCGTGGTAGACGTCACGAAATCCGCATGCGGCACCGGATTAGGGTACACGCCAGCTGCGATTAAGCCAGAGTAGTGCGCCATATCGACCATGAAATATGCACCGACTTTTTTGGCGATTTCGGCCATGCGCGACCAGTCGAACTGCAAAGCATAAGCGGAAGCCCCGCCAATCAGTAGTTTTGGCTTGCATTCCAGCGCGATGCGCTCCATCTCGTCGTAATCAATTTCCTCTTTATCGTTCAGGCCATACGGCACGATATTGAATAGTTTGCCTGACAAATTAGCTGGTGAACCATGCGTTAAATGCCCGCCGTGGCCAAGGTTCATGCCCATCACCGTGTCGCCCGGCTTGAGAATAGAAAAATACACTGCCTGGTTGGCCTGCGAACCGGAATGCGGCTGCACGTTGGCATACTCCGCGCCGAATAAGGCTTTCAGGCGGTCGATTGCAAGCTGCTCTACCTGGTCCACAAACTCGCAGCCGCCATAAAAACGTTTGCCTGGATAGCCCTCGGCATATTTATTGGTGAGCTGCGAGCCCTGCGCCTGCATCACGGCTGGGCTGGTATAGTTTTCTGAGGCAATCAGCTCGATGTGCTGATCCTGGCGAACCACTTCAGCATCAATCATTTGGGCAAGTGCTGGGTCGGCGATAGTTAGAGTTTTTGAAGTGCTGAACATGACTGTAATTTTTTCCAAAAATATTTGAAGAATTGAATGCTGCATTTTAACACGCTGCAGCTTTACATAAAATTGTTGTTGCTAAAATCTCTAGACTTAACATTCAAATCAATGTGCACCAAACTGGTTCAATAAACACAGGTTTGACTTCGCTTAGCCCCCAGTCATTGAACTGTAAAATATTAACTTATTGTTTTAATTGAATTAAATAATTGGCATGCAGATTGCTTAATATCAATTAGCGTAATCTCCAATGTCGCTCCCCATTTGCCCAGCACCCGCTGGGCTTTTTTTGCCAAATTTTTTACGTCTCGCGTATTATGCTGATGTCAGCACCCCGGGTGCACGCTATAATCACGCTACAAAGTATTGAGGGCAGCATGATGAAATGGACAGACAGCCAAAGAATTGCCGAAGAACTGTTTGACAAGTATCCGGATATCGACCCGAAGACCATTCGTTTTATCGATCTAATGGAGTGGGTCATGGCGCTAGAGGACTTTGACGATGACCCGAAACACTGTGGCGAGAAAATATTAGAGGCGATTCAGCTTGCATGGATAGAGGAGGCTGAATAGCCATGTTCGAGGCCCTGTTTCTACTGTTTATCAAGCATTTTATTTGCGACTTTCCCCTGCAGGCTAACCCGTGGATCTACCGCAACAAAGGCACCTACATGCACCCGGGCGGCATCACGCATGCCGGCATACATGCAATTGGTACGCTACTGGTGCTGGCCCCGTATATAGGCAGCGCATGCCTGCTGTATGCCGCAATTGACATGGTGCTGCATTACCACATCGACTGGGCGAAAATGAATGTGAGCAAGCATTATGATTTACAACCTAATAACAGCGACCGTTTCTGGATATTACTGGGATTTGATCAGTTGCTGCACCACATCACCTATTTTGCGATTGTTTACTTTGCTTTTAACTTAAGTCTATAAAACTATGTTGCCACCTAAAGAAATCTTCAAAGCCTACGATATTCGCGGCATCGTCGGCAAAACCTTAACCCCAAAAATCGTCGAAGCGATTGGCCACGCACTGGGCAGCGAGGCAAAACAGCGCATGCAGCACGAAATCTGCATCGGCTACGATGGCCGCTTATCAGGCCCCGAGCTGGCCGAAGCCTTGTCGCTGGGCATACGCAAAGCCGGCGTGAATGTAGTGAATTTAGGCATGGTCGCTACGCCGATGGTGTATTTTGCGGCGTATCATCTCAACAACAACTGCGGCGTCATGGTCACGGGCAGCCATAACCCGCCCGATTATAACGGCCTGAAAATGGTGCTGGCAGGCGAAACGCTTTCCAACGAAAGTATCCAGAGTTTGCGCAACCGTATCGAACAGAATCATTTTGCCTATGGCGAAGGCCTCGAGCGCCATTACGACATTGCATCAGACTATATCGCAAAAATAAAGGCTGATATCAACCTCGCGCGTCCATTACACATAGCAGTGGATTGCGGCAATGGCGTGGCCGGGGCATTTGCCAAACAGCTATACAATGCCATCGGCTGCCATGTCGACGAGCTATTTTGTGAGGTGGACGGGCATTTTCCGAATCACCATCCTGACCCTTCTGTACCTGAAAATTTAAATGACTTGATTGACACGCTCAAAACAACGCATGCAGAAATCGGCCTGGCGTTCGATGGTGATGGCGACAGGCTGGGCGTGGTCACCAAGGATGGCAACATTATTTACCCGGATCGGCAATTGCTTCTGTTCGCAGAAGACGTACTGAGCCGCAATGCCAGGGCTAACATTATTTTTGACGTGAAATCGACGCGCAACCTGAGTCCGTGGATACACAAACTTGGCGGCAACCCGATCATGTGGAAAACGGGCCACTCGCTGGTCAAAGCCAAAATCAAAGAAACCGATGCCGCGCTGGCGGGCGAGATGAGCGGGCACATCTTCTTTAACGATGCCGATAGCCACGGCAAGAAACGCTGGTATGGCTTTGACGATGGCCTGTATGCCGGCGCACGCCTGCTGGAGATTTTAAGCCATTTTGACAATCCATCCGAAGTGCTCAACAACCTGCCCGATAGCGTCAGCACGCCTGAGCAGCATATTCAGATGCAGGAAGGCGAACCGCATGCGCTTATTGCACAATTACAAAACCAACCTAATACCTCGGCCAAATTTGCAGGTGCAACCAAAATCATCACCATCGATGGTTTGCGCGTGGAATATGCCGATGGCTTTGGTTTAATGCGCCCTTCCAACACGACGCCGGTGATTGTGCTGCGCTTTGAGGCAGACAACGAAGCTGCGCTAAAGCGCATTCAGGCACAGTTCCGTGAGGTGATCTGGAGTGCAGCGCCTCACGTCGCCCTGCCTTTCTAGCTTAATTGAAAGGCATGTCACGCAGCTCTATTGTTTTCGCCATCATTTGGCTTAGCCTCGCTTTCATCATTTACATCTTGGCCGATAACATCCAGAACCCCAATAAGGCATGGCGACTAGGAGACAATGCTAATTCTGTCGTGCTTAAACGCGGCACGGATGGCCACTACCGTGCCGAAGCGCTCATAAACAACCAGAAAGTGAACGTGCTGGTGGATACTGGCGCCACTGGCGTGGCGATCTCGCAGGCTGTCGCCGACAAACTCAACTTGAAAAGCATCGAGGCCATACGCACCAGCACCGCCAATGGTGATAGTATCGGCTATATGGTGCGGCTGGATTCGGTAAAAGTGGGCGGCGTAGAAGCACGCAATGTTTCGGCCATGATTGCGCCCGGGCTTGATGGCGATGTGCTGCTAGGCATGAGCTATTTAGGCCGTATGGACGTACGATTATACAAAGGCCAGATGATCATTAAACAGGTAAGCGATTAAGCTGGCTGAATCATTTTTTTACCTTCTAACAAATTGTATTTGAAGCATTTATTTTAAATCTCTAAAAAATTGTAAGTAATTTTAGTTAGGCCATGACTAATGGTGGCTAGCTAGCAAACTTAACTTACTCGCCAATTAGAACTTTTAGGAGATTTAAAATGAACTTTCAACTTAAAAATGCAGCGCTTGCTGCCAGCATGTTACTGTCTGTTTCTGCTACGGCTTTTGCTGCAGACGCCATGCTGGCTACTGGCGGTTATGCTCGCCAGTTACAGAAAATGGAAATGATGAAAATGCTGGATGCAGACGGTAACCATATGGTCACTGCCGCAGAAGCAGATTCTTATTACAACAGTGTTTTTGACGTACTCAACAAGGATGGTGACGACTCATTGGAAGCCAGTGAATGGGCTGGCCCAAGCAATAAAACCAAAATCGATTTCGCCACTGGCGGTTATAGCCGTGAACTGCGCTCAATGAAGATGATGAAAATGATGGACGCCGATGGCGATCATAAAGTCACGCGCGAGGAATTTCTAAACCATCATCGTGCTGTGTTTGCAAAGCTTGACACTTCAACTGACCAGCAATTAGATGCTCAAGAATGGGCCAAAGGGTTGCTCAGCAAGTAACTGACATAAAAATGTACAATGATAAAGCCAGCTTTTTATTGCTGGCTTTATTTTTGTAATTGTTCACTAAACTAATTTTTCACTTAACTTAGGTGATTACCGTCGGTTTCTCACGCCCAGTGCGTTGTTTTAATTCAGAAATCTCAAGCGCAATCTGTATCATCTCAGCCAACGCCACTTGGGCATCCAAGTGGTGGTTATTTACATCCGGCTCGAACGCTTCCAAATAGATGCGTAGCGTCGCGCCTTCGGTGCCGGTGCCGGAAAGCCTGAACACAATGCGCGAGCCGCAGGCGAATAGAACCCGGATGCCCTGCCCAGTGCTGACGGAGCCGTCTACCGGGTCGGTATAGCTAAAATCATCGCATGTTTTAACCGTGTATTTGCCGAAACCTTGGTTTGGCAATGTGCCAAACTGGTTTTTGAGGTGTTGCATCACACCGCTGGCGGCCTCGCTGGGGATTGCCTCATAATCATGCCGGGAATACACGTTGCGGCCATATTCCGCCCAATGCGCTTTCACAATAGCTTCTACGCCTTGCTTTCTGGCAGCAATGATATTGAGCCAGCACAATACTGCCCACAGACCGTCCTTTTCGCGCACATGGTTACTGCCTGTGCCAAAACTTTCTTCGCCGCATAAAGTCACTTTGCCGGCATCCATCAGGTTGCCAAAGAACTTCCATCCGGTAGGTGTCTCATAACAAGGGATATTCAGTTTCTGTGCCACCCGGTCTACCGCCCCGCTGGTTGGCATGGAGCGTGCAACGCCGGCCAGACCTTGCCTGTAGGCAGGTATCAGCCTTGCGTTGGCTGCAATAATTGCCAGGCTATCCGAAGGCGTCACAAAAAAATGGTTGCCTAAAATCATGTTGCGGTCACCATCGCCGTCGGAAGCCGCACCAAAATCAGGGGCATCGCTCCCGTACAAAATATCCACCAATTCATGCGCATAGGTCAGATTCGGGTCTGGATGCCCACCGCCGAAAGTCTCGCTCACTTCATAGTTCATCAGGCTGGCTTCAGGCGCGCCTAAACGGCTCATAAAAATCTCTTTGGCATAAGGTCCTGTCACTGCATGCATGCCGTCAAACATCAGCCTGAATCCTGATTTTAGCAATAACCTAATTGCATCAAAATCAAACAGTTCGGCCATTAAATCTGCGTAGTCGGCGACCGGGTTAATCACTTGCACGGTGAATCCGCCCAAATCCGTTTCACCAATAGTATTGATGTTAATCGAAGGCAAATCAGCCACTTTGTATTGCGTAATAATTTTACTTTTCGCAAAAATCGCTTCGGTGATTTTTTCTGGCGCAGGACCGCCATTCGCTGAATTGTATTTGATGCCAAAATCTTCCTCTGGTCCGGCCGGATTATGGCTGGCAGACAGAATAATGCCGCCGAAAGTCTGGTATTTGCGAATGATGTGCGATGCAGCCGGGGTAGACAAAATACCACCCTGCCCGACAATCACTCTGGCAAAACCATTGGCGGCCGCCATTTTGATGATGGTCTGAATGGCTTGCGCATTGTAAAAACGACCATCCCCACCCACCGTCAACGTTGCGCTGGCAGGAATATCCAGCGTGTCAAAAATACTTTGCACAAAGTTTTCCAGATAATGTGGCTGCTGAAAAACCTTAACTTTTTTACGCAAACCTGAGGTGCCGGGTTTTTGATCTGAAAAGGGCTGTGTCGGTGTGGTGATTATTTTCATCACTTTTTGCTCTATGAATGTAATTATCTACAATATAAATTATGTTGGCCTCAGCGGCAACCATCCTGTTAAATAGAAGCCTTGTCACAGCTCGTATTGACGCCCTTAGGCAATTTTAGGCCATAATTCAGCATCAGGATGAAATCTTTATCTTTGGCCAGCACCTCAGGATCTTCCTCGCAGGCTTGCTGATTGCCAGCCGAATCGTTGCCGGCGGCTGTAAAGCCGACATTCAGCACAAACAGTTGCTGATTAGTGTAGTTGTTGAGCATTGGGTTCAAGTCCACTAGACCCGCCGCATTACGAGGGTTTCCACTAGCCCCACTATTCGGCGCAGGAACAGTAGGTGCAGCAAGAATGGTAAAATTGTTGCCAATGTAGCTCAAAGCATAGTTACTGCCGGCATCCAAACTGCCTTGGTTAATCGCATAACTGCCTACTGCCTCACCCGCAATGCGGCTAAGCGCGCCAGTGAGCGTATCGCTACCCACCAATCCCAGGCCGCCAATCGTAAAGGTGAATGGTAACGGATCGGCATTGCCTGCGACTTTACTTTGTCCTGGATTTGCCGTTACTGTTATTGCGCGCGGCGTAATGGTTCCAGCTGCTGCGTTGGTCGTCACATTATAATTGTTACCGCCATTGCCATCATTTAAGACATAACCGGCATCTACAGTTAAAGTTCGGCTACCGGCATTTTTACTGTCAAAGCTTTGGGTGAGCCCAGAGAGTGCATCCCCTAGTTGCAGTCCACTAAAGGTCACCAATCCTGCCGAGTCAGTAAGTCCATTATAAGTGCGTGTATCGCTTGCAGCATCAAGCGTCAAGCTGGCTTTATTAATTGTGCTGGTTGTATTATCGGCAAAAGTGACTGCGTAATTGCCGCCGCCGTTGCCATCATTCACTGTCACGCCACTTACAGTTACTGTCTTGTTGCCAATGCCAAAATTCTTATCAGCAAAAGCAAAAGTACCGCCGCTTAAATTATCTAACACACCGCCGTTGCTGGCATTATTAAACAAGATGCCGGACGTAACCGTTGCTGTGCCTGCTGCCGTGGTCGTGCCATCATAGGTTTTAACCACATCTGTTGTGCTCACCGTGAGATTGGCTTTATTGATGGTACTGGTAGTGTTATTGACATAAGTAACATTGTAGTTGCCACCGGCGTTACCGTCACTGACCGTAACACCCGCTACGGTCGCGGTTTTATTGCCCGCGCCTGCGTTAGCATCAGTATAGGCAAACGTTCCTCCAGACAAACTATCCAGCACGCCGCCATTGCTGGCGTTGTTAAACAAGCTACCGCTGGTGACAATGGCAGTGCCTGCGGCGGCTAACGTACCGTCATAGGTTTTTACGACATTGCCCGTGCCGATGGTGAGATCGGCCTGATTAATGGTGCCCGTGTGTGTCCCGCCGGTAAGTGTGTAATTAGCAGCCAAGCCTGACCCATCAGCCAAGGCCAGCGAACCCAGTGACACGGCTTGTGCAGCGCCAGCGTTGGCGCTGGCCACAGAGCCCGCACCTGACAGATTGAGTGTCTGGCCCAACACGCCACTGACAGTACCAAAGTCACCTGCGTTAAAGGCAGTAGTGCCATTGTAAGTGCGCGTTCCGTTTAAGTTAATGGCGGCAGGGCCTACCGTCATCGCGCCATTGATATAGTTAATATTGTAGTTAGTGGCATTAAACGTACCGCCTGTCGCGGCGCTGGCAGAAACTGCATAGGGACTGCCAGCGACATTAGCCGTATTAACCGCACCGGCGCTGGTCAGGGTTGCGCTGCCGATAGTTTCGCCATTCTGCAAGCCGCTGCTGGTGAATTCGGTGCCAGCAAAGTTAAAGGTTTGACCGTAGGTTTTGGTTTGATTGCTGGCAGTGACGGTGAGCGTAGCAGGGTTTACAGTGAGTAAACCGGTGGAGTTTTTAGTGAGCGTGTAACCAGTTGTGGCCGTGATTGGTGCGACGCTTATCGCGTAACTGCCGACATTGGCCGTGGTCGGCGATCCTGTTGAGGTTGCCGAACCTGATAACGAGTTAACGGCTATATCTTGCGTAAACACGTTACCAAAAGTCGCCGCGTTAATAAACCCTGATGCCGTATAAGCATTCGCGACTGTCGGCGCGCCATCCTGGCCGTAAGTTTTGCTCTGATTGGTTGAAGTAACTGTTAAAGCCGGGCTGTTGGCAAACACATAGCGATTGCCTGTTTGAGAAACCGCGGCTGGAAAAGCAGTTCCCCAAACCGCTTGATTCGCACTATTCAGACCCCCGAACGTATTGCCGGTATGCGTGTTGGCATATACCAGCCAGCGTCCGCTGGCTGAAAGTGCAGAAACGCCTGCGGCATTAATAAAGTTGATGCCTGCCAAAGTAATATCGCCGCCAGTTGTAGCAATATTATTAGCCACCGTCACATTTCCGCCTGCCCGCACCGTTAAATTACCAGTCAGACTAGACACACCATTACCTAAAGTAATGGCATTAACATCACGCAGACTGACATTTTTAGCGCCGTTAATATTCACCGTAGTCAAGTTATTGCTGGCGTTGGTGGCTGTGACATCGCCAGTGCCAACTATGCCTAAGTTATTGGCTGCGGTCACCACGCCATTTAAACTAAGCGATGAAGCAACAGAAGCCGTACCGATGCTGCTATTGCTGGCTGTCGTGACGTTCCCGCCGGCTGCCGCGGCGCCCGTTCCTGTGAGAGCGCCTGCACCGCCGACACCCGTGCCGTTAATCGTAATCGCTTCATTCGCCAACGTTACATTGTTTACATTTAATGTCGCGCCTGTGGCAACTGTCGTGCCAGTAGCCGTAGTGCCCAGCGCGTTGGCATGGGCGGCTACCAGGGTACCTGCATTTACCGCGGTCGCACCAGTGTATGTGTTCGCACCAGCGAGTGTCACTGCACCATTGCCAGCCTTGGTCAAGCCAACACCTCCGCTGACTACAGCAGATATTGCCAAGCCATCCGCCGCATTAGTGACGGCCACCGTACGCGCAGCTGCACCCAGGTTCAAATTCCCACTGATTAACGCATTGCCAGCGCCGCCAGTTGAGGTAATGTTGCCACCCAAAGTCAGTGTGCCCGCGCCAGTGGTCACAGAACCGCCGGTTGCGCCACTATTCACGGCCAGCGCGCCTATCGTGTCAGAAAAACCATTCAGATCATAAGTGCCGCCATTGTTCACAGTCACGCCACCTGTCGCGATGGCATTATTCGCGCCATACCTGAGCGTACCTGCATTAATTGTAGTTGCGCCTGTATAGGTATTAGCCCCGGAAAGCGTTAATACTCCGGTGTTATTTTTAGTGAGGCCGCCAGTGGTCGTGGTAATGGTGCCGTTAATAGTGGTATTGCCAGCACCATCAACAGTGAGTGTTCTAGTCGCGCCTGTGACTGAATTTGCAGCGCTTAGGGTTAGCACTCCTGCATCTGATTGGATTTCAGCGTTGCCCGCTAAGGTGACTGTACCTGCAAAGCTGTTATTACCGCTCAGGTTACGCAAGGCGCCATTAGCCCCCACTCCAGCCCCATTAATGCTCAATACTTCTGCGCCAACGCTGATGCCACCTTGCAAGGCAAGCGTTGCGCCGTTAGCCACTGTCGTGCCTGCGCCTGTTCCGCCAAGCGCCGTATTATTCGCGGCAACTAATGTACCCGCGCTCACGGTGGTCGTACCTGTATATGTGTTGGCACCTGACAGCGCCATGCTCCCTGTGCCTGCTTTGGCAAGGCCGCCTGCACCGCTCATCACCCCCGAAAATGTCGTGCTGGTATTATCACCGCCGGTTGTCAAGTTGCCGGTCAATATGACATTGCCTGCACCAGCCAGGGAGCCGATAATATCTGCCGCATTCACAGAAAATGTTGCCCCCGCAGCCACATTGACAGCACTTGCATTGGGAATAGCGCCGCCGCTCACGCCCAAAGTGCCCTGGTTAATATTGGTAGCGCCGGTATAAGTGTTCGCTCCAGTTAAGTTAACTGTGCCTGCGCCATTTTTATTAATTGATGTGCCAGCGCCTGAAATCACGCCTGAAAGCGTTGATGTGCCGGTAGATGTACTTAAATTAACAGCACCGCCTGCACTATTGATTGCACCCGCGGCATTCGAAGACATGGTGGCACCCGATAAAGTGACCGTTCCGCCCGCTGTGACAATACCCGCGTTCAACGCCACAGCGCCAGCGCCTGAATTATCAGCATCCGCCCGCATAGTCACGCTACCTGTTCCACTTGCCGTCACAGTAGCACCCGCATTTACAGTGATATTGTTATTCGCCTCCAACACCAAACTGTTATTCGCACTTCCCGTTGCTGTAGCCAGGTTGAACGCATTTGCCACAGTAATATTATTGGTGGCCTGCAAAGTAATCGTGCTGCCTGCGGTGATACCCGCAAAACTGCCGCCTGCATTCACCCTGAAAATACTATTCAAGCCGGCATCGTCAGCAAAGGCTTCTGTAATATCGCCTGGCGGAGTGAATCCCGTCGTATTGGTATCTGCGCCTGTACTGATGGTGATATTGAGCGGATCCAGCAACAGATTGCCGCCAACGCCTTGTGTGGCGCTTAAATCAACGTTACCCAAAAAGTTAAGCAAGCGCTTGCCGGAAACCTCTGCAAAGCCGCCATTACCGCCATTTGCACCGCCCTTCGCTGAAATGCTGCCGTAGTAGCGGGCAATGTCGTTTGCCCACACTACCACTTTACCGCCATCGCCGGAATCTAAAGCATCAGCTTTAATAGTGGCAGTGCTCGCAATATAAGTACGTTCAGCATTCTGAAAATTGGCATTTTTACCTTGGACATCGCCGCCTATAAGGGCAGTGCCGCCGCCCGCACGACCACTCACATCAACGCTGGCGTCGTCGAGCAAAGCCACACGCTCGCCAGTAATATTCACTTCCCCGCCTTTAAGGCCGGTTATATTGCCTTTTGCACTGATATTACCCGATACCTGAACGGTGCTATTTTTACCGCCCTCAAGGCGAACCACGCCATTACGCTCAACCAGGCTGTTGGCTTGCACCACGCCATTCACATTAAGCGCAGCAGTGCGGGCGCCTGTAGCCAACTGCACAGCACCGCCATCGGCTGTGATGTTGCCGGTATTTTTAATGGCGGCATTGAGGGCGTCGCCACTTAATTTCACGCGGACCAAACCATCGCCATAAATATCCAGCAGGGCGGATTGTGCTGCACCCAGCACTACGCTGCCGTTGTTGGCTTGCAACGTGCCGCTGTTTTCAACTGCATTACCGAGCAATGCGATGTAGCCACCATCTTCAGCACGAATCACGCCTTGATTGATGACTGCTGCATTTGAATCGCCATTAAACTGATAATGCCTAGCCAAAAAGTCTTGGTCGCTTATTTGCATGGTCGTGGCCAGCAGACTGCCCACGTTGACTTGTGCACCGGGCGCAAACAGCACACCGTTGGGATTGCTTAGAAACAGGCTGCCTGTCGCGCTTAAGCTGCCGAAAATCTGTGATGGATCGGAACCAACGACCCGGAATAAGGCTATGCCCTGATTCGGCTGATAAAGCCTCACCGCCTCGTTGGCAGCGATGCCGAAAGACTGCCAGTTTACAATAGCCTGCTGGCTGGTTTGGTTGATGTTTAATGATTGCACATCGCGAACAAAACCAATATTACCTGCCTGCACCTGCTCACCTGTCGGTAGTGCTTGCGCCTGATTAAAAGCCATGCAAAAAGCAACAGTCAGCATGACTCTCATGCGCGCCTGTTTTGTTAAATTAAGCCGCATCAGGTTAAACTGCTGCTGTGGTTTCATCATCTTGCTCATGTCCTGCTCCCAAGTTTTATTATTTTTTCTAAAACTCAGTTCTAATCTGCCCCCATGCCCTGGTTTCCGATTCTGAATCGACACCTTCAACCTTGCTTTTCTGGTGCGATACCGTCAAATCCAGCATCCATTTTTTTGCAAACTGCACATCCACGCCTGCACCATAATGCGATGACCTGACATGGTTGTCACTGCTTAACGCGTTGTGGTCAATGATGCCCCTGCCATAATCAAAAAACACATACGGACTGAATTCTGTACTTTTAAATACAGGCAAAAAGCTTGCCAACCCTGCAATTGGCAACATGGCTCTCCGTAACTCGGCCCCGATAATCAGACCCCTATCCGATGAGATTGGCAGCTCACCGAATTCACGCCAGCGATTGATGCCGCCGATAGCGAGTTTTTCAGCGCTGTCCAGGTTTTTACTCGTGCCTTGATATTCGCCCCTCAACATCATGCTATATGTCGCAGACAAAGGCTGGATGCGGGATCCGAACAGATTATATTTAACGAAATCCCCCACGGTATCTGCACCCGTGGCATCCAGTGATTTAGCCAGGCCGTTCTTGAAATTAACCTCAGCAAGCTTTAAATTCATGCCCAGCTGGTTAAATCCATTCCACTTTGCGTCGCGCCAGTCCCCAAATAACCCTAGCTCTATAGCAGTGATACTGCGGTGATTTTTTAACGCAAATGCCGAGACATCGTCAGAAACGTCCTTGTAGGAAAGCCCAACTCTTGAGGTGAGGTTGCCTTGCCTGGATCTCAGTATCGGCTGATCCAGAAACGCGCTGACATAAGCATTGCGGCCAGATGCGTCCAGTATGGAAAATTCCCCGCCCAAACGATAGTCCGAATAGCCCGCATTCAGATTCAGGAGGGTTCCTGTTTCGTGTACAGGGATAATATACCCGAGCTGCGCAGCGCGCTGGCGCTCGCCATTCGAGGTTTTTAGATTGAGTCCTAATCGGTCTCCCCTGCCTGCCAGGTTATTAAAAAACAAGCCCGCATTGAGCACTTCCCGGCCGGTAAAGCGGTTGCCGTAGGTATTGGCCGCCACATAGCCCGAAAAAAATGGCTGCGCCTGCACTTCTATCGACACGTCGCTATAACCAACCTCCTGCCCGGGGGACAGCTCGGAGATTGCCTTCACGCCAGGCAGCGAGTTGACCAGGGTCACGTTTTTAACCAGATTGGATTCTTTGATTGCGTCGTTACTTGCCAATTCATGCGCCGCCATCCTTTTCAGGAAAGCTTCATCCAGATTGCCTTTCATCTGCAACTTCAACTCCCCCAGATACCCCTCTACCACAGCTATGGTGAGTGTGTTTTGGGTAATATCCTGTTCTGGCAGATAAGCTTCTGCCAGCATGAAACCCTGTTGGCGATAATAGCGCGTCACCAATGCCGTCATTGTATTTAATTCTTTAATGCCTAAAGGTTTCCCAAGATACTCCTTCAGCAGCAGAGACAACTGAGCAGCGTCGACATTTTTGTTGCCGGTAAACGCAAGCTGGTCGATGGTGACTTGAATGCCTGTATTAGTTAGCAACGGCGCGGGGTAGGGTTCACCCTTTCTTTCGATCTCAGGACGGGTGATCACCGGCGGCGCGGGCTGCGTTTCCAGGCGAGGCAGATTGGCAGGATCTGGTAAGTCGGTCGCGGCGAAAGCCGGTGAAGCAACAAATGACACAAGAACTAGCAGACTGAACGTCGCTATCGTAGCGCGTGATGGCAGTTTGAAACGATTTACCCATGATTGCATAAGCACTATTCTAACTTAGAAAAGCATGCAGTAAAAAGCAAATTTACATTTGATATGAATATGTTACGATACTTTTCATACAAAACACTACAAGAGTGCCTTGTAATTGAAACAGGGTCAAGGCCAGGTCAGATAGCGCTGGTACTCCCAATCACTGACCGAGCGGCAATAATCAAGCCACTCCGGTGTTTTGACGGCCAGATATTCGTTCACATAATTTTCGCCCAAGGCCTTGTTCAGCGCAGCATCGGCCGCTAATGCCACAAGCGCGTGGCCCAGTGTTTGCGGCAAGGTTTTAACCCTGTGCCGCTTAAACTCAGTTTCATTCCACTCATAGATATCCTCATCTATCGGCATGGGCGGCATCAGTTGCTGCTCTATGCCATCCAGCATAGCGGCAATAGTGGAAGCCAAAGCCGCGTAAATGTTGCTGCTGCCGTCAGTTAAACGGAACTCCATGCGGCCTGCAACCACACGCGCAACAGTGGTGCGGTTGTTATAGCCCCAGGCAATGTGTGCGGGCGCCCACGTGGTGCCGGAAAGTGAGCGGCCAACCACCAGGCGCTTGTACGAATTGACCGAAGGCGCATGAAACGCCGCCAATGCTGGACTATGGGACAGCATACCAGCGATGCATTCGCGGCCGATTTTTGATAAACCATGCGAATCTGCCTGATCCGCCATGACAGCGTTGCCCTGCGCATCTGTGAGTGACAAATGCAGATGCAAACCGCTGCCGGGACGGTCTGCAAACGGCTTGGGCATCAGGCTGAAAATCAGGCCCGCCTCTTCGGTAATATGGCTTGCGGCCATTTTGAACAAGATAAAATTGTCAGCCGCTTTGAGTGCATCGCTGTAATGGTAATTCAGTTCATATTGCCCACTGGCGTCTTCGTGATCGATCTGAAATACGTCAAAACCACAAGCAGTTAACCCTGTTTCCATACGGTGTAACACATCCCGCACACGTGACAGCGCTTGCAAATCGTAAGAGGGCTTGTCCTGATCGTCTTTGTTGCATGGCACCGGCCGGCCATGCGCATCTGTATGAAGCAGAAAAAACTCCGGTTCTATCCCCACATTCAATGTCCAGCTGCGTGCCTGTAAGCGTGCAATCTGGCGTAACAGCAAGCGGCGCGAACAGCCCTCAAACGGCTTGCCATCTACCACGCCATTGCACACAATCCGCGCGTAACCCGGCATCCAGGGCAGCGGCTGCAGGGTGCTTAAATCGCCTTGCCCGTAAAATTCAGAACGCGCACCATTGCGTGGCAACCCTGTGCCCCAAATCGATGGCCCGGCAAAGCCGGCACCTGCCCCAACAATATCGTTCAAATGCGCAAGCGGAATATATTTGCCTTTAGCTGCGCCATGAATATCCACAAACTGCGCGATGACAGTGTGCACGCCAGCCGCTTGCATGCGCTGTTTGGCTTGCTCAATAGCTTCAGTTTTTATAGCAGTATCATCCATTTTATTACTTAGGCCTTTAATAAAGCGCGGTCAATAATATCCAGCGCTTCATCAAACACATGGTCTTGCACAGTGAGCGGATATAAAAAACGGATCGCATTGGTATATACGCCGCAAGTAAGCAAAATCAGACCTTCATCCAGCGCTGCCTTTTGCACGCGCTTGGTAATCTCGGCCGAAGGCTCGCCCGTTTTAGGGTCGAAAAACTCCGCTGCGATCATCGAACCCAAGCCACGCACTTCTTTTATCGCCGACGTTTTGGCCTGCGCTGCTTTGAGCCTTTTGGTCAGCTTTTCACCTAAAAAATTAGCGCGCGCAACCAGTTGCTCTTCTTCGATGATATCAATCACCGCATGCGCTGCCGCAATCGCCAGCGGACTGCCGGCATACGTTCCGCCCAAACCGCCAGGCGCAGGGCCATCCATCACTTCCGCCTTGCCACTCACGGCGGATAAGGTGGTACCACCCGCCATACTTTTGGCCATGGTGATAATGTCGGGAGTCACATCATAATGCTCTGCCGCAAACATTTTTCCGGTACGGCCAAAGCCTGTTTGCACTTCATCGTAAATCAGCAGCATGCCATGCTCGTCACATTCTTTACGCAATGAGCTCATCAACGCTGGCGGGGTGACATAAAAACCGCCCTCGCCTTGCACCGGCTCAATAATAATCGCCGCAACGCGCTTGGGATCTATGTCTGCCTTAAACAAGGTATGCAGTGCATTGATTGAATCCTCCACTCTGACACCGTGAATATCAATCGGAAACGGAAGATGGTAAATCTCCGCAGGAAACGGCCCGAAGCCTACTTTATACGGTGCCACCTTGCCCGTAAGCGCACAGCCCATCATGGTGCGGCCATGAAAAGCGCCAGAGAAAGCAATGATGCCGGGGCGGCCGGTGCTGGCACGCGCAATTTTAATAGCATTTTCTACCGCCTCCGCCCCGCTTGAGAAGAAACAGGTCTTTTTGGCATGATTGCCAGGGGTTAATTTATTAATGCGCTCGGCTAATGTCACATAGCTTTCATAAGGCAGCACCTGATAGCAGGTGTGCGTAAATTTCTGCAATTGCGCCTCAACCGCAGCCACCACCTTGGGATGGCGATGTCCGGTATTCAGCACCGCAATGCCACCCGCAAAATCAATATAACGGCGGCCTTCTACATCCCACACTTCAGAATTGAGCGCGCGCTCGATGAAAAAATTGGCCATCACACCGATTCCACGCGGCGTGGCGGCCAGACGGCGCTCATGCAAGGCTTGGTTGCTCAGCTTTTTATTATCGGCCATTGGATCCGTCATTTTATTCATCCTGTTTCCTTAATTTGGGGCCATTCAGCTAAGCCAATCGAATCCAGGTCGTCTTAAGCTCGGTATATTTTTCCAGCGCGTGCAGTGACTTATCACGGCCATTGCCTGATTGCTTATACCCGCCAAACGGCACGGTAATGTCATCCTCATCGTAACTGTTCACATGCACGGTGCCTGCGCGCAAGGCTTTCGCCACTAAATGTGCACGTGAAATGTCACGCGTCCATACCGCTGCGGCCAGACCATAATGGGTGTCATTGGCGATGCGAATCGCTTCCTCCTGCGTATCGAAAGTAATGATCGACAGCACGGGGCCAAAAATTTCTTCCTCAGCAATGGTCATATCATTGGTGACTTCATCGAACACAGTTGGGCTGATATAAAAGCCGCCCGTTTCACCGCGTACGCGCTCACCACCCGCCAGCATTTTTGCACCTTGTTGCTTACCGCTCGCAATATATTTGAGGACATTTTCCATCTGCACGCAATCCACCAGCGCGCCCATCGTGGTGTCAGCATCCAGCGGGTTTCCGGGCTGATATTTGCCAAGTTCATTCAGTAGTTTTTTAACCAACTCGTTTTTGATTGAACGTTCTACCAGCAAGCGGGAAGGCGCATTGCAGCTCTCCCCCTGATTATAAAAAATTGAGCCAGCACTCGCCGCTGCCGCTTTGTCCATGTCTTGGCAGTCAGCAAATACAATATTGGGCGATTTGCCGCCCAGTTCGCACCAGGCACGTTTCAGGTTACTTTGCCCCGCCATCACTTGTATCTTTTTGCCTACCACGGTCGAGCCGGTAAATGCGATGCAATCCACATCCATGTGCGAAGCCAGCGGTGAGCCGGCATCCGGCCCAAAGCCGGGCAGCACATTCAGCACGCCCGCGGGGATACCTGCCTCCAAGGCCAAATCACCTAGCCGCAAAGCCGTGAGCGGTGATTTTTCAGAAGGTTTCAGCACCACACTATTGCCTGCAGCCAAGGCAGGGGCAATCTTCCAGGCGGCCATCGCCATGGGGTAGTTCCACGGCACGATTGCGCCGACCACGCCAATCGGCTCACGCGTGATCATCGCCAAAGTATTGTCTGCTGTCGGCGCGATTTCGTCATAAACCTTGTCGATGGCCTCACCAAACCAGCGCAGCGTATTGGCCGCAGAATTCACATCCGAATTCAAACTCGCGGTAATCGGCTTACCCATGTCCAGCGTTTCCAGCAATGCCAATTCTTCTTTATTTTTTAGAATCAAATCAGCAAAGCGAATCATGGTTTGCTTGCGCTCTTTGGGTGACAAACTTGCCCAGCGCCTGTCGTTAAAGGCTGCGCGCGCAACGCTGACCGCCAAATCCACATCAGCAGCTTTGCAGCTCGCCACATCAGCGAGCTTGCGATTATCAACCGGCGAAAAACACTCAAAAGTTTGGCCATCGACAGCATTTACACGCCTGCCGTTGATCAAAGCACGGCCATCAATTTTTAGTGCTTTTGCACGTGCATGCCAGTCAATCATGTTTTTCGAGTCCATGCTTATTTATCCATCTTTATTTTTCTAGGCCGGCCATGGCGATATATTTAATTTCCAGGTACTCATCTATTCCGTGATGAGAGCCTTCACGCCCAAGCCCCGATTGTTTCACGCCGCCAAACGGCGCGACCTCGTTGGAAATCATGCCGGTATTGACGCCCACCATGCCGTATTCAAGCGCTTCCGCCACGCGCCAGATGCGGCCGATATCGCGGCTGTAGAAGTACGAAGCCAGCCCGAACTCGGTACGATTGGCCATTTCAATGACTTCTTCATCTGTCTTGAAGCGGAATAACGGTGCCACCGGACCAAAGGTCTCTTCGCGGAAAATCATGCTATCCGCGGTCACATCCGCCAACACTGTTGGCTCAAAAAATGTGCCGCCCAGGTTATGGCGCTTTCCGCCTTGCACAAGTTTTGCGCCTTTTTTCACGGCATCCGCAACATGGCTTTCTATTTTCTCAACGGCGGCGCTATCAATGAGCGGGCCTTGCGTCACACCATCTGCTGTGCCTTCGCCGACCTTAAGCTGACCGACCTTGGCCGCAAGCTTCTTAGCAAACGCATCGAATACGCCATCCTGCACAAACAGCCTGTTCGCGCACACACAAGTTTGGCCGGCATTGCGGAACTTGCTGATCATGGCACCTTCTACCGCGGCGTCCAAATCGGCATCGTCAAATACAATAAAAGGGGCATTGCCGCCCAATTCCAGCGAAAGTTTTTTAATAGTATCGGCACACTGGCGCATTAAAATGCGGCCGACTTCGGTGGAGCCCGTAAATGAAAGCTTGGTCACGATTGGGCTTTCACACATCACTGCGCCAATTTCGCGCGCCTTGCCGGTAATGACTTGCAGCACGCCTGCTGGCACACCTGCTTCTTCCGCCAAGACAGCCAACGCAATTGCAGATAAAGGCGTTTGTTCTGCCGGCTTGATGATCATGGAGCAACCTGCCGCGAGCGCTGGGGCCGCTTTACGCGTGATCATGGCCACGGGGAAGTTCCACGGCGTGATAGCGGCTGTCACGCCAATCGGCTGCTTAACTACCAGCAAGCGACGGTCACCGGCCGGTGAAGGAATCACCTCACCATAGACGCGCTTGGCTTCTTCTGCGAACCACTCGATAAAACTGGCACCATACGTAATTTCTCCGCGCGCCTCGGCCAGCGGCTTGCCCTGCTCTGCCGTGAGAATTTGCGCCAGATCTTCGCGATGCTGAATAATTAAATCAAACCAGCGCCTCAGAATCACCGCGCGGGCCTGTGCGGTAAGCGTTTTCCAGGTCTTTTGTGCGACTTCGGCAGCAACAATTGCGCGCTCAGTTTCAGCACGGCCCATGCGCGGCACTTCACAGACAACCCGCCCGTTTGCAGGGTTGGTTACAGCGATTTTCTCACCGGAATCCGCCCCCACCCAGGCTCCGGCCAGCCAGGTGCTGCCAGGCCTGAGTAAAGTTGTATGATTTAATTTTAGCGTCATGGAACTGCCTGTTATTTATTCGCATCGCTGTAGGCAAGCGCCATTTCACGTTTGCGTTTGCGCTCCTGATGCGACTGGTAAAAACTCGATGCCACCACGGCGATAGTCACAACAACGATGGTCACGGTGGCCACCGCATTGATGGTTGGGTTTAAGCCCAGCCTGGCGCGCGAGAAAATCACCATCGGCATCGTGGAGTAGCCTGGTCCAGACAAGAATGAAGACAGCACGACATCATCAAACGACAGCGTGAAGGTCAGTAAAAACGCCGAAACAAGCGATGGCGTTAATAATGGCAAGGTCACCAGCGTAAACACCTGCCATGGTTTGCAGCCCAGGTCCATGGCGGCCTCTTCTAAACTGCTATCCATTTCTCGCAAGCGGGAAGTCACCACGACCGCCGCATAGGCGGTGCCTAGCAGCGCGTGTCCAAGCAATATGGTAAACAGGCCTCGCTCTGGGAAACCCAGCCAGTGCTGGATGGAAACCAGCATTAATAGCAATGACAAACCCACAATTACATCCGGCATCACTAGCGGGGTGCTGGCCATAGAAGAAAGCAAAGCACGCCCGCGAAATTGTGTGTAACGGTGCAGCGCAAAAGCGGTAAACGTACCAAAAAACACGGACATTAAGGCAGATAGAAAAGCAATTTTTAACGATAAGAATACCGCAGAAATCAAATCGCTGTCTTCCATTAATGCACTGTACCAACGCATGCTGGCATGTGACCAAACGGTGACCAGCTTGGAGTCGTTAAACGAAAATACAACGAGCGTGATAATGGGCAAATATAGAAATGCGTAAACCGCTAACATCCAGCCCTTGGCAAAGAGTTTATTTGAGGCCTGACTCATGATTTAGCCTCGCCTAGCTTCGCTTCGGCTTTATTTAAGAGCGCCATCGGGACTAGAATAATCAGTATCATCACCACCGCCACAGCGGCTGCCATCGGCCAATCGTTATTGCTAAAAAACTCATCCCACAATACACGGCCAATCATTAAAGTATCAGGCCCGCCTAACAGTTCAGGAATTACAAACTCGCCTACCGCCGGAATAAACACCAGCATGGAGCCCGCAATAATGCCCGCTTTGGAGAGCGGCACCGTAATCAGCCAGAAAGCCTTGAAAGGACTGGTGCCCAAGTCCGCCGCCGCTTCGAGATAACGCAAATCCATTTTGGACAGATTGGCATACAAGGGCAAAATCATAAACGGCAAGTAGGAATACACCATGCCCACAACCAATGAAAAAGAATTATTCATCATCGCCAGCGGCGCATCGATAATCCCCAAGCTCATGAGCACATTATTGATGACACCGTTACTCACCAATAAAGTTTTCCAGGCATAAATACGCAATAAAAACGAGGTCCAGAACGGCAGCATGATCAGCATGAGCAGCATGGGCTGCAGATGCTTGGGCGAGCGCGCCATGAAGTAGGCAAACGGATAACCAATGGCCAAACACAGAACGGTAGTGAGAAATGCGTACTTGATGGAAGAAAAATAAGTTTTAACATACAGCGCATCGCTGGCAATAAACTGATAACTCGCGAAATTGATCTTGAGCGTTGGCCAGCCCTCGCTCCAGCTAATCATGCTGGAAACTGAGGTGGCCTGCATCTCAGACACGCTGATCTTTAGCACAATCAGCAGCGGAATCGCCACCAGCAGGATAAACCAGCCGTACGGGATCCCAATGACGAGTTTATTGCCTTGAAACAAACCGCGGAAGTATTGAGTGAGCTTGTTCATGGCAGCACCTTATTGAGTCAACACAACCATCGCTAAATCATTCCAGTGCATATAAGCGCGGTCGCCCCATGTCAGACCACAGCTTAAATCACGCGTATTGTTCATTTCTTGCGCTTTTACGATCTTGCCAGTGCTGGTTTTAAGGTGATAAGTGGTGTGGTCGCCAAAATACACAATCTCCACCACTTCACCCTCGCACCAGTTGTATTCACCTGCTGGCTTATCCTTAGTAAGCATGATTTTTTCTGGCCGTAGCGCCACGCTTACGGACTGCCCTTGATGCCCGCTAATGCCGTGGCCTACATAATGCACACATTCCGGACAACGGACAGTGACGTGATCTGCTTCGTCTTCTTCTATCACACCTTCAAACATATTCACATTACCAATAAAATCAGCCACTTGCCGACTATTCGGCATTTCATAAACCGTGTCTGGCTCACCCACCTGCAGGAAATAGCCTTCCGCCATGACCGCAATGCGCGAGGCCATGGTCATGGCTTCTTCCTGGTCGTGTGTCACCAGCACACAGGTCACGCCAACTTCTTCAATAATATTGACTAATTCTAACTGGGTAGATTCGCGTAATTTTTTATCCAGCGCGCCAAGCGGCTCGTCCAGCAAAAGTAATTTAGGGCGCTTAGCCAGACTGCGCGCCAGAGCTACACGCTGCTGCTGTCCACCAGAAAGCTGATGTGGCTTACGCTGGGCGTATTTATTCAACTGCGCTAGACTCAACATTGCCTCAACACGGCTTGCAATTTCATCCTTAGGCAGATGGTCACGCTTCAGGCCAAACGCAATATTTTCCCAAACACTTAAATGCGGGAAAAGTGCATAGGATTGAAACATCATGTTAATTGGGCGCTGATAAGATGGTATGTTGGTAATATCCTGATTTTCAAGAAAAATTCTGCCTTTGGTAGGCTTCTCAAAACCTGCCAGCATACGCAACAAGGTCGATTTTCCACACCCCGAGCCTCCAAGCAAACCAAAAATCTCACCTTTTGTGACGGTAAGCGAAACATCATCTACCGCTTTGATCGTTCCATCATAGATTTTGGTGATACCTTCAACTCTCAGCAAAACCTCTTTTTCAGCTGGCTTGCTGTCTGCTTGAGATTTTGGTGCTGTCGCCATAGTGAGCCTTATATGAAATAACAGTTAAATGTAGCAGTTAAGAAATAGGTTAGAGCCTGCATGAAAGGCAGGCTTGTCGATTGGCAAGCCTGCGCAGCCATTTTTAATTTATGTACCTGTTTTAAATTGTGTATATAAGCGTGTCATGACGCGACGGGTTGCATTATCCACATTGCCAGGTGGAATCAGATTTTTAACATCGGCTTCCGGTAAAAAGATGGTTTTGTTGTTTTTAATTTCCGGGTCAACAAATTCCGTTGCCGCTTTGTTAGGGTTTGCATAAGTCACCGCATTGGTTAGCCCTGCATGCACTTCCGGCCTTAAAATGTAATTGATGAATTTATGCGCATTGTCTGGATGCTTCGCATCTGCTGGAATTGCCATGGTATCCATAAACATATAGCCGCCCATTTTAGTCACCAGCGCTTCAATATTTTGCTCAGATTTGTTTTCGATAGAGCGTTTGCGTGCCAAGTTGAAATCACCCGCCCAGCCAAGCGCCACGCAGATATTGCCGCTGGCTAGATCTTCAATTTGACCGCCTGAATTAAAGCGTTTGATATCAGGACGCACTTTCATCAGCATGTCAAAGGCCACTTTGTAGTCATCCGCATTCAGACTGAACTCAGGCTTGCCTACATAACGCAATGCGATGGGAAACACTTCTGATGGTGCATCCAAAAATGAGATGCCGCATGATTTAAGTTTGGACGTATATTTAGGATCAAACACCAAATCCCAGGTATTTTCAGGCATTGGCATATCGCCCAGCGCCGCCTTTACCTTATCCACATTAATACCTACTGTCGTGTAGCTCCACAGCCAGTCCACCAGGTATTGATTGCCTGGATCAAGCTTGGCCATTTGCTCCAGCACTGCAGGATCTAAGTTTTTCCAATTAGGTAATTTGCTTTTATCTAACTTTTGCAGCAAACCACCTTCCATTTGCATTTTGCCCCAGTTGGATGAGGGCACCACAATGTCATAGCCCGTATTTTTAGCAATCATTTTTGCATGCAAAATTTCGTTGCTATCAAACACATCATAACGTACTTTAATGCCGGTTTCTTTTTCAAAATTAGGAATCGTGTCTTCTGCCAAATAATCTGACCAGTTGTAAATGTTAAGGACTTTTTCTTCCTCGACCACTTTCGCCGGCTCGCTTGCTTTATCTCCGCTTGTTTTATCGCCGCACGAGACCAGCATCATGCCGGCAGCCACTACTGCAATCAAGCCTAACCAGCGCTTGCTAAAAGATACATTCATATTCATTACCCCTTCATTTGGTGAGTGATTAAAAACGTTTATTCAGTAAATTTACATCATTCATTTGAGCCGTGAAACACCTGTATTCATTATCGATTGCTCGCCAGCAATCTTACAATATGTATCAGCCAACAACCACAATTTTATTGGCGCACATTGCAAATTCAAACAAAATTTTCGCAGAAAATACTTACAGCAAACCTCGTGTTTTTAAATCCAGCAGCGTCGCATCCAAGCATTTGTAAATTAGCGCAATCATTTCATCAATCTGCGCCTTAGTGGTCACGAGCGGCGGCGCAACAATCATGCGGTCGCCCACAGCACGCATGATTAACCCATTGGCAAAACAATGTCCTCGGCAAATCATGCCAACCTCTAGTGCTTCATCAAAAGCAATGTGGTTTTGCTTGTCCTTCATCAGCACAAACCCTGCCACCAGGCCGCAAGTTTCGGCACCGCCGACCAGTGGATGTTTTGCCAGTTCTGCATATCTCTCGGCCAGGTAAGGACCAGTTTCATTCAGCACCCTGTCCACCAAGCCTTCGCTTTCAAGAATTTCAATATTTGCCAATGCCACAGCGCAAGCAACGGGATGACCGGAGTAGGTATAGCCATGGTTGAACTCGCCGCCTTTATCTATGAGCACATCGGCCACGCGTTTACCTACCACCACGCCACCAAGCGGGATGTAGCCTGAAGTCACGCCTTTGGCAAAAGTCATTAAATCCGGTCTAGCGCCCAGCAATTGCGAGCCGAACCATTTGCCCAGCCGGCCGAAACCGCAAATTACTTCATCGCAAATCAGCAAAATGCCGTACTTGTCACATATTCTCTGGATTTCCGGCCAGTACGTTTTAGGCGGAATAATCACGCCGCCGGCACCCTGCACCGGCTCGCCAATAAAAGCGGCGACTTTATCCGCCCCAACTTCCAGGATTTTATCCTCCAGCCACGAAGCCGCTCTAATGCCAAACGCGTCCCTGTCTTCATTCGGCGCCAGACCGTAATGATAAGGCTGCTCAATGTGCACAATGCCGGGGATCGGCAGACCACCCTGCGCATGCATGCCGCCCATGCCGCCTAAAGAAGCGCCTGCCACGGTTGAACCGTGATAGGCATTGTTCCGGCTGATGATGACTGTGCGTTCCGGCTGGCCCAGTGTCGTCCAGTAATGACGTACCATGCGCAGATTGGTATCGTTTGACTCCGAGCCTGAACTGCTGAAAAACACATGGCTATAGTTGTCACCCGCCAGCTTGATAATTTTTTCTGCGAGTTTTACTGCCGGCACATTAGTGGTTTGAAAAAAACTGTTGTAATAAGGCAATTCCAACATTTGCTTAGCAGCCGCATCCACCAAGGCTTTGCGGCCGTAGCCAACATTCACGCACCACAGCCCCGACATCGCATCAAAGATTTTCGCGCCTTCCGAATCCCAGATATACACGCCCTCAGCTTTGGTAATGATGCGTGCACCCTTGGCCGCAAGGCTTTTGTGGTCGGTAAACGGGTGCATATAGTGCGCCGAATCTATGGCTTGAATGCTTTTAGTAATGGTCATGTCGTTCTCAATTCGTTATTTGGTGGCTCAGCCTGAGCAATTTACACATGCATTAACAAATGCTCTCGCTCCCACGGGCTAATCACGCGCATAAATTCATCATGCTCGGTTTCTTTCACAGCCAGATACACATCGATAAAGTTTTTGCCCAGCACTTCATGCAATGCTGTTGCATCTTCCAGCTCGCGCAACGCCTCCGACAGGCCGCGCGGTAGCTGATAATCATGGGCGTAGGCGCTGCCGGTGGTGACTTCGGTCGGTTTCAGCTTTTCCTTGATGCCCAGGTAGCCGCAAGCCAATGTGACTGCCATGGCCAGATAGGGGTTGGCATCTGCGCCCACTACACGATTTTCAAGACGACGCGCTGAAGGATCGGAAATCGGCACCCGGATACCTACTGTACGATTGTCATAGCCCCATTCAATATTAATTGGCGCCGCGCCATTGCGTACGATGCGGCGATATGAGTTCACATACGGCGCAAGCAAGGCCATGGCGGCCGGCAGGTATTTTTGCAAGCCAGCAATGTAATGATAAAAAAGCGGTGAAGCCTCACCATCCGGCTTGCTAAAAATATTCTGACAGGTTTTTGTATCAATCACGCTCTGGTGAATATGCATGGCCGAGCCTGGCTCATGTTCCATGGGTTTTGCCATGAACGTGGCATACATATCATGCCGCATGGCCACCTCCCGCAATGTGCGTTTGAAGAAGAATGCTTTATCCGCCAGCACCATGGGTTCATCATGCAGGAAATTGATTTCCATCTGCCCTGCCCCGAATTCATGAATCAGCGTATCCAGTTCCAGCCCCATAATTTCGCAGTAGTCGTAAATATCTTCAAACAATGGGTCAAACTCGTTTACCGCATCAATACTGTAAAGCTGGCGGCTGGTCTCCTTGCGGCCGCTCCTGCCGACAGGGGGTGTCAGCGGCAGGTCCGGGTCAGTGTTACGCGCCAGCAGATAAAACTCCAGCTCGGGTGCCACGATGGGCGTCCAGCCCAAATCCTTGTATAAATCCGTGACCCGGCGCAATACGTTTCTTGGTGCAAAATCAATCAGTTTTCCATCATGACCGACACAATCCATAATCACTTGCGCGGTGGGATCAACTGCCCAAGGAACCAACCTCAGGGTCACGGGATCCGGCAATAGCACCATGTCTTTATCGGTAAAGCCCATCACCCGGTCATAGCCTTCATGGCCTTCCGGCGACTCCCCCGTCACAGTCACGCCCAATACGGCCTCCGGCAAGCGCATGGCACGCTCGGTAGAAAACTTCTCGCGCGGCAAAATCTTGCCGCGTGCTACGCCAGTCAAATCGGGTACCAGGCACTCTATTTCCGTGACATTATTCTCGGTCAGCCAGCGATCCATTGCTGCAAGATCAAAATTTTTACGTTCATGCATTTTTGTTCCCCAACTTCTTTTTATAAATAAATTTGAATCTATGTTACATATTGTTCGTTAGTTAATTGTAGCGTTCATCCGATTCCGGCAGGCTTCACCAAACGCTTTAAAAATTGCCAAATATTGCGGGTTCTCCATCACTTTCCACTCCGGATGCCATTGCACGCCTAAAGCAAAAGATCGGGCATCATCCACATGCAAAGCCTCTATCAGGCCATCCGGTGCATGTGCTTCTGCCGTCAACCCTGCCCCCAGCTTGTCAATGCCTTGGCCGTGAATCGAATTCACCATCATGTGCGTGCTGTCCACTATCGATGCCAGTTGTCCATTGGCCACCAGGTGAACCGGGTGTGCTGGCGCATATTGCGCTTCTGCAGGCGTATCATCCGCCTCGCGATGATCATTCAGACCAGTAACTTTATGCACGGCTTGATGCAGACTGCCACCGAACGCCACATTCAGCTCCTGAAAGCCGCGGCAAATGGCCAACAGCGGGATGCCTGCGTCAATCGTCGCGTGAATCAGTTTTAGCGTAAGCGCATCTCGCGCAGGGTCTAGCGGCAACGCGGGATCATGTACCTCCTGGCCAAAATGTGAAGGATGCAGATTAGACACTGAACCTGTCAGCAAAACACCATCCGCCATTGCCAGCAATTCTTCCAGCTCAATATGGTCGCTGACCGCAGGTACCAGCAGAGGCAAGGCTCCAGCCGCTTCCGCCACCGCTAGAATATATTTTTGCCCGACCGCATGAAAGGGATGCGCGCCGAGTTGCTTCACGTCAGCTGGCAGCAATACTACTGGTTTTCTGTGCACAGGTTTCTTCATCGTTATTACTACTCAGCAACCCTATCAATATGCCTTCAATGCTCGTTATACCACTATTTTCAAGGATTGCAACAATTCGGTTACAAGTATACTATGCCTTTAATTGGTAATACCACAAGAGCCATTTAAGTTATTTAATTAGAACCACTTTAGAAAAACAATATTGCCTGATGAAACAGCCTGTTCTCTCTGAATGGTTATTAACGCAGCTTAGCCAGAGCAGATTTCCCGCCCGCATGCCCAATCACCGGCGCGTGTACGAAGCTATCCGCCGCGCCATTACAGAGCAAGTATTGCCATCGGGCTGCCGATTGCCTTCCACGCGCAGTCTCGCGACCGATTTAGGCATGTCCCGCAACACCGTGCTGGCGGCTTTCGACCAATTGCTGGACGAAGGTTATGTAGCGGCCAAGACGGGCAGTGGCACCTACGTTGCCTACAATCAGCCTGATGAATTCTCAAAAAATCCAAACGTGATAAGCCCGCTCAACCCTGAGGGTGATATCGGGCTTTCCAGGCGTGGCCTGACTGCGTCCAGCACACAAAATAATCATCCAAGTGACCATTCAAGCAATCACCCTAGCAACCATGAGGTACAGCCATTTACGCCGGGCGCGGATGATTACTCCAAATTTCCGTTCGAGCTCTGGCGGCGCTTGCTCAATCGTCAATGGCGCACGCTAGACCCTGCCCTGCTGGACAGTAGCCATGACGGCGGCTACTTGCCGTTACGGCAATCCATTGCCGATTATTTGCGCGTATCACGCGCGGTAAACCTGAAGGTAGATCAAGTGCTGATTACCTCTGGCACCCAGCAATCAATCGACTTGTGTGCACGTTTGCTTACCGACCACAACGACTGTGCCTGGGTTGAAAACCCTTGCTATTGGGCAGCGCGGCGCGTACTGGAAGCGAACGGCCTGCAACTGCATCCGGTTGCTGTAGACAACGAAGGTATGGCACCCACCACACAGGACTTTCGTGTGAAACCGCGTCTTATTTACACCACGCCGTCGCATCAGTACCCTAAAGGCATGGTCATGAGCTATGGCCGCCGCCGGCTGCTGCTGGATTACGCGCAGAATCAGAGTGCATGGATTATTGAAGATGACTATGACAGCGAGTTCCGTTTTGAAGGCCGTCCCATCTCGTCACTGCAAGGCATGGATCAGGATGGCCGTGTGCTGTATCTGGGCACATTTTCAAAAGTGATGTACCCGGGCATCCGCCTGGGCTATATGGTAATACCGCCGCACCTGGTAGCCCCGTTCAAAAACGGCCTTTACGAACTGCAACGTCCAGGTCAGGTGATGATTCAGGCGGCATTGGCCGATTTTATTGAAGAAGGCCATTTTGCCAGCCATATCCGGCGCATGCGCCAAACCTACGGCGAAAGACGACGTTTGCTGCAGGCCGCACTGGCACCGGTGGCAAATGCTGGCGCACGGCTTTCACCTGTTGATTCCGGGCTGCATCTGGTGGTGGAGTTCGACTCGAATGTTGATGACATTCGCGTGGCTGAAATGGCTGCAGAAAAGGGTTTGCGCGTGTATGCGCTTTCAAACTACTGCGTGGGTGCAAAACAAGAAAAAGGCCTGATTATCGGTTATGCCTACGCTGCAACCGAACACATCACACATTACGGCAATATATTAGCTAATGTGATACAGGAATCTTTAAGAAAACAGGCATTAGCCTAAGACATCGCGCAACTGATACCACGCCATGCCCAACACCAGAGCGGGCGTGCGCAGTAGTTTACCACCAGGAAAATCCTGGTGCCTGATTTGCGCGATTAAATCCAAGCGTTCAGCTTGGCCAGAAACCGCCTCCGCTACCAGCTTGCCTGCTAGGCCGGTAAGCGCCACACCGTGGCCTGAAAATCCCTGTAAGTAGTAAATGTTATCTGCAATGCGGCCAAAATCCGGCGCGCGGTTCATGGTGATATCGACAAAGCCGCCCCAAGTGTGTTCAACCTTTGTATTTGCGAGTTGCGGAAAAGCCGCGGTCATGCGCGCCTGCATGCTGGCTGTCAGGTTATGCGGCGTCATGGCGCTGTAGCTCACGCGGCCGCCGAATATCATACGTTTGTTATCTGAATTAACATCTCGGGCAAATCTAAAATAATCCAGTACGAAATTGGAGTCGCACACAGCTGCGTTAGCAGGAATAAGTTTTGCTGCAAGTTTTGGATCAATCGGCTCTGTGCCGATAATGTAAGTACCCACAGGCATAATGCGTCTGGTCAGATTCGGCGCAAGTTTTGGTGACACTTCAGGCAAATACATATTACCTGCCAGCACCACAAATTTGGCTTTTACATTGCCAGTCTCTGAATGCAAAGTTACTGTGTCACCTTGCTGCATCGTATTCACAGGCGAATGCTGAAAGATGCGCACACCCAGACTGGCCGCGCCTTTTGCCAATCCCAAGCAATAATTCAGCGGATGCAGATGCCCTGAACGCTTATCGTAGAAGCCATTAAAATAACGCGGGCTATCAATCCAGCTACGAAGGTGCGCGGGTTCAATCCACGTTGCATCGCAGTCGTAATGGTACTTTTGCGCCATGCCATAGAACCACTTATGCAGCTTTTTACCTTTACGTTCACCTACCGAAACACCCAAAAAACCATCGGTTAAATCGCATTGAATATCAAAGCGCCTCACACGCTCGCGCACCAGATCCAGCGCTTCCAGCGTCATGCGCCATACCTGTTTTGCGGCTTCAAAACCAAGCGCGCTTTCAATCACGTCCTGTTCGCAAGCCAGACCGGCAATAATCTGCCCGCCGTTGCGTCCGCTGGCACCAAAGCCGATATGGTTGGCTTCCAGCACCACTACCGAATAACCACGGTCTGCCAGTTCAATCGCCGCAGACAATCCTGCAAAACCGCCACCCACCACACATACATCTGCCTCAGCATCGCCTTGCAGCTTGGGGTAAGCAGGCTGCTCATTCGTGCTGGCGGCGTAATAAGAGTTTTGCGTAAGCTTTAAATCTGCAGATTTAATATTAGTCTCGAGCATGTTTATTTTTGTGCTGCAATGCGCCCACAAAGCCATGTCCACACCAGGGTTGCAGCCGCGTTGGATGTTAATTCTGCATGGTCATACGGTGGTGAAACTTCGGTGCAGTCCATGCCCACCCAGTTCAAATCATGCCAGGCTTCCAGCAGCGTCATCGCTTGTGTGGTGGTCAAGCCGCCTACTTCTGGCGTGCCTGTGCCCGGGGCAAACGCCGGGTCAAGCGCGTCAATATCAAAAGTTAAATACAGCGGCGGATTGCCAGCCTTATCCATGCGTTCGCGCACTTCATCGACCACCTTTTTTAAACCATCACCGTCTTTGCCGCGCAATTCACGCGCGGTATAAATACGCCCGCCCTGATCGTTCACAAACTCACGCGCAGCGCGTTCGCCAGAAGAGCGGATGCCGATTTGTACGAAGCATTTAGGGTCAACCAAACCCTCGGTCACCGCCTCATATACCCAAGTGCCATGGCCTGACGGTTCGCCAAAATGATCAGTCCAGGTATCGCAATGTGCATCAAAATGGATGCATGCCAGCGGTTGTTGGTAATGTGCATGGTAAGCACGCAGCAGCGGCAAAGTAATGGAGTGATCGCCGCCCAGCCACACCATCGTCTGGTTTTTAATCAATTCTGCTGCTAGCGGCATCAGCGCGCTGCGCATGGCGTCAATGCTGGTGTTTGGCAAATTCAAGTCACCCACATCCTTTAATAACTCAAGTGGCGAAACATCAAACAAAGGATGTGTTGCATCGCACAACATCTGGCTGGCGTGGCGAATGGCACTCGGCCCAAAACGCGCGCCGGGACGATTGGTGCAGCTGCCATCCCAATTGATACCCGCGATGGCGTATGGTTTTTTAGCAGCCATATCAATAGACAGAGGATTTTCTATTGACAACCCTAGAAAACCGCTAGTGGAAAGATAGGCAAACGCGTGATTCATTCATTGCTCCGAAACTGGATGTACTCATGTGACATTATAGGTAGAATGATAATTCTATGCTGGCCTTATAAGTAGAACCATTTATTTAAAATTGATAGAGCCAATTTAAAGCGAAATTGAATGCAAAAAATTATCAACAGCGCCACAAAAATGATACAAGCCGAGCGCGAGCGCTATCTGCAATTGCATCCGAGTTCAGTTGCATTATCACAAAGCACAAGCCAGCACTTTCTCTATGGCGTGCCCATGCACTGGATGAACGACTGGGGCACGCCGGTACCTTTATTTGTCGAGAAAGCGCAAGGCGCGCACTTCACTTGCGCAGATGGTCTGGATTATACGGATTTCTGCCTGGGTGATACTGGCGCGATGTTCGGCCATAGCCCGCCGGCAGTTGCGAAAGCCATCACAGGCCAAGCCAATAAAGGCTTTACCACCATGTTGCCTTCTGCCTTAGCAGCCAGCGTGGGCGAGGCTTTGGCGGCATACTTCAATTTGCCCTTCTGGCAGATGACCACCACTGCGACCGATGCCAACCGCTTCGTACTGCGCTGGGCGCGCGCCATAACCAACCGTAACAAACTGCTGGTGTTCGATGGCTGTTATCACGGAACGGTTGATGACACGATGACTGATGTCGTTGACGGAAAAACCGTCAACCGCGCCAGCCTGCTAGGCCAAGTTTATGATTTAGGCTTGCACACCGTCGTTGTGCCATTTAACGATTTAGCGGCGGTTGAATGTGAATTGGCAAAAGGTGAAATCGCCTGTCTGCTCACCGAACCTGCACTCACCAACTGCGGCATGGTGCTACCGAACGATGGCTTTATCGAAAGTTTACGCGAACTCACAAAAAAATACGGCACGCTGTTAATTTTGGATGAAACGCACACCATCTCCACCGCGCGCGGCGGCTGGTCGAAAGCGCACAACATCACGCCGGATTTTTTAGTTGTCGGCAAACCGATTGCAGGCGGGCTGCCAGCGGCGGCGTACGGCTTTAGCGCAGAAATGGCAGATCGCATGAAAACTGCCAAAGATAACGCACCTGCCGGACATTCCGGCATCGGCACGACGCTATCCGGCAACATGATGACGCTTGCCGCCATATATGCCACTCTTACGGAAACAGCTACCGATGCGGCTTACGGGCACATGCTGGTATTGGCAGATTTACTGGAGCAACAGCTTACCGCATCATTAGAATCGCATAATCTGCCATGGAACATCACACGGCTTGGCGCGCGGCTGGAACTGCAGTTTTGTGCGACTTCTCCCCAAAACGCCCAGCAGGCGCGAGATGCGCAAAACGACACGATTGAAAGCGCAATTCATCTTTATCTGCTCAATCGCGGCGTACTGCTGACACCATTCCATAACATGATGTTGGTTAGCCCCGCTACCCGCCAAGAAGACATTAAGAAACTAGTACAAAAATTTAACGACTGTTTAACCGAACTGACTTCAGAATAAAAAAATGATGAATCGATGAAGCCAGCTAATAAATTAATTCAAAGACACAATTGCTTCAATTTCCACCAACACATCACGCGGTAATTTAGCAACTTGCACAGTAGAGCGTGCAGGCGTATGGCTGCCGAAAATATCGCCATACACTTTGTTCATCGCCACAAAATCATCCAGGTTTTTCAAAAACACGGTGGTTTTAACGACTTTGTTCAGGCTCGCGCCACCGGCTTCAATCACGGCTTTCAGGTTCGCCAGCACCTGCGTAGTCTGCACGGTAATATCGCCATCATTCAGCGTGCCATCTGCACGTAATGGTATTTGGCCCGAGGTGAATAATAAATCACCCACTACCATGGCTTGTGAGTATGGACCAATGGCGGCTGGCGCGTTTGAGGTTTGGATGACTTTCACTTGAACACCTTTTTAGTTAATTATCAGAATACCTAAATTGTACCCGTTTGGTATTGCAAAACAATTCATAGGCAATGGTGCCAGCGGCTTTTGCAACGTCATTAGCCAATATTTGGTCGCCCCACAACTCAACCGTTGAGCCAATGTTAGCAGTTTGAATATCAGTTAAATCCACAAACAGCATATCCATCGAAACCCGGCCAATGATGCGCGTCTTTTTGCCTTCAACCGCAGCAGGCGCGCCCATCGCAGATCTTGGGTAGCCATCCGCATAGCCGCAAGCCACCACGCCGACTAACGTTTCCTTTTCCGCCGTGAATATGCTGCCATAGCCAATGGATTCGCCTTTGGTGATTTTGCGGATTGAGATGATCTGCGAAGTAAGTTGCATCACCGCGCGCAGCGGCGTTTTCGCGTCGTAAAGTGGATCTGCGCCATACAGCATGATACCAGGGCGCGACCAATTGGCGCGGGCTTGCGGCCAGCCAAGAATAGCAGCAGAATTAGCAAGGCTCACATCCACGACGCCCAAATTTTGTACAGTTTGCTGAAAAAGGGCGATTTGCTGCGTCGTGTGCTCGCTGCTTAAAGTATCCGCATTGGCAAAATGCGACATCAGTACGACTTTCGCTACATTGGGATGTCCATTTAAGCGCGAATAAGCTTGAATGTACCCACTTGGTGACAAGCCCACTCGGTGCATGCCACTATCCATTTTTAGCCAGACATGCACCGGTTTAGCGAGTTTTGCCGCGAGCAATATCTCCACTTGCCACTGCGCATGCACCACCAGCCACAGGTCATTTGCAACAATTTCCGGCAACTCGGCGGCCTCAAAAAAACCTTCCAGCAACAAAATAGAGTTTTTAATGCCCGCCAGACGCAGTTGCAGCGCCTCTTCCAGGCACGCAACAGCAAAACCGTCAGCCTCATTTTCTATTGCTTTGGCGCATTGCACCGCACCATGGCCATAGGCGTTGGCCTTGATGACCGCCAGCGCTTTTCCACCGTGCATTTGCTTGGCAACGCGATAATTATGGCGAAACGCATCCAGGCGAATGTGCGCAATAGCGGGACGGGACATAAAGTTAGGCTTTTATAAGTGTTTGTTTTGTACTGGCACGATTTTGTACGCGCTTATTGTAACGATTTAAGCTCAAGTCGTCACTTTGGATCGCGGGCTGATGGTTCGCCACCAAATCTGCCAGCAATTGCCCAGAGCCGCAGGCCATGGTCCAGCCTAAAGTACCATGGCCTGTATTAAGCCATACGTTGTCATATAGGCTGTTTGTTTTGCCAACACTGGACGCTTTGCCGATAATCGGTGTGCCGTCTGGCGTCATCGGCCGCAGACCTGTCCAGAACAGTGATTTTGAGGCATCTCCCGCATTGGGGAACAGGCTGTTCAGCACCATTTCCAACGTTTCGCGCCGACGCGGATTCAGGCTTAAATCAAAGCCCGCCAGTTCCGCCATCCCGCCCACCCTGATTCTATCGTCAAAGCGCGTAATAGCCACTTTGTAAGTTTCATCCATCACGGTAGAAACAGGTGCAGCAGCAGGATTGATAACAGGCACGGTGAGCGAGTAACCTTTGACCGGATACACGGGAATCTGCAAACCCAACCCCTGCATCAGCTGGCGCGTGTAGCTGCCGAGCGCGACTACATATTGGTCGGCTTCCAGCATTTCCGTACCAACATCGGTACTAATTTCTACACCAAAAAGCTTGTTTTTGCTGGTAAGCAGATGTTTTACACTCACGTTTTGGCGAAATTTAACGCCAAGCTGTTTTGCCTTTTCAGCCAGATTGGTTGTGAATAGCTGGCAATCACCGGTTTCATCGCCGGGCAAGCGCAGGCCGCCTAACAGCTGGTCTTTAACCAGCACCAAAGCTGGCTCCACCCGGGTGCAGCCATCAGGATCAAGATGCTCAAACGGAACGCCTAAGCGTTCGAGTACAGCAATGTCCTTTGCTTCAGCATCCAGCTGTTTTTGTGTGCGAAACACCTGTAAAGTGCCCCGTGTGCGGCCTTCATAGGCAATGCCGGTGCTGGCGCGCAATTCAGCCAGACAATCGCGGCTATATTCCGCCAGGCGCACCATGCGTTCTTTATTGCGGTCGTAGCTCTTGGCGTTGCAGTTTTGCAGCAATTTAAATGTCCACTGCAATTGCCATAGCGTCCAATCCGGCCTAAGTGAAAGTGGCGAATGGCGTTGAAACAGCCACTTTAATGCCTTCATCGGCACGCCGGGCGCAGCCCATGGCGCAGCATAGCCCGGCGAGATTTGCCCCGCGTTAGCAAAACTGGTTTCCAGCCCCACTGCTGGCTGGCGGTCTATCACTGTGACATCAAACCCTTTCTGTGCCAAATAGTAAGCGGAGGTGACACCCACCACGCCGGAACCCAGTACAAGCACCTTCATTTCAACCTCTGTATATATCAAAGATAACACGTACAGTCTATTGAATTCAGACGCATCGAATTAACCAAATTAGTTACTTTTATTTACATAATTAACTAATAATTATTAATTAGTAGTAGGATTTGCTAAAAATTAAATAAAAAATAGTTTATTCAACATTAAGGAGAAATCATGCGCATTCGTACCCATGCCGTGCGCGAGCTGGATCGTATTGATATGAAGATATTGTCTGTGCTGCAGGCCGATGCGCGCATCCCCATAACCGAGCTGGCGGAGCGCGTGGGCTTGTCCGTCACGCCCTGTGGCGAGCGCATCAAGAACTTGGAGAAGGAAGGCGTGATTCTGGGTTACCACGCTCGGCTAGACCCGCATGCAATGGGGTTAGGCTTGCTGGTATTCGTGGAGCTCAAACTTGCTACCAAATCGGGTGCGATTTTTGGCAAATTCAAACAGGAAATTCTCAAGTTGCCCAGCGTGCTGGAGTGCCATTTGGTTTCCGGCGATTTTGATTACCTGATTAAAGCGCGCATCGCAAAAATGGCAGATTATCGCACCTTGTTAGGTGACATACTGCTCACCCTGCCTGGCGCGCAGGAGTCGCGCAGCTATATCGTGATGGAAGAAGTCAAAGAAGGCCTTGCGCTGCCGCTTGTTGAAGTTAAAGACTAACTCAAGTGGCTCTAGCAAAATATTCCAAATGGCTCTTGTTGCATATCCAGTTTAAGAAAACAATGCTATTGTAATCGGTGAGATTTTGCTTTAGTTTTGTTATGTATGCCCGATTTAATATTTTTGAATTCTGTCACTTTTTTAAGGGGATTAAAATGATTTCAATTTCAATTAAACAAGCTCTAGTGGCAGCGCTTACTACAGGTTTGGCTGCCAGCATCTGCAGCGCTCATGCAGAACATGTCAGCAAAATTGGTGCAGGTGAAGGCAAGCTTGATATCATCGCTTGGCCTGGTTACCTTGAGCGTGGCGAATCGGATAAGAACTACGATTGGGTGACCGGATTTGAAAAGGAAACCGGCTGCAAGGTGAACGTAAAAACCGCCGGCACTTCAGATGAAATGGTATCGCTGATGAATAAGGGCGGTTATGACCTGGTGACTGCTTCGGGCGACGCAAGCCTGCGATTGGTTGCAGGCAAAAAAGTACATCCGATCAATACGGCTTTAATCCCCTCATGGAATACGATAGATTCCCGCCTGCAGAATGCGCCCTGGCACACCGTTGGCGGCAAGCATTATGGCGTGCCTTACCAGTGGGGCCCAAACGTGCTGATGTACAACACACAAGTATTTAAGACTGCACCTACCTCGTGGGCTACAGTGTTCGAGCCGCAAAACCTGCCCGATGGCAAACCAAATAAAGGCCGCATCCAGGCTTATGATGGCCCGATTTATATCGCAGACGCAGCGTTGTATTTGATGAAGAAAGACCCGTCACTTGGCATTAAAGACCCCTATGAACTCAACGAAAAACAATATGCGGCGGTGTTAAAACTGCTGCGCCAGCAAAAAACCTTAACGCATAGATATTGGCATGATGTGACCGTGCAGATGACCGATTTCAAAAAAGAAGGCGTGGCAGCGTCTGGTGCATGGCCGTATCAGGTCAATGCGTTAAAAACTGAAAAGCAGCCAATTGCGTCTGTGATTCCACAAGAAGGCGCAACCGGCTGGGCGGATACTACCATGTTGGCGGCTAAGGCGAAGCATCCTAATTGCGCATATAAATGGCTCGAGCACTCACTCAATCCAAATCTGCAATCTGGTCTGGCCGAATGGTTTGGTTCTAACCCCGCTGTGCCTGCAGCCTGTAAAACCAAAGCGCCAGGCGGCAGTGATTTCTGCGCAGATAACGGTTTTGAGCGTTTTACCGAAATTAAATTCTGGAGAACGCCGCAAGCCAAATGCTCGCTTAAAGAAGGCTGCGTACCTTACAGCCGCTGGACGAAGGACTATATCGCCATCATGGGTGGCAGATAGTTATAACCTATGGTTGCAGCCGTCGAGTTTTCCGCCGTCAGCCGCCATTATGGTAACGTAAAAGCGGTGGATGATGTAACGATTGCTGTAGCAGAGGGCGAGTTTTTTTCCATGCTTGGGCCAAGCGGCTCGGGCAAAACCACTTGTTTGCGCTTGATTGCAGGTTTTGAGCAGCCCAGCATGGGCAGCATAAAAATCTTCGGCAAAGAAGCTGCTGGCGCGCCACCTTACGAGCGTGAAGTGAACACTGTTTTTCAGGATTATGCGCTGTTTCCGCACATGAACGTGCTGGATAACGTGGCGTATGGTTTGCGCGTAAAAGGCATCGCCAAACCGGAAAGTTACCAGCATGCCAAGCATGCACTAGCACAAGTGGCGCTGGCCGAATACGGCGGGCGCAGACCTGGCGAGCTTTCTGGCGGGCAGCGCCAGCGTGTAGCCTTGGCGCGGGCGCTGGTGAATGAGCCGCGCGTGTTGCTGCTGGATGAACCACTGGGCGCACTGGATTTAAAGCTGCGTGAGCAAATGCAACTGGAACTCAAAACCCTGCATAAAAAACTCGGCATTACGTTTATCTACGTCACGCACGACCAAGGCGAGGCATTATCCATGTCCGACCGCGTGGCGGTATTTAATCGCGGCAGAATCGAGCAAGTGGATTCGCCACGCAACCTTTACACCCACCCAAAAACCAGCTTTGTAGCGGATTTTGTCGGCACTTCAAATGTGGTAAGCGGAGATTTGGCACAACAAATTACCGGCAATAGCCAAGCCTTTTCGATTCGCCCCGAACATATCGGCATTAACACCGGGCAGGCCGACGTTTTGAAGGCAAATGGCGAAGTCGCAGATATTCAATACCACGGTGCAACCAGCAAAATAGAGGTTGCCGTGGATGGCCAATTGTTATCCATGGTGCTTTCCAACACTGAAGTAAGCGAAGCGCAGCTGCCGAAAATCGGCCAGAAAATTACTTTGTGCTGGCCGCGAAGCCGCATGGTGATGCTGGAAAATTAACCCGTTATTCTCAGCCATGCTACCTTCTGCCAGTTTAACCCCGCCCGCAAATCCACTCCTGAGATGGTTGGGAAACACACTCTATCGCAAACATCATCTGTTCCTGTTCTTGCTGCTCACCCCACCGCTATTATGGTTTGGCGTAGTTTACCTGGGATCGCTATTTGCGCTGCTTTGGCAAAGTTTTTATACATTTGATAGTTTCAGCATGTCGGTTTCACCCGACTTAACGCTAGAAAACTACCGCAGCCTGTTTGACGCCACCAATTTTGACATTATCCTGCGCACCCTCAGCATGGCGATAGCGGTGACGCTGGCTTGCGCCTTCATCGCCTTCCCAATTGCCTATTACATGACACGCTACGGCAGCCGCGCCGAAAAAGGCTTTTTCTACATCGCGGTCATGTTGCCCATGTGGGCAAGCTATATCGTTAAAACCTACGCATGGACGGTGATTTTGTCGCAGCAGGGCATTTTATACTGGTGTATCAATCACTTAGGTTTAACAGTCGTACTCAATCACATCTTACAAATATCTGTCATCGGCGGCAACACGCTCGCCACCTCCAACCTCGGGCGCTTTATGGTGTTCACCTATATCTGGCTGCCCTTTATGATTTTGCCGATACAAGCCGCGCTGGAGCGCGTGCCTACAAACTTGCTGCAGGCCTCGGCCGATTTGGGTGCAAAACCGGCACAGACTTTTCGCTATGTGTTATTACCGCTAGTGTTTCCCGGTGTAGTGGCAGGCTCTATTTTTACTTTTTCGCTCACACTGGGCGATTACATTATCCCGCAACTCATCGGCCCCAGCGGCCTGTATATCGGAACGATGGTGTACACCATGCAAGGCTCGGTAGGCAATATGCCGCTGGCAGCTGCGTTCACTGTGGTGCCGATTGTTTTGATTTTTATTTACCTTGCGCTAGCCAAGCGGGCGGGGGCTTTCGATGCCTTATAACATAAAGCAGCCAGGTAAAAGGTTGCGCGCTAAGCCATCCAATGAAAATCGGGCACCCGTATGGTTGAAAACGCTTGCCTATGGCGGCCTGGTGTTTTTGCATTTCCCCATAGTCGTCATCGTCATCAACGCTTTTTTGGCGGGAGATGGCGATAAGGCTTACTTTACCTTGCGCTGGTTTCACGAGGCTTTTACACGCGAAGATATCATGCTGGCCATCGCGCTGTCACTCAAGGTGGCGGCTGTGGCGACTTTGCTGGCATTAGTGATGGGCACTATGGCCGCCGCAGCGCTATACAGACGCAACTTTTTTGGCAAAGAAGCCATTACCACCATGCTGATTCTGCCGATTGCCCTGCCCGGCATTATCACCGGCATCGCGCTGCTCTCTGCCATGAACATACTTGATATCACCCCTGGTTTTTGGACCATTATAGTGAGCCATGCCACGTTTTGTGTGGTGATGATTTACAACAACGTGGTCGCGCGCTTCAGGCGCATGCCGCACAGCCTGGTGGAAGCCTCCATGGACTTGGGCGCGGATGGTTTCACCACGTTTCGGCACATTATTCTGCCGCAACTCGCGACCGCCCTGCTCGCGGGCGCATTGCTGGCATTTGCGCTATCGTTTGATGAGCTGATTGTGACCATATTCACCGCGGGGCACGAAATCACGCTGCCGATCTGGCTGCTTAACCAGCTCGCGCGGCCGCGCGATGCGGCGATAACCAATGTAGTCGCCATGATGGTGATGCTGATTACCGCATTACCGATTATCGCAGCCTATTATTTAACGCGCGGCACGGAAAGCATCGCCGGCAGCAGTCGCTAAAAAATCGGGTATTATTTTTGAAAGAGGATCGAAAAATGCATAACATTCAAACGCAATTACTGATTAATGGCCAATTCGTAACTGGCGAAGGCGCACCAATCAGCGTGCTGAATCCAGCTACTGGTGCTGAGATAGCTCAGGTAGCGGAAGCCTCATTGGCACAGATTGAAACTGCAGCAAGCGCTGCAGCAGCCGCTTTCAAAAGCTGGAAAAAAACCACGCCGCGCGACCGTTCCACAATGTTACTCAAATTGGCAGATGCCATAGAGGCCGATGCGGAAGGCTTTGCCGGTCTGGAGTCGCTAAATTGCGGCAAGCCTTATCTGGCGGCGCTGAATGATGAAATCCCCGCTGTTGCGGACGTATTCCGCTTTTTCGCAGGCGCGGTGCGCAACATGACCGGCGCGCTGGCAGGCGAATATCTGCCGGGCCACACCAGCATGATTCGGCGCGATCCATTAGGCGTAGTGGCCTCGATTGCGCCGTGGAATTACCCGCTGATGATGGCGGCCTGGAAGCTGGGCCCGGCGCTGGCTGCAGGCAATACCGTGGTGTTAAAGCCATCGGAAATGACGCCGCTTACTACGCTTAAACTGGCGCAACTCATCGCCGGAATTTTCCCTGCCGGTGTAGTGAATATTTTGAATGGGCGCGGTGAATCCGTCGGCGCGACTATGATTTCGCAGCCACAAGTACAGATGATTTCAATTACGGGGGATATTTCAACCGGCCAGAAAATCATGGAAGTCGCTGCAAAAAGCGTGAAGCGCACCCACCTTGAATTAGGCGGCAAAGCGCCTGTGATCGTGTTTGACGATGCGGATTTAAGCGCAGTGGTAGAAGGCGTGCGCACTTTCGGTTTTTATAATGCAGGCCAGGATTGCACCGCCGCCTGCCGTATTTATGCAGGCAAAAAAATCTACGAAAAACTGGTTGCCGAGCTGTCTTCAGCCACCGCCAGCATTAAAGTGGGCGAACAAAAAATGAGCGGCGTAGAAATGGGACCGCTCATTTCCGCACGTCAGCGCGAGCGTGTGGCGGGGTTTGTAGACCGGGCAGCCGCACAAAAACATATCGAAATCACCACTGGCGGCAAAATGCGTACCGGAAGTGGCTTTTTCTACGAGCCCACCATTATTGCAGGTGCCCTGCAAACCGATGAGATCGTCTGCAAAGAGGTGTTTGGGCCCGTGGTTTCTGTCACGCGTTTTGATGATGAAGAAACTGTAGTCAGCTGGGCGAACGATTCAGAATACGGCCTCGCCAGCTCGGTATGGACAAGTGATGTTTCACGCGCCATGCGCGTATCTGCCGAATTACAGTACGGCTGCACTTGGGTGAACACACATTTTATGCTGGTATCAGAAATGCCGCACGGCGGCATGAAAAAATCAGGCTATGGCAAAGATATGTCGATATACGCGATTGAAGATTACAGTGCCGTGCGGCATGTGATGGTGAAACTTTAAAATCCTTGCAGGGTGAGCAACTTGCTGCTCACCCTACCCCAACCAGATACGGGCTTACTATCTGCCGATCTGGTTGCCGATAATACCGCCAATAGCCGCGCCGCCAACAGTCCCGACACCGCTGCCGCCAGTCAGCACCGCACCTGCTACAGCCCCGACACCGGCACCAATCGCAGTGTTTTTGTCACGTGTTGACATATTGCTACAGCCGCTTAAGCCAACAACGAGTGTTGCCGCAATGAAAGTCATCGCTAATTTACTTTTTGTTTTCATGGTAATCTCACTTTTGAAAATTGATTTACGATAAGGTATTTATGAGACTCGCTTTTAAGTCAAAAGGTTCCGTTTAACTAGAGGATGGTGTGCACGAACTGACCAGTGCAGCCCCCTCATTACCTGCGCCGTCCTTCAGAAAGCATGCATGGCTAAGGTTAATTGTCTTTCCATAATTTCTGCATCTCGATGAACATAAAAGATGCGGTCCAGGAGATTAGAACCAGGCCTGTTAATGCTTCCAGTCCAGCTGTAAATCGAACATTGCCTTTGGCGACAATGTCGCCAAAGCCAAGCGATGTGTAGCTCACAAACGAAAAGTAACTGCAGTCCATCAGACTCTGATTAAAGTGCCCCTCCAATGAGCCAAAACCACCTTGATGAATCATGAAATAGTAGCCAAAAGCAAAAGCCCATATTTCAATAACATGTGCAAATAATGCACCAAAAACACCGAATAAAACACGTAACCGTGGCTTGATGGTAAGCCTGGGAATCAGTTTTGAAAGCTGGTTTAGCGCCTCAAAATGGATCAGCACAGCAGTTGCAACAAGAACACTATTGAGCGCGTAAGTAATAATCATCGTTTATCTTCGTGTATTGATGGTTTTATAATAACTGAGATCAACCCAAATCCCTATGTATTCTGCATTAAAACGTGGGTGGGCTGCACGAACTCACCAAGGTACACACTTCATTCCCCACATTACGAAAGCGGTGCGGTTGACGGCTGTTAAAGTAGTAAGCATCGCCAGCACCCAATACCCGCGTAGATTCTCCTACAGTCACTTCCAGGCGTCCAGACAGTATCACAGCACCTTCCTCACCCTCGTGCTGCAGCATCATCATGCCCGTATCGGCGCCTGCTTCATATGTTTCATAGAGAATCTGCAAAGCATGACCAGCCTTAGCCGAGCCAATCTGGCGATATGAGATACCTTCACCAGCGCTAATTTCGGTCAGATCCCGGGCGCGGTAAAAAACCTCGCTCTTCATGCCCGGCAATTCGTCTGAGAAAAATTCAGCCAGTGTCATCGGAATGCCCGCCAGTATGCGTTTTAAGGCGCTAACAGATGGACTAGTACTGCCGGATTCTATGAGTGAAATACTGGCATTGGCAACACCCGCCCTTTTTGCCAATGCGCGCTGCGATAGCTGGTGCCGTAGCCGCACTATTTTGAGTCTTAAGCCTACATCAATATCCATAATCTAATCACTTGGTGTTTAAAGTGTTAAATATACAATAACACTCATAAAATTAATACTAGTATAATCAATAGATTAATAAAATTAAAAACCAGACTTGACACAATATGCTAAACACTAAAAGATGCTAAATAATCGTATGCATGAAAAAGTAATATTTAAGGATTCTCGCATGTCAAAATCAGAACAAGCCGAGCTGCCTAACCTGTCGCACTATTGGGTGCCGTTTACCGCCAATCGGCAATTCAAAGCCATGCCGCGCCTATTCAAAGCGGCCAAGGGTAATTACTACACGTCTATGGATGGCCGGCAAATACTAGATGGCACGGCAGGCCTGTGGTGCGTGCCGGCGGGACATGGACGCGAAGAAATTGCGGTGGCCGTAGCCAATCAACTACGCACGCTGGATTACGCACCGGCGTTCCAATCGAGCCATCCGCTCGCGTTTGAAGCCGCCACCCGTCTGGCAGCCTATATGCCCACTGGTTTAGATCGGATATTCTTCACCAATTCCGGTTCAGAATCTGCCGATACTGCGCTTAAAATCGCGCTGGCCTATCATCGTGTAGCAGGCAACCCGTTGCGAAACAAGTTGATTGGCCGTGAGCGCGGCTACCACGGCGTCAATTTCGGCGGCATTTCGGTAGGTGGTATCGCAGGCAACCGCAAGGCATTTGGCAATGCGCTAAGCGGCGTGGACCATATTCGCCATCCGCTGGATATCGAAAAAAATGCGTTTACCAAAGGCATTCCGCAAGATGGCGGCATTGCACTGGCGAATGAGTTTGAACAGCGCATGCTGACTTTGCATGACCCCTCTACGATTGCCGCACTCATTGTGGAGCCCATGCAAGGCTCGGCGGGCGTGATTGTACCACCGGCCGGCTACCTGAAACGCTTACGGGAAATCTGCACCAAACATGGCATTTTGCTGATATTTGACGAAGTCATTACCGGTTTTGGCAGACTGGGCGCCAAGTTTGGCGCGGATTATTTTGACGTCATCCCCGACATGCTCACCTGCGCCAAAGGCCTCACAAATGGCGTCGTGCCGATGGGTGCGGTAGCGGTGAAACGCGAAATCTACGATGCGTTTATGCAAAACTCTGCCATCGGTAGCATAGAACTGCCGCATGGCTACACCTACAGCGCCATCCCCATTGCCTGCGCGGCGGTAATCGCCACGCAGGATATTTTTGCCGCAGAAAAACTGGAAGCGCGTGCGGCGGGTTTAAGCACTTATCTCGAATCAGCCGCGCACAGCCTGAAAGGCCTGCCGATGGTGAAAGATATCCGCAATATCGGCCTGGTGGCAGGCATTGAGTTTGAGGCAAAGGCAGGCGCTTCTGCTTTTGCCGTATATTTGAAATGCTATGAACTTGGCCTGCACGTGCGCTACACGGGCGACATCATTGCCATCTCGCCGCCGCTCACTATCGAAAAACATGAGATTGATCGCATCTTTAACACGCTCGCGGATGCAATTAAATACGTGGCTTCGCAAGGTGAGGCTGGGCTGGATGTCAGCCGTTATCTTAAAAACGAACAACAATGGGCATTGCATCAGCAACATACCATTTAACAAGCAATGAGGAATTCAGCATGAAAACAATCGGTCATTATATTAATGGTAAGCATGTCGCCGGCGCGGGCAAAAGATTAGGCGATGTCTATAACCCTGCCACTGGCTCCGTGCAGGCGCAAATTACTTTCGCAACCGCAGAGGAAACAAGCGCAGCGATCAACGCGGCCCAAGCAGCCTTCCCTGCCTGGGCTGCTACACCCGCGCTAAGACGCGCACGCATCATGTTCAAGTTCAAAGCCTTGCTGGATGATCATGCCAACGATCTAGCCAAGGCCATTTCTCTGGAGCACGGCAAAACCATTTCTGATGCACGCGGCGAAGTGACACGCGGCATCGAAGTGGTCGAGTTTGCTTGCGGCGCGCCGCATTTGATGAAAGGCGACTTCAATGACCAGGTCGGCACCGGCATCGATACCTACAGCATGCACCAGCCGCTGGGCGTGGTAGCGGGCATCACGCCGTTCAACTTTCCCGTCATGGTGCCATTGTGGATGATCCCCATGGCGTTGGCGGCTGGCAATACGTTTGTGCTGAAACCCTCAGAAAAAACGCCTAGTGCAAGTTTTATGCTGGCAGATTTATTGGCTGAAGCCGGCCTGCCGGCAGGCGTATTCAACCTGGTGAATGGCGACAAAGAAGCCGTGGATGTACTGCTCACAGACAAACGCGTGCAAGCCATCAGCTTTGTAGGTTCTACTCCGGTAGCTGAATACATTTACAGCACTGGCACCAAAAATGGCAAACGTGTACAGGCGCTGGGCGGCGCAAAAAATCATCTGGTGGTGATGCCGGATGCAGATTTAGACCAGGCCGCCGACGCACTCATTGGCGCGGGTTACGGCTCTGCAGGCGAGCGCTGCATGGCTATTTCCGTGGCAGTGACTGTGGGTGATATTGCCGATCAATTAGTAGAAAAAATCACTGAAAAAGCAAAAAATATCACCATCGACCAAGGCTTGAACGAGAAAGCCGACATGGGGCCCTTAGTCACGCCGCAGCATTTTGCAAAAGTAAAAAGCTATGTCGATTTAGGAGTAACCGAAGGGGCAAAGCTGGCGCTGGACGGCCGTGGTTACAGCCACAAAGGCCATGAAAAGGGCTTCTTCCTGGCACCGTGTCTGTTCGATCATGTGACCAAAGATATGCGCATTTACAAAGAGGAGATTTTTGGTCCTGTGCTCTGTGTAGTGCGCACCAAGACATTTGAGGAAGCGCTGCAACTGGTCAACGACCATGAGTTTGGTAACGGCACCGCAATTTTCACGCGCGATGGTGAAGCCGCGCGTGAGTTCACCAGCCGCGTACAGGTCGGCATGGTAGGCATCAATGTGGCAATTCCTGTTCCCATAGCATTCCACAGCTTTGGCGGCTGGAAACGCTCGCTGTTTGGCGATCATCACATTTATGGCATGGATGGCATCCGCTTTTACACACGGCTTAAAACTACCACCTCACGCTGGCCTGCCAGTAACAACAACTCAGGCACTGAGTTTGTGATGCCGACCATGAAATAAACTGCCTTATCCAAATAAAAAGGGTGCCGACGCACCCCTTTTATGACTGCTTATTTAACACCAATTACCAAGTACGTTTAACAAAGAACCATAATTTTTCTTGGTTAGTATCTCTGCCATCAGAAGTCACATAAAACGCTTCGCTTTTTACATTAAATGTATCTGTGTAATATGCGCCAGCACTGAAGCCTTCGATTGGCTTGCCCGCACTTGGAATGCTGAAGTTTCTGCTCAAGCCAATCGCCAGGTCGCTTTGTGAGCCCAGCAGATTTGGCGTGTGTTGATACCCGACTTTTGCCAGGAAGTTCAAATCAGCAATCGGCAGCGTGTAGTTGAACTTGAGTTCGTTATAGGTAGCTCCTGTGGTATCGCTAGTGCCATCTTTAGTTCCAGATGGGGCAGCACCATAATAATTTGTTGGGATGTAATAAAATGTATATGTTAACCATTTATAAGACAATGCGATGGATGTTTCAAGTGTGTTTTGTTTTTTACCATCACTGAAACCAGTGGTTGAACCATTATAACTAAATGATTTTTCACGATCAGGATAATAATAGTAATTTGCCAATACATTAACACCAAAGCCACTGTCAAAAGTGTGTGCGTAGCCAGCATACCAATCGGTTTCTAAGCGATTACCACCAGAAAAGCCATCACCATGGCCTGTGAATTCTTTATCGATGTTAGAAAACCATGCGCCTAAATAAAAACCGCTGCTATGTGCGTAATCTACGCCGCCCTGTAAAGCCGGCCCATCACTTAATGCAACGCCACGGAACATATATTCACTGTATAAACCAAGATTGAAAGTGAATGAGTGCGGTGACGCTGGCTCGGCTGGAGCAGCCGGTGCTGCGGCTTCAACTGCAGGTGCAGCCTCTGCGGCAGCTGGTGCAGCTGGTGCAGCTGTATCAGCTGCTGGCGCTGCTGCCTCATCCGCGAATGTATAAGCGCTGCTCAATAAAAGTGGTGCAGCACATAATGCGCTCAACACATGACGGTTTAATAACCAACTAATCGTTTTCATAAGACTCCCTTAATTTCCCTTAACATATAAAAATACTGCAACACTTAAAATTTCAACCTGAACCTGCACCAAATTTGTTCGTTTTATTTTTAACATTAGCTATTACTACCTGCGCTAGCATTTTTAGCGCCCTTGAATACACAGTATCAAATAGCCTGTGCATAAACAAGGTAAGTTATATTGAATACAAGATTATTTTAAAGACAACACCGCACTTTTTGCGTTTTTACCACAACATTTCGGCATTTTTACACAAAAAAGCTATGTTATTGATATATATGTTAATTTTGCACTCAATTAGTGCAAAAAAATCCAAAATGGTGCATGGAAATATACATATTGAAGTGGTTCTATGCGAAGCCTAATTAATATTTACAATTGGGTCTGATTATTGATAATTCGACTAGAAGCCTGAAACAAATTTTAATTGATGATGACCATCAACCAATTAAAGATTGATGTAAAAAATGATTGTTATTTTTGGTCGGGACGGCAAGATTCGAACTTGCGACCCCTTGCACCCCATGCAAGTACGCTACCAGGCTGCGCTACGCCCCGAACCGCGTTGCTGTTGATTTGCAACGAGCGAGCATTATAAATGAAATGACCGGATACGGATTAGATCTGGCGCATTAAAGATAAAACTTTTTTGATTGACGCCGGAATTGACTGCTTTTTAAGCTAAGCTCGCAATAACTGAATGACTTCGCGCAGCCCGTTTTTGAATGCATAAAAATCAAAATCGCTTGTCGATGCTGTTTCACTGTTGGAAACTTGGGTATTCGCATGAGGCATGACTGCCGGTTCCGTGACCTCTTCCGCACCATCCAGGCGATTTCGTGCGCCACTGATAGTAAAGCCTTGCTCATAAAGCAGTTCGCGGATCTTGCGGATTAATAATACTTCATGATGCTGGTAATAGCGGCGGTTGCCGCGGCGCTTTACTGGCTTGAGCTGCGTAAATTCCTGCTCCCAATAGCGCAATACATGCGGTTTTACGCCGCATAACTCACTTACCTCACCAATGGTAAAGTACCGCTTGGCGGGGATGGGTGGTAATTGTACTTTTGCGGCGGGATCAAGCATTGTTAATTATTGACCTTAGCTGGCGTAATGTTCTTCTACTTTGCTTTTTAATTTCTGGCTGGCATGAAATGTCACCACTCGGCGTGCTGTAATCGGGATTTCTTCGCCTGTTTTTGGATTGCGGCCTGGACGCTCGGATTTTTTGCGCAATTCAAAATTGCCAAAACCTGATAACTTCACACTATCGCCAGTTTCTAAAGCGGTGCGTACTTCCTCAAAAAACGCTTCCACCATATCCTTCGCCTCACGCTTATTTAAGCCGACGTGCTCAAATAATAAATCAGCCAGATCGGCCTTTGTTAATGTCATGCAACTTCCTCCACGAACCTTTATTGCTTACTTTAATTTATTTACAGCCTAATTACGTAACGATGCGCCGAATTGTTTTTCCAGCAATTTGAGCAGTTCGGCCATAGCCATTTCTGCTTCTGTATCCAACAAAGTTTTATGAGTATCTTGCATAAGTACAAGAAATGCAAGGCTTTTTTTATTTTCCGCGATGCCTTTTCCCTGGTAAACATCAAATAATTGTATTTGATGCAACAGTGGAATTTTAGCCTCATGCACTGCATTCACAATAGCCTGAACGGGTAAATCTGCATCGACGACCACGGCAATATCACGGCGCACCGGCAAGAATTTAGACACTTCCTGGTACTGCGCCACCTTGGTTTGCATGAGCGGCGCTACAGCCAGCTCGAACAAAACCGTATTTTTAGGCAAGCTGTAATGCTGCTGCCATTTTGGATGCAGCTTGCCCAGCCAGCCTATCGGTTTGCCGTGCAGGTTAACTTGGGCAGATTGTCCAGGATGCAAGGCTGGATGCGCCTCGGCACGATACTCCGCCTGGTTATGTGTCAAGCAATCCACGATAGCTTTTACATCAAAAAAATCCACGTCTCGCGCCTTGCCGCCCCATTGCTCAGGTTGAAACTCGCCGTAGGCCAAGCCTGAAACCTGCGTTTGTTCACTATAGCTTTGTTTGTCAGCAAAATAACTGGCGCCCATCTCAAATAACATGGCACGCTCTTGTTTACGGTTCAAATTATAGGTCAGCGCATCCAGCAGCCCGCCCCACAACCCACTGCGCATCACGCTTAAGTTGCTTGCAATGGGATTCTTGAGCTTGATCGGGTTCGCATTCCCCATCAACTCGCGCTCCCAGTGCTCATCCACAAAGCTGTAAGCCACTATTTCCTGATAGCCTTGCGCCTGCAAAACATCTGCCACCCAAGCCTTATTTAATGCGGCTTCCGGAGCATCCAGCATGCGCAATTCAGCATGTGGCACAATCGCGGTCAGATGGTCATAGCCATACAGCCTGGCGATTTCTTCGATCAAATCTTCCTCGCGTGCAATGTCAAACCGGTAACTAGGTGCCTGCACCGCATACACGCCGGCATGCTCGCTATTTGCAAAACCTAACTGCGTGAGCAATTTTGTGACCGTGGCTTGCGGAATCTGCATGCCCAGCACCGAACATAACCGCGCATAGCGCAGACTCACCGTGTTACGCACTGGCAATTCAGTGACCGCCTGGGTAATCGCGCCGGCTTTGCCGCCGCAAACCTCCAGAATAAGCGCAGTCGCGCGCTCTATAGCATTCAGGGTATTGCCAAAATCCACGCCGCGTTCAAAACGATAGGATGAATCTGTGCTCAAGCCCAATCGGCGCGCCTTGCCAGCCATGATGTCTGGGGTGAAAAAGGCACTTTCCAAAAACACGGCACTTGTGGTTTCACTGACTGAAGTCGGCTCGCCGCCCATAACGCCCGCCAGTGCGATGGCGCCACTATTATCGGCAATGACCAGATCATCATTGGCCAGTTTCACTTCGGTGTCATTCAGCAGCTTAAGCGTTTCGCCCGCTTTGGCAAAACGCACTTCAATATAGTCGCCCAACTTGGCAAGGTCAAACGCGTGCATAGGCTGGCCAAGTTCCAGCAGCACGTAATTGGTGATATCGACAATTGCGCTGATACTGCGCACGCCGCTGCGCTCAAGGTTACGCACCATCCAATCGGGCGTTGTGGCTTGCGCATTCACGCCTTCAATTACGCGGCCATAATAGGCCGGGCAGGCTTGTGGCGCATTCACCAGAACTGCTTGCGTACCTTGTGATTCAATTTTCGCAGGTGTGATTTTTGGCAAGGTTAGTGGCGCGCCAGTAATCGCCACCACATCGCGCGCAATCCCCAAAACGCTTAAACAATCAGCACGATTGGGCGTGAGTTTCAATGTGAACAGATTGTCATTCAGGCTTAAATACTCACGGATATCCTGGCCAACAGTCGCGTCTGCAGGCAACTCCAGCAAACCTGATGCTTCTTCTGCCAAACCCAGTTCTTTGGCCGAACACATCATGCCGAACGATTCCACACCGCGCACTTTGGCCTCTTTAATGGCAAAGCCAGGCAATTCCGCTCCAACCAAAGCGCATGGTGCTTTCAGGCCAACTCTGGCGTTGCTTGCGCCACACACAATCTGCAAGGTTTCTTTGCCCACATTCACTTTGCATACCTGCAGGCGATCGGCATCCGGATGTTTTTCCGCTTCGATGATCTCGCCAATCACCACTTTGGTAAATGGCTTGGCGACAGGCGTCATCTCTTCCACCTCAAGCCCCGCCATGGTCAGCGCGTGGCTTAGTTCTTCTGAGCTTAAGTTTGGGTTAACAAAGGTTCTTAACCAGTCTTCTGAGAATTGCATAAGTGTTTACTTGTTGAATTGCTGCAAAAAGCGCAAATCGTTATTAAAAAAGTGGCGCAAATCATTCACGCCATAACGCAGCATGGCAAGGCGCTCTACGCCCAAGCCAAAAGCGAAGCCGCGGTATTTTTCACTGTCGATATTCACGTGTTTAAACACTTCCGGGTGCACCATGCCGCAGCCGCCAATCTCCAGCCAGCCGCCGTTCCAGCTCATATCCATCTCGGCAGAAGGTTCGGTAAACGGGAAGAATGAAGGACGAAAACGCACGGTCAAATCATCGCGCTCGAAGAATTTTTGCAGAAAATCCTGCACCACGCCTTTTAGGTTGGCAAAGCTGACATTTTCGTCCACCCACAAGCCTTCCACCTGGTGAAACATGGGCGAATGCGTCGCGTCAGAATCCACGCGATACACGCGGCCTGGCGCGATAATCTTGAGTGGAGGTTCTTTATTTTCCATGTAGTGAATTTGTACGGGCGAAGTGTGCGTACGCAATACGTTTGCGTCATCCACATAAAACGTATCGTGCATGGCACGTGCCGGATGATTCTCTGGGATATTCAATGCGGTGAAATTATAGAAATCCGTTTCGATTTCCGGGCCGGTCGCCACCTCAAAACCAATCGAGTGAAACAAGGTTTCAATACGCTGCAGGGTTAACGTGACGGGATGCAAGCCGCCTTGCGATTGCGCGCGTGCGGGCAAGGTGACATCAATCGATTCCTGCGCCAGCTGTTTCGCTTGCGCCGCATTTAAAATGGCCTCGCGGCGCGCATTTAAAGCGGCTTCAATCGCCTGCTTGACCACGTTGATAGCGGCACCTGCGGCGGGGCGCTCTTCTGCACTTAGTTTGCCCAGGCCTTTTAACGCTTCGGTCAAGACACCCGTTTTGCCCAAATACTTGGCTTTAGCATTTTCCAGTGCAGGCATATCTTCGCAAGCTGAAAAGTCGGTCTGCGATGCTGCGATTAAGTGATCCAAATTAGCCATGCGTCATTTTAACTTAGTTAAGTGATTGATTGAACATAAAAAAAGAGGCCGCAGCCTCTTTTTTTAATTGGGTAACTTAAGCTGCTAAACCGGTTTTTGCCATTTCTACAAATTTGGCAAATGCGGCTTTATCAAATACAGCCAAGTCCGCTAACACTTTGCGATCCACTTCCACAGCGGCTTTTTTCAAACCATTCATGAAACGGCTGTAAGTCAAACCGCACTCACGCGCACCGGCGTTGATACGTGCAATCCACAAGGTGCGGAATTGACGTTTTTTCTGGCGGCGGTCGCGATATTGATATTGACCCGCTTTCATTACCGCTTGCTTGGCAATGCGGTAAACGTTCTTGCGGCGACCGCGGTAACCCTTGGCAGCGTTTAATACTTTTTTGTGTCTCGCACGGGCGATGACACCACGTTTTACTCTAGGCATATCGGTCTCCTTATTGGGTTGGCATCATGGCGCGAACGCGCTTGACGTCGGTTGCAGAGATGATCGCCGTGCCGCGTAATTTACGCTTTTGCTTGGTGGTCTTTTTGGTAAGAATATGGCGCAAATGTGAATGCGTACGTTTCACCTTGCCATTTCCTAAGAACTTAAAGCGCTTTTTGGCGCTGCTCTTTGTTTTCATTTTTGGCATTTTTTTCTCCTTAAGAGTAGTTAAGAGCGCCTAGGCATGCCATTTCGCCGTATCGCTCGAGTAAAACTTTAACTTGCTGCTACTTTTTCCACTGTTTTCTCAACAGTTTTTTCTGCCGGTTTTTCCTTAGCCGCTTTCACTGGCACTTTTTTGGCGGGTGCGAGCACCATCACCATTTGCCGGCCTTCCATTTTAGGAAACTGCTCGACCACTGCGTGTTCCTGCAAATCTGCTTCTACACGTTTCAATAAGGCTAACCCAAATTCCTGGTGCGTAATCTCGCGGCCCCTGAAACGCAGCGTAATCTTGGCTTTATCGCCCTCACCCAAAAAGCGGATGATATTTCGGAGCTTTATATTGTAATCGCCATCATCCGTACCCGGACGAAACTTGATTTCTTTAATAACAACCTGTTTTTGTTTAAGTTTTTGCTCATGCTGACGTTTGCTTTCAGCATACTTAAACTTACCGTAATCCATCAACCTGCACACTGGCGGCACTGCATTTGGCGCGATTTCCACCAAATCAATATCGGCTTCTTCTGCTTTTGCAAAGGCTTCTCGTAAACTCACAATGCCTAACGGCTCGCCTTCTATGCCCACCAAACGAACTTCGGGTGCAGTAATATCCCCGTTAATTCGTGTTTCTTTGTCCTGTGCTATTGCTGACTCCTGTTCTGTACTATAAAAAATTAAACCGCGCTAGCCAAAAAAACAGTTTAACCCTTGGCTTCAACTTCTGCTTTCAATCGAGCGATCAGCTCGCTTACTGGCATAGAACCCAGGTCTTCACCTTTTCTGGTACGCACGGCCACATGTCCAGCCTGCATTTCACGCTCACCCGCCACAAGCAGATAAGGCATTTTTTGCATGCTATGTTCGCGTATTTTATAGGTAATCTTCTCATTTCTCAAGTCAAAATCGCATCTGATGCCATTTTTCTTCAAATTTTCAACCACTTGCATCACATAATCGGCCTGATTGTCAGAAATATTCAACACCATCGCCTGCACGGGCGCCAGCCAAAGCGGCATCGCACCGGCGTAGTGTTCAATCAAAATCCCTAAAAAACGCTCCATCGAGCCGACAATGGCACGGTGCAGCATGACTGGTCTTTTTCTAGAATTATCTTCAGCCACATATTCTGCGCCCAGGCGTTCCGGCAAGTTCGGGTCGAGCTGTATGGTGCCACATTGCCACAAACGGCCGAGCGAATCTTTGAGCGTAAATTCAATTTTCGGTCCGTAGAATGCGCCTTCGCCCGGTTGATACTCGAACTCCAGGTTGTTGATTTTAAGCGCATTCGCAAGTGAAGTCTCCGCTCTATCCCAATCTGCGTCTGTGCCAATGCGCTTTTCCGGGCGGGTCGATAATTTCACCAGCACATCTTCAAAACCAAAATCACTATACACTTTGTAAAGCATTTTAATGAAATCGGCCACTTCCGCTTCCACTTGCTCTTCGGTACAGAAAATATGCGCGTCGTCCTGTGTAAAGCCGCGCACGCGCATCAAGCCGTGCAGCGCGCCGGATGGCTCATTGCGGTGGCAAGAGCCGAATTCAGCCAATCGCAACGGCAAATCACGGTAGCTATGTAAGGTGCTGTTAAAAATCTGTACATGGCCTGGGCAATTCATCGGCTTTACCGCGTAATCACGGTTTTCTGAAGCCGTGACAAACATGTTGTCGCGGTAGTTCTGCCAATGGCCGGACTTTTCCCATAAAGTCTTGTCCATCACGGTCGGCGTGCGCACTTCCTGATAATTGTAATCACGAAACATCTGGCGCATATATTGTTCCACTTCCTGCCAGATGCTCCAGCCGCGCGGATGCCAGAACACCATGCCGGGCGCATCGTCCTGCATATGGAAGTAATCAAGCTGCTTGCCGAGCTTGCGATGATCACGTTTTTCGGCTTCTTCCAGCTGGAATAAATACGCGTCCAGCTCTTCTTTGTTGCGCCAGGCCGTGCCATACACACGCTGCAGCATCTCGTTATTGCTATCGCCGCGCCAGTAGGCACCCGCCAGCTTCATGAGCTTGAACGCTTTTAGCTTACCGGTGCTCGGCACATGCGGACCGCGGCAAAGATCCGTAAAGCGGCCTTCTGTATAGAGCGAAACCTCTTCTCCAGCTGGAATGGAACCAATAATTTCGGCTTTGTAATCCTCACCAATGCTTTTGAAGTAAGCAATCGCCTCATCACGCGGCAATACTTGCCGTGTCACTGGCTCGTCTTTTTTAGCCAACTCCACCATCTTTTTTTCAATGAAGATTAAATCTTCCGGAGTAAAAGGCCTCACATAGGAAAAGTCGTAGTAAAAGCCATTTTCAATCACCGGGCCGATGGTTACTTGTGCATCAGGGAACAGCTCTTTTACCGCATACGCCAATAAATGTGCTGTCGAATGGCGAATAATCTCCAAGCCCTCAGGATTTTTATCGGTGACAATCGCCAAATCGCTATCCGATTCAATCAGATAACTGGTATCCACGAGCTTGCCATTCACCTTGCCCGCCAGCGCTGCCTTGGCAAGGCCCGCACCGATATTCATGGCGACATCGGCCACGGTAACCGGTGCATCAAAGCTGCGTTGAGAGCCGTCTGGCAAGCGAATTACAGGCATGCTATATCCACATTCAAATAAAAATAATAAAAGCCGCTAGATTAACGGCTTTACTTTCAACATTTGGTAGGCAGTAGCAGATTCGAACTGCTGACCTCTTGGATGTCGACCAAGCGCTCTAACCAACTGAGCTAACCGCCTGTATTTTACAATTTTATTGCGAGGCCGAATTTTAGCCTATATACAGTTCGGGCGCAAATCAAGGCTGCAACAACTGCTGATACAAACTGGGGCTGGCATAGCCATCTTGCGGCAAATTTTTTGTAGCTTGATATTGCCGGATGGCGGCTTGCGTTTTAAAACCGGGAAAGCCGTCGGGCGCGCCACAATCAAAACCCAGCTCGTTCAATTTGCCTTGCAGCGCCCACATCTGATTGAAAGTGAGCGCTTCACCTTCAGCCTCCAACCCAGCCATGATGGGCTTATCGCCTACAAACTGATTGGCAAGATGTGCCACCGATAGCGCGTAATTGACCGAGCGGTTCCAATCCATAATCACGTCGAAATTGCTGAACACCATAAAGGCCGGGCCTTGCCAGCCTTGCGGCAATAGAATCGCTGCGTTATCCAATACTGGTAAAGGGTTGCCGTCTATATCCACCACGCCTAATTTTGACCAATCGGCTGTGCTTTTACGATTCAGCAGGTGCGCCAAACTATAATCAAAGTGTTCAGGCAATTTCACTTCCGACATTGCCAACTCGCCCTTGCGCCAACCTGTTTTTTCCAAGTAATTCGCGGCTGACGCAAACGCATCCGGCAACGATGTCCAAATGTTGATGCGGCCGTCGCCATCAGCATCCACGCCGTGTTTCAGCATGGTAGAAGGCATAAACTGCATATGCCCCATCGCGCCCGCCCATGAGCCGCGCATGCCCGCGACATTGTTATGGCCAGCATCGACAATGCGCATGGCATCGAGTAACTGGCTGCGGAAAAACTCTGCACGGCGGCCTTCGTACGCCAGCGTCATCAAAGCCGATGGCAGCCCAAATCCGCCCTGGTTTTCACCATAGTGCGTTTCCAGACCCCAGAACGCGACCAGTATTTGTTTTGGCACGCCGTACTGTGTTTCGATGCGGCTTAAAAGCGTTTCGTGCTGTTGCAGCATTGCCCTGCCCTGCGCTATTTTGTCAGGTGTGACGCGCCTATCAATATAACTTAAAAAGGGAGAGATGAATTCTGGCTGCGCCCGGTCCAGCACAATGACTTGCGGCAAATATTTGGCGTTCTTAAAGGTGCTTTTGATAGTTTTTGGCGAAATACTGTCGGCTTTCGCTTCCGCTTTCAGTTCACTTAACCAAGTATAAAAATGTGTTTTATCAACAGCTTGTGCGCATAAACTGGCAGCAGCCATACAAACAGTCAATATTGTTTTTTTTAGCATATTACTTTTTACTTTAAATTTTGCAGGATCAAGTTTTGCAATATCGGGCTATAGCCCGCTTGATAGTTTGGATATTGTAGCTGAAAGCCCGTTGCGCGCAGGCGCAGATTGCTCAAGCGCTTGCCACCTTGTGCGATTGGCGCTTTGATATTGGAGGTATCGATACCCTGCTGCTTAGCCAGCCAAGCCAGCACCTCGTACTGCTGGGTCGGCATATCGTCTGTGACGATATAACAATCGGCAACTTCATGATTCCTGCTTGCATGCTCAACCAAAAACGCGATGAACCCGGCCGCATCGTCACGATGAACGCGGTTGCTCCAGTGATTTTCTTTTGGCCACCGCGTTAAGTCCTTAGCCATGTTCACCAGGTACAGACGGCTTTCACCATAGACGCCTGAGAGGCGCATGGATGTTGCCTTGCAGGGCATGCCTTTTAACACATTTTCTGCTTCTAAAAGACGCTCGCCACCAAAATCTACAGAGATTGCAGGTGTATTTTCGTCTAAGATTTCTGAGTTGTTTTGACCGTAAACCCGCGTGCTGGAAACGAAAAACACGTGTTGCAGTTGTTGATTCGCCTGCTGTGTCGCGAGTATGTTTTTAAGTCCATCCACATAAATGGCTTTGTAGTTTTCATCAGTTTGGGCGCTGGCCGAGACGCAGTAAATGATAAAGTTCGGGTTGAGTTTTTCGAGTGCAGTTAATGTATCAGGTTGCGTAACGTCGGCTTGAATAGTTTGCATGCCATGCGGCAATTGTAGGCTTCCAAGCCGCAAGCCAATCACCTCGTGGTTTTGTTGCAAGCATGTAGCAATAGCTGAACCTAAATCTCCGCAGCCTACAATTAAAATTTTAGCCATGCTTTTGCAGATATTTCTCGGCAAAAAATAAGGCAATCATCGTTTTGCCATCAGTAATTTCACCATTTTGTATCATGCTTAAACATTGCTCAAACGGCGCTTCAAATATATCCAAGTGCTCGTCGTCATCACGCTGATGCGCCCCAGCGCTCAGTCCACGTGCCAAATAGATATGGATGATTTCATTAGAGTAGCCGATGCAGGGATGCTGATGCCCGAGCTTGACCCAGTCGCTCGCACTGTATCCCGTTTCTTCCAGCAGCTCTCGCTGGCCTGTGATTAAAATATCTTCGCCCGCATCAATTTTACCTGCGGGCAATTCGATAAAGACTTGATGCAAGGCATAGCGAAACTGCTTTTCAAGAACAACATTGCCATTAGGCAATATTGGCACCACCACCACCGCGCCCGGATGGATGACGTACTCACGCTGGCTGGTATTGCCATTGGGCAAGCGCACCTGGTCACGTTTGACCGTAAGCATGCCCCCCGAGGCGATGGTCTGCGAGCTAATGCAATGCTCGCTTAAGTCTATTGGCACAGCATCCTGCCTGATTAAAGCGATGCAACGTTAAAGGTATTGCACTTGTTCACGTCACCTGTGCTTAAGCCCTGATTGAACCAGCGCATGCGCTGTTGCGATGTGCCATGGGTAAAACTATCTGGTACGGCATAGCCTTGCGCTTGCTTCTGCAGCGCATCGTCACCAATCGCCGCCGCCGCAGTCATGGCCTCTTCCACATCTCCCGCTTCCAGTATGCGGTTTGTGCCATCGGCATGATGCGCCCACACGCCTGCATAGCAATCCGCCTGCAGCTCAAGCATCACAGAATACTGGTTCGCCTGCGCTTCGCTGCGCGCACTTTGGCGCGCCTGCTGCACTTTGTCGGATGTACCCATGAGATTTTGAATATGATGCCCGACTTCATGCGCAATCACATAAGCCTGCGCGAAATCACCGGGCGCATGAAAACGGTCTTTCATTTCCTGATAGAAACTGAGGTCGATATATACCTTTTGATCGCCGGGGCAATAGAAGGGCCCCATTGCGGCTTGGCCGGAGCCACAGGCGGTAGGTGTTTGGCCGCTAAACAGCACCAACTTGGGCGCTGGATATTCGTGCCCTGAATTTTGAAATAGCTTGCCCCATGTGTCTTCCGTGCTCCCTAACACCTTTGCTACAAATTTAGCTGCGGGGTCGTCTTGCGGTATGGGTTTAGCCTCAACAGGGGCATTCTGGCTCATGCCCTGGCCGATATTAAGCACGACCGAAGGATCCACACCAAAATACATCGCTACCAAAGCCAGCGCAATGGTTCCGATGCCGATACTGCGTCCGCCAACGGGGGAGCCGCCGCTACCGCGTCTGTCTTCAACATTACTACTTTCACGTTCATCATCTAAGCGCATTTTTAACCTTTTACATTCCCGACATATTTCATTAACAATACATGCTTAATATTAGCTTGAAAGATAAAACAAAAGCGTCTTTTTAGCCAGCACTACTTTAATTAACGTTGAAACATTTTGTTACTTATATTAAATAGTTATTTAATCTCTAGTTTTTAGAATATTTATTTCAAATTCATTGACTTAGCGATTGAAGCTTACCTAAAATGCCACATCTTCTTGATATTCCAACGGATAGACACTATGCCAAAATCGATTGACCGTACACAAACCTTAGCATTTACCCTCTCTGCAATAGCCATCGCAGTCACCAGTAGCGCCGCCCAGGCAGAGGTATATAAATGGCGTGACGCAAGAGGTGTTGTCCAGTATTCTGACAAACCGCCAGCTTCTGGCTTCACCAAAGCGTCACAAAGTGAAATCGTGAATGCCTTGCAAAAAAAGGAATTGTGCACAACAGATCCTGAGAAACCTGCAACAGCAAAATCAAAAACCTCAGATAAATTTAGTGCCAACATATCAGTTCCTAGCCGTATTACCAGCACGACAACTGCAACAGGTGCTTCTGCCGTAGGTCTGGTAAAAACAGTAACGAATGTTGCACCTAAACCTGCACCTGCACCTGCACCTGCTCCTGCACCTAAACCTGCTCCTGCACCTGCACCTGCACCTGCACCTGCACCTAAACCTGCTCCTGCT
>JBGAVG010000006.1:0-176242 GCA_044228245.1 Methylotenera sp.
CCTGCTCCTGCTCCTGCTCCTGCTCCTGCTCCTGCTCCTGCTCCTGCTCCTGCTCCTGCTCCTGCTCCTGCTCCTGCACCTGCTCCCTCATCTGGCACAAATATTATCCAGGTCGGACTCATGCCAGCAGTTGATATCAGTAAAAACATTACGCCGGCAGTGGGCCACTCGACACTGCTTATTAGACCAACTACTGATAGACCTAGCGCTAGTGATGTTGGCGCAGTTAGAATTGCGTGTAAACCCAGCCATATGTCTAATGATGACCCGCTTGTATATCCAAACCAGCAAGGTGCAGCGCATCACCACACATTCTATGGTAACACTACAGTTAATTATAAGAGCAATTTAGCCACTTTGGCGACTACTGGTAACAGCACTTGCAATGGCGGCATCATGAATCGCAGCGCCTACTGGCATGCCACTATGATTGACACAACCACCAAGAGCCCTGTTTTACCTGATGGTGGAGCACTGTTTTATTACAAAACAGGCTATGACGGCGTGCCTGCTAATATGGTCGTCGCCCCCCCAAAAGGTTTAAGAATGCTTACAGGCAACTCTAAAGCCACTGCCGCTTCTGGCGTTAAAGATGTTGCCTATATGTGCGTTCCGCCAGATGGTCATTACCAAGGATGGAATGACCATATCCCAAACTGCAAAGTTGGCGAGGTCATGCAGATGGCAGTTGATTTTCCGCAATGCTGGGATGGCGTAAATTTGGATAGCCCTGACCATAAGAGCCATATGGCCTTTGCGGGTAGCTACCCTACTGCAAACCACTGCCCAGCAACGCACCCTATAGCAATACCAAAAATTACGATGACGCTTAACTATAAAGTAAATTCTGCCAACCAAGCCACAAAATGGAGACTGTCCAGTGACAATTATGCCTCCACTCTACCTGGCGGTTATTCAGGACATGCCGACTGGGTGAACGGTTGGGATGAGACTATTATGTCTGGTATTGTTAAAAACTGTCTGAATAAACAACTGGACTGTAGTGCTCACCTGCTGGGTGATGGCAGGTTATTTGACAGTCAATAAATCGTAATTGCCAAATAAAAAAGCCGGACATCATGTCCGGCTTTTTTATTTGCTATATTTTTGCTGACAAAAACCTACATAAGAACACATTCCATTATTGCAAACTTCTCCCTATTGCAGCACCACAAATATTCATTAATGTTTGCGGCATTAAACCAAGCGCAAGAAGTGCCACTGCGTTGATGCTCAGAATAAATTTCATATCATAAGGAGCGTTGATAGCCAAACTGTCTTGCGGCGCATCAAAATACATGAGTTTCACTATACGCAGATAGTAGAATGCGCCAATCACCGCCATCAGCACTGCAAACACGACTGCCCATATATAACCCGCCTGCAAGGCTGCCTGCAACACGGTAAACTTGGCGTAAAAACCAATGGTAGGAGGCACGCCCGCCATGCTGAACATGGTGATAAGCATTAAAAATGCTGTCCAGGAACTACGCTGGTTAAGGCCTTTCAAGTCATCCAGATGTTCAGCCTCAAACCCCTTTCTGGATAACAATAAAATCATGCCGAAACCTGCCAGTGTCATCAGCACATAAGCGCTGATGTAAAACAGGCTTGAAGCAAACCCATTCAGGCTTCCGCTCATCAAGCCAAACAATAAAAAACCGATGTGCGAGATGGTAGAGTATGCCAGCATTCGTTTTAAGTTGGTTTGCGCAATTGCCGTGATGTTTCCAATGGTTATTGAAAGCACCGCCATAATCAGCAGCATTTCCTGCCAGTCGGCAGTCAGCGGCTGTAAACCTTGTGCCAGCAAACGGATAGCAATGGCAAACGCTGCAAATTTTGGCACCGAGCCGATTAGCATAGTGATACTGGTGGGCGCGCCCTGATACACATCGGGTACCCACATTTGAAACGGCACTGCGCCAAACTTAAACGCCAAACCTGCAACAATAAACACCAAGCCCAAAATCAGCACGGGATTATTGGGGCTAGATTCTTGCAGTACGCTTGTTATTTCTGTCAAGTTCAAGCTGCCGGTCATGCCGTAAATCATGCTCATGCCGTAGAGCAGCATGCCGGACGCCAACGCACCGAGTACAAAGTATTTCATGGCGGCTTCGGAGGATTTTGCGTTATCCCGATCGAGCGCAACCAATGAATACAGGCACAGCGAGAGCAGCTCCAGCCCGATATAGATGGTCAGCATACTTTGGCCGGACACCATGATCATCATACCCAGCACCGAAAACAAGACCAGCGCATAATACTCGCCGCGGAACATATTGCGCAGCTGGATGTATTGCCGCGTGTACACAAACATCACTGAAGTTCCCAATAAAATCATCAGCTTGAGTACATCGCTTAAAGTGTCATCGACAAACATGCCGCTGAACGCATATCCTACAGCAGGCGTGTGTGTACCCACAGTGAAATAGGCCGCTGCAAACAAAGTAAATTGCGCCAACCCATAAATAACAATTTTGTTTTTAGGCTTTAAGAACAAATCTGCCAGTAAAATAACCATTGCCATACCCAGCACGGTAAGTTCAGGCAATACAGCCATCAGATCGAATTGAATATTTTCCATGCCTATAAACCTGCCACCGGTAATTTGCTGATAGCCATATGGTCCAGCCATTGCATTGCACTGACGTGAGTGAAATCGGTAATGAGTTTAGGGTACACACCAAAACCAATCACCATTAACGCTAACACTGCCAAGATTAAAAATTCACGGCGATTCAAATCCTTAAGCTCCGCCACTTTTGGATTCGCAACATCGCCGTAGAACACGCGCTTCACCATCCATAACGTATAAGCCGCGCCGAATATCAGCGTGGTTGCGGCTAAAAATGCCACCCAGAAGTTGTATTTGACCGCAGCCAGGATCACCATGAATTCACCCACAAAGCCCGATGTGCCTGGCAAGCCGCTATTAGCCATGGCAAACAGCACCATAAACGCTGCAAAAATTGGCATGGTGTTCACCACGCCGCCGTAATCGGCGATCTGGCGGCTGTGCATGCGGTCGTACAGCACGCCTACACACAAGAACATGGCAGCCGAAATAAAGCCATGTGAAATCATCTGCACGATTGCACCTTCCAACCCTAGTTGGCTGAATATAAAAAAACCCAGCGTCACAAAACCCATATGCGAAATGGACGAATAGGCGATGAGCTTCTTCATGTCCTTTTGCACCAGCGCAACCAGTGCAATGTAAACGATGGCGATTAAAGACAGCGTGATCATGAAGCCGGATAAGTAATGCGCAGCATCGGGCGCAATCGGCATGGCAAAACGTAAAAAGCTGTAGCCGCCCAGTTTCAGCATGATCGCTGCCAGCACGACAGAGCCGCCGGTAGGTGCTTCCACGTGCGCATCTGGCAACCAGGTGTGTACCGGCCACATCGGTATTTTCACTGCGAAGGCCATGAAAAATGCCATGAAAATCAGAATTTGCTCATTCAGGCTAAGTGGCAACTGATAATAATCCGTCACTTCGAAACTGCCAGTTTTATGGAACAAAAAGATAAACGCAACCAGCATCAACAGTGAGCCTAGCAGCGTATACAGAAAGAATTTAATCGTGGCATACACACGATTCACTCCGCCCCAGATGCCGATCACCAGGAACATGGGAATCAGCATCGCCTCCCAGAACACATAGTACAGAATGCCGTCCAGCGCGCTGAACACCCCAATCATCAAACCGCTCATGATTAAGAACGCAGCCATGTACTGTGCGATATTTTTTGTAATCACTTCCCATGCCGCAATCACCACAATCACGGTAGTAAAACTGGTCAGCAATATCAACGGCACAGCGATACCGTCTACCCCCAAGTGATAATTGATATTGAAGCTGGGAATCCATTGCACCATTTCCTCAAACTGGAAAGCGCCTTTAGAAAAGTCGTACTTTGTATAAAGCGGTAAAGTGGCGAAAAAAGCTGCAAGACTGCCTGCCAGCGCAAGCCAGCGCGTAAAGATCGCCTTGTTATCGCTGCCAAGCAGCAGCACGACGATACCCGCCAGTATTGGCAGCCAGATGGCCACACTCAACACATGGTGATTTAATATATTCAAGTGCAGCATTTAGTTTATTTTTATAAAGAAAGTGAGGAATAAAAACACGCCAATAATCATGGCGAACGCGTAGTGATAAATGAGCCCAGACTGCAGTTGCCGAATAATGCCAGCAATACGGCCAATCAATCTGGCAGTCCCATTGACCATTGCGCCGTCGATCAACTGCACATCGCCAATCTGCCACAATTTATTTCCTATCCAGCGTGCACCGCCAGCAAATACGCGCTCGTTAAAGCTATCGAAGCCATATTTATTTTCTAAAATCTGGTAAATACCGTTAAAGCGCTGCTGGATACTTGCTGGAATATCAGGACGCTTCATGTAGAAGAGCCAGGCCACAGCCACGCCGCTGGCAGCCAGCAGGAACGGCAGTGTAAGCACGCCATGCAAGGCCATGCCTACTGGAGAATGCAATATCTCATGATAATGGTGACTGAGGTGTTCCATGGCAGGATGACTGGCAGCGTCTACCATAATTGCATCTTTGAAAAAGCTGCCAAACAGCATCGACTCTATCGCAATATATCCGATAACAAGTGAAGGGATAGCCAGCAGAATCAACGGCAGCTTTACCACCCAGCCCGGTTCATGTGGGTCATCATGAGGGGATAGTCCATGATGGTGTCCGTGATCATCGTGATGCGCGTCTTGTTTTACCTCACGCCATTTCTCTTTGCCGTGGAACACTAAAAAATAAAGCCGGAATGAATAAAACGCCGTCACAAATACGCCCGCCAGTACCGCAAAATAAGCAAAGCCGCTACCAGGAATATTCGAGAATTTTGCCGCCTCGATAATGCTGTCTTTTGAGTAAAAACCCGCAAAAAATGGGGTGCCGATGAGTGCCAGCGAGCCAACAAGCGATGTAATCCAGGTCACCGGCATATACTTTTTCAGGTTCCCCATATTGCGAATATCCTGGTCGTGATGCATGCCCATGATCACCGAACCTGCCGCCAGGAATAGCAAAGCTTTAAAGAAAGCGTGCGTCATTAAGTGGAAGATTGCAACTGAATACGCCGACGCGCCAAGCGCCACTGTCATATAGCCCAGTTGCGATAGCGTGGAATAGGCCACCACGCGCTTGACGTCATTCTGGATAATGCCCAGAAAGCCCATAAACAGCGCGGTGATTGCGCCGATAATCATCACAAACGATAGGGCTGTGGTTGAAAGCTCAAACAGCGGCGACATGCGCGCCACCATAAAAATCCCCGCTGTCACCATTGTCGCGGCGTGAATCAATGCAGAAATCGGGGTTGGGCCTTCCATCGAATCCGGCAGCCATACATGCAATGGCACTTGTGCTGATTTGCCCATCGCACCAATAAACAGCAGGATACAGGTCACGGTCATAAGCGACCAAGGCATGTTAGGAATAATGTTGACTTGCGTGCCTGCCAATACTGGCGCGGCCTGAAACACTGAAACGTAATCCAGACTGCCGAAGTAGTACAGCACCATGCCAATACCAAGTAAAAAGCCAAAATCTCCGACGCGGTTCACTAGAAATGCTTTAAGATTCGCATAAATCGCAGTCGGGCGCTTATACCAGAAACCAATCAGTAAATAAGATACCAAGCCGACCGCTTCCCAGCCGAAAAACAGCTGCATGAAATTGTTGCTCATCACCAGCATCAGCATCGAGAATGTGAACAAGGATATATAGCTAAAAAAGCGTGTATAGCCCGGATCTTCTGCCATGTAGCCAATGGTGTAAATATGCACCATGAGCGACACGAACGTCACTACCACCATCATCATAGCGCTTAAATTATCAATCAGGAAACCCACACTAAACTGGATATCACCCGATGCAAGCCATGTGTATAGATTGCCGTTGAATATATAACCATTCAATGTTGCATTAAGCACATAAGCCGAAAGCCCAAAAGCAGCACCGACTGCGCCGATAGTGAGCCAGTGCGCAGCCGCACGTGGCAGCTTGCGGCCAAATAAACCTACAACAGCCGCGGCAACCAAGGGCAGCAATACGATTAATATAGAGATTTGTGGCAATGTCATTTTTTTATACTTTTAGCCTTTTAGACTATCCAAATCATCAACGTTGATGGTGCGCAAATTGCGGAACAATACCACCAGAATCGCCAAACCAATGGCAGATTCTGCCGCCGCAACAGTGAGGATGAAGAACACGAACACTTGGCCGGCGATGTCGTTCAGATAATGTGAAAACGTAATAAAATTCAGATTCACAGCAAGCAGCATCAACTCAATCGCCATCAGTAGAATAATCACGTTTTTGCGATTCAGGAAAATGCCGATCACGCTGATGGCAAACAGCAGCGCACCTAAAATGAGGTAATGCGACAAACCTACCATTATTTCTTTTCCTCTATTGCGGAGTCTGGAGAGGGATCAACCTCTACCACTGCACCCATTTTTACAATGCGAATGCGATCCTGCTTTTTAACCAAAACCTGGTCAGCCGGATTCATCGACTTGCTATCTTTCCTGTCCCTTAATGTAAGCACGATTGCTGCGACAATCGCCACCAGCAGCACGACGGAAGCGAGCTCGAATGGCAATAGATATTCGGTGTAAAGCACGCGTCCTATTTCAGCGGTGTTACTGTAATCGGCGGGCTTGCTGACCACCTTGGTAGCACCAAAATACTTGCCCCCCAATACCATCACCATCTCGACCGCCATCAGCAGGCCAATCGTGCCCGCCATGGGTAGATATTCCCAAAAGCCTTCGCGCAGCTTGTCGATATTGATGTCCAGCATCATGACCACGAATAAAAACAGCACCATCACTGCGCCCACATATACCAAAACAAGCGCGATAGCTAAAAATTCAGCTTCCAGCAACAGCCAGATGCCTGCAGCGGTAAAAAATGCCAATACCAGGAACAATGCAGCATGCACTGGATTGCGCGTGGTGATCACGCGCAGGCCAGCAAACAGTAAAATTGCAGCTAAAGTGTAAAAAACAACATCGGTAAATACCATATTCATTACCTAAAGTTCTTATCTTGCGCGCGGTCTGCCGCAATTTGTTTTTCGTGCTTATCGCCCACCGCCAGCAACATTTGCTTGGTGTAAACCAAATCGCCGCGCTGCTCACCGTGGTAATCAAAAATACGTGTTTCTACGATTGAATCTACCGGGCAAGACTCTTCGCACAGCCCGCAGAATATGCATTTGGTTAAATCGATGTCGTATCTGGTCGTTCTGCGCGTATTGTCCTCACGCTGCTCCGATTCTATGGTAATCGCCATCGCCGGACAAACTGCCTCACATAACTTACAGGCAATGCAGCGCTCTTCGCCATTGGGGTAGCGGCGCAATGCGTGCAAGCCTCTAAACCGCGGGGATTGCGGCGTACGTTCTTCAGGATATTGAATGGTAATCTTACGTGCGAAAAAGTAGCGGCCGGTGAGCGCCATGCCTTTTAGCAGCTCCCACAGCATCAGGCTACTTAACGTGTTTTTAATCAATTTAATCATGCTAATGGAACAAATATCCAAGTGAAGTCTGCATCATACCGCCGACAAAGATAATCCATACCAGCGTAATGGGAATAAATACTTTCCAGCCCAGGCGCATGATTTGGTCGTATCTATATCTAGGAAACGTTGCCCTGAACCATAAAAAGAAGAATACCAAAAAGCACATTTTTGCCAAAAACCACAAAATACTGTCAGGCAAAAAGGGGAAAGGTGATAACCAGCCGCCCAAAAACATCGTCGTCGCGAGCGCACAAACCAGCCAGATATTGGCGTATTCAGCCAGGAAAAAGATGGCAAACGCCATGCCGGAGTATTCCACATGAAAACCCGCAACAATTTCTGATTCACCCTCCGCCACGTCAAATGGCGCACGGTTAGTTTCGGCCACCGCACTAATAAAATACACAATAAATAATGGAAACAGCGGAATAAAATACCAGTGCCAGAAGCCGCCACTCTGGCCCATGACGATTTTGCCCAAATTGAGCGAATTGGCACACATCAGCACGCCCACCAAGGCAAAGCCCATGGCAATCTCATAGGATACGATTTGTGCAGCCGAGCGCAAACTACCCAAAAAAGCGTACTTGGAGTTAGATGCCCAGCCCGCAATGATGACGCCATACACTGCGACGGACGTCATCGCCAGAATGTACAGCAAACCCGCGTCAATATTGGCGAGTACCTTGGTGCCGTCAAACGGGATCACTGCCCAGGCTGCAAAAGCTGGTGCAATCGCCAATACCGGGCCAATAAAAAACAAGGCCTTGCTGGAAGCAGTAGGTGAAATAATTTCTTTAAACAGCAGCTTTACGCCATCCGCAATCGGTTGCAGCAAGCCAAAATAACCAACGCGATTAGGCCCGATACGTACTTGCATATATCCGATGACTTTACGTTCGGCGAGCGTGAGATAAGCAATGGCGCCCAATAGTGGCAACACAATGGCGACAATCTTTATCAGCGTCCAGCCTGTAATCTGCACCGCTGGCCACCAACTACCAAATAGATGTGCAAGCATTTCCATTATGCCGTTTCCGCCTCTTGCTGATTAATTGCAACGGTATATTTTTCGACCGTAATATCACCCATCAGATCGCCCAGACCGACCGAATCCTCATGCGACGCAGTCACGCGCACACAGCCCATTGCAACATGATTATCCAGTCGCACAGTGAGTATTGCGCTGCCCTTATCCTGTTTCACCAGCACAGTGTCACCCTCCGCCAAGCCCAGCTTGGCGATAAGCTCGGCACGCATACGTGCCATCGGTTTGGTGTTGTATTTGGTTTTTTGTAAAGGTGGCGAGCGGCGCACAATAGGGTCCGATTCGTACATCGGCACCTCGCCGATGCGCTGCAAGCCTTCGTGTTTGATATTGACCTGGATTTCAACCAGTTCTTTCAGATTGTTGTTCAAACTGCGGCGCACCACGACGGAAGGTTTTTCACCACCAAAAATCGCCTCTTTCACCTGTTCGCTGCTGTCAAAATCAAAGCCTGACAATCCTAAAGTATTCGCCAGCACACGCAACACTTTCCAGCCGGGGCGGCATTCACCCAACGGCCTGGTCACGGCCTGGAAGCTCTGTACACGCCCTTCCATGCTCATAAACGTGCCGGAAGCTTCGGTAAACGGTGCGATTGGCAATAAGACATCCGCGTTTTCCAGCGCTTCTGACTTATAGGCGGTTAGCGCCACCACACATTCAGCCTGCGCCATCGCAGCCTTCGCTAACGCCGCGTGCTGACAATCCAGCTCTGGTTCAATATTCAGCAACAAGTATGCTTTGCGAGGCACTTCCAGCATGGCTCTGGCGTGCATGCCGGTAGCGCCCGGCATTACGCCCATCAAGTGCATGCCGGTGCTGTTCGCTGCAGCAGGCAATATGCCGCCTTTTGCGCCACAGATACCGCCAATGGCCTCTGCCATACTGTACATTTCGGTAAAACGCGGATCGCTTAATGCCATATTCCCAAGGAAAATACCTACTTTTGGCGCAACCAGGTCAACGTCACCACCCATACCCGCCATGCTTTCCGCAATGGCCTGCGTGTTGTCACGCACCTTGATATTGCCCAGCAAAAGCTCGAGCGATGGCGGCAGACATAAAGACAGACGCTGTATCTTGGACATGGCTTTGAGGATTTGCCCCAGCACGTTCACCATGTCATTGGGACGTACGATGACTTTGTGTGCAATATCCATCAGAGGGTTGTTGTCCAGCGGGCTCACAATGGAAAGCTCGGCGCCGTTATTCACTGCTTTGCGAAATCTCTGTGCCAGCAGTGGATGCTCGTTGCGCAAATTGGAGCCGATCAACAAAATACGATCCAGTTCTTCGATTTCGTGAATATTGCAGCCCATCCAGGGTGTGCCGATGCGCCTGCCATCCAGCCTGAAATCGGTCTGGCGCAGACGGTAATCCACGTTGCTGCAGCCCAGGCCGGTAGCCAGCTGCTTGATCAAATAGCCTTCTTCCATGGTGCTGTTTGGTGAAACCAGCACACCCAGCGATTCACCGCCGTATTGTTTTGTGATGTCTTTTAACTGACCTGCCGCAAACTCCAGCGCGGTTTTCCAGTCGGTTTCCTGCCAGGCACCATTATGCTTAATCATTGGCGTTTTGAGTCTATCCGGGCTATTCAAGCCCTCGTAGGAAAAGCGATCACGGTCCGACAGCCAGCATTCGTTAATGCTGTCTTTTTCTCGCGGCAACACGCGCATCACTTTGTTGTCTTTTACATGCACTTCGATATGTGAACCCAAGCCATCGTGCGGCGCAATGGATGGACGCCGCGTGAGTTCCCAACTGCGCGCGGAGTATCTGAACGGCTTGCTGGTGAGCGCGCCTACGGGACATAAATCAATAATATTGCCAGAAAGTTCTGAATTGACTGATTTGTCGACATAGGCGGTGATTTCCGCATGCTCGCCACGGTTGATCAACCCCAGCTCCTGCATGCCGCCGACTTCTTTCAGAAAGCGCACACAGCGCGTGCATTGAATGCAGCGCGTCATATCGGTACTGATGAGCGGACCGATGTTTTTGTTCAACACTACACGTTTTTCTTCGGTGTAACGCGAACCACTGGTGCCATAAGCCACTGCAATATCCTGCAAATCACACTCGCCTCCCTGATCGCAAATCGGACAGTCCAGCGGGTGATTGATCAGCAAAAACTCCATCACGCTTTGCTGCGCTTCAACCGCCTCTTTGCTGCGCGTAAAAATCTTCATGCCATCGACCACTGGCGTGGCACAGGCGGGTAATGGCTTGGCAAATTTTTCCACCTGCACCAGGCACATGCGGCAGTTGGCCGCGACCGACAGTTTCTTGTGATAGCAAAAACGCGGAATCGCGATGCCAACCTTATCAGCCGCATCAATGATGGTGCTGCCGTATTCGACTTCAAGCGCTTTGCCGTCTATTTCAATATTAACCATTTACCTAATCTCTAAAATTTATTTTATGCGATAGAGTGTAAGGCGCACGGCACGCAGAAACCGAAATGTACATGAAGTACATGAGGATTTCGAGTACCGCGCAACGCCACAATATACGCATAAAATAGATTTTTCACTTTCCATCCACCATGCTTTTGCCGTGCTGTATATAGTATTCAAATTCCGGCCTGAAATGCTTGATAAAGCTCAATACGGGCGTAGCAGCCGCATCGCCCAGCGCGCAAATGGTGCGACCGGAGATGTTATTGCTCACATCCGCCAGCAATTCCAAGTCTTCCATTCTGCCTTTGCCTTCAGTGATGCGCTTGATCACGCGATACACCCAGCCCGTCCCTTCGCGGCATGGTGTACATTGGCCACAGCTCTCTTCGTAAAAAAAGTAGCTCAGGCGTTTAAGCGTTTTTACCATGCAGGTGGTTTCATCCATCACAATCATGGAGCCCGCACCGAGGCTGGAACCTGCCTTGCTTAAGCCATCATAATCCATGCTGGCCTTCATGATCATCTCTGCTGTCATGACCGGTGTAGATGGCCCTCCCGGGATGACTGCCTTGAGCTTGCGGCCTTTCCAGACCCCGCCCGCCAATGCCAGCAAGTCGGTAAATGGTGTTCCCATCCTGACTTCATAATTACCCGGTTTTTCTACATGGCCGGAGACTGAAAATATCTTGCTGCCGCCCGAGTTAGGCACACCCAACTCTGCAAACGCCTGGCCGCCATGCTGCAATATCCACGGAATGCTGGCATAGCTTTCGGTGTTATTCACATTGGTTGGCTTGCCAAAAACACCGTAACTGGCAGGGAACGGTGGCTTAAAGCGAGGCTGGCCTTTTTTACCCTCAATAGACTCAATCAGCGCGGTTTCTTCGCCGCAAATATAAGCGCCATAGCCATGCACGGCGTATAAATCAAAACTGAAATTAGTGCCGAATAAGTTCTGGCCTAAATATCCAGCAGCCTTGGCTTCGTGTAAAGCAGCTTCAAAAACTTCGTAATCCTGCCAAATTTCGCCATGAATGTAGTTATAACCCACGCGTGCGCCCAGCGTATAAGCTGCAATCGCCATGCCTTCAATGATCTGATGCGGGTTGTAGCGCAGAATATCGCGGTCTTTAAAAGTGCCCGGCTCGCCTTCGTCGGTATTGCAGACCAGATACTTGATGCCATCAAAATAGCGCGGCATAAAGCTCCATTTAAGCCCGGTCGGAAAGCCCGCACCGCCACGCCCGCGCAAACCGGACACTTTCACCTGACTGATGATATCAACCGCTTTTACTTTTTCGGTAACGATTCTTTTAAGTTGTGAATAGCCGCCCAGCTTCTCGTATGCCTCAAGCGAAGCTGGATTTTTCTCGGTTAAAGTACGCAAAGTGACCAGCGTTTGGCCCTTTAAATCAGCCTTCGCAGGCTTGTTTGCTTTAGATTGAACAGTCTTGGTAGCCATTATTTCAAGCCCTCAAGAATCTCATCCACGCTTTCAGGCGTTAAGTTTTCATGCATGGTGTGATTATTCACCGTCATAAGTGGCGCACCGCTGCATGCGCCCATGCATTCGCCTTCTTTCAGGCAGAATTTACCATCAGCCGTGACTTCATCAAACCCAACGCCTAGCTTGGCTTGCAAATGATTCACAATGGCATCGCTGTCGCGCAGCATGCACGAAATGTTGGTGCAAACTGTAAGCTTATATTTACCGACCGGCTCCAGATCATACATGTTGTAAAACGTCGCCACTTCCATCGCCGCAATTTCAGGCATATGCAAATATTCTGCGACTTCACTAATACATTCCTGTGACAACCAGCCGCGCTCGGTCTGCACGATGCGCAGCGCAGACATCACCGCTGCCTGACGCTGATCAGCGGGGTATTTTGTGAGCTCGTAGTCGATTTTTTGTATAGCTTCTTTACTTAACATGCTTCTATCTATCTATCTCGCCAAAGACTATATCCTGCGTACCAATGATTGCGACCAAGTCGGCAATCATATGCCCTTTAGTCATTTCATCTAGCGCTGCCAAATGCGGGAAACCTGGCGCGCGTATTTTCAAGCGATACGGCTTATTGGCGCCATCCGAAATCATGTAAATGCCAAACTCGCCTTTGGGATGCTCCACCGCCGCATAGGCCTCGCCTGCTGGTACATGGAAACCTTCAGTAAACAATTTAAAGTGGTGAATCATGTCTTCCATATTGGTTTTCATGCTCTCGCGGTCAGGCGGCGCCACTTTGTTGTCCGCCGTAATTACCGGGCCCGGGTTTTTGCGCAGCCAATCCACACATTGTTTGATAATACGATTCGATTGCCTGAATTCTTCCATGCGCACCAGATAACGGTCGTAACAGTCGCCATTCACACCCACAGGAATGTCAAAATCCAAATCAGCATACACTTCGTAGGGCTGTTTTTTACGCAAATCCCATTCCACGCCAGAACCGCGCAGCATCGGTCCGGTCATGCCCAGCGCCAATGCACGTTCCGGTGATACCACGCCGATGCCTACCGTGCGTTGCTTCCAGATGCGGTTATCCGTGAGCAAGGTTTCATATTCATCCACATACTTAGGAAAACGGTTGGTGAAGTCTTCGATAAAATCCAGCACCGAACCCTGGCGATTTTCATTGAGCTTGCTGATTTCCTTCGCGCTTCTAAACTTAGTCGTTTCATGCTGCGGCATTTGGTTGGGCAAATCACGATATACGCCGCCAGGACGGTAATACGCCGCGTGCATGCGCGCACCGGAAACCGCTTCATACACGTCAAACAAATCTTCACGCTCGCGGAAAGCATATAAAAATACCGTCATCGCGCCCACATCCAGCGCATGCGCGCCTAACCAGAGCAAATGGTTCAGCACGCGCGTAATTTCATCGAACATCACGCGAATGTACTGCGCGCGGACTGGCACGTCCAAGCCCAGCATCTTTTCAATCGCCATCACATAGGCATGCTCGTTTGCCATCATGGAAACGTAATCGAGGCGATCCATGTAAGGTACCGATTGCAGGTATGTACGATTCTCTGCCAGCTTTTCTGTCGCGCGGTGCAATAAGCCAATATGTGGATCAGCGCGCTGAATCACTTCCCCATCCAGCTCCAGCACCAGGCGCAGCACGCCATGTGCAGCCGGATGCTGCGGACCAAAATTCATCGTATAGTTTCTAATCTCAGCCACTATAGTTAACTTTCGAGAAATCTTGCTTTGAAAAGCGTTTATGATGAATTTCAGTGCAGGCTAACTTGCGCCAGCAAGTTAAGTTCGATTGATTTTGCATCGAATGGCCGAAGCTAAAATTCATCGTATAGTTTCTAATCTCAGCCATGTGCACCTTCATCACGAATCACGCGCGGCACGTTATTGCGCAGTTCAATCGAAACCGGCTGATAAATCACACGCTGTTGCTCGGGGTCATAACGCATTTCGACGTTACCTATCATGGGGAAATCTTTACGGAACGGATGACCGACAAAACCATAATCCGTCAATATGCGGCGCAAATCAGGATGGTTTTCAAACATAATGCCAAATAAATCAAAGGCCTCTCGCTCATACCAGTTCGCCACAGGCCACATATCTACCAAGGTTGGCAACACAGGAAAATCGTCATCCTGTGCAAACGCACGCAACCGTACACGCTGATTCAAACTGACTGAAAGCAAATGCAACACCACCGCATAACGCGCGCCTTCCCAGGTGCCGTCTTTGTAATCAGCATAATCGACACCGCATAAATCAATCAGCTGCTCAAACTTAAGCTCGGCATGGTCACGTAGCTTGGCGCAAACCTCGATCAAATGCTCTGCCTTGCATTCAATGGTAATTTCACCCAAAGCAACCGTGTGCTTTGTAATGTAGCCGCTTAAGGCCAATTTAAGCTGTGCGGATAAATGATCTAGTTTAGCTGACATATTTTTATTGTTGGTTAACGTGCGATGGTATTGGTGCGCCTGATTTTTTTCTGCAATTGAATAATGCCATACAGCAAGGCTTCTGCCGTGGGCGGGCATCCTGGCACATAGACATCCACCGGCACAATGCGGTCACAACCACGCACCACCGCGTAGGAATAATGATAATAACCGCCGCCATTGGCGCAGCTGCCCATGGAGATCACCCAGCGTGGTTCCGCCATTTGATCGTAAACCTTACGCAAAGCAGGTGCCATTTTATTCACCAATGTTCCTGCTACAATCATCACATCGGACTGGCGCGGACTTGGGCGAAACACGATACCGAAGCGATCCAGATCGTAGCGCGAAGCACCCGCATGCATCATCTCTACCGCACAGCAGGCCAGGCCGAACGTCATCGGCCACATGGAGCCGGTACGTGTGTAATTAATCACCGTATCCAGCGTGGTGGTGACAAACCCTTTTTCCAGGACGCCTTCTAAACTCATATCAATCCCACTCGAGCGCGCCCTTCACCCATTCGTAGATAAACCCTACAACAAGCACAAACAAGAACAGCATCATCGCCAGAAAGCCTGCCAGGCCTATTTCTTTCAGCACCACCGCCCACGGGAATAAAAACGCGATTTCCAGATCGAACAGAATAAACAGGATGGCCACCAGATAATAACGCACATCAAACTTCATACGCGCATCTTCAAACGCCTCGAAACCGCATTCATAGGGGGAATTTTTTTCAGAATCCGGCTTGCTGGGAGATACGAGCTTGCCCAGCACAAGCGGACCGACACCGACCGCCAGGCCTACGAGAATGAACAACAATATCGGAAAATAATTTTCTAGCACTCGCTAGCCCCAAACTTAATGACCAAAAACAGAAATCAATAAAAACTATCGACAGTTATCATTTAATTTTTACATGACTTTTACTACGCAGTTATTTCAATCACCACTGGAATAAATGCTTAATTCAACACTTTAAGTTTTAAACTAACCTTGCTTAACTTTGGTGCCGTCGGCGAGACTCGAACTCGCACGACTTTCGTCACTACCCCCTCAAGATAGCGTGTCTACCAATTCCACCACGACGGCTGTTTATCAGGTCTGCCTAAAAATCAGTTAGGAATATCTTTCGCAACATTGCCAGCCGGCGCAGCTTCTGCTGGTTTAGTTTCTGCAGGCATAGCTTCTGTTGCCTTAGCCGCTTCCGATTTAACCTCCTGCACCTTCACCACACTGCCATTGCCCGCACGATGGCTTGCCATATAGGCCAGTGTTAAGCTGGTTGCAAAAAAGATCGTGACGCAGATTGCGGTAGCTTTGCTCATGAAATTGGATGAGCCGCTCACGCCGAACAGGCTGCCAGAGGCGCCGCTGCCAAATGCCGCACCCATATCCGCGCCCTTGCCGTGCTGCAACAGCACCAGGCCAATCACGCCGGCCGCAGCCAGCACATGAATAATTGTTACTAAATTTTCCATCTAACTTAAATCTTTCAAAAATATTAATTAGCTGAAATATTATTATTGATCATAATATTTTAACTATGATGAATTCTGTAATTCCGACTTTAATTATTGCGCTGATTCATCAGCCGCAAGGCAGATATCTTCAAACGCTTGCGCATTGAGTGAACACTTGCCAATCAGCCCGCCATCAATATTCGGCACAACAAATAATTGTACCGCATTTTGCGGGTTTACGCTGCCCCCATAGAGGATTTTTAACCGATCTGCAGCGCCTGCATTCAGACTTGAGATTTTGCCGCGAATGAACTTATGCATGGCTTGCGCCTGTGCCGGCGTGGCTGCCAGGCCGGTGCCAATCGCCCAGATCGGCTCATACGAAATCACGCTATCGGCAAAAACCTCGGCGCCATACATGTTGATAATGGTATCTAATTGCTTGCCTACCACCATCTCCATAACACCCGCCTCGCGCTCAATCAGCGTTTCACCTACACACAAAATCGGCGTCAGGCCGTGCTTTTTGGCCACCATAAATTTTTGTGCAATATTTTCGTCAGATTCGCAATACGCGGTGCTGCGCTCGGAGTGGCCAATAATCACGTAAGCACAGCCGAAATCGCGCAACATCGCCGCACTGACTTCACCTGTAAATGGGCCTTCTTCATTTTTGGCGACATTCTGCGCGCCCCAGGCGATGGGGGTATGCTGCAATAAGCTCTGCAACTGCGCAAGATAAGGATACGGCGCGCAAACCACGACTTGGGTATGTTTCAGGCCTGAAAGCGTTGCGATAAAATCTGTCAGCATGACCTCATTTTGCTTGAGGTTGCCATGCATTTTCCAGTTAGCAACAACTATTTTTTTTGCGTTTTTTGGAGAAGCCTGTTGAGCCATTGAAGCGCCTTAAGAATTGGCGCGAATTTTACGCGCGCCAATACGTTTGGTCAATGCAAATGCGGATACCGGCTCGTTCAGGCAAACAAATCCGCTTCCGATTTCCCAACCATGCCAACCCGATGCACCGCTGCCACAAACTCGCCGCTTTCATGCAGATGGTCCATGTTTTTCGGGTGATGTGCGCCATGCATGCGCGCTAACCTTGCGATGCTTTGCGCAGACATTTTCCATTGCAGGTTATCCAGCAGTTCATCTGCTAAATCGGGGCGATTGCACAGCAGCACCATATCGCAGCCTGCATTCAGCGCAGCCATGCTGCGCGTGGTCACGTCGCCACCCACCGTCGCGCCCTCCATGCTTAAATCATCACTGAAAATCACGCCATTAAAACCCAGACGTTCGCGCAGCACTTTTTGCAGCCACTTGCTCGAAAAGCCTGCCGGCTTGTCGTCCACTTTGGGGTAAATCACATGCGCCGGCATAATTGCTGCCAAGCCTTCATCAATCATTTTCCGAAACGGCTGCATGTCATTCTGCGCAATCTGGTCGAACTCGCGCTCGTCAATCGGAATGCTCACGTGCGAATCGGCCACCACGAAGCCATGCCCCGGAAAATGCTTGCCTACCGCCGCCATGCCGCCTTTTTTGAGGCCTTGCATTAAGGCAAAAGCCAACTCATTAATGGCTTGCGGGTTGCGGTGAAACGCGCGGTCGCCAATCACCAGACTATCGCCGTAATCCATATCCAGCACCGGCGTAAAGCTAAAATCCACGCCATGCGCACGCAATTCTGCCGCCAGAATCCAGCCGGCTTCTACTGCCAACTCACGCGCTTTTTTAGGATTTTTATCCCAGATTTTACCGAACTCGCGCATGGGCGGGATTTTGGTAAAACCTTCGCGAAAGCGCTGCACACGGCCGCCTTCATGATCTACGGCGATCAGCAAGGGCGGCTGACGAACTGCATGGATACTGGCTGTGAGCGCCTTCAGTTGCGCGCAGCTTTCAAAGTTGCGCGCAAATAAAATTACGCCACCCACTAGTGGATGCTTTAACCTTCTCTCATCATCGGCAGTTAACTCTTTGCCGACAACATCTAACATAACTGGGCCTAAACTCATGCTGTTTCTCTAACAATTGTTGTGTTTATTTTAATCTATAAAGCGATGTGATTTCTTTGGAACGTGCTAAATAGAGCGGATCTGACTGGTCGCTGGCTTTGGCATGTTTTGGCGCAATATCCAGCTTTTCAATTATGCTCAACCCCGCGTCAGCAATCCATTTATTCAGTTCGTCGTGTGAGCGCAACCCCAAATGCTCAGCCAAGTCTGAAAGTATCAGCCACACTTCACCACCTTCATTCAGGTGCGCTTTAACGCCACTCAGAAAACCTTTCAACATTTGGCTATTCGGGTCGTAAATCGCATGCTCAATCGGCGCGTTGGCCTTGGCGGGCAGCCACGGCGGGTTGCAGACAATCAAGTCCGCTGTTTTGCCTGTTGGAAATAAATCCGCCTCAACAATCTCGATATACTGCGTTAGGCCTAATGCTTGAATATTTTCAGCAGCGCATTGCAAGGCGCGCGGATTATTGTCCGTTGCCACCACCTGTTTAACGCCGCGATTCACCAGAATCGCCGCGACCACACCCGTGCCCGTGCCGATGTCAAATGCAGTTTTGATATTGGCCAGAGGCGCGTTGTTAATCAATTCCAGGTATTCGCCACGCACCGGGGAATACACGCCAAAGTGCGCATGGATATTGGCTTGCAGCGCATCGACAAACACGCCTTTTTTGCGCCATTCATGTGCGCCGATCATACCCAACAGCTCGCGTAACGACAGCACCATTTTCGCAGGAACTTTGTCACCGATAGCTTCAACCACTGCTTGTTTTACATCAGGTGCACGACGCAAATCACATTTGCCGTGCTGCAATTCGATCAAAATCTTATTGGTGATATTGGCGCGCTGAATCTGCCTGGCGCGATGCTGATGAAAAGCCTCGGTCATATTGCTAGCTGGTTTAATCGGCTTGCGGTCCACGCGCCGTGTAATCGCCTGCAGCAATTGCTTTGCATTTTGAAAATCACCGCGATACAGCAAGCCTGTGCCCTCGCAAGCCAGTTTATAAGCAGCATCGGCCTTCATCGTATCATCCACAACCACCACACTTTTAGGGGGTGGATTATCTGCTTCGGATTGCCAGGTGGCTTCTACGGTTTTATTTTTTTCTAACCACGATATTACATTTTGACTTTTCAAATTATTCCTTATGTTTAAATTCTTCTATCAATCGGCAATGGCAAGGCGGTGATCCGAAGACAGTACGCATTGTACGGCAAGGTGAGCCAACACCGTCAGTGCTGATTGATAGATGAATTAACGTCTAATTTATCGCGCAACTGGTCACCAAGCAGGTTGATTGCCAGAATCAGGCTCATCAGGCTTAAGCCCACAATCAGCACGTAATGCGGCGCCACCAGCATATAACGCACCCCGTCGCGCAACATAGCGCCCCACGAGGCGTTGGGCGCCTGTATGCCCAACCCCAGAAACGACAGGCTCGCCTCGGCAATCATGATACTCGCTAAACTGTAGGTTGCCTCTACAATTAATATCGAGCCCAGCAACGGCAGAATATGTTTGATGAGCAGGCGCGGCACGCCGGCCCCGAGCGATTCCGCCGCAACCACGTGCTGGCGGTTGCGTAAAGCTAGCGTCTGGCCGCGTGTAAGGCGTGCATAACTCACCCAGCCCGTGATGCACAGCGCAATCATCAAATTCACCATTCCCGGGCCAAGCACAGCGGCGAATGCAATCGCCAGCAAAATACCGGGGAAAGCCAGAAATATATCGGTGATCTGCATCAACATCCGGTCGATCTTTCCGCCATAAAAGCCCGCCAGCAGCCCGACCAGCACACCCAAGCCCATCGTCACCAGCGTCACGATCACCGCTACCACGAATGAAATCTCCACGCCGCGTAAAGTACGCGCCAGAATATCGCGACCTAAATCATCTGCGCCAAACCAGTGATGCGAACTCGGGGTTGCAAGAATGGCGCCCAAATCTATGGCATTGCCTTGCAAGCCTATTCCCGCGATATCCAGCATGCGCCCAACCAACACGGCAAGCAGCCAAAATAGCAGCAGACCCGACGGCAGATGTTTTAGCCAGCGGTTCATGCGCCAAACCTCACGCGAGGGTCTAATTTTGAATACAGCAGGTCAGTTAAAAAATTAACAACCACATAGCTTAGCGCCACTACCAGCACACAGGCCTGCGTCACTGGATAATCACGTTTCTCGATGCTTTCGACCAACAACCGCCCGATGCCATCCCAGCTGAAAATCGTTTCGGTAATCACTGTGCCGGCCAGCAAACTGCCCATCTGCAAACCGACGACGGTGATAATCGGCAGCAATGCTGCGCGCAAGGCGTGACGAAAAATCACTATGTTTTCGCTTAAACCCTTTGCGCGTGCGGTGCGGATGAAATCTTCATTCAGCACCTCCAGCATCGAAGTGCGCGTCATGCGCGTGAGAATGGCACTTAAACCAAAGCCCAAGGTCAAGGCAGGCAAAATAATGGAAGCGTGAGACTCCATGCCGCTCACCGGCAACCAGCCCAGCCAAACCGCGAAAACTAGCATCAGCATCGGCCCCAGCCAGAATGCCGGCATGGCTGAAAAGCGCACCGAAACAATCGTTACCAAAAGATCCTGCCAATGATTGGCTTTAAGTGCGGCATAAATGCCCAGCGGGACACCAATCGCCAAACCGATAATGAGTGATAAAACCGCAAGTTTAACTGTAGCCGGATAACGCGTTTTAATGAGTTCGATAATCGGCGTTTTGGTATGAATGGACTGTCCTAGATCGCCGTGGGCGAGTTTGCCCAGATAATGCCCGAATTGTTGAACCAGCGGTTGGTTCAAACCCAAATCAGCGCGTAATTGCTCACGGTCTGCTGTGCTTGCCGATTCGCCCAGCATCACCTCGACCGGGTCGCCCGGCACCAGGTGAATCAGCAAAAAAGTGAGCAGCAGCACGCCGAAAATGACCGTGAAAAAACCAGCTGTACGTCTAAACATTTCGTTTAATCATTGTGAATAACAACAGGGGTGCCTACCTCAACCAAATCAAATAGCTCAATCACGTCGCTGTTGCGCATACGCACACAACCGTGCGAACCTATTTTCCCCAGCGCGGTGCTATCCGGCGTGCCGTGGATATATATATAGCGCTGCATGGTATCCACATTGCCAAGGCGATTTTTGCCAACCTCTTTGCCGGAAAGCCACAAAATCCGCGTCAAAATCCAGTCACGTTCTGGAAACGCCGCCATCAATGCTGGCGTGCAGATTTCGCCCGTTGCTCGGCGTCCCACAAACACGGTATTTGGTGCAAAACCCGCACCAATCTTGGCGCGAATGATATGCGCACCCAAGGGAGTGCAGCCGCTGTCTTTCTCGCAGCCCACGCCGTTAGCCGCGGTAGAAACGCTATATCTGGCTTTCACGCCGCCAAAATCGTCAAACAGCGTGAGCGTTTGTTGTTGAATGGAAATTTCAATGTGCATGGTTGCTTATTGTAGCCGAGCTTTTTGTTGCGAACCTGGCAATTGTTGTTAAATTATCCCAATTGCCATCGGGTTTTGGCACATAGTTTTTAATCTCTTTGCGCATGGCAGCAAACTGGCCTTCGTACCACAGCGGAATATACGGCAACTGCGCGTGGATGCGTTGCGTAGCGGCAGGCCAATCTTCTTTGGTTAGCAATTTATCGAGCTCAGCATCAGTATATCTTCCACGGTTAAAGCCATTGGGTGGAAAGTTATGCGAGCCAAACGCCTTGGCATAGATTTCTGGCGTTTTGATGCCTACCCAGGTCAATCCGAACAGCTGAAAATTGCCTTGCTTCACATCCTCAAAAAACGTGCCCCAGTCGAGACTGCGAATCTCCAGATCAATACCGGCAGGCCGCATCTGCGCTTGCAGGATGGTGGCAAAGCGCACGCGCTGCGCATCGGTAGACGTCTTATAGACCAATTTAAACGGCAGCTTAACACCGGCCTCTTGCAATAATTGCCTAGCATGTCCTGGGTTGTAATCATAAGGCGTTAAATTCGCGTTTCCGGCCCAATGCTCGGGCGGCAAAATCGCGCCCGCTACTCTTGTGTTACGAACCATCACTTTTTCGATGATTGCTTGCCGGTCAATCGCATAAGCAATGGCCTGTCTGACCTTAAGATTCCGCAACACCGGGTCTTGCATATTCAAGCCGAGATATGAAAAATTAGCGCCAATGCTGGTCTTGAGGCTAATTTCCGGTTTGGTTTGCAGATATTTCACCAGCTCGGGCGGCAAATCGCCCTGAATCAAATTCGCCTCGCCGCGCATTAGTTTGAGCACGCGCACGGTCGGGTCTTTGACTTCTTGCAAAGCAATTCTTTGCTTGTCACTGATTTTTTCCAGCGTGAGCTTGTTTTGCCAGCTCACAAATTTTAATGGGCCATTCCCCACGGGGTTGTGTGAAAAATCATGCCCTTTTTCAATCAGGCCTTTTGGCAGAATACCGATAATGAGTTTGGCGGGAAAGTGCTTATCTGCTTGCTTTAGATGAAACTCCACCGTGTTTTCATCCGGCGCATTAATAGTTGAAATATTGGCAAACTCCGCTGCATGCGGTGAGTCTTTCAGCTGCATCAGCGAATCATAGGTTGCTTTAACATCCTGCGCGCTTAAAGGTGATTGGTGATGAAACAATGCTCGATTTTTATTTAAAACAAACCGATATTCCCTGTCATGCACAGCATGCCAGGAAGCCAATGCTGGTGCAGGGTTCGAGGCGGCATCAAAATCCACCAAAGGCTGATAAATCAGCCGGTTCACGCGCTCCGATGCCGCATCGGTGGCGTAGCGCGGGTCGAGGTTAAGTGGCGCTTGGGCAATGGCGAAATGAATCTCTGAAACTTCTGATGACGGTTTACCGCACGCAGCAAGCAGTAACAAGCACATCATCAGCAAGGATTTTTTCAGCATGGGCGTAATTTTACACAGGATTGCGGCCTGGATTTGATAAGTTTATTATGGTCACTATATTTAGTGACATACATTTAACTAAGGGAGAGTGCGATGACTGGCGTGATTCAACTACTGGGGCGTGTAATGCTGGCACTAATTTTTATTCTGGCTGGCATCGGCAAGATTCAAGACCCTGCCGGAACGGCCGGTTACATGCAGTCGATGGGTGTGCCGGGCATTCTGCTTTGGCCAACCGTTGCTCTGGAAGTGCTAGGCGGATTGGCACTCGCGGTAGGCTACAAGACAAGGTTAGCCGCATTCGCGCTGGCGGGTTTTTCAGTACTCGCGGCCGCTTTGTTCCACGCCAATTTTGCTGACAAAATGCAGATGATCATGTTCCTGAAAGACATCGCCATGGCCGGCGGTCTGCTGCTACTCGCAGTGGGCGGCAAAACGGCCTACTGTGTGGACAACAGGAGAAAACAAACTAATTTTTTCGGAACCAGACAAGGGTAACAGGCAAGGCTAGTTTTTCCGGAACAGCGCAATAGACTCGACATGCGCGGTGTGCGGGAACATATTAATCACGCCTGCCGCGCTTAGGGTATACCCTTTTTCATTCACCAGCACGCCCGCGTCGCGCGCAAGCGTGGCCGGGTTACATGATACATAGACAATGCATTTGGGCGCGGTTTCCGGTGCAATCGCTTTCACCAGCTCAAATGCCCCATCGCGTGGCGGGTCGACTAACCATCTATCAAATTTTCCAAGTTCTGCTAAACCTTCTGGCGTCATTTTGAACAAATCGGCTACGCCAAATTTTACGTTATTGACTTTGTTCAAAGTCGCGCTTTCGTTGGCTCTATCCACTAAATTCGCCAAACCTTCCAAGCCCAATACCTGTGCGCCACTACGGGCAATGGGCAAAGTAAAATTGCCAATGCCGCAAAAGAAATCAGCTATGTTTTCACCCGCTTGCGGGGCTAATAATTGCATTGCGCGGCGCACCATTACCTGGTTGATTTGCGGGTTCACCTGCGTGAACTCATTCGGCTTGAAAGGATACGTTAAGCCAAACTCTGGCAGGCTGTATTGCAGCGAGCTGCCATGCAATGGATAGAACGGTTTAATCGTATCCGGACCTTTGGTTTGCGTCCAGATTTGTACGCTGTGGCGATCCGCAAAAGCTTTCAGCAAGATTTCGTCGTTAGCATTCAGCGCATCCATGATGCGGAAAATCAGCACAATTACTTGGCTCTCACCTACGGCCAGCTCGATTTGCGGAATCTTGTCTCGCAAGCTCAATTGCAAAATCAACGTTTGCAGCGGCGCAATCAAAGCCGAAACTGCAGGCACCAATACCTCGCAACTATTCATATCCGCCACAAAGCGCGTGGCTTTCTCGTTAAACCCCACCAGCACGCGCTGCTTTTTCTCGACATATTTCACGCTCAAACGCGCCTTGTGGCGATAACCCCAGGTTGGGCCATACAGCGGCGGCAGCATATTTTCCGCTTTTACTTTGCCGATATGTTTCAAATCATTTTCAAGCAAACGCTGCTTGGCAGCAACTTGCGCGGCAAAATCCAGATGCTGCAGTTTGCAGCCGCCACATACGCCATAGTGTGGACATTTTGGCGTGACGCGCTGATTCGATTGCTTAAGCACTTCCACCACGTTGGCGATTTCATAGCTGCCTTTGATGTGATGCGATTGAAAAGTGACTTTTTCATTAGGCAGCGCACCATCAATAAAAATAGTTTTACCGTCCACATGCGCCACCCCGCGCCCTTCTTGGTCTAGCGACTCGACAGTTGCATGCTTGATTTCTGGAATGATTGGCGCTTGATTGCGGCTTCTGGAGCGTCGTGCCATGAAAATACCCGTAATTCAAAAAAGGTGAGATTTTAACGCATTATGCCGGAGCGAATTATCCACGACTGATACAAATATCTTCGCGAATAAATTCGCTCCTACATTTTCCAGGCCGCTAAAAACTCGCTCCAATGCGTGCCTGAATAACCGCTTAATGTATCGCGCACCAGCTTAATCTCGGCCTCGTAAGCCGCTGGCGTGAGATGCCCGCGCATGAGCTGAAAGCGCAGAAACACCAGATGCGTATTCGCCACATCGGTCTCGCAGTAATTGCGGATCGCCTCGATCTCACCATTTTTATAGGCATCCCACACCTTGCTGCCATCCATGCCCAGCTTGCCCGGAAAGCCGCACAGCTGGGCGATTTCATCCAGCGGCGCATTGGCGCGCGGCTGAAACATCGCGAGCAAATCCATTAAGTCGAGATGGCGCGTGTGGTAACGGCTGATGTAATTGTTCCATTTGAATTCTTTGTCATCCTCGCCCATATCCCAGTAGCGCGGGGCGACTACCTTGTTTATCATGGCACGGTAATGCAGCACGGGCAGGTCAAACCCGCCGCCATTCCACGAGATGATTTGCGGCGTGTATTTCTCGATGCCGTCAAAAAAGCGCTGAATAATCTCTGCTTCAGACGAATTTACGTCGCCTAAGCTCCACACCTTGAAGTTGTTTCCCTCTCGCAAGGCGCACGAAATCGCGCAGATACGGTGTTGCTGCAGCGGCAAAAAATCACTGCCGTTATGCTGGCGGCGCTGATGAAATGCAATATTAGCTACATCTACATCCGTAGCCTCAGAAGGCACGTCCAGCAAGGCACGCAGGCCAGTGGTGTCTGGGATGGTTTCGATGTCGAATACAAGAATTGGAGTCATACTGAAAGCATACACCAAAAAAATTAAGGCTGCCTAAGCAGCCTTGAAGCTATTGCTATTTTTACTATTTTTATTTTTTCACCCAGCCACTCGCGCCTTGGTACCACCAGCCGCTTTGCGCTTTATCCACCCATCGCCCGGCAAAGGTCTGGCGCACTTCGCCTTCCCACTCCGGATGGCCGTTGGCAGTGGCGATTTCTTTGTAGAGTTTATTGCGGTCTGTGTTTTCAGCTGTCACTAAGCTATTAATGCCGCCACGGTCCTTCAGCGGTACCGCCGTTGCATCACGCACCGCAATGAGGCCATCTTTGGTGAGCCCCACCGCACCACTGTTGTAGTGCGGCAATATCTGCGGATGACGCGCCTGCATGCTGTTTTTAATGGCCGTGATGGCGGGGGTGTTGATCTCTAGATCTGCCGCTGCAGCTTGTACAAAACTTGGCCAGGTGGCCATGAACAGGCTGGCTATCATCGCAAAACCTAATAGTAATTTTTTCATGTTTTTTCCTTTTTACTTCGCAGGTGTTTCACCAGGTTTCACTTCTGGCTTGCTTTCAGGCGGAGTCTCGCCATCTTTCAGTTGCCACACTTCTTCAATAATCTTATCCGCCGCTTTTTCTGCCGCAGCTGCGGGAAAATAAATGTTGATGGTGACACATGCTGACAACCCCACCACTGCCATCAATAAGCCTATGTTTTTATTCATCATTTAATCCTCTTTGCTAACTTTAACTTCGCAGTTTCTACTTCACGATCATCTTGCTATTGCTGTCGGTAATGCGTTTAATCCGCGCTAATAAATCTGTCAAACTCACATATTCGGTATAACCGTTCACTGTAACGGTTGGCGCGCCTTTGCCTTTAACGATGACATACCCGGTGGGCGTTGACTCCACACCGCCCATTTTGCACACATCTTGCCGCAATTGACAGCTTAAACCGATTTTTTCATAGTTGAATTCTTTGAAAAATCGCAAAAATGTGCGCTGCAAGGCTGCCGCCGTGCCCTCACCGCCCAATGCGGTAATGTTTTCTACCGCGCGCTGCGAGACTTTTTTAAGATGCTTGCCATCAGCCGTTTGGATAATGGCATCCATGTGCACGGGTTTCCAGTTTTCCAGCCGCAAATCTTTCACATCGCCTTCCAGTTTGCCTTCAATCACGCCAAAGTTAAACGTGCGGGTCAAATTGCCCAAATCAATATTGCGCATCTCCAAATTGGCGTACAGGCGCGGCACCGTGCCGAGCGGATCATCAATATGCAAGCCATACATGCGCACGCTGCCGTTAAACATATTGAATTGCATCGCGCCATCCATATTCAACTGCTTGTTGGCATACGTAATCAGCGGCACCTGGCCATCTATCTTCCCCTGCATTTCGGGCCAGCCCAGCGTTTGACTGAACTGGTTCATACTAATGGGCTGCAACTGCATTTTCAAGTGCCAGAACCACTGCTGACTCAGGTAAGCGGCAGAAACATCCTCGAACTTCAGCGCGCCATCCAGCACCGGCAACACCAGGCTGGGCGCGGTAACCGAATAGCGGTTAAGCTCTGCCTGCAAGCGCGTATTGCCGAGCGGCATGTTAAGCACGTGTCCTTGAGAATAAGACAGCGTCACAGTTTGCGGCACATCGTAATCCCACGGGATATGCGCATTGATGTCGTTCAGTTCAAACTTGCCTTTTAAATCCTCAACATGTGCATTTTTTAAATTCAGCTCAAAACTGGTTGGCTGCAGATTTTTCATCTCAAACTGCCAGTCGGCTTTGCCACTTACTTTCAAATTGCCGAATGCAGATTTTTCCACCATCGGCTTCAACACCAGGCCGTACAAGCCTGCAAAATCCACCTCCTTGGCCACCACTTTTACATCTTCCACTTTTTTGGACTGGGTGTTGATTTGCGCGCTGGCAGACATGCTGCCCACTTCGTTCACCAACAGATTTGCCTCTCGTATTTGCAGCATTGGCGCCTTAAATGTGCCGCCAATGGCGAAACTGTTGCCCGCTTTACCAAAATAAAACGGCTGCCAATACAGCTCGCCATCGGTCCAGTTAAACACACCGCTCCAGTGCCAGACATCGGCTTGTTTCCTGGCGGCGAGAATGACTTTTCCGGTAAGTTTTTCGCCTGCATGGATGCCGGTTGCATCGCTGAAACTTGCTTGCATGAAATCGATATTGACTGAAAAATCACCGGGATAGCTCTTGAAGTGTGCTGTCAGCGGCACATTGATTTGCTTAGCAGAAAACACGCCGTTCAGGCAATCCAACTCGCCAATGTGGGTGTTTAGAAACGTGCCGCAATTCAGGTTAAAGGCAGTAAAGGTTTTTTCATTGCCGGGTTTAAGCTCGGCGCTCAGTTTAAGCGTAGGTTCAGCGCCTTTTAGATCCACCTGAAATCTGGCGTTTTTCAGCTGTCCTGCGGGCGCATCCACCTCTCCCACGCTGATGTGGATGCTGGAAATGGCATATGCAGGTGTGGTAAAAAAATAAAATGCAATGAGTAGAAAAGCGCAGATTTCTAAATCAGGCAAGGCGCGAAACAAAAAATCGGACGCCGCATATGGGGTGATATGTAAGGGCGCATTTTTTGATTTGCAACGCAGCATGATGACGAAATGTGCGTTTTTTAACTAGGGAATACACCTGTGGAAAGATACCGGTCCCCACGATCACAGACAATACTTACAATCACTGCGTTTTCAACCTCTTTCGAAAGCTGAAGCGCCGTGTAAAGTGCACCGCCGCTGGAGATGCCGGCGAATATGCCTTCTTCTGTGGCCAGTTTTCTGGTCATGTTTTCGGCGTTTTTCTGGTTTACGTAGCGCAGCTCATCCACGCGTTTTGCATCGTAAATCTTTGGTAAATATTCAACTGGCCATTTGCGAATACCGGGAATCTGGCTGCCCTCCTCGGGCTGTACGCCAATGATTTTAATGTTGGGGTTTTGTTCTTTTAAGTAGCGTGAAACACCCATAATCGTGCCAGTGGTACCCATGCTGGAAACAAAATGCGTAATTTTTCCTGCGGTGTCGCGCCAGATTTCCGGTCCCGTACCCTCGTAATGCGCAAGCGGGTTGTCGCTATTGCCAAACTGGTCCAGCACAATGCCCTCGCCTTCGGCTTGCAGCTTAAGCGCCACGTCACGGGCGAGTTCCATGCTGCCCTCTTTTGGCGTCAGCACAAACTCTGCCCCATAAGCCTTCATGCTCTGGCGACGCTCTACGCTTTGATTTTCCGGCATCACCAGCAGCATTTTGTAGCCGCGCATGGCGGCCACCATCGCCAGCGCGATGCCTGTGTTGCCGCTGGTCGCCTCAATTAAGGTATCGCCTGGCTTGATGTCGCCACGCGCTTCAGCGCGCGTAATCATGCTATACGCGGGACGATCTTTCACCGAGCCGGCCGGATTGTTGCCTTCAAGCTTCAGCAAAATCGTGTTGCTGGTGTTGCCTGCCATGCGTTGTAGCTTAACCAGCGGCGTGTTGCCGACGAAATTATCTAAAGTTTTATAATTCATATTTTTACTTTATTTCGTATTTATTTTTGCAAGATAAACGGCATACACACCGAAGCCGATAAATGCGATCAAGCCCAGTTGCGGCAGCGTCAACCCCAAAAATGTCCAGTCGATCAGCGCGCAGTCGCCCGTGCCGCGAAAGATTAGAGTAAACGCCTTTTTTAACGGAAAATTCTCGAACATATAATCGAAGCCGACACCGCAATCCGCAACCATGCTTTCATGGTGCGCCTGTATCCACCAGTGGCGAACCGCCACGCCGGCGCCGCCCAGCGCGGTGAGCACTTGCAAGGTCGCGAAGAATCTAGGGTAATTGTTAAAAATGGCTGCCAGCAAAAACAATGCGCCCAGCGACATAAAAATAATGCGCTGCGAGATGCACAACGGGCATGGCTCCAGGTTATAGCGCGTTTGAATCCACAACGCCAAACCCACCAGGCCAAAACAGGCCACAAAGCCGATGATATAACCACTGCGACCGGAGAGAAGTTTGCCTAGAATTTTAATTGGCATAGTAATCTTTACAATATAATCTTAAAAAACCATTTTAACCTAGATAACTTATTGGACGAGCACACTTTGGCAGAAATACCCGTAAATTTAAGTAGCTCAAATTTAGTCCCAGGACACATATTGACAGTGTCTGAGCTCAATCGTTTGGCACGCGAAGTGCTGGAGATGAGCTTTCCGTTGTTCTGGGTGTCGGGCGAGGTTTCCAACTTTACCCGCGCCGCCAGCGGGCATTGGTATTTCTCGCTAAAAGACCAAACCGCGCAAGTCAAATGCGTGATGTTTAGAGGTCGCAATAGTTACGTTGATTTTATACCGCGCGAAGGCGATAAAATCGAGGCGCGCTGCACGGCCACGCTGTACGAAGCGCGGGGTGATTTTCAGCTTACCGTTGAATTTGTGCAAAAAGCCGGCCTGGGGGCGTTATTTGAGGCATTTGAAAAACTTAAAAACAAGCTTGCCCTGGAAGGCTTATTTGATGCGGCTTCCAAGCATGCCATTCCAAAGCACCCAAATACCATCGGCATCGTCACTTCGCCTGATGCAGCAGCGTTACGTGATGTGCTGACGACACTCAAGCGCCGCAATCCAGGGGTCAACGTCATCATCTACCCCACGCCCGTACAAGGCAAAGGCGCCGCAGAAACCATCGCCAAAGCCATCAACACCGCCAACCAGCGCGCAGAAGTCGATACGCTGATTATCTGCCGCGGCGGTGGCAGTATGGAAGACTTATGGCAATTTAACGAGGAAATCGTGGCGCGCGCCATTGCCAACTGCGAGATTCCCACCATCAGCGGCGTAGGCCACGAAACCGATTTTACCATTTGTGATTTTGTGGCGGATATGCGCGCCGCCACGCCCACCGCGGCAGCCGAACTGGCTTGCATGGATGTGAGCAGCCTGAAAAACCAGCTCGCCAGCCTGCACAATAAATTGACCAGACAAATCGAATTTTCAATCAACCAACTCGCCCAGAAGCTGGATTTTTTAGCGCGCAGGCTGGTTTCACCGCTGCAACAATTGGAAAACAAGGCGAATCAGCTAAAACAACTACAAAATCGATTCGCTTTAGCCATGCAGCAACAGCTACAAGCGCATCAACAGCATTTGCTGCGATTAAAAAACAGTGTCGAACAACTTAATCCGCAGGCTGTGCTGGCGCGCGGCTACGCGCTGGTACAAACAGAAAAAGGCGAAGTCGTGCGATCAACCAGTCAAATTAAGCTGACTGATATGGTGCAAATCCGTTTTGCTGAGGGTCAAGCAGGGGCTGAAATCAAACTTATCGAGAAATAAACAACTCTGTTATTACTGAACTTACCGTATTTTGCAACATCCTAGTTTGTACGTCATAACATTATATAGATTTGCGCGAGAAACCCAAGTAGTGACAGCAGGCGAATCACTAGCGCTAATGGACTATGTTAAACTATCTGACACCCATGTAAACTTAAACCGATTCATTGTAACCATATCAACATAGCTTACCCATATAATCATACAGCACTCATACAAACGGGTCATTTAGACTTTAAATTCAAGATAGCTGCCAAATACTAATAATAAACCACGGCTTGATTGGCTTGATTTGCAGCCAATCATTACCAAATACTGTTTGAGGATGCATGTATGACCCCTTATAGCGTAATATTTCCATTGGCTGTTTTTTTCACTACGCTCTTAGCCAGTCATTTTTTGGTAAAAGTCTTTGGTGTGCCTTCGGACATACATAGACAATCACCGCTAGACGGCTTGCGGGGAGTCTTGGCATTTGGCGTGTTTTTATGCCATGCAGGCGTCTGGCACAATTATATTAATACCGGTGCATTTGAAACCCCAGGAATAGGGCCTTTCAACCAGCTTGGTAAAAGTGGCGTATATATGTTTTTCATGATTACGGGCTTCCTGTTTATGTCAAAGCTCATCAATGAACGCGACAAGGGCGTTGACTGGACAAGGCTCTTTGTATCACGTGTGCTCAGACTGACGCCTTTATACCTTACTGTCATGATACTCATGATATTTCTGGTCTTAATCGAGTCAAATTTCCAGCTTCAGGTAACTTGGGGAGGGTTTCTGACAGGCATTGCCAGATGGCTAACTTTTACTGTTTTTGGCGAACCGGTTCTCAATGGCTATGATCAAACTCCGATAATCACCTCACATGTTCAATGGACTTTAGTTTATGAATGGCTCTTTTATCTATCATTACCATTACTGGCATTAGTATTGAAAATACGTGTTCCACTACTTTATTTAGTAGCGAGTGTCGCTTTGGTATCGCTGTTTATTGTCAATATGCAGGGTTTATTTTTTCCGGTTGCTTTTTTAGCGGGCATTCTGACAGCAATGATTTTTCGATTTGGTAGAATCAAACTGCTTCTGGCACATCCTGCTTTTTCTGTGGTTGCGATCACCCTTGTTTTTTGGCAGGCATGGCATTACTCCGGACATCTTTACCAGCAACCAACCAGAATACCGGCGTTGTGTTTATCAATTGCTTTCCTCATTATTGCCTGTGGCAATAACCTGTTTGGATTTTTGTCAAGCAAAGCCACGCGTTATTTGGGCGAGATCAGTTATGGGATTTATTTATTACATGGGGTGACATTGTTTTGTGTATTTAAATATGCTGTAGGATTTGAGCAGTTAAAAACCCTCTCAGCTACGGATTACTGGACAATTATCTATGTGGTGGCGATGCTGATCTTAATGGCAGCCACTTTCACATATCGCGCAATTGAAGCACCGGCAATGCGGCAGGTTTCCGCAGTGCGTTCCCGACTTAAAACAGTATTTGGCATATAGGGTATGAAGTGAATGTTGCAATCCGTTAAGCAGAAAATATTTTAGAAGTCGCTTGCACGATTGCAATGACTGCAGGATGTGTGAGGCGGCGTTCGGTTGTAATTGCATAAAGCTGCTCAACAACGGTATCTACCTGGCCCACTTTTTCCACCTCATACTGACGACAGATGTAATCTGCAATGGCCATTGGCCCCACAAAGAAACCTGCGCCGGCCTGGCCAAAAGACTTAACCAGGGCACTATCATCAAACTCGCCAACAATGTGAGGATAGACTTTTTTCGATTCAAACCATGCAATCAGTTTTTTCTGGAAGGTGAAATCTTCGCCCGGCAGTAAAAAAGGTGCGCCATTCAGATTGAAAGGAAAATGCACATTTTTATTACCTTCAATATAAGCTTCTATCAGACTTTTGGCAGCAAAAATTGCCAGCTTGCTTTCGCCTAACAAATGGTTATGCGCGCGGACATTGAGACTGGCAGGCATAGGTCGATCGGCAATCACCAGATCGAGCTGGTTTACCGACATTTCTGAGAGCAGACTTGCCAACTTTCCTTCTCTACAAATTAGTCGAATAGAATCTTCTAAATGTAAAACTGGCTCTAATGACCGATAAGCAAGTGATTTAGGCACTGAATCTGAAATGCCTATCCGAAATGGAGTGCTTCTTTTAACCTGCTGATGTTGTGCAACATCGAGTAATTCGGCGCCAAGCACAAATATCTCATCAGCATAGCTAAAAATTCTGCGTCCCATATCAGTCAACTCAAGACCACGACCTGCCTTGCGAAAAAGCTGAACACCAAGACTGTTCTCCAAATCACCCAACTGCACACTTATTGATTGGGGAGATAAATAGAGCTGTTCACTCGCCCGGGCAATACTGCCAGTTTTTCCTACCATCCAAAAATATCTTAAGTGATTGAAATTTAAGTTTTTCACACGTCCACACTTTATCAAAATACATCTAAAAATTAGAAGTATTATTCAATTTTAACATTATTGTTAGAAGTATATTCTAAGCGTAAAGTTCGTTCCATGCTTAATTGCAAGGAGAAAATAATGGATCTTAAAGTCAAAAATGATGCATTAATAGAAGAATTGCGCGGCTATTCAGCAAGGCAGTTGCAATTTGCAATTCGGCTTGGAATATTGCCGACACCAGACAAATTGAACAGAATTCTCAACAGAAAATCTGGCTCAGAAAACAAAATCAAGTTATTGATTAGAAGCTTGTCAAACATGAAAGCCTAAGCAAAAGACCTAAATAGAATCAGGAAAATGCATTGAGGCATTCGCTTGACAATCTATATGTCTAGTTTATGGAGGACTACGAAAATGAAAGCGTGTTGAATAAGTATGTTATGAAATGTAAATGTGTAACTAATATTTTTATCAGAATCAAAAGGAGTTTGAAATGAAAACACTACAGTATGGATTAGCAACAATTATATTAACCGCCTCGCTATCAGTTGTAGCCGAGCCGATGAAAAAGGATGTAATAGATCAACAGCAAAAACAGGCGCATGAGGAAATTGATGCTGCGAAAAAAGCAAACCCTCAATCAGAAGATCGTCCAGCGGTGGAGACTTCACATAAAAAACATTCAGTGCAGTCACCAAAGGCGGAAATGATTAAAAGCCAAGGTGCAGCCACAGATAAAGCTGTTGAAGATTCACAAGCAGCACAGCCTGAGGCAGAAGGTCGTCCTGCAGCTACAGCCAACCAGAAGTAAGTTGTACCAGTTTGAAAAGCTGAGCCATAAAGCTCAGCTTTTTTAAATGCAAATTCATTCACACTCCAAGGAGGAGAAGATGCAGTTTAAAATTCAAACCAATGGGTTTGCTCTTACGGATAGTTTACGCAGCTATACCACACGACGTATGCAATTCGCACTTGATCGCAATGATGGCCATATCATGAGTGCGCGGGTTCGATTGTCTGACATCAACGGCCCACGCGGCGGAGTCGATAAGTGCTGTCAGATTGATCTTGCTTTGGCTGGGCAAAACAACATCGTTATCGAAGATACAGAAGCTGATCTTTATGTTGCGATTGACCGTGCCAGTGATCGCTGCAAGCGGACGCTAGCTAGGCGACTAGAACGTTTACGGGAGCATTCTCACGACCCTGCATTCTTATAGCCAGAAATTGTAAAATAACAAGATTTACATTTTCACTGACTTCGGTCTGAGCTGTCCGATAGTTATTTCCTTAGCTCAAAAAACTTTTTATGGAGTTTGTAATGAAACGTATCATTTATTTTCTTGCTACCAATCTTGCGATTGTGCTGGTGCTTTCCGTCACCATGCGCATACTGGGTGTGGAGCCTTATCTCAACGAGCAAGGTCTTGATCTTGGCAATCTGCTGGTGTTTGCTGCCATTATGGGCTTTGGCGGTGCTTTTATCTCGCTCGCTATTTCCAAATGGACGGCCAAACGCATGTCCGGCGCAGTGGTGATTGAGCAGCCGCGCACGCAGTCTGAAATCTGGCTGGTGGATACCGTGAGGCGTCAGGCGCAGTCGGTCGGCATCAAAATGCCGGAAGTGGCGGTGTTCGATTCGCCTGAAGTCAACGCCTTTGCTACCGGCATGACCAAGAACAGTTCGCTGGTGGCGGTTTCTACCGGCTTGCTCAACGCCATGAGCAAAGATGAAGCCGAGGCAGTGTTGGCGCATGAGGTGTCGCACATTGCCAACGGCGACATGGTGACGCTGACCTTGATTCAGGGCGTGGTGAATACCTTCGTCATGTTCTTGTCACGCGTGATCGGCTACACAGTGGATAAGATTATATTCAAGACTGAACGCGGTACCGGGCCGGCTTTCTTCGTCACGATGATTGTGGCTGAGCTGATTCTTGGTGTATTGGCCTCCATCATTGTCATGTGGTTCTCACGCCAACGCGAATTCCGTGCTGATGCAGGTGCTGCCAAACTAGCTGGAAGGCAGAAGATGATTGCTGCGCTGCAGCGTTTGCAAGCACAGCATGAGCCTTCCGCATTACCTAAACAAATGGCTGCTTTTGGTATTGCCGGTGGCGGCGCTGGCGGCTTAAAGCGCTTATTTTCCAGCCACCCGGGCCTGGATGAACGTATTACCGCACTTAAAGCACTGTAAGTTAGAGACACAACAAACCACGGCACTGTGTAACCTATTAATGTTTAACAACCTCCATGAAAGAAAAAATGAATGAAAATGAAACGTGTTGAGCTCTCCCTGGAACACTTTATGTTTGCCAGTCGCTGGCTACTAGTGCCGTTCTATATTGGCTTGGTCGCTGGAGTTGCATTGTTATTGGTCAAGTTCTCAAAAGCGTTTATTGCGCTGTTGCCTATAGTGTTTGAGGGTGAAGGCGGTGCCGCCTTGCTGGGGATTCTTACTTTAGTTGACATTACACTTGTGGCGAATTTGTTGCTGATTATTATTTTTGCGGGTTATGAAAACTTTGTCTCCAAAATCGATACTGGTGACAATGAAGACCGCCCGGATTGGATGGGGCATGTTGGATTTTCTGATTTAAAACTTAAGCTGATCGGCTCTATCGTCGCCATTTCCGGCATTGAGCTTCTCAAATATTTCATCAATGTGAAAGAAGTGCTAGCAGGACCAAATGGCAATAATCAATTAGCTTGGCTGATCGGTATTCATTTAACACTGGTTTTTTCAGGTGTGATGTTTGCGCTAATGGACAGAATTGCTGCTGGCAGCCACAGCACTCCAGGTAAATAAGTGTTGAAAGACTACAGCCCCTTTAGTCGCCGCATCGTTCCGTGGATGGCTTTGTTCGGTTTGGCGTTGCTTGCCTTTATGGTGGTGACGCCATTTCTGGCCCCTATCGCTTGGGCAGGTGTGTTGGCTTATGCTTCCTGGCCTGTGGCTCAACATGTTCGCCGCTGGTGTGGCGGGCGCGATGCGTTGGCGGCTAGCCTGACGACGGCACTGGCGGCATTTACGTTATTTCTGCCTTTGCTTTGGCTGGCTTGGTTAGCGCAGCAAGAACTGAGTAACGCCTACCCTGCACTCCAAGCTTTTCTGGCAGCGCCTCCGCCTGTGCCTGAAACATTACGCGACCTGCCGTGGCTGGGTGACTGGCTGATGCAGCAGCAGGCACATCTTGCTGCTAACCCGCAAGGGATTTCTGCCGCAGCAAAAGCATGGCTTGCCGCACATGTGGATGAAGTCGCCATGCTGGCCGGCGGGGTCGGCAGAAATCTAATTAAACTGATATTTGTCGTGGTAATTCTGTTTTTTTTCTACCGCGACGGTGCGCGCATCGTCCACGAGTTACGCCATGTGCTGGCGCGATTTATCGGTCCTCAGGTGCACGACTATCTGCATGCGGCTGGTACTACCACACGCGCTGTGGTTTACGGTATTCTGCTTACTGCCGTAGTGCAAGGCATTGCCGCAGGGTTGGGTTATTGGGTTGCCGGGCTGGCGTCGCCAGTGATGTTCGGTGTGCTGACTGCGGTTTTGGCGCTGATTCCATTTGGCACGCCTGTGGCATGGGGTACTGCCGGGCTCTGGCTGCTGCTTCAGGGCGAAACTGGTGCGGCCATTGGTGTCTGGATTTGGGGTGCGGCAGTAGTAAGCCAGCTGGATAACGTGCTGCGGCCACTATTTATCAGTAGCGTCAGCCCGATACCCTTCTTGCTGGTACTGTTTGGGGTGCTGGGCGGCCTGCTGGCTTTTGGGCTGGTCGGCCTGTTCGTTGGCCCGATTGTACTGGCTGTTGCCTGGGCGGTATGGCGGGAATGGGCGGCGCATTTGGAAGAAGAAATAACGGCAGATTAAATCTTAAGTAAGATATAAATAATATAACAATGACAAATTAAGGGAAGAGAAAGTAATGGGCGAGTTGCAATCAATAGGAACCTGGTGGATGTGGGTGGGCTTTGGCGTGTTTGTAGTCGCAATGCTGGCCATAGACATGTTCGCCCTGGGACGTAAAGGTGCGCACAAAGTCGGCGCGCGTGAAGCACTAATCTGGTCGCTGGTCTGGTTTAGCCTGGCCATGCTGTTTGGCGGCGCCTTGTGGGGCTGGTTGGATCACACCGTAGGACGAGAGGTGGCAGATGCCAGGGCGATGGAGTACCTGACAGGCTACCTGCTGGAAAAAACCCTGGCCATGGATAACATTTTTGTCTTTGTCATGCTGTTTTCGTACTTTGCCGTACCGATTGAATACCAGAAGCGCGTGCTGTTATACGGCGTGATTGGGGCGATTGTACTGCGCGCGCTGATGATATTGCTGGGTGCCTGGCTGATTGCGCAGTTTCACTGGGTACTGTATATTTTTGGCGCATTTTTGCTGATCACCGGCATTAAGATGTTTATTTTTGCTGATCACGAACCGAATCTGGCCAAAAACCCGCTGCTGAAATGGCTGCGTAATCATGTGCGCATTACTGATAACTATCACGGTGAAAAATTCTGGATCTACGAAAAAGGCGTTCGCTGGTTCACGCCAATGTTTCTAGTGTTGGTGCTGGTCGAGTTCTCTGATGTCATCTTCGCCCTGGACAGTATTCCGGCTATTTTTGCGATCACCAGCGATCCGTTTATCGTGTTTACTTCCAATATATTTGCGATTCTCGGCTTGCGCGCATTGTACTTTTTGCTGGCAGATATGGCTGATCGATTCCATCTGCTCAAGTTTGGTCTAGCCGTGGTGCTGATGTTTGTGGGTACAAAAATGCTGATTGTAGACTGGTTCAAGATTCCGGTGGCAGTTTCTTTGGGCGTAGTGGTTGCCGTACTTGGCACCAGCATGCTATTGAGCCTGATTGCCAGCCGCAATAAAAAAACACTGGTCAAAAATAAATGAAAATAGAAAGCAATCACGCTATTTACTGACGTTGCCATTGGAGGGGTTGTTATACGGCAACAGCCTCACTCTAGATGCCAGGCAAGCACTTAATGGAATCTAGTTTCAATTAAAAACATCAAAAAGTTTATTGGTTTGCCATTTTCAATTGATTAATCGTGGTTAATTGATTGATAATAGCGGTTCGCTTAAGCGCTCTTACCAATGGATAACAATAACCCTCACAAATCTCGCACAGCCCCCTTGGCGCTTGCCGCACTGGGCGTGGTATTTGGCGACATCGGCACCAGCCCCTTGTACACCATGAAAGAGGTTTTTTCAGTCGGGCATCATCCACTGGCACTCACTACCGGCAACGTTTACGGCATTCTGTCGCTGATTACCTGGGCGCTGGTGCTCATCGTTTCGGTGAAGTATGTCGCGTTTATCATGCGTGCCGATAACAGCGGCGAGGGCGGCATTATGGCTCTACTGGCGCTCGCCAGCCGCAATACTGAAGGCAACCGCAAAAAACAGCGCTATATCATGCTGCTGGGCATCCTGGGCGCATGCATGTTTTATGCGGATGGCATGATTACCCCCGCAATTTCCGTGCTTTCTGCAATCGAAGGGCTGGAAGTGGCCGCGCCGCACCTGCACCAAGCGATTGTGCCGATCACCCTGGTGGTATTATTTGGTCTGTTCTGGGCACAAAGCAAGGGCACCGAGGTGGTAGGAAGGTTTTTCGGCCCCGTCATGCTGTTGTGGTTTGGCACGCTGGGCGTGCTTGGCGCAATCAACATTGCGCATGATGCCACCATACTGCATGCACTCAACCCTTTTTATGCAGTTGAGTTCTTTGTAGAGCAGCCAAAACTTGCGTTTATCGCCCTCGGCGCAGTAGTGCTGGCAGTAACGGGCGCAGAAGCCCTGTACGCAGATATGGGGCATTTCGGGCGCTTTCCCATTCGCCTGGCGTGGTTCGGCTTTGTGTTGCCAGCACTGCTGCTTAATTACTTTGGACAGGGGTCGCTGGTTTTACACGACGCCTCTGCTGTTAAAAACCCGTTTTACTTGCTGGCGCCGGAATGGGCGCTATTTCCGCTGATCGGGCTTGCGACCGTAGCTACGGTCATTGCCTCGCAGGCTGTTATCACAGGCGCATTTTCGGTTTCGCGCCAGGCGCTGCAGCTGGGTTATTTGCCACGCATGCACATACAGCATACGTCTGAAAGCACACAAGGCCAGGTGTACATGCCGCGCGTGAACTGGGGCTTAATGGTGGCGGTGATGCTGCTGGTAATCAGTTTCGGCAGCTCTGGCAATCTGGCTGCGGCCTATGGCATTGCGGTGACGGGCGACATGGTCATTACTACCTTGCTGGCATCTGTGGTGTTTGTCGAGATTTGGCGCTGGAGCAAGCTTAAAACCGGCTTGCTCATCGCGCTATTTTTAATCATCGACCTGGCTTTCTTTGGCGCCAACGTGCTTAAGATTCCCGATGGCGGCTGGGTGCCGCTGTTGATCGGCATCTGCATTTTCACGCTCATGCTGACCTGGAAAAACGGCCGCTCCATGGTGTACACCCGCCTGAAATCTGAAGCCATGGCAATTGAACCCTTTATTGAAGCGATTGGCGCTCACCCGCCACCCCGCGTGCCTGGCACCGCATTGTTCATGACCCCCAACCCGGAAGGCGTTCCGCACGCCATGTTGCATAACCTGAAACACAATAAGGTGCTGCACGAAAAAGTGGTTATTTTGACGGTAAAATTTTTGGATTTCCCGCACACCAATCTCGAAGAACGCGTCAGCGTTGAGGCGCTGCCTTATCAATTCTATCGCGTTACCGTACGCTATGGCTTTAAAGATGAGCCTGATTTGCCGCGCGATTTAATGTTATGCGGTAAATACGGCCTGGAGTTCGATGCCATGGACACTTCTTACTTTGTTGGCAAAGAAATTTTAATCGCCAGCCATAAATCCGGCATGGCCTTTTGGCGCAAAAAAATCTTTATCGGATTATTCCGCAGTGCAGAAACCATCACCAATCAATTCAAACTACCGCCCAATCGCGTGGTCGAATTGGGTTCGCAACTCATGATTTAAAAACAGCCAGATTCAACCTTTTTACATATCATGCGTTAAGCTAACCCAGTATTTTAAGTTTTAAGGGATTCATATGAAAAAACTTTGCCTTGCTATGTTTACTGTTGCCGCTTTGCAGCTTAGCGGCTGTGCAACCACCACCAAAGACAGTGTTTCCGGCGTCCACCGCTCGCAGTTTATGCTGCTGCCTTCTGGCTCGGTAGATAAAATGTCGGCACAAGCCTACTCGCAAACACTCAAAGAGGCAGAAACCAAAAAAACGCTGAACGCGGACAAAGCCCAGTTGGAGCGCGTGCGCGGAATATCCAACAGACTGATTGCGCAAGTGGGCGTGTTCCGCCCCGATGCCACCAAGTGGAATTGGGAAGTGAACGTGGAAAAAAACGATCAGCTTAACGCCTACTGTATGCCGGGCGGCAAAATCATGGTGTACTCTGGCATGATGGACAAATTAAAAGCCACCGATGACGAGTTGGGTGCGGTGATTGGCCACGAAATCGCGCATGCACTGCGCGAGCATGGCCGCGAACGCATGTCGCAAGCCTATGTGCAGCAATTTGGCTTACAGGCATTGGCGTCTTTAGTCACAGGTTCTGCAGGCGGCGCTGCGGTGCAGGCAGCGGGCATGGGTTCTCAATTATTTTTTGCGCTGCCAAACGGCCGCGAACAAGAGCGCGAGGCTGATAAAATGGGCCTGGAGCTTGCCGCACGCGCTGGCTATAATCCGGATGCCGCGGTAACTTTATGGCAAAAAATGACTGCCAATAGTAAAGGCGCACCACCTGAGTTCTTGAGCACCCACCCGGCAAGCGAGAACAGGATTGCCGATTTGAAGGCATTAACGCCGAAAGTGCGCCCGCTCTACGAGGCTGCCAAAAAAGCCAAATAATTCAACCTTTTTCTCTTAACAGGCGCGTTGCCAACCACAACGCGCTTTATTTTTGGCTATCGCCGGATATAGGTTAAAATAACGGTTTTTCGTTTAACTATACATTCGAGAGCCACATGGATCCACGTCAAAGCATTATCGAAGCGGCATTTGAAGACCGCGCCAATATCAACCCGGGCAATGCCTCTGCAGAAATCAAGTCAGCAGTCAGCTCTATTTTGGCTGACTTGGATGCCGGCAAGCTGCGCGTGGCTTCCCGCATCGGTGACAGCCAGCAATGGGAAACGCATCAATGGCTGAAAAAGGCCGTGCTGTTGTCATTCCGCTTGGAAGATAACGTATTGATTGATGGCGGCTGCACGCAGTATTTTGACAAAGTGCCGCCAAAATTCGCCAATTACACCGAAGAAGACTTCAAAGCCGGCGGTTTCCGTGTGGTGCCCAATGCCATGGTGCGTCGCGGCTCATTCATCGGCAAAAATGCAGTGCTTCTACCTTCTTATGTCAACATCGGCGCTTATGTGGGCGAAGGTACCATGGTTGACACCTGGGCGACTGTCGGCTCCTGCGCGCAGATCGGCAGGAACGTGCATTTAAGCGGCGGTGTAGGCATTGGCGGCGTACTGGAGCCTATTCAGGCCGGCCCAACCATTATCGGTGACAACTGCTTTATCGGCGCGCGCTCGGAAGTGGTTGAAGGTGTTGTGGTCGAAGACAACTGCGTGATTTCGATGGGCGTGTATATCGGCCAAAGCACCAAAATTTACGACCGCGAAACTGGCGAAGTATTCTATGGTCGTGTGCCGGCCGGCTCTGTAGTCGTGTCCGGCAACCTGCCTTCCAAAGACGGCAGCTACAGTCTGTATTGCGCGGTCATCGTCAAAAAGGTTGATGCAAAAACCTTAGGTAAAGTCGGCATTAATGAGCTGCTAAGAGGCATTTAACAAAACTGCCACTATTTCGACATTTGGCATAATCCATCAACAAAACATACGTTTAATATCGACAAATAGACCTATCATTAGCTGCACCTCACCTCAAACCATATAGCCGGCGCGCCGCGCCAGCTATATGGTTTTTTTACATTCAGCCTTGCCCATCACCTCTTTGGCACGCTAATTGCTGTGCATAGTTCAATAAAACTAAAAAGCGGTTTATTTCTGAATCATGACAACAAGTTACGATATTTGGCTGATACTCCTTTCGCTGCTGGCGCTTGGCTCCGCAATTCTGGTTGCTTTCAGGGCGGGAATTTCAAGCAGACAAGCTCATATTGATATTGGCCACATCGGCTATAAAGACGCTCTCACCAAGCTTCCTAACCGGCATGCTTTTCAATACCAGTTGGAGGCAGCCGCAAAGCGCTGTACGCGCGCCGGCAATACCATCGCCCTGGCCTATATCGACCTGGACCACTTCAAACCGATTAACGACAATTTTGGTCACCATGTGGGTGACATCATATTAATTTCTGTTGCGCGACGCTTGCAGGCCGCGGTTCGAGGCTGCGACTCGGTGGCACGCCTGGGCGGCGATGAATTTGTCGTATTGTTTGAAGAGATCAAATCCAAAGAAGACATCACGCCCATCGTTGAGCGCATCATCAGCTCGTTCAGAGAACCGTTTTTAATCGACCGCCACCAGATCGAAATGTCCTGCTCCATCGGCATTGCCCTCTACCCTTACGATGGCGACATCGAAAAGCTGATGATCAACGCCGATGCTGCCATGTACAAGGCAAAAGAGGATGGCAGGAATCAATTCAAATTTTTTGATAGTGAAATCGAATCCGAGACGGACAGCCTGCTGGAGATGCAGTATGATTTACTTGCCGCGATCGAAAATAATCAATTTTCCCTAGCGTTCCAGCCTAAAGTAGACAGCAAAACGCGACTGCTGGTAGGGGCGGAAGCGCTCATCCGCTGGAATCACCCGACAAAAGGGATTATCCTGCCGAGGGAGTTCATCCCTGTTGCAGAACATTTCGGATTCATCAACCAAATTAACGGTTGGGTGATAGAAGAAGCCTGCCGCGCCATCTGCCGTGCAAAAGTCCAGGGCATTGATTTGAATCTTTCGGTGAATCTGTCGCGCCAGCAGTTTCGCAATACATTTCTGGTAGAAGAAACCGTCAAATGGCTCAATCAGTACGACGTGCCTACGCAAAACCTGACATTTGAAATCAAAGAAACCGCCGCGATTAAAAACGAGGCGCAATTCAGGCTCCTGCTTGCCAAATTCAAAGCCGCCAACATCAAAATCGCGCTGGATGATTTTGGCTTGCATCCATTTACACTCACTTACCTGCAAAATCTGGAAGTGGACGAACTCAAGCTGGATAGAATATTCATTTCAAAAATAGACCAGGACAAAGCCTCCAAAGCCTTAGTTGATGCGGTGATTCGACTGGCGCATGCGCTGAATTTGAATGTGGTGGCCGAGGGGGTGGAAACCGAGGCGCAACGGGATTTACTCACAGAGCTCGGCTGCAATCACTTGCAGGGCTATCTGTTCTCTGAACCCGTTTCTGAGGATCAATTATTCATGCAGTTTAAGCAGCTTGAAATCCATTTCGAGACGACAGGCCCTTCTGTAGTATCTGATTACCAGGAAGCATTGATGTAAATCCGCATAACGGCTGCATAAGCCGCGCGCTGCTGTTAGAATGATCGATTAATCTTAAATCTTACGGGCATGTCTATAAATGCAGAATTTGGGATGCAGTACAAGGCGCACGGAACACAGAAATCGAGATAGTATGGGGTATACAGCGAGATTGCGAGTACCGCGCAACGCAGTAATGCGCCCAAAGAGTGAATTTATGGAGGTGCCCTTATGAAACTCTACGGCATCCCCAACTGCAATACCGTTAAAAAAGCCCGCGACTGGCTTGATAGCAAGCATATTGCCTACGAATTCCACGACTTCAAAAAACAAGGCGTGTCGCAACAATTGCTCGAAAACTGGCTTACGCAATTGCCACATGAAAAACTCATCAACCGCGCGGGGCTTACCTGGCGCGGCCTGGATGAGAACACCAAAGCGGGAATTGTTGACAACGCTTCGGCAATCGCATTAATGCAAGCAAAAACCTCTGTGATAAAGCGTCCAGTGCTGGTAAAAGACGGTAAAATCCTATGCCTGGGCTTTGACGAAGCAATCTATAAAGAATCATTAACATGAATAAAACATTAGAATTGGCGATCGATTTACTGAAACGCCCTTCAAACACGCCAGAAGACGCCGGTTGCCAGGAAGTGATGATTAAGCGTCTCGAGCCGCTCGGCTTCAAAATTGAGCGCATGCGCTTTGGCAATGTCGATAACTTCTATGCGCGGCGGGGAACCGAGTCGCCCCTTATCGTATTTGCCGGCCATACCGATGTTGTGCCTACCGGGCCGCTGGACAAATGGCATACGCCGCCATTTGAACCGACCATCAAAGATGGCATGCTGTACGCGCGTGGCGCAGCAGACATGAAAACCTCGCTGGCAGCATTTGTCACCAGCATTGAGGAGTTTGTTGCCGAAAATCCTGACCACAAAGGCTCAATCGGTCTGCTCATTACTTCGGATGAAGAAGGCGTAGCCGTAGATGGCACGGTAAAAGTTGTCGAAGCGCTGAAAGCGCGCGGAGAACATTTCGATTATTGCGTGGTAGGTGAGCCGACCTCTAACAAAGTCGTGGGCGACATGATCAAAAACGGACGCCGCGGCTCACTCTCTGGCAAGCTTACCGTGAAAGGCATACAAGGCCATATCGCTTACCCGCATCTGGTGAAAAACCCGATTCACATGGTGGCGCCCGCCATTAAAGACATGGTGGAAACCGTGTGGGACAACGGTAACGAATACTTTCCACCGACTTCATGGCAAATCAGTAATATCAATGGCGGCACAGGCGCGACCAACGTGGTGCCTGGCGAAGTGGAAATTTTGTTTAACTTCCGGTTCAGCACTGCCAGCACCGAGGCCAGCCTGAAAGAACGTGTACATGCGATTTTAGACAAGCATGAACTCGATTATGACCTGGAATGGGAATACTCACCGCCTTACATCACGCCGCGCGGCAATCTGGTTGAAGCCATTTCCAGAGCGATTGAAAAAGCCTATGGCGTAAGCCCGGAACTCTCCACTACTGGCGGGACTTCTGATGGCCGTTTTATTGCCGACATTTGCAAACAGGTCATTGAATTTGGCCCGCTCAATAAAACCATTCACAAACTCAACGAATGCGTAGGCGTGGCAGATATCGAACCGCTCAAAGAAACCTACAAACTGACCATGCAGAAATTACTCAAATGATGCACTACCCGCGCCTGGCCGAAGAACTGTTTACCATCCGCGACTGGTTGCGCTTTACGGTAAGCCAGTTCGAAGCCTCTGACATTTTCTTTGGACACGGTACCGATAACAGTTACGATGAAGCAGTATGGCTGATTCTGAGCGCGCTGCATTTGCCACACGACACGCTGAATAACTTTCTAGATGCTGTGATTACTGAGCAGGAACGCAAACATCTCGCCCACTTAATAGAACAGCGCATCACCAAGCGCACACCCACCGCCTACCTGGTGCGCGAGGCATGGCTGCGCGGCTTCAAGTTTTATGTGGATGAACGCGTCATCGTGCCGCGCTCGTTTATCGCAGAACTGCTTGAAGACGGTTTGCAGCCCTGGATTGAATTCCCGGAAATGGTGGAAAGTGCAGCCGACATCTGCACGGGCAGCGGTTGTTTAGGCATTTTGCTCGCCAACGCCTTTCCCAATGCGGCAATTGACGTGGTGGATATTTCGCCCGACGCCATTGCGGTTGCCAACATCAACATCGCCAATTATGGCTTGCAGGAACAAATCACCGCCATCCAATCTGATATGTTTTCTGCGTTAAAAGGCAAAAAGTACGATTTGATTATCAGCAATCCGCCTTATGTGGATGCGCCCAGCATGACACAGCTGCCAACCGAGTATCGCAACGAGCCACAACTCGCGCTTGGCAGCGGCGTTGCGGGCTTAGACCACACCCACATGCTCCTGCGTGAAGCGGCTAACTACCTCAATGATGGCGGTATTTTGGTGGCCGAAATCGGCCACAATCAGGACGCGCTTTTAGAAGCATATCCGCAATTGCCGTTCACTTGGCTGGAAGTGGAATCCGGCAGCCAGTTTGTGTTTTTACTGACAAAAGAACAGTTAATCGGAGCTTAAAATGCAAAAATCAGCACTCGTCCTGATCACCATGCTGTTTATGCTGGCTTGCAGCAAACCGGAAAACAGCAACCCGCCAAGACGCATCGGTCCGCCTGATCAGGTTGAAAAGCCCTCTACACCGCCAGACCAAATCGTGTGTACGCATGATGCCAAGCAGTGCGCGGATGGCAGCTCGGTTGGGCGCAGCGGGCCGAATTGCGAATTCGTCTGCAAATAAATCAGCCGCGGCCGCGGTTGTTATCGCTCTTTTTTTGCGGCCTATTTTTTACTTGGGGCGCGCTCGTCGCGTCACCGCGTATGCGACGGTTGACTGGTTTTTTGGGCACGTGTTTTTTTGGTTTATCGATTCCCTGCAAACCAATACCGGTGCGGCTTGCAGCCGTGCTGTTTTCTCTCGGTGCTTTGTCTAACACGCTGCCGCGTTGCTTGCGCACTTTTGGCATAAATACCGCAGTGGCCTTATCTTTCTCGCGTTGCGAGAGCTGTTTCATCGGCGCTTTAGGCACTGGCAAGCCAGCCCATTCCAGTAAATCCACCACTTGTTTTTGCTCCAGCTTAAGCATTTGCCCGCGTTTAACGCGAGGTGGCAGATTCACCGGGCCAAAACGCACACGCATCAAACGGCTCACGGGCAACTGAAATGCCTCAAACAGCCTGCGCACCTCGCGATTACGGCCTTCACGCAGAATCACCTGATACCAATGGTTCGCCCCCTCGCCGCCTTGCGGGCGAATGCTGTCAAAGCTGGCAGGGCCGTCTTCCAACTCAATACCTTGCGTCAGTTGCAGCATTTGGCCTTCAGTCAGTTCGCCAAAAATACGCACCGCGTATTCGCGCTCTACTTCATATCTAGGGTGCATAAAACGGTTGGCCAATTCACCCGAGTTGGTGAATATCAGCAAGCCACTGGTATTCATGTCCAGCCGGCCAATGGCGATCCACTTGCCCTGCTTGATGCGCGGCAGTTTGTCGAATACGCTGGCGCGGCCTTCTGGGTCGTCCTGGCTGACGATCTCGCCTTCCGGCTTATGGTAAATCAGCACTTGCGGCAGCTCAGCCTCAAACGGCAAACGCAATGGGCGGCTATCCAGCCGCACCACATCATGCTGCGTCACAGCCGCGCCCACTTTGGCGGTTTCACCGTTAATGGTAATGCGGCCGCTGGCAATCAGTTCTTCCATATCGCGGCGCGAGCCCAAGCCAGCCAGCGCCAACAGCTTGTGCAAGCGCTGTGTAGGCTCTGGCGGCGCGTTCGGGTCGGTTTCTAACTTGGTGAAGTTAGTTTTGGGGCGGCGTGGAATTGCCTGTGGGTCGCGTTGCTGCTTGAATGGACGTGCCATATTGAACTTTGAATAGCTAAAGGAGTGATTTTACAGCAGTTACAGATAAACTTTTAATTATCTAGCGGGATTTCACTCTGGGCAAAATCATCCATCGGCGGCAACTCGCTTAAAGAGCGCAAATTGAGGTCATCTAAAAAATGTTTCGTGGTTGCGTAAAGCGAAGGTCGGCCAGGCACTTCGCGCTGACCAACCACGTCAATCCAGTCGCGCTCCTGCAATTGGCGCATCACGTTCGGATTCACCGCCACACCGCGGATTTGCTCGATATCCCCACGCGTCACCGGCTGGCGATAGGCAATGATCGCTAAGGTTTCCATCACCGCGCGTGAATATTTTGGCTGCCGCTCAGGGTTCAGGCGTGTAATAAATTCGCTGAATTGCTGCCTGGCTTGAAAGCGATAACCCGTCGCCACTTGCACCAGCTCCAGTGTTTTTTCTGCCCAATCCTGCTTTAACTCATCCAGCAGCATGCGCAGCGTCGTACGCTCCATGCGTCCTGCAAACAGCTTCAGCATGTCGTCCAAACTCAACGGCTGTCCTGCAGTAAGCAGTGCCGCTTCTAAGACTTGTTTCATTTCGGTGATGTTGTCGGGTTCTTTCATACTCACTCACTAGCATTCGCTTGCAGATAAATCGGCGAAAACGCCTGCTGTTGCGTAATGCGGATTAAGCCTTCTTTCGCCAGTTCCAGAATCGCCAGAAAATTTACCACCAGCTTAGGCAAGCCTTCAGTCGCCATATCGAACAAAGCCGAAAACTCCACCATGCCATCGGCCTTCAAACGGCGCAGAATCTGGCTCATATGCTCACGGACGGATAACTCCGCCTTGCCGATTTTGTGATGCGAATTGAGTTTAGCGCGCTTCAGCACATTGCGCCAAGCCTCGACCAATTCATCCAGACTCACTTCGGGCAGTTTGATTTCGCTGATGTGCTGATAATACGCAGCAGCAACGGCAATCTCTTCACCTACCTTAGGCATTTCATCTAAACGCTGTGCAGCAAGCTTAATGGCTTCGTATTCCATCAGCCGGCGCACCAGTTCAGCACGCGGGTCATCCTCTTCGGCAATTTCAGCAGGTTTTGGCAGCAGCATGCGTGATTTAATCTCAATCAACATCGCAGACATCAGTAAATAATCCGCTGCCAATTCCAGCTTGATCACTTTCATCTTCTCCACATACACCATGTATTGCGCGGTGAGTTCTGCCATGGGAATGTCGAGGATATCCAGATTATGTTTGCGGATGAGGTACAGCAGCAAATCGAGCGGACCTTCAAACGCCTCTAAATACACCTCCAGCGCGTCCGGCGGGATGTATAAATCCTGCGGCAGCTCGTTGAGCAGTTCGCCTTTGATTTTGATTTCGGTTGTTGTTAAAAGCAAATTAACCGCCTAAATTATCTATCAACATATCAACTCACTTCTAGAGTGCAATAGCAGTTGCGTATTGTGCTCCTACGTTGGCCATTCGGCTTTTCGCAACTTTCTAAGTACAAAATAAGAAAGAATAAACGTTACAAAATAAAACCAAATATCGATCAAAAATGGATACCACCTGAATTCATCTTCACCAAAGCTCAATTTATACTCTACGGACACTCCAGGCCGATCAAATATAAATGCGAATGGAAAACCACCAGATAGATTGGGGTGATAGCAATTGAGGAAGTCCACCGCACCGCACAAATTACTCCATTGAACAATCTCGCCACTCAACCGCTGATAAAATACAGATAACAGGGTAACCGCAATAGACAAAATTACGAAAAAAAGAATGAATCTAAATTTCTTCATTAAATTATTATGCCGGCCTAATGATTAGCCATAATTCAAACCCATCGCATCGCGTACATCGCGCATGGTTTCTCGCGCGAGCTTGCGGGCTTTTTCGCAGCCTTCGGCAACGATGTTTTTGACTAAAGTCGGGTCTTCGGCATACTGCGCGGCACGTTCCTGAATCGGCTTGAGTTCTTTCAGCACACCTTCAATCACTGGCTGCTTACATTCGATGCAGCCAATGGATGCGCCTTTACAGCCGATTTGCACCCAATCCTGGGTGGTTTTATCCGAGTAAATTTCGTGCAGTTGCCACACCGGGCATTTGGCCGGATCGCCCGGATCGGTGCGGCGAATGCGTGCGGGGTCAGTCGGCATGGTTTTGATTTTTTTGGCGATAGTATCGGTGTCTTCACGCAATGAAATGGTGTTGTTGTAAGACTTGGACATTTTTTGCCCATCCAGCCCCGGCATTTTTGAAGCTGGTGTGAGTTTGTAATCCGGCTCAAGCAAAATCATTTTGCCGCCGCCTTCCAAATAGCCCAGCAAGCGCTCTTTGTCGCCCATGCTCATGCCTTGCTGCTCTTCGATCATGGCACGCGCGGCTTCCAGTGCTTCTTCATCACCGCTTTGCTGGTAGGCATTGCGCATTTCTTCATACAGCGCGCCGCGTTTGTTGCCCAGTTTTTTAATCGCTGCTTCGGCTTTTTCCTCAAAGCCTTTTTCTTTGCCGTAAATATGGTTAAAGCGGCGGGCAATTTCACGCGTGAATTCAATATGCGGGATCTGGTCTTCGCCCACCGGCACTTGCGTGGCTCTGTAGATGAGAATGTCCGCGCTTTGCAACAAGGGGTAACCTAAAAAGCCATAGGTGGATAAATCTTTGCTGCTGAGCTTTTCCTGCTGGTCTTTGTAAGTGGGCACACGCTCCAGCCAGCTTAGTGGCGTAATCATGGAAAGCAACGTATGCAATTCTGCGTGTTCCGGCACGCGCGATTGAATGAAAATTGTGGCGCTCGCGGGGTCAACACCCGCAGCCAGCCAGTCAATCACCATCTCCCACACGGATTCTTCGATAATTTCCGGCGTATCGTAATGCGTCGTCAGTGCATGCCAGTCGGCTACAAAAAAGAAACACTCATGTTCGTGCTGCAGACGTATCCAGTTTTTAAGCACGCCATTGTAATGTCCAAGATGCAGGCTGCCTGTGGGGCGCATGCCCGATAAAACGCGTTCTATAGCCATGTAATAAGAAAACCTTAATTAAATATGTAATTATTATACAAACAAGCCTAGCCAAGTAAGCCAAATATCAAACTGTTAACCAAACCAATCACCGGCATCAGGATTTTACCTAATACCCCAGTAAACAACAGCGCAATCAGAATAATGAAGCCATAGCGCTCAATCTGCGCAAAAGGCTGCGCCAGATCATGCGGCAGCAAGCTCACCGCGATGCGACCACCATCCAGTGGCGGCAACGGCAACAGGTTCAGCACCATCAGCACGATGTTAATCGTAACGCCCGCATTGCCCATCAATGCAAGTGGGTAAGCAATCGTTTCAGGCATACTAATAGAAAGCTTGATCATCAATGCCCAGAAAATCGCCATCACCAAATTTGCGGCCGGGCCTGCGGCTGCCACCCACAACATGTCTTTTTTAGGGTTACGCAAATTGGCAAAATTAACGGGTACCGGCTTGGCCCAGCCGAATAAAATCCCCCCCAGCATCACTGTGAGCGCGGGCAATAAAATCGTGCCGAATGGGTCGATATGCTTGAGCGGATTCAGACTGATGCGCCCCATACGATCGGCGGTTAAATCACCAAAATATTTCGCCACGTAGCCATGCGCCGCCTCATGCACGGTGATCGCAAATAAGATCGGCAATGCGTAAATGCAAATTTTTTGTATGACGTTGAGTTCCATGCTTTTCTTTCTTTAATCTTTCTTTAAGTTTCTTCTAAAACAATTAAAGCCCGAACGGAGCAGCATCGCCAGCGCCTTGGCGAATAAGCACTGGCGCACTGGCGGTTAAATCAATCACCGTTGTCGGGCCCACATGGCTAGTAGCCGAATCAATCACCAGATCCACTTGGTGCTCTAGCCTTTCGCGGATTTCCCAGGCTTCGTTCAGCGGTTCGTCATCGCCAGGCAATTGCAGTGTCATGCTTAACAACGGCTCACCTAGCTCTTCCAATAAGGCTTGTACCATGGCGTGGTCAGGTACGCGAATACCCACCGCACTACGCTTGGGATGCTGTAAACGGCGCGGCACCTCGCGCGTGGCTTTCAAAATAAAGGTATATGCTCCCGGTGTATTGGCCTTGAGCAGCCGAAATTGAATATTATCCACTTGTGTATAAACACTGAGCTCACTTAAGCTGCTGCACACCAGCGTAAACAAGTGGTCGTCACCCAAGTGACGAATCCGGCGGATTCTGTCTTGCGCATCCTTAAACCCCAGCATGCAGCCCAGGGCGTAGCTGGAATCCGTCGGGTAGGCAATCACACCGCCCTCGCGCAAAATCTCAACCGCATGTTTAATCAACCGCGCTTGAGGGTTTTCGGCATTGATGACAAAGTATTGTGCCATTTAATCGAGATACTGAGCCTCTGGCCAGTCATCCCACACCGGCACACAACTCGCCGGCAGTTCGGGCACGCAACCCATCGCCATGTAAGATAAACCCGGCCCGTGATAATCCGAGCCAATTGAAGACTTGAGGCTAAAGCGGTGCGCCATTTTAGCAAACTGCTGGTATTGCGGCGGCGTATGGCTGCCAGTCACCACCTCGATCGCCGCGCCGCCATAGCTTCTAAATTCGTGCATCAGCAGCAGCATGTTGATGGTGCCCAGGTCATAGCGTCCTGGATGTGCAACCACCGCACTGCCACCGCTGGCACGAATCAGGCCGACCGCTTCTTCCAGACTCATCCATTGGTGATCGACAAAGCCGGGTTTGCCCTTGACCAGATATTTTTTGAACACCGATTTAACATCTTTAACATGGCCATTTTGCACCAGAAACTGTGCGAAGTGGCTGCGCGTCAGAATGCTTTGATTGGCGATTGCTTTTGCACCTTCGTACGCGCCTGCAATACCCACTTTGGCTAATCCTGCAGCCATTTCCTGCGCACGCTCGTCGCGCCCGGTGCGCACCTTATCCAGTGCATTTCTTAAGGCTATGTTTTCGGAATCTATCTTCAGACCAACGATATGCAGAGTGCGCCTTTTCCAGGTCACTGAAATTTCCACACCGTTCACAAATTGGATGCCATGCCGGGGAGCCGCTTCCCGCGCGGCTTTCAGGCCGCTTACGTCATCATGGTCTGTCAATGCCAATACTTTGACGCCGCTTTTGGCTGCGTGCGCGACCAACTCCTCCGGCGATAACAGCCCATCAGAAATCGTGGAGTGACAATGTAGATCGATCTGTGCCGCCATAAAATTAAACCATCAACGTTTTGCAATTACTGTTTTGCATTAATAGCCAAATCATAGCAAAATACCGTCTTTACTGATAGTTGCGCTTTCAGTATCCCGTCCAACACTTTCAACCAGGGCCACATGAAATTTTTATTTGATCTATTTCCCGTCATTTTATTTTTTGTAAGCTTCAAGCTCTACGGTATTTTCTTTGCAACGGCCATCGCCATTATCGCCACGATCGCGCAGATTATTTACAGCAAAATCCGTCACGGCAAAATAGAAAAAATGTTGCTGGTAAACGGCGCCATTATCAGCGTGCTGGGCGGCATTACCCTGCTGCTGCACGACAAAACCTATATTATGTGGAAGCCGACGGTGCTTTACTGGCTTTTAGCGGCGATTCTGTTGATTTCTGACCTGTTTTTTAAGAAAAATTTCATTCGTCAAATGATGGGGAAAATGCTCAACCCGCCTGTGAAAATTTGGCACAAGCTTAATCTGGCCTGGGTGATTTTTTTAGTATTGCTGGGTTTTCTGAATTTATACATCGCGTTTAATTACAGCCTAGACACCTGGGTGAATTTCAAACTGTTTGGCGTTACCGGCATGATGTTTGTGTTTGTCATTGCACAAACCTTACTTTTGAAAAACTATTTGATCGATCCGGATGAGGATAAAAAGTGAGTGCCTTTCAACATTCAGAATTTATGGAGCCTATCTAATGTGGTACGCCATCATTGCAGAAGATGCTCCAAACAGCCTTGAAAAGCGCATGAATGCCAGGCCAGCACATCTGGCGCGGCTGACAGAACTGCAAAACCAAGGCAAGTTATTACTGGCTGGGCCTTTCCCCGCCATTGATAGCGCAGACCCGGGTCCGGCAGGCTTTAGCGGCAGCTTGATTGTGGCCGAATTTTCGGATTTGCAAGCTGCAAAAAGCTGGGCGGAGGCCGATCCGTTTGTCAGTGCGGGTGTGTATGCAAACGTGGCTGTGAAACCTTTTCGCAAAACGCTGCCCTAAGCACAGCATGAATTTGACTGAAACCATAACAGCAAGGCTGGCCGCATTAAACCCGATAAGCCTTGAGATACAAGATGATAGCGCCCTGCACGCAGGCCACAAAGGCAATGCTGGTGGTGGACATTTCAACATAAAAATAGTAAGCTCTCATTTTTCGCAAAAATCGCAGGTAATGCGACATCGTTTAATTTATCAAGCACTTGCTGACTTAATCCCGCAACAAATTCATGCTATAAGCATACTTGCAATTTCGCCAGACGATTCCATCTAACGTATTAACTTAATCAGGATTAAATTTTTAATTTCAAGGATTTCTAATGAAAATCAACCAATTATTCGTAACCCTCGCAGCATTCTCTACTTTAGCTTTCACGCCGGCATTACATGCTGCAGACGCAGCAGCCACAGTGAATGGCAAGGCCATTAAACAAACCTGGGTGGATTACATCACCAAAGATGCGATTGCGCGCGGTCAAAAACCAGGTGAGGGCTTAAAAAATGCCATTATCAACGAACTGGTGGGTTCCGAACTTGCCTATCAGGAAGCGCAGCGCCTGGGCATGGATAAAACACCAGACTACACCGTAAATAGCGAACTCTCAAACCGCAAAATTCTGGTGAATATGTTTTTGCAGGATTTCATGAAGAAAAACCCGGTAACTGATGCTGATAAAAAAGCCGCTTATGAACAATACAAAAAGGAACTGGGCGATAAAGAATACAGCGCACGCCATATTCTGGTAAAAACTGAAGCTGAAGCCAATGACATTCTGGCACAGGTAAAAAAAGGCAGTGATTTTGCCAAAATCGCAAAAGAAAAATCGCTTGATCCAGGCTCTAAAGAAAAAGGCGGTGATTTAGGCTGGTTCTCTCCGGCCGGCATGGTTAAACCATTCAGCGATGCGGTCACCAGCCTGAAAAAAGGTGAAGTTTCAACCACGCCGGTACAAACCCAGTTTGGCTGGCATGTCATCAAACTGGTTGATTCACGCGCAACCCAAGTGCCTCCATATGACAAAGTCAAAGACGGCTTAGAGCGCACCCTGCAACAACGCAAACTCGAAAAAATGATGCTGGATTTAAAAGCAAAAGCCAAAATCGACGTACCTGGAATTACCGATAAAAAATAGTCGTCATCTAAAATTTAACATTAGCTAACAAATAGGCCTGCTTTTGCAGGCTTTTTTGTTTGTACATTGACTTTTTATCAGATTATGTGATAATTAAGAACCATTATCATTTAGATTACTCATAACTACATGACTATTTTAAGCAATTTAAACCCTGGTGAGCACGGCGTCATTCACGCGATACACGCTGAGCAAGCGCTACACCAGCGCCTGAACGCCATGGGGTTTAGAATTGGCAAAAAAATAGAGCTGATTCGCCGCGCCAGCTTTAATGGTCCGCTGCATGTGCGGATTGGCGCTACGGACATCATTTTGCGCGGCGTCGAAGCACAACGCATACAACTCAACGCTGCCTGATTTGCAACTGCGCGCCTCAACATGAAACGCATTGCTCTGCTTGGCATGCCCAACACGGGCAAATCCACCCTATTCAACCGCCTGAGCGGCGCCTCGGCACGCGTCGGCAACTGGCCAGGCATCACGGTAGATTTAATGAGCGCCAAGATCCTAATCGGCGGCCATATTGCCGAGTTGGTTGACTTACCCGGCTTGTACGATTTGCACGGCTTTTCGGATGACGAACAGGTAGTGCGCCATTTCCTGAGCAGCAACCCGGTGGATTTGGCTATTATTGTGCTCAACAGCTCACAGATCGACCGCCAGTTATCGCTGGCCTTGCAGCTTAAAAACCTTGGACTGCCCGCCATTTTGCTGCTCAACATGCAGGATGAAGCCAAACGTGCGGGCATCAGCATTGATGCCGAAGCCATGTTCAGGCAGCTTGGCCTGCCAGTCATGCTGATCAGCGCCAAATATGGCGATGGCTGTCCACAGGCACTACAGGTGGCGGCCAGGCAAATGGAAGAAAAACCCAACCGCGTTTCGCCACAAACCATCGCATCCCTGCTTGAAGCAGACGTCCAGATTGAGCAGGACATGCTCGATATTGTTAAAAAAACCGTGCAAATGCCTACCCAGCTTGCCGATAAAACCACCGACAACATTGACAAAGTGCTGCTGCACCCGTGGTTTGGTTTGCCGATTTTTTTTGCGGCCATGTTTTTGCTGTTCCAGTTTATTTTCACTGCCGGCAAGCCGCTGCAGGACAGCATGGCATGGCTGCTCGCCCTGCTCCGTTCCAGCGTTCTCGATCCGCTGCTGTCCGGCCTGCCGGCCTGGCTCAACGGCTTGCTGCTGGATGGCATTTTTAACGGCATTAGCACTGTAGCGGCATTCGTGCCGATTATCGTATTGTTCTTTCTGGTGATGAGCATGGTCGAGGACAGTGGCTACCTGTCGCGTGCCGCTTTTCTGATGGATGCCTTCATGGCCAAAATCGGCCTTGATGGCCGCGGCTTTGTCATGATGCTGATGGGATTCGGCTGCAATGTGCCCGCACTTATGGGCACACGTGTGATGCGCAGCCGTCCGATGCGCTTGTTATCCATGCTGGTTATTCCGCTTTCACTGTGTTCGGCAAGACTGCAGGTGTTCTTGTTTTTGATTGCCACGCTATTTACTGCAAAACAAGCGCCTTACATCATGTTTGCGCTTTACATGGCAAGTTTTGCCACCATATTCCTAACCGCCGTTTTGTTTAAGAACCAATACAAAAGCAGCGAGCCATTTATCCTGGAACTGCCGCCTTACCGCTTCCCTACCCCGCGCCAGATATGGCTGCGCGGCTGGCAAGAGGTCAAGTATTTTCTGAATCGCGCCACTAAATTCATTGTGATCGGCGTCGTCCTGGTTTGGGCGCTTACGCACTTTCCTACCGACGTGCCACCCGCCAGCAGCGGCACGCTGGCCGGGCAAATCGGCACGCTGTTTGCACCAATTCTCAACCCGATCGGCATTGATTCGCAGCTGGCGATTGCCTTGATATTCGGCTTCGTGGCCAAAGAGATTGTCATCGGCTCGCTCGCGGTGATTTACGGCCTGCAAGGCGATGCGCTCAGCCAGCAGATCGCAATCAATATCGATTGGGTACAAGGCATGAGCTTTATGCTGTTCACGCTAATCTACACGCCATGCTTGTCCACCATCGCCACGTTAAAAAGTGAGTCAAAAAGCAGCAGATTCATGTGGCTATCGATTGTTTGGTCACTAGGGCTGGCATGGCTGGTGAGCTTTATTTTCTACCAAGGCGCTAGAGCGCTGGGTATGTAAATTTTAGCCTGTAAAATTTAATAAGCTCCAGCAGGCTTTCTGTTAAAATATGGCTTAAATACACTAAATTTTAGCCTTCATACCATCCATGCCAAGCACCCAATTTTTAAGCCTTCGCGGCAGCCCTGCTTTGTCGCAGTTCCGTCTTGATAAACTGTACGCCACCTTAAAGAAATCCGCCCCCAACATCAAACATATTTACGCAGAGTTTATGCACTTTGCGTTTGGCGAATCAGCGCTTTCTGAAAGCCAGCAGCACACGCTTGAACAGATTCTCACCTACGGCCCAAAATCCAACACCGAAGCGCCCGCCGGCGAATTGTTTCTGGTCATTCCACGCATTGGCACGATTTCACCCTGGGCTTCACGCGCAACGGACATTGCCAAGAACTGTGGCCTGACTAATCTTTTACGGCTTGAGCGCGGCATTGCATTCTACGTCACGACCAATGATGGCAAGCCGCTGAACGATGCCGAAAAAACGGCTCTAAAAACACAGATTCACGACCGCATGACCGAAACCGTCGTCGGCCAACTCAATGACGCACAAAAGCTGCATCACAGCGCAGAGCCCGCACCGCTTAGCACGGTGGATATTCTGCAGGGCGGCAAAACCGCGCTGAATAAGGCCAATAGCGACATGGGGCTGGCGCTTTCGTCTGATGAAGTGGATTATCTATTCGAAAATTTTACAAAAATCGGCCGCAACCCCACCGACGTCGAACTGATGATGTTCGCGCAAGCCAACTCGGAACATTGCCGCCACAAGATTTTCAATGCAGACTGGATAATTGATGGCGAGGTACAGGACAACTCATTGTTCGGCATGATCCGCAACACGCACAAGCTCAACCCGGGCAGCACGGTGGTCGCTTATGCCGACAATGCCTCGATTGTTGCAGGCCAAAAAACCAGGCGTTTTTACCCAAAAGATGGTGAATACGGCTTTACAGAAGAAAACATGCACTACCTGATGAAGGTGGAAACGCATAACCATCCCACTGCCATCTCGCCCTTTGCTGGCGCGGCAACTGGTGCGGGCGGCGAGATCCGCGATGAAGGCGCAACTGGCAGCGGTTCCAAACCCAAAGCGGGGTTAACCGGATTTTCCGTATCCAACCTGAATATTCCTGACTTTGCCCAACCATGGGAAAAACCCTACGGAAAACCGGGCCGCATCGCATCACCTTTGCAAATCATGGTCGATGGCCCTCTGGGTGGCGCAGCCTATAACAACGAGTTTGGGCGCCCCAATATCGCCGGCTACTTCCGCACTTTTGAACTGGAAACCTATGGCCAGAACGGCCAAGCAGAAGTGCGCGGCTATCATAAGCCCGTCATGCTGGCAGGCGGCGTCGGCAATATCTCCGCTTCGCATTCCAAAAAGAACCCGATTCCGGCCGGCGCGGCGCTCATTCAACTCGGCGGACCTGCCATGCTGATCGGCCTGGGCGGCGGAGCCGCATCCAGCATGGATACCGGCAGCAACACGGAGAATCTGGATTTTGACTCAGTGCAGCGCGGCAATCCTGAACTACAACGACGTGCGCAAGAGGTGATTGACCGCTGCTGGCAGTTAGGCGATAAAAACCCGATTTTGAGCATCCATGATGTGGGGGCGGGCGGCATTTCCAACGCTTTCCCGGAATTGGTAAATGACGCTAAAGTCGGCGCGATTTTTCAGCTGCGTAATGTGCACAACGAAGAACCCGGCATGTCGCCGCGTGAGCTCTGGAGTAACGAAGCGCAGGAACGCTATGTGATGGCAGTGACACAAGAAAACTTGCCATTATTTGAGAAAATCTGCGCGCGCGAGCGCTGCCCGTTTGCGGTGGTCGGCCATGCCACCGAAGAGCGCCATTTAACCGTCGCGGACAGCCACTTTAACAACAAACCCGTCGATATGGATTTGTCGGTGCTGCTTGGCAAGCCGCCTAAAATGACGCGCGACGTGAAAAGCGTTGCTAAAAAATTAGCCGCTTTTGATACCGGCAAGATTGATATTAAAGATGCTGCAGCGCGTGTATTACGCCTGCCCGGCGTGGCGGATAAAACTTTCCTGATTACCATTGGCGACCGCACCGTGACTGGCCTTATCGCACGCGACCAGATGGTCGGCCCATGGCAAGTGCCCGTAAGCGATGTGGCAGTGACGCTGGCAGGCTTTGAAACCAATGTAGGCGAGACGTTTGCCATTGGCGAAAAAGCGCCGCTCGCATTAATTGACGCGCCGGCCAGTGGTCGCATGGCGATTGGCGAAGCCGTCACCAATATTGCTGCCAGCCTGATCGACGATATTGGTAATTTAAAACTCTCCGCCAACTGGATGGCGCCCGCCGGGCATGCCGGCGAAGACGCAGCATTGTTTGCTACGGTCAAGGCCGTCGGCATGGAGTTGTGCCCACAACTCGGCATCAGCATTCCGGTTGGTAAAGACTCCATGAGCATGAAGACGGTTTGGCAGGAAAACAATCAGGATAAAACAGTCACTTCGCCGATTTCACTGGTGGTGACCGCTTTTGCCAATACGCCGGATACACGCAAAACTCTCACGCCGCAGCTGCGTACGGACATGGGCGAAACCAGACTGATTTTAATTGATCTTGGCAATGGCAAAAACCGCATGGGCGGTAGCAGCCTTGCGCAAGTGTATAGCCAGCTTGGCAATGACGCCCCGGATGTCGACAGCCCAGAACAGCTCAAAGCGTTTTTTGCAGCCATTCAACGACTGAACAGCGATAACAAAATTCTGGCCTACCACGACCGCAGTGACGGCGGCTTGCTTGTCACCTTGTGCGAAATGGCGTTTTCAGGGCATTGTGGCCTACAAGCTAGTATCGACGGGCTTTCTGGCGATAGCGTAGCAGCGCTGTTTAACGAGGAACTTGGGGCGGTGCTGCAAGTACGTGCCTCGCAGGCCGATGAGATTCTAAATACATTGAATCAACAGCTTGATGGCTGCGCACATTACATTGGCACCGTGAACAACAACGCTCAAATCCAGATTACGCAGCACGGTAAAACAATATTCAGCGATAGCCGCATCAATTTGCACCGCATGTGGTCAGAAACCACCTACCGCATGCAAAGCCTGCGCGATAACCCTGCCTGCGCCCAGCAGGAATATGACCGCATTCTGGACGAAACCGATGCTGGCTTGCATGTGCATACGACCTTTGATATCAATGAAAATATCGCCGCGCCTTATCTCAACAAATCACGCCCGCGTATAGCGATTTTGCGCGAACAAGGCGTGAACGGCCAGGTGGAAATGGCTGCTGCGTTTGACCGCGCAGGCTTTGCCACTTTTGATGTGCATATGAGCGACATCATCTCCGGCCGTGTGTCGCTTAAAGACTTTGCTGGCTTTGTGGCCTGCGGCGGCTTTTCATACGGCGACGTGCTGGGCGCAGGCGAAGGCTGGGCGAAATCCATTTTATTCAACAGCCGCGCGCGCGACGAATTCAGTGCTTTCTTCAACCGCAGCGATTCGTTCGCCCTGGGTGTGTGCAACGGCTGCCAAATGATGAGCAACCTGCATAGCATCATCCCCAATAGCGAGCACTGGCCACACTTTGTACGCAATAAATCTGAGCAGTTCGAAGCACGTTTTGCGATGGTGGAAGTGCTGGAATCGCCTTCGCTGTTTTTTAGCGGCATGGCTGGAAGTCGCATGCCGATCGCCGTTGCACATGGCGAGGGATTTGCGGAATTTTCCGGTGAAAATGCTGTCAATCACGCGCTGGATAAAAAGCTGGTAACGATGCGCTTTATTGACCATGCGTCAACGCCTACCGAGACTTATCCGTTAAATCCAAATGGGTCGCCGCAGGGAATTACCGGACTAACCACCACAGATGGGCGTTTTAGTATTATGATGCCACATCCTGAACGGGTATTCAGAGCAGCACAGCATTCCTGGCATCCCGATGACTGGCTTGAAGATGCACCCTGGATGCGGATGTTCCGTAATGCAAGAAAATATATCACCTAACTGGTAATCATTAGAATAAGGAAAAAAGCAGTATGAATATGTTAAAAGTATTATTCGCCGCATTGGCATTGGGTTTTTCGTTAAACAGCTTAGCACTGACAGACGATGAATCGCTTGAATTCAGCGACGCGCTGACAGAAGGCAAGCTGAAAATTGTAGAAAAATATGTGAAAGCTGAGCCAAAAATAGTTAATGAAAAGATCTTTGGTTGGTCGCCATTGCAAATGGCAGCCAATAAAGGCGATATTCCAACTGTAAAATTCCTGCTAAGCAAAGGCGCTGATATCAATTATGTTCATCCTGTCGCGATTCATACGGCATTTATGTTGGCAGCGCTTAATGGGCAAGAAGAAATGGCAAAATTTCTAGCTAGCAATGGTGCGGATGTCAACGTGAAACTTAAAGGCGATGTTTCTCTTATTCGCTATTTCCGCGAAGAGGGCAACACCCATATGGTTGAGTTTCTATCAAGCCTTGGTGTAAAAGATGACGGCTGCAAAGAAGAAAGATGCTTCTGATAAATTATGTAGGTTGAATTGCCAACTATTTGGCAAAAACATTTAGAATGGTGTTTTAATATCAAGCGAACACCATGCGATCACGATTCACTTTCTGGTTATTGGTACACATACTCACAACCTCAGTAGCGAGTGTTGCTGAGGTTTTTGTTTTTTCAGGCACCCACATACGCACGCTCGCCGCTTCCTGTGCGGCTTGTCACGGCACGCTTGGCAATAGTGCTAACGCAACCCCGACACTTGCGGGCTTGGAAGCTGGCTACTTCATTACGCAAATGCAGGGCTTCAGAAACGGCTCTCGATCTGCCACGGTCATGCATCATCATGCCAAAGGGCTGGATCCGGAAGAAATCAATCAGCTTGCGGTCTATTTTTCGCTGCAAAAACGTGCTGAGAATATTAACCCCAAACCCCAATCATTAAAGGCAAATCATGCAGACTAATTTCCTGGAAGTTAGCCGCCGCGCGTTCATTAAAGCGGCCGGTGCTGCAGGTATGCTGCTGCTAAGCCAGAACAGCTTTGCGCGCGCCAGCAAACCGCCGCTGGGGCGTATCGTCGTGATTGGCGGCGGCTATGCCGGCACCACCGCGGCTAAATATATCCGCATGTGGAGCCTGGGTAATATTGAAGTGGTTGTGATTGAAAAATCGGATCAGTTCGTATCGTGTCCACTCAGCAATCTGGTGCTGGGCGGCAGCAAAAAAATTCATGACCTCACTTTTGGCTATGATTTAATCAAAAAAAATCATGGCGTAAAATGGGTGCAGGATGAAGTCACTGCGATTGACGTCGCCGCCAAAAAGGTAAGCACGAAACGTGGCGAGATGGCGTATGACCGCCTGATCATCGCGCCGGGAATTGATTTTATCTACGACACCTTACCCAATTTGCAATCCGCAGAAGCGCAGCAGCAAGTGCCGCATGCATGGAAAGCCGGCTGGCAAACCGTCAACTTGCGCCAACAGCTGGAAGCCATGCCGGACGGCGGCACATTTGTCATGAACGTGCCCAAGGCGCCCTACCGTTGCCCTCCGGGACCCTATGAACGTGTGTGCCAGGTGGCAAGTTATTTTAAAGCCAGCAAACCCAACAGCAAAATTATCGTGCTGGATGCCAATCCGGAAATCGTTTCTAAAAAAGGCTTGTTCACCAAAGTATGGGCTGAAATGTATGCAGGCATGATTGATTACCGCCCGAACAATGTGGTGGTTGAAGTCGATATCACAACTAAATCGGTGAAGACCGATTTTGAAGCGGTCACCGCCAATGTGCTCAATATTATTCCGCCGCAACGCGCCGGAAAGCCCGCACAAATGGCCGGCCTCAACAATATCGACAAACGCTGGTGCGAGGTGGATTTTTTAACTTACGAATCCAGACTAGCGCCGAATGTGCATGTGATTGGCGACAGCGTTTCCGCCGCCCTGCCAAAATCCGCACATATGGCTACCAGCCAGGCCAGAGTTTGCGCCAACGCCATCGTGGCGCTCATGAGCGGGCAGATGCCGGACGCCGCTCCGGTGTTTGCCAATACCTGCTATAGCTACGTGGATGACCGGCAAGCGATGCACGTGGCCAATGTGTATCGCTATGACGAAACCAAGAGAATCATGGTCGCCGCTGAAGGCGGCGGGGTTTCTGCGAGCCCCTCCGAACAGGAGGGACAATACGCTAACGCCTGGGCCGCTAATATCTGGTCGGACGTGCTCACTTAATCTTCGCTGATCACATGTCCAAAACGACAATTTCAAAACTTGGCATTATTCTTACCATGGGCCTATGCGGCCTACCTGGCATAGGCTGCACACAAGTTGCTGACGTTGCAAAGCCGCCGGAAGCGCTTAACCTTGCGCTGCCAGCAGGGTTTGAAGCCGCCGTGTTTGCCAAACTCAACGGAGCCGGTGCCGAATATTTCGCTGGCCCGCGCATGCTGGCATTCGATCAATCAGGCAATCTGTTTGTCTCCCTCGGCAAAAGCAATCAGGTGTTCATGCTGCCAGACGCCAATAGAGACGGGCTCGCCGAAGCACCCATTCTGGTTTCTGACAAGCTCAATGCGCCCAATGGGTTGGCTTTTGCAGGGGATGATTTACTGGTGGCGAACCAAGATGGCGTGGTAAAACTCACGCAGAAAAATGGCGTCTGGTCTGCGCCTACGCCTCTGATCAAAAACCTGCCCAGCGGCGGGCATACGCTCAAAACCATTAAAGTCGGGCCGGATAATTATCTGTATATCAACGTCGGCTCCAGCTGCAATGTATGTTTAGAGGATGACCCGCTGCGGGCGACGATTTTGCGTTATACGCTGGAGGGCAAGCCTGCAGGCGGTCTGGAAACAGTTGGCCGGCACGCTGCAAACCCGACATGGGCGCGCGGTTTGCGCAACAGCCAGGGCTTTGCCTGGCATCCGAAAACAGGCAGCATGTTCGCTACCAATAATGGCGCGGATATGCGTTCTGACAAAAAAGGCGGTAAAGTGAACGATGAGCTTCCGCCTGAACATCTTAACAAAATAGAGCCCGGCAAACATTACGGCTGGCCGCACTGCTGGGGCAAACCCGGCAGCATAAAAGAGATGGTGGAAGACCCGAATTTTGCCGGCCCGGATAATTTCTGCAAAAACAGCACACCGCCCGCCATCACATTCACCTCGCATTCCACACCGATAGGCGTGACCTTCCTAGACAAATCCAACTTTCCCGCCGAATATAAAAGCGATGCGATTGTTGCACTGCATGGCTCGTGGAATCGTGAACAGTTAAGCGGTTATAAACTGGTGCGCGTGAAATTTAAGGGTGAAACTCCTGTCGAAGTAGTTGATTTCGCCACCGGCTGGCTCGATAATAACCGGGCATGGGGTCGGCCTGTGGATGTGATTACCGGCCCCGATGGCGCATTATATGTATCGGATGACCGCGCAGGCTATATCTACCGTATTATCTACAATAACGCATCGGCAGAATGAAAACACATCATGCATAAATTACTGCTCTCACTCTTCGTCGGCTTGATATTATGCACGACCGCATACGCGGAGACTGCGCCGGTTAAACTCCCTGGCAATATCACCATGCACATTGCCAAAATACATTACGAACACCCGGTGCGCTTGCTGCATCCTTATCTGGACGTGTGGCACATGAAAGGACCACTGGCAGAAAAAGCAGCGTTTAAAACGCTAAAAAAACGTTTTGCCAATGTGGATGATTGCAGTGGCAAAGCCAGCGTCGTACTGCTGATAGAGCCGCATATGTTCTATAACGCGCAATTACGTGTGTTTCATGGCGAGATCATCGCACGCGCCTATGTGGATAATACGGGTGATCCTGTCACCACCATCAAGAAACAGGCGCAACAAAATGGCGATCTTGGTATTAAACCCGATTTTTATATGGAAAAGGCCTACACAAAAGCCATGGAAAAAGTGATTAAAAAACTGGAAACCGACAAGGCATTTTTGGCAGCCCTGGAGAAAGCCAATCTAGATAACCCAAAATCGATTTGCAATAGCCTAGATAATTTGCCTGCTGCAAAATTTTATTACTAAATCCCGCTAAAGGAATCAGAGTTCATGAGAAAAATAATTATATTAGCAATCGCCACTTTGGCCGCGACGAGTGCAGGCTGTGTGCAGAACCCCAGCGATCAGCTTTCTGCCGGAGGAAAAATCACAGGCCTGAAAACGCCGGAATCGGTAGTGCAAGCCAAAGATGGCCGTATTTTCATTTCTGAAATTAACAAATTTGACAAAGATGGTGACGGCCGGATTAGCATGATTGATAAAAACGGCAAGGCTTCAATTTATGCCAGCGGCTTAGATGACCCGAAAGGCTTGGCGATGATCGGCGAAAACCTGTATGTAGCAGATAAAAACAAAATCATGAAAATTACGCCAGAGGGCAAAGTAGGTGTGTTTGTGCCAGCCGAGGCATTTCCCGCCATGCCGCAGTTTCTGAACGATCTGGAAGCCGACCCGCAAGGCAATTTATACGTCAGCGATAGTGGCGATGTGATGAAAACCGGCAAGGGTGGGGCGATTTATAAAATTAACCCGCGAGGGGAAGTGAAATTGCTCATAGACGGCAAGCAGGACGCGCGGGTAATGGCGCCCAATGGCTTGCTGGCGGATGACACTGGTAACGTGTTGATTTATGTCGATTTTACTTCTGGTGTGCTATATAGCCTTAACCAGCAAACACAAGCTTTGACAGACATCGCCGAAGGTTTTGGCGGTGGCGATGGCGTAGTTCACCACTCTAATGGCACCATGTACGTAAGTGACTGGAAAAATGGCAAAGTGTTTAGCATTAATACCAAGGGCGAAGTCACACTGTTAAAAAGTGGATATCAATCGGCTGCGGATATTGCTATTACCAAAGATGAAGCCTATTTAATGGTGCCCGACATGTACGCTGGCGAGCTGGACTTTATACCGCTCAAGTAATTGATTCAGAATAATTGAAAGAACTACGTCAAAGTGCGTTAGCCTGGCTAGCTGAGAGTGGTGCTGACCAGAAAGCTGCTGGTGTTGCTGCGCTGTATCAGTCTTGGCAAGCGAGCGATATCCGCCTTAACGCTGCAGTCGAGTTAACATCAGCTTTACCGATTCCCGGCCGCCCCGTTAAGCCAGAATTGGTCTCTCCGCTCGAAGTAGGGAAACGTTCCATGCGCACAGAGGAAGGCCGCGCTGCCTTAATCCACGCGCTTGCGCATATTGAGTTTAATGCGATCAATCTGGCACTGGATGCGATCTGGCGCTTTAATGGAATGCCGGAAAGCTATTACCAAGACTGGCTTAAAGTGGCGGCTGAAGAAGCCTATCATTTCAGCCTGCTCAACACGCACCTGCAAACCATGGGCTACGCTTACGGTGATTTTACTGGCCACAACAGCTTGTGGGAAATGGCGGACAAAACTACTAGTGACGTACTTGCTCGCATGGCTTTAGTGCCGCGCACCATGGAAGCGCGCGGCCTGGATGCCTCCCCGCCGTTACGCAACAAACTGGCGCAGATAGGCGATACCAAAGCCGCCAATATTCTCGACATTATTCTGCGCGATGAAATTGGACACGTGGCGATAGGCAACCACTGGTTTAACTGGCTGTGCGAACAGCGCGTGCTGGAACCGATTGCCACTTATGACAACTTGGCCAAACAATACAATGCGCCCAAACTGCGCAGGCCATTCAACCTGGAAGCAAGGCGTAAAGCGGGTTTCAGCGATGCAGAATTGGCGTTGTTGATTTAAGCGGTGAACAAATTTATCACACCGTCTAACCCGGTGTGATTCAGCGCATAAGTCGCCTGTTGCTGCACGATGGGTTTTGCATGGTAAGCCACACCCACTCCGGCGGCTGACATCATCTTGAGGTCGTTCGCGCCATCGCCGATACCGATGGTTTGTTCCGGCTTCAGACCTAATTGATCGCGCAGCTTCAGCAATTCATGCGCTTTTCTATCTGCATCCACGATGTCGCCCAGAATATGGCCGGTGAGTTTTCCGTCAACAATCTCAAAAGTATTCGATACCGCATAATCCAGGCCAAGCAAAGCTTTGACGTGATTGGCAAACATGGTGAAACCGCCAGACACCACCATGGTTTTGATATTGTTAGCTTTGCAGGCAGCAATCCATTCATGTGCGCCCGGATTGGCTTGCAGGCGTTCGTCAATCACGCGCTGCAAGGCTGATTCATCCAGCCCTTTCAATAAAGCCACGCGCTTTCTCAGGCTGGCTGCAAAGTCCAGTTCGCCGCGCATGGCGGCTTCGGTAATTTTGGAAATTTCGGGCTTGACGCCCATCATATCGGCGATTTCATCGATGCACTCGATATTGATCAGCGTCGAATCCATGTCCATCACACACAGTCCATAACGGTTCAAACGCTGGTTATCCGGCACAAAGGCGCAGTCAATCTGCTGCTCGGCACAAAAGGCACGCACAGCTTCAATGTCGGTCTCGTTAGTTGGCAAATAATAGGCATGTTCAGCAATCTGCATAAACTGTGTGCTGCCGCCAATTAAACGGTGAATGTGGGTGAGATGCGCGACGGTAATCGCGCGGCCTTGAACAACTAAACGCATGAAATAACCCGAAAGAATGAGAAAAATGGCATTATAACAGTGGCGCCCTACCACGTAGTGTCTTTGTTAATTGACGCTTGGATGATATGATTTTTTAACTCCTATTTAGAAAGCGCACCATGAAACCCGCTCCTCCAAATCTGGCCTGGCTGAATCTGCCCAACATGCCTGCAGCTATCAAGGCACTTTTTGCGGGCTATCTGCTTGTGATAGGCTTGGGCTTATGTATGGCCGGGCTGCAAATCATGCTCACGCACGGCCTGGCTGACGGCAAAACCGGGCTTTCGATAGATGACATTGTCTACAGCTATTATGGCGACCGTAGCGGCAGCAAACTGGCGAGCAAGCTCAATGGCTCAATGAAAGACAAGGCGCCGCTTGCAGTGCGCCAGGACATCATCAAGTGGGCACAGAATGGCTCACCGGAATCAGAATGGGAACCGCACTACAAAGCTGTATTCGCTCAGAATTGCATCATGTGTCATAGCCAGATTCCTGGCATTCCCGATTTCACCAAGTTTGAGGAAGTCAAAAAAGCTGCCGCACTCAATGAAGGCGCAACGGTTGAAGGGCTGACCCGGGTGTCGCATATCCACCTGTTCGGCATCGCTTTTATCTTCTTTTTCGTAGGCTTTATTTTCAGCTTTGCAGTAAACATACCCAGAAAATTGAAAGTGCTGGCGATTGCGTTCCCGTTCGGTTTCTTGATCATGGACGTATTCTCATGGTGGCTGACTAAACTCAGCCCCAGTTTCGCTTGGCTTACCATCATCGGCGGCATCGGCTACAGCGCAGCTTCGGCGTATATGTGGGTGGTGAGCATGTACCAGATGTTTATTCTATCGCGTAATGGCAAAGTATACGGCAACGTCTGGGAATCTGATTTATAGCAACCTAGCTGATTAATAACGAATAAGGAAGCCATGCCGAATTACATTAAGTCCAGGCATGGCTTTTTTACTAGCTTCAACTCAGCTTTTGCGCGAAAATATCATCTGCAATTAAAATTAAAAACTGAATCAGCCTAAAATGAATCTTCATGAATATCAAGCCAAACTTTTATTAAAACGATATGGCCTGCCAACGCCTATTGGTGCGGTTGCTGGCGATGCTGCTGCAGCTGTTAATGCAGCCAATGCTATCCAATCGAACGCTTATGTGGTCAAAGCGCAAATCCACGCAGGCGGCCGCGGTAAAGCGGGTGGTGTAAAACTCGTCAAATCTGCCGCCGAGGTTGAAGCGACAGCAAAAACCCTGCTTGGCAAACATCTAATTACTTACCAGAATGCCCCCGATGGGCAAATGGTGAGTCAGGTACTCGTCGAGGAAACGCTGCCGATTGCGCGCGAGCTTTATCTATCCATGCTGGTGGACAGAAGCCTGGAGCGTGTTGTAGTTGTGGCCTCCTCCGCGGGCGGCATGGATATTGAAGAAATCGCGGCGACACAGCCCGATAAAATCCTGCAGGAAGTGTGCGATCCGCTCAATGGCTTGGTGGATTTTCAGGCACGTAATTTAGCTTTTCAATTAGGGTTAAGTAGCGAGCAAATAGCTGCTTTTACTAGGCTACTAAAAGGCTTGTACAAATTATTTAAGGAAAACGATTTAAGCCTGCTGGAAATCAATCCGCTTATCGTCACGACCGATGGCAAACTGGTCGCGCTCGACTGCAAAATGAGCGTGGATGACAACGCGCTGTATCGCCAGAAATCACTGGCAGAACAACGCGACTGGAGCCAGGAAGACGCCAAAGAAGCTATCGCGCACGAAGCGGGGCTCAATTACATCGCGCTTAACGGCAATATCGGTTGCATGGTCAATGGTGCCGGCCTTGCCATGGCCACGATGGATTTAATCAAGCTGCATGGCGGTATGCCGGCCAATTTCCTGGATGTGGGCGGCGGTGCCACAGCGGAAACTGTATCCAAAGCCTTCAAAATCATCCTGGCGGATAGCAATGTAAAAGCCATTCTGGTCAATATTTTTGGCGGCATTATGCGCTGCGATATCATCGCCACTGGCATTATCACTGCAGTAAAAGAAGTCGGCATGACGATTCCTGTTGTCGTCCGTTTGGAAGGCACAAACGTTGAGTTAGGCAAACAAATGTTACGTGAAAGTGGATTGAATATTATTTCGGCAGAAAACCTGACAGATGCTGCCAAGCAAGCGGTAAAGGCGGTGGCGGCATGAGCATTTTAGTGAACAAAAATACCAAAGTGCTTTGCCAGGGCTTTACCGGAAAGCAAGGCACGTTTCACTCCGAGCAGGCACTGGCTTATGGCACGCAGATGGTGGGCGGCGTTACACCTGGCAAAGGTGGCCAGTTACACTTGAATTTGCTTGTATTTAACACCATGCGCGAGGCTGTGCGCGAAACGCAGGCCAATGCCAGTGTGATTTACGTGCCGCCGGCGTATGCAGCAGATTCCATTTTGGAAGCCGCCGATGCAGGTATTGAGTTGATCGTGTGCATTACAGAAGGCATTCCGGTATTAGATATGCTGAACGTGAAAGCATCTCTTAAAGCCAATGACGCTAAATTAATTGGCCCCAATTGCCCAGGCATTATCACGCCGGATGAATGCAAGATCGGCATTATGCCCGGAAGTATCCATTTAAGAGGCAAAGTGGGCGTGGTGTCGCGCTCCGGCACGCTCACTTATGAGGCAGTGCATCAGACGACTGCGCTTGGGCTTGGTCAAACCACCTGCGTGGGCATTGGCGGCGACCCGATTAAAGGCTTAAATTTTATTGAATGCCTGACCATGTTCGAGGCTGACCCGGAAACTGAGGCGATGATCATGGTAGGCGAAATCGGCGGCTCAGATGAAGAAGCCGCAGCGGATTTTATTAAACATCACGTCACCAAGCCTGTAGCCGCCTATATTGCGGGTTTGACCGCGCCAAAAGGCAAGCGTATGGGACATGCGGGGGCGATTATCTCGGGCGGATCCGGCCGTGCCGAAGATAAAATCAAAGCACTTGAAAATGCTGGCTGTGTGGTTGCAACATCGCCGGCTGGTTTGGGCGAGGCAGTGTTGCTAGCAATGAAAAATAAAGGTAAATAAATTGAAAAGATTTATCGTATTTCTTGGTTTGTGTTTATTTTTAGCAAGCTCAATAAGCTTTGCCGAAGATATTCCCTACCTGCTCACTGCGTCGTCAAAAGGTGATTTGGCTACGGTAAAAGCCATGCTGGAAAGCGGCGTCAACGCGAACACCAAAGATGCGGATGGCATCACCGCACTGATGTATGCGGCGCGTAAAAACCGTGCGGAAGTAGCCGCGGCGCTTATCAATAAAGGCGCGGAGGTTAACGCCAAGGACAAAGGCGGCTGGACTGCACTGATGTTTGCCGCCAAGAAAAATCACGTAGCGACGGCAAAGGTGCTTCTGGAAAAAGGCGCAGACCCGAAAATTCGCGATGACAGTGGCTGGAGTGCGTTTGGCATGGCAGCCACTTCCGGCTACAACGAAATTGTAGACTTGATGATTAAGCACGGCGTGGATGCGAACGCGAAAAGCGATGATGGTAAAACAGCATTGATGTATGCCGCAAAAAGTGGCGATGTTCCCACGATTACCTCTTTGATGACACAGGGCGCGCAACCCAACGCACACGACAGGCTTGGCGCAACACCATTGATGTACGCGGCGCGCGAAGGCCACACCCCTGCAGTGGCCTATATGCTGGACAAAGGGGCCAATGTTGACGAGCAGGACCAGTCACGCTGGACAGCATTGACTTGGGCAGTTAAAAAGGCACAAGTGGAAGTTGCCAAAACATTGATTGCAAAAGGCGCCGACGTCGACCATGGAGACTTGGAAGGCACGCCAATCCTGCACCTGGCGGTAGATACCAATTCAGTGGAAATGGTTAAACTGCTACTTGAAAACAAGGTCAACGTGAAGGCGCGCGATAAATACGGCCTGACCGCTTACGTGTATGCGCTAAAAAAAGGAAATCCGGAAATTGTGAAGCTGATTAAAGATGCCGGCGGAAAATATTAGCCACTTCACACCAATAATTAAACCATGAAAATCGCGCTGGCACAGATGAACTGCATTGTTGGCGATATTGCCGGCAACGCCAATAAAATCCTTGATTTTGCAAATCGTGCACATCAAAATGGGGCAAGCCTGCTCATCACACCGGAGTTGGCGCTGTGCGGTTACCCGCCCGAGGACTTATTGTTTCGCGATGACTTTAATGCTGCCTGCGAAAATGCGCTTAAGCGTTTATGCCAATCTTTACCCGCTATCACACTGTTAGTCGGCCACCCACATTCGCACGATAACAAACTTTATAATGCGGCCTCCGTAATCGAAAACGGGAAAATAACAGTTACATATCACAAGCAAATTCTGCCAAATTACAGCGTGTTTGATGAAGAGCGCTATTTTGAAGCCGGCGATACGCCCCTGGTTTTTTCGCATGGTGACACGAAATTCGGTGTCATGATCTGTGCCGATGGCTGGGAAGCAGCGCCCGCACAAAAGGCCAAGCAAGCCGGCGCGGAGTTTTTGCTTTCGCTCAACGCATCGCCTTACCACATGGATAAACTGGAAACGCGTTATGAAGTGATTGCTGAACGCGCAAGGGAAACCGGTTTGCCAATTATTTATACTAACCTGGTTGGCGGACAAGATGAACTGGTGTTTGATGGCGCTTCATTTGTGCTGAATAACAAGGGCGTTGTCACACAGCAATTGCCTTCGTTTGAAGAATGTTTAAGCTTTGTCGAAATCGTCAACCACCAGCCCGTTAATGCTGACATCGCTCCCAAACTGAGTCTGGAAGCATCGGTCTATAACGCGCTTAAATTGGGCCTTACAGACTATGTGAATAAGAACGGCTTCCCCAGCGTGGTACTGGGTTTGTCAGGCGGTATAGATTCAGCGCTCACACTCGCCATAGCTGTCGACGCACTTGGTGCAAGTCGTGTGAAAGTGGTGATGATGTCATCCGAATTTACCGCCAGCATGAGCGTGGATGACGCAGTGGAAATGGCGAATCTGCTGGGCGTGAAATATAGATTAATTCCTATCGTCACACTTTTTGAGCATTTCAGAACTGCGCTTTCCACCGAGTTTGAAGACTTGCCTTTCGACACCACCGAAGAAAATCTGCAGGCACGCATTCGCGGCATGATACTCATGGCGCTCTCGAACAAATTCGGCAGCATTGTACTCACCACCGGCAACAAATCGGAAATGGCCGTAGGCTACAGCACACTCTATGGTGATATGGCAGGCGGCTTCTCGCTACTGAAAGACGTGCCAAAAACATTGGTATATAAGCTGGCCAAATACCGCAATGGCTTATCAAGCATAATCCCGGAACGCATTATCACGCGCGCGCCGAGCGCCGAGCTGCGGGCGAATCAAACCGATCAGGACAGCTTGCCGCCTTACGAGATTCTGGATGCCATTGTGCAGGCATATGTAGAAGAGGACATGAGCCGCCAGGCGATTATCCAGCAAGGGTTTAGCGAAAAAGATGTGAATCGCGTCACCAATTTGATTGATAAAAATGAATATAAGCGCCGCCAAGCGCCAGTTGGCGTTAGAATTACAGAAAGAGGATTTGGCAAAGACAGGCGATATCCGATAACATGTAAACTTAAGTTTAATTAGTCCAATTTTATTTATAAAATTAAATCAAAAAGTCTTTTGGGAGCTGGCATGAAAAAAATCGAAGCGGTGATTAAACCATTTAAGTTAGACGAAGTACGCGAATCACTCTCTGAAATTGGCGTAATGGGACTAACGGTGACTGAAGTTAAGGGCTTTGGCCGCCAAAAAGGCCATACTGAGTTATATCGCGGCGCCGAGTATGTGGTGGATTTTTTGCCAAAAATCAAGCTTGAGCTGGTTGTGGCGGACAACATGGTGGAAGCCGCCATGGAAGCCATTATCAAAGCTGCGCATACAGGCAAAATTGGCGATGGTAAGATTTTTGTAAGCGCTATTGAGCAGGTGGTAAGAATTAGGACGGGCGAGACTGGCGAGTCGGCGGTATAGGCAACTTGCCTAATAAAAGATTAAGTTCTTTTTTGGGTCTACTTTACGTTAGGAGAACAAAATGGGTGATGACGCAGAATACTACATTGAACAACAGGAAGAAGAAGCTCGTTTTCAACAAAGCATCAAGGACGAACAAGAACGCCAGATGACACGCGAACGGATTTTGAGAGAAAAGAAAATTGAATCCAATCAAAAAAACTTGCCTGTCAAAAAATAAATCTACAAGCCCGCGTAGGGCGCAATAGCTTGCGTATTGCGCCGTATTAAGCCCCTTGCCGCGCCTTTGGCTTGAGCGGCAGATGGTAGGCGGCGAGGACTGTCTGAGCGAAGCTAGTTCCGCAGCCGCCCCAGTCGCCGCGCTAAGACCGAAGGATAAAGCGGCAGCGGGGTGTGATTTTCTTTGATTACTTTCTTTTGCACAAACAAAAGAAAGTGATTAGGTGTCGGGCTACCCCCGACAAGGTTCAAACTGCAACATTGCCCCTCACCCCAACCCCTCTCCCGCCTGCGGGCGAGGGGCTAAATAACATGCCCTGCAAGCCAATATCTATGCGGCTCCCAGAGCATCTATTTTTAGACTATTTGTCTTTAAAAACGCTTCTGACATAATCTAAATCTTCTTGTGTATCTACACCGCTTGCAGGCGCATTTTCTGTAATCGTCACGCCAATTTTATAGCCGTGGTAAAGCACCCGCAGTTGTTCCAGACTTTCTATTTTTTCTAATTCGGTCACAACTAGCTGTGCGTATTGTTTGAGAAAGCCCACGCGGTAAGCGTAAATACCAATATGGCGATGGGCTTGAATATGCTGTTTATAAGCTTCGTCACGCGGGTATGGAATCGGCGAGCGGCTAAAATACAGCGCGTTGCCATTGGCATCCATTACCACTTTGACGATGTTTGGATTTAACAAACTGGCTTCATCGTGAATGGGGTGACAAGCGGTCGCCATCACTGCGTCTTTGCTGTTTGCCAGATGCTGGGCGACTTCTTTAATCAGTTCAGGATCAATCAGCGGCTCATCGCCCTGCACATTCACCACGATTTCATCATCTGGCCAACCAAGCTTTTGCGCCACTTCGGCGATTCTATCGGTGCCGGAGGCATGGTCTATGCGCGTCATCACTGCTTTTAGATTCTGCGCTTGCACCACAGAAACGATTTTTTCAAAGTCTGTGGCAATAATAATTTCACTTGCACCACTTTTGGCAGCCTGCTCTGCAACCCGCACTACCATTGGCTTGCCGGCTATGTCTAATAGGGGTTTGCCCGGCAGGCGCGTGCTGGCGTAGCGTGCAGGAATAACAACCTTAAACGACATTAGTCGACTTTCTCATCAGGGCCAAGTTTACGTGCTTCTTCCTCCAGCATGACAGGAATGCCATCGCGTATCGGGTAGGCTAATCGCGCTGATTTTGAAATCAGCTCGTTGTTTTTCTTGTCATATATCAGCGGCCCTTTAGTGACCGGGCATACCAGAATCTGCAGTAATTTTGCGTCCATAATAACTCTACCTTTTTGCCAATTTATTTAGAATCAACGTCATCAGCTGCGTGTCAATCTGCGCCTCGACAGGCAACACCCAATGATGGGGCTGTGCGAATGGCTTACATTTTACGGCATCTTTTTCAGTCATGATCAGCACATCACCATCAATTTTTGCTAACTCTTGCGCGGTAAACGCATGATGGTCATCAAAACTCACACCGGTGAAAATAAGCCCCAGCTTGCGTAAATGCTCAAAAAAACGTTCCGGCTTGCCAATTCCAGCCAAAGCCTTAACATTTTTTTGCTTAAAATCAGTTGCGGTTGCTGTCAGATTTGAATCCGCCAGATTATAGAACTGCTGGCCGACCAACTGCATTTGATACGCAGAATCAACGTTTCCATGTGTGCTTTTTTGTCCGTTACAGACAACTGCATTTACCGTATTTAAACGCTCAAGCGGCTCTCGTAACTGGCCCGCAGGCAACAGTCGCGCATCGTTTCCAATGCCTGCATCTACCACTGCAATCTCAATATCGCGCTTCATGCGATAATGCTGCAAGCCGTCATCACTGATAATCACGTTGCATTCGGGGTGTGCTTTTAAAAGCTCTGTTGCGACTTGCACACGATCAGCCCCCACCCACACGGGACATTGGCCACGATTCGCAATCAATACCGGCTCGTCACCAACAACACTGGCTTGGCTGCTGGCATTCACACTGGTTGGCACGCTAACGCTACCGCCGTAACCACGGCTGATCACCGCAGGTTTAAAGCCATGTTGCCTGAGTTGCTCAACCAGCCAAATCACTACCGGCGTTTTGCCGCTGCCGCCCAGATTGATATTGCCCACCACAACGACAGGCACTGGCAGCGCATATGATTTCAGGATGCCATGCTGATATGCCCAACGCCTGAATGCCGTAATCGCTGCAAACAGCCAAGATAAGGGAACCAACACAAGATAAAAAAACGCATCTTTTTGCCGCCATGCGTTTTGTATCATCTCCTGTGTAAGATTTTTCACGGTCGAAAGAGCCTAATCCAGCTCTTTTTGATAAAGCTTGGTGTAATGGCCATTAAGTGCCAGTAGTTGTTGATGTGTGCCAGATTCAACGATCTCGCCATGACTCATCACCAATATCCGGTCGGCATTTTCAATCGTGCTTAAGCGATGCGCAATCACAATCGAAGTGCGGTTTTGCATCAACGTATCCAGGGCCGCCTGCACATGCTGCTCAGATTCGGTATCCAGCGCGCTGGTAGCTTCATCTAACAGCAAAATAGGCGCATTTTTAAGAATGGCACGCGCAATAGCAATGCGCTGACGCTGCCCGCCAGACAGCCGCACGCCTCTATCGCCAATTTCATTTTGTAAGCCATTAGGCAATTGCTGAATGAACTCCCACGCATGTGCGGCTTTAGCGGCTTCAATCACCTCGGCTTCGCTTGCGTTTCTTAAGGTACCGTAAGCAATATTATTGAACACGGTATCATTGAACAGAATAACATCCTGACTCACCAGCGAAAATTGGCTGCGCAGATTCTTCAATTCCAAAGAACGGATATCTATACCATCAAGCAACACCAAGCCCTGCTGCAGTTCATAAAAACGCGGCAACAAATTAACCAGCGTAGTTTTACCTCCGCCAGATCGCCCTACCAGCGCCACTTTCTCTCCCGGCTGTATAGTAAAACTCAAATTATTTAGTGCCGGCTTTTTCGCGTTATCGTAACGCAAACTTACATTCCTAAATTCAATTTCGCCACGCGCACGCTGGATGGTTTTCTCTCCATCACTCACTTCAGGCGGACTGTCTATCACCTCAAAAACACTTTGCGCAGCTGCTAATCCAATTTGAAAATCCTCAGTCGCAGCGGTAATATGTTTAATTGGGCTAATCAGCATGAGTAGCGCACCTATAAAAGCAGCAAACTCGCCCACAGTAAAGCGTCCCAGCGCATAATACACCACCATGGTTAACGCTAAAGCAGCCAGCACTTCTACTACTAAACTATTCAAACCTGCTATGCGTGCGGAACGCAATTCAAGCTGACGATTTTTGTCGACAACCGCAGAAAAACGCTCGTCCTCATACGTTTGCGCACCAAATATTTTCACAATGCGTTGGCCAGAAATTGCTTCTTCCGCCACTTTAGTCATTTCACCTATGCCCAACTGTACTTTTCTTGCATTGGCATGCAATTTTGGTGTCATTTTTCTTAGATAGAGTGCCATAAACGGCGTGACGATTGCAAATACCAAAGTAAGACGCCAATCAAGATAAAGCATATAAGCCACAAGGCCAATAACAGTGAGTATATCGCGCATCACATTCAGCGCCGAGCGCGTACACACGTTTGCCAACCGCTCTGCGTCATAGGTAAGCTTAGAAACCAGCAAACCCGTGGTGCTGGCATCAAAATAGCTCACCGGGAGTTGCATAAATTTGTTAAAAGCTTCAGCTCTAAGTTTCGCCACAATGCGCCTGGCTACCACGCGCATGCTATACATAGACACAAAGCCGGCAAGACCTCTCAACGACATTAATGCAAATAACATAAGCGGGAGGATCATTGCTTTGTCTGCGGATTGCTTCACAAAGCCTTCATCCGTCACCTGCTTAATGAGCGCCAAAAAACCAGTATTGCTTGCGGCGAGTATGGCAGTAGAAATAATTGTGATGAGAAAAAAGACTTTATGCGCCCAAGCATAGCGAAACAATCGCAAATACAATATTTTTGCGTTTGCTACGCGAATCGGCTTTTCTTTATTGCGTGAAGATTTCGACATGGATTTTAGTATTCAAATCTAAACGTCGAACGGAGACAAGAAGTAATCAATGACAGTTAAGAGCCTGACCCGATTTGAGTCGCAAAAGTAATATGCGTATAACTGGCCTGACGGGCTGCTTCCATCACGTTTACGACTGACTGATGCGTTGCGTTGGCATCTGCATTAATCACGATTGTAGGCTCCTTGCCATTACCAGCGGCTTTGGTAAGCGCACTCGCAATAGTTACCACGTCTTTGCCTGCGACTTCGTTGCCATTCACCATGTAGCGCCCTGTCGCATCCACTTCAACTGTAATCACGAGTGGTTTATCGGCAGGACTATTCGCTTCGGCGGTTGGCAAATTGATCTGCAGTTCGCTGGTGCGTGAAAAGGTCGCGCTCACCACCAGGAAAATAATAATCACCAGTAACACGTCAATCAAAGGCACGAGATTCATCTCGAGCTCTTCATTACGTCTGCCACGTTGAAAATTCATGGCTATTTTCTCTCGCCGTGTAAAATTTCAACCAGCTTGATCGCCTGTTGTTCCATATCCACCAATAAGTCATCTACCTTACTGCGGAAATAACGATAGGCGATCATGGCAGGAACTGCAACCACAATACCGGCAGCAGTGTTGTAAAGCGCCACAGAAATGCCGCGTGCAAATTGTGCGACATCGTGGCCACTGGTCGTAAATGAACCAAACAGTTCCACCATGCCGATTACCGTGCCCAGCAGGCCCAATAACGGCGCCACTGTAGCGATGGTGCCTAATGTAGGCAGATAGCGGTCCAGTTTATGCGCCACCGCGCGTCCGGTTTCCTCGATCGCCTCCTTGGTCACTTCGCGTGAGTTTTTGGCATTAAATAATGCGCTGGCAAACACTTGGCCCAACATAGAATGCTGCTCCAGCTTGCCCAGCGTTTCATTGGTCACGCCACCCTGCCCCAGCCATTTCTGTACCTCTGGCAGCAAATTGGCAGGCGCAACTACTTCAGCACGCAAAGCCCAGAAACGCTCACCTATAATCGCCAGTGCAACGACGGATGCAATGATCAGCGGCCAGATTGGCCAACCGGCGGCCAGAATAATTTCCCACACAGCAATACTCCTTAAGTATTCAAAAACTCCCGCTACTTTAGCTGGAAGCGCGAATTTCGGCAAGTTCCACGTTGCTTATTTTAGTTTTAGGTGTTATTCATATTGCTGTTAATAGCTATCGTGCCAGTATTTAGGTCGGCTTTGGCGCCAGGCCTTGATTTCTATGGGATTACTGCGCGCAAAGTCAATCTGCAGTGCGCCGTGGTAATCAGAACGGTGTATCAAAGCGCCACTCTCTTCATAATGTTTTACAATCAATGGCTTGGGATGCTTAAACCGGTTCAGATAGCCCACGGTAAAAATGGCGTGTTTTGCAGCCATCGCAGCTAAAAACTCGGGTGTCGATGAGGTTCTGCTGCCATGATGCGGCGCGATCAGCACGTCGCTAGCAAGCTTATGGATATTGGCTTGCAGCAAGACAGATTCTGCTTCTTTTTCAATATCGCCAGTCACCAGCAGGCTACCAAACCTGCTGCTGATTTTCACTACGCAACTTCTGTTGTTGTCAGTAAGATTATCGTCCTCATAGCTAGCTAGATTTGGATACAACACTTCAAAATCCACCCCGTCCCATCGCCAATGCTGGCCTGCAAAACATTTTATGCGTCTTGATGGCTTGCCCGTTTCAGACAAATCGAACGAGCTTGCCAGCCAGGTCACCGGCACTTGCGCCAGCACAGAAGCCGCGCCGCCACTGTGATCGAGGTCATTATGGCTAATCATAAAACCATCCAGTTTTTTAACGCCTTCACCGCGCAAAAATGGGATGACAATTCTGCTGCCCGCATCATTCTGTGCAGAATAACGAGGCCCTGCATCGTAAAGCAGGGTATGATTTTTAGTTTGAACCACGACGGCCAAGCCTTGGCCTACATCCAATATCGTGGCCTGCATCTCTCCTTCGGCCAGTTTTGGTGAGTTGACAAAAAGCAATGGCAACAACAACACTAGGCCCAGCCAGCGCTGCGGAAACCCACGCGGCAACAACAGCCAGCACACGCCTAATATCGCTGGAATCAGTGCCCACACCGGGGGCGCAGCTTGCTGCCATGTCGCCATCGGTATATTCGCAAACCAATGCAAGCCTTGCATACAAATGGTTAAAACAAAATGTGAGGCATGCAAAATAAAATCAAGCGATAGCAAGCTGCCCAAAATAGCCAAGGGCACCACCAGCAAGCTGATGACCGGTATAGCGAATGCGTTGGCAAGCGGCGAAACCATAGAAGCCTGACCGAACATGATGATCAGCAAAGGCAACAAGCCTAGAGTAACCGCCCATTGTGTATTCACAGCTTCTTTGAACCAGTGCTGCGCCGCTAATCTGCCCACCGAAACATAAGCAATTAGCGCTACCGCCCCAAACGAAAGCCAGAATCCCGGCGCAATAACGGCCCATGGGTCGAGCAAAACCACCACCATCAAGGCGATTGCCAGTGCGCGCGAAATCGCCACATTCCGACCAAACAACAACGCCAAAGCAAAAGTCATCAGCATGAATAGCGTGCGCTGCGTGGGCACCGACATGCCTGCCAGCAACGCGTACAAAACGGCTACAATAAGCCCAAAAATCGTGGCCGCCTTGCGCGTCGGCATGCGCGTGACCAGCTTGGGAAATCGGCGCCACACAAAAGCGGCAATGGCAAAAGCCAAACCCGCCAGCATGGTGATATGCAAGCCGGAAATGCTCATCAAATGATTCACTCCCGTGCGCAAATACACATTCCAATCGACTTGGCTAATCTGACTGTCGTCGCCCACCACTAAGGCACGAACCACACCCGCATACGGCTTATTCACTAGCGCCTGTGTAATCCTGTCCCCAATTTTCTCGCGTGCTTGCTCAATTAAATAACGGGGGCGCCATACGAAATCATTTAGCTTTTTATAGCCGCTTTTATTACGGATGGTGCCTGTCGCGCGAATATTTTCTGTAAGTGTCCAGGCTTCAAAATCAAAACCGTGCGGGTTGTAAGTGGTGTGCGGGCGTTTTAAACGCACTGTGAATTGCCAGCGTTCGCCTGCGTGAAAGTGGTTAGTAAGGCTGGGCGCGTTTTCTGGTTTTTCCGACTCAACTTCACGATAATAATTAAGCGAGATGTGTTCAGGAACCCGCGCGGCCTTGGTTAACACTTCTTCCACATCAAACTGAAAGCGTTCGCCGCGCTCAGTCAATTCTGGCAAGCTTGCAACTACGCCGATGATGTCGATACTTTTTTGTTCCCAGTCCTTAGGTAACTCATCGCTTAAGCGTATTGTCGCAAACGTGGCTGCCCAGAAAAAACCAAACAATGCCGCACACACAAAAACGGCTATTTTTCGAACGGGAAATGCAAACCGAGTTGTCGCAAATAAAATCAGCAGACTGGGAACAAGCACCAGAGCGGCCTGCAAGGAAGGTAAAACAGATTGCTGTTGTAGCCACCAAGCGCCAAACACAAACCCTAGCGCCATGCTTCTCATTTACAAGCTGACCATCTAATTCAACGAGTTAAGTTTGCCGTCTTCTAAACGATACCGGCGCTGCATTTTTGCAGCCAGACCCAAATCATGCGTCACCACGACCAGGCTGGTGTTTTGTTCCTGATTAATTTCCAGCAACAAATCAAATACCTGGTTAGCCGTCACGCGATCCAGATTGCCCGTGGGCTCATCTGCCAATATGCATGCGGGTTGTGTGACTAAAGCCCGCGCCAGCGCTGCCCGCTGCCGCTCGCCGCCAGAAAGCTCGCCCGGCATGTGCTCCAAGCGATGCGCCAGGCCTACTTTTTCGAGCATCAATCGTGCCTTTTCCAGCGCCTGCTCGCGCGGCAGGCGGCGTATCAGCAAAGGCATGGCCACATTTTCAATCGCAGTGAATTCCGGCAATAAATGGTGAAACTGATATACGAAACCAAGTGATTGGTTACGCAATTGACCTTTTTGCGCCTCGGATAATTGACTTAAGTTTTTTCCAGACAACTCAACTATTCCACTCGTTGGCGCATCCAGCCCGCCCAGCAAATGCAGCAGCGTACTTTTGCCAGAACCTGATTCCCCTACAATCGCAATTTGCTCACCGTTTTTAATGCTTAAATCAATACCATTGAGCACGGCTACATCCAGGCCGGTATAGGTTTTGCATAGGTTTTGGCAGGCGATAATGCTATTCATATCTCAACGCCTCGGCAGGATTAATTTGGGAGGCCTTATAACTTGGGTAAAGCGTCGCCAGCAGGCTTAGTATAAAAGAGGTAAGCGCAATCACGGTGACATCAGACCACAGCAGTTGTGAAGGCACTTCGCTAATGTAATAAACATCCTTAGCTAAAAATTTTGTGTTAAACAGTTGCTCAATAAACGGCACAATGACATCAACATTCAGCGTGATCAGGATTCCCAGTCCGACGCCTGATAGTGTGCCGATCACGCCGATCAACACGCCCTGGATAATAAAAATCTGCATGATGCTGCGCGGGCTGGCGCCAAAGGTGCGCATAATCGCAATATCGGCGCGCTTATCTATGACCGCCATAATCAAAGTTGAAACAATATTGAATGCGGCAACCGCCACCACCAGCACCATGATGATGGACATAATGCGCTTTTCCATTTTAAGCGCCTGAAAGAAATTAGGATTTTCTTGCACCCAGTCGCTCAAATAATAATTACCCCGGCCACCTAACCTGGAAGCTATTTCTGGCGCAACAACGGATGTTAAAAATGGATCATCGAGTTTCAACCTTAAGCCAGAAACCTTGTCTTCCATACGATACAGCTTGGCCGCATCCTCCATATGAATCAATGCCAGGCCTGAGTCATAAGCCTGGTAGCCCATCTCGAACAAACCTATCAACTTAAACTGTTTCATACGGGGCATGGTGCCCACCGGCGTAGCCTGGCCTGACGGCGACATCAGAACCACTTTGTCTCCCACCGTAAGCCCTAATGAATAGGCCAAATCAGTGCCCAATATAATGCCAAACTCACCCGCGCGCAGATCAGCCAGCCTGCCAACTTTCATTTTTTCGGCAAATTCGGCTACTTTCACCTCGGCATCCGGCAGCACGCCGCGCACCAGTGTCCCTTGAGCGACAGACCCGAAAGAAAGCATGCCCTGCGCCATCACAAAGGGCGCTGCGGCTACTACATGAGGAATGCCATCAACCTCACGCATCACTGATTGCCAGTTAGAAAGCGTATTGCTACCCTCGGTGATTTGCAAATGCGAGGCAACGCCCAAAATGCGACTCCGCAGTTCCGTACCAAAGCCATTCATCACTGAAAGCACCACAATAAGCACCGCTACACCAAGCGCGATGCCGACCATACTGGTGATAGAGATAAAAGTGGTGAAGTGGCTTTTGCGTTTTGCGCGTAAATAGCGCAAGCCTACAAACAACTCAAATGGAAGTTTTGAAAGTACAGACATAGTGGAATCTTAGCAGTTTTTAAGCTGTCAAGATTCCACCTGGATTGAAAATTGTTAAAATTTAGATCGGCAACGCCACGCGCACCCATTCACGCTGCTTCATCAATGGCGCGCCCATCTCTATTATTTTGTCGTCGCCTTCTATGTTGATTCTGAATTTACTGCCACGCTTGTATTCGCATCGCGGCAAAATCAACGAAGTTCTGTGCGATTTGCTGTCATCTTGACCACCCAGCAATAAACCAGCAAAAGTATTGTACTGACTCAGATTGGCATCTGCTTCATCTACATAATAACCGCTTAGCGCTTCGGTAAAATTGCTTTGATCCAAGCGCCCAACCTGCACAGAAGCGCCATGGGATCCAAGCACTTTCAGCCCGGCTCGATAAGTACCATTGGCCTGTTTTCTCACACTTCTGATTTCGGCAATCACAAACAGCTCCTTGTCTTCCGGCGTGGTATAGCCTATCAGCTTACCGGGTTCAATCCAGCTGCTATAGGTTTTACCCAAGTCAACCGCAAAACCGCTGGCGCTTTCATCAACCAGCCACCAGTTCTCGCTGCCAAGCTTATTCTGGCTGGCCTGATAAGCTTGCGGCGCCTGCTGGCCTCTGTGATGTGCGGCCACCTGCATTTCGAATCCAAATGCATCTCTTTGTATCGGCTTTGCGTCCAGCCTGGGTTTGGCTGCATTTAAGCGGCGGCAAATATCTTCTAGGCCATAGCTTACATTAATCAGCATATTTCTTTTATTTCTGGCTTCTTTTCTGCGCTGACGCTCGTAGCCCTCAACACACCATTCCACACGCAGTTTTTTGAACAACTTAACCAGTGAATCTGTCGAAGCCATTTTCTCCAGTCCAAACTCAGCCAAAGGCTTTTGTGTGTCGACAGCGCATAGATAGGCTTCGATCTTATCAATCAAGCGCGTGGTCTTCCAAAAACGGTAATCTGCAAACTTCTCAACTGCACGAATACGTTCCGGGCCTTTGTCGCCTTCCACATTGATAAAAAACTGAAACCTGTCTTGCTTATACTTGTTAAGCAATAATGGATTGGTCGCCCAGACTCTCAGAATTTGTTCGGTCAATTGAATTTGCATGCGGCTGTAGTTACCTTTATGCAAAGTATCCACCATGAAACCGCGCTCCAACAAAGTGGCAATGCTGGTTTCCTTTTTCTGGTGATCGTACAAAAATAGATTGGTATTCAATAATGCCAAATTTTCGGCACATTTGATGACTTTACAAACATTTTCCCATGTGCCGATTGGCGCAGGCTGATCATCGAAATAACGCCATTTTGCCATTGCAAAAGTCGCGCTTAGATGACGGCACAAAATTAAATTGATCTTTTCATTGCTGAAAACGGTTTTATTTTGCCCAAGATATAAATCCAGAAATTGCGTATACGCCACATAGAGTTGCCTTTGATACGCATAGGCCACATTGTACAATTCAGCTTCCAATGTTTTATTTAATCTCAATACAGTCAAGTACTTATATGTGATTTTCTTGGAATTTTGATAAGATTTTTTATCAATCTCCAGCACCAGTTCGATGTTGCTTTCCATATTTTCTATGGAATCAAATTGAATTTTGGCCAATTGGGCCGTCGTCATTTTTAAGGCATCTAATCCATTCATTTCAGTTAACGTGTCCATCCAACCAAGATTTTTTTGCATATCATGGTGATGTAAAACCGTCTGAATTTTATGCATTACGTTTGATAACATTTTGGGTACCTGCTTAATAAAAAGTTAATTACAGTTCATGTTTTGCAAACTGCATGCCAACATTTTTAAACTGTGCTTTTTATTAATACTGTTAAAATATCATCATGTTTACTGGAATCATACAAGCAGTTGGCGATATTGACGCAACCACAAAGGTTGGCGAAGACCTGAAGGTGTCAATCAATGCCACCCATTTGGGCCTGGACGATGTGCAAATTGGCGACAGCATTGCTGTCAATGGGGTTTGCCTGACAGTTACCCGTTTTGACAAAACGCATTTTGAGGTACATGTTTCAAAAGAAACATTAAATGTCACGGCAGACTTAAATATCGGGCAAGCGGTCAATTTGGAAAAAGCATTACGCCTGCAAGACAGATTGGGCGGACATTTGGTAAGCGGTCATGTGGACGGCGTGGGACAGGTAACGCGCTTTGAACAAGTCGGCGATTGCTGGCTGCTGGCGATACGCGCACCACACGAGATTTCAAAATACATCGCAAAAAAAGGCTCGATTTGCGTCGATGGTGTGAGCCTGACTGTAAACAGCATCGCGCAAGACATCTTTACCATGAACATTATTCCACATACATTAGATCACACCACATTCAAATACTTGAAGGATGGTGACCACGTGAATCTGGAAATTGACCTGATCGCCCGCTATGTGGAGCGCATGACAGAATGGACGCACGAGAATGCCGCATAATTTAATTAGTCCTATTGCCGAAATTATCGCCGATATCAAATCGGGCAAAATGGTTATTCTGGTGGACGACGAAAACCGAGAGAATGAAGGCGATTTTGTCATTGCGGCAGAATTTGCCACTGCTGAACACATCAATTTTATGGCCAAACACGGGCGCGGCCTGATTTGCCTGACGCTGACGGAAGCGCGTTGCAAACAGCTTAATCTGCCGCCCATGGTGCTAAAAAACGATTCACGCCTGGGAACCAATTTCACCGTATCTATCGAAGCCGCAACCGGCGTCACCACCGGCATTTCGGCTGCCGACCGTGCGACTACGATTCAGGCTGCAGTCGCAAAAAATGCCAACGCGAAAAGCCTTGTCAGCCCAGGCCATATTTTCCCGCTCGCAGCACAAAATGGCGGCGTACTGGTGCGCGCCGGACATACCGAGGCCGGCAGTGATTTAGCGGCGCTTGCGGGCTGCGAGCCTGCCAGTGTGATTTGTGAGATTTTAAAAGATGATGGCGAAATGGCACGCTTGCCAGACTTGCTGGAAATCGCCAAACTGCATCACATCAAAATCGGCACGATTGCCGATTTAATCCGCTACCGAAGCGAGACCGAGAAACTTATTGAACGTGCTGCAGAGCGCACCGTTGCTACCCCTTACGGCGAGATGCGGCTGGTAGCCTATCGCGATAAAATCTCTAATGAAACACACCTGGCTTTAATCAAAGGCAACCCTGCCCCGGATACCGAGTGTTTAGTGCGCGTGCATGAACCACTTTCGGTGTTCGATCTGCTCGACAGCAGCAGCTGCACCCACAGCTGGAATACCCTCAAAGCCATGCAAGCCATAGCTGAAGCGCCCTGTGGCGTAATGATCCTGTTGCATCATGCTGAGTCAGGCGCTGATATAGTCGCGCGTATCAAGCATGCCGATGAGCCGATTCGCTACAACCAGGAATTGCGTACCTACGGCATCGGCTCGCAGATTTTGCTGGATCTAGGCGTGCGCAAAATGCGCTTGATGGCTACCCCGCGTAAAATGCCGAGCATGGTGGGCTTCGGCCTGGATATCATGGGGTATTACGAAGCTGAGAAACAGCAGGGCCAATAAAAAGCGAAGCAAATTAACCGCCAGATAATTTATGTTAAAATAGCACCATTGGAAAATATGAATCTTACAGGTCAGTTTCTCATCGCGATGCCCGCCATGACAGACCCATATTTTTCTAAAACCGTCACCTATATTTGCACGCACAATCAGGACGGCGCCATGGGCGTCATCATTAATCGCAGTGCCGATATTACGGTTGCCGATTTGTTTGAGCAAATCCGGCTTGAAGCCGAACCGCAGCCCCTCCTCAAAGAAACCGTCCATTTCGGCGGGCCTGTGCAAACTGAACGCGGTTTTATTCTGCACGACATCATGCCGGCGCCGCATGAGGAATTCAACTCGACCATCGTCATTAACGACTCGGTTGCGTTAACCACCTCGAAAGATATATTAGAGGCCACCGCACATAACAAAGGCCCGCAAAAAATGCTCATCGCCCTGGGCTATGCCGGCTGGGCAGCAGGCCAGCTAGAAAACGAGCTGGCACAAAACGCATGGCTCAGCCTGGAAACCAAGAGTTTAGAAGATATTCATGCCTTGATTTTTGATAAGGCCGATCATGAAAAATTTGATTGTGCAATGAAAATGATGGGACTTAATTTGGCCAACTTGTCTGATGTGGCGGGACATGCCTGAATGCTAAACCAGAGCCATCTGCCTATCTTAGAACGCAGCTATCACGACATTACCGGCACGGTGCTGGCATTCGATTTCGGCGAAAAGCGCATTGGCGTGGCGGTAGGTGAAACCGTGCTGAAAGTCGCCCATCCCTTGCTTACCATTGACAGCGAATCGAATGCAGCGCGCTTTACGCAAATTGCGGCCATCATTCAGGAATGGCGTCCTGATCTGTTGATCGTGGGCTTGCCCATGCATCTGGATGGCACACCTCACATGCTGACGCATCTTTCTAAAAAATTTGCACAGCGGCTTGAAGGCCGCTTTAATTTACCAGTTATGATGATTGACGAACGTTTGAGCTCGGCCGAAGCCGCGCAGAATTTACGCGAAGCAGGCATTAAAGGGCATGAGCAAAAAGCCATGCTGGATGCAGTGGCAGCGCAAACCATATTACAATCTTATTTTGATGGACTCACTACCAGCTAACAACTATGCAACTACCTGATCCCGAAGCATTACTGACTGACATCACCGCCAGAATCCAGGCGCAGCTAGCAGCAAATGGCCCATCCAATAGCGCCTTGGTGGGCATCCACAGCGGTGGCGTATGGTTGATGCAGCGTATTTTGAAATCGATCAAACAGGACGTCGCCTACGGCACACTGGATGCAGCGCTGTACCGCGACGACTATGCCCAGCGCGGCCTGAAGACTGAGCCTAAGCCTTCGCAGATTCCGTTTGATGTGCAAGACAAACATATTATTCTGATTGACGATATTTTTTATACCGGCCGCACTACACGCGCCGCCATGAACGAGCTATTCGATTACGGCCGCCCTGCCAGCGTCACGCTAGCAGTGCTGATTAACCGCGGTGGCGCGGAATTACCTATCCTGCCCAATATTGTCGGCGCAGAAATCCTGTTGAAACCTCATCAGAGTTTACAGCTTTCACAAGACACCAAAGGCAAGTTACATTTATCATTAGAAACTAACTAATAGTGAACCAAGAAATGTATAACCCGCAACTAGATGCCGACGGCAAGTTAAAGCACCTTTTAACAATAGAAGGCTTGCCAAAAAAAATCCTTACCCAGATTCTGGATACCGCAGAAACCTTTGTAGGCGTAGCCGAACGGGACATCAAGAAAGTGCCGCTACTGCGTGGCAAAACCGTATGCAATATCTTTTTCGAGAACAGCACCCGCACCCGCACCACCTTTGAAATTGCTGCAAAACGCCTTTCGGCTGATGTAATCAACCTGAACGTGGGCACCTCAAGCCAATCCAAAGGCGAAACCATTTTAGACACGGTGGATAACCTGATTGCCATGCACGCTGACATGTTCGTGGTGCGCCACGGACAAAGCGGTGCGGCGCATTTTATTGCGCAGCATGTGCCGGATAACATCAGCGTCATCAATGCAGGCGATGGACGCCATGCGCATCCGACGCAAGGATTACTGGATGTATTCACTGTGCGTCGCTACAAGCCCGAGATGCACAATCTGCGCGTGGCTTTGGTGGGAGATGTGCTGCATTCGCGCGTAGCACGCAGCGAAATTCACGCTTTAACTACATTAGGCGTGCCGGAAGTGCGTGTGATCGCACCAAAAACCCTGCTGCCGGCTGGTGTCGAGAAGCTCGGCGTGCAGGTGTTTCACGACATGAAAGCTGGCTTAAGGGATGTAGATGTGATTATGATGTTGCGCCTGCAAAACGAGCGCATGAGCGGCGCCCTGCTGCCCAGCGCGCAGGAATATTTTAAAACCTTCGGGCTCACGCAGGAAAAACTTGAATTCGCCAAGCCTGATGCCATCGTCATGCACCCTGGGCCGATGAATCGCGGTGTGGAGATCGACTCCAGCGTAGCGGATGGGCACCAATCCGTGATTCTGCCGCAAGTGACCTTTGGGATCGCAGTCCGCATGGCGGTCATGGCCATTTTAGCGGGCGGACAGTCTTCCGGCGGAAGCACAGGGGGTAGCGCATGAAAATTCACATCAAAAACGGGCACCTGATAGACCCGAAAAACAACATAGATGCCAAGCAGGATGTGTATATTGCAGCAGGTAAAGTTGCCGGCATCGGCAACGCCCCTGATGGCTTTGTGGCAAACCAAACGATTGACGCTGCAGGTTTAATCGTAGCGCCAGGCTTCGTCGACTTGTCTGCCAGATTGCGCGAACCAGGCTCTGAATATAAAGCGACACTCAGAAGTGAATTGCAAGCCGCCGCCGCGGGCGGCGTGACCAGCCTGGCCTGTCCGCCTGACACTGACCCGGTGCTGGATGAGCCAGGCTTGGTAGAGATGCTGAAACACCGTGCCAAACAGCTCAATCTGGCGCATGTCTATCCGCTAGGCGCCTTAACGCGTCAACTTGCAGGCAAGCTCTTAACCGAAATGTGCGAGCTCACCGAAGCGGGCTGTGTAGGCTTTAGTCAGGCAGATACTTCGATCACGGATACGCAGGTGCTCTGGCGCGCTTTTGAGTACGCCGCTACATTTGGTTACACCATATTTTTGCGTGCCGAAGATCATTATCTCGCACAAAATGGCGTTGCACACGACGGTGAGATCGCCAGCCGTTTAGGCCTGAAGGGCATTCCGGCTGCGGCCGAAAGCCTTGCCATCGCCAGCATTTTGCGCATTGCCCATGAAACAAAAACCAGGGTACACCTATGCCGGCTTTCCACTGCCGAAGGTGTCGATCTGCTGCGCCAGGCAAAAAAACAAGGCATACAAGTGACTGCAGACGTGAGCGCACAGCATTGCCATTTGACCGACCACGACATCGGTTTTTTCAATGCGCATGCCAATCTCAAGCCGCCGCTACGCTCTTCCCGCGACAAAAATACACTGTGCCAAGGCTTGAAAGACGGCACGATTGATGCAATATGCTCAGACCACACGCCCGTGGATGACGATGCAAAGCTGCTGCCGTTTACCGAAGCCGAAGCAGGCGCCACCGGCTTGGAACTATTGTTACCGCTCACATTAAAATGGGCTGCCGATCAGAAAACCACCTTATCTGAAGCAGTAGCAAAAATTACCTGTCATCCTGCAAGTATCTTGGGTATTGCCAGCGGCCACTTAGGCGTGAATGCCGACGCAGACATTGCGATTTTCAACCCGCAGCAGGAATGGAAAGTAAGCGCCAGCCAACTCAAAAGCCAAGGCAAGAATACGCCCTTCTTAGGGTTAACCATGCTGGGCAAGGTGCGATATACCATGCTGCATGGGCAAGTCACTTATCAAGCCTGAATGCGATTACCTTAAAAACTTGACGTTTGTCCCAAAGCGGCAGATAGTTACTTTTCCTGTTGTTGGCAGTTATGATGTTTTTTTAGATCGTTGATTAGTCATTTCATTGGGGAGTAAAAATGAGTTCACTGTTAAGTTCGTTTGCATGCTGTTTCTGGTGGTTCCTTTTAGGCGTTTTACTTGGCTGGTTATTGAATAAACTTCTGTGTAGATGCTGCTGTAAGTCTTCCTGTAATACGCAATCAACCACGCAAGCCTCTGCTGCAGCGCCGGCAAAAATGGCTGATGTGCCAGCTGCACCGGTTGCCAAAGCGGCCGAAGCACCTAAAGCGCCGACGCCCAAAACCGAAGCACCCAAAACAACAGTCATTGATATTGCCGCGGCCAAAAAAGCAGGTTTTGCTCTTAAGAACGCGAATGATCTCACTATCATAGAAGGTATTGGCCCGAAAATTAACGAACTGTTTAACGACAACGGCATTAAAACCTTTGCTCAGCTTGCAGCCTCTACCGTGCCGCAAATGCGCGCCATTTTAGACAAAGGCGGCTCGCGCTTCCGCATTGCCAACCCAGGCACATGGGCGCAACAGGCGGCGCTGGCAGCTGAAAACAAATGGGAAGAGCTTAAGAAATTGCAGGATAAGCTTTCTGGCGGCGTCAAAAAATAATCCGAGGTGACTAATATGCAGAACAATCAATCAAGCTGTAACCGCTGGGGTTGGATCGTTGCGCTGATACTTGCCTTAATTTTGCTCTGGATGCTGCTCATAGGCCGCGGACCCTCCAGTGCATGCTGCAGCGCCCCAACTGAAGCCGCCGCACCGGCAGAAGCAGTGATGCCAGTCTCGCCGGAGACAGAAGCATTTGAGTTTACTGCGACAGCCAATGATTTTAACGGTAGCGGTGACGATGCAAAGATCAGCTGGCTCAATCAGGCAGATGCACTCAGAACCTTATTAAGCGGCGGTGACGCATTGCAGGCAAAAGGCGATGCTAAGAATGTGGTGCTGACCGGCACTGTAGATTCTGATGCGATCAAGCAGAAAATAGGTACGGAGGCACAAACGTTTTTTGGCTCTGCCGTGTCGGTAGATAACCAGATTCTGGTTAAAGCCACCGAACCCGCAGCCGTCATGCCGCCACCTGCGGCTGCCAAACTTTATTTTGACACCGGCAAAACCGCTCTGCCCGGCGATGCCGATGCGACCCTGGCACCCATTGTCGAATGGCTGAAGTCGCATGACACTGCAAAGGCCGTCTTGTCCGGTTATCACGATTCGCGCGGCAATAAAGCAGTGAACGAAGAGCTTGCCTATAACCGCGCCAAAGCAGTACAGGCTGCGCTTATTACAGCAGGTATTGATGTAATGAGAATCGAGATGCGCAAGCCTGAGAGTGTAGATGGTGGCGGTGATTTGGCCGAAGCCCGGCGCGTCGAGGTTGCAGTAGAGTAACTGGTTTGCAAAACAAAAAAGCCGATGAGACTCATCGGCTTTTTTGTTTTAACTGCTTTTTTTACACTACACCCAAATGATCCAGCCCGGCTGATAGGTCTCTGTTATGCGCGCCTTTGCCTTCCAGCTTAATCCTTAGCCGCAGATCATTCACCGAATCCGCATTGCGCAGGGCATCTTCATAACTGATCGCGCCGGACTCATGCAGATCAAACAAAGCCTGGTCAAAAGTCTGCATGCCCAATTCACGCGAACGGCTGATAATTTCCTTGATTTCGTGCACATCGCCCTTGAAGATCAGATCTGAAATCAAGGGTGAATTGATCATGATTTCGATGGCGGCGGCGCGACCGACACCATCGGCTTTCGGGATCAGGCGCTGCGATATAAATGCACGCGTATTGAGCGACAAGTCCATTAATAACTGATGACGGCGCTCTTCAGGGAAGAAGTTAATAATACGGTCGAGTGCCTGATTGGTGCTATTCGCGTGCAAGGTGGCCAGACATAAATGGCCGGTTTCCGCAAATGCAATCGCGTAGTCCATGGTTTCGCGATCACGAATTTCGCCAATCAGAATCACGTCCGGCGCCTGACGCAGGGTGTTTTTAAGCGCGATGCCCCAGTTATCCGTATCCACGCCAATTTCACGCTGGGTAATAATGCAATTGATATGCTCATGCACAAATTCAACCGGGTCTTCGATGGTAATAATATGGCCATAACTATTTTCATTGCGGTAGCCCACCATGGCCGCCAGCGATGTCGATTTGCCTGAGCCCGTACCACCCACAAAAATCACCAGGCCGCGCTTGGTCATGGCAATATCCTTTAGCACTTCCGGCAGGCCCAGTTCCTCAAATTTAGGAATTTTTGTGGTGATGGTTCTAAACACAAGCCCGACCGAACCACGTTGCACAAAGGCATTCACGCGAAAACGTGCAACGCCTGGAATGCCAATCGCAAAATTGCATTCGTTGGTCGCATCGAACTCGGCGGTTTGCTTGTCATTCATAATCGAACGCGCTATTTCACGTGCCTGCTGCGTCGATAGCACCTGAGAACTGACCGGCGTGACCTTGCCATCAATTTTCATGGCGGGAGGGAAACCGGAAGTGATGAACATATCGGACGCTTTTTTGCCGAGCATTAAGCGCAACAAATCAAATACAAACTTCTCTGCCTGACCTTTTTCCATGATGCAATCCTAGTATTGAATGGTTAGCCGATAATCGAGTCTTTATTGGCTGCTTTGCCACGTGCCTCATTGGCAGAAATCACGTTGCGCCTTACCAAATCCTGCAGGTTCTGATCCAGCGTCTGCATGCCAATATTCTGGCCGGTTTGAATCGCGGAATACATTTGCGCCACCTTGTTCTCGCGAATCAGGTTGCGAATCGCCGGCGTACCTATCATGATTTCATGCGCGGCCACCCGGCCCTGCTCGTCTTTGGTTTTGCATAAGGTTTGCGAGATCACCGCGCGCAATGATTCCGAAAGCATCGAACGTACCATATCCTTTTCCGCCGCCGGGAATACGTCCACGATACGGTCTACCGTTTTGGCCGCCGAACTCGTATGCAGCGTGCCGAATACCAAATGGCCGGTTTCCGCAGCCGTGAGGGCAAGGCGAATGGTTTCAAGGTCGCGCATCTCGCCCACCAGAATCACGTCCGGGTCTTCACGCAAAGCGGAACGCAACGCGTTCTGGAACGACAGGGTATGCGGCCCAACCTCACGCTGGTTGATCAAACATTTTTTCGAGGTATGCACAAACTCAATCGGGTCTTCGACCGTTAAGATATGCCCCATTTCGTTTTCGTTAATATAGTCCACCATCGCCGCCAATGTCGTGGATTTGCCCGAACCGGTCGGCCCGGTCACCAGCACGATACCACGTGGCGTATCTGCAATCTCTTTAAAGATGGGCGGGCAATTGAGCTGTTCCAGCGTCAGGATTTTGGATGGAATGGTCCTGAAAACCGCGCCAGAACCGCGGTTATGGTTAAACGCATTAACACGGAAGCGTGCCAGATTGGGGATCTCAAACGAGAAGTCGCACTCCAGCGTCTCTTCATACACCTTGCGCTGGCCATCATTCATGATGTCATACACCATATCATGCACCTGGCTGTGATCCATGGATGGCACATTGATTTTGCGCACATCGCCATGCACGCGAATCATGGGCGGCAAACCGGCAGACAAGTGCAAATCTGATGCTTTGTTCTTGACCGAAAAGGCAAGTAAGTCTGAAATATCCACTATCAGCTCCCGTTATATTTTATAATCAAATTCAATACCTTAAGAAAACTCTTAAGTAACTACATAAACTTTATTGTATAACATGTATGAATTATGACCATAATTGCTGATTCCTTGCAAGCGATTCAAGCAAATATTCACCAGGCCAAATTAGCAGCAAAACGAGATGATGAAGTGAAGCTGCTAGCGGTAAGCAAAGCGCAGCAGCCGGAGAAACTGCGCGAGGCGTATCTGGCTGGCTGGCGCGCATTCGGTGAAAACTATGTGCAGGAAGCGATCAGCAAGCAGGGGCAGTTATCAGATTGCGCCATTGAATGGCATTTTATCGGCCCGATACAAAGCAATAAAACACAACTGATCGCGCAACATTTCGATTGGGTGCATTCCGTAGACAGACTAAAAATCGCAGCGCGCCTGAACGAAGCCAGACCACCATCGCTCGCGCCGCTGAATGTGTGCATTCAAATCAACAGCAGCGAAGAAACCTCCAAGAGCGGCGTGGATACTGCCTCTCTGGCTCTATTGGCCAAAGAGATCAGCGCCATGCCGCGCTTGAAACTGCGCGGACTGATGGCAATCCCCGCGCCCAGCAAAGACTTTGCTAAACAGCGAGCGCAATTCAAAATCGTCGGCGATGCCTTCATGCAGCTTCAGCAACAAGGCTTCGAGCTGGATACATTGTCCATCGGCATGTCTGACGACTATATTGCGGCGATACATGAAGGTGCTACCATAGTGCGCATCGGCTCAGCCATCTTTGGTGCGCGCCCTTCAAGACAGAATAATTAAGAACGAGAGAATTGAGAATCGGCAAATGAAATTAGGATTTATCGGCGGCGGCAACATGGCGCATGCGCTCATTGTTGGGTTGAGGCAGCAGCAATTTTCCATGAGCAACATCACGGTGATTGAGCTGGATACAAGCAAACGCGCTGAACTCAGTCAAAACTTGGGTGTAACCACATCGGGTGAGTTGTCCAGCATCCGGGCTTGCGATGTGATTGTGCTGGCCATTAAACCACAGCAACTGCCAGCACTGGCAAAAACTCTTGCGCCGCTACTCAAGCAGCAACTGGTGATTTCAATCGCTGCGGGCATCCGCCTAAGCGACTTATCGCGCTGGCTGGGCAACTACCAAACGATCATCCGCGCCATGCCGAACACGCCAGCACAGATACAGGCGGGTGTAACGGGCTTATACGCCATGCCAGGCGTTTCCAAAACACAAATTGCGCTTGCAGACCAGGTGCTAAGCGCCGCAGGCAGCACTTTGTGGCTGGATTCGGAAGAAAAGCTGGATGCGGTCACTGCTATCTCCGGCAGCGGGCCGGCCTATGTGTTTTATTTCATCGAAGCCTTACAGGAAGCCGCGTTACAGTTAGGACTAAGCGAATCCCAAGCCAAACAACTGAGCATTGCCACCTTTAAAGGCGCCAGTCTGCTGGCAGATGCCAGTGCAATCCCGATTGCGACTTTGCGCGAACAAGTCACTTCAAAAGGCGGCACGACGGAGCAAGGCCTGTTAAGCTTGAAAAATTCACAGGTAAAACAAGCAATTGCCTTAGCTGCGCAGAAAGCCTGTGCGCGTGCCCAAATCCTGGGAATAGAGTTAGGTCGTGATGAATTGGGGAGCAGTTAAACATGTTTTCAACTGCGCTAGACTTTTTGCTCAACACTGTTTTAAATTTACTTACCATGTTGTTTTTACTGCGTTTTTTTATGCAGCTTTTCAGGGCGTCTTTCAACAACCCACTTGCTTACATGGTGATTTCGCTCACTGATTTTGCCGTTAAACCTGTGCGCAGAGTGATACCGAGCTGGGGAAAAGTAGATTTATCCACTTTATTGCTAGCGTTATTCACCCAGCTCCTGCTGCAGTTCAGCCTGGTTTGGCTACGCGGTTTTCCACTGAGTGTTGCAGGTCAATCTGCCTGGATTAGCCTGATAGGCATGGGCTTTCTGGGCGTATTGCGTACCGGTCTAGACATGTTTTTTTACGCGATTCTGATACAGGTGATTCTAAGCTGGGTGAACCCGCACTCACCCATTACAAACGTGCTGAACAGCCTTACCAGGCCAATACTGGAGCCAATCCAGCGCATTTTACCCATGGCAAGCGGCATCGATTTTTCGCCCATTGTTGCGCTGATCCTGTTGCAGATGATCAATGTGTCTGTTGTCAAAACTCTGGAAGTGCAATTATTATCTTTTCTATAATACAGATGGTTAACCAACGTTAAATAAGCATCAATATCAATAATAAAACGATGAGCATCGAAACCTTACAAGCCAAAATCAGCGAATATCAGGAGTGGCGGACCCGCTTAATCAGAACCATCAGCGATTATCGCGACTGGCTGGCTGGGAGCAATCTGTCTGATGCTGTTCAGGAGTTGCGCCTGTACGATATACTGGAAACACTCAAGCGCGATCAGATCGTAATGGCGTTTCTGGCGGAATTCTCGCGCGGCAAAACAGAGACCATCAATGCACTTTTTTTTGCTGATTTTAACCAGCGCCTGCTGCCAAGCGAGCCCGGCCGCACCACCATGTGCCCGGCCGAGATTTTTTGGGACGCGCATGAAGAACCTTCGATCAAGCTTTTGCCTATCGAGACGCGCCTGAGTGACGATTCGATTACCTACCTTAAAACCATTCCCAGTGTCTGGAAGAAGTTCAGGCTGAATACTGATTCGCCAGAAGAAATGAAAGAAATCCTGCTCAAGCTGGCTGATCAGAAAGAAGTCTCGCAGCGTGAAGCGGAAAGATTGGGCTTATACAATCCGCAAGATATAGGCATGAGGCACGAGCTGGAAACGCAGGGCCTGCTCAAGATTCCCGTCTGGCGACATGCCATTATCAATTACCCGCATCCGCTCCTGAAAAGCGGCCTGGTTGTCATTGACACGCCAGGGCTCAACACCCTGGGCGCAGAGCCTGAGCTCACGTTGAACATTATCCCCAATGCACACGCCATATTGTTCATGACCGCTACCGATACGGGCATCACACAATCCGACATGCGAATCTGGAACGATTTTATTAAAGGCCGCGCTAAATATAAGCTGGTCCTGCTCAATAAGATTGACATGCTGTGGGACGACCTGAAGCCCAGGCAGGACGTAGCGAATGAAATTGAAAAACAGGTCAACATTACCGCGCATCAACTCGGCATCGCGCCAGAAAACGTATTTGCAATTTCCGCACAAAAAGCACTGGTCGCCAAGATCAAGAAAAACCAATCCTTACTGGAACAAAGCGGCATTACCGAATTGGAAAGCACGCTGGGCAATCAAATCATACAAGCCAAGCATGAAGTTTTAGGCAGAACAGTGGCCAGCGAATGCAGCGAAATGATTAAAGGCTCACGCAAAATAGTACAAAAGCGCCTGACCAGCTTGCGTGAACAAGTCGTTGAATTGCGCGCGCTAAAAGGACAAACACTAGATGCCACCAAACATACGCTCGCCAGAGTGGTTGCCGACAGAAAGCGCTATGAGGCTTCCATTCCCACATTTAATCAGGCCAATGACAAGATTACCCATATTGGAAAAAGATTATTGCGGCATTTAAGCCTTGCCTATCTGGATACTGCGCTGGCAGCAGGTCGCCAGGAAATGGGCGATAGCTGGACAACGGTTGGCCTGAACAAGGGAATGCGCAATCTGATGAAGCAGGCAAATGAGCTGGCCGAACATGTCTCCAATGAAAGCTATGACATTAAAAAGCTTGCCAGCAGCATCTACGAGGTTTTTCAGTCAAAACACGGCTTTGAATTGTTCGATCCGCCTGAGTTGGACATGTCGAACTTTATCAACAATATGAAAGCGCTGGAAAAAATCACGGATGATTTTTGTACCGATCCGGTTAATGCCCTGCTCACCGAAAAACATTTCTTAATCCGCAAGTTTTTCCTGGGCTTAGGGACGCAGACACAAAAAATCTTCGAACAGGCTGAAAAGGACTGCGAACGCTGGATTCAAGACGTATTAGGCACACTGAAAGCACACATGGCGGAACATAAAGCCAGTCTGGACGAGCGTACCAAGAATTTAATGGAAGCCAGAGCGAGCGCGGAAGCGCTGGATAGCCGCTTGGCTATTGTAGAACACGAATACGCCTTGATTGCCAAAGAGAGTCAGGCATTGGATATTATGCTGCTGCAATTGATGAAGGCGATGCAGCCTGCAATCAAGGCCAGGGCGGCAGCAATGAACAGCCTTGCAGACCTGGATAAAACCCTGAAATTACCCGAGATGCCTTTTCTGAATATGGCTGTGTCGGCACCTTCTGCTTAAAAACTTAATCCAGGCAGTCTTATATCCAGACGATATCGAACGCTTCACGTGCATATTGGCTATCGGCCTGCAGCGTCACGCGCTTGTTAATAAAGTCGGATAGATTCGCCAGACTTTGCGATTCTTCATCCAGCAGCAAATCAATCACTTTAGTCGATGCGATCACTTTAAATTCCTTGGCATTAAACTGCTTGGATTCGCGCAATAGCTCGCGCATGATTTCATAGCAAATGGTCTGCGCGGTCTTATGTTCACCCCGTCCGTTACATACTTCACAAGGCTCACACAGCAGATGCGCCAGGCTCTCGCGGGTACGCTTGCGTGTCATTTCCACCAGGCCCAACGACGTAAAGCCGTTAATGCCGGTACGCGCCCGGTCCAGTTCCACGGCTTTTTTAAGCTCGGCCAGCACGGTTTCGCGCTGCGCATCTTCATCCATATCGATAAAATCGATAATGATAATACCGCCCAGATTACGTAACCTGAGCTGGCGTGCGATGCACTGTGCCGCCTCCAGATTGGTTTTAAAAATCGTGTCCGATAAGTTCTTACCGCTGACAAAGCTGCCGGTATTGACATCCACAGTCGTGAGCGCCTCTGTCTGGTCGAAAATCAGATAGCCGCCAGAACTCAGTTCCACCTTGCGTGAAAGCGCGTTTTCAATCTCTTTTTCGATATTATAAAAGTCAAAAATCGGCCGTTCGCCCTGATAGTGATACAAAGGTTTCACCGCTTTTGCTACGTACAATTCGGCAAATTCTTTTAACTGCTCATAGGTTGTTTTAGAATCCACGCGAATACTCACCGTTTGGTCATTTACCACGTCACGCAACATGCGTCTGGGCAAGCTTAAGTCATAAAACACCAGCGAGCGTTCTCCCGCATGCTGGCTATCCTGCTGAATCTTTGCCCAGACTTTTTGCAGGTATTCGATATCCGCCAGCAACTCAGCATCGCTGGCGGTTTCTGACATGGTGCGGATAATAAAACCGCCTGTTCTGTTCTCCGGCAGCAAGCCCAATAAGCGATTGCGTAAGCGTTCGCGCTCATCTTCATCTTCAATGCGCTGTGATACCCCGATATGGCTTTGATGCGGCAAAAATACCAGAAACCGCCCGGCGATGCTGATTTCAGTCGTCAAGCGCGCGCCTTTAGTGCCGATGGGCTCTTTAATCACCTGCACAATAATCGATTGGCCTTCGTGCAGCACCTCCTGAATTGGCCGGTCAACTTGCGGTTCGCCATCCACATGGCATTCCATAATATCAGCGGCATGCAGAAAAGCCGCGCGCTGCAGGCCAATCTCCACAAAAGCCGATTGCATGCCGGGCAGCACACGGCACACCGTGCCGCGATAAATATTACCGACAATGCCGAGCGATGAACTGCGCTCAATATGCAGCTCTTGCGCGACGCCATGTTCCATCACGGCGACCCGCGTTTCCTGCGGTGTGACATTGATTAAAATTTCCTGTCCCAAATCCTGTTCCTAACTATAATCTTTTTTGATCCTGCATATTCCATCTAAAAGCATGGCCGTTTCATGCACCGGCAAGCCCATCACACCAGTGTAACTACCCTCAATTCGCTTTATCCAATTGCCCGCCAAGCCTTGTATGGCATAGCTGCCGGCCTTATCCCGATGCTCGCCGGTGGCGATATAAGCCGCTATCATAGCATCGGTCAGCGGCATCATCTGCACCAACGTGGTATTTAGCACTTTATCGAGCCTGCCATTAAACGCCACCGCAACAGCCGTGTGCACCTCATGCGTATTGCCCGATAGTTTTTTAAGCATGTTAACCGCATCGGCATCATTGTCGGGCTTGCCCAATATTTCCATGCCCAGCGCCACCGTTGTGTCGGCCGCCAGAACGGGCAGATCCGCATGCTGTCCATACAGTTTCTTAAGTGTTGCCAGCGCTTTCTGCTCGGCAAGCCGCAGCACGTAATCGGCGGGCAATTCATTCACATAGGCCGTTTCATCAATATCGGCGGGCATCACCAGACAATCCAGCCCCATTTGCTTCAGCAAAGCCACGCGCCTGGGACTTTGCGAAGCCAATATAACCCGCTCAATTTTACTCATGCTAACTGTAAGAAATCTTGGACATTTGATTACTTTAATTTACTCTGCTGGTTTATCAAAACAAAACATTGTGTTACTGACATGTTTCCGCAACCGGCCAGTTAGCAGTAAAATGGCATTATTAATTTAAAGAAACCTTTTGTGAAAAAACAACCCTGGAAACCTAACACCACCGTTGCGGCGATTATCGAGCAAAACGGCAAGTTCTTGCTGGTAGAAGAACACACCGACCGCGGCAACCGGTTTAATCAGCCCGCAGGGCATCTGGAAGACGGTGAAACCTTGCTGCAGGCCGTGATTCGCGAAACCATGGAAGAATCGGCTTACGAGTTCACGCCCGAAGCATTGCTGGGCGTGTACCATTGGAAGCACCCGCACAACGATACCACTTATCTGCGTTTCGCCTTCATTGGCAAAGTAGGGGTAAATTACCCCATGCAGGAACTGGATGACGGCATTGTGCAGGCGGTCTGGATGGGGATAGACGAGATCCGCGATAAGGCAGGCCTGATGCGCAGCCCGCAAGTATTGACCTGCATTGAAGATTACTTAGCAGGAAAGCGCTATCCGCTGGAAGCGGTGACCCATCTATGAAAAAACAGCGTGTAGTGGTTGGATTATCTGGCGGCGTAGATTCATCCGTCACCGCTATGCTGTTAAAGCAACAAGGCTACGATGTAGTCGGCCTTTTCATGAAAAACTGGGAGGACGACGATGACGATGAATATTGCTCCAGCAAACAGGATTTAATTGATGCGGTTTCGGTGGCCGACAAACTCGGCATCGAGATCGAAGCGGTGAATTTCAGCAAAGAATACAAAGACCGCGTATTTGCCAATTTTTTGGAAGAATACCAGGCCGGCCGCACACCCAACCCGGATATTCTGTGCAATGCCGAGATTAAATTCAAAGCGTTTCTCGACCATGCAATGAATTTAGGCGCAGATCTAATCGCCACCGGCCACTACGCGCAAGTGCGCGAGAATCCGCTGAGACCGGGGCAATATCAGTTAATGAAAGCTGATGACGGCAGCAAAGACCAAAGCTACTTTTTGTATCGTTTAAACCAGGCACAATTAAGCAAGACCTTGTTTCCTTTGGGAACATATCTCAAGCGCGAAGTGCGCGAAATGGCGCGCCAGGCGGGTTTGGTCAATGCCGAGAAAAAAGACTCAACCGGTATCTGCTTTATCGGCGAGCGGCCTTTTCAGGAATTTTTACAGCGCTATCTACCGCGTCAGCCGGGCGATATTAAAACACCGGAAGGCAAACTGGTCGGCCATCATGACGGCTTGATGTATTACACGCTAGGCCAGCGCCAAGGCTTAAAAATCGGCGGCAGCCGCGAAAGCAATGGCGAACCGTGGTTTGTGGCTGCAAAAGACATGCAAAAAAACGAGCTGATTGTGGTGCAGGGGCATGAGCATCCGCTGTTACTCAGCGATGGCCTGAAAGCCAGCCAGCTGCATTGGATCAGTGAAGAAGATCCAAAAACCAACTGGGTGTACGCTGCCAAAACCCGCTATCGCCAGCCCGATGCGCCTTGCGAGATAGATCGCATCAGCAAGGACGAAGTGGAAATTCGCTTTGGGCAAAAACAGTGGGCCATTACGCCCGGCCAATCCGCCGTGGTCTATGAAAGCAATGTTTGCCTGGGCGGTGGCATCATCACCGCCGCAATCTAATCAAAATTTCGGTGGAATTATCGCCGCTGCCATTTAATAATAAACCATCAAAACCATAGTCTAGGCATTATTTAGCCCTTTGTTTTCGAAATTCAATTCAGCCCTTAAGCACTAAAATCAACCCATTTAGATCATTAATTGGGTCAATGGAATTGATATGGCTTATGTCTTTAAGAATGCACAAGGCTGTGTTGTAGCAGCCAGCGCGTCAGAGAATCTCGGCGAGGGATGGGAACATGTTGAAGACCATGCCAAGGAGTATCTTGAGTTTTTAGAAAACGCACTGGCTGAAGGCGCGCCTTTTCGCGAGAGCGATATTCAACTGGCGCGCGTATTGGAAGACCTGATTTCCATGCTGATTGACCGCAACCTCATCCGGTTTACTGATTTCCCACCAGCTGCGCAAAAACGTTTAAACGACAGGCAGTCCATGCGCAAAAAAACTCAGCTTTCCAGACTTGTAGATGAAAGCCTGGATATCAGGTTTGGCTAGGCATATCTGCTAATCATAGCCATTCGGCGGATTACGTAAGCCAACCCATCCTACCCAAGCCATTGCTGCAAATTATCTAATCAATCGGCAGCCCGCCGTGAAACGCTGATTGCATAGGCAGCAGGGCGTGCCAGCAGTATCGGGTCATTCGAAGGTGAAATGCCATCCACAAGGCTAAGTGGATTGAAAGCCAGCTTTTTCTCAACTTCCTTGCTATCAGGCAAAACAGCTGTGAGGGTGAGAATACCAACTTCGACCTGCTGCCGATCATCCGGCCACACGACAGTCGGATCATTAACCACATCATCCTTGTCTGCAAGCTGCACGGTAATGCGGAATTTCGCCTCGCCTTGCCCTTGCTGAAGTCTTGCCGTTAATTCTTCTGAGAGGTAGTTGGGAAACGCTGTGGCAACGCTAGCCTCATCCAGCACCCGATCGCCCGCCAGCGGGGTAATGCGGTAGCGGCCATAGCGGGATTCGCCTTTGGCATTAGTGAATTTGAAAGCGTTCACACCAAAAAAAGACTGCGTGGCGTAACTGGCAGGCGCCGGTTTAGGTGTTTTGACAAATGCTTTCGCAGCGGGGTGGGTTTCCAGAAACTGTTCAAGTGGTGTTGGCTTCGGAGAATCTGGCTTGGTTGCGGCGGCAGCATTCAAGAACTCAAGAAACACTTCAGGAGACGCAGCCGGAAAGCGATTGACAGAAAAGCTCACAATATCGGTAAATTTATCACCCGGCAGTTTGAAACGGATGGCAATGCCGCGCGGGTTGGCCTTTGGGCTGGTATCTGCGATGTTTGGAATGCCGGTCGCGTTTGAAAAGCGGACTACCACTTCACTCGGAGTCTTTTGCAAATGTGGTGCCTTGCTAATGTCAGCTGCGCTTGCTGAAGGTGCAAATGTGCCGCTGACAACAATGCCTTTGGCATGATTTGAACGGAACCCTTTATGCGGCCCGGCAGCAATTCTGGTTTGCGTGTCAACAATTCGTTCGACAACCGGTTTGGTGGTCTCTGCTGCAGTATTGACTTTAGGATGACTTGAGCAACCCACTATGAACAATGCCGAAATCATCTGAATCATAACGAGTTTGGGGATGTTTGACATGATTCAATTCTCCATATGGTGGCCATTGGGTAATGCCCATCATCTTGGCAATGCCGGGGGTTGTCAATAAGTAAGAACACGTATTGTTGTATCAAGACCTAATGCTAAAACACTTCTAGCTACCCATCTGCCTGCATAAGGTAATAATTGAACAGCATTACGTCATATGGATGCAGGAAACCTCTAAAAATTTAGCTATTTTGTCAATTATTTTCAGTGCTGCCTAAATAATAAACATTAAAACGGTGCTAAATAACTGATTACCCCGCCACTGGCATCGTCTGTTTAAAGCTTGGACGCTTCACCAGCACACTATAATGCTTAGCCAGGTTTGGAAATTTGTCTTGCCAGTTCAAATGCTTAAAGCGCAGATCGATATAACCCAGCGCACAGCCCACAGCGATATCCGCCAGACTGAATGTTTCGTTTACGCACCATTTTTTCTTAATGATATCCAGATTAAGCACCCCCAGACCGCGCATCACTTTATCCATCTGCTTTTCAACAATGGCTTGTGATTGCTGCTCAACAGGTTTGCGCCCCTCCAGCATGGCAGCTACTGCCGCGTCGCAAATACCGTCTGCAAGCGCCTCCCAACGTCGTACTGCGGTTTTGGAGCCGTTATCATGCGGAATGAGATGTGCCAATGGCGTGCGGTTATCCAGATATTCCACAATCACGCGGGAATCATACAGGCTGTCACCGTCGTCCAAAATCAGCACAGGCACCTTGCCAAGCGGATTGTAGTTTTTAACCGGACAATCCGGGGCGCTTAAAACGACTTCCTGCAACTCCATCTCTACGTGCTTTTCAAGCGCGACAATGCGCACTTTGCGGGCGTAGGGGCTATTGATTGTATATAAAAGTTTCATAGTGTTGATATGCTTCATTGGATTTTAACTGCATTATAATGGAAATATGTCTTCACCTCTATTCACACAACGATTTCCGCGCGGTTCGCAAGCTTTTGCCGATTTAGTTAACGACAGTGTTGCGCGGGCCTTGGCTGAAGATATCGGCACTGGCGACCTGACCGCCGCGCTGATACCCGCCGCCCAGCACGCCCAGGCCACAATTATTTCGCGCGAAGATGCTGTCATTTGCGGCATTGATTGGGTGAACGCCTGCTTTCATCAGCTGGATAATCATATAAAAATCAAATGGTTAGTCAATGAAGGCGAAAAAATATCTTCCAATCAACTGTTATGCGAAATTTCTGGCAATGCGCGGGCGCTGCTTTCAGCCGAGCGCTGCGCATTGAATTTTCTACAGACGCTATCTGCGGTGGCCACACATACGCGGCAGTTTGTACTGGCCGTTTCCGGCACCAAGGCACAGATTTTAGATACACGGAAAACCTTACCCGGCCTGCGTTTGGCGCAAAAATACGCAGTAACCGTGGGCGGCGGCTTTAATCAACGCCTGGCTCTGTATGATGGCATCTTAATCAAGGAAAATCATATTGCCGCCGCAGGCAGTATCCATGCGGCTCTCCAGCATGCTTACGAATTAAATGAAAAATTATTGAACAAACACATCAGCATTCAAATCGAAGTGGAAGATTTAAACGAACTTCAACAAGCTTTGGATGCAAGCGCAACCAGCATTCTGCTGGATAATTTTAGCCTCCACGACATGAAAGAAGCTGTGCGCATCAATAACGGTCAAGCATTGCTTGAAGCTTCCGGTAACGTCGACATTAACTCGGTGCGCAGCATTGCACTTACCGGCGTTGACCGCATTTCGGTTGGCGGCCTTACAAAAAATATCCGCGCCATTGATTTATCGTTACGAATCAAATAGCATGAGGCTAAATCTTACAATTTTAAACATTAAGTTCAACCCATGAGTAAAGTAGCAGGGATCACAAAAGCCAAAGGCAAGCTTCATTTAGGCGACGTGTTGCGCATGCTGGTCAATGATGGCAGGCTGGATAAATCGCAGGCCGAAAAACTTTACAAGGATAGAAAACTCGACAGTTCCAACCTGCACCCGATTGTGGTGATTGGCGAACAGAAATGGAAAGATTTACGCTCACCGCACCGGGTATTGAGTGTGGATTATCTGTCGCGCTGGCTGGCAGAGAAAGCTGAGCTTGATTTCTATCATATTGATCCGCTCAAACTTGACTTCACTTCCGCCGCACAAGTGGTTTCAAAAGCCTATGCAGAGCGGCTTAAAATCATGCCGGTTTCGGTCAAAAACGGCGAGGCGGTCATTGCCACTGCCGAGCCCTTCCAGACTGAATGGATTCCAGATTTAGAGCGCATTATGGATATGCGCATCAAGCTGGTAGTAGCTAATCCACTGGAAATCAGCCGCTATCTGCCCGAAATTTACAATCTGGCCAACTCGATCAGCCAGGCCAATAGCGCAAAAGCAGGCCAGATTATCGGCGTGCAGAATTTTGAGCAGCTCATTGAACTGGGCAAAGATAAAAACCTGGATGCCAATGAGCAACACGTGGTGAACATTGTGGATTGGCTGCTCAAATACGCGTTCGAGCAGCGCGCCAGCGATATTCACCTTGAGCCGCGCCGCAATGTAGGCGTCATGCGCTTTCGCATCGATGGCGTGCTGCATCAGGTGTATCAATTACCGAGCAATATCATGAACGCCATCACCAGCAGGATTAAGCTGCTAGGCCGCATGGATATGGTGGAGAAACGCCGCCCGCAAGACGGCCGCATTAAGACCGTTAGCAACGATGGCACTGAAATTGAGCTGCGTTTATCGACCATGCCAACCGCTTTTGGTGAAAAATTGGTGATGCGTATTTTTACGCCGGATGTCATTGTGCAGGATTTTATCCAGCTTGGATTCTCACAAAAACAATCCAAGTTATGGGCAGAATGGACCAAAGCGCCTAACGGCATTATTCTAGTCACCGGTCCAACCGGCTCCGGCAAAACCACCACGCTGTACTCCACGCTGAAGCAGCTCGCCACGCCGGAAGTCAATGTGAGCACGGTGGAAGACCCGATCGAGATGGTCGAACCTGCCTTTAACCAGATGCAGGTGCAAACCAATATCGGCCTCACGTTTGCCGATGGCATCCGCACACTGATGCGGCAAGACCCCGACATCATCATGGTTGGCGAGATTCGCGACATCGAAACTGCGGACATGGCGATTCAGGCCGCACTCACAGGCCACTTGGTGCTATCTACCCTGCACACCAATGACGCGCCTTCTGCCGTGACCCGTCTGCTGGATTTAGGCGTACCGGCCTACCTGATTCACTCTTCGGTATTGGGCATTATGGCGCAACGCCTGGTACGTACGCTATGTCCTGCCTGCAAAGCCTCCAGGGAGATCAGCGACGAGGAATGGAACTCCATGATACGTCCTTTCAAAGCAGCCAAGCCAGCTTCCATCATGAAAGCGGTCGGCTGCATTGAATGCCGTAACACAGGTTACCGTGGACGCAGCGGTATTTACGAAATGCTCACAATCACACCAAAATTACGCAAACTCATCACACCCAATGCCGATCTGGCGCTGCTTAAAAACATGGCCTATCAGGAAGGGATGCAGCCACTGATGCTGAATGGCGCAGAAAAAGTGGCCGCCGGATTGACCACTATCGAGGAAGTGCTCAAAGTAGCCCCACCGCTAGACCAATAACATTGACCTCAATAGCATTGGCTTCAATAATGGCGGGCTCAACAAAACCAGCAATTCTGGTGCCGGCAGTCAATCCGGTAAAAAAACAGCCGCTCAACACTAACTTTTTGTTTATTCTGAAGGTTCTTTGTATATTTCAGGAGGTTTATTGGCTGGCAATCTTGACCAAATGTCGCCAAACAGTTAAGGTTTAGGGTTACAGATAAATTACACCGGTTTCCCTAAAAATAGAGATTTATGAATCAAGTTTCAATCACAACAGCAGAACCTTCCATTTCGGACAAGTTGCCTTCAGAACAGCCGGCTACCAGCAAGCACGCTTCTGACAAGCACTGCACTGGCGCCGATATTGTGATCAAGTGCCTGGAGGCCGAAGGCGTCAAGTTCGTTTTTGGCTATCCTGGCGGCGCGGTTCTGCACATTTATGACGCGATTTATAAACAGAATCACTTTAAGCATATTCTTGTGCGCCATGAGCAGGCCGCGGTACATGCTGCAGATGCGTTTTCCCGCGCCACCGGCGAAGTAGGTGTAGCACTGGTGACTTCAGGCCCGGGCGCAACCAACGCCATTACCGGCATTGCAACCGCGTATATGGATTCCATCCCGCTTGTTGTCATCAGCGGACAGGTGCCCGTACCGGCCATCGGTCTGGATGCCTTTCAGGAAGTCGACATGGTCGGCGTAACACGCCCTTGCGTAAAACATAACTTTCTGGTGAAAGATGTCAAAGACATCGCAGTCACCATGAAAAAAGCGTTTCATATTGCCAGAACCGGCCGCCCTGGCCCGGTAGTGGTCGATATTCCTAAAGATATTACCGCGCATCTGGCCGAATTTAATTACCCCAAGAGCATTGAAATGCGCTCTTACAACCCGGTGACAAAAGGCCATAGCGGGCAGATTAAAAAAGCCGTCAAGCTGCTATTGGAAGCTAAACGCCCCATGGTATATACAGGCGGTGGCGTGGTGCTGGGTAATGCTGCCGAATCATTGATTAAACTGGTTAAAACACTTGGCGTGCCCGTCACCAACACCCTGATGGGCCTGGGTGGTTATCCGGCTACCGATAAACAGTTTGTGGGCATGCTGGGCATGCACGGTACGTATGAAGCCAACATGGCGATGCAAGAGTGCGACGTGCTATTGGCCGTGGGCGCCCGCTTTGATGACCGCGTGATCGGCAACCCCAAACATTTTTTCAGCAAATCGCGCACGATTATTCATGTTGACATTGATCCTTCTTCCATATCCAAGCGTGTAAAAGTAGATATACCGATTGTTGGCGATGTGAAATCTGTGTTGGCGGAAATGTACGATCTAGTTGCTGCAGAAGCGCCCAAGCAATCGCCTGCGCTCAAAGCCTGGTGGGAGCAGATTGAAACGTGGCGTAGCAGACTTTGCCTGAACTACAACAACAGCAATGGCCTGATTAAGCCGCAGTACGTCATCGAAAAACTCTGGGAAGTCACCAAAGGGGATGCCTACGTGACCTCTGATGTGGGCCAGCACCAGATGTGGGCGGCGCAATATTACAAATTTGACAAACCACGCCGCTGGATCAACTCTGGCGGCTTGGGCACCATGGGCGTAGGCTTGCCGTACGCCATGGGCTGCCAGTTTGCAGACCCCACCGCGCAAGTGGCTTGCGTGACTGGCGAAGGCAGTATCCAGATGAACATCCAGGAGCTTTCTACCTGCAAGCAATATCATTTGCCAATTAAGGTGATTCTGCTCAATAACCGCTACCTGGGCATGGTGCGGCAATGGCAGGAATTTTTCTATGAGAACCGCTACTCAGAATCTTACATGGACAGCCTGCCAGACTTTGTTAAGCTGGCCGAGTCTTACGGCCACGTCGGCATGCAGATTACCCAGCCAGGTGATGTTGAAGGTGCATTAAAGGAAGCCTTTGCCATGAAAGATCGCTTTGTGTTCATGGATTTCATCACCGACCAGAAAGAAAATGTGTTCCCGATGATTGAGAACGGCAAGGGATTATCTGAAATGATTCTGGCGGAGGATTTATAATCATGCGCCACATTGTTTCACTGTTAATGGAAAACGAATCTGGCGCGCTCTCCCGCGTAGCAGGCCTGTTTTCAGCACGCGGCTATAACATCGAATCGCTCACCGTTGCGGCGACCGAGGATCCAACATTATCGCGCATGACGATTGTGACCAGCGGCTCTGATGAAGTGATCGAGCAAATCATCAAACAGCTCAACAAGCTGGTTGACGTGGTAAAAGTGCTGGATTTGAACGACGGCAAATTTATCGAGCGTGAATTGATGCTGATCAAGGTTAAAGCAACCAGCGCACATCGTGAGGAAATGAAACGCATGTGTGACATTTTCCGTGGCCGCATTATCGATGTGGCGGATGGAAGTTTTACCATAGAGCTTACCGGCTCGGGCACCAAGCTGGATGCTTTTATCGAGAGCTTGGACAAAACCGCAATTCTGGAAACTGTGCGAACAGGGGCGTCAGGCATCGGCCGGGGCGACCGCATTTTGAAAATATAACCAAACAATATCCAAAATAATTAAGTATTTGTATCGAAAGGCAAATCATAATGAAAGTTTACTACGACAAAGACGCTGATTTAAGCATCATCAAAAGCAAGAAAGTAACCATCGTGGGCTATGGCTCGCAAGGCCACGCGCACGCCGCCAACCTGAAAGACAGCGGAGCAACTGTGACTATTGGCTTACGTCAGGGCGGCAGTTCATGGGCAAAAGCCGTAGGCGCTGGCCATAAAGTGCTGGAAATTGCGGATGCCGTAAAAGAGGCTGATGTTGTGATGGTGTTATTGCCAGACGAAACCATGGCCGCTATTTTTGATGCCGAGATTGCACCAAACCTGAAGAAAGGTGCTGCACTGGCTTTTGCGCATGGATTTAACATTCACTACAACCAGATTGTGCCACGCGCGGATTTGGACGTGATCATGATTGCACCAAAAGGCCCAGGCCACACCGTGCGTTCAGAATACCTTAAAGGCGGCGGCGTACCTTCATTGATTGCTGTGTATCAGGACAAATCTGGCAAAGCCAAAGACATCGCGCTTTCATATGCAGCAGCCAACGGCGGCACCAAAGGTGGCGTGATTGAAACTGACTTCCGCGAAGAAACAGAAACCGACCTGTTCGGCGAACAAGCTGTATTATGCGGCGGCGCGGTAGAACTGGTTAAGGCTGGCTTCGAGACATTGGTAGACGCTGGATACGCACCTGAAATGGCATACTTTGAGTGCCTGCACGAGCTGAAATTGATTGTTGATTTGATGTACGAAGGCGGCATCGCCAACATGAACTACTCGATCTCGAACAATGCTGAATATGGCGAATATGTAACCGGCCCTAAAGTGATTAACGACGAATCACGTTACGCCATGCAAGAAGCGTTAGCCAACATTCAAAATGGCAATTACGCTAAACAGTTCATTTTAGAAGGTCGCACTAACTACCCAGAAATGACGGCACGTCGCCGCCTGAATGCAGCGCATCCGATTGAACAAGTGGGCGGCCAGTTGCGCGCCATGATGCCTTGGATTGCGAAAAACAAACTGGTCGATCAGTCTAAAAACTAATCGCAAACTATTCATTTTAGAGGGCAAGACGCAAGACGTTTTGCCCTTTTTTATTGAAGGATTTCAATTGCCATTCTCTATCGTCTTACAATATTTACTGCCAAAACAAGCCATTACCATGCTTGCGGGAAAATTCGCCACATTGCAGGGGGGGCAACTGACCACCGCCGTCATTGGCTGGTTTGTGCAGCGCTACAACGTCAACATGGCCGAAGCCGCTAATCCTGACATTGCAAGCTATACAAGCTTTAACGAGTTTTTTACGCGGCCCCTAAAAAATAACGCCCGCCCTCTGGCGCAAGCTGAGTTTGTTTGTCCAGTCGACGGCGCCATTAGTCAATTTGGCAATATCGAGCAGGATCAGATTTTTCAGGCCAAAGGTCACAACTATTCAACACTGGCGCTGCTCGCAGGCCAGCAGCCATTAGCCGCCAAGTTTGAAAATGGTCATTTTGCATGCCTGTATTTAAGCCCGAAAGACTACCACCGCATCCACATGCCTTGCGATGGCACATTAAAAAGCATGGCCTATGTGCCAGGCGATTTATTCTCCGTCAACCCGACTACCGCAGCCAATGTCCCCAATTTATTCGCGCGTAATGAACGTGTGGTATGCGAGTTTGAATCAGAAAAGCACGGCACTTTCGTGATGGTGCTGGTAGGCGCAACCATCGTCGGCAGCATGGCGACGATTTGGCATGGGGTAGTCAACCCGCCACGCTCAAAAAATGTCCGGAGTTGGTCTTACCTTGATAAAAACATCCAGTTAAAACAGGGCGATGAAATGGGACGTTTTTTGTTAGGCTCTACCGTAGTGATGCTGTTTGAAAAAGATGCGCTGCAATTTAATGCGGACTGGCAGCCAGCGCGCACTGTCAGGCTGGGTGAAACGATGAGCGCTCAATAATCATCCAAGCAAATAAAAAACCTGCGCCAAATAATTTCTGGGCAGGTATTTTATTTGAATGACCGTTATACTTGCTTAGCCGTATTTTTATGCGAGCTCGGCCTAACTTTGTGATGCAGGTGCGCCGACAACTCGTTTAGCGCCAGTTTATATACTTCACGCTTGAACTCTATCACATCCTCAAGCGGCACCCAGTAATCGCTCCAGCGCCATGCGTCGAATTCAGGATGTTCACTCGCACGCAGCGAAACATCCGTATCGCGCCCTATCATGCGCAGCAAATACCAAATCTGCTTTTGACCCCGGTAACTGCCGCGCCACTCGCGCTTGATCCAGCTGGATGGCACCTCGTAGCGCAGCCAGTCACGCGTGCGACCTAAAATTTGCACATGCTCCGGCCGTAAGCCAACTTCCTCCATCAGCTCACGGTACATAGCCTGCTCTGGGCTTTCGCCGTATTTAATGCCGCCTTGTGGAAACTGCCAAGCGTGTTCTCGAATACGCTTGCCCCAAAACACCTGATTTTGAGCGTTACACAGAATAATCCCCACATTCGGGCGAAATCCGTCACGATCTAACATATTGCAACTACCTAAATTGTTTACGCCATTTTTTCATATTTTAAGCGCTATGGAAAGCAGGCATTTGAATTTAGAATGTAATTTATGAGAATACTTATCTTGGTTTTATTGTTGCAGCTCAGCGCGTGCACGGCAATATTCAATAAAGGCAGCACCGCTTATATCACCAACCAGGGCGACAACACGGTTTCAGTCATTGATATACTCCAAGGCAAAGTCACTCAAACCATCGCCGTTGGTAAAGCGCCCGTGGGTGTCGCAGTATCAAAATCGCTAAAGCGCGCGTTTGTTACCAACGTAGAAAGCGGCGACATTTCCGTTATTGACACCATTAGCAACCAGGTAATTGAAACCATCAGAATCGGCGGCTCGCCTGTGGGTATCGCCATCGCGTCCGATAACAAAACGCTGTATGTCGCCGACTGGTTTAGCGACCGCATACTTGCCATAAACACAGCCAGCTATAATCAGCGCCGAGAAGTCATTGTCGCCAAAGCGCCTGCGGGCTTGCAAATAAGCCCTGATAACAAATGGTTATACATTGCAGCGCGCGACACTAATGAAATCGCGGTGATTGATACGGCCACGCTGACGATTTCCAAACGCATTGCCGTCGGCGAGCATCCGTTTGGGCTTGCGCTAAGCAAAGATGGCAGCACACTTTATACCGTGAACGTGTACGAAAATACCGTTTCACTTATCAATACTAAAACCTGGCAGCAAACTAAAATAAAAGTGGGGGAACACCCTTATTGCGCGGTTTCCAGCCCAGACAGCAAAACACTGTATGTCACCAACACGCAGGATGACACGGTTTCTGTGATTGATGTAGCAAGTAAAAAACCCATTACAACCATTGAGGTCGGCATGACGCCGGAAGGCATCAGTTACGATGCAGCGAGCCATCAGGTGCTGGTCGCCAGCTGGGGTGAAAACCAGGTCAGCGTGATTGATGCGCGAACCAACAAACTTAAAGACCATATTAAAACGGGTGATAAAAGCCGTGCATTCGGACAGTTTATATTGCCCTAATAAGATATAGAAACGCAGTTTGTTTTGTAGTAGCGAATAAATTCGCTCCTACCAAGCCCGTCAACGCTACACCATATCAAGCGTTACTCAAACCGTGGGCTTATTGGCTCATCTGATTTATAATAACGCGTTGTATTTATTTTTTGCTTGGTTTATTTACTGGAGATATTGAATGAAAAAGTTTTTAGCATTGCTTGCATTGGCAATTTTACCGCTGACCGTTGCAGCGCACGGCCCTAGCCCACAAAAAGTTGAAAAAACCATCACCATCAAGGCGCCGCCTGCAAAAGTGTGGGCCATAGTAAAAGATTTTGGCAACATGCAAGCTTGGCACCCAGCCATTGCCAGTGATAAATTAGAGAAAAAAGGTGAAGAAACCTTCAGAACGCTGACATTGAAATCTGGTGGCGAGATTTACGAAAAACTGCGTAGCGCCGATGACAAAGACATGAAACTGAAATACGAAATCGTGAGCGGCGTAGCACCGGTAGCTGATTACAACTCATTCATGACAGTAACCTCTGGCCCGGGTGCTGGCGAATCCACCGTGACATGGGTAGGCCGTTTTTACCGCACCTACAAGTTAAACCCACCTATTCCAGCAGGTCAGGATGACGAAACAGCCGTGAAATTTGTGACTGACGTTTATGATGCCGGTTTAGCTGGTTTGAAAAAGGCAGCCGAAAACTCAAAGTAACTGGCCAGGCAACTGGCGCAGTGACTAATACATCCTCTGGCAAAAAATCATGGTGGAAGTTTTGGTAAATCTGTAGGAGCAAAGCCTCTTCGCGAGTAAAAAAATTACTATCGGCATAGGCCGCGCCTCCTACAAAAAAAGGATCGCAAATTTGCGATCCTTTTTTATTTAACAGCATAGCCCACAATACCCGCTCGTAAAGGGTGACGCAAACTGCATCAAGCCACGGCCAGAAGGTGACAAGTTTGGTATGGTATGACACTTTTTGTCAATCCAATGCTTGAAAAAACGGGGTAAAACCCGTTTTTTTATGCCTTTAATTGCTCAATTCAGTAGCTACTTTTTGATGTAAATTATTTTATATATTAAAAAACAATAAGTTAACTAATGTTATTCCAAGTTGGCACACCCGTTGCTAATACTTATTCAAGCACTGGTATCAACAACGTTCAGTGTGTTTATACTAAATATTATTTTTCACAAAGGAAATGAACATGAACATGAAACAACATATGAACCAAAAAGGTTTTACCTTAATCGAGTTAATGATTGTGGTAGCAATTATTGGTATTTTGGCTGCGATTGCAATTCCATCATACCGTGATTACACTGTGAGAGCGAATGTGTCTCGCGAAATCGCTGATATGGCTCCTCAGAAAATCAAAGTAGGCATGGTTTTTAATGAAGAGGGTGCTGCTGCAGCCAATTTTTGTCTTGACGCTAATACTAACGCAGCCACTAGTACCTGTGCAGCTGCCACAGGTATATTAACACATGCTGCGATCAATGGCATCGTAGTTACTTTAACTCCAGCTTTTCCAGCCAATGCTGGCGATGACATCACCTGGACATGCTCTGCTACAGGTACTGGTGCCACAGACATTTCTAAAATCTGTTCTTAATAACGCACTTAGCCTCTCGATGTAGCTTAGCGAATCGAGACAAGAAAAAGCCCTTCAATCGAAGGGCTTTTTTACGTCTTGATAAATATATTGGAACAAAAAAACAGTCAAAACATCAGCTCTGAGAGGCAATATCCATGCTGCCTGCAGAGCATCTGTTTTGACTTGATTTTAGCTAGAGCTGCGCGTTCCGCCTTCCAGCACCACCGCTTTTAACCCAAACTGCGCCAGAATAAACGCGGCGGCACTGCTGCGGCGGCCAGTCTGGCAATACACAATATATTCTTTGGTGTTATCCAGCTGGCTTAGCAAGCTGCGCAGCTCGTGCAGCGGTGCGTTGATGGCGCCTTCGATATGGTGGTAACTATATTCCGTGGCAAAGCGCACATCCAGCCACTCTGCACCATTAGCCACTTTAGCTTTAGCTTCTGCCATGCTCACGGCGCTCACTATCGGCGCTTTAAGCAGTTCGACGAAATCCTGCTTTTTCAGGCGCAGCAACTGGCCATCGGTTTTCATGGTGACTGTGGCGTTGCGCTTGGTATCTGAAGCCAGCGCCTCTTCCCCAAAGGCCGCGCCATTGGAAATCTCCGCCAACACCATGGGCGGCTTGTTTGGGTCTTTCACACGACTGACCTCCGCCGTGCCTTGCTGAATCAGGTAATAGTAATCACCCTCCTGCCCTTGCTTAATGATGACTTGGCCTGCCGCTACATCCATTGGCACCATGCGCTCGAACATGGTTTCGATATTGGCTGCCGGCAGTTTGGCAAACACGCCGTTGCGCAGTTTGAACGCGTTAAAACTTGCAGCATCCAGTTTCCAGCCCTGTTTGGCACTTTGCGCATTGACCGTTTTTTGCGTTTGCGCGGGCGGATAACCTGAGAGCTGGTCCCATGTCAGCATGATATCCAACAGATCCAGATCAATACGTATCACTTCAATCGGTGTAAGCGCAATGGTGTCTTTAATTTGCAGCCGATTCGTATCCACGGGGTGTTTGGCAGCATCGGTGCCTGCGCGCAGAATCAGTTTATTGCCGTTCTGATAACGAATCCCCAGGTCACCGCTCACCAGATAAAGCGCCTGTGCGCTATTGGTGCTGATGCGTGTAGGATCCAGGTCTTTGCTGACCAGTTCTACAAAGCATACCGCAGCAAGCTCTTCCAGTCGGTTGGGCGAAAGCCTTGCTACAGGTTCAAATCGGGCCAGTGTAGATTTTGAAATAAGTATAGGTTTGTGATTTTCAGTCATATTATTATTTACAGATCGAGTTGTTGTTGATGACGGTGTACCTGACATTGTCGCATGGCGACTGTTATGTATGATTTGCGTCAAAGGTGTCAAAAATTCATGCATCATTTGCGATAGCTCCTATAATCCAGCTTTACTGAAATATCTGTCAATCCAATAACATGCGAGACTAAAACCATCCTCACACGGCTCTCACCCTTCACGTCAATCATTTCAGAATTCCCGGTCATTCCATTCACCAATTTTTGCGGCACGTCGTGGCTGAAAGCCGCATCAAATGGCGCTTTCCACATGGTTAAATTAAAAATCCGCAATGCATATTTTGCAAGTAAATCAGCCTTATCATTAACAACACTGAGGTACCACTCCACCTCAAATTCATCCCGCCAAGTTCGAAATCAAGGCTCAATTTCGTCATTAAAAGCATTTGATGGCAGCATCACTATTAACGGCGGCATGCCTGGTAAAGTTAACATCAGCAATAAGCCTGCCAACAATAAATACGTCATTCGCTAAAGTTTAGCGCCTATTTAAACATTATTTGCACAATAAGCAATGCGATTTGCGATATGATTTGGCTTGAAGGCCCTGAACAACCAATATGAATTTATCCATGTATGACACCCCGATAGAAATAAGCCTTGATGCCACGCCGACCGCCAGCGTGATCTGGCTGCACGGCCTGGGCGCGGATGGCAATGATTTTGTACCCGTCGTTAAAATGCTCAATCTGCCGAGCATTCGCTTTGTTCTACCGCATGCCGCTTACAAGAAAGTCACAGCGAATAATGGCTATGAAATGCGCGCCTGGTATGACGTATTTGGCTTTAGCATCGGTAGCCGCGAGGACGAAGCCGGCATCCGTGAATCGCAAGCCTATATCGAATCGCTGATTCAACGCGAGATAGGCCGCGGCATCCCTGCCAAGCGCATCGTGCTTGCGGGCTTTTCGCAGGGCGGCGCAATCGCGCTGCACACGGCGCTGCGCCATCCGCAGCCATTGGCAGGCATCTTGGCACTATCCACCTATCTGCCGCTAAAAGCAAATTTGGCCAAAGAAAAATCCAAAGCAAACCAGCATATTCCCATTTTTATGGCGCACGGCACTTATGATGGTGTGATCAGTCCGGACACTTGCCGCATCTCTTTTGACGTACTGCAAGCGCAGCATTACACGATTAACTGGCACAAATATCCAATGGCACATGCGGTGAACCAGCAGGAAATCGAGGATATTCGCGAGTTTTTACGCACTACGCTGCGTTAACGCGCGGCATCGCATCGAAATGCCATGTGAAAAAACCCGCAACTTTCATTTGTTTTGATAAAATCCCTTAAACGAACCAGAACCATAAAATGACGAGCAAATCCCAACCAAAAGCATCAGACACTACGCCCGACTTTGAAGCCACGCTGGCCGAGCTGGAAACGATTGTGAGTCAGATGGAATCTGGTAATTTGCCGCTGGAACAATCCATGAACGCTTATAAACGCGGCGCTGAACTGCTGCTAATCTGCCAGAAAGCGTTAACGGATGCCGAACAGCAGGTGCGCATTCTGACTGACGCCAACAAGCTTGCCGCGTTTAATCCAGGCAATGAATAAGGCCATGAACAAACGCATGAATAATCTAATTACCCCGCCGATCAATGAACAAACAGCTGACTTCAACGCTTGGGCTGGTGACATGCAAATGCGCATGGAAAGCGTGCTGGATGCGCATATGCCGCCTGCCAGCGTTTCGCCTATGCGCCTGCATGAAGCCATGCGCTATTCGACCCTGGGCGGTGGTAAGCGCGTGCGCGCTTTGCTGGCCTATGCTGCAGGCGAGTTTTGCGGTGCCAAGCTGGAGCAGGTTGATATTCCCGCGGCCGCGGTGGAGCTCATTCACGCGTTCTCGCTGGTGCATGACGATTTGCCGTGCATGGACGACGACGACCTGCGCCGCGGCAAGCCCACCACGCACAAGCAATATGGCGACGCCATGGCGCTGCTGGTGGGTGATGCCCTGCAAAGTCTGGCGTTTCAGCTGATTTCACAGGACAAACTGCTGAAACATGCTACACAGAAACTGCAAATGCTGCACATTCTGGCTCTGGCGAGCGGTTCGCGCGGCATGGCGGGCGGCCAGGCCATCGATATCGAAAGTATCGGCATCCCGCTTACGCGCGAAGAGCTGGAACAAATGCATATACACAAAACAGGCGCACTCATCCGCGCGGCAGCGTTGTTGGGCGCCTATAGTGCCGATGAACCGGAAGAAGAGAAAATCAAAGCCATTGATCATTTTGCCAAATCGATAGGTCTGGCATTCCAGGTGGTGGACGATATTCTGGATGCTGAAGCCGACACCCAAACCCTGGGCAAAACCGCAGGCAAAGACAAGCTTAACAATAAATCCACGTACGTCACGATTTTAGGCTTATCAGCCGCAAAACAACTGGCCAGTGAACTGCATGCCAACGCTATGGCTGCACTTTCGTTTTATGGCCGCGAGGCGGATTTATTGCGGCATCTAGCCAATTTTATCACCCAACGCAGTTTCTAAACTGCTGCTACCATGTTGCCGCTATTAGATTCCATTCATTTGCCTGAAGATTTGCGCAAGCTCGACCGCGACCAGCTTGCGCTATTGGCTGGCGAGCTGCGCACATTTCTGGTCGAAAGCGTTTCTAAAACAGGCGGTCACTTAGCCTCTAATCTGGGCGTGGTCGAACTTACCATCGCCCTGCATTACGTGTTTAATACACCCGATGACAGGCTGGTATGGGATGTCGGCCATCAAACCTATCCGCACAAGATTCTCACCGGCCGGCGCGAAGCAATGGCCGACTTGCGCAAGCCTAACGGCATCGCCGGCTTTCCGCGCCGCAGCGAAAGCGAGTACGACACATTTGGCACAGGGCATTCCAGCACCTCGATTTCCGCCGCATTGGGCATGGCGATTGCCGCCAAACAAGCAGGCTCTGATCGCCACTGCGTCGCAGTTATCGGCGATGGCGCCATGACTGCCGGCATGGCGTTTGAGGCGCTGAACAATGCGGGCGACATGGAAGCCAATTTGCTGGTGATTTTGAACGACAACGACATGAGCATTTCAAGCAATGTGGGTGGCTTAAACCGCTACTTGGCGAAATTGCTTTCCAGCCGTTTTTATGGCGCAGTGCGTCAATCCGGCAAAAAAGTGCTCTCCGGAATGCCACATGTACAAGAATTTGCCAAACGTGCTGAAGAGCATGTGAAAGGCATGGTATTGCCAGGCACGCTATTTGAAGAACTGGGCTTCAACTACATCGGCCCGATCGATGGGCATGATTTGCCGGTATTACTTGATACTTTAAGCAATATCCGTGAGCTCAAAGGCATGCAGTTTCTGCATGTAGTGACGCAAAAAGGCAAAGGCTTCGAGCCGGCTGAAGACGATCCGAACAAATATCATGGCGTAAGCAAGTTCGACCCCACTAACGGCATTGCGCATCCAATTGCTGCCGCTAAAACCTACACGCAAGTGTTTGGCGACTGGCTGGTGGACATGGCTGACAGCGACGACAAGCTGATCGGCATTACCCCCGCCATGTGCGATGGCTCCGGCCTGAATGCGTTTGCTGAAAAATACCCACAGCGCTATTTCGATGTCGGCATCGCCGAGCAGCATGCGCTGACGTTCGCAGCCGGCATGGCCTGTGACGGCTTAAAACCTGTCGTCGCGATTTACAGCACATTTTTACAGCGCGCTTACGATCAGTTGATCCATGACATCGCGCTGCAGAACCTGGATGTGCTGTTCGCGATTGACCGTGCCGGCCTGGTTGGCGCGGACGGGCCAACGCATGCGGGCAGTTTCGATTTAAGCTATTTGCGCTGCATTCCCAACATCGTGATTATGGCGCCGAGTGACGAAAATGAATGCCGGCAAATGCTCACGACCGGTTTCCAATATCAGGGTGTGGCTGCAGTGCGCTACCCACGCGGCACAGGTACCGGCGCTGCGATGAGTGCCGCGCTTGAAACTTTGCCTATCGGCAAAGGCGAAGTCAAACGCAACTCCAGTATTAATAAAGGGAAGAAAGTCGCGATTCTGGCGTTTGGCAGCATGCTGGCACCTGCCCTGCAAGCCGCATCCGTGCTGGATGCTACGGTAGCCAATATGCGCTTTGTGAAGCCGCTGGATGTTGAATTGATTGAAGAACTTGCCAAAACGCATGATTTAATTGTCACCATCGAAGAAAATGCACTGATGGGTGGTGCAGGTGCAGCAGTGCTGGAAGCCTTGCAGACACTTAATGCATCCACACCAACGCTGTGCCTCGGCTTGCCAGATATTTTTATTGAGCATGGCGTGCATGAAACCATGCTGGCAGAATGCGGTCTAGACAGTTCAGGGATTGTGCGGTCAGTAAGCGCTAAATTAAGCATCATCTAAACCGCCAATCACACTTGATTTGGCAGCTTTTGACCCAATCTATTTAGCCTGACCAGACATCTAAAAAACTGTTTACACACGTGCGCAAACGAGTAAACTTCAAATTCTAATCAATATACGACCCGTTTGCGCCAAATTGGAGCCCTGTTAGTTTATGAATTCGCTTAACCCGCCACCCACTACTTTGCAAGGCATCGAAGATGTTCAAAATACGCCGGATGTGCGCCATCTGGACATCAACAAAGTCGGCATCAAATCAATCCGCCATCCGGTGATTGTAAAAGACAAAAGTGGTGGCGCGCAAAGCACTGTGGCGGTATTTGACATGTATGTGCATTTACCGCACAACTTCAAAGGCACGCATATGTCACGCTTTGTTGAGATTCTCAACAAAAACGAGCATGCCATTTCGATCGAGTCATTCGAAACAATTCTGCGCGAGATGGTGACGCGGCTTGAAGCGGAATCTGGCCATGTGGAAATGCGTTTTCCGTATTTTGTGAATAAAGCCGCGCCCGTTTCCGGCGTAAAAAGCCTGCTTGATTACGATGTTACCTTTATCGGGGAGATTAAAAATGGCAAATTCGACATTACCGTAAAAGTGCTCGTGCCTGTCACCAGCCTGTGCCCTTGCAGTAAAAAAATCTCCGATTATGGCGCACATAACCAGCGCAGCCATGTGACGGTGACCGCGCTGATTAACGATTTTATCTGGATTGAGGATATTATCGGCTTGGTCGAAAAACAGGCTTCATGTGAGCTTTATGGCTTATTGAAACGCCCGGACGAGAAATTTGTCACCGAGCGCGCTTACGATAACCCGAAATTTGTCGAAGACATGGTGCGTGACGTGGCCGCGCAGCTCAATGCCGAGAAACGTATTGATGCTTACATTGTAGAGTCTGAGAACTTTGAAAGCATTCACAATCATTCTGCTTACGCTTTAATTGAAAGAGATAAGCGAATCAGCTAATTTTTACAACAAAAAGGAGCCCGAAAATGTCCGTTGCAAAAGTAATTGAAATCATTTCCTCTAGCAAGAAAAGTTTTGAAGATGCAGTCGCACAAGGCGTGGCAAAAGCGGCGGATTCGTTACATGACATTACCAGCGCGTGGGTAAAAGAACAAAGTGTGAAGGTCACTGATGGCAAAATATCGGAATATCGTGTGAACTTAAAACTGACTTTTGTACTGAAAGACACACCAAAAGCAGCAAAAACCAAAAAAAGTAAGTAGCTGAAATGAAATAAAAAAACGGGCCATGGCCCGTTTTTTTATTTCAATTGTTTTAATATTTTTTGGTTAAAGTCATGATTGAGTTATCACGTTTCATATCCAGCCGGTTTAATGCCGACATCCCCAATAGCACGACTGGCGGCGAGCCGCCTTCATTGACCGTCGCTTCTACATTATTCAGGATGATGGTACCGATTTTTAATGTGTTCAACTTGACCAAATAGGCGTTCACGACACCGTTGGCGGTTGACATCTCGATTCTCTCACCTTTTTCATAGTCGATTTTGGCAAACTTTGCGTCGCCGCTATTCAAGGCAACCGTCGTCGCACCGGTATCCACCACATATTTCAGCGATGCACCGTTAATAGTAAGATTGCCATAAAAATGCCCGACTTTATCCGCATACAAACTCACCGGATCATTATTGGCCGGGCCAGTATTGCCAGCCACAGATGTGGCCTGCCCCATTTTAAGAGTTTGGCGCTTACCTTCTACGACAAACGTGGCCGATTCGCTATCCGCCGAGATCAGTTTGACGCCATCCACGGTTTGCCCTGCGCTTAAAGTGCGTGGTGCCGCGCCGTTAATCGATACCATCGCCTTGTTGCTGAACAGGCCGACTACATTCACACGCGTATCGGCCAACGCATGTAGCGACAGCAGTCCAGCCGCCAAGCCCACAGCACTTAATTGCAACATCTTAATTTTCAACATATATATTCCTCTGCTCACCCGCTGAACATGCCAGCACGTGCATGCGTCTGCGTTAATCTTAAACCGAATGCTATCACGATAAAGCCTACTAATGGAAACACCGCCGCCAGCAAAAAGGTGGTTTCACCGCCTAGATACTGCAAGGCATACCCGCCAGAAATCCCGCCAATCGTGCCTCCTACGCCATACGCCACACTGTTATAAATTGCCTGGCCTTTGGCTTGGTGCCTTCCGTTAAAAAACTGGGTAATCACCTCAACCGAAGCTGCGTGGAAGCTGCCAAAAGTAGCCGCATGCAAGCCTTGCGCGATCAGCAGAAGCACCAGGTTGTCTACAGCAACGCCTATCATAGCAAATCGGAGGACAGCGAGTGTCAGACTGGCTAATAGGATAGCTTTTAAGCTGAAACGTGCCATGATTTTTGGCATCAGCATAAAAATAATAATCTCGCAGATCACCCCCACCGACCACAGCAGGCCTATCATGCCTTTGCTATACCCGTGTTCAGACAAGTAAATCGAATAAAAGTTATACAGCACACCGTGTGCTGATACCATCAGCGAGCAACCAACAAGCAAGGCAATCACCACTGGCTGCCTGATAATCTGCCAGATAGAAAACTGGTCATGCGCATGCGGAGCGATGGTGGCCTCGGGCAATCTGAAAGTGAGCGCAAATAAAGAGATTTGCACTACGAGCAGAAACCACAACAGGCTTTTAATGCCGTAGATATCAATCAAAAAGCCCAAGATAACCGCAGCCACGATAAAGCCTAGTGAGCCCCACATGCGAATGCGGCTGTAATGCCCGTTGGTGGTGGCAAGGTGTGCCAATGTGAGCGATTCTGAAAGCGGCAAGGTTGAACTGGTAAACAGACTCAGCGAGGCCATCACAAAAAACAGCCACCAGAAGCCATGTGCCCAAAACACCGCGACAAACCCCATCAGCCCTAAAAAAGCCGTGAGCCTGATCCAAACCACACGCTGCCTGGTGTGGTCGGCCAGCCAGCCCCAGAAATTGGGCGCAAAAATACGGCTGATCTGGAACAATGACATCAGAATGCCGATATCTGCCGCCGAAAATTGCTCGGACTGTAAATACAAACCCCAGTAAGGGACAAATGCCCCTACGAAGAAATAGTAAATAAAATAAAAGCGTGAAATTCGCCAGTGTAAAGCTGAATGCATACCCAGAGTATAGCGAATTGAACGAAAAAAAGTCGGCGATAGCCGACTTTTTAGCGCATGACAACTTATGATACGATTGCTTAAGACACAATCATTGCATAAAGCTGATCTTTCAAAAGTGCACGTTTTTTCTTTTGCCCCTCAAACATGGCATCAGAAACTGGAACACCTGTATTTTCCAAATGCTCAACTTCTTTTGTCACGACATGGTATTCATCAAACAACTTGGCAAAATGCGCATTATCTAATTTCAAAGCATGGATTTTCTCACGGTGCTCTGGAAGTTCGTGGACTAAATCATGATGGTCAACACTCATAGCAATTCCTTATCTAATTAAATAAAATAAATCTATACGTCGCCTAAATTATTATTTTCAGCGGGCGCGGCACTTAAACAAATCTCATAACTTCTTATTATCAAACTGCACGGCCTGATTCGCCATGATATAAATCAAACACCAAGCAAAGTTAAATGATTTTTGGTGTCATACATGTCACATCCGCGTTCTGTGCGCGATGCCGTAACGCATGATCCATCAGTACCAGCGCCAGCATTGCTTCTGCAATCGGCGTGGCACGCACACCCACGCACGGGTCATGGCGGCCTGTGGTTTGCATAGTCACCGCATTACCGTTTTTATCAACCGATCGGCGCTCCTGCGGAATACTAGAGGTGGGTTTTAGCGCGATGTTAACGCGAATTTCCTGTCCGGTCGAAATACCCCCCAGAATTCCGCCAGCATGATTCGTCACGAAACCCTGCGGCGTCATTTCATCCGAATGCACGCTGCCGCGCTGAGGAATGGCTGCAAAACCGGCGCCAATTTCCACGCCTTTCACCGCGTTAATGCTCATCATGGCATAGGCGATTTCAGCGTCCAGCCTGTCGAATACCGGTTCGCCCCATCCCACCGGCACGCCTTCGGCCACCACGGTGATGCGCGCGCCGACAGAATCACGCTCGGCGCGGATTTTATCCAAGTATTCTTCTAACTGCGGCAACACTTTTGTATTGGGTGAAAAGAACGGGTTGTCATTGACGCAATCCCAGGTTTCAAATGGAATTTCGATTTCACCCAGTTGGCTCATGTAGCCGCGCACTGACACACCGAAGCGTTCTTTAAGCCACTTTTTAGCAATCGCGCCTGCCGCTACGCGCACAGCGGTTTCACGCGCACTGGAGCGCCCGCCGCCACGGTAATCGCGTACACCATATTTCTGGGTGTAGGTATAATCGGCATGACCTGGCCGGAATGTATCCATGATCTTGCTGTAATCGTGACTGCGCTGGTCTGTGTTTCGGATAAGCAGACCAATCGGCGCACCCGTTGTTTTGCCTTCAAACACGCCAGATAGAATCTCTACCGCATCGGCCTCTTGCCGCTGCGTGACATGGCGGGATGTGCCGGGTTTGCGGCGGTCTAAATCAATCTGTAAATCTTCCGCACACAAACTTAGCCCTGGCGGGCAACCGTCCACCACGCCACCAATCGCGGGACCATGCGATTCGCCAAATGAAGTGAGCGTAAATAACCTACCTATCGTGTTTCCGGACATAATGTCTGCTTTTTGAAAAAATTGCGTTATTTTAACATACCCATGTTTTATAAACTCATGGCTTTAACATCTTTAAGTCTTAAGCCATTGAATCCATTGGGTATAAACCTGCTTTGCGACTTTATTCAGAAAAAAGCAATGCAAGGGCAAGTCTTTTTGCATTACGCCGGCCTGTTGCACCCCTTTGAATAAATCCAGTGGACTATTGGCGGCTTCGCTCAATTCGGTTTCGCCCTCTTCACACCATTTTTGCACCATGTCAGTAGTCATTTCAATGTGGGTTTGAAACGCTAGATGTTTGCCTATTGACCATGCCTGGTTTTGACAATTCTGGCTGGAAAGCAAATGGATCGCGCCTTCTGGCAATGCAAAGGTTTCACCGTGCCAGTGAAATGCGTTAAAGGTTTCGATGTTGCCAAACCAGTTTTTCGCAGCTTCGTTATTGCTCACGCTCACTTCGCCCCAGCCGATTTCTTTGACGGGGTTTCGGGTGACGCTTGCGCCAAGCGCCTTGCTCATCAACTGCCCGCCCAGGCAATGCCCGAGCAAGGGAATATCATTGGCTTTGGCTTCGCGAACCAAATCGAGCAGCGGCGGAATCCACGGCAAACCATCGTTCACGCTCATCGGCCCGCCCATCAGCACCATGCCGCTGTGTGCCAATATCGACGATGGCACTGGCTCACCTTCGTCTATCTTAATAAGTTGCCAAGGGATATTTTTCTCGTCTAAAAAAGTGCCTAAATAGCCCGGGCCTTCTCGACCGAGAAAGCGAAAAATAATCACTGGTTTCATTGATTGATTGCCTTAAATTGACCATTCCCAATCCCATCTATCGTATAACTTCCAATCGCATAGCGAATCAGCCGCAACGTGGGGAATCCTATTTTAGCCGTCATGCGCCGCACCTGGCGATTTTTTCCTTCGCTAATTTTGATTTCCAGCCAAGCGGTTGGAATCGCCTTGCGTTGGCGGATTGGCGGCGTTCTTGGCCATAAGCTGGCTGGCTCATCCATGATGCGCACTTGCGCAGGCTGCGTAAAAAAATCGCCCAAATCCACGCCTTGTCGTAAAGGGGTTAAATCCGCATCTTGCGGCGCACCTTCCACCTGCGCCCAATAAGTTTTAATTTCTTTGTGCTTTGGATGGCTTAATTTATGCTGCAAGGTACCGTCATCGGTTAAAATAAGCAAACCTTCAGAATCGGTATCCAAACGCCCAGCTGCGTAGACTTTGGGGATGCCGATATAGTCTTTTAACGTAGGATGCTTCTCGTGCGGACTGAACTGGCACACCACGTTGAATGGCTTGTTAAACAATATGATCATTTAGGAAAAAGTAATGGATTCAAAAATAATAGTCCCACAGAGTGGTGAAAAAATAAGCGTCAATAAAGACAACACGCTGAACGTTCCCAACAACCCGATTATCCCATTTATTGAGGGAGATGGCATAGGAGCTGACATTACGCCGCCCATGCAAAAAGTAGTAGATGCCGCTGTCAGCAAAGCCTATGGCGGAAAACGTAAAATTTCCTGGATGGAAGTATTTGCAGGTGAAAAAGCCACCAAAGTCTATGATGCAAAGACTTGGCTGCCAACCGAAACCATGAAAGCCGTGCGCGATTATGTGATCTCGATTAAAGGTCCGCTTACCACGCCGGTTGGTGGCGGCATACGTTCGCTGAATGTCACCCTGCGCCAGGAACTTGATTTATATGTGTGTTTACGCCCTGTGCAATACTTCACCGGCGTGCCTAGCCCCGTCAAACATCCTGAAAAAACCGACATGGTGATTTTTAGAGAAAATACCGAAGATATTTATGCTGGCATTGAATGGGCAGCCGGCTCGGACGAAGCCGAAAAAGTCATTCAGTTTTTAAGCGACATGGGCGTACGCAAAAAAATCCGCTTTCCTGAAAGTTCTGCGATTGGCATCAAACCAGTATCGATTGATGGCAGCAAGCGCTTGATTCGCAAAGCTATTCAATACGCCATTGATAACAACCGCAAATCGGTCACCATTACCCATAAGGGTAATATCATGAAATTTACCGAAGGTGGTTTTAGAGACTGGGGTTATGAGGTTGCTAAAAAGGAATTTGGTGCAGTCGAAATAGACGGCGGCCCATGGTGCAAACTACCGAATGGTATCGTGATTAAAGACTGCATTGCCGATGCGTTCTTACAGGAGATCTTGCTGCATCCGGCTGATTACGATGTGGTTGCAGCGCTCAACTTGAACGGCGATTACATGAGTGACGCGCTTGCCGCGCAAGTGGGCGGCATCGGCATTGCGCCAGGCGCGAATATGAGCGACACCGTCGCCATGTTTGAAGCCACGCATGGCACAGCACCTAAAATCGCAGGTAAAAATCTGGCCAACCCGAGCTCGCTCATATTGTCGGCTGAGATGATGCTACGCCATATGGGCTGGGTGGAAGCGGCTGATCTGGTGCTGCAAGGTGTTGCCAAAGCCATTGTATCCAAGCGGGTGACTGGCGATTTTTCCAGCCAAATGGAAGATGCTACGCAAATAGGCTCCGCTGAATTTGGCGAAGAAATCATTAAGCAGATGCAAGCAACTTGACCATAAAAAAAGGCTCGCAATGCGAGCCTTTTTAGTTTTAAACTTAACTGCTAAATATTCTGTAACTTAAGCCTTTTGAATATTTGAAGCTTGCTTGCCCTTTGGGCCTTCAGTCACTTCGAAGCTCACGCGCTGACCTTCTTTAAGACTTTTATAACCAGCTTCTACGATTGCTGAAAAATGCGCGAATAAATCATCGCCGCCATCATCTGGAGTAATAAAACCAAAACCTTTAGAATCATTAAACCATTTTACGGTACCTGTTGCCATTTCTACATCCTTACATAAAACAAAGGGGGGCGCCCCAAAAAGTTTGTCTCAAGAACTCAAGTCGCAATAATATTAAAGCTGGCTAAAAAATAACTCGAACTCAAACACCTACGCGCTTTATATGTTACAAATTGTAAAAAGTCAAGCGCATTTTGGCTGTGTTGCTTAAATCGCAACCTGATTTGTTGTATATCGATTGAATTTATTAAAAAAAGATGCATTATCTTTACAAAAAAAAAGTTAAAGTGCATTATTACATCAAACTAAAATATTGTTTAACTACAATAGTTTAACTACAATAGATAAATAACTAGATTAAAAGTTAAAATACAAGCGAATTATTACCAATGGCTGCTGCCGCAACATCTATAAAACTGAGTGGTCTTGCCCGCATGCTGGTGCAAGAGAATTTGCTCAGCGAAGCTGACGCAACTGCCATTCAGGCGCAGGCCAACACGGTAAAAATTCCTTTTATTACCCAAGCCATTACCAGCAGAAAAGTATCTGCCGAGAAAATAGCGGAAACCTCCTCCAGATCGTTTGGATTTCCATATTTCAACTTGGATGCGTTTAACCCCGATTATCTGCCTCCCAAATCCATTGACCTCAAACTGATGCAGTCGAACCGCGTGATTGCATTAAAAAATCAAAATAACGTTTTATTCGTTGCCATCTCTGACCCCACCAATTTGCATGCCTTGGATAGCGTGCAGTTCCAGATGGGCATGACCTTGTCCCCCGTGGTGGTAGAAGATGACAAACTGGGCAAATGGATCGACAGGATCGTTGAGTCAAAAGACACCTCAATGGCGTCACTTGATACAGAGGGCGACTTTGACCTTGATATGGGCTCCGGTGATGAAGTTGCCGAAGCTGAAAACACCCAAGAAGTTGACGATGCGCCTGTCGTCAAGTTTTTAAATAAGATGTTGCTAGATGCCATCAACATGGGGGCATCTGACCTGCATTTTGAGCCTTATGAAAAGTTTTATCGCATCCGCTATCGTGTTGACGGCATTCTAAGAGAAATCGCACAGCCGCCGCTGGCGATTAAAGACAAACTGGCTTCGCGCATTAAGGTGATTTCCAATCTGGATATTTCTGAAAAACGGATTCCGCAGGATGGCCGCATGAAGCTGGTGCTATCTAAAACCCGCACCATCGATTTTCGCGTGAGTACCTTGCCGCTCATTCACGGCGAAAAAATCGTGATGCGTATTCTGGATCCTACCAGCGCAACCTTGGGCATTGAGGCGCTGGGTTACGAGCCAGAACAGCAAAAAGCGCTTTTGCACGCGGTAAGCCGTCCGTATGGCTTGGTACTGGTCACCGGGCCGACCGGTTCCGGTAAAACCGTGTCGCTTTATACCTGCTTGAATATCCTCAACAACCCGGGCGTGAATATCGCCACCGCGGAAGACCCATGCGAGATTCCGCTGGCGGGCATCAATCAGGTGAATGTCAACGATAAGCAAGGCCTCACGTTTGCCGCTGCGCTCAAGTCTTTCTTGCGGCAGGATCCTGACATCATCATGATCGGCGAGATCCGTGACCTGGAAACCGCTGACATGGCGATTAAAGCCGCTTCGACCGGCCATATGGTGCTGTCCACCCTGCATACTAACGATGCGCCCGCCACACTGACCCGTTTGATGAATATGGGCGTTGCCCCATTTAATATCGCCTCGGCTGTATCGTTAATTACCGCCCAGCGCCTGGCGCGCCGTTTATGCAAAAACTGCAAAGTTCCAGTCGAAATCCCCAAAGAGGCGCTGCTTGAAGTCGGGTTTATTGAGGAAGACTTTAAAGAAAAATTTCAGCTGTACGGCCCTAAAGAAGGCGGTTGCGAGTTGTGCAATGGCGGCTACAAGGGACGCGTTGGGATTTACCAGGTAATGCCCGTTACCGATGCGATTAGCCGCATTATTATGAAGCATGGCACGGCGCATGATATTGCCGACCAGGCAAAAGCAGAGGGCGTGAATGATTTACGTCGCTCCGGTATTTTAAAAGCTAAACAAGGCCTGACTTCGATTGAAGAAGTTGAGGCGGTCACTAATGAATAAAAACTCAATGAATAACCAGCACTTAAATATTTCGATACCAGATTGTTACCTGCTTTTGGTAACCGCATATTTAAATTAAGGATTTGATATGGCCGCAGGCGCTACAAAACAATTCACCTACCTTTGGGAAGGCAAAGACAAAAAAGGCAAAGTCATTAAGGGCGAGATGCGCGCAGCTGGTGAATCGTTTGTGGGCGCCACACTGCGCCGCCAGGGCATTACTGTTACCAAGGTTAAAAAACAGAGCGCCTTTGCCAACAAAGGCAAGATTACCGATAAAGATATCACGCTGTTCACGCGCCAGCTTGCCACCATGATGAAAGCCGGCGTGCCATTGCTACAGGCATTTGATATTGTGGGCAAAGGCCACAGCAACCCTGCCGTGGCGAAGCTTTTAGGAGATATCAAAGCCGATGTAGAAACAGGAAGCAGCCTGAGCACATCCTTCCGCAAGTACCCGCTTTATTTTGACAATTTGTTCTGTAATCTGGTCGGCGCGGGTGAACAGGCAGGTATTCTGGATTCGCTACTGGACCGTCTGGCCACTTATAAAGAAAAAATCCAGGCCATTAAAGGCAAAATCAAGTCAGCGCTGTTTTACCCGATTTCGATTATTGTGGTGGCCTTTGTAATTACTGCAGTCATTATGATCTTCGTCATCCCCGCGTTTAAGGAGCTATTCACCAGCTTTGGTGCAGACCTGCCAGGACCCACCCTGGCTGTAATGGCAATTTCGGATATATTCGTAGAATGGTGGTGGGCAATTTTCGGCTCAATCGGGTTTGGGCTATGGTTCTTCTTCTACACATGGAAGCGCTCTGAAAAAATGCAGGCTACTATGGACAGACTGCTGCTTAAACTGCCCATTTTCGGAGAAATCATTCGCAAGGCGACGATTGCCCGTTTTGCCCGCACCTTATCCACCATGTTCGCAGCTGGCGTTCCTCTGGTGGAAGCGCTGGATTCCGTAGCAGGCGCCGCAGGCAATCGCGTGTATTATGATGCCACCAAAAGAATTCAAAGCGAAATCAGCACCGGTACCAGCTTGACTGTGGCCATGCAAAATGCTGAAGTATTTCCGAATATGGTGTTACAGATGACAGCGATTGGTGAAGAATCCGGCGCGCTGGATTCGATGCTGAGCAAAGTGGCCGATTTCTTTGAGGCCGAAGTGGATGATGCAGTTGATGCCCTTTCCAGCCTGATGGAACCCATTATCATGGTAGTATTGGGCGTGTTGATTGGCGGGTTGGTGATTGCCATGTACTTGCCGATCTTCAAGTTAGGCTCAGTGGTTTAAGCCGGGCTTATTTAACCCGATTATAATTCAACAAAAAGCTAAAATTCCTCACGAAATTTCAGCTTTTTTTACATATCGACAGCTATTTTTTTGCTGCCGTTTGCATGTATTTCTCAATTTCTTTGTAGGGCTGCGCGCCCATCATGCGCTTGCCATCGGCAAAAATCAGGGTCGGTGTGCTGGTCACGCCAATTTTTCTGGCTAACTCACCCACACGCTCTAAAGGCACTTCACAATTAGCAGCAGTTGCAGGCAACTTGTTGTTAAATATCCAATCGTTCCAGGCTTTTACACGATTGCTTGCACACCAGATCGATTTGGACTTGGCAGGTGCATCAGGATGCAACTGCTCCAAAGGATATAAAAACGTATAAATCGTCACATCGTTGATATTGCTCAATTCATTCTGTTCCAGGCGTTTGCAGTACGGGCAGTCTACGTCGGAAAACACCACCAGCTTGCGGCTGCCATTGCCTTTCACGACTTTAATCGCCTGATCCAGCGGCAGGCTATTAAAATCAATTTTTGTCAGCTCTTCCAGGCGCTCGCCAGTCACATCTTTTTTGGTTTTAGGATCGACCAGGCGGCCTTCCGCGATTAAAAACGTGAGTTTTTCATCGGTATACACGATTTGCCCGCCCATAAACACTTCATACAATCCGGCATAAGGCGTTTTAACGACGCTTTCCACTTTAAATTTCGGGTATGCTGCTTCAATGGCTTTTTTCAGGCTGGCTTCATCCGCGGCAGCAAATTGACTACTAAGCAATAAGGACAACGCTACCCATTGTTTTAGATTTATCTGTTTTAATTTCATTTTTCCAGTTTCCGTTCAGCAGCTTATGCAACCGCCTGTTGTATTAATAGCTTTTTGATTGTCGCTTGTTGATTAAGTTGCCTCAGCCCCCAATGCGTCCATTTTTTTACTAAATTGATGTCACTTGCAAACAATGCATCCAGACCTGTCGTCAGTGCGTTCATTGTAGCAATATCTGCCTGCCGGCTGCGCTCATATTTGCGTAAAAAAGTGGTTTCGCCAATATCCTGCAATGCATGCGCCGTCGACACCAAGCTCTCCAGTTGCATCACGTCTCTAAAGCCCAAGTTCACACCTTGTCCCGCCATTGGGTGGACCTGGTGCGCTGCATCTCCCGCCAATGCAACTCGCTCCGCAATGAGTTGCGCCGCGGTTTGCTGATTCAATCTGAACGACAGCGTCTTGCCTGCTGGCCTCAAGGTGCCAAGCACACGCCTGGACTGCGTTTCCACCTTTTGCGCCAACTCGTCACTCGACAATGTTAACAGTTCGTTCGCGCTTTCGGTTGACACCGACCATACCATCGAGACATATTTCTCCGGCAAAGGCAACAAAGCCAAGGTTTCATGCGGCGCAAACCATTGCCGTGCGACATGTTGATGGCTCTCTTCAGCTAAAAAATTCGCCACAATCGCAGTCTGGTGAAAATCCCTCTGCTTAAGCGCAATATCGGCTTGCTGCCGCACCCATGAATTGACGCCATCTGCCGCAATGATCAACTTTGCGGAAATTTCAGTCCCATCTTCCAGGCCAAGCCAAATGTGCTGTTGCGTATTCTCGATATATTTGCACTTTGCATCTGTGACCACAATCACACCCAAGGCATCAATTTGTTGCCATAACGCGTACATCAGGTTCTGGCTTTCAATAATCACGCCCAGTTTAGGCAAATTAGCATCATGGTCGCCCAGCACTAGCGGATCCGCACTGGCTTCACCCCATAAATGCATGGCATGAATATCATTAACCCGCGTTAAATCCACCTCTGCCCATACTTGCAGCGCCTGCATCCATGACACTGTACCCGGCGTTAACGCATATACACGCTCGTCCCAGGACCGATGCTTTTTGATTTCTGGTTTTTTTGCATCAACCAGCACAACCGTTCTATTCTGTCTTGCCATTGCAACTGCCGCCGCAAGCCCCACCAGGCCGGCGCCCACCACGACAATATCCGCATTCTGCGTTTGATTAATAGGCTGAGTCATTATTCTTATTTACCGAAACTCATCTTGCCCACCAGAAAACTTTTGGCGGGCTTCAATAACTCCAGAATACCAAGCCCAGCACCACGCAAGGCCAACATGCCGATCACATCGTTAGAGAACACATTCACCAAAAAATCGGTAAATAAGATTCCGCCGCGTGTGTCACGCTTGCGCTGCTGACTGTAGCGATTCAGCATCTCCGCACTTCCCAGTTTGCCTGGCAATGCGCTTACAATCAAACCCGCCAGCGTCCAGGCATCCCGCATGCCGACATTAAACCCTTGGCCCGCAACCGGGTGCATAGTTTGAGCAGCATTACCAATCACCACCAGGTGTGGTGCGGTAGCCGGTTTCAAGGTGCTCAGTTTAAGTGGAAAGGTGAGGCGTTTTTCTACACTCAAAAATTTGCCAGCGCGGTCGCCAAAAGCCTCATGCAACCGCGTCAGAAACATAGCGTCATCCAGCGCCAAAAGCGCGTCGATACGCGCTTTTTCGCCTGTCCATACCAGCGAGAAATCACGCGCTCCGTTTGGCAACAAGGCCATGGGGCCTTGCGATGTAAAGCGCTCATAAGCAATATTGTCGTGCGGCAATTCGGCACTCACTTTGGCCACCAGCGCATCATGGCCATATTCCTTAGTTTCACGCTCAATGCCCTTTATCCCACTCAGGCTGCGGCCGCCATCCGCAACCACAAGCAACGGGCTGGCAAGCGTTGTCAATTCACCCTGCCGCTCAAATACCACCTGAGCGACAGGCTCACCGGGCTTAATTTCTGTGGCTTGTGTCTCATATACTATATTTGCAGAATCCACAGCGTTACCCAGAGCTTTGGTGATTGCGCCATAGGACAGCACATAGCCTAACGCCGGCAGATTATGCTCGGCCGCGTTTAATCTAGTGCGACCAAGCCCGCCGCGTTGCGAAATATGAATGGTGTTGATCGCGGTCGCTTTAGCTTCTAAATCATCCCATACGCCTAATTTTTCTAATATCAGCCTGCTGCCGTAAGATAGCGCCAGCGCCCTCGTATCCTGGTGTGATGCGCCTTTTGCGCGCGCTTCCAGCACAGTGAAAGATATGCCTTGCTGCTGCAATGCCAACGCCAGCACCAAGCCTACTGGGCCACCGCCTGCAATGATGACATCCTGTTTATCCTGCATTAGCATTGCGCTCACTGTTCAGCCATCATGGTTTCAATGTCCGTCACACTTTTCACCGCATTTTTGGTCAGCACTTCATTGCCGGCTGTAGTAATCAACACATCATCTTCAATGCGGATACCGATGTTCCAGAAATGTTCCGGCACATTCTCAGCGGGGCGCACGTAGCATCCCGGCTCCACCGTCAGCGTATTTCCCGTTTCCAGCAACACCCAATTGCCTGCCCGATCTTTGTATTCACCCGCATCATGCACATCCAGCCCAAGCCAATGCCCGGTACGGTGCATGTAAAACTGGCGATAGCTGCCACTTTCCAACACCTCATCCTGGCTGCCCTTGCAAAGCTTGAAATCGATAAAACCCTGTATCAGAACATCCAGCGCCGCCTCATGTGGCGTGTTCCATGGGTTGCCCGATTTAGCCACATCGATTGCAGCAAGTTGTGCATTGAGCACCAACTCGTATAAATCCCTTTGCGCAGCGCTGAACTTGCCATTCACAGGAAAAGTACGCGTAATGTCGGACGCGTAGCCATCCAGCTCGCAACCAGCATCCACCAGCAATAAATCTCCCTCGTTCAATGTGCAGTTATTGGCGTTATAGTGCAGCGTGCAGGCATTGGCGCCACCCGCGACGATGCTGGTATAAGCAGGCGACTGTGCGCCGTTGCGATAAAATTCATGCAGGAATTCTGCTTCAATTTCATATTCTTTTTTGTTTGGCCTGGTGAATTTCATCGCCCGGTTATGCGCTGCAGCGGCGATATTGGCGGAACGGCGCATTAACTCCTGCTCGTAAGGAGATTTCACCAAACGCATCACATCGACCAATCGGCGTATATCCGTTATGTCTGATGGTGCAGAAACCCCGGTACGCACCAGATCGCGCACGGCATTGAGCCAGCCTGCGATGCGTGCATCCCAGCGCGCATCAGCGCCCAGGCTGTAAAACAGCTTGGCTTGATTGCATAAAAGTTTTGGGGCAAGTTCGTCTAGTTGGCTAATGCTGTAAGCCTCATCAAACCCAAATTCCTTGAGTGCGCCATCTGATCCATAGCGAAATCCGTCCCATATCTCGCGCTCCTTGTCTTTATCACGGCAAAATAGAATGCTTTTGGGCTCGCTGCCCGCGATTAAAACCAGTACCGATTCCGGCTCTGTAAAGCCGGTCAGATAATAAAAATAGCTATCGAAACGGTAGGCATAATGGCTGTCACGGTTGCGCAAGGCTTCCGGCGCAGTGGGGATGATTGCAATGCCCTCACCCATCCTGTCCAGAAGTCGGCTACGGCGTTGTTGAAATTCTTTTAAATTAACCATGCTTTAACAAACTCTCATCTAATTGTTTCAGCCGTTCCGGTGTACCGATGTCATGCCAGACTCCATGATAATACTGGGCTGTAGCGCGATTATGATCAATCGCCTGTCGTAACAGGGGAGCCAGCTTTGCGGGTTGCCCTTTTACAATTTCCGCAAACAAGTCCGGGTGATAAATGCCAATGCCTGAAAAGGTGAGCATCTGTTCGCCAGCATGCTTTAAGTCGCCGGCTTCAATTGCAAAATCGCCCTGCAGGTGCTGCGGCGGATTATCCACCAGCACAAGATGCGCGTATTTACCGGGCTGTAAGGCAATGCCTGTAAAGTCGAAATCCGTATAAACATCGCCATTCATCACCAAAAATGGCTGATTTTCATTTCCATCCCGGCCTAGCAAATCCAATGCATTGGCGATGCCGCCTGCCGTCTCCAGCGCCACCTTTTCAGGACTATACTGAATTGACACGCCCCATTGCGCGCCGTTCCCCAGCATGGCTTCTATTTGCGCGCCAAGATGCGCGTGGTTAATCACAATCTCCTTAAAGCCGGCATCGGCCAGCCGCTCCAGATGCCAGACAATCAGCGGCTTGCCGCCTACTATTAGTAATGGCTTTGGCACATGATCAGTGAGCGGCCGCATGCGCTCGCCTCGTCCGGCAGCCAATATCATCGCACGCATTAGAACGTGTATCCTACTTGCGGCTGCTTATTTTCCAACTGATTCAACAGCTTCAGCATCGGCCTTAATTCTGCATAACGCTCGCACACCTTACGCAGATAATTCATCACTAGCGGCATATCTTTCAGATAACCACTTTTGCCGTCGCGATGATACAGCCTTGCAAATATACCCAGCACTTTAATATGCCGCTGCGCGCCCATCCATTCGAAATCACGATAAAACTCGCTAAAATCCGCCGGCACCGGCAACCCGGCTTTTCTGGCAGGCTGCCAGTAGCGCACCGCCCAATCGATGACTTGCTCTTCATCCCATCTGATATAGGCATCCTTCAGCAAGGAAACCAGGTCGTAGGTAATGGCGCCATACACGGCATCCTGGAAATCCAGCACGCCGGGGTTATTCTGTTTTGTAAGCATGAGGTTGCGCGAATGATAATCGCGGTGCACGTACACCTGGCCTTGCGCCAGAATGTTTTTGTTAAGCTCATCGAAAGTATTCTTTAGAATGGCAAGCTGTTCAGCGTCTAATTCAGCCTGCAGATGCTTCGCAATGTACCAATCGGGGAACAGCTGCATTTCACGCGTGAGCAAGGCTTCATCATAATTGGGCAGAATGTTAGGCTGGCTTGCCAATTGCAATTTAATCAGTGCGTCCGTTGCGTTCAGGTACAGCTCAGGTGCAGTGTCTTGATCGAGCGCGCTTAAATAAGTGTCATCACCCAGATCGCTGAGCAGCAAAAATCCATTTGTTAAATCCTGCGCCAGCACTTCCGGCACGTTTAACCCCGCGTCCAGAAACAGTTTGGCGATTTTCACAAACGGCGCGCAATCCTCCTGCGGCGGTGGCGCGTCCATCGCAATCAGTGTTTTGTCTTGCAAATGCACACGGAAATAACGCCTGAAGCTGGCATCGGCCGAGGCTGTCGTCAATGTGAACGGCTGCGCGTTTAATATTTCTTTAAGCCAAATTTCTAATTGTATTTTTCTATCCACTGCAAGCCTTTATAATGTCGAGTTGAAAGCCATTTTTTGATTGATTAAAACAAGCATTTATGCGATTTTATCATTCATGCGTAAAATACATAACTTAAACCATTTTTAGCTAACTTTAAAAAACTCCATTGCATTACATCCGTTCAAACATTGATTACGCAAAATGTTTTTTTGCCAGCCTCGCTACACTACTGTTGATTAGCTTTGGCGTGGCTGCATCTGCAGAAACACTGACCGTGGAGCTATCTGAAGTTCCGGAAACCATCCCGCCCACAGCGCTACCAGGCGCGATTGAAATTGAGGGCGACAAACTTGATTTGTACCTCGATCGAAAAATGCGTGCCACAGGCAATGCCTCCATCAGCAAGGGCGATCAGCATATCTATGGCGACAACATTGAATACGACGTGCAAAATGACGAGCTGAAAGTCGATGGCAACGCGCGCATCGATTTAGGTGATAGCGAAATTCGCGGTCCGGCGCTTAACATGCGGCTAAGTGAAAGCATTGGTGAAATGCGCGACGCTTCGATCACACTGAACAAACAGATCAGCGGTACCGCACAAAGAGAACCTGCACCACGCAACGACCCCAGCGTGTATACCCAGTCAAAATTACTCAATACCCAAACCAGCCTGACAGATAATCCAAGACTGTATCAGGACAGCTACCGCGAACCTGCCACGCCGATTGGACAAGCCTCGATTGATCCCAGATTCACTTCATCGCGCGGGGATGCCAAAGCCGTGCTGTTTGAAGGTCAGGATAAAAAACGCTTAAAAGAAGCACGCTACACCACCTGTGAGGCAGGCGTAGATGACTGGTACATTAAAGCCAAGGAAATTGAACTGAATGATTTTACGCAGTCGGGTACCGCTAAAAATGCTTATGTGGAATTCAAAGGCGTGCCAATCTTATATACGCCTTGGCTGAGTTTCTCGTTTAACAACGAGCGCAAATCAGGCCTGCTCACCCCCATCATCGGCTCTACATCCCGGAGCGGCTTTGAAGTGACTGTCCCATACTACATCAACATTGCCCCAAATATGGATGCTACCGTGGGTGCGCGCTACCTGAGCAAGCGCGGCGTGCAATTGCAAGGAGAGTTTCGATATTTGGGTGAAACCTACTCAGGCATCGACAGCCTGGAATATCTGGATGATGACAGCCTGAATGGCGGAAGACGCTATTATGCCAACCTCAGCCACAGCCATGGCTTCGGCAATGGCTGGTCGGCTGGCTATAACCTTGAAAAAGTTTCGGATGACCAGTATTTCTCTGAAATGTCTACGCGCATCATCAGTACCAGCCGGGTTAATTTACCACAAGAAGGCCGTGTAGATTATGTCGGCGATGTATGGCGCTTTAACGGCCTGCTGCAAAAATATCAAACGCTGGATGACACCAATTTCCCTTACGAGCGCCTGCCGCAACTCACGCTCACCGCCAACAAAGAATGGGATTACGTCAACACCGACTTATACAGCCAATGGACGTATTTCGATCGTAACAAAAAAGCGCCGCTTGCCGCCACTGGCAGCCGTTTGACCGTTTATCCGAGCATCAGCGTGCCATTTACCCAATCGTACGGCTTTATCACGCCTAAAGTTGGCCTGCACACGACACACTACAATTTGAACGATAACAACTTTAATATTAATGGCTCAAACATTAGCAACAATAATGACAGCCGCACTCTGCCTATCTTTAGTTTGGATAGCGGCTTATATTTCGACCGCGATGTCAGGATTGTTAAAAACAGCTACACGCAAACGTTCGAGCCGCGCATGTTCTATGTATATATTCCGGAAAAAAAACAGGACCTGTTGCCCGTGTTTGATTCTGCACAGGCAGACTTGAACCTCACCACCTTGTTTACCGAGAACCAGTTCACTGGGGATGATCGAATCAACAACGCTAACCAGTTAAGCCTGGCCTTCACCACACGCATGATCGATAAGAATTCCGGCGCAGAGCGAATGACCGCTACTATTGGCCAGCGTTATTATTTTGTAGACCAGAAAGTGACATTACCTGGAGGAATCAAATCACAGGACAATTCTTCCGATATTATTGCAGCGCTCACAGCCAGGCTGTCCAACAAATGGAATCTGGACGCATTCTGGCAATACAACACCGAAGACAGCGGCATGGTACGCACTAATGTGCTCGCCCGCTACAACCCAGAGCCCGGCAAGCTGCTCAACGTTGGCTACCGCTATACGCAAGCGTTTCTTGAGCAAATCAACGTTTCGGCACAATGGCCGCTTAGCCGCGGCTGGTATGGGGTTGGCCGCTACAACTACTCCATACGCGATAACAGGCTGATTGAAAGTTTGGCCGGCGTAGAATATGATGCCGGCTGCTGGCAGGCGCGCACGGTGATTCAGCGCGTAGAGACTGCAACCGCTGATGCAAACTATGGTCTATTCTTCCAATTGGAGCTTGGCGGCTTAGCCTCAATCGGTTCAAACCCGCTTAACCTACTCAGGCGAGATATCCCTGGCTACCTGAGTTCCAGTGAAATTCCTAACATTTACAGGCAACAGAATTACAACCGATGAAATTATTAAACTCAGTATTAAATATAGTTAAGCTATTGATCTTAAGTAGTTTATTGTTCTCTCACTTGGCATTTTCGGCAGAAAAAACCGAAGCTAAAAAAAATACCGCTACTAAAAAAACCGGTGAAGTCATTAAGATGGATCGCATTATCGCCATTGTCGACCAAAGCGTCATCACGGAACAGGAGCTCATGGATCGCACGCGCACAGTCCGCGCGCAGTTGGAAAAGCAGGGAACGCAGCTGCCCCCTGAAGATATTCTGGAAAGGCAAATCCTGGAGCGACTCATTGTAGACAGCCTGCAATTGCAACTGGCCGCGCAAACCGGCCTGAAGGTTGATGACACACAGCTGGACAAGACCATTGAGCGTATCGCCGAACAGAACAAAATGAGCTTGGATGAGTTTAAGGCTGCGCTTGAAAAGGACGGCATCAGCCTGCGCAAATTCCGTGAAGACATTCGCAGCGAAATCACTATCGCAAGGCTGCGCGAACGTGAAGTAGATAACCGGCTCAACGTGTCTGAGGGCGAAATTGACAACTACCTAACCACGCAAGCTAACCGCGGCGAAGAACAAGACGAATTCGAAATCTCGCATATTTTAATCCGCACGCCTGAGGACAGTTCGCCAGAGGATCTGCAAAAGGCCAAAACCAAAACGCAGGATGCACTCAAGCAACTGGCCGCCGGCGCAAGCTTTGCACAAGTTTCTGCAGCTGTATCAGATGCGCCCAATGCGCTAGAGGGCGGCGCGATGGGCTGGAAAAGCGGCGCTCAGCTGCCAGCGCTTTTTTTGCAGACCCTGAAAGGCATGCAGCCTGGCGAAGTATCCACCCCCATTCGCAGTCCGAATGGTTTCCATATATTAAAACTCACTAACCGCCGCGGCGGCAGCTCTTCATTGGTGATTGGCCAAACGCACGCGCGACACATCTTGATCAAGCTCAGCGAAGTCGTTTCTGAAAAAGACGCAAAACGTAAAATGGACAGTATCAAGGAGCGTCTTGATAATGGAGCTAAATTCGAAGAGCTGGCACGTCAGTTTTCCGAAGACGGCAGTGCCAATAACGGGGGCGACTTAGGCTGGGTAAACCCTGGCGATACCGTGCCGCCGTTCGAGAAAGCCATGAATGCGCTTGGCTCAGGCGAGATCAGCGAACCCGTGCTTTCACCCTTCGGTTGGCATATCATCCAGGTGCTGGAACGTCGTCAGCAGGACATGACCAAAGAAGCCTCCAGGCTGAAAGCGCGCCAGGAAATTCGCGCACGAAAATCTGAAGAGGCTTACCAAGACTGGATACGCGAACTGCGTGACCGCGCCTTTGTTGAATTGCGCTTAGAAGACAAATTTTAGTTCATACTGCTTTGAGTCAGGCCTTCCCTCGCATTGCGATCACCTCGGGCGAACCCGCCGGCATCGGTCCGGATATCTGCGTAATGCTGGCTCAACATGATATTGACGCAGATATTACCATCATCGGCGATACGGAAATGCTGGCTGATCGTGCGCGTCAGCTCAATATCAATCTGGCCATTGAACCTTATGAATCCACACTGGCATCGCACCGGCATGTCAAAAACACACTGAAAGTATTACATATCCCCACCGCAGCGCCCGTCACAACAGGCATTTTGAATCCAGCCAATAGCCAATATGTGCTGAACACACTCACTTGCGCGGTAGATGGATGCACAAGTGGTGCATTCGATGCCATTGTGACAGCGCCTGTGCACAAAGGCGTGATTAATGAGGCCGGAATTGCTTTTACAGGCCATACCGAATTTTTTGCCGAGCACACCGATACGCCGCAAGTGGTGATGATGTTGGTTGGTGGCGGTTTGCGTGTTGCGCTAGCAACCACGCATTTGGCGCTTAAGGATGTGCCTGCTGCAATTACCCGCGACAGCCTTGAAACAACCATCCGCATTTTGCACAAAGATCTGGTGCACAAATTTGGCATTCAAAATCCGTGCATTTTAGTCGCAGGCCTTAACCCGCACGCGGGCGAAGATGGTTATTTGGGTCGTGAAGAAATTGAAGTAATCAATCCAGTGTTAGCGAAATTACGCACTGAAGGCATGCGTCTCACCGGGGCGTTACCTGCCGACACATTGTTTACCAAAAAATATCTTGAAAGCGCCGATTGCGTGTTGGCGATGTATCACGACCAAGGCTTGCCCGTACTCAAACATGCCAGTTTTGGCGGCGGCGTGAATGTTACCTTGGGCTTGCCGATTATTCGCACCTCGGTCGATCACGGTACCGCGCTTGATCTGGCTGGAAAAAACGCTGCTGGTACTGGCAATATTGATATCGGCAGCATGCTGGCAGCGGTTAATCTGGCTATTGAACTGGCGCGCGATACAACACCATGAAGCATGTCGCAAAAAAACGCTTCGGGCAGAACTTCCTGACCGACCAAAGCATTATCCATAGCTTGATCGATGCGATTAATCCGCTGCCAGATCAAGTCATTGTTGAAATCGGCCCTGGCTTGGGTGCGCTCACCAAACCATTGCTCAAGAAAATCCAGCACTTGCATGTGGTAGAAATCGATCGCGACATTGTCAGCTGGATGCAAAAAGAATATGCCAGTAACGCAATTACTATCCACAATGTCGATGCGTTGAAATTTGACTTTGCCCAATTAGGCAGTCGGCTCCGGGTGACCGGTAACTTACCTTACAACATTTCCACGCCGATTCTGTTTCATCTGCTGGATAACCTTGCCCATACCAGCGACATGCATTTCATGCTACAAAAAGAGGTGGTGGAACGCATGGTGGCGCAGCCTTCAACCCCAGCGTACGGGCGGCTGAGCGTCATGCTGCAATACCATCTGGCGATGGAGTATCTAATCAGCGTGCCGCCAGAGGCATTTGACCCTGCGCCTAAGGTGGAATCGGCGTTTGTGCGCTGTGTGCCGCATATTACCAAACCGTTTGTGGCAGATGATGTGACCTTATTTGCTCAATTAGTGATGGCCGCTTTTGGCCAGCGCCGCAAAACCATCCGCAACACGCTCAAAGATTTTTTAAGTGATGAAGACTTCACGCAACTCAACATCGACTCCCAGCTGCGCGCCGAAAACCTCTCTGTAAAAGACTTCGTCCACATCAGCAACTATATCAGCCATAAACCCTAGACCTTAGATTTCAGGGCAAAACCCGCCTTTATTCTCACAATTGAATTCATCTATACCCGTTTATATTTAGGATATGAACGTGTATGGATGGGGTTTAAATGGCAAGTCCTGAGAAGATTCGTCTTGGTGAGATTCTGGTACGGCAGGATTTAATTTCTGCTGATACCTTAAGTAAGGCATTGGAAGAGCAAAAACGCACCGGCAGAAAGCTGGGGCGGATATTTGTGGATAGAGGCTACGTGACGGAAACGCAGATTTCTGAAGCGCTGGCACGCCAGCTCAAAATCCCTTTTATTGATTTGCATCAGTTCAACACCAAGCCCGACCTCATCAACAAATTACCGGAAGCTCAGGCGCGGCGCTTTCGCTGTGCCGTGCTTGAAGACAAAGGCGCCAGCTATCTAGTCGGGATGGTAGACCCTACCGACTTGTTTGCATATGACGAATTGGTACGGCTTCTGCGCAAGGACATCGAACTGGCGGTGATCCAGGAAGGCTCGCTACTGCAACTGATCGATCGCAGCTACCGGCGCACTGATGAAATATCCAGCCTGGCGTTGGAACTGGGTGAAGACCTGGGTGATACCGCGATTGATTTTTCATCCATGGGTGTGGCTAAAACTGCTGAAGAAGCGCCCGTGGTCAAGTTATTGCAAACGATTTTTGAAGATGCCGTACAGGTACGCGCTTCCGATATCCATATCGAACCACAGGAAAACAAACTGCATATTCGCTTCCGAATCGATGGCGTGATGCATCTGCAAACCAAGGCCGAATTAAAGATTGCTTCAGCTTTGGTATTGCGATTAAAGCTCATGTCCGGCCTGGACATTTCAGAAAAACGCCTGCCGCAGGACGGGCGTTTTGCTGTGAAGGTCAAGCAGCAGACGGTTGACGTGCGTATTTCCACCATGCCGACGCAATATGGCGAATCCGTCGTGATGCGTTTATTGATACAAAATACCAGCGGCTTTTCTCTGGAAAAACTGGGCATGCCAAGCGAAATGCTGGAACGCTTCCGCAAGCTCATTCACCGCCCCAGCGGCATGGTACTGGTCACCGGCCCCACCGGCAGCGGCAAAACCACAACCCTCTATGCTGCGCTCAATGAACTGAATTCGACTTCAAACAAAATCATCACCGTTGAAGACCCTGTGGAATACCGCTTGCCGGGCATCAATCAGGTGCAGGTCAATGAAAAAATAGACTTGGATTTTTCTCGTGTACTGCGCTCCACCTTGCGGCAAGACCCTGACATCGTGCTCGTGGGTGAAATGCGCGATCAGGAAACCGCGCAGATTGGCCTGCGGGCAGCCATGACAGGGCACCTGGTGCTTTCTACCCTGCATACCAATGACGCCATCAGCACACCGATCAGAATGATTGACATGGGCGCACCCAGATTCATGGTCGCCATGTCGATTGTGGCGGTTGTCGCACAACGGCTGGTTAGATTGGTCTGCGAAGGATGTTCAGAACCACACACGCCAGAACCTATACAACACGCATGGCTGCAACATGAGCTGGGTAAAGAAGTAGGTCAGCATCATTATGTGCGCGGCAAGGGTTGCAGCCTGTGCAATGGCACGGGCTATCTGGGGCGCGTCGGTGTCTATGAACTGCTTGAAATGGATAACGACCTCATTGATGCAGCCAATCATCACGACCTGAACCATTTTATTAAACTGGGACGACAACGCATGGCGGGTAACACCCTGCGTAAAAGCGCTGTCGATCTGGTCATTCAAAAACGCACCACCATTGCAGAAGCCATGCGCATCAGCAATCAGCTGGATGAATAAAACCCGTGCCATTTTTCAACTATAAAGGCCGTGACAGCAATGGCGCTCTGGTACAAGGCGTGCTGGAGGGGCAAGACTCTAGCGCCCTCGCCAGCCAGCTGTTTAGCCGCAGCATCACTCCTATCGAGATTCAGGCACAGGCAACTCCATCAACCGCCCCAAATATCTCGATTAAATTATTTGAAGAAAAAGTCGAAACCATCGACGTGATGCTGTTCAGCAGGCAAATGTATACGCTGCTGAAAGCCGGCATCCCCATTCTGCAAGCGCTTAACGGCTTGCAGGCATCCACGCAAAACAAGGCCTTTGCAGAGGTGATAGGCGATATTCGCGAAAATCTGGGCAGCGGGCGCGAGCTTTCATCCGCACTGGCGCAGCACCCGAAAGTATTTTCCAATTTTTACGTCAATATGGTGCGCGTCGGAGAAACAACCGGCATGCTGGATACCATATTTCTACGCTTATTCGATCACCTCGAATTCGAGAGATTCATGCGCGACCAGATCAAATCCGCGCTGCGTTATCCGGTTTTTGTAGTCATTGCGATGGCGATTGCGATTGTCGTCGTCAATCTTTTTGTAGTGCCGGCCTTCGCCAAGGTGTTTCAAAGTTTTGGTGCAGAATTGCCCATCCTCACCCGGGGTTTACTGAATTTCTCACGGTTTATGGTCGCCGCATGGCCATTTCTCCTAATCGCTATTGTTGGCGGCATGTTTCTATTTCGCTCCTATATCGCCACCAGCGCAGGAAAATTCAACTGGGACAGTTTTAAATTAAAGACACCGCTCGCAGGCAAGATTATCCATAAAGCCACCATGGCGCGATTCGCCAGGAGCTTTGCCTTGGCCAGCAAAAGCGGTGTGCCCATCACCAGCGGGTTAAAGTTAGTCGCGCAAACTGCCGATAACGATTATATCTCGAGCAAAATCGAACAGATGCGCGAAGGGGTGGAGCGCGGCGAGAGCATTCTGCGTACCGCAAGCAACAGCGGCGTGTTTAACCCGATCGTACTGCAGATGATTGCGGTTGGCGAAGAATCCGGTGCGCTGGATGATTTGATGCAGGAAGTGGCAGATATGTATCAGCGCGATGTCGAGTATGAGATCAAGACCCTGGGCGCGCAAATTGAGCCGATTTTGATTGTGTTTTTAGGGGTCATGGTACTGATTCTGGCATTGGGCATTTTCTTGCCAATCTGGGATCTCGGCAATATTGCCCTGCACAAAAACTAACCATATAAAAAATTTGATAACTGTTTGTAGATTAAAAAAGGATGCGTCATGTTACATAAAGCAAAAGGTTTCACGTTAATTGAGTTGATTGTAGTCATTCTCATTCTGGCTATTTTAGCGGCAGTTGCCCTGCCGCGATTTACCAGCCTGCAGCGCGATGCGCGCATTGCAAAACTCAATGCCGCAAGGGGTAGTGTAGCGGCTGCGTCAGCCTTAACCCACGCGACCGTGCTGGCAAGAAACAACATTGCCGACGCGGCGGCCTGCCCTGGCGGCGGCGGCACGGCAAACAACAGCAATGGTGTTGCCGGCACGTTATGTACGGAAGATGGAGTGGTTGACATGGTGTTCGCATATCCGGATGTCACCGCCATTGGCACGGCCGGCCTGCTCTCGGCGGCGGGCTTAACCACCTCATTCAACCCGACATTGGCCGAACTGAATGCGGACGGTTATAACTACGCCGCTACCGCCACCGTCGCCACATTCCAGATACAAGGCGCGCCCACACCGGCAAACTGCCAGTTTACCTATACACAGGCAACTGCAGCGAATACCGCCCCTGTGATTACGCCTGCGGTTACGACTGGTTGTTAATTGATTTAAGTGAAGTACTGAGGTTCTATTTTTTATATTGAAGGAGCAATTGAAATGAAACAGCAACAATTTGGTTCTGCGCAATCGGGTTTTACATTGGTCGAGTTAGTCGTCGTGATTGTCATTTTAGGCATTTTGGCAGCGACAGCACTGCCAAGGTTTATTAATCTCACCAATGAGGCCCGCGTGGCTTCAGTTAACGGCTTCGCTGGCGGGCTCCGTTCCGCAGTTGGTGTTGCGCAAGCACGTTATTTTGCGACCGGAAACACTGCCGCCACAACGGTAACAATGATAGGGAGCGCAGCCCCTGTGGATGTTGGTGCTGGTACCGGTGTGCCAGCCGGAACAGCTGCAGGCATTGGCAATGCCTTAACATCAATTGATGGCTTCACACCAGACTACACGACAGCCACTGCAGTAACATTCAGGCCAACCAATGGCGGCAGTGCAACTTGCCAAGTCACTTATAATGGCACCACTGGCGCAGTAGATGCATCAGCTATTGGTGGCTGTTAATACGCTTAATCATCACTAGCAGGGGTAGTTGCTCCTGCTAGTTGCTGGTTTGCTTCGAGGCAGAGACTACCATGCGGCGAGAGTATGGCTTGATCCGGGAATACGGTTTCACAATCGTCGAGCTGATCGCCGTTTTGGTGATTGCCGGCATTGTCGCAGCCATCTCGGCGCCAAGATTTGTTGGCGTGGATGCCTTCGACGCACGCGGCAGTTACGGCACGCTGGCTTCAGCGTTACGTTATGCGCAAAAAACCGCCGTTGCCCAGCGCAGAATCGTGTATGCCAATGTCAACACTGCGTCACGTACTGTTTGTTTAGGTTATACCAGCAGTTGCAGCAGCGCAGTGATTGATCCGGCTACCCAGGCCGCATATTCCAAAACGCTATCCAATAACGTCACTATCACGGCATCGACCACGCCGATCGGATTTGATGGCCTTGGCCGGCCGGTACCGAATGCAACAGCGACTTTTACCATTCAGAATGCCGTTGTCCCAAGCGAATCCACCCGCACCATTACCGTTGAAGCGGAAACCGGCTATGTGCGCTAACAATAAACAATCTATTTATCATCAATCGGGCGTGACACAAGCCAGGCGGCAGCTTGGCGTAACACTGGTCGAGCTGGTAGTGTTCATGGTAATTGTCAGCGTGGCTTTAGTCGGCGTACTGAAGGTGCTCGATATTACCAATCGCGGCAGCGCAGACCCGCTTGTACGCAAGCAGGCGCTAGCTATTGCTGAATCGCTATTGTTAGAAATACAGCAGCAGCCTTTTACCTTTTGCGACCCGGATGATGCCGGTGTTTCAACTGCGACATCTGCTGCAGACTGCACGAACTCGCAGGACAAAGGCGGTGCAGCGCTTGCCAGCCCTACACCCGCCAGCGAAAGCCGCTATAGCAGCACCGATCCTTTCGACAATGTGGCCGACTATGGCGGCTTTACCATGCCGGGCGGCGGCTGCACCGGCATCTGCAGCCCGGGCGATACTACGCCGCTTGCCGGGCTGGATAATTATGCCGCTGCTGTAACCATTTCGCGCGCTGGCGCAGCCGCCCCATTTGCCAGCCTTGCATTAGAAGAGGTATTAAAAATCAGCGTGCGCGTGACAGGCCCGGCAAACACCGATGTGACACTGACAGGTTATCGAGTCCGCTATGCGCCCAACATCTAGATTCACATTCAAGACTGCAGGCTTCACCCTGGTAGAAATGGTAGTCGTGATTGCCATTGTCGGCATTCTTGCGGCAGCCGCAACCCAGCTTATTCGCAACCCGGCACAAGCATTTATTGATAGCGAAAATCGCGCCAATTTAACTGACCGTGCCGATACTGCGCTGCGCCGCATGGCGCGGGATATTCGCAATGCCTTGCCCAACAGTGTGCGCACCACCACTAACGGTGCCAACAGCTTTATCGAATTTGTACCCGTAAAATCGGCAGGCAGATACCGCGCCGCAGTTGGGTCATCAGTAAGCGATGATCCGCTTGATTTTTCACTTGCCGCGGACACCTTTGATGTGCTTGGGCCAAGCGTAACAATAACCTCTGGCGACAGGCTGGTGATTTACAATCTGGGCATCCCGGGTTCTGATGTATATGAAGGCAGCAACAGCCGCGCGCTGCTGACCACAGGCAACCTGAGCGTGTTGAGTTTTAGCGGCGGCATGTTTCCGCAGGCCTCGCCTTCCAGCCGATTCTATACTGTGTCCACCCCCGTTTCTTACGTGTGCGATATGACCAATCGCGTGCTTTTGCAGTATAGCGGTTATGCCATGCAATCTGCACAGCCCGCCAGCGTGGCTACACTCAACGGACTTGCTACGGCCCGACAATTGGCAACCAATCTCAGCTCGTGCCAGATCAACTATGTTGCAGGCGTATTGCAGAGAACCGGCATCGTCACCATCTACCTCGGGTTCGCGCAGAATGTCGCTAATGTGAGACTGATGCATCAGGTCAATGTGGTGAATTCGCCATGAAAGCTCCCTGCATAACTACTGCGCTTGTAAATGCGGCGTTAAAAGCTTACTCAAAATCCTCATTTATACCGCATAAATTCCGGTTTTTCATCATCTTTTGCCTTGCCTTTCCCACGCTCGCTACATTATTCAGGGAGCTTTATGATGAAGCAATTTAGACAACAAGGATTTTTGCTGCCCGCTGCGATATTCGTACTGGTGATTCTGGCCGCACTGGGTGCTTATGCGCTTAACATCACCAGTGTTCAGCAAACCACCTCCACGCAGGATGTGCAAGGCTCAAGAGCCTATCAGGCGGCGCGTGCCGGCGTTGAATGGGCGGCTTATCAGGTATTGGCTCCAGGCACTACGGCCTTGGCAAACTGCCCTGCCAGCCCAACTACGCTCACCATTGATAATTTTGCAGTGACAGTATCTTGCACCAGATCTGCAGACTATTTTGAACAAGGCACTGACCACACCATCACCATGTACGACATCGTGGCGACTGCCAGCTTTGGTACGGCTGGCGAGCTTAACTACATCGAACGGCAGGTGCAGCTTACGCTTAGCAAATGCCTGGGTACCGATGCCACACCCAACTACCAATGCAGTTAAATAACGCCTAAAACCGTTTTTGATTAGCGGTTTAACTCTCGGTGAGCAACTGCATAATGACCTAGTCTGCCGTAAATGGCCTAGGGGTGCAGTTTGATTGCTGGCAAAATTCATGGAAACACTTCAGAAGCGAGGCTTTGCAAGCCATGCTAAGGACATTCTTGCCTCTGACTTTTGTCAGGTTAGCAGCTTTATCATGGATGCTGTCAGTGTGCGGCATGAATGCAGTTTATGCGGCGGTGACTGAATTCAATAGTACAGGCGGCACTACCGCTACCAACGGCCTGCATTTTTATATCGAAGATACGACCAAAATTCAGGTAAGAAGGCTCAACAATACCGGCCAAGTCTATGAGCCATCAACGTTGCCGCCCAGCACCAATCTCGATAATGGCATATTTCTGCGTGCGAACGGGCTCATCTACGGCCCAGATCATAATGTCGCCACATTTACACCGACTGGCGGCATGTACAACAGCTACGCCATTACAGCTGCGTCTCCGGCCAACCCGTCTTCCAGCGGCATACAGCAAAGCGCTACCAGTAATTTTGGTATCAGCTCCGGCCCTCAGGTCACTGTAGTCTGGAAATACACCACCCCACTGGATTTTTTAACCGCTGAGGTGACTTTGGTGATTCCAGCCACGTATGCGGTCAGCGCTGCCAACCCCGTCAGATACTACCATGTGTTTGATACCTATCTGGGCGGTAGCGACAATGGCTGCGGCGTACGCTACACCGACACTAACGGCAATCAGGTAGTAGGCACTTATCCGCCAACTTCCGGTACGACCTGCCCTTCCAGCACCAGCATTCCGGCAGGGGTTTCGGTCATTGAATCCTTTCGGGAACGTAGCGGCATGGCCTTTTCAAACTATTGCGCTTCTGGCTGGAACAGTTTTTGGGCGAACGGCAGTACAAACTGCTCGATATTACAGACCGCCAACATGAGCAACAACATCAGCACTACTTACCAGGATACCGGCATTGGTGTTCAGTATAACTTTACTGCACCCGGCACCTACACATTCAGCTACGACTTTGTGGTGGGCTCATTTGTTGTCCCACCCTATGATCACCTGGAAATCAGGCATCCCGGCACTGCAAATTTATGCGCTACCGATATTACAGTGCTGGCATGCACGTCTTCCACCTTGCCATGCCCGGCTGCAAATGTCGTCAATACGGGCACCTTAACCGGAAGCATTACCACCACACCCACCGCCCCTGCGGTCACTAAAACGCCCGCAACGTTTACGCTGGGCTCAAGCGCATCAACAACAACAGTTTCGCTCTTGGGAACCTCACCGGGAGGCAGCTTCACCTTAGGGACTTCCGGCTTGAGCTCGGTGCCATTAAACGGCACCAAATGCTGGAACACCAGCACCGGCACGGCCAGCTGCAACTTTGTGATTGCCAACACCCCTTGTGTGACAGGGTTTGAATGCCTGGAATCCGGCGTGGCCTACAACAATCTGACCAGTTCACCTTCCGCCCGCAATCCGCTTTATACCAAGCTGGCTGGAACAGGATTCAAATTCGATGTGGTGGCTTTACAGACTGGCGGCGTGCAATCCACAACCTACACGGCCGCATCAAATGTGACTGTTGAGCTGTTTAATGACAGTGCCAGCCCGCAACCTGCCTGCAGTGCTTATAGCTCGCCGATAGCCAGCCAGAATATTACCTTTGCCGCAGGTGACGCTGGACGTAAAACGCTTTCTGCCAATTTTAATGTCGCCAATGCTTACCGCAAGCTGCGCTGCCGCGTGAGAGATAACAATCTAAGCCCGGTGGTGTATGGTTGTTCTTCGGATAGCTTTGCAGTGCGCCCTGCCAGTTTTTCGGTAAGCGCTACCGCCAATGCAGACAGCACCGGAACCAGCACAACAGCCACACCTGCGATAAAGGCCGGCGCTAATTTCAGCCTCACCGCTGCAACCGGCGTTGCAGGCTATGATGGCACGCCCAATATTGACAATGCCAAGCTTGCTGCACATAGCGGTGCGGCGCAGGCTGGTACAGTTACCGGCAGCTTTAGCGCGGCCAGTTCCGGCACCGGCACCGCAACAGGTGCCGCATTTAATTATAGCGAGGCGGGTTATTTCAGACTGACTGCCAATGGCGTTTATGACGATACTTTCACCGCGATTGATTCAGCAGCAGGCGATTGCGCCAGCGGCTTCGCAGATAGCGGCGGTAAGTATGCCTGTGGTTTTGGCAATGCTTCCACAACCAATTATTTCGGACGCTTTATCCCGGATCACTTTACGCTGACACAAGGCGCCACCACACCCGCTTGCAGCGGAGCCTTTAGTTACCTGGGGCAAGACGGCTTCACCACCAACTTCACCTTGACCGCACAAAACGCAGCCAACGCCACTACGCAAAACTATATTGGGAGTTTTGCCAAATTAGGATTATCCACTTGGAACAATTTTAACTTTACCGCCAGCGGTTTGCCGACTGGTGCATCACTTGCCGCTAGCGCAACTGTGCCTACGGGTAGCTGGAACAACGGCGTAGCGGCTGTCAGCGCAAAACACCAGGCCAGCCGCCCGTTGGCTGCGGTTGCGCCTGCCAGCATTACGGTCAGCGCTGCGCCTGCAGATAGCGACGGCGTCACCATGAGCAGCACCGCGACCTCTGCCGCAAGCCTGTTCCGTTACGGCAGGCTGTTTGTATCCAATGCTTACGGCTCGGAATTGTTACCGCTTTCTGTACCGATTGAAGCGCAATACTGGAACGGTTCGGCATACATCAGAAACCAGCAGGATGGCTGCACGTCTATACCGGCATCCAGCATCGCCATGGGAAATTACCGCAATAATTTATCGGCCTGCGAAACACAAGTATCGGTGCCTAGTGTCATGGTTTCAGGAAAAACCACTGCGAAATTAACAAAACCGGGTGCCGGCAATAATGGCAGCGTAGATTTGACGCTGAATTCAACAAGCGCCAGCGGCAGCACCTGCACATCCTCTGCAGCAAGCGCAGCCACAGCGGCAAATATTCCCTGGTTTGGCACAAACCCGCTAGCCCGCGCTACTTTCGGCATTTTTAAAACGCCTGTTATTTATTTGCGCGAAAACTTTTAACGATTATTGACGGCACCAAAGTAAGGACAGAACATGCGACTTTTTACCAAGCAAAAAAAACCTGGATGGACTGCGATATGCGCCTCCGAAGATGGCACTTGCGCAGCACATGTGACGCATCAACCGAACGAGAAGCCACTGGTGACTTTTTGTGGTGTCCGCCCTGAAAACCTGAAAGACCGGGCCTCGGCCAAAACTTTGGCGGCTGATTTAGGTTTGGATAGCCGGCATTGCTCATTATTACTCGCGCAGGGCGAATACAAGTTACTGCATCTTGAAAAACCGAAGGTTCCAGCTGATGAACTGAAACAGGCCGTGGGCTGGAAACTCAAAGACCTGATTGATTTCCCGGTGGAGCAGGCCACGATTGATGTCATCGAGATACCCGCTAATCCCTATATTGCCAATTGGCAATCTTATGTGTATGCGGCCGTCGCTAAAAACGAACTCATCAGCGATTACATTGAGCGATTGATTGATGTTTCTGGAACAGGACTGGAAGTGATTGATATTCCTGAGCTGGCACAACGCAATATCGCAGCTTATCTGGAGCAAGAAGGTCGCGGATTGGCCATGCTTTCCGTTAATAGCAATAGCTGCCTGCTGACGTTTACTTCCGGAGGCGAGCTTTACCATTCCCGGCATATTGATATTGATACTACACAATTGCATAGCGAAGATAGCGATCAGAAAACCCGAGTGTTCGAGCGCCTGTCGCTGGAGATTCAGCGGTCACTGGACAGTTTTGAACGCGAGTTTACCTACATCACCACCAATCGCCTAGTATTGGCACCGTTTGTGGGGCGTGAGGATTGCTACGATTATTTGAAATCCTCACTTTATATTCCGATTGAGCGATTTGATTTAACCGATGTGTTTAACTTCCAGCAGCACGCCGAATTAACCGATTTGGCCATGCAGGCCAGCCTGTTGCCTGTATTAGGTGCCGCATTACGTGAAGGAGTTTCATCATGAGTCAGCAGATTAACCTCCTAAATCCAGCTCTTATCAAGCAAAAGGATTTCTTAAATCCGAATAATATAGTCATGACGCTAGGTGTTTTATCCGTATTGATGTTGGGATATTACGGCTATGCGCAACAGCAGCTGTCGTTGCTAGGCACACAGCGCAGCCAGGTGGCTGAGGAGCTATCAGCGACGCAGGCGCAATTGAAACAAACGGCTTTGTTACATACGCCGCGTGCGCCAGACAAGACATTGCTGGAACAAATAACGCAACTGGAGCAAAAGGAAATCATGCAGCAGCAAATACTGCGAACTGTGGACCAGAGTTCAGCCACACCGGAGAAGGGTTACGCTGCGCTCATGCGGGCTTTTGCAAGACAAAGCCTTGACGGACTATGGCTGACCAGCTTCAGCTTTGACAGCCAGACCGAAAGGCTCAATATCAGCGGCCGCACCCTGCAAGCGGCTCTTGTACCAGAATACATCGCTCACCTGGGCAATGAGATTGCGTTAAAAGGCAAATTATTCTCTGCCTTAAACATGCGCTTGCCAAAGGCGGACGCCGCCAGCAGCGGTAATCCAGCGACATCGGCGGCAGCCCAAACCTCGACTGCCAACAACGGCGCATCTGCTGCGCCTGCAGTTGCATCGGCAGCCAGACAAGCATTTGAGCCTCAATATATTGAGTTCGCACTGCAGTCTACGGATGAAACATCAGTATCGGGCATTGAAAACACCAAGGACGAAAAGAAATCTTGATACACTCCTGGAAAATCATCGGCAGCAAATTTGAAGCGCTCAATCTACGTGAGCGCTGGATGGTGGCCTGTGCATTACTAGTGGTGGTTTATGCCACCATCAACATGCTATTGCTTGGCCCGGTGCTGGAACGCCAAAAAATACTCGCTAGGGAACTGGGGGCGGACCAATTGCAGATTCAAGGCTTAAATCAACAAATCAGCGAATTTTCCAAACAAGCAATTAATGACCCTGATGCACAGAATAAACAGCGCATCGCCGAGCTGCAATCACATCTGCAACTGCTGGAAACCAGATTAAGCTACCTGCAAACCACGCTGATCAGCCCGGACAAAATGCCGGAACTGCTGCGCAGCTTATTGAAAAAAAATAGCAACCTGAAATTAATCGAACTCAAAACGCTGCCGGTAAAAGGCCTGCTTGAAAGCTCGGCAGAAAACACCGAGCAAACCCCGAAACAGGATGCACCCGTATTCAAGCACGGCGTGGAAATCACCATCGAAGGGCGCTATCTGGATTTGCTTGAATATGTAACAGAATTGGAAAAAATGCCCTGGCACGTGTTATGGAGCAAAGCCGCCTTAAACGCAGAGCATTATCCTGACAGCCAGTTAACGCTGACGGTATATACCTTAAGTCTGGATCAAACATGGTTGAGTATTTGATGATGAAACTGACAAACCGACTTCTCCATCCGGCGCTGTTAAAAGGCTTGCTCATCGTTTTGGCCGGCATACATCCCGCGCAGGCCGATGCCTTAAAAGACCCGACACAGCCGCCTGCATCAATTTATAGCCATGCAGAAAATGGCGACCATTCCGAACAGGCTGCAGCGCCAGTGTTGCAATCGGTGCTGATAGGCCCGCAACGCCGTACCGCCATCATTAACGGCAAGGCAGTCATGCTAGGTAAAAAATATGAGCAGGCAACACTCATTCGGCTTGATGAACATGCAGCCGTATTGCGCAATCCGGACATGACGACACAAACTTTGTTGATGGATTATGCCATTGAGAAAAAAACCTTGTCACCTGTTGCAGCCCCTGCTGCCGCAAAAGTTAAAACAAAGCGATCTTCTAAAATTGTAGTAAGCAAACCCATTGTTGTAAGCGAGAAATAATGATGCAAAAATTACACTCCTTATCATTGATTATTCTTATGCTGTTGAGCGGATGCGCCACGCCGCCGCCGCAAAAGAACACGACGCTCAATAAAATCAAGGACGAGCTGAAACATGCCGCTGAAGTTAAGGCGCCAGCCCCTACGCCAGATGCGATCAACAATGCACTTCTACCACCGTTAAAAATTACTGCACCAAAAGCAACTGCAAAGCAGCTTGAACCGCGTTTTGATCTGGTGATCAACAACGCGCCTGCAAACCAGGTGCTCATGGGCATCGTCAGCGGCACTCGCTACAGCATGCTGGTACGCCAGGATGTGACCGGCACGATTTCAGTCAATTTGAAAGATGTGACGGTATTTGAAGCCCTGGATTCACTGCGCGATCTTTATGGCTATGAATATAGAGTTGAAGGCACACGCATTTTTATCGAACCACAGGCGATGCAAACACGCGTATTTCAGGTGAATTATATTGTGGGCCAGCGCAAAGGTTCATCCGACACGCGCGTCACTTCCGGCTCGGTAAGCGGCGGCAGCAATGCAAATGGCCAGCAAATCCAGGGGGGAATCACCAACACTAATTCAAACAATCCCGGCAGCCGTACGCCACTGATAAGCACGAGTATCGAAACGACATCCAACAATGACTTCTGGAAAGATCTGGCAGACTCGCTCAATGGCATTGTAAGCAATGAGAATGGCAGGCGCGTGATTGTTAACCCGCAATCAGGCGTCATCTTGGTACGCGCCATGCCGAATGAAGTGCGCAATGTGGAAGCGTTTTTACGTCTGATGCAGGTAAGCATCGAGCGCCAGGTGATTCTGGAAGCGAAAATTCTGAATGTACAACTCAATGACCAGTCTCAAAGCGGCGTCAACTGGTCGGTATTTGGGCGTAAAGGCTCCAACACGGGCATCGTTGGCAGCGTCAACGCCGACACCCAGCTTAGCAGCAGCGGCCATGGCACATTGAGCAGCGGCGATTTAAGCGCCACTGCCGGTACTGTGTTATCAAATGCAGCTACCACTGCTATTGGCGGGCCATTATTTGCAGTAGCGTTACAAGGGGCTAATTTTGCCGCATTGCTATCTTTCCTGGAAACACAAGGCGATGTACAGGTGTTATCCAGCCCGCGTATCGCCACCATTAATAATCAAAAAGCGGTGCTGAAAGTGGGTACGGACGAGTTCTTTGTCACGGGGGTTTCATCCAGCACCACCGCTTCTACCGGTGCGACCACGACCATTCCGGAAGTCACGCTGCAGCCTTTCTTCTCAGGCATTGCGCTGGATGTGACACCGCAAATCGACAAAGACGATAACATCATCTTGCACATCCACCCTTCTATCAGCCAGGTTTCTACGGTGAACAAGCAGGTGACTTTGGGTGGAGAGCTCGGTCAAATCAATCTGCCGCTGGCTTCCAGCAATGTCAGCGAAACCGACAGCATTGTGCGCACGCGTGACGGCCGGGTGATTGCGATTGGCGGCCTGATGACCGAAAGCAATATCAGCAGCAAATCTAAAGTGCCTGGCCTGGGTGATGTAAAAGGCGTTGGTGCAGCATTTCGCCAGAATGGCTCAACCACAAGCAAGACAGAACTCGTGATTCTGCTTAAAGCCACCGTGGTACAAGGCCAGGACAGCTGGAGCAATGACGTTCTATCCAGCCAGCAGCGTATTGAAAACATGCAAAGACCAGAAACCGTTGCCGGCGCTGCCAATGAAAAGAGATAAATGATGTACCTGAATCATTTCGGCTTAAAAGAACTTCCTTTCAGCATCACGCCTGATACCAGTTTCTATTTTGCCTCGCGCAGCTATCAGGAAGGTCTGAATACACTGTTATTTGCCATTCTTTCCGGTGAAGGGTTCATCAAAATCACAGGCGAAGTGGGAACAGGTAAAACCCTGTTATGCCGCAAACTCATGTCCAGCCTGGACGCCAGCTTTAAAGTGGCCTACGTACCCAACCCATATTTAGAGCCGCAATCCTTGCTCATGGTGCTGGCTCAGGAGCTAGGCATCGCATTACCAGGCGAGGTCACACAGCATGCACTTTTGAATGCACTCACGCATGGATTGCTGGATTTTGCCCGGGAAGGCATCAAGGTGGTGGTATGTCTGGATGAAGTACAGGCCATGCCGATTGAAACGCTAGAAGCATTACGCCTGTTAAGCAACCTGGAAACGGAAAAGCGCAAACTGCTGCAGGTGGTGATTTTTGGGCAACCAGAACTTGAAGATAAACTGAACCACGCCTCGATTCGGCAACTAAAACAACGCATTACGTTTGAATATCAGCTTGGCCGCTTAAGCAGTGACGAAATGCGTTATTACCTGAATCATCGCCTGGTCATCGCCGGCTATCAAGGCAGCCGCATATTCAGCAATCTGGCTTTAACCCTCATGTACTTAAAATCCCAAGGGGTTCCGCGCCTTGTCAATATACTGGCGCATAAGGCACTGCTCGCCACCTACGGCAAAGGCAAACACCAGGTCGGGTTTAGCGAGGTATTGGCAGCCGTTTCAGATACCAAATCCATTGAATCCATATGGAGAAAAGTGCATCTGCATGGCTTTTCTTTAGCCGTATTGCTGAGTATGTTCGGCAGCGCCTTGCTGGTTTACCCACAGTAACTTTAATTAAAAGGATTGATATTAAAATGAGTTTAATCAACCAAATGTTAAAGGATCTGGAACAGCGTGGCGCCAGAGTTGCCAACGCGGAGATGACTGTTACCCCCAAACTAAGCACGGTAGCTGCAGCACAACCTGGTCAAATGCCCTCGGTAAACCTCAGGCTGCCGCTCATAAAGGCAGGCGGCATCATGGTCTTGCTGGCTGGCGGCGCCTATTTGTGGATGCAAAGCACGCTGGCGCAATCGCATAGCAGCAATATGGATAAAGTGATCACTGCCAATATAAAACCCAAACCCATTACCCGGGCGGTATCTTTAACCACGCTTGAACCAGCCAATACCCCCTCGGCACCCACTATTGAAACTATAGCTGAGCAAGCGGCCACATTTGAATCGCACCCGCTGTTCGAAACCAGGCTTAAATACAATCCGCCGGTTACAGAGGCCGTCAATGCAAAAGCACCGAAAGAAAAGGTTATCGCGAATCTGGTACCTGAAGCTGCTACCGTGAAGCCGTTATTGTCCAAACCGCCATTAGAATCACCGGCCTCTGATAGCGCTGAAAAATTGCTTGCCCCTGAGCCGATCGTAAAACCCCTGACCAAGCAAAATACGGACAATGGAACCGTTGGCAAACAAATCAGGCCAGATCAAAAATCGGAAAATTACTATCGCCAGGCACTTTCATACCTGCAGCAAGGCAGGGTTTCTGAAGCACAGGCCAGTCTGACCCTGGCGCTTGAAACTAACCCGACCAATCAGGAAGCCCGGCAAACACTCGCAGGCTTGTTGCTGGATAATAAACGCTATGACGATGCCAGAGCAGCGCTTGCTGCCGGCTTGGCTATTACACCGGAACAAAATGATTTTCGCATGACGCTGGCACGTTTACAGATAGAGGCCGGTGATTCTGCGGGAGCCTTAAGCACCCTGGAACAAGGTTTATCCTATGCGAAGAACAACGCCGATTATCAAAGTTTTTTAGCCACCCTGCTGCAACGTGCCAACCGGCACGAAGAGGCAATCAGCCACTATACAACAGCACTCTCTCTCAACCCATCTGCTTCTACCAGCACCACAACCAGTGCGCTGATCGGCCTGGGCATTTCATTACAGGCAATCGGCAAGCTGGAAAAATCGCAAGAGGCTTTTGCACACGTCAAATCCAGCGCAACACTCAGTCCAGAACTATCACAATTTGTAGAGCAACGGATAAAACAGATTAATCAACGCTTACAGAACTAATAGCGGCCATACCTCTGCATACCGCATAGAATTTGGTAGGGCGTGCGAGGATCGAACTCGCGACAAACGGATTAAGAGTCCGCTGCTCTACCAGCTGAGCTAACACCCCAATTGAGTCTAAAAATTCGCCGCCTGGTTTAAGCAAGCCAATTACATTGCGAATTTTATTTTACAGAACATTATAGCAAAAACAAATACGAAGCTAGCTGTGCTGCTTGTCTTGTCAATGTTTCGCTGCGTATAATCGGTGCTAAAGGGGAACCAGAATGGTCGCAGCCAGTTTTCGTGTTACTCAGGATGACCAAGGCCGACGCCATGTCCAGCTTTTTGGTCAGTGGTCATTACGGGCGCCGTCTAATGATTTTGCTAAACTTAAGAAATCATTAGAGCCATTTTTTTCAGACGCTTCGGCTACATGGAATCTGAACGACATAGAGCAACTAGATGCCGCTGGCGCCTCTGTTCTTTTATCCGGATGGGGCAACAAACTGAATGCCAACATCGCTTTCACACCTGAACAGGCAAAGCTTTTTAATACACTTATCGGTTTAACAAGGCCGCCTAGTAAAAAAATTCAGCGCGACTGGCTCTCGCCGCTTAGTGCTTTGGGTAAAGGCGTACTCCACCTGGCGCACCATTTCACCGAGTTTATTCATTTGCTCATTTTGCTTTTAATCGAAATTGCCTACCTGATTCGCCGCCCACAAGATTTTCCCTGGCGCGAATTCAGTGCTAACGTATACAAGAGTGGCGTGAATGCTTTGCCGGTGACGGCACTGCTTGGTTTTATGATTGGTGTTGTCATGGGCTATTTAATGTCGAAGCAGCTGCATACGTTTGGTGCCGACATTTATATTGTCAACATTTTGGGGCTTAGTATTATTCGCGAACTCGGGCCGGTGCTAATGGCGGTGCTGGTTGCAGGCCGATCAGGCTCTGCGATGACAGCGCAAATCGGCGTGATGCGGGTAACCGATGAGATTGATGCGCTGACCACAATGGGGATTTCGCGTATTTTACGAGTGGTTCTACCCAAAGTGCTGGGGCTGACTTTTGTCGCGCCTCTGCTGGTGTTATGGACATCAAGCTGGACGCTCACCGGCGGCGCTTTTGCATCGAATTTAGAGCTTGGCATCAGTTTTCGCTTCTTCTTTGACTATCTACCGCTGGTTGTTCAGCCTGTCAACTTCACGCTCAGCCTGATCAAGGGCCTGATGTTCGGTTTCGTTGTTGCACTGGTCGCCTGCCATTTTGGCTTGCGTATCAAGCCAAATACCGAGAGCCTGAGCAACAGTACAACAAGCTCGGTGGTAACAGCAATATCTGGCGTGATTCTGGTTAATGCATGGTTTGCAATTTTAACGCGTGGTATCGGCGTATGAGTGAGGGCCCCATTCAAAACACCCCACGGGAAAATATTCCAGATCAGGATGTTATCTGTGATATACAAAATGTTTGCACGGAATTTGACGACAATATTGTTCACCATAATCTAAACTTAAAGGTTAAGCGCGGCGATATCCTTGCGCTGGTGGGTCGGTCAGGTTGCGGCAAAACTACATTATTGCGTCATATCATAGGGTTGACCAAGCCACAGAGCGGCAAGGTGCTATTGTTTGGAGAAAACATGCATGCCATGGAGCGTGTAGCACAGCGGCGCCTGATGAACCGTTTTGGCGTATTATTTCAGCAGGGTGCTTTATTTTCAGCGCTTTCCGTATTTGAAAATATCGCCTTCCCGTTACGTGAATTAAAGCAGTTTGATGAATCCGTAATCTACCAATTGGTGATGCACAAACTAGCACTGGTTGAGCTTGAGCCACGTAATGCAGACCTGCTGCCTGCTGAGATTTCAGGCGGCATGGTAAAGCGCGTCGGATTAGCACGGGCGCTTGCACTGGAGCCCGAGCTGTTGGTGCTGGATGAACCCACCGCAGGGCTGGATCCCGACCGCAGTCATAATTTTATTGATCTGGTTAAACAGCTCAAAAAATCCCTGGGATTAACTGTACTTTTTGTCACCCATGATATGGATACCCTGGCGTCGCTGGCCGAACGCGTGGCTGTATTGGAGGAGAAGCATATCATTGCTGATTGTTCATTACAGGAGCTGGCTAGAATTGATCACCCGTTTGTCATCAATTTCTTCCAAAGTATCCGTAGCAGACTTGAGAGATTATAATAAACCATGGAAAGCCGAGCTTATGCAATCGCAGTTGGTATCTTCTCCCTAGTGCTGGGGATAGGCATGGTATTTGCCTATTGGTGGATCAGTGGTTCACAGCAGGCGCGTTCAGAGTACATCATAGCTTCTCATCTGCCTGTCGCTGGATTAAGCTCGGAAGGCACCGTTAAATTTCGTGGAGTTGATGTCGGCAAAGTAACAGAAATTTCACTAGACCCATCTTCGCAAACCACCATCTTGATTAAGATTGCGGTCGCGGAAAGCTTAAAGCTCAGTACCCAAGCTTATGCTGAACTTCGTCGGCAAGGGATCACCGGGCTTGCTTATATAGATCTAAATGATGAAAGCAAAAATGCGCCTGCCCTGCCCGCTGGCGGCACTATTCCGCTCCGACCAACCCTTGTGGATGATTTAATATCCAAAGGCCCGGAACTCTTGGCACAACTTGAAGTGCTTTTGAAAAACAGCAGCCAGTTCACTGCATCGGCCAACCGGGTTTTGACAAGCGTTGATGTTCAGAGATTGAATAATACCATTGCAAATTTAGAAAAAGCCTCTGAGAAAGCTTTGCCAGCAATCAATTCAGCAGCCATTATGTTCAACAATGCGAATAAAATGGTGTCCGAGAAAAATCAAGCACAACTCGCACAAACATTAGAAAGCGCGCAACAGACTTTTGATGCTACAAGACCGCTTATCAACGAACTTAGCCTGACCACTAAAAAATTCCACAACACAGCCAATCAGATCGAAACCAGCACCAATCAGCTCACTAATACTCTTGATAATGAAACCTTACCGCAGCTGCACACACTGACTCAAAACATGAATCGAAGCGCCATCCATTTCAACCAACTCATTGATGTTCTGGAAGATAATCCGCAAAGCATCATTTTTGGAAAGCCGAATCCACCGCCAGGGCCAGGGGAGGCTGGATTTACCATCAAGCCATGAGGACCAGAATGCGCCATTTCATTTTATTGTTAGCCAGCGGTCTGCTTGCAAGCAGTCTAGCCGCTTGCGTCGGCATTAACAAAGCTAGACAAAATACAAGTATTTACGATTTTGGCTTGTCTGTTTCCAGCGAAAGCAATCAACAAATTGCTTCAAAAATATTATTCGAACAGCCGGTTGCAGCAGAATCTCTCAACCATAGTAAAATCCGTTACCGCCTGAATTATCAAGACCCTCTACGCATATTTTTCTACGCAGAAAGCCGTTGGGCAGCCACGCCTTCAGAGCTGCTTTCGAGCAAGCTGAGCAAGATGGTAAATTTAACAAAAAACCCTATGAACTGCAGCTTGGAGCTAAAAATAGAAGCTTTTGACCATGTGTTTCAGACCGCAACTGCCAGTGAAGGCGTCGTACAGTTGAGCGCATTACTAGTTGAGAAAAAATCCAGGAAAGTTATCTCCAGCCAACTTATAACGGAAAGCTCCGCCTCGGCCTCCCCTAATGCACAAGGCGGGACAGCCGCGCTGCATCAGGCGAGCGAAAATGCTCTGAAAAAAGTAATACAATGGGGAAATATGGTTGCGGATAACAGCGCACTTTGCCAATAAGCATCAGAAAAAGAAAAAGGCTCACATCGCTGTGAGCCTTATATATCTTGGTAGGGTGTGCGGGGATCGAACCCACGACAAACGGATTAAAAGTCCATATCAGATATCCAGCAGTGAATTGGCTTACAAGGCCATTTTAGTTCCTCACAATCTCACTCTTATAGCATTTTACACCCAGTAAGCACGTGGCTTTTTCTATTTTTGCGGAACAAAAAATTGGAGGCGCGAGCCGTACTCATATATATAACTGAATCAACATATTAAAAACACAATACCTTTTTAAATACTTTTATTACCCGAACTACCTTAAAAAATATTTATCAAAAAGTACGTTATTTTTGCAAACTAAGCCATTTTATTTCACTATTTTTAAACGCGCGTCAACAGGTATTGCGTGTGAGTGTGGCTGATGATTTTTGTAATCTTGCAATCTCACTAATGGATAAATGTTCTCGAAAGAACATACGACGAATCTTGGCATACATGACCATGGTAATCACCTCATTTACTCCTGCTTATAAAATAAGCAGGATACTGGTTTTACCTGGTCAAAATTCAACGCGCATAACAGCGCTTATCTGGTCAATTTTAAATGCGCGTCAACACTAGGTGAACATCGCGACTATGGAGACCAACCTGGTAATATGCCTTGTTGATATATGCTATCGTGCTGTTGTCTTAAGCTGTCCAATTTGCAACATGCTAGATTTATAGTGGTTGATTCGTAGATTCCAACTCAATTCCTTTTCACTTAAATGGCGCTAAATGCAATAATTTCAATGGAATTTTGACTGATTACATGCACATTTCTCAGCCGCCCATTATAATAGATATCTTGATAGTAATTTTAAAGATTTTAAGATGAAAACAACGCCTGTTATTTTGTTAATTTTAGATGGATTCGGTTATCGCAAAGAAACTGCTGACAACGCGATTGCGCTGGCCAACACACCCAATCTAGATGCGCTCAAAGCGAACTATCCAAACACGCTGATTAACGCCTCGGAGCATTATGTAGGTTTACCTGACGGACAAATGGGTAACTCTGAAGTAGGACATTTAAATATCGGTGCGGGGCGCATTGTGTTTCAGGATTTTGAGCGCATCAATAACAGCATTTCTAGCGGCGAGTTTTTTCAGCACACTGAATTATGCAAAGCACTGCAGCAGCTAAAAGCAAGCAATAAGGCACTGCATATTTTTGGCCTGCTATCGAATGGTGGCGTACATAGCCATCAGGAACACATTCACGCTATGCTGGAAATGGCCGCCAAACAGAGCTTGAGCAAAGTCTATGTGCATGCGTTTTTAGATGGCCGCGACACGCCACCTGTGAGTGCAGCGCCATTTATTGCGGCTTTAGAAGCAAAAATCAAATCCTTGGGCGTCGGCAAAATAGCTTCTATTAGTGGGCGCTTTTTTGCGATGGATCGTGATAAACGCTGGGAGCGCGTAGAAGCGGCCTATACCATGCTCACCGAAGGCATCACTGACTTTACAGAAACCTCAGCAGGCACCGCCTTGCGAGGCGCCTATGCACGCGGCGAAAATGATGAGTTTGTTAAATGTACAGTGATTCGCCAACCGAATGAAGCGCCTATTCATTTAGAAGATGGCGATTGCGTGGTGTATATGAACTTTAGAAGCGACCGCGCGCGCCAGCTCAGTCATGCCTTGCTTACTGAAGAGTTTGACGGCTTTCACCGCCGCCACGTGCCCAAACTTTCGGCTTACTTCACACTGACTCAGTTCGACAAAAAAGAGGTGAAAGCCATCCCCATATTTGCCCCCTATACTGTCAAAAACACCTTTGGTGAGTATCTGCAAAATTTGGGCTTAACTCAATTACGCATTGCTGAAACAGAAAAGTATCCGCACGTGACTTTCTTTTTTAACGGCGGAGAGGAAACCGTCTTCAAAGGTGAAGACCGCATTCTGGTGCCTTCGCCGAAAGTCGAAACCTATGACTTACAACCAGAAATGAGTGCGCTGGAAGTTACCGATAAACTAGTAGAAGCTATTCTCAGCAAAAAATATAATGCCATAATTTGCAATTTTGCTAATTGCGATATGGTAGGCCATACCGGCAACCTGCAAGCAGCCATTAAGGCGGTAGAAACCATAGACGCCAGTGTAGGACGCGTAGTAACTGCTATGCAGAGCATTGGCGGCGAGGTGCTTGTCACAGCAGACCACGGCAATGCAGAGATGATGCAAGATTACGAAAATCATCAGCCACACACACAACATACCACTAACCTAGTCCCTTTGATTTATGTAGGCCGCAAAGCAAAATTGGCTGAAACAGGCGCACTGTCAGATTTGGCGCCCACATTATTACAGATGATGGGAGTGCCGCAGCCAGTAGAAATGACGGGTAAAAGTTTACTTAAGTTAAATGTATAAATTGCCGCAGCTTAAATGGCCGTTCCTGTTACTATTGCTCTTTTGTACAAGCTTCATTTTTGTAGAGAATAGTTTTGCTGCAAAAAAAATTGAGGCCGCAAAAGAAGACTTAAGCGGCGTTATCTGTAATAAATTTTTTATGATGCATGATCAATTCTTTTTTTCACGTTTGTGGTCAAAGCTTTTTTCAATTGCGAAGCAAATAATATAACTTGCTTCGCAATTGTCCCCATTTATAGTTTTGCGCTTAAAGCAACTTCAAGCTTGATCTGATCAGCCACAAAACCACGAATACCCTCAGCTAATTTCTCTGTCGCCATCGCATCTTGATTCAATTCAAAGCGGAACTCATCTTCCGTCATTCTAGCTGGTTTGGCGGTTTTTGCGCCACCATCATTCAGCATGCGAATCAGCGTGCCCTCAGTCGCAGCTAAATCTTGCAGCAAGTTTGGCGATACTGTTAAGCGATCGCATCCTGCCAAGGCAATCAATTCTCCGGTGTTACGGAAAGATGCGCCCATGACCACTGTTTTGTAACCATGCTCTTTGTAGTAAGCGTAAATTGCGCGAACTGAAACCACACCCGGGTCTGTTTCTTGTGTGTACTCAGTACCTGGATTTTTCGCTTTGTACCAGTCTAAGATACGCCCTACAAATGGAGAAATCAGGAATACGCCAGCTTCAGCACAGGCACGGGCTTGGCCGAAACCAAACAATAATGTGAGATTACATTGAATGCCTTCTTTTTCAAGAATTTCTCCGGCTTTAATGCCCTCCCATGTTGAGGCCAATTTAATCAACACGCGGTCTTTACTTACGCCTGAGTCAGCATAAAGTTGAATCAATTTGCGTCCTTTGGCCACCATCGCGTCCAAGTTAAAAGATAAGCGCGCATCAACTTCAGTAGAAATGCGGCCTGGCACTACTTTAGTAATTTCCGTACCAATCAACACCGCCAATTTGTCCGCAGCATTATCAATTTGTTGGGCTTTGGATCCACCTTGTGCTTTTGCGTAAGCAATAGCAGTTTCAATTAATGGTGCGTATTGTGGTAATTGGCTTGCTTTTAAAACCAATGATGGATTGGTGGTCGCATCTACCGGTTTAACGGTTTTAATCGCTTCAACGTCGCCTGTATCGGCCACAATTGTGGTCATGCTCTTTAATTGATCTAATAAATTAGCCATTGCTTGCCTCCTGAAAATTATCTTAAAGTGTCCTAGGTTCTCAAATAAATTGTCTTGATAGTTTCTGCAAACAAATATATTTTAAACCCCATAAGTATTATACAAAACCCAGTACTAGCAAAGCATTAAATTGACATATAGTCCTGCTTTACTCTTCGTGAATACAGGATGAGCTTCAATTCAAATAACTAAGCCATTTAACAACTAATTTTGAGCGTCAACGATTGAAAACAGGGCTAGTGCTTATCGCCACCCAATTCAATGCTGTAGCGCCAGAATTGGTCTTTAGTTTCAAATATCACACTAGATTCTACTGGGTCGCGGCTGCCGGCACGGTATTGATGCACAGGCGATCTATCTGCCATCCATGCTTTTACAACTGGGTCAACTAAACGCCATTGTGCCTCTACCTCATTAATATGCAGGTAAAGTGATGGATCTCCTTCCATCAGGTTCAGCATGAGCGATTCATATGAATCGATAGTTTCGTCACCTTGCTGACGCTGTGGCGCATCAATGCTTAAGGTACGCGTTGCAATATCCAAACCTGGAATTTTAGATTCAATTTCCATTTTGATGCACTCACGAGGTTGGATATTAAGTGTGAGCCAGTTTTGATGCTGACCTTCAATCAATTGCATCGGTGCCTTCTTGAAGCGAATAGAAATGGCAGTGTTGCCCTCGTGCATGCGTTTAGCAGTGCGTATGTAGAAAGGAACTCCTTTCCAACGTGGGTTATCAATGAATAATTTCAGCGCTGCGTAAGTTTCAGTAACACTTTCATTTACACCTTCTTTTGCCAACTCTTCCAAATAACCTGGAACATTTTCGCCGTGACCATCTGCTACACATACTCGACCAGCTGCATATTGTGCACGGAAGGTGTGTTTACTAAGCTCATTTACAGGGATAGGGCGGATAGATTCCAATAACTTGATTTTTTCAGTTCGAATACTATCGGGGCTTAAGTTCGTTGGCTTTTCCATGGCGACTAAAGCTAATGTTTGTAATAAGTGGCTTTGCACCATATCACGCAATGCGCCTGTAGAATCATAAAACTGAGTGCGATCTCCTACGCCTAAAATCTCGTTATTGGTTATCTGCACATGGTCAATGTATTGATTATTCCAAAGTGGTTCAAACATTGCATTGGTAAAGCGCGTAAGCATCACGTTCTGTAGCGCGGATTTACCCAAGTAATGGTCGATACGGTAGATCTGACTTTCTTTTAAGTGCTTGGTGATTTTTGCTTGTAAGTCTTTCGCACTTGCTAAATCGGTACCGAATGGTTTTTCAATCAGCACGCGACGCCAGTATTTGCTTTCGTCCAGCAAACCTACGCCTGAAAGCTGCTCGACAACAGGCGCAAAATCGGTTGGTCGTACCGATAAGAAATACGCCAAGTTTTGCGGGAATATACTTTCGTTAGACAAAACAGACTTCATTTTGGTGAATGCGTCAGGGTCGGTTGGCGGGTTGGCCTGGTAATGATTGCGAGCTATAAAGCGTTCAAAGACTTTTTGATCGTAGCCATTCTTGAATTTGGCATCCAGCATGCTTTTGATATCGGCTTGCCAGGCTTCGCGTGACACTTCACCACGGCCTACAGAAAGAATTGCCATGTGATCCGGCAAACGACCAGCTACATCTAGTCTGAATAAACCTGGTATTAACTTGATTCGAGATAAGTTGCCGCTGGCACCAAATAATACGAGGGTACATGGATCAATCTTTTTAGTCATTTTCTATTACCTCTATTTACCTATTGCTATTTTGATGATTTTACAGCATGGCCACCAAAGGCGTTGCGCATCATTGAAAGCAGTTTATAACTGTAACCATCATCCTCTTGTGATGCAAAGCGCATTTGCAGAGCCAGTGTTAATACTGGGGCAGCAACGCCTTGTTCAACAGCCTCTACTACCGTCCAGCGGCCTTCACCAGAGTCAGCGACGTAAGGCGCAACGCCATCCAATGTTTGGTCGGCTTTAAGTGATTCTGCGGTTAAATCTAACAACCAGCTACGCACTACAGAACCATGACGCCAAAGTTCGGTGATTTGCGCCAAGTCTAAATTAAACTCTTCTTTTCCTTTTAATAAATCCAAGCCTTCAGCTAAAGCCTGCATCATGCCGTATTCAATACCGTTGTGTAGCATTTTAGTGAAATGGCCAGAACCTACAGGACCCACATGTGCCCAGCCACGGTGCGCGGCTGGCGCTAGCGCTTTTAATATTGGCGTAACTGCGTCGGCCACATCTTTTGTTGCACCCACCATCAGGCAATAGCCATTATCCAAGCCCCATACGCCGCCAGATGTACCAGAATCCATAAAGCCGATACCATGCTCGACCAGCATCGCGCCGCGGCGTTGACTATGCTTGTAATTGGAGTTACCACCATCGACGATAATATCGCCTTTGTTAAGCATAGGAATTAATTCCTTGATCTGTTTTTCGGTGATTTCACCTGCGGGCAACATCATCCAGACAATTTTTTGACCTTCTAATTTATTTACTGCATCTTGCACAGAAGTTGCAGCGATTAGGCCTTCTTTTTCAACCAGATTGTTGACGAATTCCTTATTAAAATCAAAGCCAACAACTTCTATCTTATGACGAAGCAAACGTGCAGCCATATTGCCACCCATTTTGCCCAAACCTAACATTGCTAATTTCATTGTTTTTTTACATTTTATAGAGGATTGTGAGCCATCCACCTTGTGGGTTAGATTAAGCTCGAAAGTGAATTTTAATATTTTGTAATGATATGAATCAGTGACGGCTTTCTGCAGGCGTTGCATCTGTTTCTTCATCAAGGTCGCCCCAGCCTAAGCGGCGGTGGAATAACTCCAGCAGTAAGTCCCAGCTTAATCGTGATAGTGCAGGGTCATAGCGGTGGCCTTCATCGCGCATGAATGCATGCTGGCCGTTGAATTCATGCCAAGTAAAACGAGTGCCTACTTCTTCAAGGCGAGCTTTCAGCAGGTTGCGACCTTCTAATGGCACATGCGGATCCTGACGGCCCCAGATATGCAGCAGTTCACCTTTAATTTCACTGGTGCGCTGCATTGAGTTATCATTTTTGCCTAGTCCTAATCCTTTTTTGTGAATATCCGTGGCATAGAAACAGGTTGTCGCTAACACATCTGGATTCATCGCAGCACGAAATGCAAGATGTCCGCCAATGCAGATGCCCATGACGCCTAGGCGTCCAGTGCAGTCTTCTCGTGATTTTAAGTAATCTAACACAGCACGTGCGTCACTATCGTAGGCTTCAACAGGTTTAGTGATTTTAAGCTCATTGCCGCGTGTAGTACCCGCTTCATCATAAGACAGCACAGTACCTAGTGGTTCAAACTCATGATAGATTTCAGGACATGCAACAATAAAGCCGTGCCCAGCAAGCATGGCGGCGGTACGACGGATGGGAGCTGTTACTTGAAATATTTCTGAAAACATTAAAATTCCAGGATACTTTCCAGGTGCGGCGGGGCGAAAAATATGGGCGCGCATTTCGCCGGTTGGTGTGTAGAGATCGGCAACTTCACTATCTTTAATTAACATCTTTATTATTCCTTTACGTAACCTAACATCATAATGCATGGTGGTGTACACATACAATGATTTAAAGTAAAGCAGCACGACAATTCTGGTTGTTTGCAGGGCGAATTCAATCACCAACCGAAATAGTAAATGTTAAAGAAAGCCCAAAATTCAGTATTGACAGAAGACTTCATATTCTGGAGAATTGATGAAGCTCATCAATCTTTGATTGGGATAAATTTATTTAATTGGGATTGAAGCCTTACTGGAATTAGCATTATCCGTAGTTTTGGACTATAGTCCATGATGGGTTATCTGAAAAATGCCTAACAGAACTTTACTTACCCTAAGGAATCGCCATGAACCCCTGTATTGAAAGTATTGACGCTCTCGAAATTCTAGACTCGAGAGGTAATCCTACCGTACGGGTGAATGTTCATTTAGCCAATGGCATCACTGGTACCGCATCTGTCCCGTCAGGTGCTTCAACAGGAGAAAATGAGGCAGCTGAACTACGCGATGGCGACCCCAAGCGCTATGGTGGTAAAGGCGTACTCAAGGCTGTGGGCAACGTCAATCTGCACATCGCCCCTTTGCTGAAGGGCCGCAATCCATGTGCGCAAGGTGACCTTGACCTGGCCATGATTGAATTGGATGGGACACTCAATAAGGAAAATTTGGGTGCCAATGCCATCTTGGGAGTTTCCCAAGCACTGGCCCGCGCAGCTGCGCAAGCCTGCAATCTTCCGCTATATGCCTATCTGGGCGGTGTAGGAGCTGTACATCTTCCGATCCCCATGATGAACGTGCTCAATGGCGGCAAACATGCTGACTCGGGCATGGACTTTCAAGAGTTTATGATTTATCCGTTAGGTGCGGTGTCTTATTCTGAAAGCTTGCGCTTTGGCACTGAAACGTTCCATGCCCTGCACAAGATCTTGGCGGCGCGGGGCTATAGCACCAGCGTGGGAGATGAAGGCGGATTTGCCCCGCAGTTGAAGAGTAATGACGAAGCTTGCGATTTGATTGTGGAAGCAATAGAAGCAGCAGGTTATCGCCCAGGCATTGACATCGCTATTGCGCTCGATCCCGCAGCAAGCTCGTTTTATGAGAACGGCGTTTACCGGCTCAGTCGCAGCGGCCAAGGTGATAAATCTTCAGCTGACATGGTAGACTTATTTAAACGCTGGGTAGATAAGTATCCCATCGTATCAATCGAAGATGGCCATGCGGAGAATGATTGGGCGGGCTTCAAAGCAATGACTGCTGAATTGGGTGGGAGAATTCAAATCGTAGGTGACGATAACCTTGTAACCAATACCCGATTTATAACGCGTGGCATTGAAGAAAAATCCTGCAATGCAGCGTTGATTAAACTCAACCAGATCGGGACAGTTAGTGAATCTATCGCGGCTATTCACATGTGCCGCAAGGCCGGCTGGGGGTTTGTGATTTCTCACCGGTCTGGTGAGACCGAGGACACCTTCATGGCTGACTTTGCGGTCGCTATGGGCGGTGGTCAGATCAAAACCGGTTCTGCCTGCCGGTCAGAGAGAATCGCTAAATACAACCGCTTGCTAGAGATCGAGCGCGAGCTAGGCCACGCAGCAGTATTTGGACAGTAAATGCTTTTTTTAACCCAAAGCTTTATCTCATCTTACACCAAGCAAGCTAACACTATAATTGGTCGGTTGAGTAGAGATATAGCGTGGCAGTTCTAAACAGGCTTTTCCATTTCCGCCCTCTTTGCTTGAAGGCGTTTTAATAGTTAGCCCTGAATCAATCCTAAGCAATTGATTTTATTTAATAAGGCCTTGTTTTTTGTAGTATAAATTGGCTGAAATGTGTTAATAATGTTTTCTACCTTGCAATTTTCAGAATGTTTTTTATGGGCATCAAAGCTTAGTCCCTGAATCGGGTGGGCTATACTAGCGACTCCTTACGGAATTGGTCGATCTTGAATATCCTTTAGTCAAGCTTGTCGTTAATTGATTGGGAAGTCTTTGAAATGCAGAGGGTTGCGTTCTTTCCATCCAAGATAGGATGTCCCATTATACATCCACGTCTTATCGCCAAATTACTGCATCAGTTTTTCATATACAGCCAAATATTCCAGCGCACTCTTATCCCAACTTAAATTCTGAGACATGCCATTTTTTTGGATTTGTTGCCAGGCTTTCGCGTCATTATTGAATACGTTTAAGGCTTGATTAATACAATGTAGCAAGCTAGCTGGGCTAGCTTCACTCATCACAAAACCGTTCGCTGTTTTGTTTTTAAAGCTAATGATATTGGTGTCAATAACTGAGTCAGCAAGCCCGCCTGTGGCGTTAACAATGGGTGGTGTGCCATAAGCTAAGCCATAAAACTGATTTAGTCCGCAAGGTTCAAAGCGTGAAGGCATGATGAACATATCGCATCCTGCCATTATTTGGTGTGATAGCGGTTCATTGTAACCAACCGTGACACTTACTTTATTCGGATTGTTATTGGCAAGAAGGCGGAAGGCAATCTCTAGTGTACTTTCGCCACTGCCGAGTAATGCTAACTGGCAACCAGCCTCTACTAATTGCTGCATGATAGGCACCAGCATATCTAAACCTTTTTGATGCGTTAGGCGACTCACTACGCCTAATAATGGTGCATTTTCATCAATTTGAAGCCCTAATCTTTGTTGCAAGGCAATTTTAACTTCCTTTTTATCTGCTAACGTAGCCGCGCTGTAGGTTTTGACAAGATGTGGATCTGTTTCTGGATTCCATTCATCAGTATCTATGCCGTTCAAAATACCTTTAAGCTCATTACTACGTTTGTTGAGTAATCCTTCCAAGCCAAAACCAAATTCTGGCGTTTGAATTTCTTTTGCATAGCTTGGACTTACCGTGGTAATCGCATCAGCATAAAAAATGCCAGCTTTCAAAAATGATAATTGACCATGATATTCAAAGCCTTCTACTGTAAAGTTAGTACTTGGCAATTCTAACGAAGTAATCCAATTTGGAGGATAGCAGCCTTGAAACGCCATATTGTGTAAACTAATAACTGATTTAGCTTGGGTATTAATCAGTTTCATACAAGCAGGCGTTAAGCCTGTTTGCCAGTCATTGCAATGTACAATGTCAGGTTGCCAATCAGAGATTGGTGAAAGCGGTCCACTTAGAATAGCGGCAACTTTTGATAGTATGCCAAAGCGTAAAGGGTTATCTAGCCATTCTTGTCCATTTACATCAGAATATGGGCCACCCTCACGTTCGTATAGACTTGCTGATTTGATCACCATAACTCTTACTTGAGTATCTGCAATCGTACCCATCATAAGTGTCGCGTTGTGAATAACCGGCAATTTTTCCAGAGAGGCGATTTCTTGCAGATTGGTCAGTTTATTTAATACTGCTGTGTAGCCCGGTATCAAGATACGAACATCCACTCCAAGTTTTTGTAAAGCAGCAGGTAATGAGCCACTTACATCGGCCAAACCGCCCGTTTTGATGAGTGGAAAAACTTCAGACGTGACAAATAAAATTCGCAAAATATTCTTTCATAAACCACTCCCTATAGGATGGAATTTTTAACTTAATAACGCTTAAACAACATTACTTCAATAATGCCTGAATTGTAAAAAATTTGCTTATTAAAAATAGCTCATCACTATTTTTAGTGCTTGTTTTTAGTACTTGGATTAAGCCTGTCCACGGCGCATGGTGCCCGCATTGTCTGCATTACCACCTCCTGCGCTAATAGAGGTATGTAACACCGCAGGCACTGGCTGTTGTAATAAGTTATATAAATTAATGAGATTTCGACGATAAAGCTGGTCAAAGCTCGCGACGCTATCTGATGAGTTGTAATCACCAAACCACCAAAACCAATCAGAGCCTTCGCAAATTGCAAGCTGACGCTCACAGGCGGCT
>JBGAVG010000007.1:0-143725 GCA_044228245.1 Methylotenera sp.
AACAGCCGCAGCTACAGCGTGACCGCGCTGGACGCGGCCGGCAACAGCAGTGCCGCCACCGTCACGCTCAACGAGACCGACCTTGACGACACCAGTCCGGTGATTGCGGCGCAGACCTTCGCCTATGCCGAGAACCAGGCGGCGGGCGCCACGGTCGGCACCGTCACCGCCACTGACAACGTCGCCGTGACGGCCTACCGCTTTACCGCCACCGGCACCAATACCAGTGCCGACGGCTTCTACCAGATCAGCAACACCGGCGTCATCACGCTCACCGCGGCCGGTGTCGCCTCGGCCGCCAACGACTTCGAGACCGCGCCCAACAGCCGCAGCTACAGCGTGACCGCGCTGGACGCGGCCGGCAACAGCAGTGCCGCCACCGTCACGCTCAACGAGACCGACCTTGACGACACCAGTCCGGTGATTGCGGCGCAGACCTTCGCCTATGCCGAGAACCAGGCGGCGGGCGCCACGGTCGGCACCGTCACCGCCACTGACAACGTCGCCGTGACGGCCTACCGCTTTACCGCCACCGGCACCAATACCAGTGCCGACGGCTTCTACCAGATCAGCAACACCGGCGTCATCACGCTCACCGCGGCCGGTGTCGCCTCGGCCGCCAACGACTTCGAGACCGCGCCCAACAGCCGCAGCTACAGCGTGACCGCGCTGGACGCGGCCGGCAACAGCAGTGCCGCCACCGTCACGCTCAACGAGACTAATGTGGATGAGAATCCGGTTGCGGTAGCGGACGCTGCTGCAGTGGTGGAATCCGGGGTGAATCCAGGAAATACACCCTTTGCTGGTACGCCAACTGCGACTGGCAATGTGTTGACTAACGACACCGATGTTGACGTCGGCGACACCAAAACTGTTACTGCTGTGAATGGCGTAGCTGGCAATGTAGGTACTACTATCAATGGTACTTATGGCACAATTAATATCGCCGCTAACGGTAGCTACACTTACACCCTTAATAATGCGCTTGCTGCAACACAAGCCTTGACACAAGGTGCGACGGTTAATGAAGTGTTTGCTTACACAATGCGTGATGCAGCAGGGTTGACCAGCTCTACTAACTTGACAGTTACTATTACAGGTACGAATGATGTGCCTGTGGCAATAGGCAGTAATAATGTGGGTCTTGAAGATGCTGTGTCGATTCCGGTTGTATTACAAGGTACAGATGTAGATGGCACTATAGCGAGTTTCAGCCTAGCCACATTGCCTACAAATGGCGCCCTGTACACGGATGCCGCAATGACCATACTGGCTGTTACCGGTGTTGATTACGCGGCTTCTGGCAATGCGCTAACGCTTTACTTTAAGCCCGCAGCCGATTTTAACAGCGGTGCCTTGACGGGTTCGGTTGTGCCTAGTTTTGACTTTACAGCTAAAGATAACAATGGTGCGGTTTCCCCTGTCGCGACGGAAACTATTACTGTGACTGCAGTCAACGATGGCACCCCAGTGGCAGTTAACGACAGCTTCCAAACAGTGGCTGGTACGCCAATTACCTTTACGCGTGCCCAGTTGCTGGGTAACGACACACTGTTTGATCACGCCACTATCACGGCGACGGGCGCATTACCGGCAGGCTTGACTTATAACGCGGGTACGCAAACTTACACTTACAATCCGGCTAGTGCGGGAACAGGGTCATTTACTTACACCATTACCGATGATGATGGGCAAACCAGTACAGCTACGGTTAATCTGACTGCATTTAATTCGCGTGATGATTTAGCCACGGTGAATGAGTCGGCTTTAACAGAGGGCACTGGTGGTGGTGTTAAAGTTACCACAGGTTTATTGTTTACCAACGATGCTGGTTTAAGTAATGCGATTACCAATGTAACGGCTGGTGCTAATACTACATTTATCAGCAATACCGTAGTAAGTGGCATTCGAACAGTAGTCACTACTTATGGCACGCTTGTTGTGGATCAAACCACAGGAGCATATACCTACACACTTAATAACAAAGTAGATAACGACAGTCAAACCGGCGCGACAACGAATGAGTTTGTTGAAACATTTAACTATACCCGCACAGGCGGCAATGCCAATCTGATTGTTACCATAAAGGATGATGCGCCGACAGCAACAAATGCCACAGTGCTTGTTTCTGAAGGTGCGTTGCCAGTGTACAACATCGTGCTGATGCTCGACGTTTCCGGAAGTATGACAAGCCAGGGCGCTGGCGGTCAGGTGCGCGATGAAGATGCTGCTGGTAATGCAACCATCACCACCCGGCTGGCGATGGCCAAGGCGGGCATGGTCGCTTTGGTTGAAGAATATTTCAGTCAATCTTCCAGTGTCACTATTACTTTGGGAACTTTCTCAGGTAGCGCGCAACTCAATGGTACCTTTACCAGCAAGGAAGCTGCAATTGCTGCGATTAACAGCCTGACAGGCTCGGGTGGTACAAACTATGAAGCTGCGCTTAATACGATAATCGGTGCCTTTGGTACGCCTGATCCCGCTGTTGCAAATATTGCATACTTTATTTCAGACGGCGCGCCTTCTGTTGGCAACACAACCGATCCGGTGGGCGCCACCGGCTACGGCACATTTGTTACTACAAATAATATCCAGTCTTATGCAGTAGGTATTGGCAGTGGCATTGCCACTATTGCGCCGTTGAACAACATTCACAATGTCGATGCCGATGGAAGCGGTGTAACAGACCCGGCCATCATCGTGCCTGACTTGAATCAGCTGGAATCCGCTCTAGTGTCAACTGTTCCCCAGGCGTTTGGTGGCAGTGTGGTTAATGCTAGCGGAGCGAGCAGTGTAACCTTTGGCGCTGATGGCGGATATGTTCAATACATTGATTTAATGCTAGATAGCGATGCCAACGGGGTGCCAGATCAATCAGTGCGCTTTACTTATAATATTGCCACAAACCAAATCTCGGAAAATGCTGCTTTCCTGACAACGGGCTTCCCGGTTTCAGGTGACGTATTAACGCTGGGAAGTGCGCAGGGCTTTGTCTATGGTACGTTGGTATTTAACTTTACTACGGGTGAATATACTTACTTTACCGGCGGCGCAGCTCCGGAAGGAACCCAGTTTGATATTGGTTTCCAAGTGATAGACTTTGATGGTGATACAGCCGCAGCTATACAGACGGTTAAAGTCGTGGATGGCAAACCGATTGCCTTTAATGACTTTGATACCTTGCTGCCCAATGCAACTTTCTTTGAGGGTAATGTGGTTAACGGCATTGGTACCGATGGTAGCAGCAGCGCCCTTGTAACCAGTTTTACCGCCGCATCCTCAGGCGCAGATAAAATTGTAGATGGCGCACAGACCACCTCGGTTGTGTTTAAAGGCCAGACTTACAATTTAACCGCCAACAGCAGTGGCTCAGCTTCAGGGGGCACCTATACGGTAAGCGGTGGCAAGCTTACCTGGACGAGTGCAACCGAGCCTGCCAATCAGTTTATCTTTGATGATAGCGGTTACTACAAGTACACACCGCCAGCTGCACAGACAGCAGTAACTGCACCTGGCCCCACATTGACTACTCTCTTTAATACTGCTGCCAATGCCGCATTAAATGGCGTTACTTTGTCAGGGGTCACCCGTACTGGTAATGTTAACGCGCCTAATGGCACCTTAACCTTTAACAACCCTGGGGGAACGGCTGATGACGGAGTTGGGATTACCGGTGGGACTGCAAGCGGTACGGTTGATAATCTGGAGACGTTGATTATCAACTTTAGCCGGACGACGCATCCGCAAGGGGTGCAGAATGTAGTCATTAACGTAAGTGCCAACCAAAGCAATTTGGGTGACAATGGATCTGGCACGATTACCTCACTCACATACTCGGTGTATGACATCAGCGGTAACTTGCTTGGCCAGTTTGCAAGCTTTGCAGAAGGCAATATTGCTATTCCAACAATATACGGCAATATCGGCCGGGTTGAGATTGAAGCCAACAGTGCGGCCAGCGCAAGAATTGCGAGTGTTGCTTTTGCTTCTGCTAACGTAAATGCCTCCACTGCAGCGATAGCACCAGAGCAGATTAGCTATACGCTGACTGATTCTGATGGCGATACATCAACAGCAAACTTATTGCTAACAGTAGAAACCAACCATTTTGCAGGTGTAGCCACAGCAGACACCATTACTGGCACAAGTGCTAACGACTATATTTCTGGCCTGGCTGGTAACGACACTCTGAATGGCGGAGCTGGTTATGATATTATCAATGGAGGAGATGGCGATGACACCATTGATGGCGGCGCCGATGATGACCAACTTTACGGTGAAGCAGGTAACGATACCATATTGGGCGGCACAGGTAATGACCGAATTTACGGTGGCGCAGGCAACGACAATCTTCAAGGTGGCGCTGGTAATGATACTATCAGTGGGGGCGCAGGCAATGACACCATTATTGGAGGCACAGGCAATGATATTATTATCGGTGGGGCAGGTAACGACACTCTAACAGGCGGTCTTGGTGGATTAGATGCTGAATCTGATATATTTAGATGGGAGTTGGCTGATAGAGGTGTTATAGGCGCCCCCGCCAGCGATATCATTACTGACTTTGGGGTGGCTCCTGCGGCATCTGGCGGTGATGTGCTGGATCTCCGAGATTTGCTTGTTGGTGAAAATCATAATGTAGGCGTAGGTAATTTAGCAAGTTACCTGCATTTTGAGAAAGTGGGTGCAGATACTGTGGTGCATATCAGCGACAACGGTTCGTTTGCTGCTGGATTTAACGCGACAAAAGATGTGCAGGTGATTACTCTGCAAGGAGTGGATTTAGTCACAGGCTTTGCCAATGATCAGGCAATCATCCAGGACCTACTTACAAAACAAAAATTGATCACTGACTAGATAATTAATTTTATGTAAATGCTAAAGGCCAACTTTTATAAGTTGGCTTTTTTTTTGAAGAAAAAATCTTCAATTTTCAATAAAGCTGTATTCCCATTTTGGTTTGGCAGCGTTTAATAGCGGATTAAATTTAATTTCGCCAATTCATATTAGTGGGTTGGATGTTGCTTATATGCCAATAAGTTGGCATCAAAATTGCTGCATGGGGAGTTGTCAAAAAGATTTAGGGTTGACAAAATCGAGTGTATCTATAACATGACGAAGAATCAAAAAGTAAAGGTTGTGACAATTTTGAATTTTGATAGAAGCAGTACAACAATAAAAATAATACTGGCATTGACGGGGTTGATGTTTGGTCAGGCAGCAAGCGCCGAGCCATTGGCGACCCTCAAACAAATGGTCGAGAAGGTCATTTCATCCAATCCGGAAGTTCAAGCTAAATATCACGCCTATCTGGGCGCCGGTTACGAGCAGGATGCCGTATTCGGCGGATTTCTGCCAAAAGCGGATATCGTATCAACCTACCGCAATCAAGAAGACATCAAAGGCATAAGCAATGGTAACGGCACGGCAATTCCTACCTGGAATAACGAGCTGGTGCTGCGGCAAATGATTTTTGATGGCTTGGCGACGCCAAATGAAGTCAAGCGTTTGGGGCATGCCAAGCGCGTACGCTATTTCGAGCTGCAAAGCGCCATGCAGACTACCACGCTGGAATTCATGCGTTCCTACATCGATACCTTGCGCTACCGTCAGTTATCCGAATACGCTAAAACCAATTATGTGGTGCACAAGCAGTTGTATGACCGTATTAAAGAACGTGTAGACGCAGGCGTTGCGCGCAAGGTGGATTTGGAACAGGCTTCAGGCCGTCTCGCACTGGCGGAATCCAATTTATTGACAGAAGCGACGAATCTTCATGATGTGACAGCGCGCATGCAGCGCTTACTGGGCGAGATTCCATCAGAAACCCTGGAACAGGCCGAGTTCTACAGGGAAGGCGCCGAGCCAACTGCGACGGATGCATTGAGGGTGGCTTATATGCATAACCCGGACATTTTATCCACGATTGAAGATATTCAGGCAACCAAGGATGAAGTTAAAACCAAGGAAGCCAAATATTTGCCTCGTGTAGATTTGCAGGCGCGTAAAAATTTAGGCACCAGCAATGATGGCCGCAACAGTACCAGCGCTGCAGATTTGCTGGAACTCACCATGAATTTCAATTTATTTAATGGGTTTACTGATAAATCATTGGTCAGCCAAACCATCGAAAAATTAAACACAGCCAATGATCAACGCGATAAAGCCTGCGTTGATACACGTCAGCTGGTCACTATTGCATACAACGATATCAATCAACTCAAAGAACAATTGGATTATCGTGACAGGCACAGAAAGTCGATTGGAAACGCACGTGACGCTTATTACAAACAGTTTGATATCGGCCAACGCACATTGCTGGATTTGCTGGATACGGAAAACGAGTATTTCCAGGCCAAACGCGCTTATTCCAATGCAGAGTATGACATTCAAACTGCTTATGCGCGCCTGTATGCAAGCCAGGGCGCATTGCTGAGTAAAATCGGCTCCGCACGCCAAGGGTTGCCGGAGGTGACACGCGAAGCCTATATGGATGCCGCCAATGTATGCGAGGCAGTTGCGCCGGTGCAAGTCACGATTGATAAAGCCGCGTTATTGGCGGATGCAAAACCGCTCTCAGTGTCGAATCAGTTAATGGCCGCAGCTGCACCCAAAGCCGCACAGCCAGCATCCGCTTGCAATACAGAGGCCGTGACGGCACGTGTAAATGACTGGGCAGATGCATGGCGCCATAAAGATTACGATACTTATAGCAAATTTTATGCGGATAAGTTCACGCCTGAACCTCCGCTTAGCCGCGATGACTGGGCCAAGCAACGCAGGCAGCGTTTATCTACCGCCGGAAAAATCAATCTTGAGATCAACAACATGCAGGTGACCTGTGATGGCGACAAGGCCAAGGCGGTGTTTGGCCAGGATTACAGCGTGACCACCTATAAGCTGCTTAAAAAAGCTAAAGATGGCGCAGGTTGCGAGGTTTGCGCAGCCAAGCGAGTTGCAAGCAAAGGCTTTGCCGACAAGGTGAACAAGGAACTGCAATTTGAAAAAATTGGCAGCCAATGGCAAATTGTGCGGGAGCTGGTCAATAAATAAGTTTTTAGTTTTTGAAATTAAAAACACATTATCTTAAAAGTAATGTGTTTTTTTTCGCCTGTTTTTTTGCAAATGGCTAATCAAAATCGGCTTAAGGGTGATAGAATACGCACCGCACCAAGTTCTGCAATAATCTCCCGCCCGGGTGGTGAAATTGGTAGACACAAGAGACTTAAAATCTCTCGACTTTACGGTCGTGCCGGTTCGATTCCGGCCCCGGGCACCAAATTCCTCTAAAAATAGATGTCCTGCAAGCCAATATCCATGCGGTCTCTAAGCCATCATTTTTTGCAGGCTACGCTTACCACCCGACGCTGAATAATGTAATTTTCTAGCTGATCCGCCATGTAAAACCCATTGGGGCAAATGGCACGCGCTTGTTGTCTACATTCGTTCCAGGTTAAAAACCCGCTACAGGTCAGCTCTGTCCACTCGTGGGATTCCAGCTTGGCCAACTGCGTTTGGCTGGCACAACCCATCATAAAAACGGGCATGAATAATAGTAAAAAAACCTTAGTCATTAGGTGCCATTGGTTATGATTTGTTCTGTTGCAAAGCGCTTAGATCGTCAATGATTTGCTGCGAATGGCGCGAGGTATCCACACTCAAATAACTTTTTCTTAAAACGCCGTCAGGGCCAATTAAAAACGTGTAGCGCTTGGCTATTTTAACAAGGCCAAGATTGGTGAGCGCCCCGTATTTACTAGCCACCGTGCCATTCTTATCGCTCAGCAACGGAAATGGCAGATGATATTTTTTGGCAAATTCGGCATGCGAACTGCTGTCATCCACGCTCACGCCAATCACTTTTGCGCCCAGTTTTTCAAGCGCATGTAAATCATCTCTAAAACTGCAAGCCTCTTTGGTGCAGCCGGGCGTGTCGTCTTTTGGGTAAAAATAAAGTACCAGCCAATTGCCTCGCAAGCTGGCTAAACTTACCATCTCGCCTTTGGCATCGGGTAAATTAAAGTCTGGCGCTTTATCACCAATTCTTGGAGTAGTACCTGCCATGCTAATGCTCCTGAAACCTAAAAAAGCAATCAGTAAAATAACACTATAAAAAGTTAATTTCATTAACATGCAATTTTCAGTATCTAAAATTTAGAGCAATGAATTATTAAATAGTTTTCAAGCAAGAAAATGGATTCTAACAGGAAAACAAATTGAATAATTATGAGAAAATGCTAGCTTAGCAAAACGCCCCCGTAGCTCAGTGGATAGAGCATCCCCCTCCTAAGGGGAGGGTCACACGTTCGATTCGTGTCGGGGGCGCCAGTTACTTTTGCCTGGAATCCAGTTCTTCCCAGCGTGCGAGGTGGTTTTCCAGTAAGCTATCAATTTCAGTCAATCTCGACTGCAGTGTTTTAACACGTTCAGGCTGTGTTTTATAAAGTTCTCCATCAGCAAGTTGTGCATGGATATCGGCTTGTTCAGCTTCAAGCTGTTCAATTTTGGCTGGAATTTCGTCTAACTCTTTTTGTTCTTTAAAGCTTAGTTTTTCCGGTTTAGTGGCTTGTTTTACTGCTTTTTCTGCATCTGGAGTTGATGATTTAACTGCGCCAGAAGGCGCATGGATATTGGCTTGTAGGGCGGGTGTTTTTTGCTTTTGTTGTGTAGAGAAACGCTGCCAGTCATCATAACCGCCGCCAAATTCCGTGAGCACGCCATTGCCTTCAAATGCGATGACTTGGGTCACTGTGTTTTCTAAAAAGGCACGGTCGTGGCTTACTAAAAACAGGGTGCCATTAAATTCTTGCAGCAAACTTTCTAACAGCTCCAGCGTGTCGATATCCAGGTCATTCGTCGGCTCATCCAGCACTAGCACATTGGCAGGGCGTGCAAACAGGCGCGCCAGTAATAAACGATTGCGCTCACCGCCAGACAGCGATTTCACGGGCGAGCGCGAACGTTGTGGCGGAAACAAAAAATCCTCCAGGTAGCTAATCACATGCTTGCGTTCATTGCCGATTTCGACAAAGTCAGAGCCTGGACTAATGGTGTCCGCCAGCGTCGCCTCTTCATCCAGTTGTTCACGCATCTGGTCGAAATAGGCCACGTTAATTTTTGTGCCGCGCTGAATGGTGCCGCTATCCGGCTCAATGTCGCCAAGAATGAGTTTAAGCAGGGTGGTTTTGCCGATGCCATTAGGGCCAAGCAGGCCGATTTTGTCACCGCGCAAAATACGCGTGCTGAAGTTCTTGATCAGCACCTTATCGCCATAAGCCTTGCTTACATTTTCCAGTTCTGCCACCAGTTTTCCGCTACGCTCGCCCGCATCCAGATTGAGTTTGACGTTACCCTGGCGCTCACGGCGGGCGGCACGTTCCAGGCGCAAGGCCTCTAATCGGCGCACGCGGCCTTCGTTGCGAGTACGGCGCGCTTTGATGCCTTGGCGAATCCATACTTCTTCTTGCGCTAAAAACTTATCAAACTTGGCGGCATGGGTTTCTTCAACCGCCAGCAGTTCTTCTTTTTTAGCCTGATATTGCGTAAAGTTGCCCACAAAATCAGTCAGTTTTCCACGGTCCAGTTCGGTAATGCGCGTGGCGAGCCTATCCAGAAAACGCCTGTCATGGGTAATAAAAAGCACGCTGCCGTTAAAGTCTAACAATAAGTCTTCCAGCCACTCGATGGCTTCTAAATCCAGGTGATTGGTAGGCTCATCCAGCAATAGCACTTCAGGTTCTGCCACCAGCGCGCGGCCAAGCGCCACGCGTTTGCGCCAGCCGCCAGAGAGCGTGGAGACAAGCGCATCGGCATCCAGTTTCAAGCGGCTAAGCACAGTCTCAACGCGTGATTGTGCCGCCCAGCCATTTTGCGCATCCAGATCGTGCTGCAAGTGCTGCATTTTGGTCATCAGTGCATCAATATCTGCGTTTGGCATGCTCATGTCATGCGTTACCTGGTGGTAATTGATGATGGTTTGTTGCAACGCACCTAAACCTTCTGCTACCGCTTCAAACACGGTGTGTGTCGTGTCCAGTTCGGGCTCTTGCGGCACATACACCACACGCACATTCGATGCGCGCCAAACCGTGCCTTCATCAAGCTTAATTGTGCCAGCAATGGCTTTGAGCAAACTGGATTTGCCCGCACCATTACGCCCAATCAAGCCGACACGTTCGCCAGCATCCAGTTGAAAAGAAGCGTGATCGAGCAGGGCGTGATGCCCGAAGGCAAGGCAGGCGTTATCTAGGGTGATGTAAGGCATGGTTGAATATTACTCTCTATTTGTTCGCTAACATGGCGCGAATATTGGCCATTTTCGACTTGCCGAATTCTTTGCTTTCTATCGGGTCATTAAACGGATTGCCAAAATGCCGCACATCCTCTTTGGGTAATTCCTCGATAAACCGGCTGGGTTCGCACATTTCCATTTCACCTGCGCGTTTACGTTTTTTGCACCAGGAAATGTTGAGGGATTTTTGCGCACGTGTAATGCCTACGTACATCAAGCGGCGTTCTTCTTCGATTCGATCTGTATCTACGCTTTCGCGATGCGGCAGAATGCCTTCTTCCACGCCGATTAAAAATACGTGCCCAAATTCCAGTCCTTTGGCCGCGTGCAGCGTAGAGAGTTTCACTGCATCCGGCTCGCCATCTTCACGGCCTTCCAGCATGCTCATGAGCGAAACCATTTGCGTCAGTTCGAGCAGATTTTTAGCTTCCGCTTCGTTGCCATATTCGGTATTTGCCTCGCCTTTTTTAGTAAGCCAGCCGATAAACTCGAGCACATTCGCCCATTTGACCTCAGCCGCTCGCGGCTCCTCGCTGTCATACAAAAAGGCTTCATATTGAATGGTGGTAAGTAAGTCATTCAGCACGTCTCCTGCCGGGTCGCGTACGGCACGTGCCTGCAGCTTATTGATGTACTGGCAAAAATTCAACAAATCGTCTAATTGCTTGTTACCGATTTCGCTTTGAAAACCTTGCTCAAATGCTGCTGCAAATAGCGACATTTTGTGCGCGCTGGCGTATTCGCCCAGCCGCTCCAGCGTGGTGTTGCCGATGCCTTTTTTGGGCGTAGTCGCCGCGCGGATAAACGCCGGGTCGTCATCCTCATTGGCAATCAGCCGCAAATAACTGACCAGGTCTTTAATTTCAGCCTTGTCAAAAAACGATTGTCCGCCCGAGATGGTGTAGGGAATCTTATGGTTGCGTAATTGCTGCTCAAAAATGCGCGCCTGGTGGTTGCCGCGGTAGAGGATGGCATAATCCAGAAACTTGGTGCGGTTTTCAAACTTATGCGCCTGCAGTTTCATGATGACAGATTCTGCCTCGTGTTCCTCGCTCATGGTAGCCGAGACCTGAATCAAATCCCCTGTACCTAAATCGCTCCACAGTTTCTTCTCGAACAGTTTTGGATTATTTGAAATCACCTGGTTGGCAGCGCGCAGAATGCGCACCGTAGAGCGGTAATTTTGCTCTAATTTGATGACTTTAAGCTTGCTGAAGTCTTCGGTGAGTTGACGCAGGTTTTCCACATCCGCGCCGCGCCAGCCATAAATGGCCTGGTCGTCGTCACCCACCGCGGTAAACTGGCCACGCAAGCCGGTGAGCATTTTCACCAGTTTGTATTGGCAGGCGTTGGTGTCCTGGTATTCGTCTATCAGCAGATATTGCAGTTTGCGCTGCCATTTATTCAGCGCGCTTTCGTGCTGCACAAATAATTCAACCGGCAGTTTAATCAAATCATCAAAATCTACCGCCTGATAAGCTTTGAGCGTTTGTTGATACAGTTGATATACCTTGGCAGCAGCATGTGTCAGCTCTTCATCTGCCATGGCTTTGGCTTGGTCGGGGCTGATAAAGGCATTCTTCCAAGCGGAAATCTGATATTGCGTTTTGCGTAATAGCTGCTTGTCGGTAGTGGCTAAAATATCGGCCACAATCTTAAAGCTGTCGGATGAATCCAAAATGGAGAACTGCGGCTTGTAGCCTAGTAACGCAGCCTCGGCGCGCAGCATTTGCAAACCAAGCGAGTGGAAAGTCGCGATCGTCAGACCTTTGGTGGGCTTGCCCTGCATCAGCTTGCTCACGCGCTCCTGCATCTCACGCGCGGCCTTATTGGTAAAGGTAATCGCCGCGATTTCTTTGGGAGAGTAGCCTGCCTCGTCAATCAAATAGCTGATTTTCTGCGTGATGACGCGCGTTTTACCGCTGCCTGCACCGGCGAGCACCAGCAATGGACCATCGAGATACTTGACTGCTTCGCGCTGGGGTGAGTTGAGGCTGTTTAACATGTTCTTTGAGCGGACTTTTAAAAGAACCTGGCACGATATTCTGACAGGCTGACTATTTGCGAGCTAAGCGTTTATAGTATGATTGTACCTGCTTAATAAAAACTAGCGCCTATAGTTTCTCAATTTTAAGCTAAAAATATATTCCTTCTAATCTACGGTAGCCGTCTGCAATGCCAAAATTTGATTTAAAAACGATTGTTTTCATGTCAATGCTGCTGACCTTCATGCTTTCCATGCTGTTGGCGATCACTCGTAAACACCACAAAAAGGTGCATGGCCCTGGCTACTGGGCGGTGGGCAATCTGGTGATTGGCCTGGGCATGGTGCTGGTGTTGATGCAGTTGGATGCGCCGAAGCGGCTTTTTTTGCCGGGTATGGCCTTGATCGGCGCGGGTTTAAGCTTATACATTAATGGTATTCAGGCATTTATCGGCAAAGTGCCGAACCATCGCATTCCTGTAGCTGTATTTTTTCTGCTAATGGCGATTGATGCTTATTTTATGCTCAATGGAAGCGACATCCGTACGGCGGTAATACTTGGGGCGATTATATTCGCAGCAATTTATCTATATTGCGCGCGGCTTACGTTTTCTCGCGATGAAGGCATTGTCGGCAATTTATACTGGCTTACCTCAAGCCTGTATCTGCTGATGGCACTATTGATGCTGGGCCGCGCGGTCTATGCTTCGCGGGTGGACGTGGCGGTGTTTGACTCTTTTGCCGTCTGGCCGGTGAATGCCTATACCTTCATGCTGGGCGCGGTTTCGCAGTTTTTTATCTCCAGCCTGTTCGTATTGATGCTCAGCTATAAACTGAGTCAGAACCTGGAATCGATTGCGACAATTGACAGCCTTACCGGCGTGCTGAATCGCCGCGGCCTGGAGGAAGCTGCCCTAAAAATGCAGGATATTTGCAAGCGTATTAACCTGAGCATGGCGGTGTTGCTGATCGATATTGACCATTTTAAAAAAGTGAATGACCAATACGGGCACTTGTGCGGTGACGATGTGTTAAGGCATCTGGCCAAGGAGATTGCAGGGGTGCTGCGTTCCAGCGATGTGCTTGGCCGCTATGGAGGCGAGGAGTTTTGTGTGTTTCTGCCGAACACGACAGAGGGTGATGCTGTCGGTCTCGCTGAGCGCATCCGAGCGAGGATTGAAGCAAGCCCGTTAAAAATGAACCGAGCAAGCATTAAAACCACTGTCAGCATTGGCGTAGCGGATTCGGTGCGAGCGGGCTACGATTTTAAAGGCTTGGTAGCCACTGCGGATAGCGCCATGTATGCCGCGAAAAACAGCGGGCGGAATCGCGTGATGAGTTACACGCAGATTACGCGCGACACCAAACAATCTTCATAATACAATCTAATTAAATTGTCCGGACGGGTTAACATTTTCATCGATAGTTGAAAAGTTATTTGAAAGCTAAGTTATGACTGACAGAGCCAATAAAACTTCTATTTGCAGCATTGTTTCTTTAGACATTGTCGATTTTTCAAAGAAAACAGACGCGGAACAAGTGGAAATCAGAAACCAGCTGAATGATTTAATTAATCATGCCGTGGTTGATATTGCACAAGATGACCGCACAATCTTGGATACGAGCGATGGCGCAGCCATTGCCTGCAACGGTGCGTTAGAAGACGCGCTGGAAGACGCATTGTTTATCTCACTCACCATTCGTGATGACATATTAAAAAACAACACAAATAGCTCAGCCCCTCTATATGTGCGCATTGGCATTAATTTGGGTCCGGTGCGTGTGTCCAACTGCAATAATAATCAGTACCCCAATATTACGGGCGAGGGTCTTGATGAGGCGCAGCGCATTATGAGTTTTGCCAAGCCGAACCAGATTCTGGTTTCACGTGCGTATTACGAAGTAGTTTCCAAGCTATCGCAGGAAATCTCACAAATGTTTGAGTATAACGATATGCACGCGCATGAACATGAGGTTTACTCGGTACGTGTACTTAAAGACCAATTAGTAGAAGATGCGCCGGTAATCATTGCGGCAGACGATTCACAGTCAGGCAATTGGCAATCCATCGCAGGCAAAATTAATTTTAAATACACAATTCTAAGCTTGATGGTGCTTGCAGGACTTTTTGTTTTGGCTAAATTGGCATCTACCCCAACTGAACCGACCATTATATTAGAAAAACCGGCAGTGGCAGAAACGCCCGTGTTACCCCCGCCCACAATGACAGCCAAGCCAGCCAATGATGGCTTACTGCCAACCGAAACAGTTGAAACCGCTCCGCCAAAGGTGGAGCCGGTTAAGGTTGATACTGTTCAGAAAAAAACCACTAATAAAACCGAGAAAAAAACTGAAGCGCCAACAAAGGTTGTAACTAAAACAGAGACATCGGGCGATGGGAAAGATGCAGAGAAGCCCGCAGGAACTAAAGCCGAAAATAAATCAGACAAAGAAAAGTCAGGATGGCAAACTTTCACTGACAGTATCAAACAAGGCTCGGAACGCAAGTGCACACAGGCGGAAATCGCACTGGGGCAGTGCCGCTAACCATCTATTGGGCTGTTTTCGGCAAGATCGCCGGCAATCATAGCAGCTCTGGAGTTTGGGCTTTCTAAACTTACACGGCCAATCGCGCCGCTGCGGTAATCAGTCAAAAAAGCCACCGCGGTTTTTTCTGTATCCCACAGGCCGTCGTGGCGCTTGTAACTGCGGCGTTTGGCGATAGCTTCGAGTAAATCCACGCCATCCATCTTGCTCACATCCAGTTTCATGGCGTCCAGCTTGTAACGCGCATTCAGCAAGGCAGGGTAGGTTTTGAGCAAGTTGTCAGCCAAGAACAGCGCCACGTCTTCATCAATCACTGCATTGCGCCCAATAGCATGGCTGGCCGCCAGCATGTAGCCATCGCTTTCATATTCAATCTTGGGCCACATCATGCCTGGCGTATCGGTGATGCTCATGGTGTCGCTCAAATCAAAGCGCTGCTGGCTTTTGGTTACCGCGGGCTCATCGCCCACTTTTGCCACCCGGCGGTTGAGTAGCGCGTTCATCAGCGTGGATTTGCCTACGTTAGGAATGCCCATAATCATCATGCGTAACGGCTTTAAGTGCGTGCCACGGTGCGGCGCAAGGCCCAGGCACAGTTTAGGGATTTTGTTCGCGTCACCAGGCTTTTTACATGAAAGTGCCACCGCTTTGGTGTTGGGCTGTGCATTGAAATAATTGAGCCAATCCTGCGTGACTTTTGGGTCGGCCAAATCCGCTTTGTTGAGTATTTTGAGCTGCGGACGCTGACGAAACAGACGCATTTCGTCAATGATCGGGTTATGGCTGGCAGCGGGTATGCGCGCATCCAGCACCTCGATGACAACGTCGGTAAACTCCATGGTTTCTTCCGCTTTTTTGCGGGCTTGGGTCATATGACCCGGATACCACTGGATACTCATAATGTAAGCACTCAAATAAACTTTCGCTATTTTACATGGCTTATATGGATAGAACCTAAGTTAAAATAAGCGATGACATTAATTCCTGAAATTAAACCCAATCAATCTATCGAGCTGCTCAAGGCGCTGCATATTCTCACGCGCGATGGCAAGCTGAATCAGGACAGTCGCCGTAAACTTAAGCAGGTATACCACCTGGTGAATTTTATTGAGCCGCTTTTTAACGAGGTGTTGGCGCTTAATCCAAACCCAGTGCTGGTTGATCATGGTGCAGGTAAATCGTACTTAGGCTTTATTTTGTATGATTTATTACTCAAGCAATTGAATGCCGGTGAAGTGATTGGCATCGAAACGCGTGCTGAGTTAGTGGAAAAATCAGGAGATCTGGCGCGGTACTTAGGGTTTGCGCGCATGCGGTTTGAGCATTTAACGGTTGAAGAATCCATTACGTCAAGCACGCTGCCAAGCCGCGTGGATATTGTCACTGCGCTGCATGCCTGTAACACGGCGACCGATGACGCCATTCAGTTTGGCCTAAAAAAGCACGCAAGATACATCGTGTTAGTACCTTGCTGCCAAGCGGAGGTGGCAGAAGTGCTGCGTAAACACAAAAATGAAAGCTTTGGCAAAACGCCTTTAAGCGAAATTTGGCGTCATCCGATTCACACGCGCGAATTTGGCAGCCAAGTCACCAATGTGCTGCGCTGCCTGCAGCTAGAAGCAGCGGGTTACAACGTGACTGTGACCGAACTGGTGGGCTGGGAGCATTCGATGAAAAACGAGCTGATCATCGCCAAATATACGGGCCAGCCACGCAAGAATGCACGGACGAGACTGGAAGCTATTTTGCAAGAATTCAATTTAGAAGATTTGCAACAGCGGTTTGTTAATTGTTAAGTCCTTGAGAGAACCTGGCCACATCTAAATAGGATAGACAAGGCAGGCAAAAGGAGTAACATAATCTCAATAATTTCATCAATCTTTTGAGATTGTATTTGGGATGATCTGGACCGATAAGTAACTTTTGATAAGGGGACTTACCATGCAGCTAAAAAAACAACTTCCAAATGAGAGCGGCATGTCAAGCATCAAAAGTACACCGCGTTCCGCCGCCGCACCGGTCGTAGCGCTGGTGCTGGCAGTATTCACTTCGCCTGCCTTCGCCGACTGCGTGGACTACAGCGAGAAGCGTGCCAAGCAGGCAGCGCAAGCAATGGCCAAGAGCCCTCCGAAGTTTTCTGATCTGGGGCTCCCTGAGCTTGCTGGCCTCACGATCGATGCCGCCAAGTCATCAGGCGATCCCAGGTGCGATCCACCAGAAAAACGCACTTACTTCTTCTACAAGACCAATGCATCCCTGCTGGATTTCTACACGGCAATCTTTCCGTATATGAAACCGTGGCGCACTTGGACGAGCCCCTCTGGCAGGGAATCACACAATTTCTATGTATCATCTGGAACCGAGGTGCAAATCCGTTGCAAAGGAAACTGCAAGACCGAGGATTTCAATATTCCAGGTAGAATTGACGAGATTATGATCAATCGAAGCAATATGAAAGATTCGCTTACCACGGGTGGGCCAGGTTGGAACTGGACGCCAGAGGATTTGGCCAAAGGGAACGCTCAACCCGCGGCAGGGCGTGCGGACAGGGAAAGGCCAACATCTTCCGCGGCGGCAGGGGTATCTGCTGGTGGGAGTAGCAACACCTCCAGTCAGAGCTCCACTGATAACAATCAATCAAGTAGCAATGCGTCAAGTAGCAGTAGCACCGAGAAAGCTCCCGATACTGTGGATGACGCACTCAACAAAGCCAAGAAATTGAAGGATTTAATCAGGTTTTGATCAGTAAGTGATCTTTGCAAAAGTGCGTGCTGCAAAGATCTCATTAAATCAACAGATAACTCTTGAAAGGTGATTCACATGAAACTGAAAAAACAATCAACAATTGCAGTCGCTTTATTCACTTGTGCTTTGCCAACGGTTACCTGGGCTGATGCCGTTCCTGTCCAGTACTGGGTGGATATTCACACCTCCAGCATGTCCATTCCTGGCATGGATAGCGGCATGGCGGGCCTGATGGGCGACATTATGGGTGGCGGGGCTGGAAGCGATAATGCTTTTGGCAACGCGAATAACGACGGCGTGTCTGCGGGAGGAGCTGGAAAATGGATGGATAATGCGCTGCGCGTCAGTAAAGTTCCTGCTGGTACAAAAGGCACACATGCACTGCCTCCAGGCATGTCTATGGGCGCATCTATTCCCCTGATACCCGTAGAGTCTGGAAAAGTGGAGCCTGGCAATAGAGAATACACCGACCCAAAAATGCAGGAAACCGGCAAGATCTATTTTTACTGGGGATGCGGTGATAAAGTGCGTTCTGGCCAGCCCAAGGTGATTGATTTTTCATCCAAAAGTAGTTTTGGCAAGTTTCTGGCCGGGAATTACACGGCGGATCGCGGGGCGCGAGCGATTATGGGCAATTCCATCTGGCCCAACATTCAGGATAAAAAACGTGTGCCTGACAACGCCTCTTTGATGGGCGAGCATGTCATTTCTGGTGATGGCGTGCCGGAAGGCATGAAGTTCAGTGTTGATTCCGGCTATGATTTCATGCCTAAAATTGAGGCGAAAGCGACCGGGGAAACCAGTGGCTCGGTGAATGTGGCCTGGAATAATGTCAATAATGCAAAAGCTTATTTTTTAAATGCGATGGGCTCTAAAGGCAAAGGCGATATGATCATCTGGAGCGCGAGTGAAAAACCAGAACCAGGTTGGGGTTTGATGAATTATTTAACCCCGAAAATGATAGAAAAATTGCTTAAAGAGAAATTGATTCTGCCTAACAGCCAGCAAAGTTGTGCTATTCCTGAAGGCATCTTCAAAGAAACGCAAGGGGTGATGGCGCAAATGATTGCTTATGGACCAGAACTCAACGTGGTTTACCCGGTGCCAGATCCCAAGAAAAAAATCAAGCCTGAATGGGCGTCGCGCTTGCGCGTCAAATCCACCACAATGGTTATGCTGGGCGGCATGGGTGGTGGTAATAGCCGTGGGAACCAGGGGCAGGAAGATTCGGGCAATATGAGCGACTCGACTAGCAAACCGGGCAGTTCTGATACTGGTGGTAGCGTTTTAGATAAGGCGAAAAAATTAAAAGACGTGTTTGGTTTTTAATCTAGCATTCAATTGAAATTCATTTAGATATTTGTGTCGGCGATAGGCATCATTGTTAGCCTGTCGTTCGTCGCAGAGAGAAAACTCAACCAAACTTGGCGGTCACCAGCCGATATTGCATCGGCTTTTTTCTTGCCTGTTAATGGCAAAGTATTGAGGCAACGCAACGCAATGCAGTGCGGATAAACGTTTGCCGCCGGATCGCTTAACAGAATTTGTAGCCGCATTGGTGATCGTCGATAGCCCAAAACTAGACGATTGGGTGACGATTAGCAATAATGCCAGCAAGATGGCGCTAAGTTACATCACAAATCCAAAGAGCAGTTCAGAGCAGCTTATTTGTTAGGCGCAATGTTGATAAAGTCTGCCAACGATGCTTGTATGGCGCTAGCCGAGTGAGATGCAGGTTCAGAACTTAAATGCAACTAAATTTATTAAAAAAAGTATGCTAAATCGACCTTATTACTTTTTATTTTTCGCTTTCATTAGCCTGGTATTTTCGTCTATTGTTTTTGCCAAACAAGCGGTACCAACGCAACGTTTGCCGGAGTTATTACTTGCGCAAATTTACCAGCGTGGCATGGACGTACCCCAATATTTGGTGAGTGAAAAGTTTGATGGCGTGCGTGCAGTGTGGGATGGCAAGGTGTTGCGTACGCGCGCTGGCAATGTGATTGCCTCGCCTCTTTGGTTTACAAAGGGTTTCCCATCAATGCCGCTGGATGGTGAGTTGTGGCTGGGGTTTGGCCAGTTTGATGTGCTCTCAGGCACGGTGCGCAAGGATGTGCCGATTGATGTGGAATGGCGCGGTATTTCGTACCTGGTTTTTGAATTGCCAGATGCGCCAGGAACGTTTGAAGCACGCGCAAAGCGCATTGCCGAAATTGTTAAGCAGGCCAATATTCCCAATCTAAAAGCAGTGGTGCAATTTCGTGTTAGAGATGAAGCTGAGCTAAATAAAAAGCTAAAACAAGTAGTAGCCCATGGTGGCGAAGGGCTGATGCTGCATCGCGCAGATGCGCAATATATCACTGGCCGAAATGACGCGCTACTTAAGTTAAAGCCGTTATTCGATGCAGAGGCTACCGTTGTAGCACATACGCTAGGGCGCGGCAAATACAAAGGTAAGCTCGGCGCGCTGGTGGTAGAAACACCTGAAGGCGTGCGCTTTAAGCTCGGCACAGGCTTTACTGATGCACAACGTGAAAATCCGCCCAAAATAGGCAGTTTAGTGACCTACACTTATCGCGATAAAACTAAAACAGGCAAGCCAAAATTCGCCAGTTTTTTGCGGGCGCGAAATGAATAATTGCATGGTCAATAATGCATAGTGGATCAGCATGATAAAATACCGCGCTTATGCGTATCAGCCCACCCGCCAGCCAAAATATTAAGCAATTTGAAATCGCCTTGCAAAGCTGCATGCTGGCAGACCGTCATGTGTTGCGCCGTAAGCTGCGTGATGCAGCGGATTTGCAGAAATCTCCAGATGAAAAAGCGCAATTAAAAGCACAGTGTTTGCTGGGCGAGATTGCACAGAGGGTGCATGCCTCCCAGCAAAAATATCAGCAACGTTTAACTGGTTTGCCTAAGCCGGAATACCCACTCGAGTTGCCCGTTTCATCCAGGCGTGATGAGATTGCGAAAGCCATTCAAGAAAACCAGGTGGTGATTGTGTGCGGTGAAACGGGCTCTGGCAAAACGACACAACTCCCTAAAATTTGCCTGGAGCTTGGCCGCGGTGTTTCCGGTTTGATCGGCCATACGCAACCACGCCGTATCGCAGCGCGCTCGGTGGCTGCACGTGTCGCGCAAGAGCTGAATTCGCCACTGGGTGAGGTGGTGGGTTACAAGGTACGGTTTAACGATAAGTTGTCAGAATCCAGCTATATCAAGCTGATGACGGATGGTATTTTGCTCGCGGAAACGCAAGGAGATAAATTCCTTAATGCGTATGACACGATTATTATCGATGAAGCGCACGAGCGCAGCCTGAACATTGATTTTCTACTGGGTTATCTTAAGCAGTTATTACCAAAACGCCCTGATTTAAAAATCATTGTGACTTCGGCCACGATTGATGCAGATAGGTTTTCGAAGCACTTTAACGGTGCGCCGGTGATTGAGGTTTCTGGCCGCACTTATCCTGTCGAAATCCGTTACCGGCCGCTAGGCAAAGCGGGTTTTCGTGCCAAGGAAATTGCCGGGACAGAAAATGCGCAGTTTGATTTAGAGGATGAGACCATATTTGGAATCGCGCGCAAAGCCAAAACGGAAGCGCGTTGGCTGGAAGAGGACGACGAAGAGGAAGCCATTGAAGAAGCCATTCTGGATGCTGCCGATGATTTATTGCGGCAGGGCGATGGCGACATTCTGGTGTTTCTGCCGGGTGAGCGCGAGATTCGCGACGTGGCCGACCATTTGCGCAAATACCAGGGCCGTTCGACCAAACTCAAGCACATCGAAGTCTTGCCGTTATTTGCGCGCTTAAGCATTGAAGATCAGCAAAAAATATTCAAACCGCATAGTTTGCGCCGTATTGTACTGGCGACCAACGTGGCGGAAACTTCACTTACCGTTCCTGGTATCAAATACGTGATTGATGCCGGCCTGGCACGGGTGAACCGTTACAGCACGCGCGCTAAAGTAGAGCAGCTGCAGATAGAGAAAATTTCACAGGCAGCTGCCAAGCAGCGGGCAGGGCGTTGCGGACGCGTATCAAACGGCATTTGCGTACGCTTGTACTCGGAGGAGGATTTTAACGGCCGGCCGGAGTTTACTGAGCCAGAAATTCTGCGCAGCTCATTAGCGGCTGTGATTTTGCGTATGGCTGCGTTGCGCTTGGGCGATGTAGCCGAATTTCCGTTTATTGAAGCGCCTTCCAGCAGGCTTGTCAATGATGGCTACCAGTTGCTGCAGGAGCTGGGCGCGGTAGATGCCAAGCGCAACATAACTGAAACAGGGTTGCAGCTTGCCAAGCTGCCGCTAGACCCGCGTGTTGGGCGCATGATTCTGGCGGCAAAACGCGAGCATTGCCTAAAAGAGATTCTGATTATCGCCAGTGTGCTGAGCATACAAGACCCGCGCGAACGCCCGATGGATAAACGCGAAGCGGCGGATAATGCGCATGCCAAGTTTGCTGGCGAGGGTTCGGATTTTATGAGCTATCTCAAGTTATGGGATTGGTTTGACCATGCCCTCAAAAACAAGAAATCCAATAAAGATTTGCTCAGCCAATGCCACACTAATTTCCTGTCTTTCTTACGTTTAAAAGAATGGCGTGAGCTGCATGGGCAATTGCTGGAAATTGTTTCTGAAATTTGGCCAGACGAAATTTCTGTGCGCAAGGCAAAGCAAGGGCGTGAGGCCAACGAAAAAGCGACGCAGACAGTACAAGTAGTACGACAAGGAGCGAAGGAGGCGGGCGATAAAGCCATCGTGAGGCACGGCGCACAGAAGGAGGCGAATTACGAGCAAATCCACAAAGCCCTATTAGCGGGCTTGCTGGGCAATATCGGTTTTAAAGATGGTGAGAGCGAGTCTTATGCAGGCGCGCGTGGCATTCGTTTTCATATTGCACCCGGTTCTTGCTTAAAGAAAACGCGTCCCAAATGGGTCATGGCTGCCGAGCTGGTAGATACCACCAAGCTGTATGCGCGCTGTGTGGCAAAAATTGAGCCGGACTGGATTGAGCCGTTGGCGCGTGGTTTAACTGACAGCCATTACTCCGACCCGCGCTGGGATAGAAAAATGGGCATGGTGAACGCGTGGGAGCGTGTTTCACTATATGGCTTAACCATCATTCCCAAGCGTCGTGTGCATTACGGGCCGATTAACCCTGCTGAATCGCGTGAGATTTTTATGCGTGAGGCGCTTGCCAATGGAGAGTTTGATACTAAAGCTGCATTTTTCACTGCCAATGAACGCCTGACCGCCGAAGTTGAAGAGCTGGAGCATAAGGCGCGGCGTCAGGATGTGCTGGTAGATGAGCATCAGTTATTTGCATTCTACGACGCCAGAATCCCTGCAGATATTTATAACGCGGCGAGTTTTGAAAAATGGCGTGCCGATGCTGAAAAAATCAATCCTAAATTGTTGTATTTAACGCGCGATGACTTGATGCGTCATGGCGCGGATGCCATTACTGCAGTGCAGTTTCTTGAAAAAATCATGTTGGATGGCGTTGAAATTAGCCTGAAGTATCGTTTTGAACCAGGGCATGTTTTGGATGGCGTGACAGCGACCATTCCGCTTGCATTGCTGAACCAATTAAACCCAGTGCAAACCGAGTGGCTGGTGCCGGGCATACTGCGCGAAAAGCTGACTTACCTCATTAAAGCCTTGCCCAAGACATTCCGCCGCGTGTGTGTGCCAGTGCCTGAGTTTGTAACAGGCTTTTTAGAGTCTGTTGGTAATGACTATTCTAAACCTTTGCTGGAATCCTTAGCCGCTTATATACAGCTTAAAACCACTTTAAAAATCAGCAAGGACGACTGGAATTTGAGTGATGTTCCACCCCATCATTTAATGAACTTTAGTGTCATTGATGACGCAGGGCGTGAGCTTGCAATGGGTCGTGACTGGAACCTGCTCAAAAAGCAATTGGGCTCAGCCGCTCAACTCACCTTTAGAAACACCTCGCCGGATATTGAAAAAACCGGGTTAAAGCAGTGGGATTTTGGCGATTTGCCGCAGACGCTGAGTTTTGAACGCGATGGACTGAAAGTGACAGGCTACCCTGCGCTGGAAGACGCGGATGACAGCATCTCGGTCAAGCTGTTCGATACTGAACGCGAAGCCGAACAAAGCCATCGTAAAGGTGTTTGCCGGTTGATGCGCTTTGAGCTAAAAGAGCAGATGAAGCAGCTGGAAAAAAGCATGCCGAACTTTAATCAATATGCGCTTTTGTTAAGAAATATCATGTCGCCGGATGATTTGCGCGAAGACATGATTCGCGCCATTGCAGACCGCGCGTTTATTGGTGAAGATGAGCTGCCGCGCACTAATGCAGATTTCATGAAACTGAAAGCGCGCGCAAGAACACGGCTGCCAGCTGTGACAGAGGCGATTGCAAGGCAGGCACAGGCGATTGCGACCGAGTATCAGCTGCTCATCGCCCAGCAGAGCAAAATGCCGGCTACCGTAAATCGCCTGAAGCGTGACCTGGAACAGCAGGTGAACCAGCTGGTATATAAAAACTGCTTCAGCCAAACGCCTTGGGAGCAGTTGCAGCATATTCCGCGATATCTTAAAGCGCTGCGTTTGCGCATCGAAAAACAGCCGGCAAACCCGGAGCGCGACGGTAAAAATGCTGCAAGTGTGGGGTTAATCTGGCAGCGCTGGCAGGATAAAATGAACGCGCTCAATCAGGCTAACCATGATGTTCCACACGCCCTGCAGGATTATCGCTGGCTGATTGAAGAGCTGCGTGTTTCATTGTTTGCGCAGGAACTCAGGACGCCATTTCCAGTCTCGATTAAACGACTTGAAAAAACCTGGCAGGATATTAATCACTAAATTTTGATGGCAATATATCTTTCTACAAATCACGCATTTGAAGCTTTTTTGCAAACACCAAGAAAAAACGACAGGCTGATTCGCTTCAACTTCAGTCGTAATGCCTTGATTGCATTTGTATTTTCCATATTGATGCATGCGCTTATCTTATTTTTCGTGGAGCCGAAATTTCAGCAGGAACCGAAGAGAGAGTCAGCGCCGTTTCAGGTGATGCTAGCCCAGCCGGAACAAGTGGAAGTGATTGTGGAGCAGCCCAAGGAAGCAATGCCAGAGCGGCTTCCAGAGCCAATTGTTGAGCCGGTTAAAAAGCCAAAAGCAATGAAACAGCCAGCAAGCCGTAAGCCCAGGCCGATAGATTCTTCTGCGCCGGAGGTACTGGCGGTTAATAAACCTTTGCCAGAAAGTATGCCACAAACCGAAAATAAATCTAAAGACGCGCCAACAGACATGCTTGCCTATGTCAACGCGCAGCGCGCCAAGCGGGAGCAGGCGGAGAACGAGGCCGCAAAGATCAACGCGGAAGCGGCTGCGCGTGAAATCGGTCCGAGTGAAGAAGAAAAAAGAGATGCAAAAATCAAAAGTAATTTTCAGAATGGCACCAACGGCATTTTTGAAATTACCAGCTTGGGCAGCCGCAGCGCGAGCTTCACATTTCTTGGCTGGCTGAATGATTACAGCACCTCCAAACGCCAGTATTTTGAAGTGGAGGCCGGCACGGGTCAGGATGTGCGGCTGGTGATGATTAGAAAAATGATTGGACTGATTCGCGAGCATTATCAGGGCGATTTCAACTGGGAATCACGCCGCCTGGGGCGTACCGTGGTTAAATCGGCGCGGGTGGAAAACAGCGCGGAACTGGAAGATTTCTTGATGACGGAGTTTTTCGGAACGAATTATAAAACCGTGTTGTAAGTCAGCCATAAAACTGCACGATAGCTCAAGGTGATGCATCTCTCTCATATACGCGCGCATTCATTGTCAACCGATGGTGCCTGCAAGACAGGTGGCGTGCGGTTTGCGGGCAGATTACATTGCTAATGAATAAAACAGATGCTTTTGAAGTGCATGCATTCAAACTTGCGTGAGCATTTTTCTAATCGCGTTTTCATCCAAGCCTTTGCCAATAATCACAATGCGGTTGCTCGGTGCTTCCTCAGTCCAGCCTTCCAGCAACGTTGGCGGGTAGGGCGTGAAATGCACGGCGTGAATCGCCAGCGGCGCTGGCTGGTCAGCCGCATGGAGTATGCCTTTCAGGCGCAGTAGGTTTTCGCCGTGGGTTTGGCAGAGTTTTAAAATCGCAGGTTTCAAATCACGCCAGCTGAGCGGGTTGGGCAGGGTAACTGTAAAGCTGCTGATCTCGCCGTTGTGCGGTTTTTTAAACAGGCCGGGCTTGCTGTTTGTCAGTCCAAGGGGCGCGCGCAGCCAGCGTTCCGGCTCGGCGCGTTTGCCGGTTGGGTCGAATAAACCTACATCAATGATGAAATCGGAATCGATTTTACCGTGTTGAATTTTGTGCTGTGTTGCGCCAGCATTGATTGCGATCAGTTTTTCTTTCAATGCAGATAATTGTTCCGGCGTCGCAAGATCGGTTTTGGTCAGCAACAGCACATCGGCCACCGCTGCCTGTTTTCGCGCTTCCGCATGGTCTTCCAGCTGCTTCAGGCCGTAGACGCTGTCAACGGTGACAACCACGGCGTCCAGACGAAACACTGATTCAATCACGGGCTCATTCATAAGATTGGCCAGAATCGGGCCCGGATCAGCCATGCCGGTGGTTTCGATGACGATGCGGTTAAATTGCGGAATCGCCTGCAGCGCGCGCTTGAAAAACAAGTCGCGCATGGTGTCGGCCAGCTCGTTCTTTAAGCTGCAGCATACGCAGCCGGAGCTCAACAGCACTGTATTGTCAGCGATTTGCTCGCTATCGACTTGTGTGGCGAGAATGTGGTCCAGGCCCGCTTCACCCAGTTCGTTGATGATGACGGCGCTGTCTTTCATCTGCGGGTTGGCAAGCAAATGATTGAGTAATGTAGTTTTGCCACTACCCAAAAAACCGGTGAGCAGGGTTACAGGTATTCTTTTATCCATGTTTTGTATTTTATGCCAAGAGCTTGGCTGAAAGCACGGTAAAATAGCATTTATGAATGTATTTTACGAAGAAGAAGGCCATTTTAAGGTGGCCTTTGTCATGACCGAGAATCCTGGCTCTATGCAGGTGGAATCACCTACGGGTAAACGCTCCAAAATCAAGTCGAACAGCGTGCTGCTGCGGTTCGAGAATGCGCTGGACGGCTTTATGGAAGCGGCGCAGTACGAAGCAGAGAATCTGGAGATAGAGTTTTTATGGGAATGCTGCGGCGAGCCGGAATTCGGTTTTGAGGATTTGGCGCAGGAGTATTACGGCAAAAAGCCCAGCGCAGTCGAGGCGGCGGCAACGGCTATCAAGCTGCATAGCGCCCCCATGTATTTTTACCGCAAAGGCAAGGGGCACTATAAAGCCGCGCCCGCCGAAACGCTAAAACTCGCGTTAGCAGCGGTTGAGCGCAAAAAACAACAGGCCGAGCAAATGGCGGCGTGGGTGGTTCAGCTGAATAATAAGCAACTGCCAGAAGGCTTTTCCAGCAAGGCGGATAGCCTGATTTATCATCCGGATAAAAACAGCCTTGAGTGGAAAGCCATTGATGAGGCCGCGCAAACATCGGGCAGATTGGCACTTGCCGTGATGCATGATTGCGGCCTAATCAAGAATGCACACGATTATCACCTGGGCGCTTTTCTGCGCGAGATGTTCAGCGATGGCACGGGTTTTCCTGATTTTGATTTGCCTGTGATTCCACAAGACTTGCCACTGGCAAGCGCAGAATGTTTCAGTATTGACGATGCTACTACTACAGAGATTGATGACGCGTTTAGTCTGGAAACACTTAATAACGGCAATATCCGAGTGGGTATACATATCGCGGCACCAGCTTTGAGCGTGCTGCCAGAAACGCCTTTGGACGCCATTGTGCTCACGCGACTTTCTACCGTGTATATCCCCGGCAACAAAATCACCATGCTGCCGGATAGTGTAGTGACGCCGTTCAGCCTGGATGCGGGAAAAACCAGGCCAGCGTTGAGCCTGTATTGTGAAGTGACCCCAGAATTTGAGGTGATCGCACATGAAACCAAAGTGGAGCAAATTCGGGTTGCCGATAATTTGCGGCATGATACCTTAGAGCCTTTTTTCAATACGGAAACCTTATCCGAAGACAGCGGACATCCTTATTGGTCACGGCTTAAGTTTTTGTTTGATCTTGCAGAAACACTGGAAAAGGGACGCGGTAAGTACGATCCCAACCGTGCGCCACAAATAGATTTCAATTTTTATGTGAACGACGAAATTGTCAGTATCGTGCCGCGCGAGCGCGGATCGCCGATGGATAAAGTAGTGTCGGAGCTGATGATTCATGCCAACAGCCATTGGGGCGGTTTATTGAAAGAGGCTGGTTTGGCCGCGGTCTATCGCGCACAAACGGGCGGGAAAGTATTTATGACATCAAACGCAGAGCCGCATCAGGGCTTAGGCGTGGCGCAGTATACATGGTGTACCTCGCCATTGCGCCGCGCGGTGGATCTGATCAATCAGCGGCAACTGATTGCGATGCTGAAAGCAGCGCCAGCGCCTTACAACGCGCAAGATGGCAAGCTGAATGTCATTATCCGCAATTTTGACCAGACCTATAACGCTTACAGCGAGTTTCAAACGCGCATGGAGCGTTACTGGTGCTTGCAGTATCTGATTCAGGAACATCTGACCGAGGTCACCGCAACGGTTTGGCGCGAGAATCTGGTGCGGATTGACGGCATGTTCTATATCACCAAAGTGCCGAGCCTGCCAGAACTTAAAGTGGGGACAAAAGTATTGCTGGAGATCAAGCATATTGATACTTTGCTGATGGAGCTGAATTGCAAGTTTAAAGGGGTGGTAGCGGCCGAACCTGTTGTGGTGGTTGAAGAGAATGTTGAGATTTAGCGGAAACATTTATGTTGAAGTTTAATAGAAAGATTCATAAAAGTGTTGCTGATGACAGCATCGTCGAAGTCAGCGAAAGCAACGGCATTCGCTCGCTGTATTTAGGCTCGGTCACCATTCAGAGCAGCATGAGAGTCAGTGCACCATTTGCGCTGGAGTTGGCGTATTCGCGCGGCATGATGGGGTTCCTGCTGTTTTCGGATAAGGTAAGAAACGTGCTGACTATTGGCTTGGGCGGCGGCTCCGTACCCAAGTATATCCATGAGTACTGTCCTGAAATCAACCAGACTGTTGTGGAAATCAACCCGCAAGTCATCAGAATCGCCCGCAGTCATTTTTACGTGCCAGAGAACGATGCAAGGATAAATGTCATCGAGGGCGATGGCATTGCCTACCTGCTCAATCATACTAATAGCGCCGATGTGCTGATGATAGATGCCTTTGATAGTGTGGGCATTCCACCCAATTTTTGCAGTCAGGACTTTTTTGACAGCTGCGAAGCTGCACTTACAAATCAAGGCATCTTTGTGATTAATCTGTGGGGCAGCGATAAAAAATTTGATATTTACCTGCAGCGCATCGAGCAGTCTTTTGATAACAAAGTATTGATGCTACCGACGGGAAGGCCGGGCAACATCGTCGTTTTCGGCTTTAAGCGCGCACCAGATTTGCGTATCGCCAATTTGTATGCGCGTGCGAAAATGCTTGAGCAAGCGCACAAAATAGAATTTTCAAGTTTTTTAGAAAAACTGTGCGAACATAACCCCCATGACAACAAGCAGCTTTTTTAAAGTAAAAGAGAAATAATGAATCAATATTTTGCTACCTGCCCGCGCGGCCTGGAAGCCTTACTGGTGAACGAGTTGAAGCAATGTAACGCAAAAGACATCACGCCTACCGATGGTGGTGTGGCTTTTGCCGGTGAATTAAGTGTGTGTTATTCCGCGAACTTGCATTCACGCATCACCACGCGCGTGCTGATGCAGGTGGGGCGCGGAAAATACGCGACGGAAGATGATCTATACCAGGCGGCGTACAAGCTCAATTGGCCAAACTGGTTTGATGTAAAGCATGACTTTATGGTGAAGGTCACTGGCGTGAAATGCCCGCTAAAAAGTCTGGAATTTGCTACGCTACGCATTAAGGATGCGGTGTGCGACAAGTTCAGGCAAGCTGTCGGCTCGCGTCCCTATATCGACACCAAAACTCCGGCAGTGCGCATCCACGCTTATCTAACGGCAGATAGCTACCAGTTTTATGTGGATACTTCAGGCGATGCCTTGTATCAGCGCGGTAACCGCAAAGCCAGTATTGAAGCGCCTCTGCGTGAAAATCTGGCCGCGGGGATTCTACAGCTTTCCGGCTGGCAAGCTGGGCAACCGCTTTTGGACCCGATGTGTGGCAGCGGAACTTTTTTGCTGGAAGCGGCAATGATGGCACTGAATATTGCGCCAGGGCTTAGACGAAGCTTTGGTTTTGAAAAACTGAAAAATTTTGAATCAGATACCTGGAAAAAAATTAAGAATGCCGCGCTGAAACAGGCACAACCAGCGACCTTCCAGAAAATTTACGGAAGCGATTCTGATTTGCGCGCAGTGCGCGTCGCCAGGCAGAACCTAAGCGAAGCGGGCCTGCTGGAAGCCGTGCAACTGGCACAGACGGATATTACCGAGGTGATTCCACCAGCGGATAACGGCGTGCTGGTGGCCAATCCGCCTTACGGCGTGCGTATCGGCGAAGACGAAGAACTGGCGTTGCTTTACCCAAAAATGGGCGAGGCGCTGAAGCGCAGATTTGCGGGCTGGAACACTTATTTTTTAACCAACGATATGCGCCTGCCAAAATTGATGCGCCTTACCCCGAGCAAGCGCACCCCATTGTTTAACGGACCGCTGGAATGCCGGTTGTTCGAAATCAAGATGGTGGCAGGGAGCAATAGAAAACAAGGACTTTAGTCCGAAGTTACAGTGGAGACTAACCTTTAGGTTATGTCGAAACTAAAATAGCACCATAAAAATGGTAATTACATGCTCTAGAAGCCGCATGGATATTGCCTTGCAGGGTATGTTTTTAGATGATTTGGACGGTTAAATATGAATGATTCATTGGATAACTTACGGGCGCGTATCAACGCTTTCGTCGCCGAGCGTGACTGGGCGCAGTTTCACACGCCCAAAAATCTGGCGATGGCGATGATTGTGGAAGCAGCGGAATTAGTGGAGCAATTTCAATGGGATACACCGCAAGAAAGCCAGCAATTATCACCCGAGAAACGTGAAGCGGTGGCGCATGAGTTGGCCGATACGTTCGTGTATTTGCTCAGAATTGCCGAAGTGCTGGAGATCGATCTGATTGATGCGACCAACAGGAAAATAGAACTGAACGCGCAGAAATACCCGGTTGAAAAAGCGCGTGGTAGCAATGCCAGGTATACGGAATACTTGTAGGCGCGCTATTTAAAAACTGCTCCCACAAAAAAGCCAGCTTGACGCTGGCTTTTTATTTCAAACAACTTAACTATTTTAATGCAGCAAGCGCAGCATCATAATTGGGTTCCTGCGTAATTTCCGGCACCAGTTCTACGTGTTTAACGACGTTGTTCTCATCTAGAACAATGACAGCGCGGGCACACAAGCCAGCCAGTTTGCTGGTAAACAGCAATACGCCGTAATTCATTAAAAAATCACGGCCACGCATGCTGGATAAGTTCACAACATTCTCGATGCCTTCCGCAGCGCAAAAGCGCGTTTGTGCAAAGGGCAGGTCAGCCGACACATTTAATACCACGGTGTTCGCCAGGCTTGCAGCATGTTTGTTGAAGGTGCGAACTGATGTGGCGCAGGTGGGCGTATCAATACTGGGGAATATATTCAATACCTTACGTTTGCCCGCATAGGTATCCAAGGTGACATCTGCAAGTGCTTTATCGACTAACGTGAAATTAGGCGCGGTGCTGCCAATTTTAGGCAGGTTGCCTGCAACCTCGACCGGATTGCCTTTGAGCGTAACGGAGCTAGACATGATTTCCCCCCTTTTCTAATTATAAAAAGCCAAGTACCTAATCATAAAACAAAAAATACCATTTAGAACAGATGCTTCCAAATAAATGTTATCAATACAAAAAATATTACGCCGCTAAATTCTCGCTCAAATAGCCAATGGTCATGGTCTGGTTATGAAGTACGCTATCCGTGGTGTTCGGGCGCGGCGCAAGTTCTCCATAAGAATAGAAGCCAGTGACGCTGGTTTGCGGCCCTAAAATTTGCTGCACCAGTTTTACTTCATCTACAACCTGTTCTGCCATGACACCTTTGCGGCCTACACAACTTACACATACAGCTAATCCAGGCTGGTTGGTCTTGTTCGCACTCAGGCCGTCCATCACCAGATTAGCAGCACCGCCTGCGCCTTCCACCAGTCTGTCATGGTTAGTTTGGCATAGGCGTACCGTTTCGCCTTCTTCGACGTTGCCTGCAAAGGTCAGGCTATTGTTAGTGCTGTCGATAGCCAGCAGCGTGCGAATTTTTTCAACATCCCGCTTGCCTTCTTCAATCACTGCAAGCGGAAACTTTAAGCCGGTGCCGGGCAGGCCGCGCGCAAACGCTTCGCCGATATACATTCTGTAAAGCGGCAATGCGGGTTTTCCGTCCAGTTCAAGCACCACATTCTTCTCGGATTTGGTCACTTTGCGCGGCGGGCCATAAGGCTTCCAGCCGCCAAGCGCACCGCTGGAGGTAATGAGTGCGTCGCCATACAAGCCAACGGCAATCACTTGGTTATCTGAAACGGTGTCGTTAAAAAGTTGCAGTGTTTTTACAAACGCACCCCCGTCACCGGCCAGGCCGCCTACAATGGGGATGTCGCCCAGCACGCTCTGAAAGCCTTTCAATAATTCCGAGCCGTTGACGTTCAGGCCGTCTGAAAATACTAGGACAGTCCGCAAACCGTCTGACTTCAACTGCTTTGCCAGGCTGGCAGCAGCTTCAAATGAGCTTTGCATACCGGACATTTTGGTTTGCGCAACGCGCTGGATGGTTTTTTCCCATTGGATGGCGGTAATCTGAATGCTGTCATCGAATACGCCGGCCGGACTAATCTCGCCCGAGGTAGTGCAGCCTACCAATTGCGCAGTGGGATAACGTGATTTTAAAAAGCCTTGTAATTTGCCTTCAGAAAATCTTTTTACCGAGCCGAATACCAAGACCAGATTGGCGCTGGGAAGTGGTGATGCGCCAGGCAAATCTTTTAATGCCATCTTTGAATCTACGGACTCTTGTCTAATAATCATTGTTGCAGGTTCCTACTAAATATGTATCGAATAATTCAGAGCCAAATTCTTTGCATATGCTGCCAAGCCTACTTTTTATTGTTAAAGTATATTATTACAAATATTATCTAAGTGTTGCAAATTATTTCAGAAAATGTAATATTTGTATGCGTAAAAGAATAAAATCATTTAAAAAATATCAATAAAAATATATTCTTAAAAATTGTTTGTAATGAGGCAATGTTAAAGCATATAAATTTATTTATATGTCAGGGGAGTATCAAGTGGCGCAAGCGAATCTAGCCGGTACAAAAGTTATGGTCATTGACGACAGCAATACGATACGCCGCAGCGCAGAGATATTTCTTAAAACAGCAGGCTGTGAAGTGATTCTGGCAGAAGATGGTTTTGATGCGCTGGCCAAAATTGCCGACCTGCATCCGCAAGTGATTTTTGTGGATATCATGATGCCGCGCCTGGACGGCTACCAAACCTGTTCGCTGATTAAGCGCAATGCAAAATTCAAATCCACCCCGGTGATTATGCTGTCCAGTAAAGATGGCCTATTCGACCGCGCGCGCGGGCGGATGGCGGGTTCTGATCAATATTTAACCAAGCCGTTTACGCAAGAAACTTTGATTGATGCGGTAAATACTTATGTCAATAAATAATGCTTTTGGAGAGCCGTAATGGCCATTAATAAAATTTTAATCGTGGATGATTCTGCAACAGACCGGTTTTATCTGACCGAGTTGCTGGAGGAGCTGGGCTTCCAGGTCGTCGCGTTGGAAAGCGGTGAGGCCTGTGTAGAAAAAGCCGCTGGCATCATGCCGGATCTTATCATTATGGATATTATCATGACGGGATTAACAGGTTTTCAGGCGACACGCACCCTGACAAAAGACCCAACGACCACCAAAATCCCGGTGATTTTATGCTCTGGCAAACTGCAGGTGACCGATCTCTCCTGGGCAGGGAAAATGGGTGCCAAAGCGTGTGTTCAGAAGCCGATTTCTAAAGATGAGCTGAAAGCCACTATTGAGAAACTGGGTTAAGGCTCAATTTTTGGCGCAGTTTTTTTGAGAATAAAACATGGCGAAACAATCACAGTTAAGGGAATATCAATCCAGCATTCTAGCCCGGCTCGAGAATGCGAAAAAAGTGGGTGCGGAAGCGCCTGCAGGCTATCTGGGCGTGGTGATCGGCAGCAAGAACGTCCTGGTAAGCCTGCAGGAGATTTCTGAAACCCTGCCTATTATGGATATTCACCGTGTACCTATCGTGAAGCCCTGGTTTTTAGGCGTGGCCAATGTACGTGGTGTGTTGTACGCCATTAATGATTTGGCGCAGTTGCTGGAAAATACGTTTACTGCCATATCATCCAACGCTCGGCTATTGTTAATGAGTGATGCGGTGACTTCGAATGTAGCGTTTGTGGTCGACAAGATGATAGGTTTGCGCAAGCTGGATGAAATGAAGTTGCGAGAAGACGTGGCAGAAGAAACCATATGCTTGAAAGCGCAAACCTATCAGGATGAGGAAAATCGCGTCTGGCATGTGCTGGATTGCGACAAGCTGGTAAATTCCAAAGAGTTTGCAACACCTTATATGGTTTGAGATATGGTTGAATTGTTAATGGGTGTTAAATTGTTGTGTGCATAATTCAGGCGTTATATTGAATGGCGCTAAATTATAACGAGAAGTTAAAGGGATCATAAAATGGCACTTAATATTAAAGCGTTACCTGCAAAAATTAAGCAGATGCTTACTGGAAAAGCTGGCGGCAGCACGGCTGGCGGAAGTGTAAGCCGCCGCCAAATCTACATTCCTATGCTTGGGCTGCTTGTTTTTATTGCCTTGGCGTTTTATGTGATTAACCAGGTGCGGATAAATGGTCCTGTATATGATCAATTAAAGGCGAATGATGATCTTAGGGCAGATATTCTGCCGCCGCCTCTATATGCCGTGGATGCGTTTGCGGCAGCGAATGCGGCGTTTGTGGCAGCAACTAACTCTGATTTTGACTTGCGTGACAAAAAACTGGCCGAGGTAAGCAAGGCGGAGGCAGCATTTAAAGCTCAGGCTGAATATTGGAGAAAAAATATCCAAACAGATTCCATGAGCGCGCCGTTTCAGGAGATGATTAAGTCGAATGAGAACTTTTATCGAGTTTTTAACAAAGACTTTGCCCCGGCTATTAAACTGGGTACAGTTGCAGCAGCCAAGCCGCTGGGTGATCTGGCGGTTGCCTACGATGCAAACAGGCTGAGAGTGAATTCACTGGTTGCTGAGCTGGAAAAGGAAATCGACAAGTCGAATGAATCCACCAGCTTGCTGCTGCAGACGGTTTTAACGGCGCTGGCATTATTAGGCCTGCTGATTTTGGCCTCGATCTGGTTTTTTGGCATGCGCCAGGCAAAAACGATCGATAGCGCGCTGATGATGCTGGAAAGCGATGGCCAAGCTAACCAGATGGCGGTGTTGAACTTGCTGGATGAAATGGGGGACTTGGCGGATGGTGACTTAACCGTGCGCGCAGAAGTGAAAGAAAATATTACGGGTGCCATTGCAGACTCCATTAACTATACCATCGATAGCCTGCGTGACCTGGTAACAGAGATTAACCGTGCTTCTGAGCAAGTAAATACAGCAACTGGGGTAGCGCAGGCAACGTCCATTTCGTTGTTATCTGCTGCTGAAAAACAAGCGCAGCAGATTACAGAAACGACCGATGCAGTTAGCAATATGACACGGTCTATTTTGCAGGTGTCAACTAACGCCAGCCAGGCTTCACAGGTGGCGCAGCGCTCGCTGCTAGCTGCTACGCAGGGGTCGCAGGCGGTACAAAATACCATCGCCGGTATGAACGATATTCGCGAACAGATTCAGGAAACCTCGAAGCGGATTAAGCGCCTGGGCGAAAGCTCGCAGGAGATTGGCGAGATTGTGGAGCTGATCTCTGACATTACCGAACAAACCAACATTCTGGCATTGAATGCCGCGATTCAGGCGGCATCTGCAGGCGAGGCAGGCCGAGGTTTTACCGTGGTTGCGGAAGAGGTGCAGCGCCTGGCGGAACGCTCATCAGAAGCGACCAAGCAGATTGGCGCGATTGTAAAAACCATTCAGACCGACACCCATAGCGCGGTGGCGGCGATGGAGAAGAGTACGGAGGGTGTAGTAGAAGGTGCAAAACTTTCTGATGCGGCCGGTAAGGCGTTGACTGAGATTGAAACCGTTTCCAACAGTTTGGCGCGTTTGATTCAATCGATTTCTGCAGCAACCGAGGCGCAGACCCAGGTGGCTTCTACCGTGACCAAAAACATGCAGCAAATTCAGGAAATTACATCGCTAACTACTAAGGGTACAAAGTTGACGGCAGATTCGGTAGGGCAATTGACCAAGCTGTCAGAAGAACTGCGCGACTCGGTTGCAGGTTTTAAACTGGCTTAAAATACACCTTGAAATTGTTGAAGATTGCCGGAGTGAATTAGGTGGCAGAAAATTTTGATAGCGGCCCGTTAAGCTGGGTTAATGACCAGATCAATCAACTGCTTGACTCTGTATTGGAGAATGTCAATACAGTACGCGGCAATATCCATGACACCTCCCCGATGCGTTTTTCGCAAACCAGTCTGTATCAGGCTTCGGGCGCGCTGGATATGGTGGGTTTGGAGGGTTGTAAACGTTTTTGCAGCGAACTGGAAAAGTTAGCCGGAAAACTTGAGAAAAAAACTATCAATGCCACGCCAGAAATTATCGAAGCACTCAGCAAAGCCGTAAAGACGTTGCAGACCTATTTGCAGGAGCTGCTCAATGGCTCCCCCGATATCCCTCTGCGCTTATATCCTGCATTAAGTCCAATCGTGGCTGCTCAGGGTGAGACGCTGGAAGAAAACGAGTTATTTTTTCCAGACACCACGAACAGCGCGCCTAAAGATATCCCAAGCAGGCAGTTAACAGAAGCGGAGTACGCAGGTTTTATTGTCGAGCAGCGCATGGCCTATCAAAAATCGCTGCTGAGCTGGCTGCAAACCAGACAAGCCAGTGCTTTGGAGGCCATGACTGCAGCGGTAAGCAATGTGAGTCAGGCACAGCAAAAAAACAGCAATAAAACCCTCTGGTGGGCGGCAAGTGCGTTTACTGAATCGCTGGAGCAAAAAGAAATCGCTGAAAACCAAGGCGCAAAACGGTTATGTAGAAAACTGGATCAAGAATTGCGCCTGTTTGCAGACGGTGTGAATAAGCCGCACAGCAACTTGCTGCGCGATATTTTGTATTATGTGGCGATTAGTGATGTTGATAAAGCAAACGTGCGCAAGGTTAAAGAGGTGTTCGAGCTTGATCAGCTGATTGATAAAAAAACATCTGTGGATTTTGCCGGAACCGGTGTCGATGCGGATGAAACGGCACGGGTGCAGCAATTAATCGATGAGCTGTATCAGTTGAGAGAATTATGGGATGAGGTATCGGGTACCATCGATTTTACCAAGGTCGATGTAAACGGGGGCCATACGTCGGTACCTTTGGATAATGTATTAATTACCAGATTTTCGGACACGCTTGCCGGCAGCTGTGCGATCACGCAAAACTTAAGGCATACGGTGCTTGCCGATGTTTATTCGGCATTGCAGCAAGCCAGCGACACGCTGCGAGATGATGCCGGCAAGGTGGACCACGCAGCATTGATCGAGGTGGCCGCAGCGCTGAATTTGATTGAGGACTCGCTTAAGAATTATCAATATATGGATTCAGACAGGATACATAAATTGCGTTCTGAAGTGCAGCGCCTTGAATCAATCTCATCCGGTGAAGCTTACGGCAAACTTGAAGCTGATAGGGCAGAAGCGCTGGATCGCGATACTGTCAAGACAGTTGTTGCGCATGTCAAAGAATCGCTTAAAACGGTCGAGCAGGCACTGGACAGCTACTTCCGTCATCCTGCGGAAAAAGCCCCGTTAATGCTTACGCCTCAGCCGCTGAAACAGATTTTTGCAGTGTTTGATATGCTGGGTATGCCTACGCCGGCAGCTATTGTGAATGCATGTGACAGTCTTGTTCGACACTTTCAGCAAGCTGATTATGTGGCAAATCAATCACATTTTGAGCTGGTGGCAGAGAGCCTGAGCATGATTGGCCTGTATGCGGACGAGTTGCCGAAAACCCGCCCTGAATCTGAGCAGGCGCTTGAAGATGCATTGCAGCGCTTAAATAATACCCTCGCGGAAGCTGGCCTGGAAAAAGCGGATAGCGAGGCGCAGATTAAAGCGGCTTCAGCAGTGCCCGCCGATGTGACAGTCATGGAAACGGTCGAGAGCCTAGCTGCGAAAGAAGCGGGGCAGACAGTGGGTCCCGCTATAGCGGATGGCGCTGGCGTAGTCGACCGGGCATTTGATTCTGAGCTGCTGGATATTTATCTTACGGAGGCCGAAGAGGTGCTGGCGCATATTGCACAGAATTGTCAGGCTTTGCGCGTGAATGCAACGGACCGCGAAGCTCTGGTAGAAGTGCGGCGCAGTTTCCATACCTTGAAGGGCAGCGGCCGCACAGTGGGCTTAAATGCGCTGGGCGAGATCGCAGGCAAGGTTGAATTCTTTCTGAACGGTGTGCTTGATAAAAAATCCATACTGAATCCTCAGCAAATTATTTCAATCGAGCAGATTGCAGCCGCATTTGCGGGGTGGACGGCTGATCTGCGCGCAAATGGCCAGGTGAACGTAAACCAGGAGGCCTTGTTTGCCCGTATTGCGTCACTCTCGAGCGAAGGCGAAAAACCAGGCGCCAAGCCAGCGAAAAAACCGGATGCACAGGTGCTGATTGGCGGTACACGCAAATTGAGCCGTGCGCTGTATGATATTTTCATTAATGAAAGCATGCAAAACATTACCTTGCTGGAGCAGGAGGCTGCCAAACTAGCAGCAGACAGCAACTTGCAGCCATCCAAAGGGGCGCGACGTGCCGTTCACACCTTGGCCAGCAATGCGCTCGCTACAGGGTTTAAGCCCATGGGCGAATTGGGCCGCGCACTGGAAAACTGGCTAGATGCAGTCAGTGCGACTTGGTCACCGCAGTATCTGGAGCTTTATAACAATACCGTTAAATCATTGGCGAATATGTGGCAAAAAATTTCCGAGCTGCGTAACCCGCGTTCAGCGCATGCCTTGATTAAGGTGCTTAACCTGGCGGCCCAGCAGACAGCGCAGAATAAAGAACCTTCCGCTGAACTTGCCGAAATGCCGCAGCAGGAAGAAGCCATTGCCATGAACGCAGCAGAAACTGCACAAGCGGCGTTGGTACAGGAGATTACAGAAGAGCTGGATTCTGGCCAGGCCGGTGATATCGACGTAAAACTGGTGACCGAAAGCATGCCTTACCAGGCGCCAGGTGCGCATGATGCTACGCCGGTTAACCAGGAACTGCTCACGATGTTTATCGAAGAGGCACGTGAGATTCTGCCTGAAATTGGCGCTGAATTGCGTGCATGGCGGACAAGCCCCAAACAGACGGATCACCCGGATGCATTGCAGCGTGCGTTGCATACCTTAAAAGGCAGCGCTCGCATGGCAGGCCAATCAACTCTTGGCGATGCTGTACACGAACTGGAAGACCACGTGATGCGCTCACTCAAGCGCAGAAATGAAGCAATCGATTTCGAGGGCATGTTTGTCGAGCTGGATAAAATCGGTGGCCATTTTGAAGTGGCAATGGACCATATTCCGAGTCAGGCAATTGATCAGGCCCAAGAGAAAGTTACAGTGCCGGCAGGCCGTGCCACTGACAGAAAGGCGCAATTCCTGCGCATGCGGGCAGATACGCTGGACAGGCTTATCAACGATGCGGGTGAAATTTCTATTATCCGTTCACGTCTGGACAGGGAGCTGGCGAACTTTAAGCAGTCGTCCAATGATTTAACCGAGAGTGTGACGCGTTTGCGTACTTATTTGCGCGAGTTGGAAATCGAGGCGGAAACGCAATTGCAATCCCGCATGAATGTGTTGCAGGAAACCCATGAAACTTTCGACCCGCTTGAATTTGACCGGTTTACGCGCCTGCAGGAGCTTACCCGGATGATTGCCGAAAGCGTGAATGACGTGGCGACCATTCAGCATGGCTTGCTTTCGAATCTGGATCAATCCGAGGCGGCGCTGCAACAGCAAAGCCGCATGAACCGCGACTTGCAGCAAAGCTTGCTTAGCGCGCGTATGCTGCCGTTCAGGCAAATTACCGAGCGTCTGCAACGTATCGTGCGGCAAACCGCGCGCGAACTTAAAAAACCGGCCGATCTGGAAATTGACGGCGAAGCAACGGAAATTGACCGCAGCGTACTGGATAAACTGGGCGCACCGCTGGAGCATTTACTGCGCAACGCGGTGGCGCATGGTATCGAATCTCCCTCCGAGCGCCTGAAGTCAGGTAAGCCGGAAACTGGTTCGATCAAGCTCAGGGTGCGTCATGAAAATGATGAAATCAGCATCATTGTGAGCGACGATGGCGGCGGCATCAATCTGCAGCGTGTCAGGGAAAGAGCAATCAAGAACAATATGCTGGATGCGAATGCAGAGGTGGGTGAGCAAGCATTGATGTCGCTCATTTTTGAACCTGGTTTTTCTACCGCCGAGCGAGTTTCGCAAATTGCAGGCCGCGGCGTCGGTCTGGATGTCGTGCGCAATGACGTTAGCGGCTTGGGCGGCCGTGTTGATTTGAACAGCGAGCCTGGTAAAGGCACGACCTTCAATGTGCATTTGCCAGTCACGCTTTCGGTAGCCCATGTGCTGGCGGTGCGCTCAGGCCATGAGATTTATGCATTGCCCGTAGCCATGATTGAGCAGGCGCAAAAAATCAAACGGCTGGATTTAATCAATGCCTACAAGGCAGGCGAAATCAAATGGGCGGATAAGCAATATCCGCTGCATTATTTATCCAAGCTGCTGGATCACCAGGAGCACCAGCCTGAAGATCATGCCTACATTTCTGTGCTGCTGCTGCGCAGCGGCTCATATAGTATTGCTTTGCATGTGGATGAGGTGATTGGCAATCAGGAAGCAGTCATGAAGCCCATTGGTGCCCAGCTGGCACGTGTGCCAGGCATTGTGGGGGCAACGGTCGCCGGCGACGGCAGCATTGTGCTGATTATTAACCCTGTGCAATTGGCGAATCGCGAAGATCTGGCGGTAGGCAGCGTCGTGGTAAAAACAGCTAAAGCCAAAGCACCCAAAATGGTGGCCAAGCAGCGTATATTGGTGGTGGATGACTCACTCACCATGCGTAAAGTCCTGGGTCGCTTGTTGGAACGCGAAGGTTTTGAAGTGCTGGTTGCAAAAGATGGTATGGATGCGATGCAACTGTTACAGGAGACTACGCCGGATGCGATTCTAACCGATATCGAAATGCCGCGTATGGATGGCTTTGGTCTAGCCCGCAACATCCGCGATGATGCGCGTACTGCGAATACGCCGCTGATTATGATCAGCTCGCGTACCGCGGATAAGCATCAAAACCTCGCCAGAGAAATTGGTGTTGATGCCTTCTTTGGCAAGCCTGTGCAAGACGATGATTTGATTAGTAAAATTAACGAATTACTGGCGTCAAAGCGTACCCTGCATTAATTGACGAGCCAATAGGCACATTGAAAACCGCTAAGACTTATTTAAAAATCTAAGCGGTTTTTTTGTCTGAATAAGACACCATTTTTTTTGCATGCAGGTAAAATAGTGGCATGCAAGATTCCGCTCAACATCCAACCGAGAATTCAGAAACGCTCAACCCGCAGTTTATCCATCTGCGCTGCCACAGCGAATATTCGATTGTGGACGGCATTGTGAGGATTGACGATTATATCGATGCGGCCAGCAAGGATGCCATGCCGGCCGTGGCGCTTACGGATCTGAGCAATCTATTTGGCGCGATTAAATTTTATAAGGCTGCGCGCGGAAAAGGCATTAAGCCGATTCTGGGTTGTGAGCTTTGGCTGGAAAATACCAGCAACCGTGATCAGGCATTCCGCATTTTGTTGCTGGTGCAAACTAGTGCAGGCTATCTCAAATTATGCCAGCTTATCAGCAAAGCCTATCTCGAGAATCAATACAGAGGCCGAGCTGAGGTCAAGCAGGCGTGGCTGGAACAGGCCGATGGGCTGATCCTCATCTCCGGCAACGCGCAGAGTGACATCGGCGCCGCACTGAACGCAGGCAATACAAAACTGGCGTTGCAACTGGCAGCCTCATGGTCGAATATGTTTCCTGAGCGCTTTTATATTGAGCTGCAGCGGACAGCAGACCCTAAAGATCATCCCGCACAGGAAATCCTGATCAGCAATGCCTTGGATCTGGCCAGCCAGTGCGATTTGCCGGTGGTCGCCACGCACCCGATACAATTTATCAGTCCGGATGATTTCAAGGCGCATGAGGCGCGCACCTGCATTGCTGAAGGCTATATGCTGGCGGATACGCGTCGTCCCAAAAACTTCACGGCACAGCAATACTTCAAATCGCAGGCGCAAATGTGCGAGTTATTTGCGGACATTCCAGAAGCTCTTGCCAACTCGGTCGAGATTGCCAAACGCTGCAATTTAACACTCACACTCGGCAAGAATTATCTGCCCAATTTCCCCACGCCTAATCAGGAAAGCCTGGATGTCTATCTGATCCAGCAATCGGAAATCGGTCTGGAAGCGCGTTTGCAGACATTGTATCCAGATACCGAAACGCGCGAAGCCAAGCGGAAAGTATATGCCGCCAGGCTGGAGTTTGAATGCAAAATCATTAACCAGATGGGCTTTGCGGGTTATTTTTTAATTGTGGCCGATTTTATCAACTGGGCGAAAAATAACGGTGTGCCGGTCGGCCCAGGCCGCGGATCCGGCGCCGGTTCCTTGGTGGCGTATAGCCTTAATATTACCGATCTTGATCCGCTCAGATACAATCTGCTGTTCGAGCGTTTCTTGAATCCAGATCGTGTTTCGATGCCTGACTTTGACATCGATTTCTGCATGGACGGGCGCGATCGCGTCATTGATTATGTCAAGCAAAAATATGGCCTGGATGCCGTTTCGCAGATCGCTACCTTCGGCACCATGGCCGCCAAAGCGGTGATCCGCGATGTCGGACGCGTGCTGGATTTGCCGTTTAATTTTGTGGATGGCATTGCCAAGCTGATCCCGCTGGAGCTGGGTATTACCCTGGAATCTGCACTGGAAAAGGAACCGCAACTGCAGGAAAGAAGAGAAGCCGAGGAAGAGGTCGCCGAATTGCTCGAGCTGGCACTGCGGCTGGAAGGCTTGGTGCGCAATGTCGGCATGCACGCCGGGGGTGTGCTGATCTCACCGGGCAAGATTTCTGATTTTTCACCGATTTATTGCCAGGCCGATGGTGGCAGTTTGGTGAGCCAGTACGATAAAGATGATGTAGAAGCGGTTGGGTTGGTGAAGTTTGACTTTCTGGGCTTGCGCACGCTGACCATTCTGGAGCTGGCGCTTGAAAATGCCAACAAACAGCGCCTCGCTGCAGGCCAAGCCCAGCTTGCCTTCCAGAGCATGCCTCTGGACGACAAAGCAACTTTCAATCTGCTTAAAACGGCGAATACCACAGCGGTGTTCCAGCTGGAATCGCGTGGCATGAAAGACATGCTGAAACAAGCCTTGCCCGATTGTTTTGAGGACATTATCGCCTTGGTGGCGTTGTACCGCCCAGGTCCGATGGACCTGATTCCGGATTTCTGCCGCCGCAAGCACGGCAAGCAAAGGGTAGAGTACCCGCATCCGGCGACAGAATCTATTCTTAAAGAAACCTACGGCATCGCGGTGTACCAAGAGCAGGTCATGCAAATCGCGCAGGTGGTGGCAGGTTATAGTCTGGGTGGCGCAGATTTATTGCGTCGCGCCATGGGCAAAAAGAAACCTGAGGAAATGGTGGCGCAACGTGCCATATTTACTGAAGGCGCGCTTAAAAATGGCTTAACCGAGCGCCAGGCCAATGAATTGTTTGACTTGTTGGAGAAGTTCGCAGGTTACGGGTTTAATAAATCACACGCCGCTGCCTACGCCCTGGTGGCGTATCAGACGGCTTATTTGAAAGCGCATTATCCTGCGGCGTTTCTGGCATCCACCATGTCGGCCGACATGAATAACACCGACAACATCCATAGCTTTTTTGATGATTGCGCACCGAATAAGGTTGAAGTGCTGCCGCCGGACATCAACCAAAGCGGTTACCGTTTCGAGCCTCTCAATAATACGCAAATATTATATGGACTGGGGGCGGTGAAAGGCACCGGACTGGCCGCAATCGAGGTGATTCTGGCAGCACGGAAACAGGATGGCCCATTTAAGGATCTATTTGATTTTTGCACGCGCCTGGATCTGCGCAAGGTGAATCGCCGCGTGATTGAATCGCTGATTCGTGCCGGCGCGTTTGATAAACTGGAGCCGAATCGCGCTGCATTGCTGGCAGGCGTCGGTATGGCAATTGCCGCAGCCGAGCAATCCAATCATCATGCAAATCAGAACAGTCTGTTTGGCGAAACGGCGGAAACCAAACATGCACTGCCGAAAGTGTCTGCCTGGTCGCCAGAACAGGCGTTGATAGAAGAAAAAGCCGCGCTGGGTTTTTATTTAAGCGGACACCCTTTTTTAAGCGCGAAAGAGGATGTCAGTCAGTTTGTGCGTGGCACACTGGCCGATCTGGTGCCGCAGGAGCAGCCTAAATTATTAGCGGGCATTGTGGCCGGGGTGCGCATTCGCATGACGCAGCGCGGTAAGATGGCCATCGTGACGATTGATGATGCAGTCGCCAGGGTGGACGTAGTTGTCGGCAGCGAGCTGCTCAATCAGTACGCACATTTGATTAAAGAAGACCAATTGCTGGTGATTGAAGGGCGCGTCAGTCATGATGAGTTCTCAGGCGGCAACCGTGTCAATGCGCGCAAGCTGTATGATTTAGCTTCGGCGCGCAGCGCCTATGCCAGCATGCTTAAAATATCCTGCAATGGCCAATCGGATGCTGCAAAACTTACCACCATATTAAGCCCGTACCGTAAAAAAACGGCAGAACCTGAAAAAAAGTTGTGCCCGGTTAAAATTGAATATCATAACAGCCAGGGCCAGGCCAGCCTGATGCTGGGCGACGCCTGGCGCGTGGAACTGCAGGATGAATTGTTGCAAAATCTTCATGCATGGTTATCAAAAGAAAACGTAAAAATCCTTTATAATTAGTGCAGTTTGTATTTAATGCATCACACGAGATGAAAGCCGGAAATGAAAGTTAGCTATTTGGATTTTGAGCAAGGCATCGCGGATCTGGAAAAGCGCATTGATGCGCTGCAGATATCGCATGACGATCATGACGATTTGGATATTTCCAAAGAACTTGAACAATTGCAGAAAAAAAATAAAAAACTGCTCGAAGATACTTATAATAACTTGAATGCATGGCAAATCTCGCAAGTGGCGCGCCATCCGCAACGGCCATACACGCTTGATTACATCAGCAATTTGTTCACGGACTTTGAGGAACTGCACGGCGACCGCGCCTTTGCTGATGACCCGGCGATTGTGGGCGGTATTGCACGTTTTGAAGGCACTCCAGTAATGGTGATCGGTCACCAAAAAGGGCGTGATGTCAAAGAACGCCAGTACCGTAATTTTGGCATGCCGCGCCCGGAAGGCTATCGTAAAGCCTTACGCCTGTTCCGTCTGGCCGAAAAATTCGGTCTGCCGATTATTACGCTCATAGATACCCCAGGCGCTTATCCCGGCATTGGCGCAGAAGAGCGTGGCCAGTCCGAAGCCATTGCCAAAAATCTTTATGTGATGGCTGAGCTTAAAACGCCCATCCTCGGCGTGATTATTGGCGAAGGCGGCTCGGGAGGCGCGCTGGCGCTGGGTGTGGTGGATCAGTTATTAATGCTGCAATATGCTACTTATTCAGTAATTTCGCCAGAGGGCTGTGCTTCGATCTTATGGAAAAGCGCTACCAAGGCGCCGGAGGCCGCAGAAACGTTGGCGATTACGGCAGACCGTTTGAAGGCATTGGGTCTGGTGGATGTGATTGTGAGCGAGCCTTTGGGTGGGGCACACCGCGACGTGGATACCACCATGCAATCGCTGCGCCGCGCGCTAAAAAGCGAGCTGGCGGCATTGCAAAAGAAAAGCACCGACAAGCTGCTCGCGGCGCGTTATGAGCGTTTAATGGGTTATGGCAAGTTCAAAGAAACTGCCAGCAAATAAAACTCTTCAATATCAGCTTAGAACTTTTTTAGCTGATATTTTTTTAAGCCAAAGTTTAGTAAATCCTAAGCTGGTTGTCGGATTCAGTGGTGGTCTGGATTCTTGCGTGCTGTTACATTTACTTGCCGAATGCCGTCAAACGCTCCCGTTCCAATTACAAGCGCACCATGTGCACCATGGCTTAAGCCCTAACGCGGATGCGTGGGCTGATTTTTGTCGCGGTGTCTGCACTAAACTGAATATTCCATTCACGCTATCAAAAGTCGAGATCAATAGAAACAGCGGCACAGGTCTGGAGGCTGCTGCCCGCGAGGCGCGCTACAAGGCGCTGCTGGCCTCGGGCGCTGATTTTATTTGCCTGGCGCATCATCAGGATGACCAGGCCGAGACTTTATTGCTGCAACTCGCGCGAGGCGCAGGTGTGAAAGGGCTGGCGGGCATGGCTGGCCTGAATAAAAAGTTGCTGCGGCCTTTACTGGATGTGCCTAGAGCCGTCTTAGAGCGTTATGCCCAGCAGCATCAATTGGCATGGATTGAAGACGAAAGCAACATCGATACCAAATTTGACAGAAACTTTGTTCGGCATGAAGTGCTGCCAAAATTAGAAAAAAAATATCCCGCCATCAGGCAGACCATTGGCCGTGCTGCACAGCACATGGCGGAAGCTGATTTATTACTGGATGAACTGGCTGAAATGGATGTGGCAAATTGTCAATCAAGCCAACATGACAGCAGACAATTAGCACTCCAGCCGCTGGCAGCATTAAGCGCTGTGCGTATTAAGAATGCACTGCGCTGGTGGCTGGCACAGCATGCTTGTGATGTGCCTAGTGCGGCACAATTGCAGCAAATTTCGCAACAATTGCTGTATGCCAAAGCCGATGCCAGCGTAAAAATAAAAGTGGCGGAAAACCTTATTCTACGGCGCTTTCAGGGCCGTGCCTATTTGGTTAAGAATGTGCCAGAGAACGCTGAAGATGCTGCGCGCAGCACTTTCAGTCTTGTGTGGCAAGGCGAAAGAATGATAATTCTGCCCGATCAGTCACGCTTATTGTTTAGCGAAAAACAGGGCGAAGGTATTGCCCTGCAGCACCTTGAAACCAAAGAACTGATGATTCGATACCGCCGGGGCGGCGAGACTATCAAGCCGGAACAGAGCAGACCCACTCGCCGCCTGAATGCTCTGCTGCAAGCGGCCAGCATTCCACCTTGGCAACGTGAGCGCTTGCCTTTATTGTTTATAGATGTGGATTTGGCATTATTGCCGGATATCGCTATCGATGTTCGCTATCAGGCAAAACCGGACGAGATGGGTTTGCAGGTCATCTGGCAAACCAACTAACCGCTTTCATTTTGGCATGGTTGTTAATAACCATAATGGTGGTTGTATACAACCAATATTTAAGTCTATAATCTTCGCATATAGGTAAGAAATAAATTTTCTTATTGATTTTATTCACTATTTTTAATCACCGGGTTTTGGAACAAATTTTGCAACTGATATAAAGATGTAATAACCAAAACTTAGGAAACAATATGCAGAAACCATCACAACTAAAAACAATACTATTAGCAGTTCTGGCTGTTTATTCAATGCCTCAATTGGCAAACGCCGAAAACAGAGCCGAGGCTTTGGAAACCGGAAAAATCGAGGTGATTGGCACAACACCGTTGCCAAGCGTTGGAGTCACGCTCGACAAAGTGCCTGCTGCGGTACAGGCTGTGACGGCAAAACAAATTTCTGAGCAGCATGGTCTGGAGCTTTCGGAATACATTAACGCCAACCTGGGTAGCGTGACAGTGACAGAAGGGCAAAGCAATGTGTTTATGCCGGATGTGAATTTTCGCGGTTTTACAGCAACCCCGTTGGCGGGCGCACCAGTAGGGATTTCCTTGTTCATAGACGGTGTTCGTGTGAATGAGCCGTTCGGTGACACTGTTAACTGGGGTGCGATTCCCCAGATTGCCATTGCCAATATCAACTTGATTCCAGGCTCTAACCCGGTGTTTGGTTTGAATACATTGGGCGGTGCGCTTTCTGTGCATACCAAAAGTGGTTCTAAATTCCCGGGCGGCGCTATCGAGGCAACCTTAGGTTCCTGGAACCGGAAAGGCTTGAGTGGAGAATATGGCGGTCACAAAGATGACCTTGAATGGTATGTTGCAGGTAATTTCCTTACCGATGACAGCTGGCGCGAGCATTCTACCAGCCAGGTTAACCAGTTGTTCGGCAAGTTCGGCTGGGAAAACGATAGCACCGACCTGGACTTGAGTATCTCAGTTACGAACAACAACCTGGATGGCGTGCAGGCCGTGCCAAGAAGTTGGGGCAGCGATAAAAGCGACAGGAAAGAAGGGTATACCTGGCCAGACACTAACGACACTAATGTCTATATGGCGAATCTTGAAGGTAGTCACTATTTTACAGATGAAAAACTGGTTTCCGGTAACGTATATGCGCGTCGCAGCCGCATCCAGAATTTTGCAAGCAATGTCAACGACGACTTTGATCCACTTTTCCCGACCGATGAACAGGGTTTTAACGAAAAAAGTGAAACCTTTCAGGACGGTTTCGGTTTTGCGTTGCAATATTCAGATTTAGGCAAACTGTGGGGGCATGACAATCAGCTGACAGCAGGTTTCAGTTTCGATGGTGCGCGCTCCAAATATCGGTCTTTTGAGCAGGAGGTGGATGAGTTTGAAGATGACCGTGCGGCGCCATCAGATGAGCCTTTTGAAAAAGAAACCGATGTGACCGGCAAAAACCAATACTACGGGTTGTACTTTACCGACGCGTTCTCCATGACTGATAAATGGACATTGACGACCTCTGCGAGATATAACTACATCCGCGTTAAACTGCGGGACAATATGGATCCTGAGCTAATTACCGACCCGGCATCGCCATTTTTTGGTCAGGAGCTCTTTGTGACCGGCACACAGAAAAAAGATGTCACCCATAATTTTAACCGTTTGAATCCGGCAGTGGGTTTGAACTACAACCCGAATCAAAATCTGACGTTCTTTGGCGGCTATAACGAGGGAATGCGCGCGCCGACGCCTATTGAACTGGCATGTGCCAATCCGGATATTCCTTGCCGTATGCCGACAGACTTTCTGGCAGACCCGCCGCTGGATCCAGTTGTGGCAAAAACCTGGGAAACCGGTGTACGCGGCCGCTTAAGCGACAATCTCCAGTGGAATGCGACCGGGTTTTACTCAACCCTGCATGACGATATTCAGTTTATCTCGGCAGGCACTGCCGCAAATCTGGGTTTTTTCCAGAACGTTGGCAAAACACGGCGTAAAGGCGTAGAACTCGGCTTGCAGGGCAAATTTGACCGTTTGAGTCTGTCTGCCAACTATACTTTCTTGCGTGCTACATTCGAAACACCGGTCACCTTCCACAGTCCTTCCAACAGCAGCGCAGATGTCGACGGCAATATCGTTGCATCAAGGGGAGATCGCCTGCCGGGCTTGCCGGAGCATGCGCTTAAACTGCGTGCGGCATATGAAGTAACCCCTAAGTTTAATGTCGGCTTGAATATGCTGGCGTTTTCAGGGGTATATGCGCGTGGCGATGAAAATAACGATGATGAAAATGGCAAAGTGCCCGGTTACACCATATTCAACCTGGATGCCAACTATCGCTTTGGTAATGGCTGGAGCGCTTTTGCCAAGGTTAACAATCTGTTTGATAAAGAGTACTCCACCATGGGGGTGTTAGGGGTCAATGCCTTTAATACGCCAGACCGCACCTTTAATGTGGCAGGTGAGGCCGGTTGGACGGACGAACAATTCCGCTCTCCAGGGGCTCCACGTGCGGGATGGGTAGGTCTGCGCTACGAGTTTGGCGGCGCTAAAGCTGGTGCTGCCGCCATTGATAACGATTAGAGGGAATCTTGCTCGCACAACAAATTCAGTCGGAGCCCAAAATACCTCAGCTAAAGCAAGCAATCAAAATATTGATTGTGGAAGATGAGGTGTTGTTTGCACGTGCCGTGTTGAAGCGCTTGCAAAAAGCAGGATTTGAGTGCGAGCACGCTGAAACGCTGCAGGATGCCCGTGCCGTGGCCAAACAGTTTTCACCGGATCTGGTGTTGCTGGATATGCGCCTGCCCGACGGCAATGGCATGGATTTGCTGCCGGAGCTTGCTGCAAGCGGTGTCACGGTGATTGTGATGACTGCTTATGGCGATATTAGCGATGCCGTCAATGCCGTCAAGCTGGGTGCAGACGACTACCTTAAAAAGCCGATTGATTTAGAAGAGCTTTTGCTGATCGTGCAGAAAAATGAAAAGACTGCCGAACTCAAAACCAGTCTGGATTATTCACGCCAGCGCAACGCCCATACGGCCGAGAGCGTGAGTCTGGTTGGCGAAAGCCCTGCAATTCAAAGCCTGCGCTTGCAGATTGCCAGAATTGCACAATTGGGCAGCATAAATGACGCAGTGCCGCCCACGGTGCTGATTACCGGCGAAACAGGCACCGGGAAGGACGTGGTGGCACGTTTGCTGCATGTCTCTTGTGCCAATAAAGATAAGCCGTTTGTGCATGTGGATTGCGCATCGCTGCCCGCCGAGTTGATTGAAAGCGAATTATTCGGTCATGAAAAAGGTGCATTTACCAATGCGGGTAGTGCGCGCCCGGGTTTGATTGAGGCCGCGGAAGACGGCACGTTATTTCTGGATGAGATCGGCGAATTGCCGCTTACCTTGCAAGCTAAGTTATTGAATGTGCTCGAGCGCCGCAAAGTGCGCCGTCTGGGCGCTACTAAAGAACGCGACGTACCAGCGCGCATCATCGCGGCCACTAATCGAGATTTGCACGAGATGGCAAATACCGGAACGTTCCGCTCGGATTTGTATTACCGCTTGAATGTGATGACCATTTCACTGGCGCCATTACGCGAGCGCGCAGAAGACGTATTGCTGTTAGCAAAACACTTTATCAGCCTGACAGAAAAGCGCTACGGCTTAGCAAAACACTCACTTAGCCCGACCGCCATTGAAGCGCTGTTGCAATATACCTGGCCGGGCAATGTACGTGAGCTGCGTCACCAGATCAGCCGTGCCGTGCTGTTGAGCAATCAGCCACAAATCTCAGCAACCGATTTGGCGTTGCCTGCAACTATGCCTGAGCAGCGTGAAGCAAAATACCAAGTGCAGCTTACACTGGAGGCTTCCGAAAAACATATGCTGCTAAACGCGCTGGAAGCCTCGCATCACAATGTATCAGAAGCCGCGCGCCAATTGGGCATTACGCGGATGACGATGCGGTATCGCATGGATAAGCACGGTATTACTGTCTAAGCACAGTCAGTGCTATACGTCAGAAAATAATCGCCTCGTGGTATCATTCCAGTAAATATCAGACTGGAGTTTTTCATGCAAATCGGTTCACCTTTAACGCCCTCCGCCACCAAAGTCATGCTGCTGGGCAGCGGCGAGCTGGGCAAAGAGGTCATTATCGCACTGCAACGTTTAGGCGTGGAAGTGATTGCGGTGGATCGTTACGAGAACGCGCCAGGACATCAAGTGGCACACCGCGCATACACCATTGATATGACCGATGCCGTGGCGCTCAAGACATTGGTGGCTAAAGAAAAACCACATTTAATTGTGCCGGAAATCGAGGCGCTGAATACCGATGCGCTGGCAGAGATTGAACGCGAAGGTTTGGCCACAGTGATTCCGACAGTTAAGGCTGTGCAACTCACCATGAACCGCGAAGGCATTCGCCGGCTGGCGGCAGAAGCGCTTAAATTACCTACATCGCCTTACGCATTCGCCCATAGTTGCGATGCCCTGCAAGCCGCTATTGATGGAAAAAATGGTGACGCGGGGATTGGCTACCCGTGTTTTATCAAACCCACCATGTCATCATCGGGCAAAGGCCAGTCGCGCGTAACGGAGCAATCGCAAGTACAGGCCGCCTGGGATTATGCCGCAACCGGCGGGCGCGTGAATCAGGGCGTGGTGATTGTGGAAGGCCAGATTGATTTTGATTACGAAATTACCTTGCTGACCGTGCGCGCCAAAAATGCGGCGGGGGAGATTCAAACTTATTTTTGTGAGCCGATTGGCCACATACAAAAAAGCGGCGATTACGTCGAAAGCTGGCAGCCGCAGGCCATGACCGCCAATGCGCTAAAAGCCGCGCAGCATGTTGCCAAAACCATTACCGATAGCCTGGGCGGCCTGGGTTTGTTTGGCGTGGAATTATTCGTCAAGGGCGATCAGGTATGGTTCAGCGAGGTGAGCCCGCGTCCGCACGATACGGGCATGGTGACGATGTGTTCGCAAAGGTTGAGCGAATTTGAACTGCATGCGCGCGCGATTTTGGGTTTGCCGGTGGATGTGGCCATGACTAACGCAGGCGCCAGCGCCGTGATTTATGGTGGGGTTGAGAGTAAAAACTTAAAATATGACGGCCTGGAAGCCGCTCTAGCTGTGCCATGCAGCGATGTGCGTTTATTCGGAAAGCCACAATCTTTTGTTAAACGCCGTATGGGCGTGACACTGGCGACAGGCAAAGATACCGATGAGGCGAGAAGCCGTGCCAAGCTGGCGGCCAGCCTGGTAAAAACCAGCGACTAAGGCCAGCCGATGCTGAATACGATCGAAGAAGCCGGCAGCAATAAATCCACCTTTTACGAACTGCTGGGCGGTGAACAAGGCGGAACAGAGAAAATCCGCACGCTGGTAGAAACCTTTTACGACGTGATGGATAGCGACCCCAGGGCCAAAGGCATCCGTGCCATGCACCAGGCGGATCTAACCAGCGCACGCGAGAAACTGTTTATGTTCTTGATGGGCTGGACCGGCGGCCCGCAGCTTTACATCGAGCGTTACGGTCATCCCATGCTGCGTCGCCGGCACATGCCATTTTCCATTGGTGAAAGCGAGCGCGACCAGTGGATGTACTGCATGATAAAAGCCATGCAAACCTTGAATTTTGAAGAAGACTTAATGATCAAGCTTGCCGAGCAGTTGTACGGCGTGGCTGATTTTATGCGTAATCGATAAAATGAATATCGATATTCAAATTTGCAGACTTCACCAAGGCTTGTGATTTTAGATATACAATCTTAATTAATAACTTAGCGGAACTCAGAGACATTTCACATTGAAAATAACAATAATCTTAATGCGGATGACTGGGCACATACAACAGGCCTGAGGCGGGGAAGGCGGGAGATGAGAATTTTGGTTGAGGAAAATAACGAGAACTCAAAAGAAATAATTGAGTTAAATGAAGAAAAACAACGGCTTATTAAAAGTGAAGCGCGCTTTAGGGATTTTGCCGAGGCTTCAGCCGACTGGTTCTGGGAGTCGGATGAGCAACTGAGAATCAATGCGACCACAGGTGGGCCGGCAGGATTGGATTTATATAGCCTGACGGATCTGGCAGAGGCTTGCCATAGCCACACTTCTAACGAAATGCTCAAAACCCTGCAGGAGCATAAACGTTTTGTGGATTATGTAGTGCATTTTACCGATGACCTGGGCAAGCTGGCTTACTTGCGCATTTCCGGCAAGCCGGTGTTTGAGGACGATGGCAGCTTTGCCGGCTACCGTGGTGTCGGGCGCGATGTGAGTGAAATTGTGGCACTCAATCGTAAAGTAGAGTTTCTGGCGTCGCATGATGAATTGACGGGTTTGCCAAACCGCAGTTTGTTCAGGCAAAGGTTAGAGCATGCCATTGCCAAGGCCGCACGCACCGGACAGCAGGTGCTGCTGCTGTTCTTTGATCTGGATCGTTTCAAATTAATCAATGACACGCTAGGGCACGAAGCGGGTGATCAGTTATTGATTATGGCGACCAAGCGCATTACCGAAAAGGCGCGCGCGACCGACATTCTGTGCAGGCTGGGCGGCGATGAGTTTGTGATGTTGATGGAGGGGGCTTCTCCGCAGGATGGGCACCGTCTGGTGCGCGATATCATCGCTGCGTTTTCAACTCCCTTTGAAATTCTGCAGCAACGCGTGTATTGCACCACGAGTATCGGCGTGAGCGTGTATCCCGATGATACCCAGGATCCGCAAACCTTGGTGGTGTACGCTGATTTGGCGATGTATCGCGCCAAACAGAATGGCCGCAACGATTTCGAGTTTTATACCAGCAACTTGAATTTTATTGCGCATCAATGGCTGGATATGGAAAACGGCATTCGCCATGCGCTGACAGAAAACCAGTTTTTTGTGCTGTTCCAGCCGCAAATAGAAAATGATAAAAATCAGTTAGTCGGCATGGAGGCATTGCTGCGCTGGCGGCATCCGGAACGCGGCTTAATTCCGCCACTAGAGTTCATTAAAATTGCCGAGCAATCGTCATTGATCAACCAGATTGGCGAATGGGTAATGGACGTTACCTGTGCAAAAATTCGCAGCTGGCTAGACAAGGGCTTAAGTGTGCCGCGCGTTTCTGTCAATATTTCCGCGCGTCATCTGCGCTCGGAGAGTCTGGTCAAAATGCTTAACTCGGTCACGGATAAATACGGCATATCCCCACAAATGATGTGCATCGAAATTACCGAACATGCGTTGCTGGAAGAGGGCGACACCGTCAAGAAGAACATGCGTCAAATCAAAGAGGCTGGTTTTGGCATCTCTCTGGATGATTTCGGCATGGGGCATTCATCGCTGCTGTATCTCAAGCGTTGGGCGGTGGATGAGGTGAAAATTGACCGCTCTTTTGTGGATGGATTGGTAAGTAGTGCGGAAGACCGTGTTATTGTAAAAGCGATTGTGGCCTTAGGTGACGCGCTGGGACTGCAACTGGTGGGCGAGGGCGTAGAAAACCAGTTGCAGGCGGATATTCTTTCGGAGAGCGGCTGTAAAAATGTGCAAGGCTATTTTTACTCGCCGCCGATTGAAGCAAAAGAGATGGAAATCTGGCTTAAAAGATAGGCCAGTTATTTGCTAAGTTTCGGGCTGCCTGATTTCAAGCCGCCCAGTAATGCTGCTACCGGCGCCTTGCGCGCACTGCTTACGCTGCTGATGACCTTGCTGCTGTTTGCAGCAGGCTCGTAAGGCTTGTCAAACCAGGGATCGGCAGAGGGCTTTCGTGCTGTCTGGCGCTGTCTGGCTCTGTTTGATTCAATGGCATGATCTTCATCGCGCTTGGCAGCCTCACGCGTGGCGCGGTGACTGGCTTTGCGCGCGCTGGCTTTTATTTCTGCCTTTTCTTTATCAATCGTGCGTTTGATGAGCTTTTCGATTTCTGCGAGATATTTTTCTTCATCCTCACACACCAGTGAAATCGCCACACCACTCGCGCCAGCACGGCCGGTGCGGCCGATACGGTGCACGTAATCTTCCGGTGCACTCGGAATTTCGTAATTAATCACCATGGGCAGCTGGTCTATATCCAGGCCGCGCGCGGCAACATCCGTGGCAACCAGGGCTATGATTTTGCCTGCTTTAAACGCATCCAGCGCTTCGATGCGTTCTTTCTGGCTTTTGTCGCCATGAATCGCATCGGCTGCGATGCCTTCTTTCTGCAAGGCACGGCTCAAGCGGCTGGCAGTGAGTTTGGTCTTGGTGAAAATAATGACTTGCTTGCTGTCATCGGCCTGCAGCAGTTGCGTGAGCAGCGCCTGCTTGCTGCTTTGCTCGACCAGATACACTTTTTGCGTGACATTTTCGGCCGTTGCATTGCTGCGCGCCACCTCGATTAAAGTCGGATTGGTCAGAAAATCATCCGCCAGTTTTTTAATTTCGTTTGAAAACGTCGCGGAGAACATCAGGTTTTGGCGCTGTTTGGGCAGCAAAGCCAGAATGCGCTTCAAATCCGGCATAAAACCCATGTCCAGCATTCTATCGGCTTCATCCAAGACTAAAATTTGTACTTGGCCTAAGTTGAGCGTTTTCTGCTCTACGTGATCCAGCAATCTGCCGGGTGTCGCGACCAGCACTTCCACACCAGTTTTTAAGTGCGGCGTTTGTGTCTTGATGTCCACACCACCAAACACCACCAGGCTGCGCAGCGCGGTGTGCTGGGCGTAAACCTTGATGCTTTCCTCTACCTGAATCGCCAACTCACGCGTTGGCGTCAATACCAGCGCGCGTATCGGGTGTTTGGCAGGGGAGGTGCTGCTGTTGGCAAGCGGCAACAGTTTTTGCAAGATCGGCAGCGCAAACGCCGCGGTCTTGCCTGTGCCGGTCTGCGCGCCTGCCATTAAATCCAGGCCTTGCAAGGTCAAAGGAATGGCCTTGGCCTGTATCGGCGTGGGTGTGGTGTAACCAGTCTCGCTAACCGCTTTTAACAGCGGTTCGGCGAGCCCCAGGGTGTTAAATGAGTTTGTTTCAGTCATCTTGATTATGCGAAGCTACGCGGACGTTTCGGGCTGCCTTCACCTTGGTGAAAACGTGCCCCGGAAGGCGCATGTTTAGTGGTGCGCGCGCCACGCGGGTTGCCGAACTTCTCGTTGCCTGTTTTATTGTTTGCGCGTGGTTCGTTGCGCGTAGTGCTCGGCTTTCTACCCACAAACTCCTGGCTCAGCTGTTTTGCAAATTGAAAATCAGTATCTTTGTTATAGCTGCGGCTGTTGCCGTTGATTTCTTTTGCCGGCTGAGCCGTGTTGCGGTTCGCGTTCTTATCAGCAAAACGGTCAACATTTCGCGCGGGTCTGCCGCCAGATTTTTCGCCCATGATACGGTCGCCAAAACTAGCGCGATTATCGCGCGGTTGATAGCCACCGCGGCCACCTGGTTTATGTGCGGCTGATCTGTCTCCGCGACCGTTTCTATCACCACCGTTGCTGCGTTTTCCAGCCGGGCCATCCATTTTCATGGCACGTTTTGGTTCAAAACCTTCAATCACTGCGGCTTCCAGACGTTGGCCCGTGAATTGTTCGATTTTACGCAAGATGTGTCGATCCATATTCGATGCGAATGAGATCGCAATGCCGGTGTTGTTGGCGCGGCCGGTACGGCCAATACGGTGCACATAATCCTCGGCAAATTTAGGCAGGTCGTAGTTAATCACATGGCTGATGCCCTGTACGTCAATGCCGCGCGCAGCGACATCTGTCGCGACCAGCACTTTGACATCGCCATGGCGCAACTTTGTCAGTGTGCGGTTACGTGCGCCCTGGGTCATGTCACCATGCAGCGCGGCGGTTTTGTGGCCGGCAGCGTATAAGTCTTCTGCCAGCACATCAGCATGGCGCTTGGTACTGGTGAAGATAATGGCTTGGTTTACTTCTGGAGCAATCAATAGATGCTCCAGCAATTTGTTTTTGTGTGTCATGTCGTCAACGAAATGTAAGCGCTGCTCAATGTTTGCGTGTTTTTCTTTTTGACCGGCCACTTGAATGGTCACCGGATTGCGTAAGAATTGTTTGGCGATATGGCCGATGCCATCTAAAGTGGCTGAGAATAACAGGGTTTGGCGTTCTGCCGGCAGTGCCTGGCAAATGCGCTCTACATCCGGCATAAAGCCCATGTCTAACATTCTATCGGCTTCATCCAGCACCAGCATCTGCAGGCGGCTTAAATCAATGCGACCGCGCTCCATGTGGTCAATAAAGCGGCCTGGCGTAGCAACCAGAATATCCAATGGCTGTGACAACAATTTGTTTTGCAGCGGGTAAGGCATGCCGCCCACGATGCTCACGGTACGGGCACGGATGTATTTGCCGTATTTGCGTGCGGCTTCGTTCACTTGCGCAGCCAGTTCGCGTGTCGGCGTGAGCACCAGGATGCGTGGGCCACGGCTTTTGGATTCGTGAGGCGTGGCTAATAAGTTAAGCGCAGGCAAGGTAAATGCAGCGGTTTTACCGGTGCCGGTTTGGGCAGAGGCCAGAACATCGCGGCCGGCTAATACTTCAGGTATCGCCTGTGCCTGGATTGGCGTAGGCGTGTCATAACCTGCTTCAGTAACTGCGCGCAGGATGGATGGGTGTAGATTTAATAATTCAAAAGACAAAACAGTCCCTTTCTTAGTTATCATCAATAAGTGATAACCAACATAAGTCGAACAAAAAAGGGCGCAAGCAAATCAAGTATGCTGAGAGTTTCAACATAAACGCAAAAGCAATCAATTAAAAAGCTTTATTTACCAGCGCACGGGCATAGCCGCTAACCAGTAAAAGATAGATTTTATGTAAATTAAAATTTACCAATCTATTGATAGTCACTTCAAAATTTCACGAGTGACAATGGGTCAGGGCGATGAATCTAAAACTTTTATAAAGTTCTAAAGTTGCGCGCAGTATAACCATTTAATTTCTAAAGTCAAATTTAATTGTACGAAGTGTGTTAAAATCGCGCCCTTTCAAACATTTGGCAGTTCACATGGCTCGTAATTTAAGAAACATCGCAATCATCGCCCACGTTGACCACGGTAAAACCACCATGGTCGATAAACTTCTGCAACAGGCAGGCACGTTCGCTTCGCATCAGGCCGTGACCGAGCGGGTGATGGACAGCAACGATCTTGAAAGAGAGCGCGGCATCACGATTCTCGCCAAAAACACGGCGGTAAACTATGAAGGCACGCACATCAATATTGTAGATACACCGGGCCATGCCGACTTTGGCGGTGAGGTAGAGCGCGTACTGGGGATGGTGGATGGCGTGGTATTGCTGGTGGATGCGGTTGAAGGCCCGATGCCGCAAACACGCTTCGTCACCAAAAAAGCTTTGGCACTGGGGTTGAAACCAATCGTCGTGATTAATAAAGTAGACCGCCCGGGCGCACGTCCGGATTGGGTGATTAACCATACGTTTGACTTGTTTGCCAACTTGGGTGCAACCGATGAGCAACTGGATTTCCCGGTGGTATATGCCTCCGCACTCAATGGTTTTGCTACGCTGGACATGAAAACGCCTAGCGACACGATGCGCCCGCTATTTGAAACGATTCTTAGTCATGTGGCGCCACCAGAAGGCGACCCGGACGCGCCATTACAATTACAAATTTCTGCGTTGGACTACTCTACCTACACAGGCCGTCTGGGTGTGGGCCGTGTGCGTAATGGCCGCATCAAGCCCGGCCAAGTGGTGGCGGTGATGCGTGAAGACGAGCAGATTGCACAAGGCCGCATTAACCAGGTGCTGGGCTTTAGAGGCTTGGAGCGCGTGCCGGTAGAAGAAGCTGAAGCAGGCGATATCGTGATTGTTTCAGGTCTGGAAGATATCGGTATTGGCTTTACCATTGCTGACCGCGATAAGCCGGTAGGATTGCCGCATTTGGGCGTAGATGAGCCGACGCTGACCATGGACTTCATGGTGAATACATCGCCATTGGCCGGCACGGAAGGCAAATTTGTGACTTCGCGCCAGATTCGTGATCGCCTGACTAAAGAGCTGCTGGTCAACGTAGCGCTGCGGGTAGAAGATACGCAAGATGCCGATGTATTCCGTGTTTCCGGCCGCGGCGAATTGCATCTGACGATTCTGCTTGAAAATATGCGCCGCGAAGGTTTTGAGATCGCCGTAGGCAAACCGCGTGTGGTTTACCGTGAAATTAATGGCGAAAAATGTGAGCCGTACGAAGTTTTAACAGTGGATCTGGAAGATGATAACCAAGGTGCGGTGATGGAGGAATTGGGCCGTCGCCGCGGTGAAATGCAGAATATGGAGTCAGACGGCAATGGCCGCACGCGCCTGGAATATAAAATCCCGGCGCGTGGCTTGATTGGCTTTCAAGGTGAGTTTTTGACCATGACGCGCGGTACAGGCCTGATGGCGCATATTTTTGACGAATACGCACCTGTCAAACCGGATATGCCTGGTCGCCGCAATGGCGTGCTGATTTCGGCCGAACATGGCGAGGCGGTGGCCTATGCGCTTTGGAAACTGCAGGATCGCGGCAGAATGTTCGCTGTGCCGGGCGATAAGCTTTACGAAGGCATGATCATCGGCATCCACAGCCGCGATAATGACCTGATTGTAAATCCGATCAAGGGCAAGCAGCTTACCAACGTGCGCGCTAGTGGCACCGATGAAGCAGTGCGCCTGGTGCCGCCGGTGGCCTTGACGCTGGAATCCGCAGTGGAGTTTATTGACGATGACGAACTGGTGGAGATTACACCTAAAAACATTCGTATCCGTAAACGCCATTTGTTGGAGCATGAGCGCAAACGTGCAATGAAAGAGTAATAAAAAAGCCAGCTTATGCTGGCTTTTTACTTTTAATTTAAAAACTAGCATGCTAGTTTTTTGGCGGAAAGGGAGACCACCAGTGCAATATTTCACAGCGGCGCATTATATCTCATTTTAAATCCAAATTTCACGAATGTTCAAATTTTCCCTTAACACACAATCTCATTGAGCATTATTACATTTCAACATAAATGATGGGTTAGATGATGGGTTGCCAGTTAGAATTTTATCGAATTAGTGTAATTGGTATATATCTTTGAATCAATGTGGCTGATTTGTAATTAGGCCTGTCCGCTATCAGCAAAAAGTAGCCGTTTTCGTTAATTCTGTACAAATACGCGTAAATTTCGAGGTTTTAAATATACGGTTTCGCCTTCGGTTAATTTTAATTCATCATAGCGCTCACGCGTAAGTTCCGCTTCAACAAGTGTGTTGTTATCAGCGCGCACAAGCTCTAAGCGCACAATGGCGCCAATCGCATGGATATAGTTAATTGTCGCCTGAAAGTCAGTATTGTCATCAGGCTGGCGCAATATCTCAATGTCATGCGGCCTCACATAGGCAACGTCTGCATGCACGCGGCTATGGAACAAATTCACATTGCCTAAAAACTGATATACAAATGGCGAGGCTGGATTGTCATACACTTCTTGTGGACTGCCAATTTGCTCGACAACGCCATGATTCATGACGACGATACGGTCAGCCACTTCCAAAGCTTCTTCCTGATCATGTGTTACAAACACACTGGTGATATGTAGTTCATCATGCAATCTACGCAACCAGCGACGCAAATCTTTACGCACCTTTGCATCCAGCGCGCCAAACGGCTCATCCAATAATAATACTTTAGGCTCGACTGCTAATGCGCGCGCCAAGGCAATCCGCTGACGCTGCCCGCCAGACAATTGCGGAGGGTAACGATCAGCCAGCCAATCGAGCTGCACTAAATTTAACAGTTCGTGTACGCGACGTTTAATTTCGGCCTCATTGGGGCGCGTGTGCTTTGGCCGCACACGCAAACCAAACGCGACATTCTCAAACACGGTCATATGACGAAATAATGCGTAATGTTGAAACACAAAACCCACTTCGCGCTCACGTACAGCTCTATCCGTCGCATCTTCACCATAAAAATGGATATTGCCTGAGTCTGGTGTTTCAAGCCCCGCGATAATGCGTAACAGTGTTGTCTTGCCGCATCCAGAAGGGCCTAACAAAGCCACCAACTCGCCAGTCGGCACATTTAGCGACACATCGTTAAGCGCACTAAAACTGCCAAAGCCTTTTTTAATATTTTTGATCTCGATACTCATTTTCTATTCCTCAAGTTTATTCTCTCGCCGCTTTTTCAACATCGGCCGCATCTCTCGCCGCCTGCCATTCCACGTAGCTTTTAAGCGCCAAAGTAAGCAGCGCCAGCAAAGCCAATAACGAAGCGACGGCAAACGCCGCTGCGTAGTTGTATTCGTTGTATAAAATTTCCACATGCAAGGGCATGGTGTTGGTTAAGCCACGAATATGCCCGGAAACTACCGAAACCGCGCCAAACTCACCCATCGCACGGGCATTACACAGAATCACGCCGTACAACAAACCCCATTTGATGTTAGGTAAGGTTACGCGCCAAAACATCTGCCAGCCTGTTGCACCTAGAACCAATGCCGCCTCTTCCTCTTCTTTGCCTTGAGCCTGCATCAGAGGAATCAGCTCGCGTGCCACAAAGGGAAAAGTAACGAATATGGTGGCCAATACAATGCCCGGAATCGCAAATACGATTTTGAAATCATGCTCAGATAGCCATTCGCCAAACCAGCCTTGCAAACCAAACATCAGCACATAAATCAAGCCGGCAATGACGGGAGAAACTGCGAATGGCAAATCAATTAATGTGATTAAAAAACTCTTGCCTTTGAATTCAAATTTGGCGATGGCCCATGCTGCTGCCACTCCAAAAACCAAATTCAGTGGTACTGCAATAACAGCAGCAATCAATGTTAATTTAATTGCCGAAAGTGCATCGGGTTCAGTAATTGCCGCAAAATATGTTTGCGCGCCTTTTCGAAAGGCTTCTGTAAACACCGCTGCCAGCGGAATGAACAAAAACAAACTCAAAAATAATAATGTCACGCCGATTAATGTGTAGCGCACCCAAATCGCCTCGGATGTGGCGCGATTGCTAGCAACCCGATTGTTGTATTTCGTGTATTGTGTAGTCGCAACAGTCATGCTTTATCCTTACTTAATGTTACTAAAACGGCGATTTGACCACCATTGAAAGCCGTTAATCGCGAACAACAGTATGAAAGAAATGACCAGCATGACCGCAGCGACAGCGGTCGCCCCAGCATAGTCGTATTGCTCCAGCTTGGTAATGATAATAAGCGGTGTAATTTCAGATACCATGGGCATATTGCCTGCAATAAAAATGACTGAGCCGTATTCACCGATGGCACGCGCAAACGCTAAGGCAAAGCCAGTAATGAGTGCTGGCCAAATAGCGGGTAAAATAATCTTATAAAACACTTGCCATCGGTTTGCGCCTAAACTTGCAGCCGCCTCCTCTACCTCTGCGCCCAAGTCTTCCAGCACTGGCTGCACGGTGCGCACCACAAAAGGCAAGCCAATAAAGGTAAGCGCGACTATGACGCCCAAAGGCGTATAGGCGACCTTAATGTTCAAAGGCTCAAGCAAACTGCCAATCCAACCATTGGTAGAATAAATCGCTGACAGGGCGATACCTGCAACGGCTGTAGGCAAGGCAAATGGAAAGTCAACGAATGCATCTACCAGTTTTTTGCCAAAAAATTCATAGCGCGTCAGCACCCAAGCCGTGAGTAAGCCAAACACCACGTTGATTAAAGCGCCAATCAATGACGCACCAAAAGTGAGTTTGTAAGAAGCCACGACACGCGGTGAAGTGACGGCTTGCAAAAAATCCGCCCAACTCAGCGTAAAGGCCTTAAAAAAAATAGCTGAAAGTGGTATCAATACAATCAGACTCAGGTACAGCAAGGCGTAGCCAAGTGATAAATTAAAACCTGGCAGCGTATTTTTATTCGGTTTGTTTTTCATTGTTTATTTTCACAAGAATGCCGATTGAACCAAGTTCAACCGGCTGACTGCAAAATTACTCCATTTAAACTTTAGCGATTGCCACATCAGTCGCTTTCACTAACGCCAGCACCTCAGAGCCTTTTTCTAGTGCCAGCTCTTTGATAGACCGCGTAGTAATAACGGATGTTACGATGCCCGATGAAGTCTCTACTTCGACTTCCGAGACGACATCACCCCACAAAATATCTTTCACTTTTCCGCGTAACTGATTACGCACATTAATTGCTAATAAGGCCATGACTGTTTCTCCTTTAGAGTCTTTAGGTGTTAAACCCAATAACTGGGTATTTGTAACGTATTGAACTACTCGCATTTCTTTTGTCTCATTTCTGATAAATCTGGTCAAAAATGCCGCCATCCGAAAAATGCGTTTTTTGGGCTTTCTGCCAGCCTCCGAATACATCATTAATTTTGATTAAGTTGATTTTTGGGAACTGCTTTTCATACTTAACCGCAACGCTGGCGAGCGTTGGACGATAGTAATTTTTTGCAGCAATTTCCTGACCTTCTTCGCTGTATAAATATTCTAGGTAAGCTTTAGCCGCCACCTCAGTGCCATGTTTTTTGGCAAATTTATCTACAACGGTTACGGGCGGCTCAGCCAAGATAGACAAAGATGGAATGACGATTTCAAACTTGTCGGGGCCGAGTTCTTTTTGCGCTAAAAAGGCTTCGTTTTCCCAAGAGATAAACACATCGCCAATGCCGCGTTCAACAAAGGTCGTGGTGGAACCGCGCGCACCGCTATCTAGCACGGGTACATTTTTAAACAACTTGGTGACAAACTCTTTGGCTTTCGTTTCATCGTTATTGTTTTGTTTCAGCGCATACGCCCAAGCAGCTAGATAGTTCCAACGTGCACCGCCTGATGTTTTAGGATTAGGGGTAATCACCGAAACGCCTGGCTTTACAATATCATCCCAATCCTTGATATTTTTGGGATTGCCTTTACGCACCAAAAATACAATGGTGGACGCATAAGGCGAGCTATTGTGCGGTAAGCGTTTTTGCCAATCTTTTGGAATCAACTTACCTTTCTCGCTTAATTGATCGACGTCATAAGCCAATGCCAACGTGGCGACATCTGCCTGTAGGCCGTCTATCACAGCGCGCGCCTGCTTGCCTGAGCCGCCGTGTGATTGATTCACTTTAACCGTATCACCGGTTTTAGCTTGCCAATATTTGCTGAATGCGGCGTTATAGTCGGTGTAAAGTTCGCGTGTCGGGTCGTACGATGCGTTCAATAAAGTAATTTCTTTTGCCCAAGCTTGCGGCGCGGCCAACTGCGTTGCGGCAACCAGTGCAAGTGCTAGTAATGTGTTTTTCATGTGTAAATCCTTATTCAAATATAAAGTTAAAAATTCGTTTTGCTCGAAACTAAGTGACTACATCGCATTTTTTGCCTCCTCATTTCTTAGGTCAGTGCATTAAAATGCGACTTGGAAACGTGCTAACAGCGCTTCTTCGTCTTCACGATCTTTAACGATTGCTTGATAATTGGTATTGCCTGCATTTATGTTCTGATTGTTGATGCTAGCGCCGCCGTCGAAACTTGTATGTTCATAATTCAAAGCGATTTTGGCATTTGAATTCAGATACCAGTTGACGCCAGCTGTCCAAGATTTGGCTGATTTAGCACTCTTTGTACCGTCTGCGTAAGCACTATTGATGCCTGTCGGTGCGCCTGCATTTTGGTTCTCATTGGCGAACTGCCCGAACCGATTTTTGAAAGTATCACTATCTAGATTGATTTCGCTATAACGGGCAACCAACTCCCAAGCACCCCAACCGCCTTTTTCCAAATCAAAGTCATTTTTAGGTTTAACGCCCTTAAATGACGCGTCCTCACCTGTAATTAAGTACGAAGCCGCAATTTGCCAGGCATCATGACTCAGCTTTTTCTTGGTGCCGGGCAAAAATGGTTGTGCCGTGTTGTCAGTTGTACCCGCCAATCGACCAATCAATGAAACATCTTGGTCAACCCGTGCATACTCAGCAATAATGCCTAATGGGCCATTGTAGTAATTCGCTTGGGGAGATACACGAAACCGCTTACCATCTGCGATGGCATTAGCACCATATCTAAAGAATGTGTTTTGCCCATTTGTTACATAGCTGGGTAAGCCATTGCGGGTTGCATCAGCAGCAGCGGTATCAGTCCAGTTAAGATTTTGCTCACCGGTAAAATCCGTGTAAGTAGCGCCGATACCAAATCCTAGGCCAGACAATGCATTAGCATCATCTATAAACGGCGTTGCAAATAAGCGTGCAGTGTATTCGCGCTCGCCGTTATATTCTGTGCCCGTGCTGATATTTCCACCGTCAGCCACGCCATTCACAATACCGAAGTTGTAGTTCAGTTTTTTATCCAGCACATCACCGTAGACTGAAACTCCTAAATCACGGTTTGGCAAAATCGCGTTGGTCACATAGCTACGTTCGATAAATTTAATGTCGCTACCACTTTGTAAGCGTTCCAAACCTACAGAACTCTTGAATTTACCGGCGCGTACATTGAATGCGGGATTTAAATTGGCATCAACATAGGCATCTACCACAGAAGCACTACCACCCGCAAACTCTGGGGTAAAACGGAAACCATATTTCCCGCCCACTTTACCTTCTATGGTGGGCCGTACGCGGCGCAGTAAAGACGTGTCTTCGGCACCATTAAAGCCTGTTGCAGGGTTGAGCAGGCCCGCTCTATTTCTTGAGCGTTCTCTAACATCGTTTGCACCATCTGAATAATGACGGTGGTCGGCTTGCAATAAACCCCTTAGTTTAATTTCATTTTTACCATCTGGTGAACCAAAGGAAAATCCACTTTCACTCGCCTTTACAACAGGTGTGGTTTTTTTAGTAGCTGCTGTTTCTTCTTCCAGCACCTCACCCTTGCGTGCCAGCACTTTGACTTTTTGGTCTAGCTCTTGCACCAAAGCGCGCAACTCTTCCAGCTCCGTACTATCGTTTGCAAAAACAGATACGGGTGTAGAAGCAAGGCCAGCTAATGTAATAGCAGCATATAATTTTTTGTAATTCATCATAAAACCCCTTATTGTTCTTCCAGTGGTCTGGTCAGAGTTTTATAAATCTATATAGATAGCTCCAGTTATCAGGTAGCTTTTAGTTCTTTGACGTTTATGCTTTTGAGGTGGTAGCTTTGTGCTCAAATCGCACTTTTTCTCTACGCTCAATTTGCGTCACGCGTCCATCATGCACGGTAATCTCGACAGAGCCGTAACCTGATTGTTGTTTAACAGATGTGATTGCGTTAGCTACCGCTTGTAGCACCGCTTCATTTGTTTCTAACGACAATTTTGATTTAGTTAAGCTCATCTATTTGCACATATTTGTTCAAAGAATGTGCGCACTTTAACAAAGCTTTTAAATAATTAAAAAGACTTTGTAAGTATATTTATATTCTATTTAGTTATAAATGAGTTGTTTAGGATTGAATAGATATGCGCCAACAACATTGGGGTTAACAGTGGTGCTGGGAAGTTTAATATTGTCAGTAATCGCGATAATGTTTGTAATGTTTTTGAAAATTGTATGTCTTCTTCGGGCTCATTCCAGCCATTCTAAACATTCACGAAACTTCAGATAAGCACCACTTTCCCCCAATAAAAACGATGGTTTCGATGATGGGTTGTTAGTTGGAATTTACTGAAATTCAAATATTAGCACCTAAAAACTTCCTTTAAAATCATAATCTTAAAACACCTCCTCCTCTGCAGCCCAATATCGGCGGGAAGACCCGAAAGGTACCAATAACGGCGCGGGTTTCCGAGGTGCTCTTCAGCAAGTCACCACCAAATTTCAGAAGCATGTAAAAATTTCACCCATCAAAATTATGAAGGGTGTAATGATGGGTACAAAGAGAAAAGAACTTGGGGCGCTGGCAGTTTCACAAATCAGTCGCAGAGGCATTAACTTCGTTGGGGGCGTGACTGGACTTGCACTTAATGTAACCAAATCAGGTTCCAGAAGCTGGGTATTACGTTATCAGGTGGGCGGAAAGCGGCGTGACAAAGGGTTGGGTGGTTATCCCGATGTGACGCTTGCGCAGGCCAAGGAGGCTGCCAGAGCAGCGAGAGCCAAAATTGGGCAAGGGATAGACCCCGTAGAGGACGCGCGCATATTACGCAGTCAACTGATAGCATCCCAAGCATCCGCCATTACCTTCAGCCAAGCCGCTACACAATATATCGATGCACATAAGGATAGCTGGCGAAATGCCAAACATGCGCAGCAATGGACAAACACGCTGCAAGTCTACGCATATCCTAAGATAGGGCGGATGTTGGTTCGAGATGTAGCATTACCGCAAATACTTGCCATATTGGAACCCATTTGGCGTGACAAGACAGAAACAGCCAGTCGAGTGCGTGGACGTATAGAATCCGTATTAGATTGGGCTGCAGTGAGAGGTTATCGCCCTGATAACAACCCTGCACGCTGGAAGGGGCTTCTCGACAAGATGCTGCCAGCTCCAGGCAAAATCACCAAGACCGATCATCATCGCGCCCTGCCGTATAAAGAGCTTCCAGCATTTATGACAAGGCTAAGCGAGCAACAAGGGATGGGTGCGAGGGCGCTGGAATTCACGATATTAACTGCATCGCGTTCTGGTGAGGTGCGTGGTGCTAAATGGAGTGAGTTTGACCTGGACAGTGGGATATGGACAATCCCGCCTGAGCGCATGAAGATGGGTAAGGAACATCGGGCGCCACTCTCTGATGCCGTCTTATCCATTATCAAGAAGCAGAAGGCGTCCGCATTTTGTGAATACGTATTTCCAAGTCCCCGCGGGTCTACACTCTCTGATATGACTCTATCGGCGGTATTACGCAGAATGAAAGTGGCTGCAGTACCACATGGCTTTCGTTCCACCTTCAGAGACTGGTGTGCAGAGCATACAGATTACTCTAGAGAAGTGGCTGAGATGGCTTTGGCACATGCTATCGGTAGCAAAGTTGAGGCAGCTTACCGCCGAGGCGATTTATTCAATAAACGTAGACAGTTGATGCAAGACTGGTCTGACTACGCATATCACAATAAGTAACATCCTCATTTAATCTCCCTCCCGCTTTTCCCAGCCCTCTTAAGTGAGCGGGTGGTGCGGGAAATATTCTTAGCTATCTTTTCTACCTCTCCTTTTTTACGCCCATACCATGGCCTTATTTCGTCTTCGCACGTCCAACTGATAAATTATATTTATTAAAAATATATTATTGGTTAAAAGAATGCATCACGTAACGCGATACTGTAGGACCTCGCTACCACGTGTTTTTCTTTAACGAGGCGTACATTTTCGTACTACTTCCCCTCGTTGAGGAGATAACAAATGAAAGACTTAATAGTAACTCAACCAACCTATCGTTACATTCGTCAAAAGGAGTTGATGCAGATATTGCCATTTTCTGCGGCTACCCTTTGGAGGAAAGTCCAAAATGGTACTTTCGTGAAGCCCGTTAAGCTGTCAGACAGAATCACTGCCTGGAATCGTGCTGAAGTCGATGCATGGCTTCAAGCTAAGGAGGCTAATCATGGATAATTTAAACCAAAATATGCCTACTGATAAAGTAAGAACCGATGGCAAGTTCACACTTTTATATGCTGATCAGTTACCAGAACTAAGCGGCGGTCGTTGGCTGATTGATGACATCCTTCCCTATACTGGGCTGGCTTGTATCTATGGCCCAAGCGGTGTCGGGAAATCATTCTTTAGCTTGAGTATCGCAGCTGTACTCGGTATCGGCGAGGGATGGTTTACACGTGAGCCCGATATAACCAAAGTTTATTACCTTGCGTTAGAGGGGCAAGCAAGCATGAGGGCTCGCACTATGGCTTGGGAGAAAACGCATGATTTGCCGTTTCCGAGCTTTGTGTCCTTTATCCTAGACCAGTTTTCGCTATTATCGGAAACGGATGTGGATAGATTAGCTAGGCTCATCAATCAAAACGCAGGCTTGGACTACAATAAACCAGTAGTATTTATTGATACCTTGAACAGGGCGATTGCTGGTGCGGATGAGAACTCATCATCTGATATGGGCAGAATCCTTGCAGGAGCATCTAGACTCCAAGCTTTAATAGGAGGCTTGGTCGTACTGATCCATCATCCAGGTAAAGATGAAAGTAGAGGCTTACGCGGCCACTCGAGTCTTTATGCGGCGATGGATACGATAATAGAAGTATCCCAGGACGGCAATCGGAAGTGGTGGAAGCTGCTCAAGTCTAAAGATGGGCAGAGTGGCATCAGTTATCCATTCGAACTGGAGACGGTGCATCTTGGAGAGGATGAGTTTGGCAAAGCGATTACATCCTGTGCAGTAATTGAAACGGGGGGCTTGATACCACCCAAATCAATTCAACCCAGTGGGAATAATCAACGGACGATACTCGCCGCATTTACAGAGATGCTGGTACAGCAAAGAATGCAGTGTGCTACTACTGAGCGAGAATGGCCAGGTGGAATCGCCTTTGATCAAGCTGTCGATCATCTGAAAAGCACGTTGGTTACTGCGGATAAGAACCATCGCAAGAGCAGAACCAAAGAAGCTATAGAAAGCCTGGTACGGCAAGGCTACTTAAATTTGGATGGTGAATTGCTGACCCTTGCTGCTCATGGAGGTGATGCATGAAAACTTATCTGAATGTTCCTTTCGAAGAGAATCATGAGGCAAAGTGTCTTGGTGCCAGATGGGATCTAGCCAGAAGGAGGTGGTTTGTTGAGAATAAGGAGGATTTGAGGCCGTTTCTCAAGTGGATGGATGAGCATCTTACAAAGCCAGTCGTCTCTGCTGGATTCACTAAAACATACATTGAACCCAAAAAGCCAAAGAAGGGCAGAAGGAAGGGGGTGCGTTCAAAGCATAATCGTTCAAGATAATTAATATTCATTAATTGAACTAGTCTCAATCTGATCTGACAATGCACTTGTAAAAGTGAGCGTTACCGAGTTTGATATGGGTGTCGAATCCGTAATCAAACTAAAGTAGAAAGGTAACGCTCATGTTGCATACTAACAACCCAATCATTAAACATAAAGCAGGATTACTCAATCTTGCTTCAGAACTTCAAAACGTCTCAAAAGCCTGCAAGATTATGGGCGTGTCGAGAGACACGTTTTATCGCTATCAAGAACTCGTTGAAACCGATGGTTTAGAGGGACTCATCAATCGTGAGCGCCGTGTGCCAAATCTCAAGAACCGCGTTGACGAAGGTACAGAGCAAGCCGTCATCAGTTATGCGATTGACTTCCCAGCTCATGGTCAGCATCGCACCAGTAATGAGCTACGCAAGCGTGGTGTATTTGTTTCAGGTAGCGGCGTCCGCTCTATCTGGCTACGCCATAAGCTTGAGAACTTCAAATGTCGTTTAAGCGCACTGGAAGCCAAGGTTGCTGATGAAGGCATTGAACTCAGCGATGCGCAAATTGCAGCACTGGAGCGCAAACATGAGGATGATGTCGCCTGCGGTGAAATTGAAACGGCGCATCCTGGTTACTTGGGTGCGCAGGATACGTTTTACGTTGGCAACCTCAAAGGCGTCGGTCGTATCTATCAGCAAACCTTTATCGACACTTACAGCAAGGTAGTGCATTGCAAGCTGTACACGACTAAAACGCCGATTACAGCAGCTGATTTACTCAACGATAAGGTGCTGCCGTTCTATACCAGCCATGACCTGCCAATGCTGCGCATCCTCACTGACCGTGGCACTGAATATTGCGGCAAGGTCGAGCAGCATGACTATCAGCTTTATCTGGCCATCAATGACATTGATCACACCAAAACTAAGGCTATGTCACCGCAGACTAACGGCATATGCGAGCGATTCCATAAGACCATCTTGCAGGAGTTTTACCAAGTCACATTCCGCAAGAAACTTTATGCTGATATGGAGACCTTGCAAAAAGATCTGGACGATTGGCTCAATTATTACAATAATGAAAGAACTCATCAGGGTAAGATTTGCAATGGCAGAACGCCGTTGGAAACTTTACTCAGTGGGAAATTGATTTGGAATGGAAAAAACCTAAACCAAATCTAATCTGACAGACACCCTAAAAATTCGGTAACTGTCAGATCAGGTCTGAGCTAGTACACATTAATCTAGGGGTGGTCTGGCGGAAGGCGTCAGATCACCAACTCCATCTTCCCTTCCTTTGTTATCTTCAACTGATATCTTGCTGTCACAAGTGATTTATTAAATTAAGTTTTCCCTTATGTTCTGTCAGGTTAAGTCTTAATCGATTGTTTGGCCCTATGTCGCACTAATACTGCCTCAAGCATCTCTGGCAGGTCAACTTTAAGAGCTATAGCCAATTCGTACAATATGCTGAGCGTCGGCTGATTCTTTGCCAGTTCCAGTTTTGCAATGTAGGTGCGATTAATCCCCGCACGGTGGGCAAGTTCCTCTTGAGACAAATTGAGAGCAGTACGGCGAACTCTAAGCTCGGTAGCAAATTCCCTTATTAGCGCCTCATTACTAGCCATAGACGAAACTATGTCATTTCAGAATACTTTACGCACCCGCATATATGGTACATAATTGGGCCAGTAATGACGGCAAACTTGAGAGGTAATAATTCTTCTTATTACACGCTCCCTTTATAGAATATAGCTCAGATACGTGTTACCTCCTTGGGTTGTTATTGCTAATTTCAATAACAACTCGGAGGAAAGTATGATCAAAAGCAAACTGGCTTCAATTTTTTACATTGAAGGTAACTTAAGATTTCTAGCTGATATGGAGAGCTCATAATGTGCCACCTCCAAGTAGGCGCCCAAAGCAAGGTTGCTATCGTGCTATCTTGCCCTGGACAAGCAGAAATGAAAGCAGGGTATCCGGCAGCGAAAGCTACAGGAACAAATTTAGAAAAATTCCTTATGTTGCTTTCAGAGCATCTTGGTAGAAATGATATTACTAGATTAAATATTACCATCACAAATGCCTGGCCAAAGCCTTTATATTTAAAGGAGCACAATCGTTCCGAAGCACTTGAACAAGAAATAATTCAGCCTGACAATTTAAATAGATTAAGGGGCGAGCTAAACGCCATTACTGACTTAGTAATATTTTGCGGAAACAGGGCGAAGTTGATGGCTAAATTATTAAGCCTTCCGAGCAATCCAAAGTTCTTATACCTTCCACATTTAGGCGGACGAGGCCTACTGGCTATTAAGGAAGATATTAATGAAAATGAAATTGTTGCTGCTGACGTTCAAATCGCAAGAGGGCGCAAGTGTAGTAAAAAAATTATTCAGGCAGAAAATACAAACAAGCGACTCGAAGTTGCTGTAAGTCGTTTGTTAGAGGAAATCAAGAACGAGTCTCTTAATTAGACCATTACTCCCGCTTTTCCCTCACCCCTTAGGGGAATGGTAAAAGCGGGAACCATGATCATTCATCTGGCAAACTAGTAATAACCAGCAAGGCATACATAGAATTACATCCTGAGGTTTCTGGAGCGGCTACCAATGCAGGCTGATCAGATGGGCACATTGATTCTAATGAATTAAGGATCCTGTATGTATTGGTTATGACCGATTGTGTGTGATGCGCGAACATGACAGCCAACACGCCACTAATCATTAATTCTTGGTCCAGTAAATTCAGATGGGATGAAATTATGGCGCGTGCTGATGGTATAGACATTTCAAAATTCCCAGAAACCAGCGTCAGGAAGCCTTGCTGGCCACGGCTTAGTACCAACTTAGCATCCTCCCAGTCAACGCCAATGAGCCCAGGTGCAAACGAAGGCGCTAGTACAGTATGAATAATGCTGGGTAAGGCTGGATAATCTTCGGTAGTCAATATGGTTACCGGTAGCCAGCGCAGTTTAGATTCAGCACCTTTCTCTTGGAAACCGATAAGAATATTGCTGGAATCCACCACTTCAAAAATCACGTCGCATTTACTGATGCTGGTTAAATTAGACAAACTTATCCAACCAACATCTTCGTGAAAGCTATCAAGGGACTCGAGTACCTCAGGAGTAGGGCGACCACTACCTTCAGCCATCTTTAGTCCGACTAGGATAATCGGATAGCTTTCAGTTTCACGTTCGGGAGAATTCTTATAGGTGATGTGCAGGCTCATTATTGAATTACCTTTCTTTTGAGATTTGAGTCAGCAATGAGGCAATCTGCTGTATACCAAAAGCTGTAAAGATAAGCCGTACTGTAAAGGTCACAGGGGCTTATAAGGCCTATTTGTCTATAGCAGCTGTAGTGAGGTAGCAGATTATGGATTGATGTCATTGCTGTATTAAAAAATAAGAGCAAAAATGCTTATTGCCTACTTTCAGTAAAGTTGCATGAATGGACTACTCGTCTATTGCCAGTAGTTGAATTCCTAAATTTCATCTTAAGGCTTATTGGCAAATCTGAATTAGACGTACACATTTAGCTAATGGGCTCTGTTGTTGATAGAAGCAAAATAATAACTATCTAAGAACCAAGATGGTGAGTTGAGAAATTGCCACCTCTGAAAGCCGCGTCGTTATTGGCACCTTTCGGAGACTCCCGCCGATATTGGGTTCTGTGCTAGTGTGGATGGGATTGACTTGTTAGACTTAAAATCAGTTGGGTGAAATATTCTTTTTGAGTTGGCTTACAGGTAGTCAAGAAAGCTAAGTTCCCGATTTTCCCGTCGCCTTAAGAGAGTAAGGGAAACCGGGAATGGATGCATGTCAGAAAAGCTTACTTCTCACTTGAAACTAAATAATAATTAAGTAAAGCGATCTCGTTCTTCTTCAACTTCTGCTCTTTCGATTTGCTGATTGAGTGAGTCTAATTCTTCTTCAATCCATTGGACAACTTCATGTTGAAATCCTGCAGAAAGCCATGTGCGAAATTTATCGCGGCGCTTCTTGTAGTACAGGCTGGCAGGCCCTGACCAACCTCCGGAATGAAAGATAGCAGAAATGCCACTTTTAACCCCTTCCACATTAGAGTACCGCACTAATAGCTCACGCGTTAGCTTACCGCCGCCCGCATCATTAAGTGTTCGCGGTGCAGCATGTGCAATTAATGCAGCTCTGCTATCTACATCTTGATCGACCCACATTAAAATTTCATCAATAGATATGTCGGCTATTGGGCCGCGAGCCTCAGCCTCATCAAATTTTGTCAGCCCTCCTTGTAACCAACTCAACAAATCACTACGCCATTTGGGCAACGTTGCTTCAAAATGCCTAGTCAATAATCCCCATACTCCTGAAGGGTCTATAAGCACAAGTTCATTTGCTAAAGTACCAACATAAGTGTCATAACTGAGACGGTATACTTTACCCATTTCATTGAACAACCTATCAATTAGCGGCATTGCATATGATTGATCCCATTTGATAAGTTTGTCACAGACTTCTTTCCATTCATATCCCTCCATTAGATTCACGCTTTCATCATTAGGGATGGTTGTAGTTATTATTTCAAATACTAACTGTGAGTTGAATGGAGACGACTGATCAAATGGCAGATCTCTTAACAAGCTTAGTAACAGATTGATGGAGTTATTATCAGAAATCCGCCGTAGAAGATCGATCAAACGTTCCATTTGTTGGTTTGGTACAGCTTGCCAAGCAAGGCCAAAACGAAGCCATGAAAATTCTGCTGGTTCAATACGTCCAGCATCAAGTGCGTCTAAACAGTGCTCAAATAACTCGTGATTGTAAGTAGATGAAATTGCGATTCGCGCACCAAGCCATGCAGTTTCCTGCTTTTCTAGAAGAGCGTTGATTGTTGTTAAATATAAACCGAAGTCTTGAGTTTTTAATGTATTCAAATACCCAGCTAAGCAGGTGTGGTGTTTTGTCTGAAGTGTTAATTCAATTAGTTGCTGTAGTAATGTATGGCTTTGGTCGCTACTCGCAAGTTGCTCGCCAAAATACCAAAGAGCTGGCGTTGAAGGTTTCTTCGGTGTGAGTAGAGGTTTAATTTCGGCGAACAGGATCTGTTGTTTGTTTATACGTCGTGCAAGTGCGGTAACGAGTAACTTTGCACGATTCCTGGGCTTGCCATGTCTTTCGCGAAATTCTTCATCCCATTCCATCCAATCCACATCAATCACGTAGCGTTGCAAACGGCTCTGTAAATCCCGTCGGCTGTACACCCGACTCATCTTAGTCAGTCGGAGTGTAATAGCAGCATGCTGTTCATCAGTGTGATACTCAAGCCAATGTGAGAAGAATCGATTCAGTTTGCTCGGATCAAGCGACGGCTCATGAATGAGAGTCTCCAAAATCTGAAACGCGATTTCTGTGCATGGGGGCAGTAATATCTGTTGTTCTACTGCATTGAGTAATGCTTCGCAAACTTCTACCTTTAAGTTTTCAGGCCAGCTACGCGTCTCATCAATAAGCACCTGAAAATATTGGCGTTGAGCATCCCACCATTCGCCATAGGTCTGGGGTTTCCAAAGATTGGCGCGTTCTTTTAGACCTTGATATTCTGGGCCAACCATTCTGGAAATCATACCCCCAGTATCCAATGCAGCATGCATAACCTTAAGCGCCAATTGGCGTTCTGCATCGACCTGTGATCTAAGTAGTTGCAACAAGGCAGGTAAACGCTCTACGGGAGAGGCTTCGGTAGCTGCCCATTCATAGCCAATTTTGAACAGACCAAGCAAAGTACCAGTTGCATTGTTGCTGTTAGTAGCATTCTCATTTAGTGCTAAACGCGCTAGTATCCTCATGGCGCGTACCGTATAAAGCTTCCAGACGGCAATTTTTTCTAACGTCCAAACAATATTTTGACGGCTATTTTCAAAACCATATAACTCTTCATCAGGCCAGCATCCAATCGTTGTTTCTAGAAGTTTTAAAACTGCTGCTGGGTTAGCTTCAGCTAGGTTTGATAGAAAGCGTGAGCCTTTTTCAGACTCCAGTATATTTTTGTCGGCATAAATTCCATCATTTTTCAAAATATCATTGATGACACTGCTAGTAGCACCTTCACCAGCAAACTTGAACATGCTCATGAACCAAGTGTGAAGTGATGTTGGCATCGACTTGAAAACATCTTTGAATCTGAACCCGTGACCATAGGATTCCCAGAATTGTTTCCAAAGATGAATATGTAATGCTCTTGGAACAAAGAAAAGCGTTCTTGATCCTTGAAGTACGCGACGTGCTCTAAGACTGCGAATAATTTCTTGAAAGCGTGCCCAAGTGATTGAAGGGTCTGCCTGTTCAATCAAACCCGCAATGTAGCGTGCCTCATCACTTACTGGATCCTCAAAGCCAAAGCGACTGAACAAAGCCACGTGCCGGGTAGCACAATCAATCTGACGCACTTGCTGCTGGTCGCGCCGTTCATAGCCGTGAAGAAATCTATCCCATAGTGGCACGGTTGCAGGAGATCGCAAGATGTCATCAGGATTGGCGCGCAGGTTTTCTGCAACTGCTTGAGCTACGCGCGGTGATCCTTCACAAATCTCTACCCAACGATCCAACTCGCGGGATTCGCCAACGTGCCGGGCAATAATCCCTTTGATTGTTTCATCATCAAGTTTAGGGGCTTGAAATCGCTGAATTTCGGAGTCATATGTTTCATCATGCCCATGATCTAACGTAACCAACTTTAGTGCACCGCTTCTGTTCTTGAGATGTGCCCAAATTTCAGTCATTTCCTGTTCAGGCAGCTCATCAATGACAAGCACCAATGGATATTCTGTCTTATTTTTGAGGAGATATCCAAAAATCTGCGACTGACCAAATCGTGTGCCATGTTCAAAGTATAGGACAATTGGCGCAATGTCGACGTGACGAACTGCTTCAAGAGTAATGCGAGACTTACCTAGTCCTGGTTCGCCAAGAATCCGAATATGTTTGGCTGAACCAAGCAAACCATCACGTATCTGCTCAATTATTTCCGATTGTTCTTTGGAAGGTTCAAATGGATTCGACATATGGGCATTTTGTTGCCACTCGTCAATTAGCAGTGCATCTTGAATAGGGTTAGGCGTAATTGCTGCAGCAACAGCTGGATGACGTTCAATAAATTCGGCGAGTTGACTCGCACCGAGTACGTCTATTAGATCCTCGCGTTTTGGATAGCCAAGCCTATTAAATATCTTAGCGATGATTAGCTTCGAATTATTTCGTTGCTGGGGGGTGAGGTCGTGTCCAGTACAAATAACTACATAGCTACCATTGTGCTGCAATAGGCGCTCGACTTCAGCAAATAAGCGTCCATTACTATTAATAAGTTCGGCTTCGATAGAGCTATCATTCCAAGGTTTGAATGAAGTGCCAGATTTGAGTTGGAATCCTGTTAATCCTGTCTTAAATATACAGTCATTAGGTACTTCTTGGTCGGTATCTACTTGAGCATCAATACCACCGTCGGCGACATTGAGTTTTTCGGATAACGTAAGTGTGGAAGGACTGAGTTTGCAGTATCTGCATTCTGCGCGAAACACATTACGCATTATGATTAATGCGTTCTCTGCGCTCAAAGAAGTAATTAACCCAATGGGAATGCTGATTAGACTGTTCATTTATCTATCCAGTTTTAATCGTTGTTGAGAGGCGCACTAATGGTAACGGTTTTATCCTCTATTATCCACACGGTTTTGCCGACCACTTTGGTCTGAATGTATTGATAAAGTAATTACTTCTAAGAGACCAATAACTGTAAGAAACGCAAACAGCTTCCAGTTTTGCCATTGGTTTCCGAATGACTGATAATTGACCCTTCACCCAATTGTTGGGTGAGCATAATTTTCGTACTATCAACGAAGTGAGTGTCAGAGCAATGAAATTATGTAGTATCGACAGCTACTATTCCAAAAACGCTTGCAATCAGCGTTGGCGGTTAGAGCATATCACAACATATCAATACAGATGATGGGTAAAACGATGGGTAGATATATATTGCTACGTTAGAGGCCAATAACTACATGGCTTAATGGCGGAAAGGGAGGGATTTGAACCCTCGATACGTTAGAAACGTATGCCGGATTTCGAGTCCGGTGCATTCAACCACTCTGCCACCTTTCCGAACTGCGTTAAATTTCACTTTAAATAACTAATAACAGGTGCTCTGTAAGCCAATATCCATGCGGGTTGCAGAGCATGTCATTTTGGGCCGTCGTATATCCTCACGCTAGGCTTATTCTACACCCTGACTTGCCAGGTAATCTTCATAATTGCCGGTGTAATCCACAATGCCATCCGGCTTGATCTCCAGTATCCGCGTAGCGATAGAGCTCACAAATTCGCGGTCATGGCTCACAAAAAAGAGCGTGCCTTTGTATTTATCCAGCGCGGTATTCAGCGCTTCAATCGATTCCATGTCCATGTGGTTGGTGGGCTCATCCATCAATAGCACGTTGGTGCGGCCGAGCATGAGCTTACCATAGAGCATACGGCCTTTTTCGCCGCCTGAAAGCACTTTGACGGATTTTTTAGCATCATCGCCAGAGAACAGCAAGCGGCCTAGCATGCTGCGCACGGCCTGGTCGTCTTCATTGCTTTGGCGGTATTTTGCCATCCAGTCAAATAGTGTTTCATCTTTTTCAAACTCGTATTCGTGATCCTGCGCAAAATAGCCAAGCGTAGCTTTTTCAGCCCATTTCACTTCGCCGTGGTTGGGTTTTAAATCGCCAGCCAGACAACGTAGAAAGGTGGTTTTACCAACACCGTTTTCGCCAATAATCGCGACTTTCTCACCGGCCTCAAACATCATGCTGACGTCGTTAAACAGCGGTTTATCAAAGCCGTGGCTGAGTTTTTTAAGCTCAACGGCGTTGCGATGCAGCTTTTCGCGCTCGTCGTATTCAAAACGGATGAACGGATACTGGCGGCTGGAAGGTTTAAATTCTTCAATCTTTATTTTATCGATTTGTTTGGCACGGCTGGTCGCCTGCTTGGCTTTTGATGCGTTGGCCGAGAAGCGGCGCACAAATTCCTGCAAATCGGCGATTTGCTGTTTAGCCTTGGCGTTATCTTTGGCTTGCTGGGCACGCGCTGCGGTGCTGGCTTCCATATAGTCATCGTAATTGCCAGGGTAAACTGCCAGCTTGCCGTAATCCATATCACAGGTGTGCGTACATACCTGGTTTAAAAAGTGCCTGTCGTGCGAGATGATAATCATGGTGCAGTCGCGATTATTCAGCACGTCTTCCAGCCAGCGGATGGTATTAATGTCGAGGTTGTTGGTGGGCTCATCCAGCAGCAAAACGTCAGGGTTGGCGAACAATGCCTGCACCAGCAGCACACGCAGCTTCCAGCCCGGTGCAATAGCGCTCATCGGGCCGTTATGCTGTTCAAGGGGGATACCTACGCCCATCAACAGTTCGCCAGCGCGCGCTTCAGCAGTGTAACCGCCATATTCTGCGAATACATGTTCCAGCTCGGCGGCGCGCATGTAATCCTCTTCGGTGGCTTCCAGATTGGCGTAGATGGCGTCGCGCTCTTGCATCGCCTTCCACATTTGTTCGTGGCCCATCATCACTACATCCAGTACGCGCTGGTCTTCGTAGGCGAACTGGTCTTGCTTCAAAAACGCCATGCGTTCGTTGCTGTCCAGGGTGACATTGCCGGAGGATGGCTCCAGCACGCCGGCCAGAATCTTCATAAAGGTCGATTTGCCGCAGCCATTGGCGCCAATGAGGCCATAGCGGTTACCGTCACCGAATTTTACCGAGACATTTTCAAACAGCGGCTTTGCGCCGAACTGCATGGTGATATTGTTAGCGATTAACATCTAAATTTTCTCTATTTCTTTCAATTAAAACTTGTTGTAAATAACGACTTCATTAAAATCCAGCTGCCCGCCGCGCGGATTGGCAGGCTGCAGCGCTTTGCCGACCACCACAAACATTGCGGGTGTATGGTCGGCAGGCAGATTCAGCAGTTTGGCGACTGCATCAAAGTCGAAGCCATCCATAGGGCAGGTGTCATAGCCCATTTCCTTGGCTGCCAGCATGATGGTCATGGCCGCCATGCCGCAGGAACGCATCGCCTCGTCGCGCTGCACCTGCTCTTTGCCATCATAATATTGCTTGATGGCGGGGATGAGATAATCTTGCACCGGCTTGGACGCATTCGCCCAGTAGCGCTCAGGCTGTTTTGCCCAGGATTTCAAATCTGCGGTCAGCACAATCAGTAACGAGGCATCCGTGACCTGCGGCTGGTCCCAGCTCGCCGCACGAATTTGCTTGCGCAGAGCAGCATCGGTGACAACAACGAAGCGCCAGTTCTGGATGTTAAACGCGGTGGGCGAGAGCATCGCCAAAGACATCAGTTTGGCGATTTCTTCCGCTGTCATTTTATGTTGAGGGTCATAGGTTTTAACGGAGCGGCGTTTGACGATGGCTTGGGTTACGCTAATCACTTGGGTTTCGTTCATGTCCGGCTTTCTTTTAATAATGTATTGCAATAATTTCTAATACGGCATTGCCTGCAGGTCGTGCCCACACGACGTTTTCGCCAACTTTATGGCCGATAAGCGCTTTGGCCAAAGGTGATGTCCAGCTGACTTTATTGGCTTTAATGTCAGCCTCGTCCTCGCCCACAATTTCATAGGTGTGGCTATCGCCATTTTCGTCCTCCACGGTCACCTGCGCGCCAAATAGCACAAGCTGGGAAGCCGCATCCGGTTTAGTCACCAGGGCGCTTTCCAGTCTGGCTGAAATATAGCGCAAATCTCGATTCAGAACGGCGAGTTTTTGTTGCGCGCCAGCATCTTCCTTGTTGGTCGAAAGATTTGATATTTCCCGCTCCAATGCGGCTGCCTGCTGCTGCAATTGCGCATAACCATTGGCGGTTACGTAATTTGGGTGCGCACTGACCGGACGCTCTGGCACATCAGTACCGGCGTGCTCTAAATCATCTTCCTTTACAAATCCGCGGCTCATAAAAACTTTAAGCCAAGACTAGCTTAACAGCTATGCTTGGCTTGTTATTGTTCGTAAATAATCAGTTAGGGTTGTCGATAAACTCAAGCGTGACGCCGCTTGTGGCTGCCAAATCGGCAAGACGCTTTTGTGTTTCTTTAGCACCAATGACAACGGCTTTTGCGCCGCTGATTTTATCATTGCCGCTTGTAAGTGCTTTTGCCATCGTTGTTGAGGTGAGCGATTCGTCTTCGCCCGCGACGACCACAGTGCTTGATTTTAGTGCCAGAGAGCTCACAATTGCAGCCACTTTACCGGTATCGACATCTTTTTCAACTTCACAATTGGCCAGACGTGGTGCGATAAAGCCTTCTGGCGCGCCAATGAAAATGAGCGTGTTTTTGTCTGCAGGATACTTGGCATTTACGGTTTCAAGAATCTTTTGTGGGTAAACAGAAGTATCATGTTTATCACTTACGCAACCGGCCAGTAATGCCAGCGCAAATGCTAAAAAGTAATGAATAGAATATTTCATGACAACCTCATCTTGTTGATTTGTTGAGTAAATTCTAACAGGCAGATATTAGCACATTCGAAAAGTTAAGCACTATTCCCACTCAATCGTTGCAGGCGGTTTTCCAGAAATGTCGTATACCACACGGTTGATGCCGCGCACCTCATTGATAATGCGATTGGATACGCGGCCGAGCAGATCGTAAGGCAATTCAGCCCAGTGCGCGGTCATGAAGTCGCTGGTGACCACGGCACGCAAAGCGACCACATAATCATAGGTGCGTCCGTCGCCCATCACGCCGACAGACTTGACGGGCAAGAACACAGCAAATGCCTGGCTGGTCAGGTCGTACCAGCTTTTACCGGTTTTTTCATCGATGGTGTTACGCAGTTCCTCTATAAAAATAGCATCGGCGCGGCGCAGCAAATCAGCATAATCTTTTTTGACTTCTCCCAAGATGCGTACACCTAAACCAGGCCCGGGGAAGGGGTGGCGATACACCATGTCGTGCGGAAGCCCAAGCGCGACACCGAGTTCGCGCACTTCATCTTTGAACAGGTCGCGTAACGGTTCCAGCAATTTCAAGCCGAGTGTTTCCGGTAAGCCTCCAACGTTGTGGTGGCTTTTGATGGTGACGGCTTTTTTGGATTTTGCGCCGCCGGATTCGATGACGTCGGGGTAAATCGTGCCTTGCGCCAGAAATGTCGCGCCCTTATGCCCGCCATCGCCCGCTTTCAGTTTGGCCGCCTCTGCTTTGAACACTTCCACAAACTCGCGGCCGATGATCTTGCGTTTCGCTTCCGGATCGGTCACGCCGCTCAAATGTCCCATAAACTGGCCAACCGCGTCCACGCGGATGACTCGCGCATGCAGTTTGCCAACGAACATATCCATCACCATGTCGCCTTCATCCAGTCGCAGCAGGCCGTGGTCAACGAATACGCAGGTGAGTTGATCGCCAATCGCGCGGTGAATCAACGCAGCAGCAACGCTGGAATCCACGCCACCCGACAGGCCTAAAATGACTTCTTCATCACCCACTTGTGCACGGATTTTTTCGACGGCTTCGGCAATATGGTCTTTCATCACCCAATCGGGTTTTGCACCGCAAATTTCCAGCACAAAGCGCTCAAGCATGGCCTGGCCTTGCTTGGTATGCGTAACTTCCGGATGGAATTGCACACCATAGAATTTACGTTCTTCGTCCGCAAAAGCAGCGATGGGTGTAGTTTCGTTGCTGGCGATAACCTTAAAGCCGGGTGGTAATTCGGTGACTTTGTCGCCGTGGCTCATCCATACATCCAGCAAGCCATGACCTTCAGCATTGGTGCGGTCTTGAATATCTCTAAATAGCGCAGAATGGCCGCGGGCGCGGATTTCAGCGTAACCGAATTCACGCTTATGGCCAGCCTCCACCTTACCGCTTAACTGTTGCGCCATGGTCTGCATGCCGTAGCAAATGCCCAGAACCGGCACGCCCAGCTCGAATACCGCTAGCGGGGCTCTGTCAGTGTCTTCTTCGTAAGCGCTGGCATGGCTGCCGGATAGGATGATGCCATCTGCCCCAAAGTCTTTGACAAACTCATTAGACACGTCGCAGGGATGGATCTCGCAGTACACATGCGCTTCGCGCACACGGCGCGCGATGAGTTGGGTGACTTGTGAGCCGAAATCGAGAATAAGGATTTTTGAGTGATTCATATAAAATACCTGCCTGCAGAGCCAATATCCATGCGGTCTGCAGGTTAGTCTATGCGATAGTTGGGGGCTTCTTTGGTAATCTGCACGTCGTGCACGTGCGATTCACGCATACCGGCGCTGGTGATTTGTACAAATTCAGCCTTGCTGCGCATGTCCTGAATATTTGCGGCGCCGACATAGCCCATCGAGGCGCGTAACCCACCCATCAATTGATGGATGACCGCAATCACGCTGCCTTTGTAAGGCACGCGGCCTTCAATGCCTTCCGGTACCAGTTTGTCTGCATTGCCATTGTTGTCCTGAAAGTAGCGGTCGCTGGAGCCTTTTTGCATGGCGCCAATCGAGCCCATGCCGCGATATGACTTGTATGAGCGGCCCTGGAACAGTTCAATTTCACCGGGCGCTTCTTCAGTGCCTGCAAACATGCCGCCCAGCATGACAGAGTACGCGCCTGCGGCGATGGCTTTTGAAATATCGCCTGAGAAACGAATGCCGCCGTCTGCAATAAACGGGATGCCGGATTTTTCGAGCGCCTCTGCCACGTTGCAGATGGCACTGATTTGCGGTACGCCTACGCCAGCCACAATGCGTGTGGTACAGATGGAGCCTGGGCCAATGCCAACTTTCACTCCATCCGCGCCAGCATCTACCAGCGCTCTGGCAGCATCCGCAGTAGCGATGTTGCCGCCAATCACTTCAATTTTTGGATAATGTTTTTTCACCCAGGTAACGCGGTCCAGCACACCTTGCGAATGGCCGTGCGCAGTGTCCACTACAATCACATCCACCCCGGCTTCGGCAAGCGCTGCCACGCGGTCTTCAGTGCCTTCACCTACACCAACCGCAGCGCCTACGCGCAGGCGGCCTTTGCTGTCTTTACAGGCTAGTGGGTGGTCGTGCGACTTCTGAATATCCTTGACGGTAATCAAGCCTTTAAGCGTATCCTGCTCATCAATGACCAGTACGCGTTCCAGACGGTATTGATGTAGCAGACGGATCGCCTCTTCACGTGGGGCGCCTTCCCGCACCGTGATCAATTTGTCGCGCGGCGTCATGATGTTGCTGATGGCCTGATCCAGATTGGTTTCAAAGCGCAAATCACGGTTGGTGACAATACCGACGATTTTGTTGCCATCCACAACGGGCAAGCCGGAAATCTTATGTTTTTGGGTGAGCGCTAGTACGTCTCGCACCGTCATGTGCGGCTGAATGGTGACTGGGTCGTTCACTACGCCGGATTCAAAGCGTTTTACGCGTGAAACGTGCGCGGCTTGTAGCGCCGGCGTCATGTTCTTGTGAATAATGCCCAATCCGCCTTCTTGCGCCAACACAATCGCAAGCGGCGCTTCGGTCACGGTATCCATCGCCGCAGAAACCAGCGGGATGTTGAGTTTGATGTTGCGGGTGAGTTGAGTGCTTAAATTAACTTCGCGTGGCATCACCACAGAGTGCGCGGGAACTAATAAAACATCATCAAAGGTAAGAGCCTGTTGCAGCAAACGCATGAGTTATCCTTAATTTCCAAAACGAGATTATACAGATTTGCAATGCTTATTAAAAGTTGGTAAGCTCAATTGCGTGAAATATGATTAAAAACATGAAGTAATCGTTAAATTATCAATTAATATCTAAATTAATCAGCGTGAAGTAAACTAAATTTTCGATAAAAACGTTGCTTAACGACAAAATCTATCAAGAGCGACATTGGTAAAATGGATGGGAACATACATGAAATATCTACATTTGCTTTTAGCTTTAATGCTGTTTATCACAGCACCGTTGTTAAGCCACGCGGAGATCTATAAATGGAAAGATAAAGACGGCTCGATTCGATATACCGATACGCCGCCACCTTCAAATGTAAAACAAGAAGCTATTGGAGGTAAAAAGAAGCCCGTGACCCCGACCGGTAAAGAGCCGCTGGCGCCTGTAGAAAATGTCCGGCAGACTTCACCTGCAATGAAAGATCCTCCCCCATTGCCTGTGAGCGCCTCGGATGAGGCTGCTGCGCAACGCCAGCGAAATGCCGAAGCAGAAAAAAGAAATAAACAGGAGAAAGAGGCTGAGGCTAAAAGAAAAGCGGAAAATTGCAAGGCTGCTAAAGCCAACTTTGAAACTTATACCCAAGGCGGACGTGTTTACAAAATGAACGAAAAAGGCGAGCGCGAATATATGGGTGACAAGGATTTACAGGCCGGCAAAGAACAAGCACAAAAAGAAATTAACGAAAACTGCAATTAGTTTGTCGTAAATATCAATCTTCAGGCGGTGCGTTCCCACCACCTTTTTTCATAATCTTTCCGTCTGCGGCGCGCTGCTTGCGCACTTCTTTCGGGTCGGCAATCAGCGGGCGATAAATCTCGACGCGGTCTAGGTTGTGCAGCGGCGTATCAAGTCTGGTGAGTTTGCCAAAAATACCGATCTGATTCACTTTCAGGTCAATTTCAGGGAATTTCTGCTGTATGCCGGACGCCTGAATCGCCGCTTCTGCATTGGACCCCGGCGGCATATGTACAGGGATGATGAGTTGCTGGCTGGGTAATGCATAAGCCACTTCTACCATGATATGTTGTTCGCTGCTCAAGGCGTATCCTTCACACTGTAAATTTTATCTGCGCGCGCTACAAAGCCATCCACAAACGTATTGGCAATGTGGCCAAATACCGGCGCAATCATTTTCTCTAAAAAACCATTGGCAAATTCATAATTCAACCTGAATTCGATTTTACAGGCATCCTGGCGTAATTCAATAAATCGCCAATCGCCTTCCAAATGCTTAAACGGGCCGTCTTTCAGTTTTATTTCCATACTGTGCGGAAATGTTTTGTGATTTTGCGTTGTAAAATTCTGTTTTAAGCCGTGATAATTAATGTGTAAAGTCGCGCTGGTGCTGGTTTCTGTGCGTTCGTGCAAATCCACGCCGCCGCACCAGGGCAGAAATTTCGGGTAATCCTCCACCGCATCCACTAGTGCGTACATCTGCTCGGCTGAGTGCATGACTAAAACCGTTTTTTCTACCTTATTCATTGCAACATTCAAACTAGCGTAAAATGCTATTTTAAGTCATTCGCTAAGAAATATTGTGTTTTATGAGCATCGCCCAAAATAAAAAAGCTTTTTTCGATTACTTTATCGAAGAAAAATACGAAGCCGGCATTGTGCTGGAAGGCTGGGAAGTCAAAGCTATTCGGGATAACCGCGTCAATCTTAAAGAAGCGTATGTGATTATTCAGCGAGGTGAAATATACCTCATCGGTTGCCATATCACGCCGCTGGGGGCGGCTTCTACGCATATTCGGCCTGATGCGATACGCACACGCAAACTGTTGCTGCATAATGAAGAGATTGCCAAACTCATCGGCAAAGTCGAGCGTGCTGGTTATACGCTGGTGCCGCTGGATATGCATTACTCAAAAGGGCGCATTAAAATACAAATTGGCCTGGCAAAAGGCAAAAAGCAGCACGACAAGCGTGATACCGAAAAAGCGCGTGATTGGGAGCGCGAAAAAGGCCGCATTATGCGGGCGCATAACAAATAACTAAAGGACACGTTTATAAATACATTTTTTGAGCGCATTACTGCGTTGCGCGGTACTCGCAACCTCGCTGTATACCGCATACTATCTCGGTTTCTACGTTCCGTGCGCCTTGTACTGCATCCCAAACTCTGTATTTATAGAAGTGCCCTAAACGGTTAAGATTTACAATCCAACTATTTTACAATCCATCTATGAGCCTCTACGCCACCCTGCAAAAAGCCAAAAGTGAAGAAGACGTAAAAGATGCTTACATCAAGGCGTTGGGCTTAAAAAGCTATACCAAAGGCCTGATTGACATTCAAAGCAAAGAAATCTGGTTCGAGGCCAAAGATACAGGCAAGCACTCCAGCTACGCCATGTTTACGCAATTGCTGCATTACGTGCAGGTGGCGTTGAATACGGGCGAAACCGTGCCGCCTTTCCTGGCGGTGATTGATACCGAAAAAGCCGCGCTGATGAAAAGCGCAGACGTGCTGCCGTTTTTAGCCAAAAAGACCGTGAAATGGGGCAAATCTGCCAGCCAGTACACGCCGGAAGCGCTGGATGAAATCTCCGCGCACATCGGCACGCATTTTGTCTCATTCAAAATCTCCACGCACGAAGATGAATTTATCAGCACGGTGAAAGCCGCCATTAAATCGGGCGACATTATCCGCACGCAGATTACGCCTGATAACCTCAAGCAAGTGTTTGATAAATGGGTAGAAATGGTCGGGCGCGAAATTGACGGCGTAAGCGACGACGATTACGCGCTGCTGTTTTTTGCCGACATCATGCACGACGGCACGGTAGCCACCCACGCCAACCTGCCTGCGGCTTTGCTGCATAAAGATGGCGCGCCGGTGTTCAGCCTGGGCGGCAAAATGTACGAGCTTGGCAGCAAAGAAGGCTACCGCCAGTTTTGGGCGATTTACCACAAACCGCCCAAAGCCGAATACCGCAATTACCTGCTGGAACGCCGCGATAGCCTGATTCCGCTGGATGAGCGCAGCTTTAAGGGCGCGTATTACACGCCGCTGGCGGTGGTGGATAAAGCCTACGACAAACTGGCTGAAACGCTGGGCGATAACTGGCAGAAAAACTATATCGTGTGGGACATGTGCTGCGGCGTGGGCAATTTGGAAGTAAAGCACAGCAACCCGCGCAACATCTACATGAGCACGCTGGATGAGGCCGATGTGGACGTGATGAAAGCCACCAAAACCTGTGTGGCGGCGCAACGCTTTCAATACGATTACCTCAACGACGACATTACCGATGACGGAAAAATTGACTATAGCCTGACCAACAAAGTGCCGGAAGGCTTACGCAAAGCCATTGCAGAGGGCAAGAAGATATTGGTGTTAATCAATCCGCCTTATGCGGAAGCCGCAAACGCTGATAATGTGAGTATTGCAGGAGGCGAAAATGCTGAAAGCAAACTAGGAGTTTCAAAAACTCGCGTTGCCAAAATAATGGATAAGCAAGGTTATGCCGCTAGAGAGTTGTTTGTTCAATTTCTCGTACGTATCTCTCAAGAAATGCCAACTGCGACCATAGCGATGTTTAGCAAACTAAAATACGTTAATGCGCCAAATTTTGAGAAGTTCCGCGAAGTCTGGAACGCAAAGTATCAAGGCGGCTTTGTCGTGCATAGTAAAGCTTTTGATGGATTGAAAGGCGATTTTCCAATTGGGTTTTTGGTCTGGGCTACCAACCAAAATGCTACAAAGAAACAACCGATTATAGAAATCACAACCGAAGTTTTAGACAAGAATGCTAAAGCGATAGGTGAAAAATGTTTTTACAATCTCCCAAACGAACAATTGCTTGGTGATTGGATTAATCGACCCAGAGCCAATAATGTTGACGCGCTTCCTTTAAAAAATGCAATCTCGCCAACAACCAGCACCAAAGATGTTAGAGGCACAAAATGGGCTGACGGTGCAATAGCCAGCATGATTTGCAAAGGCTCCGACCTTCAAAATGCATCAACTCAAACGGCGCTGTTATCTTCTGGGTATTGCAGTGCAGGCGGATTTTTTGTTACACAAGAGAATCTTTGGCAAGCGGCGATAGTATTTACGGTTCGTCTAGTGATAAAACATACTTGGCTAAACGACCGCGACCAGTTTCTGCAACCCATCGCCCCGCTTTCTGATGAGTTCAAAACTGATTGCCTGATATGGATGCTGTTTAACGGCAGCAACCTTACCGCCAGCGCTAACGAGCTTGAATGGAACGGCAAAACATGGAGCATCGTCAATCACTTTATCCCGTTTACCGAGGCGGAAGTGAATGCGCCGGAGCGGTTTGAATCGGACTTTATGGTGCAGTATCTGAGTGACAAAGCGCTGTCTGTAGAGGCAAGCGCGGTGCGGCTTGCAGGGCAGGTGTTATGGCAAGCCTATTTTGCCAATACCGACGTGCGTGCGGTGCGTGATGAGTTTAAGCTGAACCGCCCCGATGTCGGCTGGTACCAGATTCGCAATGCCCTAAAAGCGCGTAACGCCAGCGGCGATTTTGCGCCTGTAGATTTCAGCACGTTTGAAGTGGCTTATAAAGCGCTGGGCGACAAGCTGCGCCCGCAGGTTTATGCATTAGGGTTTTTGCGGTAATTTAAGTATTGGAACACATGCCCTGCAGGCCAATATCCATGCGGGTTGCAGGGCATGTGTTTTACCATGAAAATTGGCCTGTATTTATTTTTGCACTTGAAAAACTTTATGGCTGGCACCATCTCTAAGCGTATAATACCTTTAGCTTTGGGGATGACCCGGTTTCGACGTGGGTTACAAAGCAGTGCAGGGCATACCGAGGGTTCAGGTTTCCTCGTAAATCCATCTGAACAAGTATAGTCGCAAACGACGAAACTTACGCTCTAGCCGCTTAATACCGGCTGGACGCTGCACCATCTCTCCCGTGGGGTGGGTGGCCTTAAAAACCATCGCAGCGTCATATACACGGGATACGTGATGTGTCGGGTTACTTGGCACTTCATTAACCTTAAGGTAACTCGTCTTGCAGATGCTTGTCGGTTGGTGCATGCAAGATCAAACTAAACAACCAGGCTAAGTATGTAGAACTGTCTGTGGCGGGCTTGCGGACGGGGGTTCGATTCCCCCCATCTCCACCAAACAATAAATACCACCCTTGCGGTGGTATTTTTGTTTGAAAAAAGTGAAAGGTATCGAACCCACGGGACGGGGGATGAGCAGGGAATTCGAGCCGCATGCGGCGAGCCTGCGAATGACAGTGCGCATGCAGGCGCGCTGGCTGGCTAGGATAGCCGATTCCCCCCATCTCCACCAAACAACAAATACCACCCATGCGGTGGTATTTTTATTTCTTCAGTTTTTCTCCGATATGCGCTTCTCCACGCTGTTTGGCGAGCATGACCTGCTTTTGCCTTTCGGTTAGCGCGGCACGTTTTTCTTCAGAAACTTTATCGTAACAATGCGGGCACGAAATGCCTGCTACATATTGCGGGCTTTGCATTTCCTCCTGCGAGAGCGGCATGCGGCAGGCATAGCACTGGTCGTAATCGCCGACTTCCAGCCCATGTTTAACGGCCACGCGCTGGTCGAATACAAAGCATTCGCCTTGCCACAGGCTTTGCGCCTCGGGCACGGTTTCCAGGTATTTCAAAATGCCGCCTTGCAGGTGATACACTTCTTCAAAGCCTTGTTCTTTCATGAAAGACGAGGCTTTTTCGCAGCGGATGCCGCCGGTGCAGAACATGGCGACTTTTTTATTTTTGGTTTTATCCAGGTTTTGTTCGACAAATTTTGGGAATTCGCGGAATGTGGTTGTTTTTGGGTCAACCGCGCCTTTGAATGTGCCGATATGCACTTCGTAATCATTGCGCGTATCCAGCACAACCACGTCCGGATCTGAAATCAGCGCGTTCCAGTCCTCAGGTTTGACATATGTGCCAACCGTGTTGTTGGGGTTCACGCTCGGCACGCCCATGGTGACGATCTCTTTTTTCAGCTTCACCTTCATGCGGTAAAACGGATGTTCGTCAGCGTAGGATTCTTTATGCTCCAGATCGGCAAATCGTTGCTTGAAAACAGGGTCTTGCCTTAAGTAATCAAGCACGTTGCGAATGTCATCCGGCAGGCCGGCAATGGTGCCGTTGATGCCTTCTTCTGCCAGTAATAGCGTGCCTTTGATGTTGTGTTTTTGGCATTCAGCCAATATTGGCGCTTGCAGAGCTTTGTAATCGGGCAGGCTGACGAATTTATAAAGCGCGGCGGTGAGGTATTTGGGCATGTTGCAAAGTCAATCGAACAAAGTGCTATTTTAGCACTCGTGGTACTTAAGACGAAATGACTAAAATCTCACCATTGCCGTCGCAGGCCAAATCTCCCGCAAAACGCTGTACACGGTTGGTCTGGATTTGATTGAATGCTGTTGGAAGCGGTTTGAAAGAGCGAAATAACAACGCCAGAAACGGCAAAGTATGCGTGCCGCAATCCTGAATCGTAGTGTGTAAAGCAGGCGTATTTTTCAGCAGGATGGTGCCGCGTTTCATGCTAAAACCAACGTAATTGCCAACGCCGCCAAACACGCCAATGGTGCCTGCTATCATGCGGCTGCCACAGTAATCGCCCGTATTGCCGTCAATTAAAATGAGGCCGCGGCGCATGCTGTCGCCAACCCTGTCGCCGACATTTTTTTTACAGAGGATGATTCCATTCTGCATTTGCGCGCCTAAAAAATCGCCCGCATCGTCCTCGGCGGTAATCTTGCCATGCGACATTTTGTGGCCGATGTAATCAAGCTGCTTGCAGTTTCTAAAAATGATATTCTCTGTGTCGTTGCCGGAAACTTCAAAAAAATCAGCCACTTGAGGTGAGCGGGGTTGCAGGGATAGCTTCAATTGCAGAATCTGCTGCAGGGTTAGTCCTGCCAAACCGTCCGGCGTAAGGCGGCGACAATCCAGCCTGTGGTTGACGGTGTGCTTGAGCGTAAAGGTAAGTGCACTCATGATTTATGACCTAGAATTTCATGCAGCCTGAACAGGTGCGGCCCTAACTTACCACCGTAATTGCCAGCGGAGATGCGTTTGACGCCGCTGCTTTCCAGTCGGCAAATGGCTTCTATGCCAATTTTCATGGCTTTGGCGATGTCATCAAAAGCCAGGCCGTCAATCACGATTTCCATCACCGATTCAATATCGTCATCCAACTCTGTGTTCACGGTACCTTTTAGCGTAGGGCAGAAGGCATCGTTGGTCGAAGCGAACATTTTCGGGTATTTGCTCCCCACCTTAGAGCCGGAGCGCACCACGCCGCCGGGGAAAGGCATAATCACATTGGGCACTTGCTTCATGGCCTCGATTGCCGCTTCTGCAGCAGCCAGCGCGGCGGGCTGCGAGGTTGCCAGAATAAGAAAATTGCCGCCGCCAATCGCGCGCACCATGCCGGTGGTTTCCTGGGTCAGAAACTCGCCATCCATCACTGGGATGCGCCAGTAACGGATACCGTTAATCAGCTTCGAGGTCTGGTAGCCATCGCCAAAATAGCGCAGATGCTTGCCCAGGTTAATCTTGTCTTCACTCTCGATGCCCGCAAACGCGGCAGCAGTCGGGCAGGTAAGAATGCATTGCCCCATGCGTATTTCCAACTGCTGCATGAGTACTTTGCTGCCCATGGCGAACATCAGAATGCTTACGCCCGGTCTGCAGTCAGGCGTTTCTTCAGCCGATAATTCACGCTCAATGCCAGCCTCCACACCGCAGCCAATCACGCTGGTGGCAAAGCCTGTCATGGCATTGGCGGCGTGATACGCCCACTTGAGGTTTTGCGCCGTGATGAGTACCCGCGTGCCGCGCATGTTGAACGCTTCCGCAAAGGTGTCGTCAATTCTTATACCGTTAATGATCATGGTTTATTGGTGTGCGTTATCACTTTTCCACGCCCATCCTGCGTGATTTCATCATCCGAAATCTTGAAGTTATCCATTTGAATAGTATGGTATTTTTCAAAATATTTGTTTAATTCTTGTTCTGCACTGTGATCAAATGCCGGTTTGGCGGTATGCGTTGCGCCCCAAACCACCTTGACTACTTTGCCGTCTTTTACCACCAGTTCACCATCTTTGAATACATAATCAGGTTTGCTGAACATGGCTTCGCGGTCTGGCTGGTCAGTGTAGACGGTAATATCCGCTGCCGCGCCGATGCCTAAATGCCCGCGATCATTCAAGCCGATGAGTTGGGCTGCGCCGGCGCGGGTCATGATAGCGATTTCATACAGGCTGTATTCGCGGTTCAGCGAAGTGAGATTGCTCATCGCCTGTGCATCCAGATTCAGCTTGGCAAATGCCTCGTTTCTAAAAGATTTGTCCATCAGCAAACGAATCAAATGCGGGTAACTGGTAAACGGCGCGCCATTCGGGTGGTCGGTAGTCAGGAAGATGCGCCAAGGGTCCTCAACAGAAAGGAATAGCTCCAAGCCAATCGCCCATTGCAGCGCATTCACGTAATTCTGGTCGCGATACTTGAATGGCACCACACCACAACCCGCATCGCATTCAATATCCATAATGACGGATTTTTTCGGGTTGGCGTGCTTGGCGTTCAAGTGCTGCATCATGGTGTCGCCCGATGCCGTGACGGTTTGCCCGAATAGAATCTGCCCGACATCAGCAGTGATGTGCTTGTTTTTATTGAGTGCCTCGGCAATCTGCGCGGCGGCGGACGAGAATTTTTTATCGCCCTCAGCACCATAACTATGAAACTGGATGTGTGTGAGGTGCATCGGCACACCATCGCTCGCGCCCATGGTGTTAAGCGTGGTTTCAAAGTTGCCTGCCGCGCCCAGGTTGTTGCAATGCACGTGCAATGGTTTTGCGATGCCCAATTGATGCACCGCAGTGCTTAGGCTTTTTAGAATCTCGCGCGGCGAAACCTGATAGTGGATGTTGTTTTCATCTAAATCCAGCCTGCGCTGATTGAATTTGAAGGCCGAAATGCCACCCGGATTGACTACTTTAATGCCAATGGCCTGCGTGGCATGCAGTATCCACGCCACATAGTCGTTGATAGCTTTCTGGTCTGCGTGGCTCGCTAACAGCCGTAAAAAGTAATCATCATTGCCCAGCATGGCGTAGCCGCCTTTGTCTATCATCGGCGTGTCGCCCATTTCCAGGTGCGCGTGGCGAGCGTTGATTGGCAAAATAGCAGGCTCAAAGGCGGCGGTATAGCCCATTTCGATGTAGCGGAAACCTGTATCTATCGTGCTGGGCGTCGCATTGTGGCTGCAATTCGGCGTGCAGACATGCGCTTCAGGTTCGCTATAATTTTTCGTCTCCTGAAATTCCGGCAGCATCATGCGCGCGATATTCACTTTGCCGCCGCCAATGTGGCTGTGCATGTCAATCGCACCTGCCATTACCACTTTGCCGGTCAAATCGTAGGCCTGTGTGATTTTTTCGTGAGCGTTTGGCTTGGCGATAATGCGCCCATCGCGGATGTAAATATCCTGTACTACGCCATCTTTGCCGTGTGCGGGGTCGTACAGCTTACCGTTTTTAAGCAGTGTAATCATCCGAGTTGCACCTCAATTTGACTAATCACATCGCTTAATGTCGGCAAGCCCGCTTCACGCAGTTTCTTCAGCGGCAGCGTGACAGAGCCATCCACTCTGAATAACGTACCGCTGCAATCCAGGCCGGGCGTCGCGATCGGGATAAACACATCGGGTTCGACATCAAACCGGCTATGGGCGTTGCCCAGCACAATCAACGGCCGGTTAGACGAGGGTGGTTTTTTGTCGGGGCTAAAACTGTTTACCCAGACAACGGCGTCATGCTGAATGGATGGGCTGTCGTTCAAAGTTAAACCGCTCAACCAGGTATTTGCATAATTTATGCCGGTATCGCCGTCGCTGCCGCCCAGCTGAAGGCCGGCTGCGCGCGTAGTCTGGTTTAAAATTACCACCGTTTCAGTAATATTTTGAATGGTCAGTTCGGCATGCGGAAAATCCAGATCTTTCGCCACCCAGGCCAGCACGGCGTATTTGGCTTGTTTCAGTTTATCGGCAACCGTCTGTAAGTCGCTGATGTTGATGCCCGCAATTTGTGCGGCCTTCAGCTTTTTGCCTAGCACCAAAGCGCGCAAGGCAAGTGTGATTTCAGGCAAATCAGATGCTCTGCAAGCCAACAGGGAAGCGCCTTCCAGAGCATCACTTTTTTGAATATTTTCGCCAATAAAGATAATCTCGCGTTGTTCAGCGCCAATAAACATGCCCTCTTGCTGAATAAAGTGCTCAAAAAAGCGCGGGTTATGTGTCACCACATCTGTGCCAATGCACACCATCACATCAGCACGGTTTTTAACTTCCGTCAGCGTCGTCATCTGCCAGCCGCTGCTTTGCAGCACGCGCAGATTGCGCTGCGAACTGGCGGCGTTCATGTGTTGCAAGGTAGCATTGCTTTTTTGCGCTAAATCATAAATGGCTCTAAAGCCTTGCACATCAGTGCTCAAGCCCGCAAATAATGGTTTTTGGGCTGCTTTCAGTATTTGCGCGGCTTTTGCCACCGCTTGTGCCAAAGTGGCGGGTTTGCCAGAAACTTGAGGCGTGGTGTCGCCGATAGATTGCTCAAAAAAAGTAACACTTTTCGTACAACCGTTTTTTAACACGCTGATTTTATTCTGATTCTTTTCAACCAGCACATCGTCACACAGCAAGCCGCAGGCAGGGCAGGTGGCCATTACTGTTTTGGTGTCAACGTTGTTGGAATTCATAACATCAGATTTTGCCACAATTTTGGCTGCTGACTTACAATTTTGCTACAAATTGATGGTTTATAAAAACTGCTAAAAATGTTAAAGTGCATGCCTTTCTAAGTAGTTCATTTTAATATTTATTTTTGGAGTCAACATGGCAGTAGAACGTACCCTTAGCATTATCAAACCAGACGCAGTGGCAAAAAACGTGATTGGGCAAATTTATACCCGTTTTGAAAACGCTGGCTTGAAAATCGTTGCAGCGAAAATGACGCATCTCACGCAGGCCGAAGCAGAAGGCTTTTATGCAGTGCACAAAGCGCGTCCTTTTTTCAATGATCTGGTGAAATTCATGATTTCTGGCCCTGTGATGATTCAGGCGCTTGAAGGTGAAAACGCAGTATTGAAAAACCGCGAACTGATGGGCGCTACCAACCCGAAAGAAGCGGCGCCAGGCACGATCCGCGCGGACTTTGCCGAGAGCATCGATGCGAATGCGGTGCATGGGTCGGATTCGGCTGAGAATGCGGCCATCGAGATTAAATACTTCTTTGGTTAATCATTCCAGTTTCGTCGTTATGCTGTGTTGCGCGCAAAAAAATTTAACCTCACATATAACCTCATATGTGTCGGCTTAATTTTTTCACGCGCGCCTTGCCTAACTTAGGAACTGAAATGATTAGAGAGGATAAAAGTCAACATTGACTAACTTGCTGGATTTTAATCAACCACAACTCGCCGAGTACTTTGTCGGGCTTGGCGAGAAGCCGTTTCGCGCCAAGCAGATGATGCGCTGGATGCACCATTTTGGCGTAAATGATTTTGCGCAGATGACCGACATTGCCAAGTCTTTGCGAGAAAAACTGCAAATCGAGGCAGAAATTTCACCGCCGACTGTGCAGCTGGAACAAGTATCAGATGACGGCACACGCAAATGGCTTATAGATGTAAATAATAAAGGCGGTACCGATACGGCGAATAGTATTGAAACCGTGTTCATCCCCGAAGATGACCGCGGTACCTTGTGCATTTCCAGCCAGGTGGGTTGTGCGCTGGCGTGCACATTTTGCAGTACAGGCAGGCAAGGCTTTAACCGCAATCTGAGTGTTTCTGAGATCATTGGCCAGCTTTGGCTGGCAAACAAATCATTACGTCAGGCCGATGGCTACGACATGCTGCCTGCAAGTGAGCGCATTATATCCAATGTGGTGATGATGGGCATGGGCGAGCCGCTGACCAATTATGATAACGTGGTGACTGCGATGCAGATCATGCTGGATGACAGCGCGTATGGCTTAAGCCGCCGCCGCGTCACGCTTTCTACCAGCGGCATTGTGCCTGCGATGGATAGGTTAAAAGAAGATTGCCCGGTGGCGCTGGCAGTGAGCCTGCATGCGCCTAACGACGCGCTTCGCGACGAGATTGTGCCAATCAATAAAAAATATCCGCTTAAAGAATTAATGGCCGCTTGCGAGCGCTATCTGGTGAAAGCGCCACGCGACTTTGTGACGTTTGAATACGTGATGCTGGACGGCGTGAACGACACGGTTGAGCACGCGCACCAGTTGCTTGATGTAGTGAAAAACGTGCCATGCAAATTCAATTTGATCCCGTTCAACCCGTTTCCCAATAGCGGATACGAAACATCTAAACCTAGCCACATCCGTGTGTTCCGTGATATTTTAATGCAGGCGGGTTATGTGGTGACCGTGCGTAAAACGCGCGGCGAGGACATAGACGCCGCCTGTGGCCAGCTGGCAGGCAAGGTGTTAGATAAAACCAAACGTAGCATGAAAATTCCAATAAAGGCGGTTGCATGAAGTTTACTTTAATCAGATTCAGTGGAGTTGTGGTAGCGATGGCTTTAATCAGTGCCTGCGCTACAAGCCCGCAGGGTGGTGCAGATGGTTACGGTGAAACCAAAGTCACTGCGCGTGCGCGTGCGCATACTGACCTCGGCGCGGCGTATTATCAGCAGAATAAACTGGAAATCGCGCTGGCCGAGTTTAACCATGCTATTCAGATTGACCCGGATTATGCACAGGCTTACAACGGCTTGGGGCTGGTATATGCAGCGTTGAACGAGGATGCAAAAGCAGATGCCAGCTTCAAAAAAGCCATTCAGATTCAGCCAAACAGTTCGGAGTCACATAATAACTATGGCAGTTTTTTATGCTCGCGCAGCCGTTACGATGAATCCATCACACATTTTTTAGAGGCGGTTAAAAACCCGCTGTATGTCACGCCGAACATAGCTTACGCTAATGCCGGCATCTGTTCGGCACGTAAGAACGATGTCAAAAATGCAGAAATATATCTCAACAAGGCGCTGCAAATTCAGCCGCTCACACACTCTGCGGCCACTCAGCTTGCTGAATTGCAATACAAGCGTGGCGATGCAAAGACCGCGCAAAAAACACTGCAGAATGCACTGCTGTCATCTCCCAGTGCCGAGACTTTATGGCTGGGGATTAAAATCGAGCGCGTACTGGGTGGCAAGGACAATATCGCCAGCTATGCGTTGCAGTTGCGTCAACAATACCCTGATTCTGAGCAAACGCGATTGCTGCTGAGCGGTCAATAGCGGTGCGTAACCGACATGAGGCTATAAACTAAGGTGACATTATGGCGCGTAAACCCAAAGAACCTACCCATAAACCGGAAATGACACAGAACGTATCCACGCAGCCGGAAGAGATGAGTCAGCCTGAACATGACACTTACCAGCGTTCCCGCTGTGGCGGCGCCTTGCGCTCGGCGCGCGAAAATCAGGGCTTGACCGTACAGGATATCGCAAACCGGCTCAGGTTGAGTCCCAAACAAATCGAAGCGATTGAAGCGGATAATTTTTCAGCGCTTCCGGAGCCGACCATTGTCAGAGGGTTTATCCGCAATTATGCGAAGCTGCTTAAAATCAACATGGAGCCTCTGCTGGATGCGTATAGCGTGCTTGCACCAAACAGCGCGCCGCATGAGTTTACTATAAAACCCACCTCTAAAATGAAAGTGACCAGCTACGACAAGCCGAAATCAGGGCGTTACATTTGGGCAGGTCTGATCTTGCTGGCAGGTTTGGGGGCATGGCTGTTTTACCAGAGTTATATCGAAAAGCCCAGCCCGGCTAAGCCTGCAACTACGCAAAGCAGTGTAGAGCCCTTGCCGCAGGCTGCGCTGCCGGCTGCAGAGCGTACAGCTTCGCCAGAGCAGGTGACCACGCTGGATTTGCCACCCGCAGCAACTGGCGCAGCGGTTACGACTGAACCTGTGGCGCTTCCCGCAGATGCGAATATAGATAATCCGCTAGCTGCAAATACACCTCCGCCGGCGCCAACCCCTGTGCCGGCTGAAACGCTTCCGCCCGCGACCATTGGCATGTCCCAGCTGGAATTTAATGCTAGCCAGGAAACATGGGTAAGCGTGGTTGATGCAACTGGCAAAGAAATTTTCAATAAAACGATATTTGCCGGCAGCCGCGAAAGCGTCGAGGTGTCGCTACCGGTCGATGTTGTGGTGGGTAATGCGGGTGCCACCAATATCAGCATGAATGGCAAACCGGTCAATCTGGCGCCGCATTCGCGCCAAAATGTCGCACGTATCAGGCTCGAGTAGCATAGGTTCCTAAATATGCGGCGTAACTCTTTACAAGTATTGATAGGCCACGTGCCTGTGGGCGGCGGTTTGCAAGGCACCACGCCTGCCCCTGTGGTTGTTCAGAGCATGACCAACACCGATACCGCCGATGCAAAATCCACCATTCAGCAAGTGTATGAGCTGTGGCAGGCAGGCAGCGAAGTGGTGCGTATTACCGTCAATTCGCCCGAAGCGGCTGCGCAGGTAGCCAATATCCGCGCTGGGTTGGATGCGCTGGGCTGTAACGTGCCGCTGGTGGGCGATTTTCATTACAACGGCCACAAACTGTTAAGTGCTTACCCAGATTGTGCGCAGGCTTTGGCCAAATATCGCATCAACCCAGGCAACGTGGGCAAAGGCAGAAAACGCGATGAGCAATTCGCGGCGATGATCGAGGCGGCAATTCAATACAAAAAATCGGTGCGCATCGGCGTCAACTGGGGTAGTCTGGATCAGGCCAAAATGGCGCAGATGATGGACGATAATGGCAAATCACCTAATCCGATGCCATCCGATGAGCTGATGCGCGAGGCACTGATTCAATCGGCGCTCGAAAGCGCGCAGCAAGCCGTAGATATTGGTCTGCAGCCTAATCAGATTATTATCTCCTGCAAAGTCAGCAACGTGCAGGATCTGGTCAAAGTGTATCGCGCGCTGGCTAAACGCTGCGATTACCCGCTGCATTTGGGCTTAACCGAGGCGGGCATGGGTTCTAAAGGGATTGTTGCTTCTACTGCGGCATTATCGCTGCTATTGCAGGAAGGTATCGGCGATACAATTAGAGTGAGCCTCACGCCGGAACCCAACGAATCGCGCACCAAGGAAGTCGTTGTCGCGCAGGAGATCCTGCAGACGATGGGCATTCGCTCATTCACGCCTTTGGTGACAGCTTGTCCGGGTTGCGGGCGTACGACCAGCACGTATTTCCAGGAACTTGCTATGCAGATTCAGACTTACTTGCGTAATCAAATGCCAGTTTGGCGCAAAAGTTACCCAGGTGTGGAAAATATGAACGTGGCCGTGATGGGCTGCGTGGTGAATGGCCCAGGAGAGTCCAAGCTGGCGAATATCGGCATCAGCCTGCCCGGTACGGGTGAAGTACCGGTCGCGCCGGTATTTGTGGATGGCGAAAAAACCGTGACGCTGAAAGGCGACAATATCGCGCAGGAATTCCAGGCGATTGTTGAAGAGTATGTGCAAAAAAACTATGCGGAGGGCGGCAAGCTCCGTACTAATTTAACCCAAAAAACCATTCCAATTTCAGCAGTTAATTAAAATAAAAAATGAATCAAAAGTTTCAATCCATTAAAGGTTTTTACGACATTCTGCCAGAAGCCACACCGCTGTGGTTTAAGCTCGAAGACACGGCCAGACGCGTACTGGCGCAATATGGCTACAATAATATCCGCCTACCACTGGTGGAAACCACGGATTTATTCGTTCGCAGCGTGGGCGAGCATACCGATATTGTCGAAAAGGAAATGTATGCGTGGGAAGACGCGCTGAATGGCGATAAACTCACACTGCGCCCGGAAGGCACGGCGGGCTGTGTACGGGCGGTGGTGCAGCATAGCCTGACTTATAACGGCCCGCAGCGCTTATGGTACAGCGGCGCGATGTTCCGGCACGAGAACGTGCAAAAAGGCCGCCAGCGCCAGTTTCATCAGATTGGGGTTGAAGCGTTTGGGTTTGAATCGCCCGATGTGGATGCCGAGCAGATCGTGTTGTTGGCCAGGCTCTGGCGCGAATTGGGTATTCAGGATGTCGAGCTTCAAATCAACAGCATCGGTGATGCGCATGAACGCGCAGCGTATCGCGATACGCTCATTGCTTACTTTGAGCAGCATGCGGAATTGCTGGATGAAGACGCTAAGCGCCGCCTGTATACCAATCCGCTACGCATTCTGGATAGCAAAAACCCGCGCATGCAGGCCATGTGCGAAGCTGCACCAAAACTCATGGATTGTCTGGGCGAGGCGAGCCGAACCCATTTTGAAAAACTGTGTCAATTGCTAAGCGATGCTGGCGTGGCCTTCAGCATCAATCACAGGTTGGTGCGTGGGCTGGATTATTACAATCGCACGGTATTTGAATGGGTGACCACCAAACTGGGCGCGCAAGGTACGATCGCTGCCGGCGGGCGCTATGACACATTGATAGAGCGACTGGGTGGCGAGCCTGCGCCTGCATGCGGCTTTGGCATTGGGCTGGAGCGCGTGATCCTGTTAATGCAGGAATATGGAGCGACTGCAACCGATTCGCCGGACATATATTTAGTGAACGTTGGCGAATTGGCAGAAAAACAGGCTTTTTCTGCCGCAGAAGCCTTGCGCAGTGCAGGTTTTAGCGTGGTATTACATTCTGGCGGTGGCAGTTTTAAATCGCAGATGAAAAAGGCCGACAGAAGCGGCGCGCGCTACGCGGCGATTTTTGGCGATGACGAGGCGGCGGCGAATGAGATTTCGCTGAAACCCTTGTTGCAAGCGGGAGAGCAGGTGCGCTGCAAATTAACGGATGTCGCAAACCGGCTAGGGGAATCAACATGAACGAACAAAATCAGTTTTCAAAAGCCATTGTTGTGCTGGGCTTGCTGCTGGCCATCGGCATGGCGACTGCGGCGTTTATTTTGGGCGTGCAGGCCAAGCGCGCGGTTTCCGGGCAGCAATCCATCACGGTCAAAGGCCTGGCCGAGAAGCCGATCAGGGCGGACAGCGCGGAATGGACGCTCAATATCGCCGTGACCGATGCCACGCAGCGCGGCGCGTTACAAAAACTGGCCGCGGAGCGTAAGGTACTGGAAGATTTCTTAGTGAAACAAGGTCTGCCCCAAGACAGCATTACGGTGGATGTGGAAAACATTTACGACCACTATGACGAGGTGTTTGTTAAAGACACGCCGCGCCAGGTACGTAACGGCTATGACGGCAGCCAGAGCATTCGTGTTGCGAGCAGGGATTTAGCTAAAATCACGCAGGCCAACAAAGCCTTGTTGCAATTGCGTGCGGATAATCATCCGGTCACCGCGCAGCCGCCGAATTACCTGGTGGGCAATCTGGAAGAAATCAAAATGTCGCTGATTGCGGATGCCACCAAAAATGCCCGCACGCGTGCCACTGAGTTTGTCAAGCAGGACGGCGTGAAAGTGGGCGTCATGAAATCGGCCTCGCAAGGCGCATTCTATATCCTGCCTGTGGGCGGCGGCGAAGACAGCGACAACAGTTACGGCGGCGTTTACGATAAATCGACCATTGATAAGACGGCGCGGGTGGTAGTGACGATTGTTTACAATATCGAATAGATAATGCCCGAAATATTAAATATTCAGAACCTAAGCATTACACCCAAAAATGCGCCGGATCGCCTTTTGGTGAACAATATTTCGCTGTCGTTATCGGCCGGAAAAACTACATGTATCGTGGGCGAATCTGGCAGCGGCAAAAGCCTGACTGCACTCAGCATCATGGGCTTGCTTTCGTCGCAGTTGCAAGCGCAAGGTAGTATACAGTTTCAGGGGCAAGCGCTTACGCGCCTTGATAATAAAGCCATGCAGGGCATACGCGGTGCAAAAATCGGCATGATTTTTCAGGAACCGATGACTTCATTAAATCCGGTTCTGACGGTCGGATATCAAATAGGTGAATCACTTACTGCACACTTGGGCTTAAAGGGCGCAGGTCTGAAACTGCGAGTAGAGAGCTTGCTGCAGCAGGTCGGCATTCCGATCGAGCGCGCCAACAGCTACCCTGACGAGCTTTCTGGGGGGCAGCGCCAGCGCGTGATGATTGCCATGAGCATTGCGTGCGAGCCCGCACTGCTGATTGCCGACGAGCCAACCACCGCGCTGGATGTGACGGTGCAGGCACAGATTCTGCAGTTGCTGGATGAACTGAAAACCCGCATGAATATGGCGATGCTGTTTATTACGCATGATTTCGGGGTGGTGGCGGATATCGCGGATGATGTGATTGTGATGTTTCGTGGCGAGATTGTGGAAACCGGCACCAAACATGAAGTGTTGCATAAGCCAAAACATCCTTACACCAAAGCATTATTGGCCTGCGTGCCAGATGCTGAAGGTAAAAAGCAGCTGAAGCCGATTGATTACGCCTGGCTGAACGACAAGAAAGCTGCGGCATGAGCGACATTATTCTGCAGGCCAATCATCTGGCTAAAACCTTTCAGCAGCGCAGCGGACGCTTTGGCTTTGGCAGTACGCAAATCAAGGCTTTGGACGATGTGAGCATTGCATTGAGGGCGGGTTCTACGCTTGCGGTAGTGGGTGAATCTGGCAGCGGTAAATCCACGCTGGCGCGTTGTCTGTTACAATTACACCCTTTCGACAGTGGCGAAGTGCTGTTTCAAGGGCAGGATCTTGCCAAACTCAGCGGTCAGGCGCTGCGTGATATGCGTAAGCATCTGCAAATGGTGTTCCAGGATCCGTTTGCATCGCTGAATCCGCGTATGCGGGTAGGCGAAATCGTCGGTGAAGGCTTATTGATTCATGGCCTGGGCAATGTTGCGGAGCAGAAAGAAAAGGTGCAGCAGATGCTTGAGCGTGTCGGGCTCGAGGCAGCAGATGCGCAAAAATATCCACACCAGTTCTCGGGCGGACAACGGCAGCGCATCGGCATTGCGCGAGCTTTGGTGCTGTCGCCCAAGGTGGTGGTGTGTGATGAACCGGTTTCCGCGCTGGATGTATCGGTGCAGGCGCAGATATTACTGTTGCTCAAGGAGTTGCAGCAGGAGATGAATCTGAGCTACATTTTTATCAGCCACGATTTGCGCGTGGTGCGGCATATTGCCGACGAAATGGTAGTGATGCATCAAGGCAGGATTGTGGAGCAGGGCAAGGTGGTAGACATTTACAATGCACCGCAACAGCCCTACACGCAGCAGTTGTTAAATGCAATTCCGGGCCGGAAAGCGGCTTAAAATTTTGAGATAGAAAACTTAGTTAGAAAGAAAAGCATGGCATACGATTTAGAAGAGCAAGAGCAGTTAGACGAATTCAAAGCATGGTGGAAAAAGAACGGCAGCATGGTCACCAATCTGGCATTGGCTGCCTTGATAGCCTATTCTGCCTGGCAAGGCTATCATTGGTTTCAGAATAAAAAAGCAGCGGAGGCTTCCGGTTTATATCAGACCTTGGTCGTGACCGATTTGGCCAAAACCGCCGAAATCAAAGCGCAATCTGCCAAGTTGATGGAAGATTTTGAAGGCACGCCTTACGCCGGCCGTGCAGCGGTGTTTGCGGCCAAAGCCAACTTTGCCGCGAATGACAGCAAAAGCGCCAAGGCTCAACTTGAATGGGCGGTTGAAAACGCAAAAGAAAGCGCTGTTCAGGCGATTGCAGGCCTGCAGCTGGCTGGCATTCTGTTTGAAGAAAAAAATTACGATGAGGCGCAAAAAGTGCTCGCCGCAATTAATGACAAAGGTTATGAGGGGTTGAAGGCAAACCTGCAAGGCGATGTCCTGCTGGCGCAAGGCAAGCATGCGGAAGCAAAAAAAGCCTACCAAACCGCTCTGGAAAACCTGGATAGCCAGGGCAGAATGCATCAATATACACAGCAAAAGCTTGAGTCGCTTGGTGTTTAATTGGACGTTTAATTTAATCTTTGATGTGAGCTGATTACCAGTATTTATGAATTTTTTAACACAGTTTCGATTTTCCCTGATTTTTGGTTTTGCGTTGCTTGCAGGGTGCAGCACGCTTACGGAGTTAAGGTCAGATCTTGCCGATAAAGTATTCGGCCGCGAACCGCCTAATCCACCGGCGGTGCTGGAGGAGATCACGCCAACCTATACAGCAAAAATTGACTGGTCCGGCAATGTAGGAAAAACCGAAAGGTACGATTACACCCCAGCATTGGATTCCAGCACAGTGTATGCCGCGAACGCAGCAGGCGAGATCGCAAAGCTGGATATTGCCAACGGCCGCCAGGTATGGCGCGTGAAAGTGGGCGAGCCGGTCAGCGGTGGCGTCGGGATTGGTGCCGGCATTATATTGGTAGGTACCAATAAAGGTAACGTTCATGCGTATGACGCTGCAGGAAAACCGCTCTGGAAAGCCAAAGTCACCAGCGAGATTCTGAGCGTGCCGCGCTATTTTGATGGCATGGTCATTGTGCGTACCGGGGATAACCGTATCTTCGGCCTCGATGCGACCGACGGCAGCCGAAAATGGGTGTATGAGCGTATTAATCCGGCACTGACTTTAAGAAGCAGTGTGGGCATCGTGGTGGATGGCGGCGCGGTATATGCGGGGTTTGCAGGCGGTAAACTGGTTGCGATTCGCGCGGACAATGGCAAATTGCTATGGGAGGCTACCGTCGCGCAACCCAAAGGCGTCACTGAAATTGAACGTATTGCCGATATTACCAGCCTGCCGGTGGTTGATGGCCCGCTGGTGTACGCCGTAGCGTATCAAGGTAAAATAGCTGCGGTAGACCGCACCAATGGCCGTGTTGTGTGGAACCGGGATATTTCCAGCTATAGCGGTTTAAATGCCGAGGATGCCAAGATATTCGTATCGCATACGCTGGGTGCGGTTTATGCGCTGGATTACTCCACGGGTAAAACCTTCTGGCGTCAGGGCGCACTCGCGAATCGCCGCCTGACCGCGCCGTTACCAATGGGCAGCGTGATTGCGGTGGGTGATTTGGAGGGCTATGTACACTTTTTAACGCGGGATGAAGGCAAGTTTGCCGCGAGGATCAAGCTGGATAGCAACGCTGTCATGGCGCTCGTTCCCGGCGCTGCTTCAACACAACTCATCGCAGAAACACGCGATGGCGGCTTATATGCAATCAGTGTTGCAGAGAAAAATATCAAGTCAGCGCCTGCAACTCAAGGGCGGCCTATGCCAGCCCCAGCCGTAGCGCCAGTACCTGAAGCCGCGACTAGATCTGCCCCAGCTGAACCAGAGGCGCCGAGCACAGAACGCAGTATCCTGTTCAATAACGATTCAATTCTACTGCCCGACCAGAACTCAGACCCACAGCCAGATAGTGGTAGCGTGCCAATTATCACGCTACCCAATACAGGGCCTTAACCACTCATCATGCTGCCCACCATCGTGCTCGTTGGTCGTCCCAACGTTGGAAAATCCACTTTATTCAATCGTCTGACCAAAAGCCGTGACGCGCTGGTGGCGGATTTGCCCGGGCTGACGCGCGACCGCCACTACGGGCGCGGCATCGGCGCCAGCCAGCCTTACCTGGTGATTGATACCGGCGGTTTTGAGCCAACCGCAGAAAGCGGCATTTTAAAAGAGATGGCACGCCAGACTTTGCTGGCGATTGATGAAGCGGATGTCGTGATTTTTCTGGTGGATGGCCGCGCCGGCATTACCCCGCAGGAATATATCATTGCCGATAAACTGCGCAGGTCGCAGCGTCCCGTGCTACTGGCAGTGAATAAAACCGAGGGCATGCAAAAAGCGGTGGTGTCGGCAGATTTCCATGAATTAGGGCTTGGCGAGCCGTTATCAATCTCTTCTGCGCATGGCGAAGGCGTGAAAGACTTGATCGAGCTGGCGCTGGAAAATTTTCCTGAGCCGCAAGAAGATGAAGAAGTTAAACACAATAACAGAGTGCCGAGAGTGGCCATCGTCGGCCGCCCCAACGTAGGCAAATCGACCTTGGTGAATGCCCTGCTGGGCGAGGAGCGCGTCATTGCTTTTGACGAGCCTGGCACCACGCGGGATTCGATTGAAATCGACCTGGAAAAAAACGGCAAACATTATGTGATCATCGATACAGCCGGTGTGCGCAAGCGCGGCAAAGTGTTTGAATCAATTGAAAAGTTTTCAGTGGTGAAAACCATGCAGGCGATTGAGGATGCCAATGTGGCGATTCTGGTGGTAGACGCACAAGAGGGCATTACCGAGCAAGATGCGCACGTGGCTGCATATATTCTGGATGCAGGGCGTGCCTTGGTGGTGGCGATTAACAAATGGGACGGCCTGAAAGACGATGAGCGCGAGTGGATTAAAAATGAAATTGATCGCAAACTCCAATTTTTAGATTTTGCCAAATTCCACTATATTTCCGCGCTTCGCAAAAAAGGATTGACCGAACTGTTCACTTCGGTAGACGGCGCATTCAAGGCGGCGTTTGCCAAACTGGCTACGCCACAGCTTACGCGTGTGCTGATCGATGCGGTTGCGCAGCACCAGCCGCCGGTCAGCAAGGGTATTCGTCCAAAATTGCGTTACGCGCATCAGGGCGGCATGAATCCGCCGATTGTGGTGATACATGGCAACCATGTGGATGGTGTAAAAGATAGCTATAAACGCTTTTTAGAAGGCGTATTTCGCAAAACTTTCCAGCTGACCGGTACGCCATTACGCGTGCAGTTCAAGCAGGGCGATAATCCGTTTGCAGAACCGGATAAACGCAAAGCAGGTGAGGGGATTGTGAGCATGCGCCGCCGTAAGACCGCACAGCGTGCTGAATTAAAGGCAAAAAAAGAGGCCGAAGATAAGGGCAGGCGCGCTAAAAAGCATTGAGTTTCATGTCCGCAAACATGTTCGGACGAGGTCTATTTTTCCTGCAGCTTATTTTCCTCAGGTAATTCATAAGGGTCTGCCACATAGGCCGGCCCTTTCATGAGCATGACGACAATGCATCCAATGGCGGTTGCGCCTACAAAGAACCAGTAGCTGAAGAGAAGCCCCAGGCACTGGTAAATAATTTTCTGCTGTACCGGGCTCAGCGTGGCGTTGTTAAAATAAATACTGAGTATGATGGCAGCGAGTGGCGCTGTGCCCAGCAGAAATATCACCGGTATTTTTTTGAACAACACCCACTCAAATCCTGATGGTGATCTGGTGTATCCCGGTAATTTGTTAAGCAGGCCCATAAGTGGAGTTTTTAATAGAGGCTTTCCCAGAACTTCCACCACACGCGTTCGTCCTCAGTCACTTTTCCGGTCACCATCGGATTTTGCGGATAGTTGGTTTTTAGCACGCGCAGGGTGTCTTCTTTCAAATCCTGCAAGTCCATGTGGTCGTAAGCGCTGATACTGATGACAAGCGCTTCTTCGACAGAAACGGAGTTTGGATAATATTCCAGCACATATTTGGCACGGTTAAGTGCGGCCAGATAGGCCTGGCGCTTCATGTAATAACGCGCCACGTGCATTTCGTGCTGGGAAAGCGTGTTCACGAGGTACACCATGCGCTGGGTGGCATCTTTATAGTAGCGGCTTTTCGGGTAACGTTCGGTGAGCTCTTTAAATGCGGCGAATGAAAGTTTAAGCGCCTTCGGGTCACGGTCGCTGATTTCCTGTGCGGTCGCTTTTTCGATAATGCCGCGCTCGTTAAAGCTGGACAGGCCTTTTAGATAATAGGCGTAATCAACGTTGGGATGATTGGGATGCAGCTTAATGAAACGATCTGCCGCGGCCACGCTGGAAACAGGGTCGCCTTTTTTATAGTAGGCGTAGGCAATCTCAAGCTGCGCTTGCGTTGCATATTTGCCGTGTGGAAAGCGTGATTCCAGTTGAAAATAGCCAATGGCTTTGTCATAATCCTTGTCGATCATTTTGGCTTCGCCTTCCTGGTAGATGCGCTCAGCTTGCCAGCCTTTGGTGTCATCCAGTTCAGTGGGGTCGCCGAAAATAGCGCACGCTTGCATAAATAAAGCTAAAAGCCCAATGGATAAAAGCGGTAAAATACGTTTCACGATATATTTCAAAATGAAAACCTGCAAATTAATTTGTTTCATTATAACTGATGCCAAAGAAAAAGCCGATGCAAACGAAGACAGATATTACGCTTAACATCCCCATGCATTTGGGTGGCGAGCGGTTGGACATCGCATTGCAGAAAATGTTGCCCGAGCATTCGCGCAGCCGTTTGCAGGCTTGGATAAAAGCCGGCCTGGTGACTTTGAATAACGAAGCCACAACTGCCAAAACCAAGGTGTGGGGCGGCGAAAAAGTGAATGTGAAGCCACAGGACAATCCGCAGGAACAGGCGTTTTTGCCGGAAAACATTCCGCTGAATATTGTGTACGAAGATGACGAATTGCTGGTGATCAACAAGCCTGCCGGTTTGGTGGTGCACCCTGCAGCGGGTAACTGGAGCGGTACCTTGCTGAATGCCTTGCTGTATCACGCGCCGCAATTGGCAGAAATACCCCGTTGCGGCATCGTGCACCGGCTGGACAAAGACACCAGCGGTTTGCTGGTGGTGGCAAAAACGCTGGAAGCGCAGACCAGCCTGGTGCGCCAGTTGCAGGCGCGCACGGTGAAGCGTGAATACCGGGCGATTGTATGGGGACAGATCTGGCGCAACGGCGCAATCAACCAGCCCATCGGGCGTCATCCGCATGCGCGCACCAAGATGGCGGTCACCCGTACGGGCAAACCCGCGGTGACGCACTACGAGGTGCTGGAACGCTTTGGCGTGCATACTTACTTGCGCTGTGTGTTAGAAACAGGCCGTACCCACCAGATTCGCGTGCATTTGCAATTCCTCAAGGCACCAATGCTGGGCGATCCTGTCTATGGCATAGGCAATATCATTCCACATAAACTCATGACGCAGACCTTGAAAGATGCGGTTTCCGGCTTTAAGCGCCAGGCGCTGCATGCGATCAGACTGGGGCTGATTCACCCCAAGACTCACCAGCCGATGGAATGGCAGATCGAGTTGGCGGCTGACATGAAAGCCTTGCTGGAAGCCATGCGCCACGAAGATGTAGTAGAGGAAGCCATGCCGGAGTTCTTGCCGCCAGAATTCTTACCGGAAGACCAGCCGTATGAATACGATGAATCGGATGAAGATTGGGATGGTTTTGACGATGAGGACGAATTAGATGTTGAAGAAGAGTGACTTCATTGTCCCCGATTGGCCAGCGCCGTCCAATGTGCATGCATTGCAGACCACGCGCGTTGGCGGCGTTAGCCGTGCGCCATACGACACGCTGAACCTGGGCAGCCATGTCGGCGATGACCCGCTTAATGTGGCTGCAAACCGTCAACTACTGAGCCCTTTTGTGCCCAGCGAGCCGGTATGGCTGAATCAGGTACACGGCACGTTGACGATAGACGCAGAAACTGCCGGTTGCGCGCCACCGGATGCAGACGCTAGCTACACGCAGCAGCGTAATGTGGTTTGTGCCACCATGACGGCAGATTGCCTGCCGCTGCTTTTCTGTAACCAGGCAGGCACTGAAGTCGCTGCCGTGCATGCGGGCTGGAAAGGCCTGCTGGACGGCGTGATTGAATCCGCGCTGGACAGAATGCAATCCAAACCCACTGAGATTTTAGTCTGGCTCGGCCCCGCCATTGGCCCACAGGCATTTGAGGTCGGTGTTGAAGTACGCGATGCTTTCATCAAAAAACTGGCGCTTGCCGAAACTGCATTTCAGCCGCACGGCGAAAAATGGCTGGGCGATATGTTCATGCTGGCCAGACAACGCCTTGCCGAGCGTGGCGTGATGCAGGTGTATGGCGGCAGCGTTTGCACGTATAGCAATCCTGAGCGCTTCTTTTCATTTCGGCGCGACAATGTCACCGGACGCATGGCGACGCTGATCTGGTTAGGGAACCTCTGATTAAGTCCCACATGGCCACGCACTCGGCTTCGCGGGATGGGATTGCAAGGAAGGCTTCGATACAAATGGTTATTCCCTTTGTGAGGAGCCTGACACCGCAGACCGCCTGCAAAGCCAGCGCCCATATGGGTTGCGTTAAATTTGAGCGCTTGCCTTGTTGCATCGCTTGGCTTCGTAGAATAACTACGACCTGCGCGATGCGTCGTGCAATCATCTCAAATTTAACGGCAACGTGGCTGATGGCGGGCTTAATCAGAGGTTCCTTGGTTTATAATGCTACAACTTTTTTCTGTATTGATTCATGACCATTCCTGACTTTTCCGTTTTACTCTGGATTGTAATATTCAGCCTCATTGGCGGCATTTTAAGTGTGGCAGGGGCCGCTTTGGTAGCCCTGAATGCACGCATCACCGCCATCCCGATGCTGATCAGCTACGCCATTGGTGCAATGCTTGGCGCGGTATTTTTAGAAATTCTGCCCGAAGCGATAAAAATCGCAAGCAATGTGCAAACCATGACGGCTACGGTGCTGTTCGGTATTTTGCTGTTTTTTACGCTTGAAAAACTGGTGATATGGCGGCATTGCCATGGCGACCATTGCGAAGTGCATGCGATTCATACCGAGGAGGAATGCCCGGAAACGCATCCGCATACCACCAAATATAAGCCGGTCAGCGTGAAACAGCCTTTGGTGAACTTGCATGCTGCAAACCATCACGCCCATGCGCATGACCATGGGCGCAGCGGTATGATGGTGATGATAGGCGACACGTTTCATAACTTTGTCGATGGCATTTTGATCGCCTCAGCTTTTATGGTCGATGTAAAAGTCGGGATTGTAACGGCGATTGCGATTATCGCGCATGAAATTCCGCAGGAAGTGGGCGATTTTTTAATCCTGCTGCATTCAGGCTACAGCAAAAAACAGGCATTCATCTTTAATCTGGTATCCAGTTTTGCAACCGTTGTTGGCGGTGCCATTGCTTATTTTGCCCTGAGTCATGTGCAGGGCTGGATTCCCACCATTTTGGGCTTAGCCGCTTCAAGTATGCTTTATGTAGCAGTGGCGGATTTAATTCCCAGCTTGCATAAGCGCACCGAACTGCACGCTACCATTTCGCAACTCGTGCTGATTGCCTGTGGTGTAGCCTCGATTTGGCTGGCAGGCCATTTTTTAGAATAGTTGGACTATATGAAAACTCCTACATCCATTGCACCAAAAGTCGGTTTCGTTTCCCTGGGCTGCCCCAAGGCGGGCTCGGATGCCGAGCGCATTCTTACGCAATTACGGGCAGAAGGCTACGAAATCAGTCCAACTTACGAAGATTCCGATTTGGTTGTTGTCAACACCTGCGGTTTTATCGATAGCGCAGTGGAAGAATCGCTGGATGCGATTGGCGAAGCGATTAACAAAAACGGCAAAGTCATCGTTACAGGATGCCTGGGCGCAAAAAAGGGCGTGGTAGAAGCTGCGCATCCTAGCGTATTGGCCGTGACTGGCCCGCACGCGCTGGAAGAAGTGATGACGGCGGTACATGCCAACCTGCCTAAATTGCACGATCCCTATACTGACTTGGTGCCGCCGCAAGGCGTACGTCTTACACCTAGCCATTACGCATATTTAAAGATTTCGGAAGGCTGTAACCACCGCTGCAGTTTCTGCATCATCCCCAGCCTGCGCGGCGATCTGGTCAGCCGCCCAATTGGCGAAGTCATGAACGAAGCGGAAAACTTGGTCAATGCAGGCGTGAGCGAGATTTTAGTCATCTCGCAAGATACCAGTGCTTATGGCGTCGATGTGAAATATAGAAGCGGTTTCTGGAATGGCCGCCCCATTAAAACGCGCATGACAGAGCTTACCAAAGCACTGAGTGAATTAGGCGTGTGGGTGCGTTTGCACTATGTGTACCCATATCCGCATGTGGATGAAGTGATTCCGTTGATGGCGGACGGTCTGATTCTGCCGTATCTGGATGTGCCGTTCCAACACGCCAGCCCGCGTATTCTCAAGGCCATGAAACGCCCTGCAAGCAGCGAGAACAATCTAGCGCGCATCAAGGCATGGCGTGAAATCTGCCCGGATATCACTGTGAGAAGTACCTTTATTGCCGGCTTTCCAGGCGAGACGGAAGACGATTTCCAGCAACTGCTCGATTTCCTAGAAGAAGCGCAACTGGATAGAGTGGGTTGTTTTGCCTATTCTGCGGTGGATGGCGCCAAAGCCAATGAACTGCCAGACCAGGTGCCGGAAGAAGTGAAACAGGAGCGCCTAAGCCGCTTTATGGCGGTGCAGGAGCGCATCAGTGCCGCCAAACTGCATGCCAAAATCGGCAGCATTCAGACCGTGTTGGTGGATGAGATTGTGCATGATGCCGAAGGTAATATCGAAGCCATTGGCCGCACCAAAGCCGATGCGCCGGAGATTGATGGCGTGGTGTATCTGGAAGATGCCGAAGGTTTAACGCCGGGGGATTTTGTAGAAGTTGAGATTTATAGTGCGGATGGACATGATTTGAGGGGTGGGCCACCGAGGAGTTTCAAGTGATAGGATAAACTAATGATAAATAAATCATGGATACCAATCTTATTGTTGTTGACAGAGACCTCTTTTGCATCAGAGATTTGGTTAATTGTGACTCCAAATGAATTACTTAATAATAGTGGAGAGTTGCTAGTTGAAGTGGTTAAACCGAGCAACATTACAACATGGCCTAATAACTTAGCATTATTACTTGGCAGCCAGAACACACAGGAGCAAGTGGAAATTTTTTTGGTCGAAAAAGATCCCGGCACCGATATAAGACGTACGTATAAAGGTGTAGCTAAATCTAAGTTTGAAGGTAATGTGCGTGCAGAACTTGTTAATCTTGAGTCTAACCGATTATTGTTGACTGCAAAAAGTGTTGAGGCCACATCAAATGAAATTTTGACCAGCCATCAAAAGGTGACATCAGTAAAAGATAATAATATAAACGATACTGATAAAAAGCCTAGTACAATAGTCGTTTCTGGGCCAAAAGAAGATCCGACAATCACAGCAAATGAGCCGCTATATTTTGTTGTGGGCTCCAGTAAAGATAGAAGTTTTGATGCTAGGTTTCAGCTAAGTTTCAAATATCGTCCCTTTGATCCAGATGCGACTGTTGCAACATTTATTCCCTATGCTAGCAACCTTTATTTTGCCTACACCCAAACAAGCATATGGGATCTCGGGAGCGATTCTAGCCCATTTAAAGATACGAGTTATCGACCTAGTATCTATTACAACTGGGCAGAAAGTGGTAAGGGCTTAAATCCTAATAGGTGGAAATTCGGGCTTGAACATGAATCTAATGGTAGAAATGGAGATGAATCTCGCTCATTAAATATTGCATTTGTTCAACCATTTTGGAATATGGATTTTTCTAGCGGCAGACGATTTACGTTCATGCCGAAGATATATCAATATATTGAAAAATCAGATAATCAGGATATTCACCATTATCGTGGATACGTCGATTGGATGGCGCGCTACGGAAGAGAAGATGGCGCAATTTTAACTGGGTTGTATCGCCAAGGAACGGAGGGTTATGCTCAAGGTCAACTTGATTTGTCATACCCTATAAGTGATAAGCTTTTTGGGCGTACAGGTACATTTCTACACTTTCAATTGCTTGGTGGCTATGGCGAAACCTTAATTGATTATGATCATCAGCGTGCTACGCAATTGCGTGTTGGTATATCGTTAGCAAGATAATGTGTTACTTTTCGTTTAGCGTGTCATATGTTTTCTGTGCATTAAGCACCTCGCCTATATTGGCTTCTGACCAAGTTTTAATCGCATAGAGCAAGTCTTTTAGCGTGTGCCCGAGTGGGGTGAGGGCGTATTCTACTTTTGGCGGCACTGTGGCGTAAACCGTTCTGTCCACCAGCCCATCGCGTTCTAGATTTCGCAAGGTCTGCGTGAGCATTTTTTGCGAGATACCGTCAATCTCGCGCTGCAGATGGCTAAAGCGTTTGGTGCCGTCTTGTAGCAAAATCACCACCAGCACTGTCCATTTATCTGCGATTCTGTTTAATACCAAGCGTGTGGGACATAGCGCGTTAAAAGCACATGCGTGATTCTCTAGCGGTATTTGTTCATTAGTGTCCATAAAGTACCTATATGATATTTTAGTGCCTACTTACTTTTAGTAACTATAGCTGATAATATGCGCTGAATCAATCTCAACACTAAAAACAGGAGTGTAAAAATGGCATCAGTCGTTGTAATCTATCATAGTGGTTATGGCCACACAGCAAAACAGGCTGAAGCAGTTGCGACAGGCGCAAAAGCAGATTTAATCGCCATTGATGCGAATGGTGATATTACGGAAGCGGATTGGGCTAAGCTGGATGCTGCAAAGGCGATTATCTTTGGCTCCCCGACTTATATGGGCACTGTGAGCTGGCAATTTAAAAAATTTGCTGATGCCAGTTCTAAAAAATGGTTTACACAAAAATGGAAAAACAAGATTTTTGCAGGATTTACTAATTCTGCCACCATGAATGGTGATAAATTCTCGACCATTCAATATCTATTCACGCTTGCCATGCAGCATTCTGGTGTGTGGGTAGGTGCGGGTTTGATGCCGGCCAACACCAAAGCTGCCAAGCATGGTGATGTGAATTTTGTAGGCGGATTTGCCGGTGCACTGATGACTACGCCTAGCGATGCCTCACCTGATGAAGTGATTGAAGGCGATTTGGAAACGGCTAGATTGTTAGGTGCGCGTGTAGCGGAGTTTGCGGCTAAAGGCTAATGCGTAAATAAATCTGGCAAGACTGGAGCGGGGCGTTCGCTATCGGCACGGGCTTCTAGAAAGTCCAAAGTATATGGACAGCGTGTTGGTTTTTTGGCCACTTTTTTCTTTTTGGCACCGGTGATTTCGGTGTTGATGTAGGGCGTCTGGCTGATGCGGATATAACCTGAAGAAACGAGTTTTTGCGCAGTGGTTTCAAACAGGCTGAGCGGGTTGTCGATGTTTTGCAGAGTGATGGCGGCTTTGGTGACTTTAAGCACGTTATACATCACGAATTTGCTGGATGTTTGTTTGCCGTAGATTTCGCCAGTTAGAATCATTTTGTTAAACCATTTTTGCCATAAAGCTGTCATCATTAACAATACTATCAAGTATATAATGCATTAACACTTTAGTGAACGCAAGTATCTTATTGTCTTAATTGGTATTTTAAGATTAAATCGGCAGATAGTTGCATGTTTTGGATAATTTTATGAGCGCCAGACTGATAATAATAAGCTTTCTGTTAACTATTCTCGTTACTGCATGCGATAAAAAACCAGAGGGCACCGCGCCGCCGGCGGGTATGAGCATGCCCGCCATGCCTGTAAGCGTGATCGCTGTGCAGCCAACCTCCGTGCCGATGAGTGTGGAAGCCGTTGCACAGACCGAGGGTGCCAGCGAGGTGGAAATTCGTCCGCGCGTGGGCGGCATCATTTTAAAGAAAATGTTTGAAGAAGGTGCGCCGGTAAAGGCCGGGCAGGTGATGTTCCAGATTGACCCGGAGCCATTCCAGATCGCGCTGGCGCAAGCTAAGGCGCAGGCAGCAGGACAAAGCGCGCGCATCACACAAACCGCTCGCGAATCCAGTCGCTTAAAAGAGTTGTTGGCCACACAATCCATCAGCCAGCGCGAATACGATAACGCGACTTCGGATGCCAGTATCTCGCAGGCAGGCATGATGCAGGCGCAGGCTAATATCAAAGAGGCCGAGCTAAATCTTTCTTACACCAAAGTCACCGCGCCGGTTTCTGGTATTGCCGGGCGTTTCCAGTTTTCAGAGGGCGCGCTGGTGCAAGCCAATAGCAGCTTACTGACGACCATTATTCAGGTTTCACCGATTTGGGTGCGGTTTAGCTTGTCTGAAAGCGAGCTGCAAAGTTTGGGTGGACATTTGGATGCTAAACATGTGTCTGAAGTAAGTTTGATTTTGCCCGATGGCAGCGAGTATGCGCATAAGGGGAAATTGAATTTTACCGCTAATCAAATCAACCCTAGCCTCGGTACGCAAGAATTGCGCGCCACATTTGAGAATAAGGATAAAGCATTGCTGCCAGGCCAGTTCGTGCGTGCCCGTGTGACAACCGGCATGCGGGAGGGCGTGTTTTTAGTGCCGCAAACTGCCGTGCTGAGCGGCGAGCAAGGCAAATTTGTGTATGTGGCCAACGAGAAAAACGAAGCAACGATGCGGCCTGTGGTGGTGGGTGAATGGAAGGGTAAAGACTGGATTATTCTGGAAGGCTTAAAGGCCGATGACAAGGTGATTGTAGATAATTTAATCAAATTGCGTCCGAACGCACCTGTTGCACCGCATGCTATGGGAGCCGCTCCAGTATTGCCTCCTGGAGCACCTGCAAAATAGGCTTTTGTGACCATCTTATGATGATTAAATCCTGTATCCATGATTAAGTTTTTCAGCCATGATTAAGTTTTTCATTACACGCCCCATTTTCGCCGGCGTTTTATCCATCATTATTGTGCTGGCAGGCTTGGCAGCTGCACTCAAGCTGCCTGTTGCGCAGTACCCGGAAATCGCGCCGCCCACGGTCACCATTACTGCGGTTTACCCCGGCGCGAGCGCAGACACACTCTCTAAAACCGTGGCTGCGCCGATTGAAGAACAGTTGAGCGGCGTCGAGCGTTTGCTGTATTTCAATTCGAGTGCGGATTCCAGCGGCACACTCACCATTACCGCCACGTTTGAAGTGGGCACCAATATCGACCAGGCGACGTTTAACGTGAGTAACCGCGTCAACATCGCCACGCCGCGCCTGCCGGACGAGGTGCGGCGCAACGGGTTGATCGTGCAGAAAAAATCCAATGATATTCTGCTGGTGGTGATGCTGACGTCGGGGGACAAAAAACACGACAGGTTGTTCCTGAGCAACTATGCGACGCTGAATGTGCTGGATGAACTGAAACGCGTGCAAGGCGTGGGCGATGTATTGATATTCGGCGGACAGGATTACGCCATGCGCGTATGGTTGCGTCCTGACCGTATGGCGCAGCTGGGCGTGACGACCACCGATATTGCGCAGGCGATTCAATCGCAAAACGCGCAATATGCCGCAGGTAAAATCGGCCAGGATCCTGCGCCGAATGACCAGCAAATTGTATATACCGTCACCGCCAAAGGGCGTTTGCTGGAGCCGGAACAGTTCGGCAATATCATTATTAAGGCAGACGGGCCGCGCGGTATTCTGTACCTGAAGGATGTGGCGCGCATTGAGCTGGGTGCGCAAAACTATAACGTGCGCTCGGCGCTGGATGGCACGACCGGCGTGGCGATCCCGATTTTTTTGCAAACAGGTTCTAATGCGCTGGAAACTGCAAACAACATCAAGCTGAAAATGGCGGAACTGAAACAGCGCTTTCCGAAAGGCATGCAATTCAGTATTCCTTACGATACCAGCGATTTTGTAAAAGCGACTATTCAGGAGGTTTTTAAAACGCTGGGCGAGGCCATGGTGCTGGTCATTCTGGTGGTGTATCTATTCCTGCAGAGCTGGCGCGCAACGCTGATCCCCATTATCGCAGTGCCAATTTCGCTGATCGGCACTTTTGCAGGCTTGTATTTGCTCGGCTTCAGCATTAACTTGCTGACGCTTTTTGCCATGATTCTGGCGATTGGCATTGTGGTGGATGACGCGATTGTGGTGCTGGAAAACATTGAGCGCCTGATGACCGAAGAGGGCCTCAAGCCGATGGAAGCTGCGATCAAGTCTATGCGGCAGGTTTCTGCCGCCGTGGTGGCGATCGTGATGGTGCTGTGTGCGGTGTTTATTCCGGTGGCGTTTCTGGGCGGCATAGCCGGCGCGCTGTATCGGCAGTTTGCCGTCACCGTGGCGATTGCGGTGGTGATTTCCGGGGTGGTGGCGCTTACGCTGACTCCCGCTTTGTGTGCGATTTTATTGAGGAATGTGCACCAGAAATCCGCGTTTTTTATCACATTTAATCGAGGCTTTCACGGGCTAACGCATTTTTACACGCGCGTCGTGGATTTAACGCTACACCACAGAATTATCGGCACAGTTGTGTTTGCCGTGATTATCGCCCTGTGCGCCATATTGCTCAATCGCGTGCCCAATAGTTTTGTGCCGGCTGAAGACCAAGGGTATGTCATCACGGCGGTCATCATGCCGGATGGCGCGACCTTGAACCGCACCGAGAAAACCACAGAAGCGGTGCGAAAGGGCATTGCGCAAGACCCGGCTGTGGCACATGAATTTGCGGTAAACGGCTTTGATTTGATTGGCGGTGGCAATAAAACCAGTGCGGCGACCATGTTTGTGCGACTCAAAGATTGGAAAGAACGCACCACAACTGCCGAGCAGATTGTAGGCAAACTGTTTGGCTTGGGGATGAGTCAGCCGGATGGTCTGGCGATTGCGTTTAATCCACCCGCCATTCGCGGATTGGGCAGCGCCGGCGGTTTTGAAGTCTATGTGCAGAGCCGTATTGATACTGATCCGCAGAAGCTTGCGGCCGTGTTGAACAGCTTTGTCGATACGCTGCGTGCCAATCCGAAGCTCACGGGGATTAACACCTTTTTCCGGCCTACTGTCCCGCAGTTGTATATTGAGGTGGATGAAGCGAAAGCCTTATCTTTGGGCGTGCCAATCTCTGATATCTATGCCACTTTGCAAAGCACTATGGGACAGCTTTATGTGAATGATTTCAACAAATCCGGCCGTACGTATAAGGTGCAGTTGCAGGCCGAACCGCAATTCCGCATGCAGCCGGAGGACATCGGCAAAGTGTATGTGCGCAGCAAGGGGGGCGCCATGATTCCGCTGTCATCATTAAGCAAAGTGAGCAGTATCATCGGTGCCGAGCAACTGGAGCGCTATAACGGCCTGTTATCCGCAAAGATATTAGGCAGCGGCGCATCTGGCGTGAGTTCAGGCGATGCGATTGAGTTGGTTGAAAAGCTAGCAAAAGAGACTTTGCCGGAAGGCTACCAGATTGCCTGGACAGGCCAGGCTTATCAGGAAAAGCGCACGGGTTCCGCCGCGCTGTTCGCTTTCAGTTTTGCCATTATCATGGTGTTCCTGATTTTGGCGGCACAGTTCGAAACCTGGGCGCTGCCGCTCGCCGTTATCATGGCGGTCCCATTTGCGCTGGCTGGCGCACTGATAGCAGTGTTTGTGCGCGGCATGCCGAACGATATTTATTTTCAAATCGGGCTGATTACCTTAATCGGGCTGGCGGCTAAGAATGCCATTTTAATTGTGGAGTTTGCCAGCCAGAAAATGGAGGAAGGTATGCCAGTGCTACAGGCTGCGGTTGAGGCGGCGCGGTTACGGTTCAGGCCAATCGTCATGACCTCGATGGCCTTCGTGTTGGGTATCACGCCGCTGCTGGTGGCTTCCGGCGCAGGTTCTGCCGCGCGCCGCAGCATGGGTACAGGTGTGTTTGGCGGCATGTTGCTGGCGACCTTTGTTGCTACAATTTTTATTCCGCTGTTCTTCTCATGGCTGTCCGGAAAAACCTTGCATCGTCATCATGTCGGTGACGATAGTCCGCATCAAAAAGAGGCAGCAACATGAAAAAGTTGAGCCTTTTTTTAGTGTTGTTTTTGGTCGCTTGCAAGGCAGTAGGCCCAGATTACAAGCGTAGTGAGCCCAATTTGCCTGCCAAATATAGCGAGGAGGATGCTGTTTCAAATGCATCGAATGATGTGATGAAGCAGTGGCAAAGAAAGTGGTGGCAACATTATCAGGACGAAAAACTGAACGAATTGGTTGAGCTCACCCTTAAAAACAACACTAATATTCAGCTCGCGGTTGCGCGTATTGAAGAAGCCGATGCGAGCATGCGCGAAGTCGGCGCCTATCTGTTGCCGGAGATTGATTTTTCTACCAAAGCCGAGCGCAACAAGGTAACTGAACTCGGGCCATTTCCTACCTTTACATCGCCGATTCGTAACAATTACACCATCGGACTTAACACCACCTATGAAATCGACTTCTGGGGCAGGCTGAAGCGTAATAAAGAAGCGGCAAAGGCAAATGCCCTGGCGACGCGAAACGCCAAAGAAACCGTCGAACTTTCGCTGACAGGTCTGGTTGCCAGCAACTATCTGCAATTGCGCGGTTTGAATGCACAAATCGCGGTCACCAAAGATAACCAGAAAAGCCGTAAAGAAGCGCTTGGTTTGAATCATAGGCGACTTGCGGGCGGTGTGGCGAGCGCGCTGGAAGTGAGCCAGGCTGAGGTGGCGGTGAGCAATTTAGAGGCGCAGCTGATTGAGCTAACAAGATTACGTGCGATAAGCCAGCATCAGCTTGCGGTGCTGACCGGCGTGCTGGATTTGAAGCTGGAAGCTGCGGATATCCGTACCTTGCCGGTTCCGCCCACCCCGCCTGCCGGTTTGCCTTCCGCATTACTGGAAAATCGCCCGGATATTCGCCAGGCCGAGCAGGCGCTGATAGCAGAAAATGCCAGAATCGGCATCGCTAAAGCTGCGCTGTATCCAAGTATTACCTTGACCGGCAGCTATGGCGGCGAAAGTCTGGAACTCAGTGATTTGTTAAAAGCAGGTGCACGTGTCTGGACGTTGGGAATCGGGCTGGATTTGCCGATTTTTGATTCTGGCAGGCGCCAGTCTCGTGTGGAGCAAGCTACGGCCAGGCAAAAACAGACTTTGGCGCAATATCAAACGGCGATACAAAGTGCATTCAGAGAAGTGAACGATGCGCTTGTCACGAGGCGCTTAAATACTGAACGCGAGCAAAGCCTGCTGCAAAGCGAAGCGTCTGCCAAGAAGGCACTTTCAGTGGCTGAGAACCGCTATAAATCAGGCTATTCGGCCTATCTGGAAGTGCTGGATGCGCAGCGTGTACATAATGAGGCTTCGCTTGCAGTGATTCAAGCCAGGCAAGCGAATCTTTTAGCCACGGTGGAACTGTTTAAAGTGCTGGGCGGTGACTGGAAAGGTGAAGGTTTGGCGGGCCAAGCACTTCAATCCAATCATTAAACTGGAAAAGCGACCTTGACCCAGTCATCGCGGGATTCGACAGGCTCGCCAAGCAGGACGTGTTTGGTTGTCCCATTCATACTAATGCTGTAGTGGCTGTTAGTGCGGTAGTTGATTTTAGGCAGTATCATCATCGAGGCGTCTGACAGCCCGGCCTCGATTGGCAGGTAAATGCCGGAGAACAAGCCAATATCCACTGTGGGGGCCGCGTTCTTTGCACCACTTTCAGTGCGGGGTTCGATCACCGATTCGGTATGGACGTAGGTTTCGTCAGCGCGTATCTGGCGTAACTGTACCCAGGTCGGGTGATTTGAGATGGTTTCGATGCCCACTCTTAACTGGCTGCCTTGCGTCGGCTTGACCGATCTGATCATTCCAAGAATGAGCTTGTTATAATCTTCATCCACGACCAATCCAATCAGCTTATCCGGTCTGGCCAGAATGTTGGCATACTTGTTGACACGTGTTCCCATGCCGCGCGGGCTTTCATCGGTGATGATCCAGGTGTCCAGCGAGCCGCTATTGGCAGACAGGCTGCTGCCTTGTTTTAATACGGTATGCGCCCTTATTCGTTCTTCGAGAGATGCGCCGTTATGTGATAGCCGCAACCCGCTGCTGATCTGATTTGCCTGATGCACCTGGTTACAAATGTTGGCGATACCGGCGGTGACTTTAGCCATTTTTGAACTTGCTTGCCGTTTGGTTTTGCGGCGCTGCCTGACGTAGCCGTTCTTTTTCCATTCCTCGAGTAGAATCCTGAGCGTTTCATTCAGTTTTTTTGCATTTTCGATTTTTGCGAAAGCCAGGCTTTGAGGAATTTCTCCGCGGTCTGACACGGTGATCGCCACAGAGATTTGTTTTTCCAGTTCATCCAGCTCCCAATAACGGTAACTGTCGTTAGGTACAAAATCGCGCATACGCTTTGCTGGCGCATCTTTTTCCAGATCAATGTAGAACAGATATTGCTCAGGCGTGGATTTATTGCTGATATACGCGCGCGTAAGCAAGGTGTTGATAACGCGCGTTGCGATTTCAAGATGATACTTCTGCATGCTCGCCTGCCCCAGTTGCCCCAGCATACATGTTTGCACATAACAGGCTGCGAGCGTGGTCGAAGGCGAAAAGCCAAACAGTTCCACCGGATTATTCAACAACATGTGCTGCGCGGCAATCCGGTACAGCACATTGATTTGCTGCCATACTTTGGCCGGCGGATTGCTCTGGCTGAACATGCGCCATTTGACCATATTGAAGGCGGTGTATAGCGCGCGTGCGATCAGCCGTATGGGCGTGTTTCCTTCCAGCCTGATACTGTTTTCTGGCTGAGCCTGGCCGGCATTAAATACTTTTTCGATGACTTTAAGATGGAAAATATAGGATTGCCGGCAGTAGTTATAACAGGTTTCGCAGATGTTATTTTCCAGCTCAGGCTTCATGTTCTCCACGTTGGAAAACTGGGTAGATAATCTTTCCAGGCGCGCTTGATTAAGCGCCTCGACTTCAAAAATCAAATCGAGTTGCTGTTGAAGGCTCAGCGACTCTTCATCGCCGGCCTGGCTGAGTATAAGAGTCAGCTGTTTGGCGGCAAACTGCAATGCTGTCAGGTCATCCATTTCCTCCAGATCGCCCAGCCAGGCCAAGCGCTTGCTGGTTTTTTTGATGGAAGTCGGGCCGAACAGGTGTTGAAAAATATTCATCATCAGAAGGAAAACTAATTTGGAATGGCGATTTTAATCAAACTAAATGTAATGAGTGAAAATATAATAATAAATCATTGAATAATCAAGCTTAATTTAATCATGTTGCTGGTGATTAAGCGATTATGATTGCATGGTAAAATTCAATTTTTAAGTTAAAAGTAAATCTCACATGACAGTTCGTACTCGTTTTGCGCCTAGCCCTACCGGATTTTTGCACATCGGAGGCGCGCGCACCGCGCTATTTTCGTGGGCGTATGCCAAAAAGCATCATGGTCAATTCATTTTGCGTATTGAGGACACCGATGTAGAGCGTTCCACGCCGCAGGCGGTGCAGGCCATCTTGGACGGTATGCATTGGCTGGGTTTGGATTACGACGAAGGCCCGTTCTATCAGATGCAGCGCATGAATATCTACAAAAAAGTCATCCAAAGCATGCTGGATAATGGTACGGCCTATTATTGCTACTGCAGCAAAGAGGAACTGGAAGCGCTGCGCGAAAGCCAGATGCAGCAAGGTTTAAAGCCGCGCTACGATGGAAAATGGCGGCCAGAAGCTGGTAAAACCTTGCCTGCAATCCCGCAGGATATTCCGCCGGTGGTGCGCTTCAAAAATCCGCAAACCGGTGTAGTGGCCTGGGATGATCTGGTAAAAGGGCGCATCGAAATCGCCAATGCAGAGCTGGATGATCTGATTATCGCTCGCGCAGACGGCACGCCGACCTACAACTTTTGCGTGGTGGTAGATGACTGGGAAATGGGTATTACGCAAGTGATTCGCGGTGATGACCACGTCAACAATACGCCGCGCCAGATCAATATGCTGCAGGCGCTTGGTGCCACGGTTCCGCAATATGCGCATTTATCCATGATTCTGGGGGATGACGGACAAAAGCTCTCCAAGCGTCATGGCGCCGTGAGTGTGATGCAATACCATGAGGATGGCTATCTGCCGGAAGCTGTCTTGAATTATCTGGCGCGTTTGGGCTGGAGCCATGGCGATGCGGAAATTTTTACTATGCAGCAGTTTTGTGAATGGTTTGATTTAGACCATATTACACCATCCGCTGCACAATTTAACACTGAAAAGCTCAATTGGCTGAATGCGCATTATATCAAGGAGGCTAATATTGACGTGCTTGCAGACGATATTGCCAGCCGGTTGAAAAAGCTGGGCGTCATCGTGCAGGCGCAACCGAAATTGCAAGACGTGCTGGCTTTATACCGCGAGCGCGCTAATAATCTGAATCAATTGGCACGCGATGTTGCCTATTTTTATACTTTGCCGCAAGCCAGTGCAGAAGATGTTGCCAAGCATATCACGCCTGAAATTATGCCAGCAGTACAATCGCTTAGCCAGAATCTGGTGCAGATTAACTGGTCAGCAGAGGCAATACACGAGGCGATTAATGCAGTCGTGACGCAATATCAGCTCAAGTTTCCAAAAGTGGCCATGCCGCTGCGCGTGATGCTGACGGGCATAGCGCAATCGCCCAGCATCGACCAGGTAATGGCGTTGCTGGGACAAAAGGAAGCGCTTGGCAGAATACAAAATTACATCCGATAATTTTTTATCAGGCACTTGAAAAGCGAACAAAAAGGCGCAATCATAGTCATATGCAAGGTAGAATGCGCTTTTACTAATTATATTCAGGCAAAGCCACTCCAATTTTATTAAAACTACAAGGAGCACAACATGAACAACAAAGGACAAATGCTGCAGGATCCATTCCTAAACGCCCTCAGAAAAGAACACGTACAGGTGTCCATCTATCTGGTGAACGGTATCAAGTTGCAAGGGCAGGTTGATTCTTTTGACCAATACGTGATTCTGCTTAAAAATACCGTAACCCAGATGGTGTATAAGCACGCCATTTCCACGATTGTGCCAGCCCGTGCGGTGAGCATGCCGTTGCCTGAGCATTCGGAAGAATAAAGCTTGTCAATTAGACCCACTGGTTACGGCGAAAACACCTTAGCGAATCCAACTGTCTCAACCGCTGCATCTAACGGTGCGGTGGTGTTGGTGAGCGTAGATTTCGGCGAGCCAGATTATGCAGAAAGCTTGCACGAATTGCGTCAATTGGTGACGTCAGCGGGCTTGCAAGTGCGCGGTACGGTCGAAGGCAAGCGAAGCGCGCCAGATGCAAAACTTTTTATTGGCAGTGGCAAAGCCGATGAATTAAAAATGATGCTTGAAACTAGCGAAACCAGCCTGGTTGCATTTAACCACGACTTAAGCCCATCGCAGCAGCGCAATTTAGAGCGTTTTTTGCAAGCTAAAGTGCTGGATAGAACAGGTCTGATTTTAGATATTTTTGCACAACGTGCAAAAAGCCATGAAGGCAAACTGCAAGTTGAGTTGGCGCAGTTAGAGCATTTATCTACGCGCTTAGTACGCGGCTGGACCCACCTGGAGCGCCAAAAAGGTGGTATTGGCGTGCGCGGCGGCCCAGGTGAGAAGCAATTAGAGCTAGATAAGCGAATGATTGGCGTGCGGGTAAAACAACTGCGCGAAAAGCTGGCAAAACTCAAGCAACAGCGTAGCATGCAGCGTAAATCGCGTAAGCGCTCAAACACCATGACCGTGTCATTAGTTGGCTACACCAATGCGGGCAAATCCACTTTATTCAACCGCCTGACGCAGTCGGGTGTCTATGCGGCAGATCAGCTGTTTGCCACGCTGGATACTACTTCGCGCAAAATGTATTTGGGTGATAACTATCATTCCGGCGGCGGCACTCTGGTTATTTCAGATACGGTCGGGTTTATCAAGCATTTGCCTACCACGTTGATAGAGGCGTTTGGTGCCACTCTGGAGGAAGCTGCACAGGCAGATCTGCTGCTGCATGTGGTGGATGTGGCCAGTACGAACCGTGAGGCACAGATCGCACAAGTGAACCATGTGCTGCATGAAATTGGTGCAGCCACCGTGCCGCAAATTTTAGTGTTAAACCAAATTGACAGGCTGGATAACGAGGCGGGCTTTGAGCGTGACGAGTATGGTAGAATTTACAAAGTGCGCGTATCTGCCAAGACTGGCGCCGGCTTGGAGTTTGTCCGGCTTGCCTTGTCGGAGCACCAGCAGTTACTAAAAAAATTAAGCACTGAAGAAAGTGCGTATGCTTGAATGGAGTTTGAGAATGATTAAGTTTCCCGGTTTTGGTCAACGTAATAACGAAGGTCCGCCTGATTTGGATGAAGTGCTGCGTGATTTAAGCCAAAAACTGAATAATTTATTTGGCCGAGGCAGCAACAGCGGCAACAATGATAATCGGACTGCAGACGGCAAAAGTGTCGATGTGCCGATTATGCCGATTCTGGCGATTATCGTTGCAATCTGGATGGCGACAGGTTTTTATATCGTTGATCAAGGCTCGCTTGGCGTAGTGCAGCGATTCGGCAAGTTTACACAAACTACAGAGCCTGGCCCGCGCTGGCATTGGCCGTTTCCTATTGAAACTAAAACCATCGTCAATATGGAACAGGTGCGCCGCCTGGAAGTAGGCTATAGAAGCAATGGCGAAGGTTCAGGTAGCAAAACCAAAGTGCCTAGAGAAGCCCTGATGCTGACTGAAGACGAAAACATCATTGATATGCAGGTGGCTGTGCAGTACAAACTTAAAAATGCGAAAGATTATGTGTTTAATAATCGAGATACTGACAAAGCTGTGATGTCGGCCGCAGAAACCGCCATTCGTGAAGTAGTGGGTAAAAGTAAATTAGACGATTTGCTACAGAAAGGTTTGCCGGACACGTCAGCACGCATGCAGGCGATTTTGGATAGTTACAACACCGGCATATTGATTACCAGTGTTTCCCGGCAAAAGGGTGCAGCGCCAGAGCAGGTAAAAGAGGCGTTTGACGATGTGAACCGTGCCAACCAGGATTACCAGCGTCAAATTAACCTGGGTCAGGCTTATGCGAATGATGTCATTCCTAAAGCGCGTGGTAATGCATCGCGTTTGGCGGCTGAAGCGGCGGGCTACAAGTTGAAAGTGGAAAGCGAAGCCAAAGGTAATGCCAGCCGATTCGAACAGATTCTGACGCAATATAACAAGGCGCCAGAAGTGACCCGTCAGCGTCTGTATTTAGATGCGCAAGAGCAGATTTTATCAAACACCAGCAAGGTGATAGTTGACCAAAAAGGCGGCAATAGCTTGTTGTATTTGCCATTGGATAAATTGATGGAAGCGACTCGGCCTGCAAGCTCTGGTGCGGCAACAACTACTGCGAATATAAGCAAGCAAGAAGAACCAGGTATTGAAGAGTCGCGTGGATTAACACGCGATCGAGACAGTCGCTAAGCCTGCGCAAGAGAGTCTGAGAGAAGAGAATTAAGATGAAAAATATTGGTGTAGGTTTAATTGGTTTGTTTGTGGCCTTGATAGTGCTGACGATGTCGCTTTTTACGGTTGATCAGCGCGAGTACGCCTTGGTGTTCAGGTTGGGTGAACTGGTCGCGGTTAAAAAAGAGCCAGGGCTTTATTTCAAAGTGCCTTTGGTGGACGATTTGAAATATTTCGAAAAACGTATCGTGACGCTTGACTGGGAACAGCCGGCGGAGATTGTGACGAGTGAAAATAAAACCATGACGGTGGATTCGTTTGTGAAATGGCGCATCATCGATCCCGCAAAATATTATGTATCGGTAAAAGAGGGCGGAGAAGCTGCTGCGGAAGACAGGCTTTCGCAAGTGGTAAACGCCGGTTTGCGTGATGAGTTTGGTAAACGTACTGTGCGCGATGTTATTGCGGGTGAGCGTGGGGCGATTATGAGAAACATGAAAATCAGGGCGGATAAAGAAGCGCGTCAGATTGGTATCCAAGTAGTGGATGTGCGCTTGAAACGTGTGGATTATTCAGAAGATATTAGCAAATCGGTGTATGACCGCATGATTGCAGAGCGTAAGCGTATCGCCAACCAGTTACGCTCTGAAGGGGCGGCTGCGTCAGAAAAAATCCGCGCTGATGCCGATAAGCAGCGTGAAGTCATTATTGCAGAAGCTTTCCGCGATGCGCAAAAGATGAAAGGTGAGGGCGACGCCAAAGCGGCCGAAATTTATTCTAATGCTTACGGTAAAAACCCTGAGTTTTATGCGTTTTACCGCAGCCAGGAAGCTTACAAAAATAGCTTTAAAAGCAAATCAGACGTCATGGTGCTAGACCCAAGTTCCGATTTCTTCAAATATATGCGCGGCGCTGGCGGCAAATAGTCGTCAGAAAGCAGGTTAGAGGTCGCTTGAAAAATATATTGCTTGCTGCATTCGGGCTCATGCTGGTGTTTGAAGGGTTGTTGCCGTTCATTGCACCACAAGCGTGGCGCGAAACATTCAGGCGCATGATAGAGCTCAAAGACGGCCAGCTGCGTTTTGTTGGCCTGATTTCCATTGTTGGCGGCTTGTTGCTGATGTTGCTTAGCCGCTAATTCTAGGCCGCTCGCGTAAGCCGTTTTGCTATAATCCAAGTATAATAGCGGTATGCGAAATTGGTTACTCCCAGAATATATCGAAGACGTGTTGCCCAATGAGGCTGCACGCATCGAGCAGCTTCGCCGTAAGCTATTGGATTTATTCAAGGTTCACGGCTACCAATATGTGATTCCACCCACCTTGGAGTATATGGAATCACTCATCACCGGCACCGGTCACGATCTTGATCTGGCCACGTTTAAAGTGGTAGATCAGCTTACCGGGCGTTTAATGGGCATTCGTGCGGACATGACGCCGCAAGCCGCGCGCATAGACGCGCACATGCTCAATCATCAGGGTGTTTCAAGGTTGTGCTATGCGGGTACGGTGCTGCGCACCAGGCCGGACGGCCTTGCGCGCACACGCGAACCATTACAGATAGGCGCAGAGCTGTTCGGGCATGCGGGCATCGAAAGCGATATCGAGATTCAACGTCTGATGATCAAGGCCTTGCAGCTGCTCGGCTTGGAAGAGCTGCATATCGATTTTAGCCATGTCGCGATTTTTGAGAGCCTGGTGAAGGCTGGCAATATCCATGCGGATTTAGAACAGGCGCTGCACGCAGCGCTGTTAAGTAAGGACAAAGCTGCGGTGGCCCAACTGGCAGCCGGCCTGCCAAAATCCATTAAGCAGGCGCTTCTGAGTTTGACTGAGCTAAACGGTGATGCGGCGATGCTGGAGAAAGCAGCAAATGTGCTGCCGGAACTGCCGGAAATCAATCTGGCATTGGCCGATTTGCGGGCTGTTGCAAGCAAATTAAGTGATCTGAACGTGCATGTCTCGTTCGATTTATGCGAGCTACGCGGCTATCACTACCACAGCGGCATTGTGTTTGCGGCCTATGCACAAGGTTATGCAGGGCCGCTGGCGCTGGGAGGACGTTATGACGAAGTCGGCATCGCGTTTGGGCGCGCCCGGCCGGCGACGGGCTTTAGCCTTGATTTGCGCGGCGTGGTAACTGCGCTTGCGCCAGCCAGCCAGCCTAAAGCGATTCTGGCGCCGGAAGGTAATGACAAGGCATTGCTCAATGAAATCGAAGCGTTACGTGCAGATGGTCTGATTGTGATCCAGGCGCTGCCGAATGTGCTGCAGAGCGCTGCCGAGCTTAACTGCGACAGCGCGCTGGTGTTACGAAATGGCGAATGGCTCATTGAAGCGCTTGCCCAACATTAAAAATATTTAAATCTGATAAAAGTAGTAAATTATGGCAAAAAATGTAGTAGTGATTGGTACGCAATGGGGCGATGAAGGCAAAGGCAAGATTGTTGATTGGCTGACTGATCACGCGCAAGGCGTGGTACGCTTTCAGGGCGGCCATAACGCGGGGCATACGCTGGTAGTGGGGCAAGGCAATGCACAGCGCGTTTACAAATTGAACCTGGTGCCATCCGGCATCGTGCGCGCAGGGGTAAACTGTTACATTGGTAATGGCGTGGTGCTGGATGCAGGCCACTTACTGAGCGAAATTGCCGCGCTGGAAAAAGATGGTTTGGAAGTGAAAAACCGCCTGAAAGTCAGTCCGGGCTGTCCGCTGATTTTGAGCCATCATGTGGCGATTGACATTGCGCGTGAAGCCAAACGCAGTGCCGATAAAAAGATCGGCACCACAGGCAAAGGCATCGGCCCTACTTATGAAGATAAAGTCGCGCGGCGCGCCTTGCGCGTTTATGATTTATTTTACCCGGAACGCTATGCTGAAAAACTGCGCGAAGTGATGGATTACCATAACTTTGTGCTCACCAATTATTTGGGCGCACAAGCTGTTGATTTCAATCAGCAATACGACGCCAGCATGCAGCATGCGTCAGCTTTGAAACCGATGATTGCAGATGTTTCTGCTGAGCTTTATGCTGCTCATGGTCGAGATGAAAATCTGCTGTTTGAGGGTGCACAAGGCACGCTGCTGGATATTGACCACGGCACCTATCCTTATGTGACCTCCAGCAACTGTATTGCAGGCCAGGCGTCAGCAGGCACGGGCGTTGGCGCCAATATGCTGCATTACGTGCTGGGCATTACCAAGGCTTATACCACGCGCGTGGGCGGCGGGCCTTTCCCGAGTGAGCTGGATATTGAGTCAGATGGCGCGCCAGGCACGCAGATGTCGGTAAAAGGTCAGGAAATCGGTACCGTGACCCGGCGTAAACGTCGCTGCGGCTGGTTTGATGCGGCAGCACTGCGCCGCTCGGCCCGTATCAACGGGCTCACAGGCCTATGTATCACCAAGCTGGACGTACTGGATGGCATTGAGGAGCTCAATATATGTACAGGTTACGAGCTGGATGGCAAAGTGGTCGATTTACTGCCTGTAGGCGCGGATGATGTGGCACGTTGTGTTCCAATTTATGAAGTAGTAAGCGGCTGGTCAGAAAGTACGTTTGGCGTGAAAACCTGGGATGGCTTGCCAAAAAATGCGCAAAACTATCTTAAACGTCTGGAAGCCTTATGCGGTGTGCCGATTGCAATTGTCTCGACCGGGCCGGAGCGGGATGAAACCATCATCATTGAACATCCCTTTGCTTAATTGAAAGCTGTATCAACACAGCGCCTTGCATGGGCAATCACTGGTTCGGGGCATTATCTGCGCGAATCACTGGACATACTCAGCACGCTGCAAGATGTAGATATATTCCTTAGCAGAGCTGCGGCTGAAATCATCCGGCAATATGGCTTTCAAGCCCAATTAGAAGAAACCGGGCATCGTGTGTATCAGGATAAAACCGCCAGCAGCGTGCCGGTAGAACTGTTTTACCAGGGCAAATATCACACTTTGGTCATCGCGCCCGCCACCTCAAACACCATCGCGAAAATGGCGTACGGATTCTCGGACAGCCTGGTTACCAATTTGTTTGCACAGGCAGGAAAGACACGCGTGCCCAGTATCGTGTTTGCTTGCGACACCGCACCAGAACTTGAGTCTGAAGCACCGCGTGAAAACATGGTGAAGGTTTATCCGCGCCAGATTGATTTGGACAACGTAGCAAAGCTGGCTGCTTTTGAAGCCACAAAAGTGGTCGCCGATATGGCAGAATTAACCCACGCTATTCATGAACGTCTAATCGAAATCAAGTGAAAACCGACAGCCTACTATTTTTGACAGGCAAACTGGCTGAAAAAAGCCTGAACAAAGTCTTGCAAGAAGTGCAGGCGAATCCCAAAACTCCCCAATTCAAATACCGTGTCGAACAAATAGGCGTGTCTGTGGCTGCGCTGATGACGCCAGACTTGATAGCGCGCCGCTTAAACAATGTTGGTGACGCGAATAAAGTGATTTTACCTGGCCTTTGCCAGGGTGATTTAACTTCTCTGCAGGCCAAGTATGGCGTGCCTGTTGAACGCGGGCCGGATGACCTGAAAGACTTGCCGCAATATTTTGGCCAGCAAGGTAAAGCACCCGATTTAAGCCAATACAGCGTGCAGATGTTTGCCGAGATTGTCGATGCGCCCGATTTGACTGTAGCGCAGATTTTAGCCAAAGCCGAGCGGTTTCAGGCACAGGGCGCGAATGTAATTGATTTGGGCTGCTTGCCCAACCGGCCGTTTTCGCATCTGGCAGAATCTATCCAGACGCTTAAAGCAGCCGGTTTCAAGGTGAGTGTCGATTCGATGGATGCCGAAGAATTGCTGCTGGCGGGCAAGGCGGGTGCAGATTATCTGCTAAGTTTGACCGAAAAAACCCTGTGGATTGCGGATGCCGTGGAAGCCGCGCCGATATTGATTCCCGGCAAGCCTGGCAATATGCCCTCACTTTATCGCGCGATCGAAATCTGCCTTAAAAATGGCAAACCGTTCATTGCCGACCCCATTTTAGACCCGATTCATTTTGGGCTGGCTGACTCGATTGTGCGCTATCACAAATTACGCAAGAAATATCCTGAGATACCAATCATGATGGGCATTGGTAATTTAACCGAGCTCACCGATGCTGACACCACGGGCATCAACGCGATTTTGTTCGGCCTGATCAGCGAGTTGGGCATCAACGCTGTGCTGGCGACTTCTGTGAGCCCGCACGCTATCAACGCGATTATAGAAGCGGATGATGCGCGGCGCGTGATGTTTCGCGCAGGGCTGGATAACCGCCTGCCTCGCGGCTACAGCAATGGTTTGCTGGGACTGCATGACAGAAGGCCGTTTCCGTATAATGACGATGAAATCGACGAATTCGCAGCGCAAATCAAAGATCCCAGTTTCAGGATTATGGTGAGTGAATCCGGCGTGCATGTATATAACCGCGATGGGCATCTGCTTGATATCGATCCGTTTGCGTTTTACTCGCGTCTGGGCGTAGAGAGCGATGCTTCACATGCGTTTTATTTGGGTGTGGAGCTGGCACGTGCGCAAATCGCCTGGCAGCTTAAAAAACGCTATGTGCAGGATGAAGAGCTGAGCTGGGGTGCGGCCAGTAATGCCAAGCAAAAAACGGCAAAAAAAGCGCACCGCGAGGCGTCGCTCAAAGAAAAACAGGCTATAAAAAGCGAGCCGACAAATGATTTATGAAACCATTGTCATCAGTACAGACCTTGCCGGAAGCCCGCACGTGGCGCCGTTTGGGGTGCGTCATGAAGCCGATTTCGTTGTGATTTCACCCTACAAGCCATCCACAACGCTTAATAATATTTTGGCGACCGGTCACGCGGTGATGAATATGACCGACGATGTGCGCGTTTTCGCCGGTGCGCTCACCGGCAGGCAGCCATGGAATCTTTTGCAAGCCAATAGAATTAGGGGTTACAGGCTTGCCGATTGTCTGGCGCATACTGAGTTGAAGTTGATGGAAATGCGCGATGACGCCGTGCGCCCGCAATTGGCGATGCAAAAAATCGAGACGCAAAATCACCGGCCGTTTAGCGGTTTTAACCGTGCTCAGGCTGCCGTAATAGAGCTAGCGGTGCTTGCCAGCCGTTTGCAAATGTTGCCGCGCGAGAAAATTCAGGCAGAAATGCAATACTTGCAAATCGCCATCGACAAAACTGCAGGTGAGCGTGAAAAGCGGGCCTGGGGTTGGTTAGTGGAAAAGATTGATAATTTTTATGCTGAGCAGCTCGGAGAAAATCAGGCATGACGCAGCTGTTAATCAGCGTTAAAAATGTCGAAGAAGCCTTGCTGGTGCTGGAGGCGGGCGTGGATATCATCGACCTGAAAGACCCTGATGTTGGCGCGCTCGGTGCTCTGGATTTGGTTGCTACCAGACAAATCTTGCAGGTTATCAAAGGCCAGGTGTTAGTAAGCGCTGCTACAGGTTTCCATACGCTTGTGAGCGCTACGGTAGGCGAGCAGCATGCATCGCTTAGCGAGCTGATCGAGGATATCAATGTTCGCGCACAATCTGGAGTGGATATTATTAAAATCGGAGTTTCAGCGCTGTTTTACGACCACCGTTTTTTTGCTGAAATGTCTAAGTTGGCGCATGTGGGCGTGAAAATGGTGGCTGTGTTTTTTGCCGATGAAACTCCTGATCTGGATTTACTGCCGGCCTTACAAAAAGCAAGCTTCTATGGCGCCATGCTGGACACCAAAAACAAACAGCGGCATTTGTTCGCAATGCAGACCAAAAAGACCTTGCACCTGTTCACACAATTATGTAAAAAACATCATTTAAAATCGGGCTTGGCAGGCTCGCTTAAACCGCAACATATTGAGACTCTCATTGAAGTCGATTCTACCTATATTGGTTTTAGAGGCGGCGTATGCAAAAATTCAATACGCAATGCGGCTTTATCAAAAGCCAAAGTCATGGAAGTTAAGAATATGTTGCACATACACAACAAACATTACGAAAAAGCATCCGGAAACCGGGCTAGCGTTGCATAGTCATGCTGGATTAAGTATAGTTCGTAGGTGAATGTTTGTATTAAAGATTGTTATAAGTTTACAACCGAGGAGTTTAAGAATGAATAAAAAATTTATGGGTCTGGCAGTTGCAGCAACACTTGGCTTGACTGCCTTATCAGCATCAGCAGAAGATATGTTCCGTGGCGCTTGGTATTTATTGCCAGGCGTAAGCTATATGCATACCGATAGTGATTTGGATGCAAATAACGGTGGCGGTGCTTTTATTAAATTAGGTAAAGAACTCAGCCCTAGCTGGGATATTCAAGGCGGCCTTGGTTATAACCGTGCCAGTGAAGATACTAGCATTCCAGGAGCGGGTGGTCGTTACAAACAAACTACGCTAGGCATAGATGCTTTATACATGTTTAGCCGTGATAATTTCCGTCCATTCTTGTTGGCCGGTTTAGGTGCAGCGCGTAACAACGTAGATTACAGCGTGCCAGGTCATAATGTAGGCGACAGCAAGACTTCATGGTTAGCAAATGTAGGTTTGGGCGCGCAGTATTTGTTTAATGACTCTTTTGGTTTGCAAGCAGATTTGCGTCATCAATGGACTCGCGCAAAAATGGAAATCAGTGGCCCTACATATAATGGCAGTGATACCGAGACAATTGGCAATACACTATTGAACTTAGGCGGTATTTTCCGCTTTGGCGCACCAGCGCCAGTAGTGGCAGAGCCGGCACCAGAGCCAGCACCGATTGCTGCTGCTGAGCCAGCTCCTGCACCAGCTCCGGAACCAGCTCCTGCACCAGAGCCAGTAAAATGCACACCGCAAATGGAAACCATCACTGTGGGCGCTGAGAAACTGTTTGGCTTTGACAAAGCCAACCTGAAAGCTGAAGGTAAAGCAGCTTTGGATGATGCTGCTGCAAAAATCAAAGCGAACCCAGAAATCAAAGCAGTTATTGTAACTGGCCATACAGACCGCATTGGTTCTGATGCTTACAACCAAAAACTTTCAGAGCGCCGTGCTAAACAGGTTGCAGATTACCTGGCTGCGCAAGGTGTGGATCCATCTATTATCGAAGCGGTAGGTAAAGGTGAGTCTGAGCCGGTTGTTCAATGTAAAGGTAACAAAGCAACGAAAAAATTGATTCAATGCTTACAACCTAACCGTCGCGTAACGATTCAAGCTGAAGGTAAAAAAGAAACTGGCTGTAACTAAGTAATATTGGTTTAGTCAATCTAGTAAATAAAAAGCCTCGCAATAGCGGGGCTTTTTTATGGCTGTCAATTAAATCGCTATAATGACGATATGAAATCCTTAATTGATTTAATACAAGTTGATTTAATCATTCAAGCCCGCTGGCTTTGTCCTATAGTTCCAAGCAACACATTATTAGAATATCAGGCGGTAGTCATTCAATCAGGCAAAATCATTGATATTTGCCCAATAGTTCATGCCATTTCACAGTATGAGGCAATTGAAACTGTACAATTAAACGGGCATGTTTTGATTCCCGGCCTGATTAACTTGCACACACATGCCGCCATGAGCTTGATGCGCGGCTTGGCCGATGACTTGCCATTGATGCCTTGGCTTGAGCAGCATATCTGGCCGGCTGAGCAGAAATTGGTGTCGCCCGGCTTCGTGCATGATGGCACGTTGCTGGCATGCGCAGAAATGCTGGCTGGCGGCGTCACGACCTTTAATGATATGTATTTTTACCCCGAGTCAGCGGCCGAAGCCTGCCTGAATATGGGGATGCGGGGCAATCTGGGACTGGCCGTGCTGGAGTTTGCCACGCAATATGCTAACGATGCTGAAGGCTATATTCAGCGGGGTTTAGAAGCACGTGATCATTTACGTGGCGAGTCGCTCATGAGTTTTAGTTTCGCGCCGCATGCACCCTATACTGTTTCAGATACGACATTTGAGCGCATCATGACGCTGGCTGAACAGGTTGATATTGGCGTGCATACACACATGCATGAAACAGAGCAGGAAATTATTGATAGTGAGCGAATGCATGGTCTGCGGCCACTCGCCCGGTTGGCCAATCTGGGCTTATTGGGACCCAATCTGGCTTTGGCGCATTGCGTATATTTAGAGGACGCCGAAATTGAACTGCTGGCCGAACATGGCAGCAGTATCGCGCACTGTCCAACCTCAAATCTAAAATTGGCTTCAGGGATTGCGCCTATTGCCAGATACGCCAAGCATGGCGTCAATATTGGCTTGGGGACAGATGGCGCAGCCAGCAATAATCGTTTGGACATGTTTGCTGAGATGCGCCTTGCTGCTTTGCTGGCAAAAGGGCAGAGCGGCGATGCCACTGCAATCTACGAATATCAGGCACTGGAAATGGCGACAATCAATGGCGCCAAGGCACTGGGACTAGATGATAAAATAGGTTCTATAGAAATCGGCAAGTTGGCCGATTTGACTGCGGTGAAACTGACCGGCATTGAAACGCAGCCTTGTTTTGATCCGGCTTCGCATCTGGTTTATGCGGCTGGACGCGAGCATGTAAGCCATGTCTGGGTGAATGGCGATCTGAAGTTCCATCGCCCAAAAGGTGGCGAAGGCGTGTATCAAAATGTCGAACCGCAAGAGTTGCTTGATATTATTGCCAAGTGGCAAACTAAATTAAACGAATTCAAGTCGAAATAAACCACACGAACCTTAATGAACATACGATAAACGCAGACGATGATAAATGCAGATATAGAAGAACTCAATAAATTCAGTGAGTTAGCGCATAAGTGGTGGGATAAGACCAGCGAATTCAAGCCGCTGCACGATATTAATCCATTGCGCCTCGGGTATATCGATAAAGCCGTTCCACTGGATGGTAAAACGGTACTGGACGTAGGCTGCGGTGGCGGTATTCTGTCGGAATCAATGGCCATGAAAGGCGCTCAGGTAACCGGTATCGATTTAGGTGAAAAGGCCTTGAAGGTGGCGCAGTTACACAGCTTAGAGAGCGGCGCTAAGGTGAATTACCGGCTGGTTTCTGTGGAAGAATTAGCAGCAGAACAGCCTGAGAGTTTTGATGTGGTGACCTGCCTGGAAATGCTCGAGCATGTGCCCGACCCCGCCAGCGTGGTGCATGCCTGTGCCAGGTTAGTAAAACCAGGCGGACATGTATTTTTCTCCACTATCAACCGCAACCCAAAGGCTTATTTGCTGGCCGTGATTGGGGCAGAATACGTTTTGAATATGCTCCCGCGTGGCACACACGACTATGCCAAATTTATCAAGCCGGCCGAATTAGCAAGCTGGGCGCGGGCTGCAGGGTTGTCGCTGCGCCATCAAATCGGCATGAGTTATAACCCGATTACGCAACATTACTGGCTTGGCGGCGATGTTTCGGTCAATTATCTAATGCATACCATTAAGGAATAACTTGATCAGCACCATACTTTTTGACCTGGATGGCACCTTGGTCGATACCGCACCGGATTTAGGTTACGCGCTGAATATTCAGCTGCGCAGACACGGCAAACCAACTTTAAGCGATGGGACGATACGCCCGTATGCTTCGCATGGCTCAAAAGGCTTGCTGGGGTTGGGTTTTGGCATTACGCCGGAGGATGCCGGTTTTCCGGCCTTGCGTGAAGAATACTTGAATATCTACGATGAAGTGTTTACCCGAAGCCCGGTATTGTTAGACGGTATTGCAGAGCTGTTGCAAGCGATAGAAAATAGACGACTCAAGTGGGGAATTGTCACCAATAAACCACGTCGCTTTACACAGCGCTTGATTGAAAGCATGGGCCTGCATCGGCGCGCAGCATGTATAGTCAGTGGTGACGATGCAGCAAAGCCAAAGCCATCCCCGGAGACTTTACTGCTGGCCTGTAAGCAGGTGGGCGTCAAGCCGCAGGCATGCGTTTATGTAGGCGATGCCGAGCGCGATGTAGTGGCTGCAAAGGCTGCCGGGATGAAAACGGTAGTGGCTTTATTTGGCTATATTGATGATGTGAGCGATAAGCCGCATGAATGGGGCGCGGATGCGTTGATACAAACGCCAATAGAATTGCTGGATTTGCTAACTGAAAATGCCTTGTTCAGCTCGGCTTGCGCCCCACAATAGCGCCATAGATACTAAAGCTGCTTGCGCCCAAGCAGCGCCATTGAAAGAGTTCCGCTATCCACATATTCTATCTCGCCGCCCATTGGCAAGCCGCGCGCGATGCGGCTGACTGCGATGCCGCGGGTTTTTAGCAACTCACTGATATAGTGCGCGGTGGCTTCGCCTTCAACCGTGTAATTGGTGGCTAAAATCACTTCGTTGACGATACCGTCCTGCGCGCGCTTAATCAGTTTATCCAGGTTGATTTCTTTCGGCCCAATGCCGTCCAGCGGCGATAAGCGTCCCATCAGCACAAAATACATGCCGGAGTAGGATTGTGTCTGTTCCATCATCATTAAATCGGTCGGCATCTCGACCACGCAAAGCTGAGAAGTATCACGTTTCTCCGATTCGCAGAGCGGGCAAACACTAGACTCTGAAAAATTATTGCAAAGCGTACAGTGCCCCAGCACTTGCAATGCATTATCGAGTGACAAAGCCAAACCACTGGCGCCTTTCCGGTCGCGCTGCAGCAGGTGGTAAGCCATGCGCAGCGCCGACTTTGGCCCAACGCCTGGCAAACAGCGCAGCGATTCGATGAGTTGCTCTAAAGCAGGGGGATTTTTCACCAATGCCAGACTAAAGACTTACATTAAAACGGCAGCTTGAAGCCGGCCGGCATCATGCCGCTCATGCGTTGCTGCGAAGTCGCTTCCGCCTTGGCCCGTGCATCATTCAGCGCAATCAGCAGCAGGTCTTCCAGTGTTTCTTTATCATCCATCGCTGCATCGTCAATCATCACGCGCTTTACCGCGTTGTTACAAGTCATGGTAACTTTTACCATGCCGTTGCTGGCAATGCCTTCTACCTCGGTTACGGCCAGTTCGGCTTGCGCCTTTTGCATATTGGCCTGCATCATTTGGGCCTGTTTCATCATGTTGCCCATGCCACCTTTCATCATGATTTCTGCTCCTTCTTTAGTTTAATTTTTTGAAAATTATATTTTTCAAATAGGCTTAATAGAATTGGGGATAATGGAGGCGTCAAAGTCCTGAATGAGCGCCTGCACAAAACTATCCTGCATAATGGCGGCTTCCGCATTAGATTTTATGTGGGCCTTTTCAACTGCATTCTGCTTGGCCAGGGTGTTGGCGTCGCTGTTGATTTCAAAATTCAAACGCATTTTTCTGCCAAAATGCTCGTTAATCGCGCTGGATAATTTTTCCTGATAATTAGCGCTGGCCAAATGTTTTTGGCTCTCGGCCACGCGCAGCGTCAGGCTGTTTTCATCAAAACTCACTAATTCGCAGTTCTGCGCCAGGGCGCGCGCCAGGCCGAGTTTAAGGTTCTGTTCGACCAGTTTGCGCCAGTCGCCATCAAAAACAACCGGGCTGGATGGCAATACCGGTGCGGCTTCCAGAGCATCGATTTCGGCTGGTTTGACTTGCATCGGCACCGGCTCAGCCTGCTGCGCCCGGGGCGGGCTTTGTACGGCTTGCCTTGCGCTGGGCTGTGGCTGGGTATTGTTAGGATGATGCGCCGGCTTGCTGGCAGGCTTGTCGGTTTTATCGCCTTCTTGCGGCGCAAACGCCAGCATCCGCAACAAGGTCATGGTAAAGCCGGCATATTCATCCGGCGCCAGGCCAATATCACGGCGACCCAGCAGTGCAATCTGGTAATAAAGCTGGATAGTTTCCGGGCTTAACTTTGTTGCCAGCTCAAGCAACAGGGCACGTTCCGGCAGATCATCGGCAATGCTTTCAGGCACGGTTTGCGCCATGGCAATCTGGTGCAGAATATTGGCTAAATCGTTCAATGCCGCTTCAAACGAGATATTGCGCATTTGCATCGCTTGCGCTTTTGCAATCAAGGCAGCGCCGTCGCTTTGTATGAGCGCCTGAATAATCTCGTACAAGTAAGTCTGGTCAATCGCGCCCAGCATGCTGCGCACCTCAGCTTCATTCACGGTCTGGTTGCCGTAGGCAATCGCCTGATCGGTCAGTGAAAGCGCATCGCGCATGCTGCCTGCCGCGGCGCGTGAAATCAGGCTGATGGCGGCGGGCTCGAAGCTGATGTTTTCCTGCGTGAGCACGCTCTGTAAATACTCTGCAATGGTGGCGCTGGCCATTTGCCGCAAATTAAACTGCAAACAGCGCGATAGCACGGTCACGGGTACTTTTTGCGGGTCAGTGGTGGCCAGAATGAATTTAACGTGCGCAGGCGGCTCCTCCAGCGTTTTCAGCATGGCATTGAACGCGCTTTTAGACAGCATGTGCACTTCATCAATGATATACACCTTAAAGCGGCCTGCGGTGGGCGCGTATTGGGCATTGTCGAGCAGATCGCGCATGGCATCGACTTGCGTGTTGCTGGCGGCATCCACTTCCAGCAAATCCACGAAGCGGCCTTTGTCGATTTCGGTACAGGCATTACACACGCCGCAGGGTGTGGCGGTGATGCCGGTTTCGCAATTAAGCGATTTGGCCAGAATGCGGGCGAGGGTGGTTTTGCCCACGCCGCGTGTGCCTGTAAACAGGTAGGCATGGTGCAGACGCTGCTGGCTTAAAGCGTTGGTCAGCGCACGCACGACATGCGGTTGACCGACCAGGGTTTCAAACGATTTCGGGCGCCATTTGCGCGCTAGGACTTGGTATGACATAGACTGAATTTTAGCCGAAAATCAGCAATATTCCATTGCTAAATCAAAAATAACTGTGTTGCCGCGCCTTGCTGTACAAATACGTACTATCTGCGGCGCTCCGTCTTATTCTTTTTGATTTTTCAACGGAATGGATTTGCGAGCGAAAGATTATTTTGGCGTTTCAACATCAGGAAAATTAAACCGTGATGAGCGATGAAAGTGCGAGGCGTATAGCGCGTAGCAAGCGAAATCGTACTTGTTATACATTGAGCTTGCGAGCACTGCACAACAAAGCAATTTCGAGCGCAATAGGTTTAAAAGAAGAGGCGAGCCTTGCCCCCGGCACTTGCTCAATAGTTGTGGCTGCTTGCTTCCGCACCTGACCAGGTTGGCTACTTTACAATGCGGGGAGGCCCGCCGACCGTGATTCTACCTGAATTTATTACATTATCCGCAATGTTAAACAGGATTTTTTACAAAACCAGCTACGGTTTGCTGTTTCATACGGTGTGTATCTGGCAGGCGTTTCTTTAAAATTGAGCGATAAAAGCAGCTTTTAATTCGCTTTTGAATTTATTTTTTAGTATCAAAATATAACCAATATATATTTTTTGATAATAGCTAAGGAAGCACGGATTTAATCCTCCATGAGCCAAGTTGCTAACAAATTTGAGATGATTGCAAGGCGCACGACGCAGGTCGTAGTTATTCTACGATGCCAAGGAGTGCAACGCAGCAAGCACTCAAATTTGTTGCAACCCTTATGGGACAAGGCTTTGCAGGCGGTCTGCCGTGTCAAGCTTCTCGCAAAGGGAATAACCATTTGCTTCAAAGCTTTTCTTGCATCCCATCCCGCAAAGCCGTTGTCTTGGCCATGTGGGATTAAATCAGTGCTTCCCTAAGTCGACAAACACTATGCTTAATATCAGTAAACAAAACAAATCTGCACTCGTGCCAACCAATATCGCCCGTGAAACCATCAGGCAGATGGCCACGCGCCGTGTGGAGCCCACGCCGGAGAATTACCAGCTTATTTATAACGAAATCGCGGCGATTCCTGCGACAGAAAACCTGGATAGCGCAATCAGAAAGGCGCTCAGACAGTTGCCGAATGAAACGCCGGAACAGAACAACTGGATCAACCGCTGGGAAAAACTGTTAAAACAGCACAACTGGGCAGCCTTGCCGGCATTGCTTGGGGATGGTATGGATGCCAGCATTACGTTTTCCGAGCAGTGGCCAGAGGCTGTGCGTGAGCTTTTGCTGGCTTGGGATACCAAGCATATCGGGCTGGACTTATCGCAGAAAAGGGAAGCGCTGGAACGCGTGCTCATCAATTTTGGCAGTGATCCGCTTCTGGCAGAAAAGATACAGAATCTGGCTAAGAACTGGATGCAATACGACGACAGCAGGACGGGGCAGCAAGCTGAAGCAATTACAAAGAGCGAGGATTCGATGGGTGAAACCATTGGCGAAGCTCCCGCAGCAGAGTCCCCCAGCACGGCGCTTTCTACCGAGGTGGTTGCAATATCAGAAGAGCCGACTGTGATTGCCGCCTATGACTCGGACCAGTTCCAGGAAACTTTCCGCATTTTACAGGACATGCTCAAGCAATCGCTGAACCATGGGCTGATTCCAAGATTGGACGGCTATCCTGAACTGAAAGAGGATGCGCTGGAAGTTTATATTCTGACCGAGAAGGCACGCAAGTTAAAAGACTGGCAGTTTATGGCCAAGCAATTCCGGGCGCTTCTGGTACGTGTCGAGCTGATCGGTGCCAATGAAGAGGGCATGAAACAGGATTTATTGAGATTGCTTAAATTGCTGATTGATAACATCAGTGAACTGGTGGCTGACGACCAATGGATACGCGGACAGATTGCCGTGGTGCAGACCATCGTCTCGAGTCCGCTTGAAAGAGCGCTGATTCAGGATGCGGAAAAGAGCCTGAAAGAAGTGATCTTCAAACAGGGCATGCTCAAACATAGCTTGAACGAAGCCAAAAGCTCCTTCAAGAACATGATAGCAACCTTTGTGGATCGTTTGGGATATATGTCTGATTCAAGCGGTACTTATCAGGAGAAAATTGAGAGTTACGCGGGTAAATTATCCGAAACAGAAGATATCTTGCAAATTAACGAGTTGCTGGAAAATCTGATGAAAGATACGCATACCATGCAGGCAGAGATCGTGCGTTCGCGCGAGGTATTGCTGCAACAGCGCGATAATGTCGAGTCGGCACAGGAAAAGATTCGCAGTCTGCAAGAGGAGCTAACCCAGCTCAGCGAGGCCGTGCGCGTAGATCAGCTGACCGGCGTGCTTAACCGGCGCGGTCTTGATGAGGCGATGGTGCGGGAAATTTCGCGTGCC
>JBGAVG010000008.1:0-82932 GCA_044228245.1 Methylotenera sp.
ACAGGGCCGTGAAACGAACCAGCGCCAATGATAGTATGCTCTTCGCATGCGAAAGTAGGTCACCGCCAAGCTATTTACAAATCAACAAAACCCTCCTTGTGAGGGTTTTGTTGTTTATGCAGTTGATTCGTAAGAAAAAATAGTGTTTTTTATTTTAAAACACGGTATAGTAAATCATAACGTTTTAAAAGAAGCGGTAATGAAAAACGCTATTTTATTTTTTATGATGTGCCCATTTCTAGCCTCTCCTGTTACGCAGGCTGCCGGTGTTGGTGACAATAGCTGTAATTGCACCAGTAAACTTTCAGTTTGTCCGCAAGATGATCTCACTCGTGGTGCAGAAACTCCCATTCTAACGCGTGGTAAACATGACAAAGACTTATTGCCAGGCAAACGCAGTGACGATTTATCTATTAGCAAGCAATATGAAGAGCTAAGCCGTGGCAGGGATGCCGAGGTTTTGTCGATAAATAAAAAAGAGGATTTTCTGACTTTCGGCAAAGAAACTGCGCCACTAACGCGAGGCAGCAAGAGTGATGATTTGGTGCGCAGTGTAGCAAACGATGATTTAACCTTCAGCAAAAAAAATGATTATCTGGAGCGTGGCAAATCGTCAGATGATTTATCTTTTGGCAGGAGGAGCGATGAGCTTGGCCGTGGCAAAGAAGAGGAGTCTCTCAGCCGCTGCAATTAGGCGCTGCTAATCTTCTTCCACTACCAAATCCGGCACATGGTTAAACGCAATGCGCATGGGGGCGTTTTTTAGCGCGTTATGTGCGCCAGCCAAATACACCGTGTTTTTACCATATTTCAAATTCAGCAGATCCAGTGCTTTGTTCAGCCTTTTTTCAGCAGCGCTGGGCTTGCTTGCAAATAGGTCATCCACCAGATCATCTGCATTGCTTAATTGACCAAAATTCACACCCACTGCAATTGGCTCACACTCCGCCTCAATGCTGGAAAGTCTGCCGAGCAGGTTTTCCAAGGACTCGGTAAGTTTGAGCGTGTTATCGGTAGCTGAAATTCCGCTCTCGGCATAATAGCGTGAAACCACCTTGCTTTTGCTGTGGCGCAGTTTGATTTTGATGCTCAGATGCGCAGTCAGTAATTCATAACTGCGCATGCGCATGGAAGCTTTTTGCAGCAGGCGATGCAGCACAGCCTTTGCACCGGCTACCGTGCGCTGCTCGGGCGGAAGAACGTGTGAATGGCCGAGCGAACTACGCGTATTTTTAACGTAATAAGGCTCTATGCCGCGCAGTTTGTCATAATAACGTTCGCCTTCAATGCTGCCCCAGACAGCACGTAACTGCTCACGATTAAGTGCATATAATTGTTGTACGGTTTCGATGTTATGGCGATTGAGCCGTGCTTCCATTTGTTTGCCGATACCATTCAAAGCGCGCAGTTTCAGCGTATAAAGTTTCTCGGGAATATCATCATCTTCTATCACCGTGCAGCCATCAGGTTTTTGCATATTGGATGCGGTTTTGGCTAGGAATGTGTTCGGCGCAATGCCAATCGAGCAGCGGATATATTCAAATTGCCTATTGATCTCACGTTTGATTTTGGCGGCGAGTTTCAGCGCGTTTTCTTTCACTTGCTGGCTGCCGGTAAGCAGACACACCATTTCATCAATCGAGAGCACGCGCTCGACATGCGTGCAGCTTTCGACAATCTCAATCAATTTGTGGTGATACTCAACATAAAGCGGCGGACGCGCTTCGACAAACACAATGTCGCGACACAGTTTGCGGGCATCGCGTACCATGGTACCGGTTTTGATGCCAAACGCCTTGGCTTCGTAACTTGCAGCGATGCAGCAGGTGGTTTCTGCCATCACGGGCAACACGCCAATTGGCTTGCCGCGCAGCTCAGGGCGCAGTTGTTGCTCTACAGAAGCGAAGTAGGAATTGAAATCAACGTAAAGCGCATTCAGCAATTTGAAACTGCCAAATTAAATGGGCTTCCATACGCCGTCGCTCATCAGGCAAGCGCGTTCCTGCCTAGAGTCATCTATGTCGTTACCGCTCATGTAGAGCATGTAATCACGGCATTTACGGCCATTTTTAGTGAAGCTGGAAAGCGGGGTTACACGATAATTGATACCGTTATCCGGGTTAACCCACCTGACGGTCTGCCTGTCATGAGCAAGCTCCAGAGAATGGCCGATACAGCCGCGGTCGTTATCATCAATCGACTTGCCAACCTGATTGCCGATCACAGCTCCAATCACGCTGCCAATAATAATGGCGACAGTCTTATTGCCGTCCTTGCCTACAGATGCACCTACAGCACCGCCCACAACACCGCCAAGCACGGTGCCGATGGCTTGCCAATTACATTCGCCACTAATGATGCCATAATCTTTATCCCATTTTTTACCGGAGTATCCTACATAATAAGGATCATGCTTTTTGCGCCAGCCATGCGCAGGCGCCCATGGGGGCGGGTCTGCATAAGCTGTGGGTGCTACTGGTAAAATTAATGCAGCGGCAAATGTAAGGATTATCAGTTTGGTGCGATTAATCATAGTGGCTGGGTCTTTCTATGTTAGATTTGGCTTAATTGTAAACTTTTTTATTGGTTAACGTGTGGGTGTTTTGAAGAGTTGACTGGAGAAATAAACATGCAAACAAATACAAGTGACAATGACAAGATTGCAATTTTTGCAGGTGGCTGCTTCTGGTGCGCCGAGCCCGTGTTCAGCCAGCTCAAAGGTGTTAAAAGTGTCGTGTCAGGTTACATCGGCGGCCATACGGCGAATCCGACTTACAAAGATATCTGCAACGGGGACACCGGCCATGCCGAAGCGATTCAGATTACTTTTGATACCGATGTGGTCAGCTATGATACTTTGCTGGAAATATTTCTCGTTTCGCATGATCCGACTACCATGAACCGCCAAGGCAACGATGTCGGTACACAATACCGTTCGGCCATATTCTGCCAGGATGAATCGCAGTTTGCCGCTGCGCAGAACATGATTGACGCTTTTAACGCGGCCTATATTTACAGCGCGCCTATTGTCACAGAATTAAAAGGGCCGGAAACGTTTTATCCGGCTGAGGATTATCACCAGTATTATTTCGCCAAGAATCCTAACCAGCTTTATTGTCTAGCTGTTGCCGCACCTAAAGCGGCGAAGATACGCGCAAAATATGCACAGTTAATAAAAGACTAGGTCTTGCTGGTAAGCCATTGCCTGCGCCAGAAAATCATAATCATAATCAGCGCAATGCCTGCCATTAAAGCCATTGCCCACCAAAAACCGTTGTATTCCTCTATCCACGGCATATGCACAAAATTCATGCCGAAAATGCCTGCAATCAGCGTGGCTGGCATAAACAGCATGGCGACCACGGTTAAGGCCCGTACTTCCAGGTTCACGCGGTTACTCACACTTGCCATGTAAATATCCATCATGCCGCTTAAGGTGTCGCGGATCGATTCCAGTGACTCAATAAAACTCACCGTGTGGTCATACACATCGCGTAAATAAGGCATCGTGGCCGGGGTGAAAAAACTGTCTTCATTGCGCGCTAAGTTGTTAATCACCTCACGCAATGGCCACACGGCCCGACGCAACTCTATGCTCACATGCTTAAGTTGATGAATGCTATGTAGCTCAGTATTGGTTGGCTTATGTAAAAGCACCTCTTCAAGCGATTCACTTTCATTGCTCACGTCTTCCAGCACTTTGAAGTATTGATCCACCACGCTATCCAATAATGAATAGGCCAGATAATCAACGCCTAATTCGCATATATGTGCATGCATACCGCGCAAACGCTGGCGCACAGGCTCAAAAATGCCAGTCGAACGCTCTTGGAACGTCAATAGAAAATTACGACCAAGCACCATGCTAATTTGTTCAGAAGCAACAGACATGGTGTCTTTTTCGTAATTAAAACTACGTGTTTCAATAAAGACGTAGTCATCAAATTCATCAATTTTAGGGCGCTGTTCAGTGTTGAGAATATCTTCTTGAACCAATGGGTGCAGATAGAACAAATCACCGGCTAACTTGATGAGCGCGGCATCATTCAAACCGTGAATATTCAGCCAAATTTTCTTATGTGAATCTTTATAGTTTTCCAGATTGAATGATGCCAGTTCAACACTGGTTAACACGCGCTCCGTCATCTCAACAGCGTCATATTCGATCAAGCTGATTACTGGTTTTTCCAGCTTGACTTCGCCAGTATGCACCAACGAGCCGGGTGGCATACCGATTTTTTTGAAGTGACGTTTTTTATGTTTGCGCATGGCGAATATGATAACTTATTCTGCGCGTAATGCGTCAATCGGATCTAAACGGGAGGCGCTCTTTGCAGGCAGTACGCCTGCGAGTAAGCCAATCACAGCGGACATGACTAATGCGCCTACTGCAAAACTCCATGGCGTATGTACTGGAAACGCAGGCAATGCCAGGCGTAACACCTGCGCTAAGCCGATGCCTAATAGCAATCCTAATATTCCGCCGAGTGCAGCAAGCATGACGGCCTCGCTCAAAAACAAATTCAGAATGGTGCGGCGGCGTGCGCCCAAGGCGACCAGCAGGCCGATTTCATTAGTACGTTCTGTGACTGAAATCGTCATGATGGTGACAATCCCCACAGCGCCAACCAGTAATGAAATGCCTCCTAGTGCGCCCACCGCCATGGTCAGGATATTAAGAATGTTGGATAAGGTTTTCAGCATATCTTCCTGCGTGGTGACGGTGAAGTCTTCATGGCCATGACGCAGTGCTAGCCTTTTCTTGACCGCTGCTGCTACAGTGGCTGCTGAAGCCCCTTCCACATATAGGACGTGTATCTCCGTTAGCCCTTCACGATTGTATAATTCCATCGCACGTTGGGCGGGTATGAATGCGGTATCGTCCAGATCAATGCCAAGAAACTGGCCTTTTGGCGCCATCACGCCAATCACGCGAAAATGCAAACCGCCGATGCGAACGCGCGCGCCCAAAGGGTTCGCATTGCCAAACAGCTCATTGCGCAGCTTGCTGCCTAATACAACAAATGCGCGCGCGCTGCCTGCGCCTTCGCGCGGAAGAGAACTGCCAATTTGCACTTTAGAACTGAATACATGAATAAAATCTGCATCTACGCCATAAATCGTGGTGCGCCGTAAACGGCCATTGCTCTCGACTTCGGAATTGCCCCATACCATGGGTGAAGAACCGGTGACTTGGGGCAATTGTTTGAGCGACTCCGCATCCTCCATCGTTAATAGCCGCGCTGTGGTCGGGATGCCGGATGGTGGCTGCCCGCCAGTTTTCACCTTGCCTGGCGCAATACCTATCACGTTAGTGCCAAACTGGGTGAACTCTGCCAGCACAAACTGATGCACGCCTTCGCCGATAGAAGTCAGCAGAATGACTGCAGCGATGCCGACCGCAATACCCAGCAGGGTGAGAAAACTGCGCATGCGGTGTGAGGTAATGGCCTGAATCGCGAAGCGGCTAGAGTCGGCGAGTAACATTGCTATCTCTTGCTTAAAGCCTGGATCGGGTCAAGCTGTGCGGCGCGGCGTGCGGGCATTACGCCAAAAATCAGGCCAGAGGCAAGCGCAGTGCCCAAGCCTGCCAGTACTGCCCATAATGGCGGGTAGGCCGGGAATGTAGGATATAAATGGCGCAGCATAGCGGCTCCCAAATAGCCCAGTGCTGTGCCGAGTAAACCACCCGTTAGCGACAGCAAAACAGCCTCCACCATAAATAGCTGACGCACAGCCGCAGAGGTTGCTCCTAGCGCCTTAAGCAGGCCGATTTCACCGGTGCGCTGGGTGACCGATACCAGCATCACATTCATCACGAGAATACCCGCTACAGCCAGGCTGATTGCAGCAATGCCGGCAACACCAAGTGTCAGCACATTCAAAATCTTGTCGAATGTCTGCAGCACCGCGTCTTGCGTGATGACTGTTACGTCTTCCTCACCTTCATGGCGCTGGGTAATCATCTTCAGCACACGCGCCTTGACTTCACCAATCTGCTCACGGCTGCGTGCCTCAACCAGAATACGAAAGAGCGTATTGCTGTTCAGCATGGCTTGCGCAGTAGCCACCGGCACAATCACCAGCTCATCCGTGGTCATACCCATGCCGCGACCGCCCTCGCTGAGTACGCCGACCACGCGCAGCCGCCTGTCGCCAATGCGCACGGTTTTGCCTAACGGGTTTTCTGCGCCAAAAATCTCCTGACGGATAAGCGCGCCCAACACCACCTCTGCCGAGCCGTGGCCTACTTCATCTTTGGAAAGAAAGCGCCCAAGCCCCATTTTCAGTTGGCGCACTCGGACAAATTCATCGTTAGTGCCAAGCAGCATAGCCTCTCGCAGTTTGCCAGTGGCGTTGATTTCCGTCGTGGCAATCAGGATTGGTGCAATACGCTCCACTCCTGGCAACCGCAGCAGGGCGGCTGCATCATCTACCGTTAAATCGCGCGGAGTGCTGGTAATGAGGTTGGCAGGGTTAAAGCCGCGCGTTTCGGAGCGGCCTGGCAGCACAATCACCAGATTGCTGCCGATGGCAGAAAACTCGCCCACTACGTAACGGCGCGCGCCATCACCGAGTGCGGTGAGTATCACCACGGCGGCTACGCCAATCGACATCGCCAATACCAGCAAACCGGTACGCAAGGGTGTGCCGGTTGCAGCATCACTAGCATAGCGGAATGTGTCGGTGATTTTCATGTTGCTTGGCTGGGGTTATCAACACTATTGGTTACATCGCTGACAATGCCGCCATCATCCATCCTGATCTGACGCCGCGCACGCGCACCAAGTGCCTGGTCATGTGTCACCACAATCAACGTCATACCTTTTTCATTAAGCGCTTCCAGCAGCCGCACGACTTCTTCCCCGGTAACGCGGTCAAGGTTGCCTGTCGGCTCGTCTGCTAAGAGCACCGCCGGGCGCAGTATGGTGGCACGTGCAATGGCCACACGCTGGCGCTGCCCGCCGGAAAGTTCATTCGGGCGGTGGTGCGCTCTATCCGTCAGGCCATATTCTTTCAGTGCCTGCGACACACGTTGAGCGCGCTCAGCCGATGGCATGCCAGACAAAGTAAGCGGCAGCTCGATGTTGGCAGCGGCAGTCAGGCGCGGTACCAGATGAAAGCTCTGGAATATAAAGCCGATGCGCTCGCTACGCACCTTTGCCTGTTCGTTCGGGTCGAGTGTAGTGACATCACGGCCTTCCAGCTGGTAAGTTCCGGTATCGGCGCGGTCAAGCAGGCCGATTAAGTTAAGCAGAGTCGATTTTCCAGAGCCGGATGGTCCCATCACGGCAATATATTCACCGCGATTGATATTCAGATTCACATGACGCAAAGCATGCACCTGGCTGTCACCCAGCGTAAAGGTGCGGTCTATGCCATTGAGTTGTATGAGGCTTTCGGCGTCATCAGGCATGTGAAATCAATTTGCCTTAATTGATTTAGGATTGGCTTCTGTTTTTTCAGGCGTAACAGTAACGCCCGCTTTTACGCCTTCGCGCTCCAGAGAAGCCACAATACGGTCACCCTGCTTTAACCCATCCAGTACTTCGGTGTATTCCCAGTTGGTAATGCCCGCCTTGATTGCGCGCTCTTCCAGTTTTTTGGTGGCTGGCTGGTAAAGCAGCACTTTGTTGCCTTCCATCAGGGTGGATGTCGGCACGCGCACCACGTTATCGCGGCTATCCAGCACAACTTCCACATCGGCGCTGTAGCCGACCAGTAATTGTTTGGCGTCATTGCTATTGTCCAGCGAGACTTCCACATCAACGGTACGCGCCTGTTTCTCCACCGCAACCACATAAGGCGCAATGCGTTTTACATGCCCAGGCAATGCCTTGCCTGGCAGCGCGTCTAAAGAAACCCGCGCCGGCTGGCCAATATGAATCTTGGGCGCATCCACTTCATCCATCGGCGCTTCAATATACAGGCAGGAATCATCGATCAGGTCGATGGCTGGCGGCGTGGCTACACCAGGGGGCGAAGGTGTGGTGTATTCGCCCAGTTCGCCGACGATATCCGCCACGATGCCATCAAATGGTGCTACCAGTAATGTACGGTCTTGTTCAACCTTTGTAAGTTTTACACGCGCCTGCGCCTGTTTCACATCGGCACGCGCGGCATCACAGGCGGCACGGCGAGACTGTGCCTCGTAACGTGCCTTTTCTTCACCGCTTTTAGAGATAAAGCCTTTTGCATGCAGCTCAGCCATGCGGCCAGCTTCACGTTCGGCGTTATCGGCAATTGCGCAGGCCTCGGCGATACGTTTCTGACTGCTGGCTACCTGCGTTTGTGCCAGGTTGCTTTGCGCCTGCTGGTCATCGTTCCACAGGCGCAATAACACTTGCCCCTTTTTAACGTGATCACCTTTTTTAATGCCGAGATAAGCGATGCGCCCGCCGCTGATCGGTGAGAGGCGTGTACGCAGGCAGGCTTCCACGCTGCCGGCGCGCGTGTTGGCTACGCTGGCCTCCACCTTGCCGCGCCCAACTTCAACCAGTGCCACCGCAATTGGCTTGGGTTTGGTAAACCACCAATATGCAGCGCCAACACCTGCTATAAGTACAAGAATAATTAGGATGCGTCGCATAGAGTTGTGTGAGTGATCTTTTTTAAGTTTTTGTAGTTGAATCTTTTAAGTTTTTACTGTTGTGCACCCTTACGTAGAAACTCATGTCGCGCTTTAGTTTCAGGTGTTTGTGCCATCAAGGTAAATAATCCTGATTCTTCCACCCATTGTAAGCGCTCTAATAATGATAGTTTAGCAAACGCAGCCAACTGCTCATCAGTCACGTAATAGCTAAAGCCGTTTGGTTCAGATGATGTGCTAACTTTTCTTATCTTTATGGCTGTTCCACCAACAAATAAAGGAGAGCTGGATGGCATGCTAATTTTTTTGGAATGAAGTTTTTTCATATGCACATCATACTTCCAGATGGCTGTACAGCACGGTTGAAAGATAGCGCTCGCCGAAAGAGGGAATAATCACCACAATCAGCTTGCCCTTGTTCTCCTGCCGTTTGGCGACTTCCATCGCTGCCCAGGTTGCCGCGCCGGACGAGATGCCCACCAGCAGGCCATCCTCGGTCGCCATGCGGCGCGCGGTGTTCATGGCATCGTCATTTTTTACGCGGATCACTTCATCGTAAATTTTGGTGTTGAGTATCGATGGCACAAAGCCTGCGCCGATGCCTTGGATCGGGTGCGGGCCGCGCACGCCGCCCGATAATACCGGGCTGGCATCCGGCTCCACCGCGATGACTTGAATCTTCGGGTTGCGCGCTTTCAGCACTTCGCCTACGCCGGTAATCGTGCCGCCGGTGCCGATGCCGGAGACGAAAATATCCACTTTGCCATCGGTATCGCGCCAGATTTCTTCTGCCGTAGTTGTGCGGTGAATCTCCGGGTTGGCGGGGTTATCAAACTGCTGCGCAATCACATATCTGCTATCCGCTGCCGCCAGTTCCTCGGTTTTTTTAATCGCGCCCGGCATGCCGTCCGCACCCGGGGTTAATATCAAGTCGGCGCCATAAGCTTTTAGCAGAAGCCTGCGCTCGCGGCTCATGGTTTCCGGCATCACAAACGCGCATTTAATGCCCCGCGCCGCGCACACCATCGCCAACCCAATGCCCGTGTTACCGCTGGTGGCTTCTAAAATAATGGTGTCCGGTTTAATGCGCCCCGCTTTAGTGAGCGCGTCGATAATCGAAACGGCAATGCGGTCTTTTACGCTGCTGGCCGGGTTAAAGTATTCCAGCTTGCAGGCAATGGTGGCATCAATACCTGCCGCAACGCGGTTGAGCTTAACCAGTGGTGTGTTGCCGATCAACTCTGCGGTGTTGTTAGCGATGCGCATGATGGCTCCTTAAGTATTAAGTGACTTCAGATTTAATCCCCGTACAAAACTTTTGTTGCTAGCGCAAGCCTTTTCGTGACGACTGCAGTATCGCTGGTACCAACGAACGTATTAATTTTAAACTGTTCATGCTCTTTAAGCTCTTTCCAGCCAGTAGCCAAATTGGATTGAGGCTTTTCAATATTATTAATGACAGCACACATTATACTGTCCAAGACAGAGGCGTTTAACGGCCCTCTAATGTGGAAAGGTTTCTCACCTAATGTCTGGATAATTATAGAAGTGGCTTTGAGGAAATTAATTTTAAATTTTTTCACTCTTTCCGATTCGCCACTTTGCTCAAGTTTCATCGTATTATTCAAGAAAGCCTTCATTGGTTTCTCATATTTATCTAAGTATGTGCTAAGTGCAAATACTCTTAGAAGTAACTCGACATCTTTCTGATGTTTGTCTAACACAGATTTGCCAAGAATTTTTCTCCAGTTAACATCCTGATTCAGTTGGCGCAAAATATTCATAAACTCTCCACGGTACACACAGTTTCTGATTTCTTGCGGTTTTAAAGCAGTGCCCCCAGTATTTAGGCGCTCAAAGATATGATAAATACTTGAGTTGTTAATATCGGGTTTTAATTGCTTAACAATCACGGCTCTAAGCGTGGATTGTTTTAATTTTCTTTGTGATGCTTCATCTAAATCCACAAAGCGTTTATTTGCATACGGGCTTCTAGGATCCAGTCCTTGTAGCCTAAATACTTGCCTACGACTTTGTGTGGTTTCAGACCCAAAGTAGCCTTCGAAGAAGTAAATTATGCTTCGAATTCTTTGTTGACCATCAATAACCAAATTTTTGTATTCTTCATCTGTATAGAAGAATACCTGTGGTATAGGTAAGCCTAAGAGAAAAGATTCAATTAACTTGGACGATTGTTTTATATTCCAAACAAACTCTCTTTGGAACTCAGGGATGGTGATATCACCTCGTTTCCACCACTCATCAATTACGCTTAGGCTAAGGTCGGAGTTATTAACTGAAATATCATATTCAATAACATAGTCATCCTCTTCCTCCTCTTTTTCAATATATATTTCATCGCTGACTTCAGGTTCGGTGATAATTGACATCTTAATTTCCTTATTTTCAGTCCATGTGTCTCTAAGCGTTACTACTCTATTAAAAATGGGCATTTCTGGCTTTGTGTCTTTCAAGTCTGCAACAAAGTAGCCATAACGCTCAAATTGAAAGCTCTCACCAGGGTTTACATTTTTTAGTGATTCCTCAACATAGCCAGATAAAATAATTTTGGAGCTGCTATTTAGCTCTTCCAAAAAATCAACATCATTAGAACCTGGGTGTGGTGTATTAAATAAACGTTCAAAAAGATTGACTTCACATAGATGTGAGTGATTCACGGAAAGCCAGTGGATATTGCCCTTCACCTTCACGGCGTCCGAGCCCGGCGTGCCGGATTTGGTATCTGGCAGGTATTCGCAATGCACCACAGTGACGTTGCCTGCGGCGTCTTTCTCGCAACTTGTGCATTTCACCACATAGCCATAACGCAGGCGCACCATGTTGCCCGGAAACAGGCGGAAATAGCCTTTGCTGGGTTCTTCCATAAAGTCTTCGCGCTCTATCCAAAGCTCTTTTGAAAGTTGAATGGTGCGTTTGCCAAGCTCCGGTTTTAGCGGATGGTTAGGTGCAAAGCAATCTTCAGACTTATTATCGTCATAGTTATCAATCACCAGTTTAATCGGGTCCAGCACGGCGATGCGGCGCTCAGCAGCCTCGTTCAGCGTTTCGCGCATGCAGTCCTCGAGGACGGTGTATTCAATCCATGAATCCGCTTTGCTTACACCAATGCGGTCAGCAAACAGCCTGAAGCCTTCCGCCGTATAGCCGCGGCGGCGCGCGCCTGCCAGCGTGGGCAGGCGCGGGTCATCCCAGCCGCTCACATGTTTTTCTTCCACCAGTTGAATGAGCTTGCGCTTAGAAAGCACCACGTAAGTGAGGTTTAAGCGCGCGAATTCGTATTGGTGCGGCAGTGGACGCGCCAATAAACCCGCCTCTGCAAGCCGCTCCAGCAGCCAATCGTAGAACGGGCGTTGGTCTTCAAACTCCAGCGTGCAGATGGAGTGGGTGATGGCTTCCAGCGCGTCCTCAATCGGGTGCGCAAAGGTGTACATGGGGTAGATGCACCATTTGTCGCCCGTGTTGTGGTGGTGCGCGCGGCGGATGCGGTAAATGGCGGGGTCACGCATGTTGATGTTGGGCGAGGCCATGTCGATTTTCGCACGCAGTACCATGCTGCCATCGGGGTGTTTGCCATCGCGCATTTCGCGGAAGATGGCGAGGTTCTCGGCAACGCTGCGGTTGCGGTAAGGCGAATCTTTACCGGCTTCGGTCAGCGTGCCGCGGTTGGCGCGCATTTCGTCGGCGGTTTGGCTATCCACATAAGCATGGCCGTGTTCAATCAGGCTTTCTGCCGCGCGGTACATGAAATCAAAATAATCTGAGGCGAAATAGAGGTTGCTCTCATTGCCATTCTGCCAGCCAAAGCCCAGCCAGTGCACCATCTCGGTGATACTGTCGACGTACTCCTGGCTTTCTTTTTCCGGATTGGTGTCGTCAAAACGCAGGTGGCAAATGCCGCCGTAATCGCGCGCCAGGCCGAAATTCAGGCAGATGGATTTAGCATGACCGATGTGAAGATAACCATTGGGCTCGGGCGGAAAACGCGTGCGGATTTTGGCGGTATCCACTTGGCCTTTTGCGTGGTGCGCCGCATCGCCCGGACTGCCTGCCCAATGCTTGTTGGCGAATTTATTTTCGGCCAGATCGCGATCGATAATGCCTCGAATAAAGTTGGAGGCGGGCGGTGTAGGTGTTTTTTCGGATGACATGGCAGCAAGTTTAGTTAAGTTTCTGTTATTTTACACCAGCTTATGGGGTTCTATATGGCTGTGCTAAACTCTTGCTCTATATGAACGCGCTTACTTTTCCAATATTGCGATTGCTTGCGGATGGAAAATTCCATTCCGGCGAAGATTTGGCGCGGCAGTTTAAGGTGACGCGCGCTACAATATGGAATGCGGTTAATCATGCGGAAACTTTGGGGATTGAGGTGTTCTCGGTGCGCGGGCGCGGTTATAAGCTGCCACAGCCTATTGAATTTTTAGATGAAAATGAGGTGCTTAAAGCCATCGGCGAGCAGCGCGCCTGGTTTAAACTGGAAGTGCTGGATGAAGTGGCTTCGACCAATACTCATCTCATGCAAAGCAAACATGCGGCGCATGCCACATGTGTGGCGGCACACGTGCAAACCAGCGGCAAGGGCCGCCGCGGGCGCACCTGGGTATCGCATTTGGGTTCTAGTTTAACGTTTTCATTGTTATGGCGCTTTCAATGCGGGGCAGCGGCGCTTTCCGGTTTAAGTCTGGCGGTAGGTGTGGCGCTGATGCGCACGCTGCACGGCTTTGGCATTAACCAGGCGCAACTTAAATGGCCCAATGATGTGCTGATTGACGGAAAAAAACTGGCGGGCATTTTGATTGAACTGCAGGGTGATATGGAAGGCCCAAGCGCGGCGGTGATCGGTGTGGGCGTTAATTTGAATCTGCCAAAAAATGTGCTGCATGGCATTGACCAGCCTGCTATTGATCTGGCAAGCACGAGTGCGCCAATTGATCAGAACGAGCTGTTAGGCGTGCTGCTGAAGCATCTGGCAGATGTATTGAGCAGCTTTGAACAGCAAGGATTTATTGCGCTGCGGGATGAATGGCTGAGCCACCATGCGTATCACAATAAGCCTGTACGCATGCATTTACCGGACGGGCGCGATGTGCAGGGCGTGGTAAAAAATGTAGCGGAGGACGGTATTTTGCTGGTGGAAACCGCGCTTGGTTTGCAGCGGTTTTCTGCGGGAGAGATTAGTCTGCGGGGTGTTTAACCCGCTCAGACTTTAAACACTGCTTAATATTTCAGGGTCAAGCCAACATTTACAGAACGTCCCATGCCTGGCACGGATACACCATGTGCTACGCCCGTTCCCATTGTTGCGCCTTGACCAAGGTATACGCCACCTAATGGGTCGTAGTAATGTTTGTCGAAGATGTTTTCAACACCCAAATCCAGTCGTGCGTGTTTCCAGTCGTAACTGGTATAAAAATTAAACAACGTGTAACCGGCAGTTTTAAGTTCTTTGCGCACCGCCTGAACGTTATCTTTACTATCCACCAGTTTTGCCTGAAGCGTATTAGACCAGCCACCGAAATAATGCACCAAAGCCAAGCTCGCATTAAGCGGCATGATGTTGTATAAATCATCATCCGTGCTATTGTTTTTACCGCGCACATAACTTAACGTGCCCTTCGCCTCAAAGCTGCCCATGCCAGCGTTTTGCGCCAAAAGCATTTTCCCTGACAGGTCTACGCCGTATAAACGAGCAGATTGATTATCCAGGCTTAAGTTAACAAACCCATCGGTACGCGCTGGACATGTTTTGCCAACTTTTGTGCAAGCGACCGCATCGATGTAATCATCCACATAGGTGAAATACGGCGTTATTTTCAAGTTCCAATGCTGTTGTGCTGCATCATGCCAGTTGCCGGAAACGCTTAATGTATGTGCTGTTTCAGGCTTAAGATTCAAATTACCGACATAGCCGTTACCATCACCATATAGATTATTCATGTTCATGACCATGGTGTTGCTATTTGACCAGGCAAAACGCTCATACACGTTGGGTGAGCGTGTTTTCATGGCGTAACCCGCTTCAAAAGCTTGGCTTTGATCCGGCGTAAAACGCGTCAAAGCGGTAACATCTATATTGTTATCGGTATTAGAACGATCGGCGGCATTAAAAGCACCCGGAATCGTTGCCGGATTGGTTGGATCGCCATAATCCATCATGCCCGCGCCATTGTTGTAACCTTGCACTTTCCCAGTATCCATTTTTACCGTGCTGCTGCGCAGGCCTAGCTGAGAGAACCATTGCTCACTCCACTTTGCATCCCACTCTGCAAATACATCATAGCGGTCACGTTCGCCATTGTTGATGTTCCAGAAAGTATTCGGCCCCATCATCGTATTCATCATCAATCCGGGTGGTGATGCGCGCCAGTAGTCGTCTAAACGATAGCGTTGATATTCTGCACCGACACGTAATGTATCGCGCTGTGAAAGATTAATGTCGCCTTTTACAGTAACACCAGTGGTTTTGCCTTCTGTGTCCATGGGCATGCCTGGCGCAGTACCCATCATGCTGGTGTAAAAATACTGCTTGTCGTCACCAAACTGCATGCTGTGGCGCGTTCTCTCGTGATAAGCGCGTGCTTCTAATGCGCCCCAGTCATACTTGCCTTTGTAGCTCAAATTGTACTGTTCACTGTCATTTCCAGTCATATCCATACGTTGATTCACAAAGCCTTGATATGGAATATCTTGTAAGCCTAACTTGAACTCAAGCAGATGGTTTTCATGCTGTACGCCAAAAGCCAGGGCATGATTACGTGACTTATAAGCGGTAGAACCAACCTCCTCACCATCTCTTAGCCAGTTTCTAACGGTTGTTGACAATGTGGACTTGAAATCATCACCTGCTTTATAGTTATTTGCTTCAACCGTTGAGCCTGTATAGCGCATATAGACATTTTCATTGGCTGCGCTAGCAGAAAGATTCACGCCACGCGCGTCATTATTGCTGCGGTAAAAAGTATTAATCTGGCCTTTAACTAAGAGGTCTTGTCCAGATTCGGCAAATTCCGGTGTTTCTGATTTGACCAGTATGGTTCCTGCGATGCTGTCGCCGCCCAGACTCACCGGCGAAATGCCTGCAAACACTTGCAGGTTATTTACATTTGCAGGATCAATATAAGAAAGTGGCGGATTCATGTGGTTCGCACAGCTAGAAACCAAATCCATGCCATCTACTTTTACACGTACCCGGTCATCGGCTAGACCGTGAATAACAGGCAAACTGGATACTCCGCCGGCACGATAAAGGCTAACCCCTGGCTCATCACTTAAAAGACTCGCTGTGTCACTGGTATTGAGTGGTGATTTGTTTTCCTCGCTAATTTTATCGGCGTGAATTTCAATGCTCGGCAAATCCAGGTGTTCTGCCCGCGCGTTGTTGCTAACTACACTAAGCAAGCATGATGTTAGAATGCTTGTAAATGCAATGTATTTCTTCTTGAATGGCAACATAACCTTATTCTTAAAATGGTTTAATAATAGTGAGATTATATTGGCTTAAGCGCGTACTGAGAATGTGGCATATTGTCGCAGATAAGGCACTGTGTGTTTTTAGTGATTGATATTGGCAATACGCGCACCAAGTGGGCGCTGGTGGATGCTGAAGGGAAATTGTCAGAAGTTGCATCGTGTTTTAATGCGGATATCGCTGCTTCGTCTTTACCGCAGGATGCCATGCGTGCGCAGAAAGCCATTATTGCCAACGTCGCGGCAGAAGCTGTTGCGCACCAAGTCGCACAGATATTGCAAGCGGCAGACAAAGAGTTTCATTTTGTTTCCGCAAAAGTGCAGGCCTGCGGCGTGATCAACGGTTATCAGAAACCGCACACATTGGGCGCAGACCGCTGGGCGGCGCTGATTGCTGCTTGGCATCTTTATCGGCACGCGACGGTTGTCGTGAATGCAGGCACGGCGATTACGATTGATGCATTAATAGAAGATGTTACCAATGACAATATCGGCAAGAACGGACTGTATCTTGGCGGCACCATCATGCCTGGCCTGCGCTTGATGCACGAATCGTTAAGCCATCATGCCGCCCAGCTGAATATGCCTTCAGGAGCCATGAGCACATTCCCGACTAATACGCAGAATGCGATGCAGACGGGCTGTTTGAATGCGGCTTCTGGGGCAATTGTTTTAATGTGTCAGCAGCTTGAGAAGCATTGCGGCGTGATGCCAAAGGTGGTGGTGAGTGGCGGCGATGCCGGCAAAATTGCTGAAGCCATAAATACCAACTTAATCTCCGGCTTAAAACAGGTTATCATTGTAAAAAGCCTTGTATTGCAAGGCCTGGTTTTGTTAGAGAAAGCGTGTTAGAGAAAGAGTGTAGATGAAATTACTGGTTTGGTTGCTGGTGTTGTTCAATGTGGGTTTGCTGGCTTATTTTAATATGGACTTGGTTTTGCCTCAGCCAGTGGTTGCCGATAGATCGATACAGCCGGAAAAGCTGAAAATATTAAGCGCCAAAGATCTGGAAACAATGCCCAAAAAAGAGGCTCCGCCAGCGGTTACGGCGGCAGTGGCTGCACCGGCAGAAGCGCCGGCGACAAGCTGCTACAAATGGGGAAATTTCACCAAAACCAATCTGCCGGCAGCGCAAGTGGTATTGGCCAGGCTGGGTTTGCAAGGTGAGGTCAATCAGGAGCAGGGCGCGCAGGAGGACAGACGGTTCTGGGTATATTATCCGCCGCTAAAAAATGCGGAACTGGCAAAGCAAAAGGCGTCTGAAATCAAAGCCTTAGGCGTGCAGGAATTGATTGTCGTGCAAGATTCGCAGTGGCGCCACGCCATTTCGTTTGGCCTGTTTCAAGATGAGCAGCTTGCCATTAATTTGCTGAATGATCTGCAGGCAAAAGGTATAAAAGGTGCTACCAAGGCTTTGCGCAGTCCGGGGAAATCGCTTAGCAGCTTGCTGATCAAGGCAGTGACAGCAGAAGCGGCCCTGGAATTGCACAAAGTTAAGCCGGAATTTATCGGCACGGATATAGTACCTGCTGCCTGCCCAAGCTAGTGTTATCGTTTAACGTTTTTTAATATAAAGATCGGTAATCGTACCTTCTTTAACTTCCGCAGCAAAACACACAGTTTCAGACAAAGTCGGATGTGCATGAATAGTTAAGCCCAAATCATGTGCATCTGCGCCCATTTCAATCGCCAGCACGGCTTCAGCCAGCAACTCGCCGGCATTTACGCCAACAATGCCCGCACCAATTACGCGGTGGGTTTCTTTATCGAATATTAACTTAGTGCTGCCTTCGGTACGCGCAATCGAAAGCGCACGTCCGCTGGCCGCCCAAGGGAAGCTGGCTTTTTCGATTTCGATGCCTTTGGCTTTGGCTTCGGTTTCCGTTATGCCTGCCCAAGCCACTTCCGGGTCGGTGTAAGCAACAGAGGGGATTGCCATGGCCTGGAATTCTACCTTCTGCCCCGCGATAACTTCTGCGGCTACTTTGCCTTCATGCGTGGCTTTGTGTGCCAGCATCGGCTGGCCGACAATGTCACCAATGGCAAAGATATGTGGTACGTTCGTGCGCATTTGTATGTCAACACTGATAAAACCGCGTTCATCTACTGCTACGCCAGCGTTTTCTGCACCAATGTTTTTGCCGTTAGGGCGGCGGCCAATCGATACCAGCACGCGGTCGTACACTTGTACACCTTCAGGTGCATTTTCACCTTCAAAACTTACATGGATGCCGTCTTTTTTGGCTTCCATTTTTGCAACTTTGGTGGATAGCATAATGCTTTCAAAACGTTTTTCCATGCGTTTTTGCAGCGGGCGTACCAGGTCGCGGTCACAGCCGGTAATCAGGCCGTCCATAAATTCAACCACACTCACTTTGGTGCCAAGTGCATCGTAAACCGTGCCCATTTCCAGCCCGATAATACCGCCGCCGATAACCAGCATGCGCTTCGGAATATCCGCCAAAGCCAATGCACCAGTAGAGTCCATAATGCGCTCATCTTCTGGCGCGCCAGGGAATTTGGTGGCTTGTGACCCGGCTGCGATAATGGCATGCTCAAAGCCTACTGTCGTTACTTTGCCATCAGTTGTAGTTACTGCAATTTGGTTGGGGCTGGTGAATTTACCCACGCCTTGCACCACAGTCACACCGCGTTGCTTTGCCATCGCGGCCAGGCCGCCAGTGAGCTTGCCTACCACGTCATTGGCTTTCCAGTTGCGCAGTTGTTCAATATCGACTTTTGGCGCTCCAAAGTTCACACCATGGTGTGAAGTTTCTTCGGCTTCGGTAATCACCTTAGCGGTGTGCAACAAGGCTTTGGAAGGAATGCATCCTACGTTTAGGCAGACGCCGCCCAGCGTGGCGTAACGTTCAACCAGCACCACTTGCTTGCCTAAATCGGCAGCGCGGAAGGCAGCCGTGTATCCGCCAGGGCCTGAGCCCAGTACGACCACTTGTGTATTCATGTCGTTGTTGCCTGCTGGGGCAGCGGGAGCGGGTGCTGCAACAGCGGCTGCTGGCGCTGACGCAGGCACGGGGGTTACCACCTGTTTAGTTGCAGCGCTTGTGGAGGCTTCAGTTTCGATAAGCAGGATTAACGAATCTTTGCTCACCTTGTCACCCACTTTGACTTTGATTTCTTTTACCACGCCCGCTTGAGAGGCGGGAATATCCATCGAGGCCTTGTCGGATTCCACCGTAATCAGTGAATCTTCTTTTGCAATGGTGTCACCTACTTTGACCAATACTTCAATAACATCGACGCTGTCAAAATTGCCAATATCAGGCACTAAAACTTCAATTAGATTGCTCATGTCAGATTCCTGTTACAGCAAGAGGCGACGCACGTCAGACAACATCATACGCATGTGGCTGGTAAAGCGCGCGCCATCGGCACCATCGACTACACGATGATCATAAGAGAGCGAAAGCGGCAGGATCAGACGCGGCTCAAATTCTTTAGCGGCAGGATTGTAAACAGGCTGCATGCTGGAACGCGAAACACCTAAAATCGCCACTTCCGGGCAATTGATGATGGGCGTGAACATGGTGCCGCCAATACCGCCCAGACTGGAAATAGTAAAGCAGCCGCCTTGCATTTCTTCAACTTTGAGCTTGCGTTCACGTGCTTTTGAGGAAAGCTCCATCAAATCACGTGCAATATCTAAAACATCTTTTTGCTGTACATCCTTAACCACCGGCACGACTAAGCCGTCCGGCGTATCGCAGGCAAAACCAATATTGTAATAATTCTTTAGAATCAGGCTGTCACCATCAGGTGAAAGCGATGAGTTGAAGTTTGGGTAAGCTTTAAGCGCATTAACGGAAGCCTTGATGAGGAAGGCCAGCATGGTCAATTTCACGCCACGTTTTTCTGCATCTGCCTGCATAGATTTTCTGAAGTCTTCCAGATCGGTAATATCCGCTTCATCAAATTGCGTGACATGCGGTGCGGTGACCCAGTTACGGTGCAAATTGGCGCCAGACAATTTTTTAATGCGTGAAAGTGGTTTGGTTTCCACTTCGCCAAACTGGCTGAAATCAATCACCGGCATTGGCAGTGTAGCTAGCGCGCCCAAGCCTGCGCCCATGTTTTCGGTGCGTGGTTTGGCCAGTTCACCTTTCACAAAGGCTTGAACATCGCTTTGCAGGATACGGTTTTTAGCGCCGCTGCCTTTTACCAGCGCCAGATTCACGCCCAGTTCGCGCGCGAATTTACGCACGGATGGACTGGCGTGGGAGAGCTTGCCGCCATTCACAACAACACTTTCGCCGACTGGCAATGGTTGATGCGCGGGCTGCACCTGTTTTGGTGGTTCCGGTGCAGGGCGGCTAGGTTCGGGAATAGCTTGCTTGGGTATTGCAGTTTTTGGCGCTTCCGCTACTGACGAGGCTGCAGCAGCTGGTGATTTTTCTGCTGCGCCTGCCGCACTTTCTTCGAGCATTAAAATTAGCGAACCTTGCGAAATTTTATCGCCAATTTTGGTTTTAACTTCTTTCACCACGCCGGCAAACGGTGCAGGAATATCCATTGAAGCCTTGTCAGACTCCACCGTAATCAGCGAATCATCTTTGGCGATCGTATCGCCAGCCTTGACCAATACTTCAATGACATCGACAGAATCAAAATTGCCGATGTCAGGAACAAGAACCTCTTTTAATGCCATCTTGTTTTATCCTTAAATGCTCGTTGGATTTGGTTTATTCGGATTGAGCTTGTACTTTTTCACTGCGTCGGCCACTTTGGCTGCAGGCAGCTTGCCTTCATCGCTTAAGGCTTTAAGTGCGGCTATAACTACGTAGTGGCGGTCCACCTCAAAGAAGTCGCGCAACGCTTCGCGGCTGTCTGAGCGGCCAAAACCGTCAGTGCCGAGTGCCACGAATTTATTCGGGACAAAGCGCTGAATTTGCTCGGCGAAACTTTTCATGTAGTCGGTTGAGGCAATCACAGGGCCTTTTGCGTCTTTCAGGCATTGGGCGACATAGCTCAGTTTCTGTGGTTTTTCCGGATTGAGCATATTCCAGCGATCACACTCCAAGCCTTCGCGGCGCAGTTCGGTAAAGCTCGGCACGCTCCATATGTCGGCCGAAACGCCCCAGTCTTTTTCCAGCAGTTCTGCCGCAGCAATCACTTCGCGCAGTATCACGCCGCTGCCCATCAGTTGCACCTGTGCATTTTTAGATTTTCTGAAACTGTACATGCCTTTCAGAATGCCTTGCTCTGCGCCTTTTGGCATCTCAGGATGGCTGTAGTTTTCATTCATCACAGTGATGTAGTAGTACACGTCTTCCTGGTTTTGCACCATGCGGCGCAGCCCCTCTTGAATGATGACGGCTAATTCATAAGCAAATGTTGGATCGTAAGAAATACAGTTCGGGATGGTGGCAGACATCAAATGGCTGTGACCATCTTCATGCTGCAGGCCTTCACCGTTAAGCGTGGTGCGGCCTGCGGTGGCGCCAAGCAGGAAGCCCCGCGCACGGCTGTCCCCTGCCATCCAGGCCAAGTCGCCAATACGCTGGAAACCGAACATGGAATAGAAGATATAGAACGGGATCATTTGCACGCCAGTGACGCTGTATGATGTGGCAGCAGCTAACCAGCTAGAGAACGAGCCGGCTTCATTGATGCCTTCTTCCAGAATCTGACCATCTTTGGATTCTTTGTAGTACATTACCTGGTCGGAATCCATTGGCTCGTACAACTGGCCTTGACTGGCATAAATTCCAAGCTGGCGGAACATGCCTTCCATACCGAATGTGCGCGCTTCATCAGGCACGATTGGTACGATATATTTGCCGATTTCTTTATCACGCACCAGCGTAGAAAGAATGCGCACAAACGCCATGGTGGTAGAGATTTCACGCTCTCCCGTTGCGCCCAGCATGTTCTCGAATGCCGATAATTCAGGCACAGTAAGTTCATTACCTTTGCGCCTGCGCTGTGGCACAAAGCCGCCCATCGCTGCGCGGCGTTCGGCCATGTACTTCATCTCTGGGCTGTCTTCCGCAGGTTTGTAAAAACTCAGGTTTTCAACTTGTTCATCAGTAATGGGCAAATCAAAACGGTCACGGAATTTTTTGAGTGACTCGATATCCATGCTCTTTTGCTGGTGCGTGGTATTTTGAGCTTCCCCCGCTTCGCCCATGCCGTAGCCTTTGACAGTTTTGGCTAGAATCACGGTTGGCTGACCTTTTTGGTTGACTGCCGCGTGATAGGCTGCAAACACCTTATGCGGGTCGTGTCCGCCGCGGTTCAGGCGCCAAATATCCTGGTCGCTCATCGCGGCAACCATTTCTTTCAGCTCAGGATATTTCCCAAAGAAATGCTCGCGGGTGTAAGCGCCGCCTTTGACCTTAAAGTTCTGGTATTCGCCATCTACGCATTCTTCCATGCGTTTTTTCAGCAAACCGTCTTTATCCATGGCCAACAAGGGATCCCAATAAGAACCCCAAATCACTTTAAGCACATTCCAGCCGGAACCGCGGAAATCGGACTCCAGTTCCTGAATAATCTTGCCATTGCCACGCACCGGGCCATCCAGACGCTGCAAGTTACAGTTAATCACAAAAATCAGGTTATCCAATTTTTCGCGGCTGGCCAATGAAATCGCGCCCAATGACTCGGGTTCGTCCATTTCGCCATCACCGCAGAACACCCATACTTTTCTGTCGCTGGTATCAGCAATGCCACGGTCATGCAGATACTTCAAGAATCTGGCCTGATAGATACCTGCGATAGGGCCCAAGCCCATCGAAACCGTTGGGAACTGCCAGAAATCAGGCATCAGCCAAGGGTGCGGGTAACTGGACAAACCGTTGCCACCTGTTTCCTGGCGGAAATTGTCCATTTGTTCTTCGGTGATGCGACCTTCTAAAAAGGCGCGTGCGTATACACCAGGCGAAGAGTGGCCTTGAAAGTACACGCAATCGCCGCCGAAGTTCTCATTAGGCGCGCGGAAGAAATAATTAAAGCCTGTGTCATACAAGGTGGCGGCTGATTGGAAGCTGGCGATGTGCCCGCCCACGCCCGGCGATTTCTCGTTACCGCGCAGCACTGTCATGATGGCGTTCCAGCGCACCAGCGCGCGAATGCGGCGTTCCATTTCCGGGTCGCCTGGCAGACGTTGCTGCAAATGGGTCGGGATGGTGTTTACATAAGCGGTCGTCGCGTTGTAAGGTAGATTGCTGCCGGAGCGGCGAGCTTTGTCAATCATCGCTTCGAGCAGGAAGTGGGCGCGCTCGGTGCCTTCGTTCTCAATCACCGAAGTAAGTGCGTCAAGCCATTCCTGCGTTTCTTGTGCGTCTGTTTCTTGCACCATTTTTAAAGGCTGCCCAGTCTGCTGATTTATTGCCATGCGTGAGATTTCTCCGTGTCGCGTTTGCTGCGCGTATAATCTACGCAGAGCGCAAACGTGAATTAGAATGTTCTATAAAGCTGTAAGTGTGTCTTTTTTAGGCATTTTGGTCAAGTTAAAACGTGGTTTAGTAGAACAGCAGATAACAGTTTTGCTATCATGGTCTTAGATATTATACAAGAGTTAAGGGCGATTGAATGTCATTAAAATTAACACAACATGCTGCGACTGGCAGTGAAAAAACATTATCTTCTGAAAAACACATACTTTTTGTATTGGATGATAAAGCCGAAAGAAGCTTCCCGTTTGCTAAAATCCTTGAGCGCAAGCTGCAGCGTACCAGAGGTGAATATAAAGATTTGAATAAAACGCCAGCCATCATTGAACTGCCAGAGGGCGGCGTGGCCAGCTTCGTAGTGTTGGGCGAAAATTTCAGTATATTTCAAAAGCATACCCTGCTGCGCAAGGCTGTAAAACCTTTGCTGGATGAGCAGCCCGAGGCTTTGGCGATTTGTGTGTTTGGAGATGATGTAACACGTGAAGCGAATGCCTGTGCGGCTTATTACGTGACAGCAGTCAATGCCGCCGAACTGCCAAGCCGTAAAAAAGACAACAAAGCTAAGCCGTTGAAAGAAATAAGCATTCATGGCTTTAAAGCCGAGCACGATTACAGCTATGTGAATGCGCGCGTGGCAGGTAATACGCTGTGCCGTAGCTTGACCATGCTGCCGCCTAACGAACTGACGCCCACCATTTACCGTGAGAAGCTAAAAACATTAGCCAAACAATACGGCTGGGCTTGGGAGGAATTTGATATGCCAGCACTCAAAAAGATGGGCGCAGGTGCATTTTATGCGGTGGGGCAGGGCTCTGAGCCGCAAGACGCTGCGATTGTGCATCTTACCTATGACCCGGCAAGCTCAAAAAAACATATTGCCTTAGTGGGGAAAGGCATTTGTTTTGATACAGGCGGACACAACCTGAAGCCTGCCAAGTATATGCAAGGCATGCACGAGGACATGAACGGTAGTGCGGTGGCGCTGGGGATTCTAACGGCTGTAACTTTACAAAAATTGCCTGCGAAGCTCGATTGCTGGCTGGCGATTGCGCAAAATCACATCAGCCCGCTCGCTTATAAACAAAACGATGTCGTCACTGCATTAAATGGCATGACGATTGAAGTTGTGCATACCGACGCAGAAGGCCGGATGGTGCTGGCGGACGCGCTTACACTGGCTTCTCGTCAGAAGCCGGATGTGATTCTGGATTACGCCACACTCACAGGCAGTATGGCCGTGGCAGTGACAGACCGCATGAGCGGCGTGATTGCCAATCGCTTGGAGCTGGCCTGCAAGGCAATAGAGGCGGGTGCGGCAGCAGGCGAGCGCATCGTGGCTTTTCCCTACGAAGAAGACATGGATAGCGATTTGGACAGCGATATTGCCGACATTAAGCAATGCACCTTGGAAGGCGGCGGCGACCATATGCACGCGGCGCGCTTTATGGGCAAGTTTATCGAAAACAATGTGGCCTGGCTGCATGCGGATTTGTCCAGCACCAACCGCAAAGATGGCCTGGGGGCGGTGCAAAGCGATGTGAATGGCTTTGGCGTTGGTTTTGGCTTGGAAATGATTAATCGCTTAATCGGAAATTAATGTTTTAGTGGAAAATAAGCTGGGATATTGCAACAATATGCGAATGCTGACGGTTTGCGATACATAATAATCAAGCCAGCTTTTTAGGGGACTGAAAATGGAGAATTTATCTTGGCTGGAGAGTTTTCCGCCATTATTGCAGTTGGAGCCGCACGCGCGCGACATTCTGGCTAAATCCGCGAGAATTGTGGAAGCGCCGGTAGGTACAATCGGCTACCGAGAAGGCGGTGCCTGCGGGGTTTATGTGATGCGGCTTGCAGGGCAATCACGTGTTTACAAAATGTCATCTTCAGGGCGCGAAATCTTGCTGTATCGTGTGGCAGCAGGAGAAACTTGCGTGATCACCACGACGTGTTTGTTGGGCAATAGCAATTATCCGGCGTCAACAATCGTCGAAGAACCGATAAAGGATGTCATTATTCCTTCTGCTGCTTTTAATCAACTGATGGTTGATTCGAAAGTGTTCCGTACTTTTGTGATGACCAACTACGGCGCGCTGATCAGTGATCTGATCGTGCTGCTGGATGAAGTGGCGTTTCATAGTCTGGATGCCCGCCTGGCCAAGCTGCTGCTGGATACAGGCAGCGCCACGATCAGCAGAACGCATCAGTTGATAGCCGATGAGCTTGGAACTGCACGCGAAGTGGTGAGCCGCCAGTTGAAACGTTTTGAGCAAAAGGGCTGGGTTACGCTCGGGCGCGGCCATGTGGAACTGACCAATCGCCCAGCTTTGGAAAAACTCGCTGCTAGCTAATGTTGCAGGGGCAGCCTGTGTTTGCTAAAAAGCCGAGAACCCTTTAGCCGTCAGCATTAATGCTGCAATTAACGCCAGCACAGCGAAACCGCGCTGGCTGATGACTGCCGGAATTCTAGGGCTGATCAGCCTGAAGGTCAACATGCTGACCATGGTACTCACGGCAAATGGAATGGCGATTTGCCAAAGAATATCGTTGTGCAGCAGATAGATTGAAATGCTCACGGCGGAAACGATGGCGATGGCCATGAGAGAGGTGGCGATGATGGTTTGCATGTTAAAGTTACTGACTTTACGTAAACTTGGCACAATGACAAAACCGCCGCCCACACCCAAAAGGCCTGAAAGAAAGCCTGCCAGACTGCCTGTGATCATCAGTCTTTTTGTACACGGCGCTGTCCAGAACAATCTGGATGTCGCAGGGTTCAGCACGCAGGCCGGCGCAGGCTTGTGTTCATCCGCTTGCAGGTTTTGTGTGTTCTGCTGCCACATGCGCCAGGCGATATGCCCTAGTACGATCGCAAAGATCAGACTCAAGTGCTGGTTTGATGCGCGATGTGCCAGCCAAACGCCAACTGGCGCAAACAGAATGCCGAAGCCGGCGATTAGCGTGGCGGCCTTGTAGCGCACAATGCCCGCCTGCAGGCCTTGCAGGGCGCCGAGGCTGGAAGCTAGCATCACGGCCAGTAAGCCGATGGGCGCAGCCTGCGCCATGCTGAGGTGCAGGCCAAATGCCAATAGCGGGATAGCCAGAATCGATCCGCCCGCGCCAGTTAAGGCTAACACCAGCCCTGTAAACAGCCCTAATGCGATGCTGATCAAGGTTGCATCTAACGGCATGGCGCTATCAATTTTCGGGTGGCGTCTAGTTTGGGCCTGGGTTCAAGGTCAGGTTTTTTTACACCAACTACGGCACATGGACATGAGTGGGCATTTGGTTTTATACCAGCTGCAAAGTTGGCTAAAGACGTTTTTGCCTTTTAACCATGCCATTGCACTTTGGTTTTGAACCGGCGGATGCGCGACTTCGGTGCTTGTTTGAGATTGCTTGAATATGGTCGCGGCACGGTTGCCTGTTCTGCAAAAGCCAAGTACCGGTTTGGCAGCCGCGGCATAAACCGCACTGAATTCTACAACATGCTCAGACAGCATGTTGCCCGGGCTGAAGGGGATGTAAAAATAAGCCAGGCCTGATTTTTCGGCGGCGGCTTTAATCTGTGCGCTGGCTGGCTGATCAGCGCCGCTTTCACCGTCAGGGCGATTGTTGATGATGGTTTTAAAACCTAATTGGGCGATTTCAGCAACATCTTCCACGCTGATTTGCGGTGCAGTGCTGAAATTCTCTGAATGCTTGCTGATTTGAATTGACATGATTTCCTTAAGATTTGCAAATTTCCTGGCTCAAAACCCGCATCACGGCTAATGCTGACTGGCTTGAAATCTTATAAAAAATATTCTTGCCCTCGCGGCGTGTTGCTACCAATTCCGCTTCGCGTAACACCGTAAGCTGCTGTGACAGCGTAGGCTGCCGAATATCCAATATTTGCTCTAATTCGCCTACGGATTTTTCACCCTGCGAGAGTTGGCATAACAGCAGTAAGCGATCTGAATTCGCCAGCGCCTTCATCAGGCAGGAGGCTTTGTCAGCCGAGGCGCGAAGCACATCAAAATTTATTTCTTTAATTTCAGACATGGGTTGGTTTGAAACAGGTGATTATATGTAATTTAATATTATATTAAAACATATAATATAATATCACGCCAGCCGGACTTTTAACGCACTCTGAGAACATCCCTATGATTTTTAAGCAATTATTTGATAAAGCATCTTCGACTTATACTTATTTCATCGCGGATACAGCGGCAGGTGAGGCGGTATTCATTGACCCGGTGGATACGCATGTAGAGGACTACCTAGCGCTGTTAAAGCAGCATCAATGTATGCTTAAATATTCGCTTGAAACACATGTGCATGCAGACCATATCACAGGTGGCGGTTTGTTGCGCCAGAAAACCAATGCGCTCACTGGTGTTGCGGGGGCCTGCGGCGCGGAAACCGCTGATTTGCAATTAAAAGATGGCGACGTGATTGCATTTGCACAAGAAACCATCAAGGCCATTGCTACGCCGGGGCACACGCCGGGCAGTATCTCTTATTTGTGGCGCGACCGCTTGTTTACAGGTGACACTTTATTAATTAATGGCTGTGGCAGAACAGACTTTCAGGGCGGCAGTGCAATCGCCATGTACGATAGCATTGTGAATAAATTATTTACTCTGCCGGAAGACACGCTGGTGTATCCTGGCCACGATTACAATGGCCGCCGTGTAAGCTGTATCGGGCAAGAAAAGGCCATTAATCCACGCTTGGCAGGAAAAACGCGAGATGAGTTTGTTGAAATCATGAACAATTTGAACCTGCCAAAACCCAAGATGATTGATATTGCTGTGCCTGCAAATCGCATGTGCGGTGTGCCAGAACCAGAGGTCGTACAGGGTTGATTGATTTGGCAGAAAAAAGCGCGGGTAAGTACTAGACTTAACCGCGCCAGACTTAACCGCGCCAGACTAAGTAAGAATAGGTAGCTAGAATCTAGCGCCCATTTTGCAGGCGCTTTTTGCCGGATTCTCAGCTGTCATTAAGTTGGCTTCACTTAACTTTTTTGCTTCTGGTACCTCAGCTACGATTGCACAATTTACACACTTACCTTTGGCTTCATCGTAGCCTTTGATGGCCTCTATGCCTTTTACATTGGCCATTATTGTTCCATCTAATATAGCCTCGCCCATTTTTGCACCGGTGATATCTGCGCCGGTTAAATCTGCTTTACTGAAATCGGCGCGGAACAAATCGGTGTCGCGCAAATTGGCGCCGCGCAAATTTGCGAATCTAAAGTTGCTACGATTGATGTCGGCACCTTCAAAATTGGTATTGGCAAAATTGCCGCCAATCGCATCAAAACGCATGGCACCCATCGGTTGGTTACCAATGTCCAGGCCAAAGCGGCCGTTTTTAATGATGGCGTTGCTCATATTCACATCGCCCAGCGTGCCTATCATGCGCGCGTTGGTGAGGTTAGCGCCTTCAAAATTCACTTTATCAAAAATTGCCTGAAAAATCGTGGCATCTGTTAAATCCGCCTTACTCAGGTCTGCACCTTCAAGCCGGGCCAAATTCAAATAACTTTTCTGCATGTTGGCACCGCTTAAATTTGCACCGCGCAGATAAGCGCCAAAAAAACTGGTATTGACCATTTTGCAATGGCGCAGGTCCATTTTGTCGAACTCTAGATAACCGGCATCCTTATTGCTCAAGTCACAGGTTTTGCTGCTGATTTGCTTCAGCGCATCGGCCTGGCTGATTTTTTCGCGCTCAGGCTCGGCGTTTTTAGCATAAAAAGCAGCGGCTTTGGCAATCGTGTTGTCCGGGTCAAGCAAGAATGAATCTTTTGCAGCCTGATTACCAAAACAATAGGTTTTGCCTTTATATAATTCGTTAATCTCACATTTGGTTTTGACCAGTGCGCCCTTGGATAAACCGGTGGTGCAGTGGTCGCCAAATTCACCCGCAAAGGCCATGCTGGTAAATAGCAGCGTCGCGCCCGCAAGCATTACTTTTAAAGTTTTCATCATCATTCTCCAGTAGTTGAGTATTGCCGTCTATCGCGGCATGTGGGGCAAGTATAGGCGTATGGCAAACCTGCACAGTAACTCCAGTCACACAACGGATTTGATTGTTTAATCAGCCGTTAATTCATTGTAATTCGCTACTTCTGCTTGCTAAGTAAAATCATGAGTTACAGTTTATTTACAATTTGAAGTCGGCAAAGTCAAAGCAGCCTCGTTGAACGCTCATCTGCACAATATTTTTTGGAAGTAATTAAGAGCAGAGATAACTAAGGAGATTTAAAAAATGCGTAACACATTATTATTTGGTTTAATAGCTGCGACTGTTTCATTGCCTGCACTGGCAAGCCATGATGATCGTGACGATAATTACGAAGACCGCGCCCGTGTCATTTCTGTGGCGCCACAATATGAGCGTGTGAACTCGCCACGCCAGGAATGCCGTACTGAGTACGTGCGAGAAAGTTATTACGAAGCGCCACAACGTTCATTGGGTGGTGCGGTGATTGGCGGCGTAACGGGCGGCCTGCTAGGCAGCACGATTGGCCGTGGCAATGGCCGTGTAGCGGCTGCTGCTGTGGGTGCTGGTGTAGGCGCTATTGTGGGTGACCGTGTAGATAATGACCGTGGTTATGGCAGCCGAGGCCGTGAGCGTGTGGAAACACGTCCGGTAGAGCGTTGCGTGACGGTGGATAACTGGCAAAACATTCCTGCCGGTTACCTGGTAAATTACGAGTATAACGGTCGCCAATATTCAACGGTAACAGACCGTGACCCAGGTCGTTTTATACCCGTGAATGTTACGGTAAGGTCTGGTGGTTATGTGTCACAAGTAAGTTATCGTGAAGACCGAGGCGAGCGTAGAGGCTGGAAGAGAGGCCATGGGCATCATAAACATCACGACCGTCATTACTGGTAATTGTTAGTAACTAGAAAAGCCGCCCCTTGTGTTGATTAGGGGCGGCTTTTTTTATTGGGCGGATGCTGGCGCTAAAATTTTGGCATAAATGCTAAAATAGCCAGCATGTTCGCTTTTCTTCAGAAATTATTTCAATCCAAAGAACCCAATGCTGCACTGGCCTGGCAGCAGGCTGGCAATCAGGCGGGGAGCGCTTACTGGCTGTATGCCGCGCCAGTGCATCTGGTGCTGCAGCGTGACAGTTTCAGTTTGGCTGTGCCTGCGCCATTGCTGTTGGAAAGTCATGAAGCCAATACCCTGACAAGCGCTTTCAATCACCATTTCGCCAGTGATGGCATGCAGTTTTTCTGGTACGAAACCACCTGGTTCCTAAGTTTGCAATCCAATCCGCACATAGAAACGAGGGCGCCAGAAGCCGCATTGAATAAGGATGTCAGCGCATACTTGCCAACAGGCGCAGGTGCAATCCAATGGGCCGCATTTCAAAACGAGCTGCAAATGCTATTGTTTGAACATCCTGTCAATCAGGCGCGCGAAGCCAAGCGCTTGCCGGTCATCAACAGTATCTGGTGTTACGGTGGCGGGCAGTTAGCCAATGATGCAGATTAAGACAAGGACAGTGAATGAAAACGCGTATCAGCACCTGCTAGAAGCGGGCGTAGCGCCGCTGCTCGCAAGGCTGTATGCGGCGCGCAGTGTGGTGAATAAAAGTGAGCTGGAAATTTCTTTGGCTGGAATCATTCCGCCGGAACAGCTTACCAATAGTGCTGAAATGGCGAAACTGCTGGCCGATGCAATTTACCAGAATAAAAAAATTCTGGTGATCGGCGATTACGATGCAGATGGCGCAACCGCCACGGCAGTCGCTGTAAAGGGCTTGCGTAGCATGGGCGCTAACGTCGATTTTCTCGTACCGAATCGCTTTGAATACGGTTACGGCTTAACGCCTGAAATCGTTGCGCTGGCTGCTATGCAAAACCCGGATATTCTGATTACGGTGGATAACGGCATTGCCAGTGTCGATGGCGTGGAGGCCGCGAATTCACTGGGGCTGCAGGTACTGATTACCGATCACCATTTACCAGGCGACATCACGCCGCAGGCCGCTTGCATCGTGAACCCGAATCAACATGGCTGCAAATTCCCCAGTAAAAATCTCGCTGGCGTCGGCGTGATGTTCTACGTGCTGCTGGCGTTGCGCGCAGAGCTGCGCAGCCGCAACGCTTTTGAAAATCGACCTGAACCCAATTTAACTGAGCTGTTAGATTTGGTCGCGCTGGGCACGGTGGCGGATTTGGTGAAGCTGGACGCCAACAATCGCATTCTGGTCGAGCAGGGCTTGCGCCGCATCCGCAGCGCTTCTAATCCTAAAGCGGCTTGCAGTGCCGGCATCACAGCGTTGTTAAAAATCGCCGGAAAATCGCCCGAAAAAACTACTGCACAGGATTTGGGCTTTTACGTAGGGCCGCGCCTCAATGCCGCTGGCCGGCTGGATGACATGCGGCTGGGTATCGCCTGTTTGCTGGCCGAAACGGAAACCGATGCACTACAAAAGGCGCAAACCCTGCACGAGCTGAACATGGAGCGGCGTAATATCGAAGCCGATATGCAGGACAGCGCGCTGGCTGCGCTGGAAGATATTGAGGTGACCGAGCAATACAGCTTAAGCCTTTACCAGCCTGATTGGCATCAAGGCGTCATCGGCATTCTGGCTTCGCGCTTGAAAGAAAAATATCATCGTCCTACGCTTGTGTTTGCAGATGCGAACGGGGGAGTGTTAAAAGGGTCTGGCCGTTCCATTACCGGCTTGCATTTACGCGATGCGCTGGATTTGGTCACCAAACAGCATCCGAAATTGATTATCAAATTTGGTGGCCACGCCATGGCAGCGGGCCTGAGCATTCGTGAAGCGGATTTCTTGGCATTTCAGCAGGCGTTTGAAGCTGTGACTCGCACACTGTTAAATGAGGCGGATTTGCAAGCGGTGATGGAAACGGACGGCAATTTAAGCGCAAATGAGATTAACCTGCAGACCGCGCAGATACTGGCTTCACAGGCATGGGGCCAAGGTTTTGCGCAGCCCCTGTTTTACAATGACTTTAAGGTGATTAATCAACGCTTGGTTGGCGAAAAACACCTGAAACTAATCTTGGAAAAAGATCAAAAACGGTTTGACGCGATCTATTTTAATTGCAGTGATGATTTGCCTGAGACCATTACCGCTGTATATGCCATGGAAGCCAATGAATACAAGGGGTTGCAGACCGTGCAACTGCAGATAAAACACGTTTTTAACGATAATTTCACTTGAAACTTTAGCCAATAATCGCTATCTTACCAAGGTTGCCGTTTGGCAGCTTTTTATAAGGAAATAATAATGTCAGATAATATGCAAGTATTAGGCCGTGAAGGCAGTTTAGCTACACAAAACAAGGTGTTGCGTAACACCTACGCCATGCTTGGCCTGACCATGATTCCAACCGTGATTGGTGCGATGATTGGCATGAAAATGAATTTTGCGTTTGCGGCAGAGCATCCGTTTATGTTTGCAATTGGCGCAATGGCGGTGTTGTTCGGCATGTTTGCTGCGATCTCCGCAAATCGTAACAGCAGCATCGGGGTGGTGTTATTGTTAGGCCTCACATTTGTATTAGGTTTGATGTTAGGGCCGATTTTGCAATATGCACTGAATTTACGTAATGGCGCACAAATTGTTGGCTTGGCGGCAGGCGGCACGGGCGTGATATTGATGACCATGGCGGGCATCGCGACCACCACCAAAAAAGACTTCAGCTTTATGGGCAAGTTTTTACTGGTGGGCATTATTCTGCTGATCGTGGCTTCATTAGCTAATCTCTTTTTACAGATTCCTGCAATGACGCTGGCGCTTTCAGGCGTAGGGGTGCTGCTATTCTCCGGCTTTATCCTGTATGAGGTAAGCCGTATCGTCACGGGCGGTGAAACCAATTACATCATGGCAACCTTAGGGCTCTACATGAGTATCTATAACCTGTTCACCAGTTTGTTGCAGTTACTTATGGGCCTAATGGGCAGTAACGATTAGAAAAACCTACTGCGCTTGCAATTACGTTGTTACGCGGTACTCGCAACCTCACCGTACAACAACGTACTGGTTCGGCTTCTGCGTTCCGTGCGCCTAGTCGGTTTTAAGCTGAATGAAAACCCCCGCATTTGCGGGGGTTTTTTATTGGCTTTTATTTAATCTGCGCTGCCTGAAAAACTCTGTTAAGACTGCGCCACATTCTTCAGCTAAAACACCATTGATGACTTCCGTATGGTGGTTTAATTTTGGCTCTGCCATGATGTTAATGACGCTGCCGCACGCGCCGGTTTTAGGATCGCTGGCACCATACACCAGCCTTGCGATACGCGCGTGCTGTATCGCGCCGCAGCACATAGCGCAGGGCTCCAGCGTGACATAGAGCGTGCAATCCACTAGGCGGTAGTTGCCCAGGTGCTTTGCCGCTTCACGCATGGCGACAATCTCGGCATGCGCGGTCGGGTCATGATTGCCAATCGGCGTATTACCGCCGCGGCCAATCACCATACCGTCTTTGACGATAATCGCGCCTACGGGCACTTCGCCTGCCTGTGCAGCTGCCTGTGCAAGCTGCAAGGCAAGCTGCATATAACTTTGGTCTGTGTGGGCAGTATCTGTCGAATTCAATTGATTTATCGCTTGATAATTAGGCATTAAAGCTTAATATTAGCACACCAAAGTAGTTAAAATTGAGGCGTAATAGTATGCAAATTAGACGTTCACATGAGCGTGGACATGCCAACCACGGTTGGCTGGATAGTTATCATTCCTTCTCATTCGCGCATTATTATGACCCGGATTGGATGGGGTTTTCGGTATTGCGCGTGATTAATGAGGATGTGATTGCGCCCGCACAAGGCTTTGGCATGCATTCGCACGACAATATGGAAATCATCACCTATATTTTGCAAGGCAATTTGGCGCATAAAGATAGCCTGGGTAATGTGGAGGTGATTAAGCAGGGCCACGTGCAGCGCATGACGGCAGGCACGGGGATCAGGCATAGCGAGTTCAATGCCTCGGATACTGACCCCGTGCATTTGCTGCAAATCTGGATTCTGCCGAACCAGCAGAATTTGCCGCCAAGTTATGAGGATAAGTTTTTTACCGATGCGCAAAAGCTGAACCAATGGTGCTTGCTGGCGTCAGAAAATGGTGAAAATGACTCGCTCACTGTTCATCAGGACTTGGCACTTTATGCGGCAAAATTAAGTGAACAAAAGCAGCTGGAATATGCACTTAAAGATCGCCGCTGCGCTTATTTGCAAGTGGCAAGCGGCCGCATGGAAGTTAACCAGACACTAATAACTGCTGGTGATGCGGTGATGTTCGACAGCGCACAGATGATTCAGATTAAAGCGATTGATATGGCAGAAATATTATTGTTTGATTTGCCAAAACTTTAATTAACAGGAGAATAACATGAACAGTTTAATTAAAAACATTGCCCTGGGAGCCGCCCTGGTATTGGCTTGCAGCCATGCCTTTGCAGAGCAGGAAGCCTATAAGATTGATGAGAACCATAGTTTCGCCAACTGGAGTATCCGTCATGTCGCCTCGAAAACTTCGGGCATGTTCAGCGACATCAAAGGCAATATCATGATCGACCCAAACAATTTGGCCAATTCGTCGGTGGAGGCCAAAATCAACATGCTGAGCGTCTACAGCGGCCATGCCAAGCGCGATGACCATATCAAAAAGGCTGAATATCTGGATGCCGGAAAGTTTTCAGAAATGACATTTGTGAGCAAAAAGATTGAAGCAAAATCCAATACCGAAGGCGTGATGACAGGTATCCTGACCATGCATGGCGTCGCAAGAGAAATCACCTTTCCCTTTAAAGTGCTGGGTTTTGGCAGCGACCCTTGGGGCGGCTACAGATCCGGCTTCGAGGCGCATACCTCATTGAAAGCGAGCGACTTCGGCTTTACCTGGCCGCTTAAAAAGGATGCGCCGGTGGGGGATGATATCGACATCACGCTGCTGATTGAGGGCGTAAAAATACCAACTGAAAAAACAAAATAATCTATTAACTAACAGTCAGGACAATCATGCACAAACCCGCCATTACATCCGTTCCCATCCAGGAAACCATCGCCAACCGCTGGAGCGGGCGCGCTTACGATGCCACTAAGCCTGTCACGCAAGCGCAAGTCATCGCCTTGCTGGAAGCCGCGCGCTGGGCGCCTTCTTGCTATGGCGACCAGCCCTGGCGTTTTATTGTGTGGGATAAAAATACGGATAAAAATGCCTGGCAGCGCGCGTTTGATTGCCTGGTGCCCGGCAACCAGAGCTGGGTGAAAGATGCGCCGATATTGATACTGGTGTGCGCCGACACTTTGTTTGGCCATAATCAGCAGCCAAACCGCTGGGCGCAATACGACACCGGCGCGGCGGCAGAGAACCTGTGTCTGCAGGCAAGCAGCATGGGCTTGATGGCGCATCAAATGGGTGGGTTTAGCGTCGATAAAGCGCGTGAGGATTTCACGATTCCAGCGCAATTCACGCCCATGGCGATGGTTTGCGTGGGTTACCCTGCCGACATTGCCACCGTTACCGGCGAGGCATTAACGCGCGAAACGGCAGAGCGTGAGCGTAAACCTCTGGGCGAGTTGTTCTTTACAGAAACTTGGGGCAGGCCAATTCAAGCATAAAGCCAATAAAATAGATGCTCTGGAAGCCGCATGGATATTGGCTTGCAGAGCACCGGTTATTTTGTTTTAACCTCGCATTGCTGCCATCACAATGCCCGGCACTTTTGCCCAGCTTGCGTTTTCTTCCATCGCCACTAATCTTTTCGTCACTGTTTTTGCATTGCGATGACTGGTCAGCCAGGCCGGTTTGGGAAACACCGTGAGTGGCGCGCGTAGCACCGTTTTTTCTATGCCTTCCAGCATGGCTGTGTTATGCACAAAGCCATTGCCGCTTTGGATGTCCTTGGATGTGGAGCCAGGATATGCGCCCCAGGGCGCAGTGCCTGTGCAAAATAAAATCCCAATAAAAGTATTCACTGTAATCGCGCCATATTTAAGCTGGTGAATTGCTTGCTCAAACGCGTTATTGGTGTTGGCGTCTTTGAGTGATTTTGGATGCACAATCAGCGTGGCATTGAGTGTTCCCCACAGGCGGTTATTTACAAACTCGGTTGCTTTTGCCAGGAACTCGACAGGGTTGGCGCTGCCCGCTTGCACAGTAGCGATGACTGAGCAAAATGATTCTTCTTGCAACAGCGTTTCATTGGTATTGTCCGGGTTGATCCCGGTAATGAATGTCCAAGGTAATTCCCCTGATTTGGCCTGACCAATGTGGCTAACATTGCTGTGATTTTTTACTATGGTTTGCCAGCGGTCTTCGGCGCCGGGGTAGTAGGCGCTTCTTGGCGGGATTTCTGCGCATACTTCCTGCAAGGCCTTAATAAAGCGCGCGGCGCCATCCCAGCCTTTTGGCATCACCAGCACCTTGGCAGTGCAACACATAAAGGATGCGTTCATGGTAAACGCGGTAGCAATCTGCTCGGCTTGAAAGCGGATTTCTTTGTCGGTGTAAGGCCCCGGCACGATAATAATCGGCGAGACGTTGCCTAGCTCTGCGGTAATTGGTTTGTGCAATAAAGGCCGGTTTAGTGCACGGCGTTCATCAGCTTCCGGGCCATTGTTTCCCCACACAATTTGCTCATAGGTTTTGTCCGAGCCGGTTAAATGTACTTCGTCAATCTTAGGGTGATACACCAAGTGCCTGCCCACTTCTGCACCGCCGTACAACACGGCTAAAAATTGCTGGTCTATCGCCGCCTTAAAGGCTTCTTCGATATAAGGCCCTAGATATGCATTCACCGGGTTCATTTTAAGGATGCACACTTTGCCTTCATTAAACATCTTGGTGATGATGTCCATGATGCCAATGCTGGCAATATTGCCAGCGCCCAGCACTAGTGCAACCTTGCCTTGGTGATTTGGTTTCTTGTAAAAACTGGCACGTTCTATCTCTATGCTGTTCTCGGTCACGCCAGGCTGCATATGCACATCGACCGTGATATCTTTAAACAAGATGCCGTCAATGGCGTTATTGGGGTAAACCTGCACGGCCAAATTACCCGCAAGCGTGCGTTTTACCTTGCCAATACGCGTGTTGCCAGTTTCGGCGATAGATTGCAAACTTTCGCGGACTAAGCGCAATTGACGTACCACGCCCCATGTGCCACTCGCCCATTCCTCAGCCTCCAGGTTTGAGCCAGGCGGTATGCCTTTGGCCTTGCAGCCCGCATTCACCATAGCTTCGGCTACTTTTATATAACCCTGCTGCATAGCGGTGACCAATTCAATGCGCTTTTCTATTGGCAAGGTCGCAAATTTCCATGCGGCTTCGCGTAGATGCGCGATAGTTTCATCTAACTTGGCTTGGCTGGAAGCTGGGGGAGTTTCTGTTTTGGCTTGCCCAGATTGGCTGACGGGATAACTGGAGAATTCGCGGAACTGATCCATCGCTTGGATATGTTTTGTGTTCATGATGGCTCCTTACTTTTGTATTCTATTCAATACAATCATTTATCAAGGAATCAAACCACGCTGTTTAATTATAAACAACGTGGTTTGAAATTAAAGCTAAATGTGATTACCTAAATATGGTTACTCAGTCTTTTTTGCCTTTCCAGTCCACGGTATATTCTGTGGCAGAAGTAAAGTAGCCGTTGTAGTCGCCTTTGCCTTTAATGCCCTGAAATTTGCCTGAACCACCTACATATTCCCATTGGCCTTTGAAGCTGGTCATCGGATTGCCGTCCTTCATCACAGTATTCACCTTGCCGCTCCACTTGGCGATAGTAGCGTCAGTACCGTTAGTAATCGTGTAGTAGCCTGAATGGTCGCCAGTGCCTTGATGCAGATTGGCAACTTCCTGGTTTAATACAGTTGCGCCTTCAATAAGGCCGCCACTGGGAGTACATGTGGTTTCACTCAACATCACTGCATAGCCATCGGTGTTGGCAACGTTAGATGCGGTTGGCTTATAGGTGCATTTGCCTTGCCCTGCGACTGATTCTGCATTGGCGTGGGTGGCTCCTAATGAAAGTATTGTAAAGATTGTGGTTGCAATAACGCGTTGATTAAGTGTAAACATTTTAAATCTCCTCATAAATGGATTGACACCTACAGCATTTTGCAAATGTTCGTTGTGGTGTGTAAGCAATGTAATTTTTTGTTATGATAGTAGCCAGTTAGATACAGTTAGTAACATAAAGTAACGTTGTTACTGGCCTAATAATAAGAAAGCAACGCATGGAAGCTGTTGTACAACAATGGACGAGTGCAGAACAAGACCAAGTGCGCGCCAGCGTTGCTGGCATGTTGGCTAGCTCTTTGTTTGCAGGCTCGCCGCGCCAACAACGTTTTCTTGAATATCTCGTCACTAATACGCTTGCGGGCGATGCAGACCGCCTAAAAGGCTACACCATCGCGGTGGAGGTATTTGACCGGAAAAGTGATTTTGACCCTAGTTTGGATGCCATAGTACGGGTAGAAGCTACACGCCTGCGCAGCAAACTGCGTGAGTATTACGACACGCTCGGCAAGCAGGATGCGGTACGCATCGATTTCCCCAAAGGCGGCTACGCGCTTGAGATTACTCTGCTGCAAAATCACGCTGCCAAACCATTTGTAGCTACAGCAAGCGCACCGCGCCTTATAGAAGACAGACCGTCGCTGGCGGTCTTGCCGTTCGTTAATATTGGTACTGATAACTCACGAGAATATTTTGCCGATGGTGTCGTGGATAGCCTGATTTCCATGTTTTCGAGGTTGTCGGGCCTGTTTGTCATCTCCAGGCAATCTTCGTTTTCATATAAAAGCACCACCAAAACATCCGAAGAAATTGCGGCCGAGCTAGGCGTGCGTTATCTGCTGGAAGGCAGCGTGCAGCATGCGGGCAATCAGGTGCGTGTTGCTGCCCAATTGGTGGATGCGAAAAATGGCGGGCAAGTGTGGTCTGACCGGTTTGACCGCGAGCTCAAAGATGTATTTGCCTTGCAGGATGAGCTGACCCAGAGCATTGTCAGCGTATTGCAAATCAAGCTGGATGGGGAAGAAGCCGCGCTATTTGGCGTGCAAGCGACAAATAGTATAGAAGCGCATGATTATTTGCTGCAAGCCATTGCCGCACATAGAAAATACACCGAAAAAACTACTTATGAAGCAATCGCGCTGTATAACAAAGCGTTGGTGCTAGACTCAAACTACGCGGCGGCGCATGCCTGGTTAGCGAGATCGCTGGCTTTAACTTGGTCGCAAAAATGGAACCCAGATATAAAGATTCTTGACTCTGCACTTATGCATGCAGAACGTGCTGTTGAGCTAGAGCCGCAATCTGCTTATGCCATTTCAATATTAGGTTGGACGCATCTTTGGCGCAGAAATCGCGAGGAATCCATTGCGGAATCACGTCGCGCAGTGACATTGGACCCGAATAATGGTGAAGTGTTGCTATTTCTTTCGCTGGCTTTGTCTTCAGCTGGATTAGGTGAGGAGGCGCTCTATTACATAGAAAAAGCCAAACGTTTTACACCGATTAGCAATGTTTTTTATGAAATGGCGCATGGTAATAGTTATTACGTGCTTAGGGATTATAAAAAAGCCATTGCGGCTTACGAAAAAGGTTGTAGCATGGTGCCCAATTTTATTCCTTGCCATTTTTTTGCATTGCTTGTTTATGAACAGTTAGGCATGCAAGATGAAGCGCTTAAGAAATTTAAGATTCTCTACCGACTGACTGGCGATAAAACAAATCAAGCAGCTCTTACAATTTGGACACATAAAGCATTAGCGATTGAACAAGAGGAAATATGGCAGAAAGCGGTTTTACAATATTCTTCGAAAGTTTAGCTCAAAACATACGTCCTGCAGCCCAATATCCATGCAGCTTGCAGGGCATATGTTTTTTGTCATTTGAGTGCTTTACCTTAAAGCTTAACTAAAGCGCCAAGCTCTGTTAGAATCACGCGTTCACCAAATTTAAGGCAAAATCATGGCGGTTGTGACACTTACCAAAGCAAATTTTAAAGACACGATTGAAAATAACGATTTCGTGATTGTGGATTTCTGGGCACCGTGGTGCGACCCTTGCGTGGCTTTTACGCCAACTTTTGAAGCGGCTGCGGCGAAGAACCCGGATATCGTGTTTGGCATGGTGAATACGGAAGCCGACCCGGAAATCAGCGAATATTTCGAAGTGGCGCAAATCCCCGGCATTCTGGTGGTTCGCGAGCAAGCGGGCATACATACCCAGGTGGGCGAGATCGGCGCACCGGCGCTGGATGCGATCATCCAATGGGCGCGTGAGCGTGATATGACGGTGGTACGTGAGCATTACGCCGCGGAAGCAGCAAAAAAGAATTAATTCCAATTCTAAATCAATACTGACTTTGTCGATTTCATCTTGCCGTGCTATAGCACGGTCTGCGACTCATCTTCGTGTCATTATTGCTTTACAAACGGAATAACTACCTTTGTAAAAAAAGCCACTTTCTGAAGTGGCTTTTTTATTGCGTGATTTGGTTAAAACCCGCCCGTCGTGATAATGCGGTAAACATAAAACAGGCCGACCGCCATCATGGCGTACAAAGGCACATTGCCGGATTTTTTGCTTTCATTTTTGTTTGGTGATGACATCCAGCGATTGAGCAACCAAGCCACAAATATAATCACGGGGATAAACATCATGTGCGTGGCGGAATCGAATAACCATGCCAGCGCGGTTTTCAGCCAGCCGCCTTCTTTGAAGAACTCCATGGCGATGCCGATAATTCCGATAATCATCAGCCCGAAACCCACGACAGACAACAGCGTTTTTGAAAGGGTATCAGCCTTGATATCAGCATTCTTTGCGTATTTGTTGGGTTCTTTCTTGTAGTTATTCGGTGCGGCCATGGTCATCTCCCGGATGATGTAATGTGCTAATTCTGATTCAGATATTTGGCCGGGTCAACAGATTTACCCAGGCGCCGGATTTCAAAATGCAGTTTAACCGTGCTGGAGTCGGTATTGCCCATTTCGGCGATTTTTTGGCCCGCTGTCACGATTTGGCCTTCTTTTGCCACGATTTTGCTGTTATGCGCGTACACCGATAAGTAAGTTTTGTTGTGCTTAACAATAACCAGCTTGCCATAGCCGCGCAAATCGGAGCCAGTGTAAATGACCTTGCCGCTGCTGGCTGCGAGAATCGCCTGGCCTGTCGTGCCTGCAATATCAATGCCTTTGTTGCTGGCTTCGTTAAAGCCGGCAGCCACTTTGCCTTGTGTGGGCCAAGTCCAGCTAATGGATTCATCATCGGCAGGGCTGACGCTGTCTGCTTTTGTCTCGGCAGATTTTGTGTCAGCGGGCTTGGCTTCTGCAGGTTTGGTTTCAACTGGTTCTGCTTCAGCTGGTTTGATTTCTGCAGGTTTTGCAGTAATTGGGCGTGGCGTGGCCCGGTTGAATGCCTCCAGGCTGTAAGGTTCGCGTACGGCTTTGGGCTCGGTTAACACTGGGGTTGCTGCAGATGGCGCTGGTTTGATTTCCGCTACGGTTTTATCACCTATTACCGGTTCAGTTTTCATCGGCGTAATCACAACGTCATCTTCTGTGGTGCTGGTTTCTTCTATCGCTGGTGCAGGTTTGGTTTTGAAGCTGGACAAATCGATTTTCTGCCCAATTTTAATCGGGTAGGGCGGCTCAATATGATTGGCTGCTGCGATTTCCTTGTAATCAAGCCCATATTCCAGGCCGATTCCAAACAGTGTATCGCCTTTTTTGACGATATGGCTATCCGGCCGCCAATCCTTGCCTCCGTTGGAAGTTGCTATTTTAGTATCGGTAGCTTTGGCTTCAGTCGGTTTTGCTTTGGGTGTTTGCGGTGCGCGCTCAATCACTGGCGCGGGCGGATTGGTTTCGCAAGCGGTTAGCAACACTATCAATAGAACTGCAGTAAAACGCATCTAGCTTACTCCGCCTAATAAAGGCACAAATTTTACCGGTTCCAGCTTGGTTTGTTTATATTCGTTGCCAGATTGGGCATTAGTGCGTTCAATCAGGTACAGCGTTTGCGTGCTGGTGCCGATGGGGATCACCATGCGCCCGCCGACGGCAAGCTGTACGAGCAGTTCTTCAGGCACATGGCTCGCAGCAGCGGTCACCATGATGCCGTCAAACGGTGCATATTCGTTTAGCCCGGCACTTCCATCCGCATGGTCCAGCTTCACATTGGTGCATTTGAGCGTGCGCAAATGGCCGCGGGCCTTCATTACCAGTGGGCGAATGCGTTCAAGTGAGAGCACCTCTTTGGCAACGCGTGATAACACCGCGGTTTGGTAGCCACAGCCAGTGCCGATTTCCAGCACTTTATTGAGTTGTTTGCCATGACGCAGGATCTCGGTCATGCGTGCCACAATATACGGCTGTGAAATGGTCTGGCTATAGCCGATAGGCAGCGAAACATCTTCGTAAGCACGGATCGACAAGGCCTCATCCACAAAGATATGGCGCGGAATCTCGCCCATGACGTGCAGCACGACTTCATCCTTGATGCCTTGCTCGCGCAGACGGGTCAGCATGCGTTCACGTGTGCGCAGTGAGGTCATGCCAATGCCGCTTTTTGTACTTGGTCTTGCCAGCGCCATAACTAGATTAACCAGTCTCTCAGTGTAGCAATCTGGCTGTGCTTGGTCAGGTCGACCTGAATCGGCGAAACCGATACCTGATTGTGCGCAATCGCATAAAAATCGGTACCTTCACCGCCGTCGTTGGGCTGGCCCGCTGCGCCCACCCAGTAAACAGTTTCACCGCGCGGCGTTTTAAGCTGCATCACCGGCTCGGCCTTGTGGCGCTTGCCCAGGCGGGTGACTGTTCTGCCTTGCAACTCGTCATAGGGCACATCCGGCACATTGATGTTGAGCAGAGTAGGCGATGTAAGCCCTGTCTTTATGTAATGCTGAACCAGTTCAACCGTGATGCGGGCAGCGGTTTCAAAATGGGTGGCGTTATGCTGCGACATGGAAATGGCAAACGAGGGAATATCCAGCAGGTAGCCTTCCATTGCCGCTGCCACCGTGCCGGAATAAATGGTGTCATCGCCCATGTTCGCGCCATCGTTAATGCCGCTGATTACCATATCCGGTGGGCTATCCATCAAGCCAGTCAATGCTAAATGCACACAGTCTGTCGGTGTGCCGTTCACATAAAAAAAGCCATTGCTGGCTTTGCGCACGCTCAATGGTCTGTCCAGCGTGAGCGAGTTGCTCGCCCCGCTGCGATTGCGTTCGGGCGCAACCACGGTAATATCGGCAATTTTGGAGATATGCTGCGCTAGAATATTCAGGCCGGGCGCAAAATAGCCGTCATCATTCGATAGGAGTATTTTCATACATGACTTACAAATAGCATTCGCATGGGCTTATTATAAATGAAGCCCCGTTTATTGAGAGGTGTTTCGGCTCAGTTTTGCGTAAAAAATTGCACAGATAAAAAATATAACGCTCAGCAAGATTTCTATCAGCGCCAGTTTTCTTGATATGCCGGTATCCGACCATGCACGTACAACACCTTCGGTGAAATAGAACAGGATGAACATGCTGGCCCATTGGTAGGTGTAGCGCCTGCCTTTGAGTATGCCGAAGAGCGGCAGCAATAAGGGTACAGCCTTCAAGATAAGCAGTGAGCCTTGCGGCTTAAGCGGGGCCAGCCAGCCTTCCCAGGCGATGCAGATAACGATAAGCGCAATCAGGCTTGCACTCGCGCCTGTCTGTAACTGTTTGATCATGTGCGTGATTGTTTAGATATCGCCACCAGCGCCGTGCGCGCTGAAGTTGCATCGCTGATGGGTGACTCAAACAGAAAGCGAAGTATCTGTGGGCTTCCCGCACTGTTTTCAGCTTTTACATCAAAGCCGTCGCAGTCGATGCCTAACATTTCCGCGTGCTGTGCGTCGAACCCGTGAAAGTGCCTGCAATATGCTAGCAAGCTATCCATGTGATCGTTGTTCATATGTTCGATAATATTTGTTTCAACCGCTGCAAGCTGATTGGCGGGTGGCGTCATCTCGACACCGGCCATCCATGACATCTTGCCGAAACCTGCGATATAACGTGCTTGCGTAATCTGGATGCGGTAAAAGGCAAAATCATGCATATCAAAATAACCCACCGCCTGCGGCAAATAGCGCAGATAGCGGGCACGTAAATCAGCGTCTTCCTTGTTGATTTTGATGGCTTTGCCCTGCAAGGTCAGGCGCGCATTGGCCTGCAAGTCTTCCATGCCGGCAAATACCAGCAATGACACTTTAGGATTAGCGATGATGTTTTTGGTATGTTCAGCGATGTTGCTGATCAATATCACAGGCTGACAATCGTGATCTAACACAAAAGGTGCTACCGAGCCGAAAGGATAGCCCTCGAATTTGGCAGAGTGGGTGGAAAGGATGCCGCTATGCGTGCTGCGCAGGAATTGTCTGGCTTCTAGGCTTAGGCTCATTTGGCAGATAAGTTCAATGCGGTTTCAGCTAGGCGTTTGCCCAGCGCGATGCACAGTTTTTTCTCATCTTCAGTAATCGGTTTGTCATCCATGACACCACCGATGTGGCTCGCTCCGTAAGGCGTGCCGCCAGACGTTGTGCTGGATAAAGTCGGCTCTGAGTAAGGCAGGCCCACGATAATCATACCGTGGTGCATCAGCGGCAACATCATGGTGAGCAAGGTGCTTTCATTGCCGCCGTGCATGGAGCCAGTGGAAGTAAACACCGCGGCAGGCTTGCCGATAAGCGCGCCTTTTAGCCATAAACTGGTTGTGCCATCTAAAAAGTATTTCATAGGGGCAGCCATGTTACCAAAGCGGGTAGGGCTTCCCAGCGCCAGCCCTGCACATTCTTCCAAATCTTTCAGTTCTGCATAAGGTGCACCTGAGGAAGGGATTTCAGGTTCAGTCGCCTCGCAATTGGCAGATACTTTCGGCACGGTGCGGATACGCGCCTTTGCCTTCGGTACACTCTCAATTCCGCGCGCAATCAGGTTCGCCATGTCGCGCACTGCGCCGCCCTGAGAGTAGTAAAGGACTAAGATTTCGGTCATGTTAAATATGTTTAGTTAATTCTACTGCTTTACCAATATAACTGGCAGGTGTCATTTCCAGCAGTGTCTGTTTTGCCTCTGCTGGAATTTCCAGGCCGCTGATGAACGCGTGCAATGAGGTTTTATTGATGCCGCCTTTGCCGCGAGTGAGCTCTTTTAACTGCTCGTATGGGTTTTCGATGCCATAGCGGCGCATCACGGTCTGGATCGGTTCGGCGAGCACTTCCCAGCTACTGTCCAAATCTTCGGCCAGTTTGTCAGAGTTGATTTCCAGCTTGTTCAGCCCACGCAGGCAGGAATCGTAACCCAGCAAGGTGTAGCCAAACGCTACGCCCATATTGCGGAGTACGGTGGAGTCGGTGAGGTCGCGTTGCCAGCGTGAAATCGGCAGCTTTTCCGCCATGTGGCGCAGGATGGCGTTAGCGATGCCCAGGTTGCCCTCAGAGTTTTCAAAGTCAATCGGGTTGACTTTATGCGGCATGGTAGATGAGCCGATTTCGCCTGCTTTTACTTTTTGCTTGAAGTAGCCGACTGAGATATAGCCCCAGATATCGCGGTTCAGGTCGATCAGAATGGTATTGATGCGGCTTAAACAGTCGTACACCTCTGCCATGTAGTCGTGTGGCTCAATCTGGATGGTCATCGGGTTGTAGGTCAAACCCAGAGATTCGACGAATTTTTTGGCGAAACTTTCCCAGTCAAAGTTTGGGTAGGCAGACAAGTGTGCATTAAAGTTACCGACCGCGCCGTTAATCTTGCCAAGTATCTCATTGTTTTGTAATTGCTTTTGTTGGCGCTGCAGGCGATACACTACATTCGCCAGCTCTTTACCCATGGTGGTAGGCGATGCAGTTTGGCCATGGGTGCGTGAGAGCATCGGTTGGCCTGCCAATTGTTGCGCAAGCTCTGTCAGGCGTGCAATCAGGCTGGCTAAAAATGGCAGCATCACAACGTCGCGCGCGGTCTTAAGCATCAGGCCATGTGAAAGATTATTGATGTCTTCAGAAGTGCAGGCAAAGTGAATGAATTCACTGGCTTTCTTGATTTCCGGGTTGCCGTCAAACTTCTCTTTAAGCCAGTATTCCAGCGCTTTAACATCGTGGTTGGTGCGCACTTCAATCGCTTTTACTTGCGCTGCATCGGCCTCGGAAAAGTTCGCAATTGCTGTGTCTAGCTCTTTAATCGTTGCCGCACTAAAAGGCGCGATTTCCGCCAGTTCAGGCGCGGCTGCCAGGGCCTTGAGCCATTCTATCTCGACCCAGGCGCGGTGTTTAATCAGTGCATATTCACTGAAATAGGGACGTAGTGCGTCAAGTTTAGATTGATAGCGGCCATCAAGAGGGGATAGTGCATTGAGGGTGGTAAGCGACATAAAAAGCTTTCAAACAGCGGTTCGATAAACCGCTATTTTACCCTAAATTCTAATTGCTTATTAGTTGCTTGCTCTTGACTGAGGCTATATAGTGAACATGTCCACAAACTCATTTGCTGGCATCGATTCCAGCCTGGTTTGGTCTAAGCATAAAGCTAGAATATCCGCTTGTTTTTTTGCATCAAAACGCCGCGCCAAGTTTACTTTGAATTTTTTCACTAACTCTGGGATGCCTTCAGCGCGGCGGCGGCGGTGTCCGATAGGATATTCCACCGCAATATTGTTTGAGCTTGATCCGTCTCTGAAAAAAATCTGAATCGCGTTGGCGATCGAGCGTTTTCCCGGGTCGTGATAATCGCGCGTATATTCTGGGTTTTCCACACATAGCATTTTGCTTCTAAGCGCGTCAATTCTTGGGTCTGCCGCTGCTGCATCTTCGTAATCCTGTGCAGTGAGGCTGCCCTTGATTAAGCCGACTGCCGCCATGTATTGAATGCAGTGGTCGCGGTCAGCTGGGTTGTTGAGCGGGCCAGTTTTGTCGATGATGCGAATGGCGGACTCATGCGTGGTGATGACGATTTTATCGATTTGCGAGATTTGCTCTAAGGTTTGCAATTTGTTTCCAACTTCTTTGTTAAGCTGGAAGGCGCATTCCACTGCGGTCTGGGCATGAAATTCAGCAGGGAATGAGATTTTGAACAACACGTGTTCCATCACGTATGAGCCATACGGGCGCTGGAACTTGAAGGCGTTGCCTTTGAACAGCACATCATAAAAACCCCATGTTTTGGCGGTGAGTGCGCTTGGATAGCCCATCTCGCCTTGCATCGTCATCCAGGCCAAACGCACGGCGCGACTTGTGGCGTCACCCGCTGCCCATGATTTTCGTGAACCGGTATTCGGGCTGTGACGATAGGTACGCAGGCTTTGCCCATCGACAAAAGCGTTAGAAACCGCGTTGATAATATCCTCTTTATTGCCGCCGAGTAGCTTCGTTACCACCGCTGTTGAAGCGATTTTCACCAAGATGACATGGTCCAAACCTACGCGGTTGAAACTGTTTTCAAGCGCCAGTACGCCTTGAATTTCGTGTGCCTTAATCATGGCAGTTAGCACATCTTTGATGGTGAGCGGTGTTTTGCCTTCGGCTACATTTTTACGTGAAATGTAGTCTGCAGTCGCCAAAATGCCGCCCAGATTATCTGATGGATGCCCCCATTCCGCGGCCAGCCAGGTGTCGTTAAAGTCCAGCCAGCGAATCATTGCGCCGATGTTGAAGGCGGCAAGAATCGGGTCTAGCTGGAAATTTGTTCCGGGGACTTTTGCGCCATTTGGCACGACTGTCCCTGCAACCACAGGGCCAAGCAGTTTGGTGCAGGCAGGATAATCAAGTGCTTCAAAGCCGCATCCCAGTGTATCCATCAGGCAGTTGCGTGCGGTATCAAAAGCTTCATCGCTTTTGATTTCGTAATCGGCCACATAGTTGGCGATATCAACAAGGACTTGATCGGGCGCGGGGCGGACGTTGGAAATGTGAGAGGACATGAAACTTCCCTAAAAATAATTATCGTTTTTCCAGTGGTACATAAGGCCGGTTTTCTGGCCCCGTATATTCCGCATTAGGGCGGATGATTTTGTTGTCAATGCGCTGCTCAATGACATGCGCAACCCAGCCTGTGGTGCGTGAGATCACAAAAATCGGCGTGAACATGCTAGTAGGAATGCCCATCATGTGGTAGCTGGATGCGCTGTACCAATCCAGATTAGGGAACATCTTTTTCTCGCGCCACATGGTTTCTTCAATGCGTGCAGAGATGTCAAAAAGCGTCATATTGCCGTTATCTTCGCCTAATTTACGTGAAACCGCTTTAATTGATTCATTTCTTGGGTCAGCAATCGTATATACAGGATGGCCAAACCCGATAATGATTTCCTTGCGTGCTATGCGTTGCATGATATCAGTTTCGGCTTCATCTGGAGTTTTGTATCGCGCGATAATTTCCATCGCAGCCTCGTTAGCGCCGCCATGTTTTGGGCCGCGCAGCGCACCAATCGCTCCGGTAATGCAGCTATACATATCAGATAAGGTGCCTGCAATCACCCGTGCAGTAAAAGTAGATGCATTAAACTCATGCTCGGCATACAGCACCAGCGAGGTATTCATGGCATCAATATGCAGTTGACTGGGGGGGGTGCCGTGCAGCAGATGCAAAAAGTGTGCGGCAATAGAGTCATCATCAGTTTCCACGTCAATGCGCTTGTGATTGTGGTTAAAGTGATACCAGTACAATAAAATCGAGCCAAAGCAGGCGATGAGCCTGTCGCCCAATTTTTTTGCATCATGTATGTTACGGTCTGAAGCTTCTGGCTCTAATGTGCCAAGCATAGAACAGCCGGTACGCATCACGTCCATAGGGTGTGCTGTTTTGGGAATGCGCTCTAATACCTCTTTTAATTCAGTTGGCAAACCGCGCAATTTTTTTAACCGCGCATGATAGGCTTTTAATTCTTCTACAGTTGGTAATTCACCGTGTATCAGCAAGTAGGCTACTTCCTCAAAAGTGGCATGTTTAGCTAACTCTAAAATGTCATAACCACGGTAGTGCAAATCATTGCCTGTATGGCCGACTGTGCAGATTGCTGTGCTGCCCGCTGCCACGCCAGCAAGGGCGACACCTTTTTTCTTTTTGGGTTCATGCGTTGTGATAGCTTCCGACATGCTATTTTCCCTCCCTGAAGAGCTGATCCAGCTTCTGCTCATAGGCGTGATAACCTAAGTGTTCATAAAGCTCGGCGCGTGTCTGCATCAAATCCAGCACGTTTTTTTGGGTGCCTTCTTTTTTTACAGATTGATATACCTTAAGAGCAGCCTGGTTCATCGCCCTGAACGCCGAGAGCGGGTACAGCACTATGCTGACATTCGCTGTTGCCAGTTCATTTACAGTGAATAATGGCGTGCTGCCAAATTCGGTAATGTTGGCGAGCACCGGTACTTTTACAGCTTCGGCGAACTGTTTGTACATGCCGAGCTCGGTGATTGCTTCCGGGAACACCATGTCGGCGCCTGCCTCGACGCAGGCACAGGCGCGGCCAATCGCAGACTGCAAACCTTCGACAGCTAATGCATCGGTGCGCGCCATGATGACAAAATCCGGGTCGGTTTTCGCATCCACAGCCGCCTTGATGCGGTCAACCATTTCTGCCTGACTGACAATGGCCTTATTTGGGCGATGCCCGCAGCGCTTCGCCTGTACCTGGTCTTCGATGTGCACCGCTGCGGCGCCTGCTTTAATCACGCTTTTAATAGCGCGCGCAATGTTAAAAGCACCGCCAAACCCTGTGTCGATATCCACCAGCAAAGGCGTATCAACCGCATCAGTAATGCGGCGCACATCGATGAGTACATCTTCCAGCGTCGAAATGCCTAAATCAGGTGAGCCCAGTGAGCCGGCAGCCAGCCCGCCGCCAGAAAGATAAAGCGCCTTATAACCAGTCTGCGTAGCAAGCATGGCATGGTAGGCATTAATGGCACCGATAATCTGCAACGGTTTTTCGAGGATGAGTGCCTGACGAAATCTTGCGCCAGCTGAGGTTGCGGTTGTCATATTTAATACCTGATTTAAATATAGTAAAACTAGCTAAAAAAAGCTTGAATAGCTTCGTCTGGAATTGCTGCCATAGTCAGCTTGGCTTTTTGTAAAACTTCCCAAAAATAGCGATAAGTGGCTCTGTCGTGCAATTCTCCTGCATACTGGATCGGCCCCCAATCTGCTTGCTGTGCAGCAAGCAGGATATTTGCGGCATCCGCTACCTCGTCAAAATTGGGTTTCATGGCATCGACAATGGCTTGAATTTGTGTGGGATAAATACTCCACATGCGCATAAAGCCAAATTCGTTACGGGCTCTGGAAGCATCGCTAAAAGTGGTTTCTACGTTTTTCAAATCGAGCGTTACGTTATGCGCTGGTACCACGCCATTAGCAAGCGCTGCAGCTACAACCTCGGCTTTGGCGCGTGCCAGCAGACGATGCTCGAACTGACCTGGGCTACGCATTGCGCTGGCAGGAATCGCGCCGTGATGCGCGCTGACAAAATCCATCAGGCCGAAATCCAGCACTTGCACCCACGGCAACGTGGCGATTTCATGCGCTTGCCTGAGCGCGCCATGCGTTTCAATCAGAATATGTACCGGAATTTCGCGTTGAATACCAAAAAAGGTCGCCATTTTCTGGATGTAAGCGATCATTTCTCTCGCTTGGGCGAGCATCGTGCATTTGGGAATCGTGATGTAGCTCAGCACCTGCCCGGCGCCGCCTACCAGAATGTTGACATCCTGCTTCCAGGCGGGATGCGTGTAGTCATGAATGCGTGCGCCAGCCATTTTGTGTTTGTTGGCGTCGCTGTTTAATACGCGCACAATCATTTCCGCGTGCTCACGTTCCTGGCCGCTTGCCGCACCATCCTCGCAGTCGCAGGTGATATCAAACACCGCGCCGATACTGTCCTGCAGGGCAAGTGCTTTTAAGATGAGCTTTTCGCTGCCGGCGAAATGTTCGCACGCAGGAATCAGCGGAAAAGGTTTTTCGCCGCCAAAAAGTGCGTCTTTTGGATGGACTGCCATTTAATTGCTCCCTCTGCGTGGCATGAGTACAGTGTAGTCAAGGTCTAGCACCACATTGGGGTGATAGCCGGTTTCAGATTTTATTTGCGCCAGGTCACTAGCTGGCATATTTTTGATGCCTGCCATGCGCAAACGCAGTGCGCCAATATCGGTACGGCCGGGCAATGCCCAAACGTCTAGCACTTCGGTCAGCGCATAGATCGTATCTCCTGCAAAACTGGGGCTGGCATGTGTTCCGGCATTAATGGCTAAGATGGAAATGGCGTTTTCCAGGCCGTCAAAACTCAAAGCGCGGCAAATAGAAATCGGCACGCCACCATACACCAGGCGTTTACCAAAGTTCGAGGATTGCATTGCGAAATCATCAAAATGCAAACGCGCATTATTCTGGTAAAGCCGTGTCGCGAGTGAATGGTCGCCATGATTAATCGTCATGCCGCCGGCATGATGGATGCGCTCGCCTGCCTGGTAATCTTCCCAAAAATACTGCCCGCCTGTGGCTTTATTATCAAAGTTTTTGGTAAAAAAATTGGCTGGAATATTCAAGCGTTCAGACGCAACAAAGTCCGGTAATACCGGAATAACTGTTTCGGAGGCCGGCGCCCTCGCATTGTTTTTGTGAACCATCACCCAGCGCACCCAGCTTAAAACAGGTTCATTTCTTTGGTTGATAGAGGTTGAGCGCACATAAACCACGCCGCTTTTGCCATTGGAGTTCTGTTTTAAGCCAATCACCTGGCTGGATGTGGAGAGCGTGTCACCCACAAAGACCGGCTGCAGAAAACGCACATCCGCATAACCTAAATTTGCCACCGCATTGACTGAAATATCCGGCACGGTTTTGCCAAAGGCGATATGAAACGCGAGTAAATCATCTATGGGCGTGGTTTTGTAGCCAAGTGATTGCGCAAAAGGTTCGCTGCAATGCAGCGGGTTGCGCGAACCAGTAAGCGCAATATACAGCGCGCAATCGCCAGCGGTGATGGTGCGTGGCGTGGCGTGCTGAATCACTTCATTCAACGTGAAGTCTTCAAAAAAACGTCCTGCGTTGATTTTGGTAGAAACGGTCATTTATATAAACTCTTCTTCTAATTCTGCAATCATGTCGTGCAGTTTCAATAAGCGCTGCGCGGCTTTTACATGGTGATGTTCGACCAGTCTGTCGTTCACCACTACGGTGCCGCGACCTGATTCATTAGCTTCTTTAAGCGCCTGAATAATTGCGCGCGCATCTGCAACCTCGCTTGCTTTTGGTGTGTAGGCATCGTTACTGTAGGCAATTTGGCCGGGGTGCACGAGCGTTTTGCCGTCAAAACCCATGTCGCGGCCTAATCTGCAGGCGTATTCAAACGAATGCACATTCTTAAAGTCACTGGTGATGCCATCCACCACGCAGCGCCCATAAGCGCGTGCAGCCAATATTACCAATGACAATGCAGTTAATATCGCGCTTTGCTCGTGCGTCACCCTCGCATGCAGCTGCGAGGTTAAATCCGATGTCGCTATCATCATGCAGACTATGCGGTCGGATGCTGCAGCAATTTCTTTGGCATTGAGCACCGCAACTGGGCTTTCTATCATCACCATAATCGGCATATGGCTGCCGCCTGCGTTATCCAGCAGTTTGAGCGCGGTATGCACATGCTCGGCCGATTCTATATTAGGAAATAGTATCGCATCCGCACCAATATTGGCGACGGCTTTGATGTCGTCATGCCCCCAGATGGAATCCAGATTATTCACGCGCACGATCACCTCACGCGAGCCATAGCCGCCTTGTTTTACCGCGGCGACAATGTTGTTGCGAGATTCTATTTTTGCGTCCACCAGAATCGGGTCACCCAGGTCGAGAATTACTGCGTCTGCAGGCAAGGTGCGTGCGCGGTTCAGATAGTGCAGGTTGCAACCGGGCACATAAAGTACAGAGCGACGCGGGCGAAAACAAAGTTCCATAAAAATAAGGTTTAGTTGTGTATTGAGCGATTATATAGATGGCTTTCTTGCGCTGTCAACAAATATCTTATGTCTTATATAAGATATAAAATACTAGACTATTTTTATTCGATATGTTTTAATTTGCTTAACTTAAATAGCTGCAGTCAACCATGAAAGATAAAACCTACAATTCGCCAAGTTACAAGCCGCTCTACGACCAGATCAAGGTGCTTTTAACTCAAAGCCTAATTGGCGGCGAATGGCGTCCAGGCGAGATGATTCCGAGTGAGATTGATTTAGCCGCACGCTATAAAGTAAGTCAGGGCACAGTGCGTAAGGCGATAGACAGCCTCGCAGGTGAGAACATTCTGATTCGCCGCCAGGGCAAGGGGACCTTTGTCGCCACACATAACGAAGAAGGGATCAAGCTGCGTTTTTTACGACTGACCGCAGTGAATGGACAGAAGGAGTTGCTGCAGAATGAGTTGATCTCGTGCACTAAATCCAAAGCGGACAACCGCATAGCAAAGATTCTGGAATTGAAGGCAGGTGCAGCATTGATAGAGGTAAAACGGCTGCTTACGTTTTCTGGCAGGCCATTGATTTATGACCATATCATCGTCCCGGCTGCACAGTTTAAAGGCCTGAATGCGAATAGGGTGGAGGAGAATAATGGCTCGATGTACAGCATGTATGAGACGGAATATGGCATCCGCATGATTCGTGCAGAGGAGCGGCTTACCGCTGTGGCAGCGACGGGTGAGGTTGCAAAAGCATTGCATTTAAACGAAGGCACGCCCTTGTTGAGTATTGAGCGCGTTTCCTATACTTATGGCGACAAGCCGATGGAATGGCGGCTGGGCTTATGTTTAACAGACGATCATCACTACATGAGCGAATTAGAGTAAAAATTGGAAGCAATAAATGGATGATCTAAAAAAACGCGCACTCAATTATCATCAATTCCCCGTTCCCGGTAAGTTGAGCGTGGAGTCATCCAAACCGTGCGCGACACAGGATGATTTGTCGCTGGCCTACACGCCGGGTGTGGCAGAGCCGGTGCGCGAGATTAATGCCGACCCAGCCAATGCTTATAAATATACTAACAAAGGCAATCTGGTCGCTGTGATTACCGATGGCACGGCAGTATTGGGCTTAGGTAATATGGGCGCGCTGGCCAGCAAACCGGTGATGGAGGGCAAGGCTGTCCTGTTCAAGCGCTTTGCGGGCATTGATGTGTTTGATATTGAAATCAATGCTAAAACGCCTGATGAATTTATTCAAACCGTCGTGAATATTGCGCCTACGTTTGGTGGCATCAACCTGGAAGACATTGCTGCACCGCATTGCTTTTATATTGAAAACGAATTGAAAAAACGCCTCGATATTCCCGTGTTCCATGATGATCAGCATGGCACGGCAGTCATAGTGGCGGCAGCCCTGTTGAACGCGCTTGAGCTGCAAGGCAAAACCTTGCCAACCGCAAAAATCGTGTTTCTGGGCGCGGGTGCGGCGGGTTGTTCATGTGCTAAGTTACTCAAGCTTATGGGCGCGACCAATGTGACGATGGTTGATAGAAAAGGGGTGCTGGATGTGGAAAGAGCCGATCTGCATGAAAATAATCGCGAGCTTGCCGTGCAGCCAACCAGCGCAAAAACGCTGGCCGATGTCATGCCGGATTGCGATGTGTTTATTGGTGTTTCGGCCAAAAATGCACTAGATGCAACGTTGATAAAAAGCATGGCCAAAAATCCGATTATCTTTGCCTTGGCCAATCCCGACCCTGAAGTATTGCCGAGCGTGGCACATGCCATACGCGATGACATTTTGATGGCAACCGGCCGCAGCGACTTTCCAAACCAGGTGAATAATGCACTGTGTTTCCCATATCTGTTTCGCGGCGCGCTGGATGCCAAAGCCACAAAGATCACAGAGAAAATGAAAATCGCCGCTGCACATGCATTGAGTGAATTGGCGCGGGAGCCAGTGCCAGCCGATGTCTTGCAGGCGTACAACCTGCAGGCGCTTGAATTCGGGAAAAATTACATTATTCCCAAGCCCTTCGATAAGCGTTTATTGGCGCGGATTTCGGGGGCGGTCGCAATCGCCGCAATAGAATAAGAAGAAAAAATCATGCAGAAAAAATCAGTCAAAAATCGCCCCAAGAACCTGAATCTGTTCACTATCCGCTTGCCGATTAACGCCGTGGTGTCCATTCTGCATCGCGTATCCGGCGTTGCGCTGTTTTTAATGTTGCCGTTCATTTTGCTGGCATTTCAGCGCTCTGTGAAATCGCAAGCTACTTATACGGCGCTAGCAGAGTTATTGAATGCCTGGTTTGTAAAGCTCATGCTTATTGGGTTGGCATGGGCATTTTTCCATCATTTTTTTGCAGGAATCCGCCACTTGCTGCAAGACGTGCACTGGATGACGACGTTACAGAAAGCACGGTTTTCTGGCCGCGTGGTGCTTTGGCTGGTAGGGTTTGCAGTGGCAGCTTTTGCTTTTGTGGTTTGGTAGTTAGCTATGTTAATTCAATTGCTTACTGACAAGTACCCTGGCATGCGCCTGTGGCTGTCACAGCGGCTAACCGCAGTCATCATGGCTGGTTATGTGTTGGTTTTTGTGGCCATGTTCATCGTTCAGCGGCCTACAGGCTATGAGGCTTGGCATACGTTCATCTCGCCAGTCTGGTTTAGATTAATGACATTTTTATTTTTTGTATGTTTGTTCTCGCATGCATGGCTGGGCGTGCGCGATGTGCTGCGGGATTATATTTTTAACCCAAACCTGCGGGGATATTTGCAAACGGCCGTAGATGTTTTGCTGGTGGTTTATTTGGTATGGGTCTCAACTATTTTATGGAACATTTAACGAATGGCTTTTGACCAAAACAAGATTCAACGACATCAATTTGATGCAGTGATTATCGGTGGCGGTGGCGCGGGTTTGCGCGCATCACTGCAACTGGCACAGGCAGATGTCAAGGTAGCGGTGCTGTCCAAAGTGTTTCCTACACGTTCGCACACAGTGGCAGCGCAGGGTGGTATCGCGGCGGCGCTAGGCAATGTGGCCGAGGATAAATGGCTGTGGCATATGTATGACACCATCAAAGGCTCGGATTTCCTGGGTGATCAGGATGCGATTGAGTTCATGTGCAAAAACGCCGCAAAAGCCATTATCGAGCTGGAACATTTTGGCATGCCGTTTGACCGGCTGGAAAGCGGGAAAATTTTTCAGCGTCCGTTTGGCGGCATGACGCAGAATTTTGGCGAAACGCCTATTTCGCGTACATGTGCGGTGGCTGATCGCACCGGCCATGCCATGCTGCACACGCTGTATCAGCGCAATATACAGGCCAATACGCAGTTTTTTGTCGAGTGGTTCGCGCTGGATTTGATTCGAGATGCAGACGGCGATGTGCTCGGTGTCATCGCGCTGGAAATCGAAACGGGCGAGATTCACATCATGCAAGCCAAAACCACGCTGCTGGCTACAGGTGGCGCTGGGCGTATCTTCCAGGCCAGTACCAATGCGTTTATTAACACGGGTGACGGCTTGGGCATGGCAGCGCGGGCAGGCCTGCCGTTGCAGGATATGGAATTCTGGCAATTTCACCCGACAGGCGTGCTGCATGCAGGTGTGCTGATTACCGAAGGTGTACGCGGCGAGGGTGGTTATCTGGTAAATAGTGAGGGCGAACGATTTATGGAGCGTTACGCACCACATGCCAAAGATTTGGCCAGCCGCGATGTGATTGCACGCGCTTCGGCAACTGAGATTAAGGAAGGTCGCGGCGTCGGAAAGAACAAGGATGCGGTGCATCTGAAGCTGGATCATCTTGGCGAGGATCTCATCAACAAGCGCCTTCCAGGCATACGCGAAATTGCCAAAACTTTTGCCAATGTCGACCCGATTCGTGACCCGATACCTGTGGTGCCGACTGCGCATTATATGATGGGTGGCATTCCGACCAATTTGGATGGCCAGGTGGTGTTGGAGGGTGAAAAACCCGTGAATGGGCTCTATGCTGTTGGCGAATGTGCGTGCGTTTCGGTACACGGCGCCAATCGTTTAGGTTCAAATTCGCTGCTGGATTTAGTCGTGTTCGGCAAAGCGGCGGGCGATAAAATGGTACTTGAAGTTGCTCGAAATAAAGCACATAAGCCATTGCCGAATAACGCCGCCGAAGCAACATTGGCGCGTATTGCGCGATTGGAAAACGCCAGCGGCGAGAGTGTCACCGAGGTCGGTGCCGTCATGCGTAAAACCATGCAGACGCACTGTGGCGTATTCCGCTTTCCTGATTTATTGGCAAAAGGGGTAGATGAGATTGACGCTGTTGCAAAGCGCGTGCAACACATTGTTATCAAAGATAAAAGCCAGGTATTTAACACCGCACGCGTGGAAGCGCTGGAGCTGGACAATCTGATGGAAGTGGCGATGGCCACCATGCACGCTGCCAATGCGCGTACAGAAAGCCGTGGCGCACACGCGCGTGAGGATTTTGGTGAGCGTGATGATGTGAATTGGCTTAAACATTCACTTTTTTACAAACAAAACAATACATTGGCTTATAAACCAGTGCGCTTAAAACCACTGACTGTGGAATCTTTTGAACCGAAAAAGAGGGTTTACTAGAATGAAATTTAGCGTTTACAGATACAACCCGGATGTAGACAAAAAGCCCTACATGCAGGATTACGACATCGAACTGCATGAGGAAGACCACATGCTGCTGGATGCGCTGATCCGTATCAAAGAACACGATGAAACGCTGAGTTTACGTAAATCGTGCCGCGAGGGTGTATGCGGCAGTGATGCGATGAATATCAACGGTAAAAATGGCTTGGCCTGCATTACCAAACTTGTGGATTTAGAAGAGCCAGTGGTGCTGCGCCCCATGCCGGGCTTGCCGGTGATACGTGATTTGGTGGTCGACATGACGCAGTTTTTCGAGCATTACAATTCGGTCAAGCCGTACCTTGTAAACAATGACCCGCTGCCGGAGACCGAGCGTCTGCAAAGCCCGGAAGACCGTGCCAAACTGGATGGTCTGTATGAGTGTATTTTATGCGGTGCCTGTACCACGTCATGCCCAAGTTTCTGGTGGAATCCGGATAAGTTTGTCGGCCCGGCCGGCCTGATGCAGGCCTATCGGTTTATTGCTGACTCACGCGACCAGGCGGAAGCCGAGCGACTGGAGAATCTCGAAGACCCTTATCGCTTATACCGCTGCCATAACATCATGAATTGTGTGGAAGTCTGTCCGAAAAAGCTCAACCCGAATGCGGCGATTGCCAAGATTAAAGACCTAAAAATTGAGCGGGCGCGTGAGCGCAAAATAACCAAAAAAGAAATATTAATCAAGGTGTTATAAATGCCGGATAACGAACACATGAATGAAGCAGAACAACGGCGTTTAGCCTGGCGTTGCAGGCGCGGCCTGCTGGAACTGGATATCGTGTTGCAGCGCTTTGTAAATGGGCAATTTAGCACGCTAAGCTTGCGCGAGCAGCATGCATTCGACGCGTTGCTAGAGTTGCCGGACAATGATTTCTGGGCGTTGATCAGTGCAACGGAAACGGCACATGAGAACGGCAGCATGCATAGCGTCATTACAAAATTAAGAGCGGCTGGAATGAATCATAATCAGGAGGCGAAATAAAGTGATGATGCATATCGGTGGGCAGGCGCTATCTATAGATGCCCGGGCGTTAGGCGACTACTGGCCCGGCATCCAGCTTTATTATCCGCCCGTAAAATACGCGCCCAGTCTGGGCATATATGAAGACATGGCACAAGCCGCGGCACGCATGAAAAAGCATGCGCATTTCACCAATGCGCATACGTTGATTTTTGACCTTGAGGATGGCTGCCGGCAAAAAGAGATGAGCCGTGACTTGCTCCGGCAAGAGTTGCCGGAGCTGCGCAGAGTCAATCAAAACGTCACGATTGCGATTCGCGCCAACCCTTTCCGTACGGACGAATATGAGCTGGACATGCGCCTTGTGTGTGAGATGGCGGAGTATATTGATGTTGTGATGCTGGCGAAAGCGGGTGAGGCTTATGGCGCAGCAGAGGTGCGGGATTTATCCAGTTTTCTGTTAAGTATTAATCCGAAAATCACCATTCAGCCGATTATCGAGCATCCGAAATCGCTCAAGATTGCGCCCGAACTCATGCAGTACAACACAGTTAAACACGTGGTGTTTGGCATTCACGATTTCTCCAAGGCCATGGGCATTCATATTACGCCAGAAAACTGGATTGAAGAGCTGCAGTTTTACATGAACCAGCTTATGTTTGAGGCGCGTATCGCGGGCAAGGGCGTGATAGGCGGCGTGGAGACTTTGCTCGGGGCTAATATCATGCCCGAGAAATATTTAGAGCCGCACGATGTGCGCCGTTGGCTGGATTTACATGGCGATAACGAATCGCGCATTGTATACAAACATGCCTGCCAGGAAGCCGCTATGGGGCTTACCGGCAAGCAGGTCATTCATCCTGGGCATATTCATTTGTGTAAAACCGCTTATACACCATCACCCACCGATGTGGCGCAAAAAGTGGCTATTTTAAAAGCAGCGATTGAAGCCGATGCACTGCATGGCGGCGCGATTAAATTTGAAGGCGAGATGCTGGATCCGCCCATGTTCGGCAAGGCGCTGCAAACCTTGCTGCGCGCACATGCTTTACGAGCGCTTAAAACGGCAGATATGGAGTTTGCAGTGCATGTTCTGGAACTGCTGCCGGCTCAGGTAGTGCGTCAAAATTGGCCATACGGAGTGCTGCTATGAAAATTCATTTTTCGAGCGAATCGCTGTGTTGTGCGGTGCTCGTTCCCTCGCCGTACAACCACGTACTGTCTCGGGTCCTGTGCTCCGTGCGCCTTGCGCTTCATCTCGGAACTCTGAATTTTCTGAAAGTTGATTAATGCAAAAGTTTGAAGAATTTTCTGATTGGGTTTGGAATATTCCTGAATATTTCAATATCGGCGTAGCCTGCACCGATAGGCATCTCGGCACGCCGCAAGCCGACAATATCGCCATGATTGTGGAAGATGATGCGCTTGGAACGGCGCAAATCATCTTTGCTGAGTTGGCGCGTAAAACCGACCAGTTTGCACAGGTGCTGCGAAACTTAAACGTTAAAGTGGGCGACCGTGTGCTGATTCGCCTGCCGAACAGCCTGGATTACCCGATCGCATTTCTGGGGGCGATGAAGATGGGTGCGATTTCTGTGCCGACATCAACGCTACTCACGGCTGAAGAAGTGGCTTATCTGGCCAAAGACTCAGGCGCAACGGTGCTGGTGACGGATGCGACAGCCTGGAAAAATATGGAAGAGCAATTGGTGCAAGGGTTAAGGGATACGCCCAATCTATCGCACATCCTGCTCTCGCAAGTCACCCATACGGAGCCGCATGGCTGCCTAAATGTACTGGGTTTGGAAAACAGTCTGAGCGTTATCCTCAAGTGCGATGAAGCACATAAAAGCAAAGCCGATGATCCTGCTTATCTGGTGTATACCTCAGGCACTACAGGTTACCCGAAAGGTGTTTTGCATGCGCATCGCGCCCTGCTTGGCCGCCAGCCTGCCGCACAATACTGGTTTAATTACAGCGACGGTGCACAAGATCGCATCATGCACTCGGGTAAATTTAACTGGACCTATGTGCTGGGTTCTGGCCTGATGGATCCGCTGTATTTAGGTAAAACCGTCATCGTGCACGAAGGTAAAAATGATGCGCAGAAATGGCTGGATTTGATACAAAAACATCAGGCCACTATTTTTATTGGCGTGCCGACGATTTACCGCCAGATCTTGCAAAAAACAACGGCCACAAAAGAAGAATTGCCCAGCCTGCGTCATTACATGAGCGCGGGTGAGCATCTGTCTGACGAAGTGTTAAGCCAATGGCGCGAACGTTTCGGTCTGGATATTTATGAAGCCGTGGGCATGAGCGAGTTCTCTTACTATTTGTCCCAGAGTAAATTCCGCCCAATCCGTCCAGGCTCTGCCGGCTTTCCGCAGCCGGGGCATAACATCAAATTGCTCAATCCTGATACTTTAGAAGAAGTTGAGACAGGAGAGGAGGGCATGATTTGCGTGCCAGAAAATGACCCGGGCCTGTTTTTACGTTATTGGAACTTGGACGAAGAAACTGTAAAATACAAGCACAATGGCTACTTTTTCACCGGAGATTACGCAAAATATGATACGGATGGCTATATCTGGTTTTTAGGCCGCAAAGACGACATTATCAAAAGTTTTGGTTATCGTGTTTCGCCTTATGAGATCGAGCGTGTGTACAAAAACCACCCGGATGTGGCCGATTGCGCGGCAATTGGCGAAGAGTTAGAAAAAGACAAAGTGCTGGTCGTATGCTATGTGATACTAAAACCTGATTCAATCACTACCCCTGACGACTTGGCCAGTTTTGGCAAACAGCATCTGGCGGCCTACAAAGCGCCAAAAACTGTTTATCTTGCACATGATTTCCCACGCACTAAGAATGGTAAAATCTTGCGTAAAGATATCACACCCAGCATTGCGATAGCCAAAAGTTCGAGATGAACATAATCAAACAAGAAGACTTTATTCAAAGCATCGCCGATGCTTTGCAATATATTTCGTACTATCACCCTGCAGATTATATTCAAGCCTTGGGTGAGGCATATAAAGTTGAGCAATCGCCAGCGGCAAAAGATGCCATCGCGCAGATTCTTACCAATTCGCGCATGTGTGCTGAGGGAAAACGCCCGATCTGTCAGGATACCGGCATTGTGGTGGCGTTTGTGAAAGTGGGCATGAATGCATGCTTTGAGGGCAATTTGTCACTGGAAGAAATGGTGAATGAGGGCGTGCGCCGCGCATATTTGCTGCCGGAGAATACGCTTAGAGCCTCGATCGTGAACGACCCTGCAGGTGCGCGCAAAAATACCAAAGACAATACGCCGGCGGTGACGCATGTAGAACTGGTGCAAGGCGACAAGGTGGAGGTGAGCATTGCGGCAAAAGGCGGTGGTAGCGAGAATAAAGCCAAGTTCGTGATGCTTAATCCGAATGATTCTATCGTGGACTGGGTGCTGGAAACCGTGCCGACCATGGGCGCGGGCTGGTGTCCGCCCGGCATGCTGGGCATTGGCATCGGCGGTAGCGCCGAAAAGGCCATGATTCTGGCCAAAGAATCTCTGATGCAGCCGATTGATATGCACGAGCTGAAAGCAAGGGGCGCACAAAACAAACTGGAAGAATTACGCTTGGAAATCTATGGAAAAGTGAACAGCCTGGGCATCGGTGCGCAAGGTTTGGGAGGCTTGACAACCGTATTGGATGTGAAAATTCTGGATTACCCGACACATGCAGCCAGCTTGCCAGTGGCGATTATTCCTAATTGCGCGGCCACACGCCATATTCACTTTACCTTGGACGGCTCAAGTGCTGCAGAGTTCACGCCGCCTGACATCAGCACCTACCCGGACGTACATTGGGCACCGAGCCCGCAAGCCAGGCGCGTGAACTTAGACACGCTCACTAAAGCAGATATCGCTCATTGGCGGGCGGGTGAAACGCTTTTATTAAGCGGGAAATTGCTGACAGGGCGCGATGCTGCGCATAAAAGAATATCCGCCATGTTGGCTAAAGGCGAGCAACTGCCTGTGGATTTTACCAACCGGTTTATTTACTACGTCGGCCCGGTGGATGCGGTGCGGGATGAAACAGTTGGCCCGGCAGGCCCAACCACGGCAACCAGGATGGACAGTTATACTGAGATGATGCTAGGGCAACTCAACTTGTTGGGCAGTATCGGCAAGGCTGAGCGTGGTGACGAGGCTTTAGCAGTAATCGCTAAATGCAAATCAGTGTACTTAATGGCCGTTGGCGGTGCGGCGTATCTGGTGAGTAAAGCCATTAAAAAATCGCGCGTGGTAGCTTTTGCAGATTTAGGCATGGAAGCGATTTACGAATTTGAAGTGGTGGATATGCCGGTGACGGTGGCTGTGAGTGCGACGGGTGAATCGGTGCACAAAACCGGGCCTGCGGAATGGAAAGATAAGATTGCCAAACATCAAATGATTGAAATTCACAGCGTGGATTAGGTTGCACTTCCTTTTCAAATTTCAGTCATAATTACTGGATGATAAATGTGAGAAATATTGCTTTGATTTGCTTGGCATTAACGGCCTCAGCCGTACATGCTGAAGACCTATTGGGGTATTTGACTGATAGCGCTGGAAGGTATATTGGACCTAGCGTTGAGGACAATGTCGCGGCGATGGACACCGACAAAAATGGTTTTGCAGATGTGCATGAAGTGCGCGCATTTTTGGCCTTAACGCACGGCAAAGATTATGAAAAAGCCTTGTTGGATCGGTGGGAAGTTCACTCGCTAGGCGGTGGCTGCCCTGTTCCGTTTGCAAAAGAGTTTTATTCGAATAGTAAGAACTAGTCAAATTTTTGCGTTTTACAAATGTGAAACGATTGTGGATTTAGGCTGGTTTATAATAGTAGTTAATTGTTAATAGAGCCATAAATGACCATGTTAAAAATGTATCAAAAACACGTGCAAGAGCGCGCCGCCGTTCAACTTCCACCCTTGCCTTTAAATGCGGAGCAAGTGGCTTCACTAGTAGAGTTGCTTAAGAGCCCGTCAGCAGGTGAAGAGACTTTGCTGATGGATCTGCTTGAAAACCGCACCCCCGCTGGTGTAGACCAAGCGGCTTATGTAAAAGCGGCATTTTTGGCCGATATTGCCAAAGGCACTGCCAAATCACCTCTGATTTCACCGGAAAAGGCTGTGCAATTACTTGGCACCATGCTGGGTGGCTACAACGTTCAAGCGCTGGTTGGCTTATTAAGCACACCAATGGCAGAACATGCCGTAAACGCTTTGAGCAGCACCATCTTGATGTTTGATGCATTTCACGATGTGGATGTGTTGATGAAGGCCGGGAACATCCACGCTAAAAAACTCATGCAATCCTGGGCAAATGCCGAGTGGTTTACCAGAAAACCCGCCATGCCGGATGAAATCAAAATGGTGGTGTTTAAGGTCGATGGCGAAACCAATACCGATGACCTTAGCCCTGCGCAGGAGGCATGGAGCCGCCCGGATATTCCGCTGCATGCCAAAGCTATGCTGGTGAATAAAATGCCGGATGGCCTGAAAACTATCGAAAGCCTGAAGCAAAAAGGCCTGCCACTGGCTTACGTGGGCGATATCGTAGGCACGGGCTCGTCACGCAAATCTGCCATTAACTCCGTGCAATGGTTTATTGGCAACGATATTCCGAATATTCCCAATAAACGCACTGGTGGTGTGATTCTGGGCGGCAAAATCGCCCCGATTTTCTTTAACACGGCAGAAGATTCCGGCGCCTTGCCGATTCAATGTGACGTTTCGAAAATGCATACGGGTGATGTGATTACGATTAAGCCGTTCGATGGCAAGGTGTTGAATGATTCAGGAGAAATCATTTCCAGCTTCGAGCTTAACCCAGTCACCATGCCTGATGAAGTGCGTGCGGGCGGCCGTATTCCTTTGATCATCGGCCGCGGCCTGACTTCTAACGCACGCAAAGCGCTAGGCTTGGCTGAAACCGACATTTTCATTAAAGCAACGCCTGTGGCAGTTTCGAGCAAGGGTTACACGCTCGCGCAAAAAATGGTGGGCAGGGCATGTGGGTTGCCTGAAGGCACAGGCGTGCGCCCTGGTACTTATTGCGAGCCGAAAGCAACCACTGTGGGCTCGCAGGACACTACTGGCGGCATGACGCGCGATGAGCTAAAAGAATTGGCATGCCTAGGGTTCAGCAGCGATCTGGTGATGCAGAGCTTCTGCCACACCGCCGCTTACCCGAAACCTGTTGATATCAAATTGCAGCATGAGTTGCCTGAGTTCATGTCCAGCCGCGGCGGGGTTTCTTTGCGTCCTGGCGATGGCGTGATCCACTCCTGGCTTAACCGCATGATTCTACCGGATACCGTGGGTACAGGCGGCGATTCACACACACGCTTCCCGATTGGCATTTCATTCCCTGCGGGTTCGGGATTGGTTGCGTTTGCGGCCGCTACCGGCGCGATGCCGCTGGATATGCCGGAATCCGTCCTGGTGCGCTTCAAGGGCACCATGCAACCGGGTATTACACTGCGCGATCTGGTGAATGCGATTCCCTATGCGGCAATTCAGGAAGGTACGCTTACTGTGGGTAAGCAAGGTAAAAAGAATGTTTTTAACGGCAGGATTTTAGAAATTGAAGGCTTGCCCGATTTGAAAGTTGAGCAGGCATTTGAGTTTGCCGATGCTTCTGCCGAGCGCTCCGCCAATGGCTGCACCGTTTTACTCAACAAAGAGCCGGTGATTGAGTTTCTGAATTCCAACATCGTGCTGATGCAGAACATGATAGACAATGGTTATCAGGATGCACGCACTTTGCAACGTCGCATCGCCAATATGCAGGCATGGCTGGAAAAGCCGGAGCTGCTGCAACCGGATGCCGATGCTGAGTACGCGCATGTGATCGAGATTGATTTGAATGAAATCAAAGAGCCATTGGTCGCATGTCCGAATGACCCGGATGACATCAAACCGTTATCTGCCGTGGTGGGAGACAAGGTGGATGAGGTGTTTATAGGCAGCTGCATGACCAATATCGGCCATTACCGCGCCGCAGCCAAAGTGCTGGAAGGCACGGGCAACATCCCGACAAGACTCTGGATCGCACCGCCAACCCGTATGGATGAAGCGCAATTGCGTGACGAAGGCGTGTATTCTGTGTTTGGCGTAGCTGGCGCGCGTACCGAAGTGCCAGGCTGCAGCCTTTGCATGGGCAACCAGGCGCGCGTGGCAGATAAAGCGACTGTATTCAGTACCAGCACACGCAACTTTGATAATCGCATGGGCAAGGATGCGCGTGTTTATCTAGGTTCAGCCGAATTGGCTGCTGTCTGCGCCAAGCTGGGCCGCATGCCAACGCATGCCGAATATATGGAAACCGTGGGCAATAAACTCGCTAACAGTGACGAGATTTACAAATATCTGAATTTTGACCAGATGACCGAATACAAGGGCGCCCTGGACAAGGTAAAGAAAGTCATTCCAATCGCAGAGTTTGCAGAATAATGCGCTAACTTGGTCGCAACCTTTAGCTTAAAAAGGATGATACTGAATTACACTCTTGAGGTTTTTGCCATACCTTTAGTTTGTGCGATATGAACATAGAACAACAGCATGATAACGCCCATATATTCTCCCAAGAGGAGATTGTTTCGCCAGCGAAGCGGGGTGCGTGGAAATGGATGTTGCCGCTGAGCATTGCGCTGACGCTGGCCATGTTTGCAGCCTGGCATTTTGGCTGGCATGCCAAAGCCGTTACTGCGGGCGTGTTGTTATTAGCAGGGCTTTCACATGTATTCGCCTGGATACTTGGCGTCATTGCACTCGTGCCGATTATTGGCCCAATACTGGTTAAAGTGCTGAGCTTATCTATCATCTGGCTACTGAATGCCATCGGATATCTGGTTTCTTTCATCGCCATCAAACGCGGCTATTCTAAAGATGTGCTTACCTACCGCGCTGTAACCATCGCGCTTATCACGGGCATTGTTATTGGCTACGTGATTGGCAGTCTGGTTTAAGCTGTTTAATGTGGAACTTCCGCGCGGACCATTAGCTTGTCAATATAGGCAATCGCTATGGCCGAGAATACAAATGTCATGTGAATGACGGTTTGCCATAACAATACTTTATCGGTCAGGTTTTCAGCATTGATGAAGGTTTTAAGCAAATGGATAGATGAAATGCCGATGATGGCAGTGGCCAGTTTTACCTTGAGCAGATTGGCATTCACATGGGAAAGCCAATCAGGCTCGTCAGGGTGACCTTCCAGATTCAGGCGTGAAACAAAGGTTTCATAGCCACCCACAATCACCATAATCAGCAGGTTTGAAATCATCACCACGTCAATCAAGCCCAATACAATCAGCATGATATCGGCCTCGCCCAGATGAGGAATTTTGTGTACCAGATGAAACAACTCTACCGCAAAGAAATACACATAGACCGCCTGTGCGATGATGAGACCTAAGTAAAGCGGCAGTTGCAGCCAGCGGCTGCCGAACAATATATTGGTCATGATGTTGCTTTGCTTATATTCGCTACCTGAGATTTTTGTATTTTCTTGCATGGGGCTACCTGAATAATTCACTAATTGCTGGAAGCGTATTTTACCTTAAGTCATCTGACTTGTAAGTTCAAAATGGGCTGTTCCATCCATTGCCAGTAACTTAGTTAGCACCGGCATACTTTCATTTAATGTGGCGGGCAAAGTCCACGGCGGGTTTGCAATAAACATGCCGCTGCCATGCATGCCAAAACCTTCTATACCAGGCGCTTGCACGCACAAACTAATATTTAGCCAGTTGCCTGTATTGAGTTGTTTTAGTTTTTCCAGCATCTGCAACGGTTCTGGGCGCTGCAGCAGCGGATACCATACCAGGTAAGTGCCTGTAGCGAAACGGTTGAGGCTGTCTTTGATGCAGTCTGCTACACGCCGGTAGTCATCTTTAAGCTCATACGGGGGGTCGATCAGCACCACAGCGCGTTTGCATGGTGGCGGCAAACAGGCTTTTAAACCAATAAAACCGTTTTGCATATCAATTTTGGTTTGTCTGCCTTGGTGTCTAAAGGTTTCCGTTAGCAACCTGTAATCATTCGGGTGCAGTTCAAACAAGCGCATTTTGTCGTCCCCGCGCAAATAGTGTCGAGCAATTGCGGGCGAGCCGGGATAAAGCTGCAGTTGATTGTTTTGATTATGTTTTCTGATCAAATCGACGTAGTTCTCGAGCGTGGCAGGCAAGCTTTTTGCGCCGATAAGCCGTGCGATTCCTGTTTCAAACTCGGCATTTTTCTGCGCAAAATCGCTATCCAAGGCATACATGCCAGCGCCGGCGTGGGTGTCGATATACCAGTAAGGCTTATCCTTTTGATTCATGTAATCCAGGACCAGACTGAGCACATAATGTTTCAGCACATCGGCATGGTTGCCTGCATGGAAGGCGTGGCGGTAACTTAACATAGCTTGTCATTATAGCTATCCGCTATTTGTCTGAACATTTTTTTCGTCGCCTTCCATGCTTAATGTTGGGTTTTCGGTTAGCATTTCACCTATGAAAAGTTCTGGCCAAAACACCCCGGTGACGCACGAAGATCATGATGATCATGATGATCATGATCACTACCTCATCCCGTTCCTGCTGATTTTCACTTTTGCGGTGGTCGAGGCCGTGGGCAGTTGGTATACCGGTTCTTTGGCTTTGTTAAGCGATGCCGGCCACATGTTTTCTGATGTCGCAGCGCTTGGTCTGGCCTGGATGGCAGGTGTTATTGCTAAAAAGCCCAATGTAGCGAGGCATGCATGCGGAGTCAGTTACGCTGAGCTGGGTGTTTCAATCATTAATGCACTTACCATGCTGGCGGTGATTTTCTATGTGGTAGTTGAGGCTATTTCAAGATTCAAGCATCCACCTCTGGTGCAAGGCGCAGGCTTGACCATCATTGCGACACTTGGGCTTGTTGTGAATCTCATCGTCGCTAAGCAGTTGCACCATCAGGCGGTACATCATGCCGAAACCCTGAATAACCGTGCTGCATTTTTGCATGTCATTGGGGATTTATTAGGCTCTGTGGCCGCGGTCGCTGCCGGCGTGATAATTTATTTTACGGGCTGGATGCCAATCGACCCAATTCTGTCGCTGCTTATTTCCATATTGCTGCTTGTGTTTACCTTAAACCTGGTCCGCGATATATGGAACACCTTGCATGGCAAAGCCAGTTTAAATGGTTGCGGTCGTGCACACTAGACCCGTATTCGATATCGGCTGCCGTCAGTGTCCTCGACTGGCTACTTTTTTGGACGGCGTCAAGGTAAAAAATCCAACTTATTTCTGCAAGCCTGTGCCGCCATTTGGCGATAGCAGCGCCAGATTGATCGTCGTCGGCCTTGCGCCCGGCATGCATGGTGCGAATCAAACCGGGCGGCCATTTACGGGAGATTACGCGGGAGTTTTGCTGTACGAAACCTTGCATAAATATGGTTTCGCCAGTAAGCCGCAATCGGTTTCGGCGAGTGACGATTTGCAACTCAACAACTGCCGCATCACCAACGCGGTGAAATGCCTGCCGCCTGAGAACAAGCCGCTGCCAGCAGAAATCACGACATGCAACCAGTTCTTAGCTGCAGAGTTACAACAATTGGCTCCAAATAGTGTCATATTGGCATTGGGCAATGTGGCGCACCTGGCGGTGTTGAAGGCGTTTGGCTTAAAGATCAAAGGTTACAAATTTGGCCATGCGGCGCGCCATAGTTTGCCAAGCGATTTGATTTTGTATGATAGCTACCATTGCAGTCGCTATAATACCCAAACGCGGCGACTCACCACAGAGATGTTTCATGCGGTATTCGCCGATATTCAACGTGAATTTAGAGGAGAATGAACATGCCTTATGTCAATGTAAAACTCGCTGGTAATATCACCAAAGAACAGAAAAAAGAAATCGCCAAAGAAATTACCGAAACCCTGCAAAAGCACGCACACAAGCCGCCCAGCTATACCTACATTGTGTTTGAAGAAGTGAAGATGGAAGATTGGGCGATTGGCGGAAGTTTGTTAGGGTGAGTAACCCTGACTGTAGCCGCTCTCAATACGGTTTGTTTGTTATATTTTCTTGATTTGAGATGGTATGAGCGGAATGCAGCATTTTGATCATGAACTGGCCGAACTGGATAAGCAGATCGTGCGCTTGGGTAACCTTTGCGACCTTGATGCCACCCAGGATGAAACCGTGATGCGTGTGCTTGAAGGTAAAATTCTGGCAGAAAATTTCCCGGCAGATTTGCAAAGACATTTTTTGCTGCTAAAGGGGCTGTTGACCTTGCGCTATATCGTGGAGAAGCAATGTGTGGACGACATCGGCCCGAGTCATTGCAAGGAAATTCTGAGCGACACCTTGTTAAAGTAATTGCATGTTCAACTCAAAACTAATCCTGAAAAATCTGCCTAATCTGCCTGGTGTATATCGCATGATTAACGCCACAGACGAGGTTATTTACGTTGGCAAGGCGAAAGACCTCAAAAAGCGCGTTTCGTCATATTTCAACAAAAACTTGCCTAGTCCGCGCACGCGGATGATGGTGAGCAATATCGTTAAAATCGAAACCACTGTCACACACAATGAGGCAGAAGCTTTGCTGCTGGAAAACAACCTGATTAAAGGCTTGATGCCGCGTTACAACGTGTTGTTTCGGGATGATAAATCGTACCCTTACATCACGCTTACGGGCGATAAATTTTCGCGCTTGGCGTTTCACCGTGGCGCGCAGCGTAAGGGCAATCAGTATTTTGGGCCTTTCCCAAATGCAGTGGCGGTACGCGAGAGTATTCAGTTGTTACAAAAAGTGTTTAAGCTCCGTACCTGCGAAAATACTGTGTTTGCCAATCGCTCGCGCCCCTGTCTGCAGTACCAGATCGAGCGCTGCACGGCGCCTTGCGTGGGTTATATTACTCCAGAGGATTATGCGCATGATGTGCATCATGCCGCGATGTTTCTGGAAGGAAAAACCAACGAAGTGCTGAATGCGTTGGGTGACAAAATGAATACGGCTGCAGCGAATCAGGAATATGAGCTCGCGGTAGTGTTTCGCGACCGCATGCAGGCGCTGCGCCAGGTACAGGCCAAACAGTTTGTGAGTGATTTTAGCGTAAGCGATGCGGACGTGATTGCTTGCGCAGAGATGAATGGGCAACACTGCATTAATTTGGTGATGATACGCGGCGGACGGCATTTGGGCGATAAAAGCTTTTTCCCAAAAAATGCGCAAGACGCAACATTGACCGAAACGGTTGAAGCGTTTTTAACCCAGCATTATGTGGCACAAAACACACCGCCGATGATCGTGTGCGGCGCCGAGGTTGATGCCAAGAGCTATGAGCAGGCATTCAGCGAACAATCCGGCCGCAAGATTAAAATTATCACCAATGCGATTGGCGACAAGCGTGTTTGGCTGAAAATGGCGCAAACCAATGCTGAGTTGGCATTAACGCAAAAACAAGCCGAAGCCAGTAACCAGGAGGCGCGATTGATCGCGCTACGAGAAGCGTTGAATTTGCCCGAAACTACTGAGCGTATTGAATGTTTTGATATTAGCCACACTATGGGTGAGGCGACCGTGGCGAGCTGTGTGGTGTTTGATAAAGGGAATATGCAAAATAGCGAATATCGCCGTTACAATATCACAGGCATTACGCCAGGCGATGATTACGCGGCCATGCGTGATGTGCTGACGCGGCGCTACAAAAAAGTCGCAGCGGGCGAGGGTAAACGGCCGGACTTGGTGTTTATTGACGGCGGCAAAGGTCAATTGGGCGTGGCAATCGAGGTGATGCAGGAAGTCGGCCTGGAAGATATTCTGCTGGTCGGCATCGCCAAAGGCGAAGAGCGTAAACCCGGACTGGAAACCATGATTTTTTCTGACACGGGAGAAATGCTTAACTTGGAAAAGGACAATCCCGGCTTGCATTTGTTGCAGCAGATCCGTGATGAAGCGCACCGGTTTGCCATCACAGGTCATCGCGCCAGGCGCGCTAAAGCGCGATTGCATTCGAGCCTGGAAGACATAGGTGGCATAGGCGCAAAAAGGCGTAAGGCCTTGCTGACGCGCTTTGGTGGATTGGAAGGGGTAAAAGGTGCTAGCATAGATGAAATCGCCCAAGTCGAAGGCGTGAGCAAGGCTTTAGCTGAAAAAATTTACGGAGAGTTTCATTAGTGGAGTGCCGCGTTAAATGAAGTTGAACATCCCGACCATGCTCACATGGCTACGTATTTTGCTGATTCCCATATTTGTAGGCGCATTTTACTGGCCTGAAAACCTGCACAAATTAAGCGCTATGCCATCGCATTCGGTCAATATTTTTGTCACCGCAGTATTTGCGATTGCCTCGCTTACCGACTGGCTGGATGGTTACTTGGCCAGGCGCTGGCATCAAACCTCGGCATTCGGCGCGTTTCTGGACCCGGTAGCCGATAAGCTCATGGTGGCGGCAGCGCTTATTGTACTGGTGGAGTTTGGGCGCGTGGGAGCGATAGTTTCTTTGATTATTATAGGCCGCGAAATTGCTGTGAGCGCTTTGCGCGAATGGCTGGCGGGTGATGGAGAAGGCGGTAGCATGGCGGTTGCGATGATAGGTAAAGTTAAAACCTTTGTACAAATGCTGGCGATATTGTTTTTGTTGTACTGGGATAATATTCCTTTGGGTAACATGGGTACTTTTCCAATCCAGGTTGTCGGACACAGGCTGATAGAGATAGCCGCATTTTTAACATTACTATCAATGGCTTATTACTTAAAGATGGCCTGGCCAAAAATTAAAGTCAAATAAATATGCGATAAAGTGAGCTAATTGGTCTTGACAGTATTCTGAAAATCGCTAAAATGCACGCTTCTTAACGCGGGAATAGCTCAGCTGGTAGAGCGCAACCTTGCCAAGGTTGAGGTCGCGAGTTCGAGCCTCGTTTCCCGCTCCAGTATTACCAAACGGCGAATGCAATCATGCTTTCGCCGTTTTAGTTTAAGCAGCTTGTTTAATTGGCCTCTTTCTAAATTAAACATGAATGGCGCGATAGCAAAGCGGTTATGCCGCGGCCTGCAAAGCCGTTTAGGCCGGTTCGACTCCGGCTCGCGCCTCCAATCCCTGGAATCCCCACTGAAATACTGCGCTATTTGGCATAAAGATTGCTAGAAACATGTCGTAATGTATTGTAATACATTGTAGTTATTGCTAAATGTTGATACATTACATTAAATGACAATTTTAATAAGTTGCAGTGATGAGCTTAGATAAAATAAGCCCAGAAAATATAACTTTGGAAAATAAAGCGCAGCTGAATATTGAACGGGGAAACCCTGAGTTGGCACAGTTAACCGAAAACCAACCCAACGCGAGTGATTCGCTATTGGGTTGTTTGTTATTAGCCTGCCGCACACACCAGGTGACTACGACCAAAGATGCGCTCATTGCGGGTTTGCCGTTGCGTGATGGCAAAATGACACCCGCATTGTTCAAACGGGCCGCTGAGCGCGCCAATCTTGCCGTTACCACGCTAAAAAAACCACTTAACCAAATCCGTACGGAATTTTTACCGGTCATTCTGCTGTTAAAAGATGACGAAGCCTGCATGCTGACCGGAGTTGACGAGGATACCAAAACCGCAAGCGTCATTTATCCAGAACTGGGGGACGCCGAAGTGGCTGTGCCATTAGATGAGATTGTGGCGCAGTATTCCGGCTACCTGATCGTGGCAAAACCCAAGTATGTGTTTGATAAGCGCGCCCCCGCCGTCGGAAAAGTGCGTTTGAAGCATTGGTTCTGGGGCACTTTGGCTGAGAATAAACGTATCTACCGCGACGTGATGGTGGCTGCATTCCTGGTCAATATATTCGCACTTGCCATGCCAATGTTCACCATGAACATTTATGACCGGGTTGTGCCAAATCGCGCAATCGAAACTTTGTGGGTAATGGCGATTGGCGTTTCGATTATTGTGATCGGCGATTTGATTTTGCGCACCATGCGCGGCTATTTTCTCGATTGGGCCAGCGCGCGCATCGATGTAAAGCTAAGCGCGCGGATTATGGAGCAGGTATTAGGCACGCGCCTGGAGCTGCGTTCAAATTCCGTGGGCTCGCTCGCTAGTAATTTGCGCTCATTTGAAAGCGTACGGGATTTCATCACTTCTGCCACCGTGACGACATTGATTGACGTGCCGTTCGGGCTGATCTTTGTTGTTGTAATCGCGTGGATATCCTGGCCAATGGTAATTCCTGTCATTATTGGTGGCATTGTCATGTTGATGTACGCGTTCAGCGTGCAAACCAAAATGCATGAGCTGTCAGAAACCATGTATCGTGCGGGCGCGCAACGCAATGCAACGCTAATCGAGAGCCTGGTAGGTCTGGAAACCGTCAAGGCGCTTGGCGTTGAAGGGGCCATGCAGCGCAAATGGGAGCATACCGCCAGCTTTCTAACCGTAGTGGGCAGCAAACTGCGCTTGCTTTCACAGTCGATCAATAATGGCTCTAATGCCATTCAGCAGATTACCACCGTTGCGCTGGTGTTATTGGGCGTATATCTGGTGACCAACGGTGACCTGACCATGGGCGGCCTGATTGCTTCTACCATGCTGGCCTCGCGCGCCTTGGCGCCCATTTCACAAACAGCTGGCTTGCTGACGCAATATCATACGGCATCAACATCGCTGCAATCGCTGGACGAAATTATGCATAAACCGATAGAACGGCCGCTGGATTCCAGTTTTTTATCACGCCCCGCTTTCAAAGGCGATATCGAGTTCAGGGAAGTCAGTTTTAATTATCCTGGCGCAGAAGAAAGCGCCTTGACCAAGGTTTCGTTCAAGATTAAAGCGGGCGAGCATGTGGCCTTGCTGGGGCGCATGGGCTCAGGCAAAACGACGATACATAAACTGATCCTCGGGCTTTACCAGCCTACGGAAGGTGCGATTTTGATAGATGGCATAGATGCGCGCCAGATTGACCCGGCTGAACTGCGCCGCTGTGTGGGCTATGTGCAGCAGGACACGCATCTGTTTTATGGAACGATGCGTGAGAATTTGACGATTGCCTCACCGCATGCGGATGATGCGGCTGTGCTGGCCGCAGCGCACGCAGGCGGCATCGACGACTATATCAACAGCCATCCTAAAGGCTTTGATCTTTTGGTAGGTGAGCGCGGCGAAACCCTTTCCGGTGGCCAAAAGCAGGGCGTTGGTATTGCACGTGCGCTGATTGGCAAGCCAAGCATCATTTTGCTGGACGAGCCGACCAGCGCCATGGATCATTCCGGTGAGGATGCGGTAAAAAGCCGATTGAAGGAAGCTTCACATGGCAAAACGGTGGTGCTGATTTCGCACCGTTCAGGGCTGTTTGATCTGGTGGATCGTATTATTGTGGTGGATTCTGGCCGGGTGGTGGCCGATGGCGCGAAAGACCAGGTGATTGAAGCATTGCGCAGCGGCAAGATCGCCAAGGCGCTGTAGGCAGAGCATGATATGAGTGAAGGGTTATTCAAAAAAATTGGCGCCTTTAATGACTTTCTTAAAAGTCAAACGTGGCTCACCAAGCCGATCTATTACATGGTAGACCGTGCAGTCCCTACTGAGAGTCGTGATGACCTAGCCTGGCAAGAAGAAGCGGATCTGGCGATTTTAGAGCAGGCGCCGCTTAAAGCGAGAAAGCTTTTATATGGCATTCTGGCCATATTGGCGGTCGCGTTAGTGTGGGCATGCTTTGCCAAAGTGGATGAAGTGACACGCGGAGAGGGCAGGGTGATCCCTTCAAGCCAGGTGCAGATCATTCAATCGCTGGATGGCGGCATCGTGTCCGAGATTTTAATTAAAGAAGGTGACGTAGTAAAAGTCGGTACGCCTTTGATTAAAATTGACGAAACTCGCGCGGTATCTTCTTTACGCGAAAACAAAGGCCAATACCTGGCCTTGCTGGCCAAGCAGGCACGTCTAAGCGCACTGGCAATGGGTGGCGCGTTTAATCCGCCGGCAGAAGTTAAAACAGAAACGCCACAGGTATATGAACAGGAATATGCGTTATACCATGCCAGCCGCGAAGAGCTGGCCTCAATTGTAAGTATTGCGCGCGCGCAGATGGAACAGCGTGAAAAAGAGCTGCTTGAACTGCTGTCAAAAAAAGAGTTTGCTGAGAAAACCTATGAATCAGCCAACAAAGAACTGGCAGCCAATAAGCCGTTGTTAGCTAGCGGCGCGGTTTCCGAGATTGATATTCTAAAACTGGAACGCGAAGCCACCAGAGCCAGAGGCGAGATTGAGCAGGCCAAAGCGCAAATTAGCCGCGTGCAAACCAGCATTAGTGAAGCAAGGCGCAAAATCACCGAGTCGGAACAGAGTTTTCGCAGTAAAGTGCGTACTGAGTTAAATGAAACCACAGCGAAGCTCAACAGCCTCACCGAAACCAGCGTGGCTTTGTCTGACAAGGTGAAACAGGCAACCTTGAAATCCCCCGTCAACGGCAAGGTGAGCCGCCTGTTTTTCAATACGGTCGGTGGGGTGATTCAGCCGGGCAAAGAAGTATTAGAACTTGTGCCGACTGATGACACGCTGGTGATTGAAACCAAGGTGCAAATTAAAGACATTGCGTTTCTGCGCCCGCAGCAACCGGCCATTGTGAAACTGACGGCTTATGATTACACCATTTATGGCACGCTGGATGCAGTGGTGGAGAGCATTGCAGCCAACTCGACTGTGGACGACAAAGGCAACGCTTATTATCTGGTGCGTGTGCGTACTCTGCAGACCAGCATTGGACAGGGCTTGCCAATTATTCCCGGCATGGTGGCGCAGGTGGATGTTCTGACCGGCAAAAAAACCATACTGTCATATTTGCTGAAACCTGTGCTTAAGGCCAAGTCTTACGCTTTTAGCGAAAGATAGCGGGTGAAAGAAGTTTGATGCAGGATATTTTCATTTCACCATTAACTACAAGCTTAATCAGCTGGTCTGAGGCTTTTCCTAAGGCTAAATTAACTGCCGATTTGAAACTGGCCAAGTCGCAAAAAGACGAAGCGATTCTATTCTGGCTGCACATGAACGAAGACAGGCAGCAATGGCTGACCAATACGATTGCGCTTATCCAGGCGCATTATAAAAATGCAAAAATCATTGTCCTGGCGAATGCGCCGGTGCAGGCAGAAGCGCTGTATGCGCTAAGCCTGGGGGCGGTCGGTTACTGCCATGCGTATTCTGCGCCGGAGATATTAAAGGAAATCAAGACGGTGATCAGCCATGGCGGTTTGTGGCTGGGAAACGAGCTGTTGAAGCGCCTGATTGAAGTTTCGGCAAAGCTGGTAGGCAACCAGCCCAAACAGGTAGAGACTTTACTGGCCCAGTTAACCAAGCGACAGAAAGATGTGGCGATGGAGGCCGCGAAAGGCTTGAGCAACAAGGAAATAGCGCGGATTCTGGACATCTCGGAACGAACGGTAAAAGCGCACTTGGCAGCCACTTTCGAGTGCTTGAAAGTGAAAGACAGACTGCAGCTGGCGCTGATGCTGAATAGTAACTACCGCCACTAAATCTTTCCCTAGTTTGCCTGCTGGAATTTAACGCCCGGCCCTGTTAAACCATCAATGCCGATTTCCTTTAGCGATTTAATTTCATCGTCGTTGTTCACGCCTTCGGCAATCGCTTGCACGCCTATGGAATGCGCGACCATGCACAAGCCTCTCAGGAGGGTTTTGTTGGTTTCATTGCTATTGATGCCGCGAACAATGGAAGCATCAAATTTAATATAATCCAGGCCAATATCGTGCAGTTCGCCCAGGCGGGAAATTCTCAGGCCAACGTGCTCAACCCCTACATGGCAACCCACGGCTTTTAGTTTGCTGCAGAAATGTTTGAACTCATTCAGATGTTCAAACGCTGCGATTTCGGGCACTTCAAAGCTCAAAAGATTTGGATGTTGCAGATGCTGCTTGACCAGCTTGGCGGCTTTTTGAATATATTTACGATCGCACATCGCGTTAGCTGAAACATTCAGGCACATTGGGCTGGCGCCTTGCGCCAATAACAGTATCGCCGTTTCCAAAACCAGTTCGTCGATGGTTTTAATCAGATTGAGTTGCGTAGCCCAGTTGATGAATTCGCCTGCGCTATGCCATTTCCCGTCCGGCGCCAATTGAAGCCTTACCGGACTTTCATTGTGGATCAGCGTGCCTTCGGTAGTGATTACCGGATAGTGCTCGAGCTTGATGCGTTTGTTTGAAAGCGCGTCATTGAGCGAGGTTTCCCATTCCACCAGATAGTGGCTTTCAGTTACTGCGATGCTGCTGGCATTGATCACGCGCAGATAATTCTCTTCGCTTAAGCTGGAAAGATTCAGGATGAATTCAAGCACTTTAAACAGCGAAGCGGTCTCATCCATTTTTCTGGCTTTTGTAGTCACCACCAAAAAGCGTGCAGTCAATTCAACGTCATCAATTTCGGCTGCCTGAGTGACCGCATCTTTTAACTGGTTGGCAAGCGCGAATTCATCTGTGGTTTGCTTGCAGAATACAGCAAACTCGGTTCCGCTTAACCTGCCAGCGATAAGGGAGGTATTCTTTTCGCATTCTGCTTCCAGCGCGCTGCTGATTTTTCTGAGCAAGGCATTGGCTTGCGGATAACCCATGGCTTCATCCAGTTGTGCCAGATTCGATAGCCTGAATATCACCAAAGCGCCCTCACTGAATTCGTCATGGCCGAGGTTAGTCTCCATGGTATTTACGAAGTAATCACGGTTCATCAGCCCCGTAACATCGTCGTAGTTGATTTTGTAACGCAGTTCTTCCAATCGTGCAGACTCTTTGGTCACCGTTGCCTTGATTCGATTGGAAAGGTTATTCATCTCGCGTACCACGGCCTTAAACTCCAGCGTTTTGGGTTCATCAATGGTAATGAATCTATCTTCACCAATCGCTTTTGCCTGGTTGACAACTTCATCGAGCGGGCTGAGGATTTTGCGCAGGATTTTTCCGCCGGCATAGCAGGCAAGCAGGCCGATCAGAAACGTCCATAATGCAATCAGCAACATGGCATCCCAAAGCTTATCATAGGCAAAATTGACATCGCTTTCCAACGCAAGCGAGCCATACTGCGCCCAGCCATCTTGCACATTGGCCACGCCCGCCAGCACTTTAATCGGGATAAGCTTGATAAACCATCTGGGCGCTTTGGTCTGGCTATTGGCGTTGACACGTTCGCTGATCAATTTGCCGTTCGGATCAAACAGGCCAATATAGCGATAATGACCAGAGTCAAATTGCGCCGACAATAATAAATCCAGCGTAACAGGGTCTTTTTTCAATTGCGACATGGAAAGCGCAAGCGAAGTGACGTTGTCAATATTCTTTGTTTGCAGCTGTTCTTCCAGATAGTTCTTGCTCGACAGCGTGCTTAACACAAAGCTGCCGCTGGACGCTAAGGTAACTGTAAACAATATCGCCAGCCAAAGTTGCTTAATAAGAGACATATTGTTGAGTGACATATCAATTCCTTACTTTCAATTAATTTATTCCATCCATCTGAATACGCATTAAAACATCACGCCATCGGGACAGATGTGATGTCGAGTCGCCTTTAGATTGGCTGCTGGAGCCCACCCAAAGACCTTTATCGTTAAAACTGAAAATGGGGGTTAAATCTTTTCTGTTAGATGATGGCATAATTTCTGGAACTAAACTATCCAGGATCAATGGTTCGGATTGCGGTGTTGCATAATAGCCAAGCACCATATGTGCCAGCACAACTCTACGGTCCTGCCGCATGATTTCTGCTCTAACATAAGTGAGCCGAAGTTTTTCGTTAGGCACATTGAGGATTTTAAGGAAAGTATATTTGGCAATACTGTAATCTTCGCAATCACCGGCTTGGCGGCCGATGGATTCTAATGGCGTTGCCCAGTAGTCTGATTTTCCCCACAGATCAATATCTTCAGCAAAGTTAATGTTACGGTTAAAAAAATCGTTTATTTGTCGGAGTTTGTCTGCTTCGGGTGCAGATTTTAAGGTGGTAATCAACTCCTGAAGTTCCAAGGTGTTTTTATAGGCTTCCTCACCATACCGGAGTTTGGCCAAGCTGCTGAATTTGCTGAAATCATAGCCAGCCGCGTAAATGCCGGTAAAGCAGATCAGCAGCATCACGAAAGAAATGATGCTGTTGATATGCTTTGAAAAAGTAAATTGTTTTTTGAAACCTGAAATAATGCGTGCCCCAAGCTGTCAAGTCTATTAAAGAATTGAGAAAAGCATCCGTAAATAAATGGACGATCTCCGCGATTATGGGCTTTTAAGGGGCAGTCACATCCATGAATAAAGATGGTTTTTGTGGCGCATTTCCAAAGACATGTGCGCTTTGGCATATTGGCCATTGGTACAATGGTTTTTTACCCAAATAGCGTATTTAATGCGAGTGTGAAAAAAGGCATTTAACCAGCATTTAATTTTTTGAACCAGGACACAACCATGGCATTAATTGGCAAAGTAGTTGCACTGACAGGTACCGCATACCTTATTACAGACAATGGCGTTAAGCGCGAGCTTCAGCTTGGCGATACTGTACAGACCAGCGATACCATACAAACCATGCCTGGCGCTGATGTTGAGCTTGAGCTGGCTAATGGCCGTCCTATGCATATCGGCCCGGAGCAACTGGTTGCCTTTACCGAAGACCTGACCAATGCGTTGGGGTTTGACAGCCTTGATGGGTTGGTGAACTTTGCCACCATAGAAACCGTGATTAAAGCGATTGAAAGCGGTAAAGACGTGAATGAGGTCTTGGAAGAAACCGCAGCCGGCGGCAGCGGTTTGATGACGATACGCGGCTTTGATTTTGTTGCCTTGCTGAGAATTAATGATGTACTTAATCAGTTTGGTTTCCAATACGACTTTAATTTTAGAGCCAACATACAAGATCAGCCAATTAATGGTCGTCTGTTAGAAAACGGTGATCTGGATGACAATAAGGGTGCAGGCGGCGGCAGTGGTAGTGTAGCTCCCGTTGTTAGCAGTATTTCAGCAGACGCCCAGGTTGAAGGCACCAGTCTGGTCCACACGGTTACCTTAAGCAGCGCCACCAGCAGCGCCACCACCTATGCCTTTACGCTCGGCGGCGGCACAGCCACTTCTGGCGCCGACTATGCGGCAACACCGACCTTCAGTAACGGCGTCACCCTAAGTGCCGGTGTCCTCACGGTGCCGGCAGGAGTCACCAGCTTCACCGTGACAGTGCCGACCACACTTGATACTATAGATGAAGGCGCAGCCGAGACCTACAACATCTCGGTCGGCAGCATCAGCGCTGTGGGCACCATCACTGATGATGACAGTGCTCCAACTATCACCTCAGTAGAGCCGGGCGCAGCCGGCGCTGGCGATGATGCAGTGCCAGAAGGCACTAACCTGGTATACACCGTTACCTTGAGCAACCCAAGCAGCACGCCTGTCACTTATCCATTCAGCTTAGGCGGCGGCACCGCTTCTGCAGGCGATATTGGTGCTCCAGTGTTTGGCCCGGGGGTTACAAATAATGGTGACGGCACTGTTACTGTGGCGCCTGGAGTGACCAGCTTTACCGTTACGGTGCCAACCGCACAAGATACAACAGACGAGCCGGATGAAACTGTACCACTCACCATCGGAGGTGTCACAGGCACAGGTACTATTTTAGATGACGATGCAGCACCTAGCCTGAGTATTAACGATGTCACGGTTAATGAGGCAGCAGGTACCATTACTTTTACCGTGACCTTGTCAGCAGTATCTGCGCAGGTTGTCAGCGTTGGCTACAGCACTACGGACGGCAGCGCAACCAATCCTGCTGATTACGCTGCAGGAATCAGCCCTTTAGCTGGTACACTCACTTTTGCACCAGGCGTCACAACCCAAACCATCACGCTCAACATCAATAATGACAACGTGTTTGAAGGTGCTGAAACTTTTAATGTTAATCTTTCTGGCGCAATCAATGCCAGCATTGCGGATGGCCTGGGCATAGGTACCATCAAAGATGACGGCACAGGTGCCGGAGGCACGGATGACGATACGCCAAGCCTGTCAGTAGTAGCTTCTGCACCGCTTGTTGAAGGCGGAATAGCTGTCTTTACTGTATCACTTTCTAACACAAGCACGAGCCCTGTTGTATTTACCCCCAGTTTGGCATCAGGCACGGCAACGATAGGCACCGATACCAGTTCACCGGCCGCATTGGAGTTTTTCAATGGCGCAGTATGGGCGCCAGTAATAGGCAATGTCACGATCCCTGCAGGCGCCAGTTCAATACAGCTGCGTATTGCCACTACTGATGATGCGACTTCAGAAAGCAATGAAACTTTCAGCTTAACGGTCACCCCTGTCAGCGGAGCAACGCCTGTTGCAGCCACTGCAACAGCAACGATTATCGATAATGATGGCACCCCTCAATTCGCAATCGATGACGTTGCTGTGAATGAGGCAGCAGGCACTATAACCTTCACGGTTAGTTTGTCTAACCCCGCAGCCGGTACCGTAACGGTTGACTACAATACGGTCGCCAATACTGCAACCGCTGCGGATTATGCGGCAGGTATTAACGCATTGGCTGGGACCCTGAGTTTTGCTTCTGGTGTGTTGTCACAAACAATTACACTAAATATCACTGATGATAACCTAGCCGAAGGAGTAGAAATTTTTAATGTTGTTTTATCCAACAACTCTCTAGGTACTGTCATTGCAGATAATACTGGCGTAGGTGCTATTATTGATAATGATGCTGCGCCGACTATTTTACCCCAAACATTTACTTACTCGGAAAATAGTGCTGTAGGAGATATTCTTGGTGCTGTAAT
>JBGAVG010000009.1:0-65011 GCA_044228245.1 Methylotenera sp.
CAAGCATTCGTTGCGTCTAAGCAAGCGTCTTAACTACAAACACCCACACTTATCAGTCGTTCAGTTTGTTAAAGAGCAGTGCCAAATAATTACTATTAATTTTGGCGAAGCGCGCATTATACAGAGCTTTTCAGGCTGGTCAAGATTAAATTTGAAACATTTTTAATTTAATTCTCAAACCGTATTTGGCTTACCGCTTTTCACTTGTTATCGAAGCGAAGGCGCGCATTTTACAGGGCTTATACGTTTGGTCAAGCCCAAATTTGAAAAATTACAAATTTATTACATATGCATGTCTGAAGCGGCTGCAAAAAGCAATCTATTAATGACCCAAAAGGGCCATAGACTCCTGCATCGCAATCTATAGAATATGGAGGCTAAGAAGTTATTTTATTTGTACTGAAGGTCGCCAAATAAATGAAGCATGCTTTTAACCTAATGTATATAAAATCATTGTTGCTATTAGCTGGCCTAATTACGTGTGCCAGCGTTATGGCGAATGATGCTGAAACTTCGATAGGCGCTCAACTAAATACCGAAAATTCAGCCTCCTCATCAACCAAGCCTGCTATCAACAAACAAGAAGCCAAAGGGTCTCTTAAAAACCCCAATTCGCTACTGGTGGCCATGGCATTTAAGTTCAAGAACTCCGATGGCACACCTCGCGACTATGCAGAGGTAGCAGCCAATTATTGCCGTGCTGCCAGATCTGGCGATGCTGATGCACAGTATGCGCTGGGTTGGATGTATGCCAATGGCCGAGGCGTTTCCCAAGACGAAAAAATTGCCGCGCAGCTATTTACTATGGCAGCAGAACAAGGACATGCCCTCGCACAAGAATCATTAGCCAAGATCTCTAGCACCGCACCACAGGCACCTTTGCTTGCATGCCTTTTACCTGATCCGCCTGCACCTGTCGCGAGTTCGTCAGATGTCGAGACCGCGCAAAACGAACGAAAAGCCATTTCAGATAAAACGGCCGCACTGTTTTATTCACAAACTCACATTCTAAGACTGGTGAATAAGCTTGCGCCACGCTACAACATCGACAGCAATCTAGCGATGGCGTTTATTGCCGTGGAATCAGGATTTAACGTACAGGCAACTTCACCGAAAAACGCCCAAGGCCTGATGCAGCTCATTCCAGAAACTGCCAAACGTTTTGGTGTAAAGGATGCTTATAAAGCAGAGGATAATATCAAAGGCGGGCTGGCCTATCTGCGATGGCTACTGGCTTATTTCAAAGGCGACGTACAGCTGGTAGCGGCGGCCTATAACGCCGGCGAGGCTGCTGTTGAAAGATACAAAGGCATTCCGCCTTACGCAGAAACGCAACAGTATGTAAAGAAAATCGCCAAACTTTACAACAACTCAACCCATCCTTATCAGGAAAATCTGGTAAAGACTTCACCGCTGCTTAATTCAGCCAGTAAAAGAACGATGTAACGAAGCGCCTCTATCTAGTTACAATTACTTTCTTAAAGAATTGTAATCTTAGCAAACTTGCGCTTACCCACTTGCGCTACAAATGTCGCACCTTTATTAAGCTGCAAATTCCTATCACTCACTTTTTCGCTATCAAGTTTAACGCCGCCTTGCTCAATAGCGCGGTAGGCTTCTGAGGTGCTATCTACCAGGCCAGCCATCTTTAAAAGCTGCGCAATACCGATGCTCTGCGAGCCAATATCCACGGACACTTCAGGCACCTCGTCCGGAATGCCGCCTTTGGCACGGGTTTGAAAATCATTCAGCGCTTTTTCAGCATCCTGTTGGCTATGAAAACGTGCGACAATCTCCTGCGCGAACCGTACTTTGATATTGCGGGGGTTTTCACCTGCTGCTACAGCAGCCTTCCATTGCGCGATAGTTTCCAGCGATTCGAACGACAACAATTCGATATAACGCCACATCAACTCATCAGACACGGACATCAGCTTTGCAAAAATAATTTCAGGCGGTTCGTTAATGCCGATGTAATTATTAAGCGATTTAGACATCTTGTGGACGCCATCCAGACCTTCCAGCAACGGCATGGTAAGCACGCACTGTTGCGACTGCCCTGCCTGCTTTTGCAGCTCGCGCCCCATCAGCAGGTTAAATTTCTGATCGGTACCACCCAGTTCAACATCGGCCTTCAACACAACCGAATCGTGGCCCTGCAATAGCGGGTACATGAATTCGTGAATCGCGATGGGCTGATTGGCTTTAAAACGTTTCGTAAAATCATCGCGCTCCAGCATGCGTGCCACCGTATGGCTACCCGCGAGTTTGAGCATGCCAGCCGCGCCTAGCTCATTGAGCCAGGCTGAATTAAAGACGATTTCTGTTTTGTCTTTATCTAAAATCTTGAATACCTGACTTGCATAAGATTTTGCATTCTCCGCCACCTGCTCTTTCGTTAGCGGCGGGCGCGTAGTGCTTTTACCAGTCGGGTCGCCAATCATGCCCGTAAAATCGCCAATCAGAAATAAGACGTGATGCCCTAGCTCCTGAAAGTGACGCAATTTATTAATCAGCACCGTGTGCCCAAGATGCAGGTCCGGCGCGGTGGGGTCAAACCCTGCCTTGACACGCAAAGGCGTACCTTTTTTCAACTTTTCGATGAGCTCTTGCTCAATTAATAGTTCTTCTGCACCGCGTTTAATAATCGCCAATGCCTGATTAATGTCTGTTTTCACAGTTTCTTCCAATAAAGTTTAGTCTTATGTTTTTTATAATTTGGTTGTTTTTTGTTGTATTAACATTTCTGTTACCATGCTTTATATTCAAGCATTTGGGCGATTTTTAGTCATTTTTATGCTGCAACTGATACACAAACGGGATAAAAAGCCTAAGTTCTGTATTTTAACGCAAAACCTCAATCAGGTTGCGGCACAGGAATATCCTCTTTAAGAAAAACACTTAAATCATGCAATTATTCATTGGTATTATGTCTGGCACCAGCCTGGATGGTATCGACGTGGCTTTATGTTCGTTTGAGAACAATGCCTGTCAGCTACTTGAAACGCATTTTGCGCCCTACTCCGCCCAGATTAAAACTGAGCTATTGGCTTTACACAAACCCAGCAGCAATGAGCTGGAAACCGCTGCACTGATGGGCAATAGCCTGGCAGTCATGTATGCAGATGCGGTCAAGGCTCTACTTGCTTCTAAAAAAATTAACGCTTCCGCGATCACTGCGATCGGCTGCCACGGCCAAACCATCCGGCATCGGCCTGGCTTTAATGATGGCATAGGGTTTACGCTGCAAATCGGCAACGCCGCATTACTGGCCGAGCGCACCGGTATCACCGTGGTTTCGGATTTCAGAAGCCGCGATATTGCCGCTGGCGGCCAGGGCGCACCGCTCGTGCCTGCTTTTCACCAAGCCGTATTTGGCAATTCCCAGCTAAATCGAGCCCTGATCAACATCGGCGGTATTGCCAATATTACTTATCTTTCTAAAAAAGGTGACGTGCTGGGCTTCGATTCCGGTCCGGGCAACATGCTGCTGGATGCTTGGGTAAAACAACGTCTAGGCAAAGCGTATGATGAAGACGGCGCGTGGGCATCGACAGGCGTAGTGCTGGACGCCTTATTATACGGCATGCTTGCTGAGCCTTATTTTGCAATGCCCCCGCCCAAGAGCACAGGGCGTGATCTGTTTAACGATGACTGGCTGAAGCGGCATTTGCTTTACCCGCATTTACGTCCGCAAGATGTCGCACGTACACTTGTAGCATTAACTGCGCAGAGCATCCATGATGCACTCGGAAAATGCGGTGATGTGGATGAAGTGTATTTATGCGGCGGCGGCGCACGCAACAGCTTGCTGAAAAACAGCCTGCAGTCATTATTGGGCGAAACAAAAGTATTATTCACTGATGCGCTTGGTGTGGGTGTTGATTGGGTTGAGGCAGCAGCCTTTGCCTGGCTGGCTAAACAAACACTGGAAAACAGACCCGGCAACCTGCCTGCGGTCACGGGTGCTAAAGGCCTGCGTGTGTTAGGCGCCATTTACCCGCACTAAAATTCCCGCATTAAGCCACAAGCATCTTTCATACTTTATAATAATCACATTATCAAAATTAAGAAGTTTGTTATGAAACCAACCAAAGCCACCATCACCTTTGATAACACCCTCAAGCCCATTGAATTGCCTGTGCTTTCCGGCACGGCGGGTAATGATGTGATCGATATCCGCGCGCTGGGCAAGCACGGTGTATTTACTTACGACCCAGGCTTTATGTCAACTGCCTCGTGCAGTTCACACATCACTTTTATTGATGGCGAAAAAGGCCTGCTCTATTATCGTGGCTACCCCATCGAACAGCTCGCGGAGCATTGCGACTTTCTGGAGGTTTCCTATTTGCTGATGCACGGCGAGTTACCCAACGCCACGCAAAAAGACGAGTTCACCAAAACCATCAGCAGCCACACCATGCTGCACGACCAGCTCAACAATATATTCCGCGGCTTCAGGCGCGATGCACACCCCATGGCCGTCATGATTGGCGTTGTCGGCTCGATGTCCGCATTCTATTTCGATGCCATGGACGTGTACAATCCGCAGCACCGCATCATCTCGGCTTATCGCCTGCTGGCCAAAGTGCCTACCATCGCGGCCTGGAGCTATAAATACAATTCTGGCCAGCCGTTTATGTACCCCAAAAACAGCCTGAATTATGCTGAAAACTTCATGCACATGATGTTTGCCACACCGTGTGAGGAATACACGCCCAACCCGGTGCTGGCCAAAGCGTTCGAGAAGATTCTCATTCTGCATGCAGACCATGAGCAAAATGCCTCAACAAGTACCGTACGCTTAGTCGGCTCGAGCGGCGCCAACCCGTTTGCCAGCATCGCGGCAGGCATCGCGTCGCTGTGGGGGCCTGCGCACGGCGGCGCGAATGAAGCCACACTCCAGATGCTTGAAGAAATCGGCGATGTATCGCGCATTGATGAATTTATCAAACGCGCCAAGGATAAAACCGACAGTTTCCGCCTGATGGGCTTTGGCCATCGCGTTTACCGCAACATGGACCCGCGTGCCGCCATTATGCGTAAAACCTGCCACGAAGTGCTCGATGAACTGGGTCTGCAGGACGACCCCATGTTTAAACTGGCCATGCAACTGGAAAAAATCGCGCTGGAAGATGACTATTTTGTCAGCAAAAAACTTTATCCAAACGTAGATTTTTACAGCGGCATCGTTATGCGCGCCATGGGCATACCGAATAGTATGTTCACCGCCATCTTCGCGCTGGCCCGTACAGCAGGCTGGATTGCGCAGTGGAGCGAGATGAACGCTGACCCGGAACACAAAATCGGTCGCCCAAGACAGCTTTATACTGGAGAGACAAGGCGCGAGTTTGTGCCGATTGAGAAGAGAACTTAAAACATTTTTAGGATAGCAGACCTGGGAAGCGAAATATGAGTCAAGAATTAGAGCAACAGATCTTGTCAGTCCTGAAAGAGATTCGAGATGGGCAGCGAGAAATCATTACTCACCTAGAATCGCAACGAGCGCTCGCAACGGAGCAGCTAAGAAAGTCGCAAGAGCGAGTTGAGGAGTCGGTCGGTCTGCAAAAGGAGGCATTGCGCCGCCAGCAGAGCATTATGCGTATTGTGGTGCCAAGTATTCTGATCTGCATTGTAGCCATTGCTTACCTGGTAATTAGATACCTCTAATAGCACGTTGCATAACTTGTTTGGTGCAATGTGCTTCGCTATTGACGCCCTACAACACCTAAAACAACGCCCCTGCAACCCGCATGTATATTGCCTCGCAGGGCATCGTTAAATCACCCTGCAAAGCCTAATAGTTTTAAAGATTTATACATTTCACTTCCCACCACGCCGTAACCGCGTGCATTGGGGTGTATCTGGTCTGATTTCAAATCCCGCTCCGAAAGCACATCTGAAAACACATCTTTAATCAGCGGCGTTGCAGTTTCTTCGGCAAGTTTTTCGTACAGCGGATGATCGGACAGATTGCCCACAGCAGCTTTTAATGCACTCACTTCCGGAATCGCTACCAGAATGGTTTTAACGCCTTGCGCCTTGGCGAGCGACAAAATGTTTTTAAGATTGGCCACGATCTCGTTTTGCGGCGACTGATGCAGAAAATCATTGCCGCCGAGCTCTACAATCAACAGCTTAGGTTGATGTTCTTCCAGCAGCTCCGGCAGACGCTCCAGCCCGCCCGCCGTTGTGTCACCCGGAATGCTTGCATTAATGATATTCCAGCCTGTGGTTTTAGCCAATAAGGCAGGGTAATCTTCGCCCTGGTTTGCGCCAGTCCCGTAGCTTAAACTATCGCCCAAAACAACCACTGCCGAGCCTTTGGGAATGGGCGGGTATTTTTCACCTTGGCTGCAACTTGCCAGTATTAAAATAAACAGCAAATAAACAAGTTTCTTCATTACCAAACCTTTATTAAAACCCAAACAAAAAGCCAAGCAAATGCTTGGCTTTTTTAGTTAACTCAGTGAGTTAAACAGAGAATGAGGAACCACAACCGCAAGTCGACTGCGCATTCGGGTTGCGGATCACAAATTGTGAACCCTGCAGACTATCCGTGTAATCAATCTCTGCGCCCATCAAATATTGCAGGCTCATCGGGTCGATTAACAAGGTCACGGTATCTTTCATGACTTGCGTGTCGTCTTCGTTCACTTCTTCTTCAAAGGTAAAGCCATACTGAAAGCCGGAACAGCCGCCGCCGCTGACAAATACGCGCAACTTGAGGTCGGGCGTGCCTTCCTCCTCAATCAGTTCTTTTACTTTTTTGGCCGCATTGTCAGTAAACACCAATGGGCTTGGCATTTCTACTTCTGCTGTATCTGCTACTGTATTCATTTCTTGCTCCTTAAAACCCTTATCGAAAGACCATGTATTTGGTCAATTGTTCAATCTAAAAATTTATTCTGTATCTTCAGGCACATTATCGCCCATGTAGACAAGTTTGCCTTCTATCACCGCGCCGGTGTGCATCTCAAGCGATTTGTAATATAAATCACCCGTAATGCGCGCCTTGGTTTGCAGCTCAATAAAATGACTGGATTTCACCGTGCCTATGACTTTGCCGTTAAGCACGATTTTTGCCGCGGTCACCGCGCCTTCAATACTGCCATGTTCGCTAATAATCAGCGTGCTTGGCGTGCCGTTCTGTTCGGTCACATCGCCGCGAATGGCGCCATCGACACGCAAACCGCCACTAAAATGCAAATCGCCTTCAATACGGGTATCGGCACCTACTAGCGTATCAATGCGGCTATCAATTTTGTTTGCTTTTTTAAAAAACATCTATTTCCCTAACCTGGCGTTAGCTAAATAATGAGCCAAAAATATTATTTTGACCTTTTGCCGCCCACCATATTTTTATAGAAGAATAAATCTTCCTTGATCTTAAGGTTCTCATCTTGAACGCTTGCTAGCTCTTTGGCAAGATTATTATTGGTTGCCAGCTCCACTTGCAGCTCACGCTGCGCGCCCACCAATTTGGTCTCCAGCTCTTTATTTTCAAGGGTAACTTGCTTTAATTTTTCGCCTAGGTTCTCAGTATCGCGTAACATCCAATACGCCGACGCGAAACCTAATGCCGCAAACAAAGCAGCCAGCAAAGCGCGGAAATACCAAGGCCGTTGCGAACGCACCGCGACCTGCTTGGCGGTAAGTCCAAAATGACGGCGGATTCTGCTGCGGACTGGTCTCATTTCAACAGGCTCGGTTACGGAAGCAGCGGAACAACTTCCAGACCTGCGGCTTCATCAAAGTCAAACATAATATTCATATTTTGCACCGCCTGTCCTGCCGCCCCTTTGACTAAATTATCCTGTACCACCAGCAATGTCAAATAGCCGGTATCCGCTTGTTTGTGCAAGGCAATCCGCAGATTATTGGCGCCGCGTACTGAGCGCGTTTCCGGCAGACTGCCCGCCGGTAAGACATCAACAAAGCGTTCCTGTTCATACCTTTTTTCATATAACGCCTGCAAATCTGTACTATTGCCTTTAGAGGTAAGCTTCACATAAATGGTCGAGAGCATGCCCCGAATCATGGGAATGAGGTGCGGCACAAAAATCAGATTGAGCTTATCGCCTGCCAGCTGTGTGAGCTGTGCGTGAATTTCCGGATGATGCCTGTGGCCCGCTACGCCATAGGCTTTGAGATTGTCGCTCGCTTCGGCAAATAAAGTACCGATCTCAGCTTTTCTGCCTGCGCCTGATACGCCTGATTTCGAGTCAGCGACAATGGGTGCGGAAAAATCGATAAGACCTTGCTCCAGCAACGGTGCCAAGCCAAGAATCACCGTGGTGGGGTAACAGCCTGGGTTGCCAATCACCTGTGCGGTTTTGATTTTCTGCCGATACAGCTCTGGAATGCCGTACACCGCATTTTTGAGGATGTCGGGGCAGCTATGCGGCAGTTTGTACCATTTTTCAAACACTGCAATATCCTGCAGCCTGAAATCCGCCGCGAGATCGATAACTTTAACGCCTGCTGCCAACAGCGCCTGTGTCTGGCTCATGGCCACGCCATGCGGCGTTGCAAAAAACACTACGTCGCAAGTAGCTAAATTAGCGCTTGCAGGGTCGGTAAATACCAAATCGACGTAGCCGCGCAGACTGGGGAACATGTCGGCCACCGGCATCCCGGCTTCACCACGAGAAGTAATCACGGCAAGCTCTACCTGCGGATGCACCGCCAGCAGACGCAGCAACTCGACACCTGTGTAGCCGGTGCCACCAACAATACCTACTTTTATTTTTTTATTTGCCATAAGTCTTATCATAACAAAGTTAATGCATTAAATAAAAAAGGCCGCAATCGCGACCTTTTTTAATACTAGACGCCCAATAAAGCGTTGAATAGCATTAGCGTTTAGAGAATTGCTTACGGCGGCGTGCTTTGCGTAAGCCCACTTTTTTACGCTCTACTTCACGCGCATCGCGCGTTACGAAACCTGCATGTGACAATGCGCTTTTCAACGCTGCATCGTAATCGATCAAAGCACGTGTAATGCCGTGACGCACTGCGCCGGCTTGGCCGGATTCGCCACCACCCACCACGTTTACCATGATGTCGAAGCTGGCTGTGTTGTTGGTAAGCTCCAGCGGTTGACGCAAAATCATACGTGAGGTCACACGTGAGAAGTATTCGTCAGCAGGCTTGTCATTCACAATGATATTGCCTTTGCCAGATTTTAAAAACACGCGCGCTACTGAACTTTTGCGGCGGCCTGTACCATAATTGTATTTGCCAATCATTTGTATATAACCTTAAATAGTCAATGCTTTTGGTTGTTGTGCAGCATGTTCATGCTTGTCGCCAGCATAAACTTTCATTTTTTTAATCATTGCGTAACCCAATGGGCCTTTTGGCAGCATGCCTTTTACTGCTTTCTCTAACGCGCGGCCTGGGAAACGATCCTGCATTTTAGAGAATGTCGTCGTGCTGATGCCACCTGGATAACCAGAGTGACGGTGATATTCTTTATCGGTCGCTTTTGCGCCAGTCACTTTAATTTTGTCGGCGTTAATCACCACGATATAATCACCGGTATCCACGTGAGGCGTGTAAATGGTTTTATGTTTACCACGTAAACGGTGCGCTACAGCACTTGCCAAGCGACCCAGCACCAAATCGGTTGCGTCAATCACGAACCAGTCGCGTTGCACTTCGTGCGATTTAGCAGAAAAAGTTTTGTTTTTCCAGAGAAAATATTCATAGTCTGACTACCAATACATTGCTTATAAAATCAAGAGGGCGGATTATATGCCCTCGAACGAAGGCTTGTCAATTGCCAAGCACGGATTATTTGTTGATTTTTAATGTATTTAACTTTAATAACGCTGTTTTCTTGGAATCTGCTTTAGATTTCAGTGCGCGTGCCGATAGATTATTTAGTTGGCACACCGATTGCTTATTACCAATGCAAGACCAAGGCGAAGAATAAAACATCGAAAGCCGCACTTAAAAATAAACAGGTGAGCAATATGCGAAGCAATTATACACTTAAACAAGCGGTGATTACCGCATTGACCATGCTGGCCATTGGCACACAAAACCAAGCACTGGCGCTGGGTTTGGGCAATATCGAGGTTAAATCACATCTTGGGCAGCCTCTGCGCGCGAGCATCAGAATACAAGGCGCCGCTGAACTGAAAAATGAGGCTTGCTTCAGGGTAATCAACGATAACAGCGCAGAAAACCAGCTTGCCAACGTAGATTTCAAGTTATCCAAAGCTGTCGATGATGTCGCGATTTTGACAGTCACCACCAGCCAGGTCATCAATGAGCCGATTGTTAATTTATCTATAATCGCAGAATGCGACGCCAGCATGCGCCGCGATTATGTGCTGCTGCTGGACCCGCTGTTGACAGCCGAAGCTGAAAATCCGGCTACTGAACCTGTTGTGAACACTGTCGATAAAGCCAGCGCAAAAGCCAATGGTACGGCCACAACCGCCGCTCATCAACAAACCATCAATGTGCCCGCAACCTCTTCAAAAAAAACTTCCGGGAAAAAACAACAAAGCAATAACAAATATAATAAAAACATTGTACTAACTGCCGGCTATCAAGTTGAAAAACCCTCAGAAACAATTGCTGCCGACGCTGAAAATAATGTTCCAAAAGAAAATACACCGCGCCTGAGCATTTCTGGCGGCGATGCTTCAAATATTAACTTGAACAGCGCTCAACTGCGCCTGGACAGAGAATTGCATTTCACGCCAGACACCGCGCCACAAGCGCTTGCGGCCGAGGTTGAAATCCAAGACGAAATCACTGTGATGAGCAATCGCCTGGCACATCTTAAACAGCAAATCGACACGTTGGCACAGGCCAACCTCAAGCTTAAAAGCGAAAACCAGCTTAAAACACAGCAACTTAATGAAGCTAACGCGTTGAATAATAAGCTGGATTTTATCGGTTATATATTAGGTGGCGGGTTGCTGATGGCCGGCGTTAATATTGCAGACAAGTGGCGCCGGCGCCGTCAAATTCAGCAGCTTGAAAATGCCCAACTCGCATGGGTAAACAACAGTAAAGCAACTACTAATTTTGGCAGTTTGGAAGAATTTGATACAAACGACGATTTTTTCGAACTCGAAACCCGTCAAGAACTAAAGAACACCGCTGATAAGTCAGCAGAGATTGCGGATGCTTCTGAGGCTACAAAAGATTCTGAAGTGTCTTTTACTGTTGAAGAATTTAACGCTGACCACAATGTGCTGGACCATGCCGATGTGTTCTTGTCTCACGGCCGCTCCAGCCTGGCGATCCAGCTGTTGCAAAACCATTTGCTAGATTTTCCAAAGCAATCGGTCACCATCTGGATGTACCTGCTGGACTTGCTTGCCAAAGAGAATCTGCAGGCGCTGTACGAACAAACTACGCTTGAATGCAAAGAACACTTTAATATCAAGATTGCGGATTTTTCCAGAAGCGAGGACGAATCAAACAGCACTTTGGAATCTTACCCGCGCATCACATCTGGCCTGCAGCAGTTTTGGGGCAAACCTGCCGCGCTCACCTACCTGGACGATCTGATTTACAACAGCCGCCTGGAAGTGCGCGTGGGCTTTCATAAAAATGTGATTGAAGAACTCCTTTTATTAAGAAGCGTGGCGCAGGAAGAGTTAAGAACGGCCGAAGTGATACAAATGGACGAAAAGAAACTGGCGATGAAAGAGCTTAAAGAAGCGCGCCTTGCCGCCAAAAGAGAAGAGAAACTCAAACAAATGGATGAACTGCCTGCACTTAAAGAACTGGAAAATTCCGTGCCGGAAGATACCTCAACACCCTTGGAAAGATTTGAATTTAATTTGGTCGAGTATAAATAAAAGCATTCAGCGGACGATGTAATACTCGATCGCCAAGCCGATAAATATCACCAGGCCGATCCAGTTGTTGTGCAAAAACGCTTTAAAACAATCGGGTCTGTTACGGTCTTTTATCAGAACGTATTGCCTGCAGGCCAATACCAGAGCGGTTCCCAGGCCAATGTAATAATACTTTCCGTAGCCCATGAATTGGCCCACATACACCAATAAACCCAGCATTGCGGCATAACAAGCCATCACTGCAATCACGTCATATTTGCCAAAAAATATGGCGGAAGATTTAATGCCGATTTTCAAATCATCGTCCCGATCCACCATCGCATATTCCGTGTCATAAGCGATCGCCCAAAACACGTTGGCCACCAGCAATACCCAGGCCAGCGGTGGAATGTAATCATTCACGGCAGCAAATGCCATGGGAATGCCAAAGCCGAACGCCACGCCTAAATAAGCCTGCGGGATCGCCAGAAAGCGTTTGGTAAATGGATAGGTTGCGGCCAGAAATAAGGCTGCAAAAGATAGTAAAATCGTGGTTTTATTAAACAGCAGCACCAAACCAAACGCCAGCAGACATAAGCCAGCAGCCAGTAAATATGCCTCTTTTACGCTGACCTCACTCGTGGCAAGCGGACGATTCTTGGTGCGCTCCACCAGACCATCGAACTTGCGGTCAGCGATGTCATTCATCACACAGCCCGCGCTGCGCATCAGTACCGCGCCGGTAACAAAAATCAGCAAGACAATCCAATCCGGAATGCCGCGCGAAGCCAGCCATAACGCCCACAACGTTGGCCACAGCAACAGCAAAATACCGATGGGTTTATCCAGCCGCATTAGACGCTCGTAGGCGTCTAGTTTTTTAGTTAATTGTTGTAAATGCACTTGTAGTTAAATTACTGGAATAATTGTTCTAAGAAAACTTCAGTAACGAGAATTCTAGCGCAATTTAAACTGAAAATTGAGCGACGCGCCCATAATACTTTTGGGGCTACAGACATGTGCTCTGCAACCCGCATGGATATTGGGTGGTGGCGCGGCAGTTTTTTATATTCCAGCGGCGTACGTTTTACTTTTGGGTTAGCAAATAATGTCGCGCCAAGTGGCTTATTACCCAGCCTGCCAAGTCCATTCCATGCGCCTCTTAAGGATGCCCTTGGCAACACGCTATGCGCAAACACCGCTGGCTGGCCGTTGCCAAATAATAATACTTCACGTATCAGTGCATGCTGACCAGCTTTCAATCCAAGCATGGTGGTTTCATCTACCAACGCTTTAGCATTCTTTTGCAGCACCGGCTGCACAGCAAATTCGCGGTAACGTGCTTTTAAGCACGCCGTCAGCGAACTGTTATCCATCAGCCAGGGCCGCAAATTGCCGCTCCATAACGGCCTGACAAGCCATCCTGACTTTTTGTGATGCTGATGAATACGAATTTTCATTGATTAAACTTTCACCAAGTCGCCTGCGTGGCTCAACCACCGCTCCAGATGCTGCTCTACCGCTGCCGGATATTCTTTTATGAGTTTATCCGCCATGTTTTTTGCGGCTTCCAGCAAATCGGCATCACGCTCCAAATCGGCGATTTTCAGCATCGGCACGCCACTTTGGCGGGTGCCCAGAAACTCGCCCGGGCCACGCAAATGTAGATCCGCCTGAGCAATTGCAAAACCATCGTTGCTTTCATAGATCACCTTCAATCGCGCTCTCGCAGTTTCTGAGAGCTTGTTTTGGCCTAAATTATGTTGATATAGCAAAATACAGGTGCTTTTGGCCGCGCCGCGCCCTACGCGACCGCGCAACTGATGCAACTGACTCAGGCCGGAGCGCTCTGCATGCTCGATCACCATCAAACTGGCATTGGGCACATCCACGCCGACTTCTATCACCGTAGTGGCAACTAATAATTGTATGCTGCCTGCGCTGAATTGCGCCATGACTGCCTGTTTTTCGGCCGGTTTCATGCGGCCGTGCACCAACCCGATATTGAGTTCGGGGAAAATTGCTTGCATGTGAGTAAACGTATCATTAGCGGTTTGCAGCTGCAAGGCCTCAGATTCCTCGATCAGCGGGCACACCCAATAGGCCTGGCTGCCTGCCATGCAGGCCTCGCGCACGCGCTGCAGAACCTCATCACGCCGTTGGTCTGATACCAATTTTGTCACAATCGGCGTGCGGCCGGGCGGTAGCTCGTCTATCACCGAAACATCCAGATCAGCAAAATAACTCATGGAAAGCGTACGTGGAATAGGCGTGGCCGACATCATGAGCTGATGCGGCTCTGGCTCACCTTTTTTGCGCAAGGCCAGGCGCTGCTGCACGCCAAAGCGGTGTTGTTCATCAATGATCGCTAAGCCTAATTTATTAAATTGCACGGCGTCCTGAAACAACGCATGTGTACCCACGGCAAGCTGGGCGCGGCCTGTGGCGATGTCAGCAAGTGCTTGCTCACGTTCTTTTTTACTTTGGCTGCCGGTGAGCCACGCGATATTCAGTTTAAGCGGCATAAGCCATGTTTCAAATTTTTTGTAATGCTGCTCCGCCAGAATTTCAGTCGGCGCCATCAGGGCGACTTGCCAGCCGTGCTCAATCGCCTGCAACGCAGCCATGCAGGCGACAACGGTCTTGCCGCTGCCCACATCGCCCTGCAACAGACGCTGCATGGGGTGCGGCTGCGTTAAATCATGGCTGATTTCCGCCGCTACTTTTTGCTGAGACTGGGTTAATGCAAACGCCAGATTTTTTAATAACTGCGGCACTAACATTTGCGATGCCGCGATAGACGGTGCGTCCAGACTGCGCCGCTTGGCATAATGCTTACGCATCGAAAGCTGTTGCGCTAAAAGCTCGTCAAACGCCAGTCTACGCCATTCCGGCGTACTGCGATTTTCCAGTGCGCTCAAATTAGCATCGGGCGGCGGGTTATGCAGTGATTGAATGCTTGCTGCAAAGCCGGGAAGATTTAACTGCTTGTACACGCCGGCCGGCAAGGTTTCACCCAGCGCATCCTGATTGAGTGCAATCTGGATTGCCTTGCGGATAGTGGGCTGTGTAAGCCCTGCTGTGGTGGGGTAAACCGGTGTGAGCGTTTCTGCAACCTGTGTTTTTTCGCCCACATGTTTGCATTGCGGATGCACCATCTCGTAACCAAAAAAGCCGTGACGCACCTCGCCATATACGCGTAATTTGGTACCCGCCTTTAGCGCAGCAATTTGGCTAGGGTAAAAATGCAAAAAGCGTAACGTCAGCTGTCCGCTGGCATCTTCCAGCCTTGCAATCAAGGCTTTGCGCGGCTTGTAGCTTACCTCAGCATGCACAATTTCACCCTCAACCTGCACTGAATCGCCCTGCCGCAAATCACGTATTAGCGTAATGCGTGTCTCATCAATATACCGCAGTGGTAAATGCAGCAGCAAGCCCTGAATAGTGGAGATGCCGAGTTTGCCAAGACTCGCAATTAACGGTTTGCTGAAAACCTTAAAATCGGCAAGATTACTCAGATAAAACCTTTAGGACATGGAGTTAAGTGAAACAATGTGCAAAGCGCATTTCAACACAGCCTGCTATTGTATTTTTTCTTCATTGTGAACACCCTTGACACGGTTAATCCGCACCACATCCGGTATTTTGCGCAAATTGCGCATTAATTCGGCCAAATGGATGCGGTTACGCACTTGCACGGTAAAATTCACATTCGAATATTTGCTGCCATCCGGTTCTTCTACACTCACATTATCAATATTTGAGCCAACATCCGAGATGCCTGCAGCAATTTTGGCCAGCATGCCGCGCTCGTTAGCTACTACCATGCGCACGTTTACTTTAAACAGTTTTTTATTGTCGGTATCCCATTCCACATCCAGCCATCTGTCAGGATCCAGCTTGAATTTTCGTATGTTGGGGCAATCATGCGTGTGGATAATGAGGCCTTTATCCTTATTGATAAAGCCTAAAATCGGGTCGCCCGGAATGGGTCGGCAACATTGTGCGAACTGTACCGCCATGCCTTCTGAGCCAGTAATGGTAATGCTATCAAATTTCTTTTGAGTATTTGGTTTTGAATTTTCAAACCCATGCAATTCTGGATTACCTGCCGTTAACTGATGCGCCACCATCAGGCTCACGCGTTTACCTAAACCAATATCGGTCAGAATCTCCGATTTATGTTTAGCGCCATAATCGCGCATCACTTTATGCCACTGCTTTTCTGGTACAGCGTTCGGATCCACATGCAAGGCCCTTAACGCCATATTGAGCATGCGCTCGCCCAGATGGGCGGATTCTGTGGCCTGCAGCGTTTTTAAATAATGCCGGATATGTGAGCGCGCCTTGCCGGTCACCACATAATTGAGCCAGGCGGGGTTGGGTTTTGCCAGCGCAGCGGTAATAATCTCTACATTGTCGCCATTGCGCATCTCTGTACGCAGCGGCGCAAGTTCGTTATTGATTTTAACCGCCACGCAGCTATTACCGACGTCGGTATGCACGGCATAGGCAAAATCCACTGCGGTAGAGCCTCTGGGAAGCGCCAGAATATTGCCTTTTGGTGTAAACACATATACTTCGTCCGGAAACAGATCGACTTTGAAATTCTCTAAAAACTCGTATGAATCATCACTTTCGGTTTGAATCTCCAGCAAACGCTGCAGCCACTGATGGGTTTGCTGCTGCAAAGTCGTGAGGTTGGCATCGGTAGTTTTATACTTCCAGTGCGCGGCCACGCCCGCATTGGCGATTTTATGCATTTCTTCAGAACGAATCTGCACTTCGATCGGCGTACCGAACGGGCCAAACAAAGTGGTGTGCAACGACTGGTAGCCGTTGGCTTTAGGGATGGCAATATAATCTTTGAATTTGCCAGGGATCGGCTTGTACAGCGCATGCAGGCATCCGAGCGCCAGATAGCAGCTGGCGGCATCTTTTACCACCACCCTGAACCCATATATATCATGCACTTGCGCAAGCGCCGTGGCCTTGTTCATCATTTTACGGTACACGCTGTACAGATGCTTCTCGCGCCCTTTGACATCCGCTTCGATGTGCGCATCGGCCAAACGCTGCTTGATCTCATCTAGAATCTTGCTGATCACCTCTTTGCGATTGCCGCGCGCCACCTTGATCGCCTTGGAAATCACGCGGTAACGCATGGGGTACAGATATTTAAAACTTAAATCTTCCAACTCTTGATAGACTGGATTCAGGCCTAACCTATTGGCAATAGGCGCATAAATCTCCAGCGTCTCGCGTGCGATGCGTTTCTGTTTTTCTGATTTCATCGCATCCAGCGTCTGCATGTTATGCAGCCTGTCGGCCAATTTCACCAGAATCACGCGCACATCCTGGCTCATCGCCAGCAGCATTTTGCGGAAGTTTTCGGCCTGTGCCACGGTAGCGCTTTGAAACTCGATTTTATCGAGCTTGGTCACACCATCCACCAGTTCACCCACTTGCTTACCAAACTTCTCGGTGACGGTCGCGACGGCAACCCCGGTATCTTCCACCACATCATGCAGCAGCGCGGCAAGTAAAGTCGGCAAATCCAGATGCAGCTTGGCTAAAATACAGGCTACTGCAACGGGATGTGAAATATAAGGCTCGCCGGTTTTGCGCGTTTGGCCTTCATGCGCGGCAGCGGCATAGCGGTAAGCCGCCCACACTTGTTCAATGTCGACCTGGCTAAAATATTCTTTGAGTAAAAGTGTGAGCTGCGAGGTTTCGGAATCTGCCGGCAGCAAAGGCGGCTCGGCAGATTGGAAGGGTTCCGCTGATGATTTAAGAGCGGTTTTTGCCATGATTTTATGCTGAAACTTACATGCTTAAAGCTTGCTGCAAGCTTAAGAATGTGTACGGTGGTTTAAAATCTCCAAACCCACTTTACCGGCAGCAATTTCACGTAATGCGAGTACGGTTGGCTTGTCTTTTTGCCCTACGCCATGCACAAACGGATCGGAGCCATTCGCCAGCTGGCGTGCGCGGTAGGCCGCAACCAGCGTCAACTGAAAGCGGTTCGGAATTTTTTCTAAACAATCATCTACGGTAATACGAGCCATAATAGTTTCCTTTAAGTTAACTTTTGAATGAGGGCAGCATAGCGCTGTAACTGAGATTGTGATTCAAGCCTGCTTGCACGAATGATCGCCATCAGGTCTTGCAAGGCCACCTCGAAATTATCATTGATTGTAACATAGTCAAACTCCACTACATGACGCATTTCTTCACGCGCTGCTGCAACACGCTTGGCGATGACTTCCGCGCTATCCTGGCCGCGGTTATTCAGCCTTTCCGCCAGTGTTTCTACCGATGGCGGCAGAATAAAAATGCTGATCGCCTGTGGATAAATGGCACGCACCTGCGCAGCACCCTGCCAATCGATTTCCAATATCACATCATACCCTGCCTGCAAGGCAGTATCTACGCCGCTTTGCGAGGTGCCATATTTAGCGCCATGCACATCGGCGCTTTCCAAAAAACCGCCGGCAGATAGAATTTCTAAAAATTGCGCTTCGTTCACAAAATGGTAATGCACGCCATTTTCCTCACCACTGCGCGGCCGCCGCGTGGTGTGTGAAACAGATCGCTTGATTTGTGCGTCGTTAGCCAGCAACGCTTCGACGAGGCTGGTTTTGCCTGCACCAGAGGCAGCGGTCACTATAAACAGATTACCTTTCAGCATACATCAGCACCAATCCGGACTTGGCAAAGCGGAAAACACTTCTTTGAGGCCCTGGCCCCAGCCCTGCCTTACTTTCGCAAAGTAAGGATCATTTTCTGTAATGCGCTGTTGACAATCTGCATGGAAACTATCGACTCTGTAAAGCAGCAAGTCGATGGGCGCCGCGACCGAGACATTACTGCGAATGGTGGAATCAAACGAAATCAGGATACATTTCACCGCATCCATCATCTCGCTGTTATGCTTCACCACACGGTCGATAATCGGCTTGCCGTACTTGGTTTCACCAATCTGGAAATAAGGCGTTTCGCGGCAGGTCTCAATAAAGTTTCCTGCGGCATACACATTGAACAAACGCGGCTTTTCGCCTTTGATCTGCCCGGCCACCAGGATACTCGCGTTGAAATCGATACTATGATTTTTTAAATGTTCGCCGTCCCGTTCAAAGGCAGCACGCAGTTCTGCACCCACCAATCCAGCCGCATCAAATAAGCTGTTCACGTTATGTAAGTGCTTACTCTCAGCTTCGTTCTTGTCAATCGTAGCTCTTAAGCTGTTGATGACGGACTGCGTGATGGCCAGATTGCCCGCCGTCAGCAACACAATCACCCGCTCGTTCTTTAGTTCGAACACGTGCATCTTTGGAGAAATGGCCACCTGGTCTACGCCTGCATTGGTGCGCGTATCGGAGGCCAACACCAAGCCCTGTTCAAGCAGCAAACCTACACAATAAGTCATATGAATTATTCAAAAATAAATATCCTGAATCATACCATTTTGGATATTTGCTTACAGAAAAACCTGCAGATTTTTACTGGAAAATTGAATCAGTATTTTAAAAATGGATTTTGGAAAAACTACATGTGCCCTGCGGCTTCAGTCAGTTTGGCCACGTTTTCTTTTGTAAAGAAACCATCAAAACTACCATAACGTTGCACGTATTCGATAATGAGCGAAGAATGTTCAGAGGCGTTTGAAAATATTTGTTTTAACCCCTGCTCTTTGGAGCCAATCACATCAAGTAAAAATTCTTTGCCGTTTTCCGCAATCGCATCCACCACAATATCAATGTGCTCTTTGCCATTCCTCTCGCCATCTTTTACCGAAATCGCCATGTGATGCAAACGCGGACCATAATTACGCACAAAGGTCTCAGTAGGCGATGGCAGGTGCTCTAAATGGTTAATAAAATAGGGAGTATTGTTCGCAGTAAATACCTTGGCCGGGCTTTTAGATTCTGGAAGCTCATGTGCACTTTTGGTCACATTGGTCGATGAGTTCTGGTCCTTGATATTGTAAGCACCCCAAAAATAGTAGCTCGACCAGGACAGATATTCCAGTATCGCGACCTCCCGATTCTGACTGTATACACGCGTCGCAAGATGATCTATCGGTAACAGTAAATCACTAATGCCTAATTTATTTTGCAATGTCTTTGCTTCAAAGTAGGCCGCCTGAACTTCGGGTTTGATCACGCTGACACCCAGTGCATACACCCTTAACTCATCCGGCCTGCGCTCCATATACGCCACAATATTGTGGGTGTAGGGTGATGGCTTGCTTACCGCGATATTACCGGGCAATTCAAGCTTACGTACTTCGTCCTGACTAAAAAACCTGAATTCGCGCTGCTGCTGCATCTGTACCACACTGTGTAAATCATCTACACGAATGATCTCGCCCATATACCGGCTATTCGGTTTTTTTGCCCCTATGGGGTAAATTTCGTTCAGACTTCTGAAAATGCCTCTTAAATTAGGATCTTTTACTTCCCGTAGCAGAATATCCGGTGAATTTAAGTCGATGCGCAATACATGTGTCCAGTGTTTTTCGGTCTCCAAAGTCACCAGGTAATGGTACGGTGTCATTAAAGCGAGCTCGGCAACATATTTGATTGAATGTTCGGGGTCAACCGTAATCATCAGCGCGTCGATTTCATGGATCGTTGAGGTCAGACCAAGTTTATCCCGCTCTTCCAATAGTCGAACCAGGTTTTCTTCAAAGAAAGGGGAGTTTTCCTTATCCCCATGACGGCTGAACTTTAACGAATTGATCGCCATATTTTATTGTTGTGCCTGTTGTGCCTGTTTAAGCAATTCCGCCTGTTTAACAAGCTCAATTTGATTGATGCGATGTTGCTGATTGATTGGCATTCCAGCCTGATTCACCACCACGCTGGTGGCCATACCTTCTACACCGCCGCCAGAGCGCATGCCGGTCACGGGGCTTGCAGAACGATAATCCAGGCCTGAGGCCAGCCTGACATGCACTCCATGAATACGGCAGCCATTGGACACATCAAAGCTGTGCCAGCCCTCCTCTTGCAGCCAGACATCAGCCCATGCATGAGTTTGCATCAAACTGCCATCCTCGGTAAACAGATAACCGCTTACATAGCGGGCCGGCAGGCCGATACTGCGGCAGCAGGCAATGAAAATATGCGCATGATCCTGGCAAACGCCTTGACCAAGCTGAAAGGCTTCTCTCGCAGTTGTGGTTACCTCAGTTGCCCCTTTGATATAACTTACTCGGTCAAGCAACGCATGCATCATGTCTTCCAATGCCACATTCTGCCCGGAAGACGATGTTTGGTATGGTTTGGCAAATGCACGTATTGCGCCATCACTTGCTGTTAGCGGCGTATCACGCAAATAAATAGCAAGCGGCAATGCCTGTGTTTGCGTTAAATTCTGTTCCGGATTATTTACAGCCAATCCTGTCTCTACCTCGCCAAAAGCGATGATAATAATTTCTGCATGCGGCGTATCTACCACCATGGTGTGGGTGGTATTGCCGTAGGAGTCTTCCACCGCATGCAGATTGCCATTTACTTTAATATCCCAGCGTTTTACCTGCTGACCAAAACCATTGGGCGGCGTTAATCTGAGTTGCTGGATGGTGTAATTGACAGGCTCGCTATAAACGTAGCGGGTGTGGTGCTCAATACTTAGTAACATATCAACTCACTGCGGCGTTTAAAAACGTACGCTGGATTTCGGTACCAAGCAAATTATTGGATTCGATAAAATCGCTCAAAAATTCGTGTAAGCCGTCTTGAAAAATATCGTTCATTTTACCGTAATGCAATTTGGCATGCAGTTCTCCAGCAAGCCTTTTGGACTCACTCGCACGCATGCCAGAAAGTTGCTCCAGAATTGGCATGATCTCATCAAAGCAAGCATGTAGTGACCTCGGCATATCACATCTTAACACCAGCAGTTCCGCCACCCGCCAAGGCACAATCGTATCACTGAATATTTTTTGATACGCCTGAAAAGCCGATACCGAGCGCAACACCGCACTCCACTCATAGTAATCCACTGCGCCGCCAATCTCTTCTTGCGAGGGCAGCAGCAAGTGATATTTTACATCCAGCAAACGTGCAGTATTGTCAGCGCGTTCGATAAACGTGCCTAATCTGACAAAGTTGAATGCATCATCACGCAGCATGGTGCCAAAGCACACGCCTCTGAACAGATGCGAACGCGCTTTTACCCAATCGCAAAATTCACGCAAACCGCCTTTTGATAAATCCTGCCCGGCAAACTGACCAAACTCCAACCATAACGCATTGATGTTTTCCCAGGTTTCGGAAGTCATCGCAACACGTACAGCACGCGCATTCTCACGCGCACTGCGCAAAGCGCTGTAGATACTGGAAGGATTATTCATATCCATTGCCAGATAATGAATCACGTCCGCAGCTAAAAACGCTTCGTGGTTATGCTTATAAGCTTCCACATTGCCCGAAATTTCCAAGGCTGGAAGCCATAATGCTGCCTCGCTTACCGCGGCATTCGGCACCAGCGACATGTTATAGGTCACATCCAGCACGCGCGCCATGTTCTCTGCACGCTCAATAGAGCGCGCCATCCAGTAAAGATGATCCGCGGTTCGGCTCAGCATACCGGCTCCTCCACTGCGGTATTTCTTACTTCCGCAGATTGCCGCGGCAGATCCTGTAATTCTCCTTCCAGCACCCAGGTATCTTTGGTGCCCCCGCCTTGCGATGAATTGACCACCAGCGAACCTTCTTTTAAGGCGACCCGGCAAAGCGCGCCCGGCACAAGCGTCACGGTTTTTCCTGAAAGCACAAATGGCCGCAAATCGACATGTCGTGGCGCAATGCCTTTTTCTACCAGGGTTGGGCAGGTGGATAACGCCAGCGTAGGTTGCGCGATATAACTGGAAGGGCTGGATAAAATCCGCAGGCGAAATTCTTCGAGCTCCTTTTTGCTGGCTGCCGGGCCTACCAGCATGCCGTAGCCGCCAGAGCCTTGCACTTCTTTCACCACCAGCTCATCCAGATGCGCAAGCGTGTACTGCAAATCATCCTCTTTGCCCAGCTCATAAGTGGGAACGTTTTCTAAAATCGGCGTTTCGTCCAAATAAAACTTAATCATGGCCGGCACATGTATATAGGTCGCTTTATCGTCAGCCACCCCCGTCCCTACTGCGTTTGCCAGAGTCACGCCACCGTTTCTATAAACCGAAAGCAAGCCCGGTACACCCAGCATCGAATTGGCATTGAATACCAGCGGGTCTAAGTAATCGTCATCAATACGTCTGTAAATCACATCAACGCGTTGCGGGCCCTGCGTGGTGCGCATATAGACTGCGTTATTGCGCACAAACAAATCCTGGCCTTCTACCAGCTCGATGCCCATTTGTTGCGCGATGAAAGCATGCTCAAAATACGCGCTGTTATAGGCGCCGGGAGAAAGCAACACCACTGTTGGGTCTTGCACCCCCGGCTGCGCCACCGCGCGCAAATTATTCAGCAACACCTGTGGATAATGCTCTACCGGCGCAACCGAATAACGGCGGAACAACTCCGGAAACAGCCGCATCATCATTTTGCGATCTTCCAGCATGTATGAAACGCCGGACGGCGTACGCAGATTATCCTCTAATACATAGAATTGCGATTCGCTGGTGCGCACCAGATCAATGCCGGCAATATGCGCATAAATCTGATTTGGCACATCAATGCCAAACATTTCCGGCCTGTATTGCGAATTCGCCAATATGCTGGCGGGTACAATACCTGCCTGAATGATTTCCTGCTTATGATAGATGTCGTGCAAAAACATATTAAGCGCACGCACACGCTGAATGGCGCCTGCAGATAAATGCGCCCACTCTTTGGCAGATATCAGACGGGGAATAACATCAAACGGAATCAGGCGCTCTGCACCATCCTCCTCACCATAGACGTTAAAGGTAATACCAACGCGGCGAAACAATACTTCTGCTTCGGCGCGCTTAGTTGCAAGCTGCTGGTGCGGTATATTTTGCAGCCATTTATCATAGGCAGAATAAATTTCGCGGACATCGGCAGTATTTAGCTGCATTTCATCGAAAAACTGGATGGCAGATTTTTGCATGGCTTAAGTCTTGTATTTGTTTAATAAAACTTAAGCAAAGCCTGTACCAGTTTATTTTTTATTATAAATCAAATAGTTAATAAATTAAAATTCGATTTTTTGTTTTTTTGCACAAATTCGGTGCAATCTCAACATTTGTAATCCAGCAAATGCAATATTTATGCACTAAATTATGGCAATCATATGCTATCGCTATTCAATATTCTGAATCTGTTCACGCATCTGCTCAATCAGCACTTTGAGTTCCATCGAAATCTGGCTGGTTTCGATCGCTGCCGATTTCGAGCCCAGCGTATTCGCCTCACGGTTCATTTCCTGCATTAAAAAATCCAGCCGCTTGCCCACAGCACCCGCCGCATTCAGAATGCGCTTCACTTCCTCGATGTGCGAAGTCAGGCGCGAAAGCTCTTCATCCACATCAATGCGCTGCGCAAACAGCACCATTTCCTGGCGAATGCGCTCGTCATCGTTGCTGTTAGTGGCTTCATTCAGTTTGGCGGTGAGTTTTTCCTGATATTGTCTGATTAGCGCCGGCATCATCGGCTTCACTTTTGCGACATGCTGTTCTATCTGTTGCAAACGCTCCAAAATCACAGCCTTAAGTTTTGCACCTTCGCGCGCTTTGGCTTCGACCAAATCCTGCAGCACGGCATTCAAGGTGGCTTTCAAATCATTTTCGAGCGCATCCATATCTAATGCTCCCGCCGCCATCACACCTGGCATTTGCAGTACTTCTAGCATGTTAACTGGTTGTGTATGCGGAAAATATTGCGCGGCAGTTTTTGCTCTTTCGGCAATTTGCTGCAAAACGGCATGATTCAGCTGCGGCAGGTTCCCGTTGGCAAGATTGCGCACCAGACTGAGGCGGCAATCCACCTTGCCGCGCCCCAGTTTAGCCTGAATAAGCTCGCGCACCACGGCTTCAAACATACGCAAATTGTCATCCAGTTTTAGCTGCAGTTCGAGATAGCGATGATTCACGGAACGCAGTTCAACCATCAAAATACCGTTTACAGTGTTGCATTCTTGCGACGCAAAGCCTGTCATACTTAATATCATAGCTTGCTTTCTTAAAGTAATTGATGATAATTGTATCAAATACCCATGATTTTATGAGAGAATATTCCCAACTAGTTACCTTAATGACTATTATTTGAACCAATAGATGGCTACCAGTAAAAATCAACCTTTGCCTATCGGCTATATACTGCAAGACTACATCATTACCAAAGTCTTGAGTACCGGCGGTTTTAGTTTTGTGTATCTTGCTCAGGACTTGAACAAGAACATTGTCGCCATCAAAGAATACATGCCTACGGGCCTGGCCTTGCGCGAAGAAGGCGCTACTGTGCTGCTGGGCACAGAAGATGATGCAGCTACTTTCAAGCATGGCCTGAAATGCTTTTTTGAGGAAGGTTTGGCGCTTGCCAAAATTGATCACAAAAACATCGTGCGCGTGATTAATTTCTTTAGAGAAAACAATACCGTTTACATGGTGATGCAGTATGAGCGCGGCAAATCGCTGCAGGACTACATCCTCTCGCAACCTGAGCCCGTCAACGAAAAATTTGTGCGGCGCGTATTTGGCGAGCTGCTCAACGGCCTGCGCGAAGTCCACACGCAAAAACTGCTGCATCTGGATATCAAACCAGCCAATATCTATATCCGCCTGGATGGTTCACCGGTATTACTGGATTTTGGTTCTGCCAGGCAAACACTGACCCAGGTGCAATCCAAGCTTTCGCCCAGCTATACGCCCGGCTTTGCGCCACCCGAGCAATATTTTGAACGCAAGCAGCTGGGACCCTGGAGTGACATTTACAGCGTGGGCGCAAGCATGTATTCCTGCCTGGCGAGGTCTGCCCCCATAGCTGCGAATCTGCGCGTAAAAGAAGATTCATTGATACCTGCTGTCAAAATGGGCAAGGGGCTTTATACGGAAGAGTTGCTGCAGATCATTGATAATTGCTTGAAACTCGATTATCTGGAAAGACCGCAGAGTGTGTTTTCCTTGCAGAAAACCTTGCTTGAAAACGTGCCTCCGCTAGTAACCAAAAAACCGAGTCTGGTACACAAAATCAAACACGTACTGAATAAACCGCTGTAAGCATAGATTTACCAAATGAAATTCACTATTTATCAAAATAGCCGCCAGGGCCCTAGACAGTACAACCAGGACAGGCTGGCCTATTCTTACAGCAAGGACGCCCTGCTGCTGGTGCTGGCCGATGGCATGGGCGGCCACCGCAATGGCGAAATTGCCGCACATCTGGCGGTTAAAACGCTTACCGAGGCATTCGAGCGCCTGGCCGTGCCGACACTTAGCAGCCCGGCCAAATTTCTAATCGATCATATTCAGCAGGTACATGACATGATCGAGAACGTCACGCAGACCGAAGAGCTTATCGAATCACCGCGTACCACCATCGTGGCCGCCATTATCCAGCGCGGTTATTTGTACTGTGCGCATGTGGGCGATTCGCGCCTGTATCATTTTCGTAATGGGCATTTGCTGTTTCGCACCGAAGACCATTCCGTGGTGCAATCGCTCTATAAAAAGGGCATGATCAGCAAAGAGGAAATGGCAACACACCCTTACAAAAACAAAATCTATAATTGCGTTGGCGGCGAAACCCCGCCGCAGATTGATTTGTCCGACAGGCACGAACTGCTTGAAGGCGATACCGTATTGCTGTGCACGGATGGTGTATGGGGCGTGCTTGATGACCAGCGGATCAAGGAAATCATGCAGCAAAACAAGACAATTATTGATGTCACCACTGAATTAATGGACAGCGCCGAATTTGCCAGCGATGAAAAAGGCGACAACATGAGCGCCATTGGTTTGCAATGGGGCGATCGGTTAATGAGCCAGTCTGCGGTTTCTACGCAACTGATGCCGCTGGGTGAAACGACCACCATCATCAATCCGGTCACGCACCAGAATTTTGAAGAAACCGACCCGCTCGAGTTGTCTGATGACGATATTGAAAAAACCATCGCAGCTATCCAGAACGCTTTGAACAAAACGCAGCAGAAACCTAAGATTTAATACCACTCTCTTAAAAAATCCATGTTATAAAACCAATCACATGGCGCATCGCTTATAATTGCCTTTTTCCATGAAACAATTATTAAGCAAATCAATATCATGCAAGCTCATCATCGTCCTAGCCAGCGCGCCAGTCATCAGCTGCGCAACATTGAAATCATCCGCCATTACACCAAGCATGCCGAAGGCTCGGTACTGATCAAATTTGGTGATACGCATGTACTGTGCACAGCCAGCGTAGAAGAAAAAGTGCCCGGCTTTCTCAAGGGCAAAAACCAGGGCTGGGTGACGGCTGAATACGGCATGCTGCCACGCTCCACCGGCAGCCGCATGGACAGGGAGGCCGCCAAAGGCAAGCAATCTGGCCGCACACAGGAAATCCAGCGCCTGATCGGCCGCAGTTTGCGCGCCATCATCGATCTGGAAAAACTGGGCGAGCGCAGTATCCACCTGGATTGCGACGTGATTCAGGCCGATGGCGGTACACGTACTGCGAGTATTACCGGCGCTTATGTGGCATTGCATGATGCCGTTTCTACACTGTTAAAAAGTGAAAAAATTACCGAGAACCCGCTCAAGCAGGCCGTGGCGGCGATTTCGGTGGGCGTGTACAAAGGCGTGCCCGTGCTGGATTTAGACTATATCGAAGACTCCGACTGCGACACCGATATGAACGTCGTCATGACTTCAGGCGGCGGCTTTGTGGAGATTCAAGGCACCGCAGAAGGCGAACCGTTTGATAAAACCGCGATGAATGCCATGCTGGATCTGGCGCAGGCCGGTATTACCGAATTGCTCGGCAAGCAAAAAACAGCACTGGGTTTATAAGTGCTAAAAAAAATCGTTATCGCCAGCGGCAATGCCGGCAAACTGCGCGAGATCCAACAGTTGTTATCGCCGCTAAATATAGAGGTTGTACCGCAGTCGGCATTCAATATTGCCGAAGCGGAAGAACCGCACTGCACTTTTATTGAGAACGCGCTCGCCAAAGCGCGACATGCCAGCCTGCATTCCGGCTTGCCTGCGCTTGCCGATGATTCCGGCATTTGCGTCGATGCCCTGCAAGGCAAGCCAGGCGTGCACTCTGCACGCTATGGTGGTGAACCAAAAAGTGATGAGCAGAATAATCAAATGCTATTGAACGCACTTGCTAACGAAAGCAACCGCGCCGCTTATTACTACTGCGCGATTGTGCTGGTGCGCCATCATGACGACCCGCAGCCCTTGATTGCGGAAGGTATCTGGCGCGGTGAAATATTAACCATACCGCGCGGCACCGGCGGCTTTGGCTATGATCCATTGTTTCTGGATGTTGCTTCAGGTAAAACAGGTGCCGAATTAACGCCCGAAGCAAAAAACAAAATCAGCCATCGCGGCCAGGCATTGCAGCAATTGATCAAGAAATTACAGGATTTATCCACATGAAATCACCCCTGACATCTCTGCCGATATGGGTGCGCGACAACGGAAGCATTGTCTCCTGCACCGAAAAAATCAAAGTCATGCGCGAAAATTTTGAAGAGATCAAACAAATCGCCCAGGACGCGCTGGAGGATGGCTTACTGATGGAAGTATCTGAAACACAAATGCGCGAGGCCTTGCATCATCTGGTCGATCAGCTTGTGAATCCTTATCTAAAACAAAAAGCAGCGATTGAAAAAAGTTATCCCCATTAATCCGGAAGCAAGCTTCAATGCGCGTGCAAGGCCTATCAATACACGCTCGCCGATTCTAGGCGAAGCTACGCTATCCGGCCTCACCACTCCGCCGTCGCTATCGCTTTATATCCACATTCCGTGGTGCGTAAAAAAATGCCCGTATTGCGATTTTAATTCGCACGAGTCACGCAGTGATATCCCTGAAAAACGTTATGTACAAGCGCTTATTAAGGATTTAGAGCAATCCGTGCCGCGTGTTTACGGGCGCAAAATCAAAAGCGTGTTCTTTGGCGGCGGCACACCAAGCCTGTTCTCGCCCGAAGCCATTGATGAAATCCTAAGCGCGGTACGCATGCTTATACCGCTGGAATATGACGCTGAAATCACGCTGGAGGCCAACCCGGGTACAGTGGACACGACGCATTTTGCGGGCTATAAACTGGCGGGTGTAAACCGCGTATCCCTCGGCATACAAAGTTTCAATGCAGATTATCTCAAAGCACTGGGCCGCATTCATGATGACAGGCAGGCCATACAAGCGGCTGAATTGGCGCTTGATACCTTTGAGCGTATCAACCTGGATGTGATGTATGGGCTACCCAAACAAACGCTTACGCATGCTTTGCAGGACGCGCAGCAGGCGGCCGCGCTTCAACCGGACCATTTGTCTTTTTACCACTTAACTTTGGAGCCGAATACGCCGTTCTACCGCACGCCGCCGAGTTTGCCGGATGATGACGCCAGTGCGGAAATGCAGGAAAAAATAGAAGCTTTACTGGCAGAAAATGGTTATGAACATTATGAAACCTCTGCTTTTTGCAAGCCCAAATCGCAGGCACGGCATAACCTGAACTATTGGCAATTCGGCGATTATTTAGGCATCGGTGCGGGCGCACATTCCAAATTGAGTTTTCACGATAAAATCACCCGCGAAACACGCCATAAACACCCCAAAAGCTTTATGGAAAACGCCGAAAGCGGCCATGCCGTGGATAATGTTTGGACAGTTGAAAAAGCCGATCTGGGCTTTGAGTTTATGATGAACGCGCTGCGGTTAACAAAAGGGTTTGAAGCAAGGCTGTTTACAGAACGTACCGGCATGCCCTGGGAGGCAATATCCATGCGCCTTGCAGAGGCGTCAAATAAAGGTTTTATTACACAGCAACATCAATTCATTCAACCGACCCTGCTCGGCCGGCGTTACCTGAACGAGCTGCTGCAGATCTTCTTGGATTAACTTATTTCTTTACGTGTATCCAGCAGCGCAATCAGCAATAAAATTTCGTTTAATACCGCTTTACCGAAACCTGTGCGCTCACCGCCGCGGTTATCAGTAATCAGGCTGCGTAAATACACCGCCGCAGCGTCATCAGGCCACGTGCTATACAGTTTTTCCATGATATGCGGAAACTCTTCCAGGCTTTGTGCCACCACCATGGCGATTTCTGTATCCTGCCAAGCTGGCGCGATGACGTTAAAAGTCTCATGCATACCAATGGCATAATGTTCAAAATCCTGCTGCAGATTAAGTTTTCTAAAAATTTCCAATAAATACAGCCAGTGATGAATCGAACCTTTCGGCTGTGATTCAATCGTCAATTTAAGGTGCGCGATCGCATCGCTGGTGCGATTGATGCCCATCAGCAGTCTGGCTTCCTCCAGCGTAGCTGCCAGCCTGGATTCTGCCTCCTTGGCCGCCTTCGCCAGTGGGGCGGCTTGTGTAGTTTCATACCCGGCCTTTACCCGTGAATTCTGCCAATGCCCGCCCATATCGGCTACGGTCGTCTGCATTCTGGTGGCCGCAAAGCTCATTTTTGCAGCCATATACTGCCGGTATTTTTTTAACAAATATGCGCTTAAACCCGCCAGCAAGACCAAGGCCAGCATCATTTTTATCAAGTCACCGCTTAAACTGCCAAATAGCGGATTTGTGGCTGGTTTTTCTGCTGCTGCCGCTTGCGGCTTGTCAATTGCCGGATGATCTAAATTCTTAAATACTTTTGGGGCTGGCTGGCTTAGCGTTTTGTCCAGCGCCAGCTTTAGTTCGTTTAACTTGGTTTGCAAAAAAATAAGCTTTTCATTCAATCTGGCCAGCTCTTCTTTCAAAAATGCATTTTTGCTGAGCAAAATTTCATAATCCTGCATCAGTTTTGCAGGTATTTGCTCGATTCCATAACTCATTTTCAGCTTTTGGCTATCGGATTTTTTTCGCCCGGATTTAATAGGATGCGTTCTGACAGAGAGTGATTTTAAGGTAGGAATAATCAGCGACACCGGCGTTTCAAAACGTTCAACTGGGTCGAGATTGGGTCGAATAGCAGCACTTAAACGCAAGGTTTTATGCACAAACCTTTGCTGCATCGCCTTGTTTTTAGGGTAAAACAAGCGAGCGACATCATTCAGGCTTTCGCCCGGCAACAGAGGCCAAGTCATGCTGTTTGCACCATTCTCTTGCGATTGATTATCCACAACAACCGCATCATTCACCGCGGCAACAACATTGCTACCCACTAGCAGCATAAGCAAAAAAACTAAAATTGAATTTAGCTTCAAGTGAGTAACATGCTAACTGATTGATTGACGGGCACGCTGCAGCGCTTGTTTAACTTGGGCGGGCGCGGTGCCGCCAATATGGTCGCGGCTGGCGACTGAGCCTTCCAGCGTCAATACGCTAAATACATCACTCGCGATGCTGCTGCTGAATAGCTGCAACTCATTTAATGGCAAATCAGCCAGATCGCAGCCTTTGTTTACCGCATGTTTCACGGCCAGCGCAACCGTTTCGTGTGCATCCCGAAACGGCATACCTTTTTTCACCAGGTAATCGGCCAAATCGGTCGCTGTGGCAAAGCCTTCCAGCGCTGCCTGGCGCATATTCGCTTTATTCACACTAATGCCGCGCAGCATGTCTGCATAAATCTCCAGCGTAATGAGAACCGTATCCGCAGTATCAAATAAAGGCTCTTTGTCTTCCTGGTTATCTTTGTTATAAGCCAGCGGCTGGCCTTTCATCAAAGTGAGCAAGCTCACCAAATGGCCATTCACTCGGCCTGTTTTGCCACGCACCAGTTCGGGCACGTCCGGGTTTTTCTTTTGCGGCATAATCGATGAACCGGTGCAAAAGCGGTCCGCAATATCAATGAACGCAAAACGCGGACTTGACCATAAAATCAGCTCTTCCGAAAAGCGCGATAAATGCGTCATCAACAAGGCGCTGGATGCAGTAAATTCAATCGCAAAATCGCGGTCCGAAACCGCATCCAGCGAATTCTCACACACACCGTCAAAACCCAGCGTTTTTGCCACCAGTTCACGGTTAATCGGGTAACTTGTACCTGCCAAGGCGGCGGCGCCCAGCGGTAATCTATTAATACGCTTGCGGCAATCGGCAAACCGTTCGGCATCGCGTTTCAGCATCTCGAAATACGCCATGAGATGATGCCCGAATGTCACAGGTTGCGCTACCTGCAAATGCGTAAAGCCGGGCATGATAGTATCCACATGCTGTTCGGCCAGCTCCAGAATAGAGCTTTGCAGCTTTTTAATGCCTGTCAAAACAGCATCGCTGGTCGCACGCAGCCACAGACGCACATCGGTCGCCACCTGATCGTTACGGCTTCTACCGGTATGTAAGCGCTTACCTGCATCGCCGATTTTATCGGTCAGGCGTTTTTCGATATTGAGATGCACATCTTCCAGATCCAGCAGCCATTCAAATTTATCTGCCTGAATTTCAGCCAGAATCTCGTTCAAACCCGTTTCAATGGCGCTTACATCCGCTTGCGAAATAATGCCTTGTGCACCCAGCATCTGCGCGTGCGCGAGCGAACCCTGAATATCGAATTCGGCCAGGCGCTTATCAAAATTAACAGAAGCGGTATATTTTTTGACCAATTCAGCCACTGGCTCGTTAAAACGGCCTGACCAACTTTCTGATTTTTTATTTAAAGAGTTTTCTGACACACTTAATCGCTTTATTCACTTGGTTTATATTTATTGGCTTTATTGTAAAAATTACTTTAATAATAATATACTTATCGCAACATTATAACTAAGTATTTGCTGTGCGCAAAAATAGTCGCTTACCTAATCTGCATAATCTTGGCATTCATCTGCGAATCTTGCTCATTGTGAACCTGCTGGCGGCGATGGCCGCCATTTTACTCAGCAAACAATTCAATGAGTTTTTGCCCTTATTGGCGGAGTTATCAGCACTGGTGCAACCTGTGCTGCTGCTCAGCATGCTGGGACTGTATGCGCTTTATCCCGTGTTAAGCAAGCTTAAGTACTGGCAAGGCGTTGTAGCGATCCTATTGCTGGAAATCGCTTTCACCAGCCTGGTTTTTATTTTTATCCATCGTTTCTTTGCGTTTGAATCCGTCCCCGAAACCTACCGTGCCTGCCTGCTTACAGCCATTGTCACCGCCATTGTGCTGTATTATTTTTACCTGCAGGAACGCGCCTATTCACCCGCCATTGCCGAGGCGCGTCTGCAGGCTTTGCAGGCGCGCATCCGCCCGCATTTTTTGTTTAACAGCATCAACGCCGTGCTGTCGCTTATCCGCAGCCAGCCCAAACGCGCTGAAACTGCGCTGGAAGATATGGCGGATTTATTCCGCGTGCTGATGAGCGAAAATCGCGAACTGGTGCCGCTCGCGCAGGAAATCGGCCTGTGCCACCAATATCTGGATCTGGAGAAATTGCGTCTGGAAGGCCGTCTGAAAATCACCTGGCAGATCAATGACATGCCTTCTGACGCCATGATTCCGCCGCTTATTTTGCAGCCGCTGTTAGAAAACGCGGTGTATCACGGCATAGAACCGATGCCTGAAGGCGGCGAAATCATCGTCAAAATTTACACCAAACTTAAAGAACTGCACATCGTTATCAGCAATCCGTATGCATCACAAAATAATCACCACACGGGCAATAAGATGGCGCTGAAAAATATCAAGGAGCGCCTGAAACTGCATTTTGATCTGGAAAGCTCGCTAAAAACCGAAGCCAAAAACAACCGCTACGAAGTGCATATTCGCATACCGGAAAAAATTTGAATCATGCCGCAAACCCTTAAAATTTTAATTGCCGATGACGAAGCCCCTGCCAGAAACAGGATGCGAGATTTACTGGGCGATATTGAAGACGTCTTGGTTGTCGCCGAAGCCAGTAACGGTAAAGAAGCCATTGACCTGGCGCAGACCACCAAGCCGGACGTCATGCTGCTGGATATCCGCATGCCGCTGATGGATGGCATAGAGGCCGCGCAGCATGCACAAAAACTCGACCCCAGGCCACACATTATTTTCACCACGGCTTTTGATGCCTATGCGATCAAAGCCTTCGATTTGAACGCCATTGATTATCTGCTCAAGCCGATTCGGCTGGAACGCCTGCAGACGGCAATCAACAAAGCGCATGCGCTAAAGCCATTACCGCTCGAAGCGCTGAAACCGCTGCAAAAAATGCGCAGCCACTTGAGCATTCACGAGCGCGGCCGCGTACTGCTGGTGCCGATTGATACGATTATTTATCTGCGCGCGGAGTTGAAGTACATTACCGTGCGCACTGCCGAACGCGAGTATTTGATAGAAGAATCGCTCACCCATCTCGAAGCTGAATTCGGTGAGCGATTTTTACGTTTGCACCGCAACTGTCTGGCAGCGGCAGAGTTTATTGCCGGTTACGAAAAACGTCTTAACGAAGCGAACGAAGCACAATGGGTCGCCTTGCTGAGAGGCGTTCCTGAAACCATTGCCATAAGCCGCCGCCAGCAGCATTTGGTGCGCGAAACCTAGTAAAGAACTACAAACTAAAAATCAAATGGATTATTGATTTTTATTTTTATCAAAATCCTCGATTACCCTGGCGGCCCAGTCTTTTCCGCCCAAGCCAAAAGCAATCGCCAGCGCCAGGAAAAACGCGCCGAACACGATCGTAAACAATGAATAAATAAGCTGCATGCCAATACCCAGCTGCTCCAGCGCCACAAACACAGCCAAAATCTGTATGCCGTATTCGGTCGAGGTGCTTACCGTCAGCGCGTGCGTAAACTTGATGCTGTAAAGCCACGCAAATACCAGCCGATTCACAAAGCGCGCCAGCAAAGTGCCGAAAATCACCACCAGAATCGCCACAATGATATGAGGTAAATAACCGGCCAGCTGCTGAAGCAAACCTGCCACTTCGCTCATACCCAACGAGTTTGCGCCCGTAATGATGAATAAAGTAATCACCAACCAGTACACCACCTGGCTGATAATGCCGCTTAACGTCACACTGATATTTCCGTGGCTCATAAAAGCCTCAAGCCCTGATTTTTGTGCAAATTTATCAAAATGTGCAAGCTCCAGACCGCGCTTTACCGCTTTTCTAGCCAGCTTGGCGATGATCCAGCCAAAAAATAAAATGACGATGACCGCCAATAACTTCGGCACAAAGTTTACAAGTTGTAACCAAAACTGATTTAATGAGCTGACAAAAATATCGATTTGATATTGCATAAAAATCTCCTGAGAACAGAGTAAAAACAATTAGTTAACTAAAAAACACCCAATGATAAATCGGGTTTTTAGCACTCACCATGCTTTAGCTTAACCCAAAAAAGCTCACATTTTTGTAACAGTTTGTAACCCGCCTGCAAAACTGCGCTATGATAAAATCATCCATTATGAAAAATCCACCCAAAAAACTCGTCATCGCCTCGCGCGAAAGTGCGCTCGCCATGTGGCAAGCCAAACACATCCAGGCAAGATTGCAAGCCTTATACCCAAGCTGTGAAGTCACCATTTTGGGCATGACCACCACTGGCGACCAGATTCTGGATTCACCACTCGCACGTATCGGCGGCAAAGGCCTGTTTGTAAAAGAGCTGGAAACCGCACTGGCCAACGGCAGTGCCGATTTGGCCGTGCATAGCATGAAAGACGTGCCGATGAATCTGCCGGAAGGCTTTGCCATGGCGGCTACCGGCGAGCGCGAAGATCCGCGCGACGCCTTTGTATCGAACAACTTTGCCTCGCTAGAAAGCTTGCCGCATGGCAGCATCGTCGGCACTTCCAGCCTGCGCCGCCAAAGCCAGCTGCAAGCGCGCTTTCCATATCTCAAAATCGAATCGCTACGCGGCAATGTACAAACACGCCTGCGTAAGCTGGATGAAGGCCAGTATGCCGCAATTATCCTCGCTGCGGCTGGGTTAATCCGCTTGGGTTTAGGCGACAGAATCCGCCAATTGATTGCACCGCAAGACAGTATCCCCGCTGTCGGGCAAGGTGCATTGGGCATCGAGATTAATGCGGCCCGTACAGATTTACTGGAAGTTCTCGCACCACTCAACCACTTCGACACACAGCTTTGCGTAGAAGCAGAGCGTGGCATGAGCCGTGCGCTGGCTGGCAGCTGCACTGTCCCACTGGGCGCTTATGCTGTGCGTGATGGCGATGAAATCAGCATCACCGGCTTTGTGGCCAGTGTAGATGGCAAACAGATGTTGCGCGAAACCGTACGCGGCTCAGTTAACAATGCCGAAGCAGCCGGCAAAGCGTTGGCTAATCAATTAATCGCCAAAGGCGCAGATAAAATTTTGGCCGCGCTTGAGCATGTTAAATAACGCCACATCAGTCATTCCCGCGAAACCGGGAATCCGTTTTTAACATGACAAATAAACCGCTTGCCGGCATCACCATTGCGGTTACCCGCCCGGTTGAGCAGGCACAGGCCTTATGCGAGGCGATTACCCACCTTGGCGGCAGGGCCGCTTTGTTTCCCCTGCTCGCCATTGCGCCCTTGCCGGATTACCACGCGTTTGAACAGCAGCTCGCCCAGCTTGAAACGACCGATTGGGCGATTTTTATCAGCTCTAATGCGGTTAATTACGCCATGCCGCGCGTGCTCAGGCATTATGGCAATGTTCCAGATAATTTAAGATTCGCCGCGATTGGCCACCAGACCGCTAAAGAACTTGCGCATTACGGTGTGCGCAATGTGCTAACCCCGCACACCCGCTTTGATAGCGAAACCCTGTTGGCCTTGCCGGAAATGCATGATGTTGCCAACATGAAAATCGCCATTTTCCGCGGCGTGGGTGGGCGCGAGCTGATGGCGGAAACACTGACTGCGCGCGGGGCCAGCGTCTATTTTGCAGAATGTTATCAACGTATCAACCCGCAAACCGATGCCAACTTGCTGGCCGAGCTTTGGCATAAAGGCGAGCTGCAAGCGATTATCGTCACCAGCAGCGAGGCCATGCGCTATCTATTAGATTTGGCAGGCGCTTCAGAGTGGTTGCGCCATGTGACTTTATGCGTCAACCACGTCAGAATCGCAGAACTACCATTACAATTTGGCTTAAAAGTGTTGGTGGCAGACGCGTCGGGCGATGATGCACTGCTAAAAAAATTACTTGAAAATTTATGCTAAAAACAGCTGACTGGTAATTTTTAAGCTATTGCTGGCTTCGGCGCTGGGTTCGCAAACGTAAACGCATCCGAGAAAAACTCATCTGCTGGCAAGCCTTGCTCTACAAATGCTTTATGCGCAACATCCACCATCGCCGGCGCGCCGCACACATAGGCTTGATAACCGCTTAAATCCTTGATGTCATCCAACACCGCTTGGTGCACCAAGCCTGTTCTGCCTTGCCAGTTATCTTCAGGCTGCGGCTCAGACAACACGGGAATATAAGTAATCTGTTTGTGTTGTTCTGCTGCCCATTTTTCGCAAATGTCATTCATATACAAATCCTGCAGGCTGCGCACGCCGCGATACAGCTTGATCGGGCGGATGTTTTTGGTGTGCAGCATGTGCTCGACAATGCCTTTAACCGGCGCAAAGCCGGTGCCGCCCGCCACCAGAATAATCGGCTTATCAGAATCTTCACGCAGGAAAAAGCTGCCAAACGGCGCCTCAATGCGCAAAATGGCTTTTTCCGGCATTTCGTTAAACACGTATTCGGTAAACTGGCCGCCTGGAATAAGGCGCAGATGCAACTCCATCACCGTGTCGTCATGCGGCGCATTGGCAATAGAAAACGCACGGCGCTTGCCATCCTTCAGGATAAACTCAATGTATTGCCCCGCCAGAAATTGTAAGCGCTCACTACTCGGCAATTGCAGATATAGCGAAATAACATCGTGGGTAAGTTTGTCTTTTCTTTGCACGCGTGCAGGCAAAATGCGTGGCCGGATGCCGTTCAGGCTATCCACTTCGTGGGATTCGATCACCAAATCTTCTAACGGACGGGCGCAGCAAAATAACGCATTGCCTGCGGCTAATTCATCGTCCGTCATGGCGCTGCGCTGATAGTCATCATGCATGACTTTGCCGCTGATGACTTTGCCCTTGCACGAACCGCAGGCACCGTTGCGGCAGCCGTAAGGCAGGTTAACGCCCGCCTCGATTGCGGCTTCCAGCACGGTTTGGCTGGGGCGCACTTCAAACTGGTGCCCGGTAGACTGGATGGTAACTTTGTGATTTGCTGATGCCATTATTTTTTCTCTATATCTTCTTTTATTTCTATAAATTCGCCTTCAATCACATCATCATTAGCGGCCTGTGATTGATATGGTGCGTTAGCCGCGCTGTTTTGAAAACGTGAATTCAGGCCTGGCTTGCTAATGGGAATAAGCAATAAAATCACCGCGATGATATCGGTGATAATACCCGGAATAATCAGCAGCACGCCAGCAACCATATTGCGCGCGCTTCCCAGTATGGTTTTAATGGGGTTATCGCCCGCACTCATGCTTTGCATCATTTTGGCCGACATGAGTAGCTTTTCGCCGCGAATCAGCTGTAAGCCCAGGTAGCCGATGACGACTAAGTAAAACAACACCCACCAGCCGTATTTGTGCGCCAGATCGACCAGCAGAAATATCTCTAAAAACGGAAAAGCGAGTAAAATTAGGCCTACTAAAAAACGCATAGTTAAGAACTTTCTAAGAAATTTATCCTCAGTTAGATGGGGTTTTACCCGAAATTTACAACCGACAGTTCGATCATTTTTCCATATAATTTTATTGGGAGTTGCATTTGAAGCGCATTTTTCATTGGCCAGGCATTATTGTAGTGTGTTTGCTGGCAACTTTCACGATGCAATTTCTCACAGCGCAACTTTCGCATGCGGCAGAAAGCAGCAGCGCTAAAAATATTTTTACTGAAACCGTAGTAGAAGACGAGTTTTTACCGCCAGATGTAGCGTTTCAACTGGATTTAGCGGGTAAAGATACCAATAATTTAACGGCGAACTTTAAAGTTGTCCCGGGTTATTACCTTTACAAGCAACGTATCAAGTTTGTCATCAAAGATGCTGCTGCAGGCAAAATTGAAGCGATTGACTTGCCCGCGGGTGACATTAAAGATGACCCGAATTTTGGCAAACAGGAAGTGTATCACCATGATTTTGCGGCCAATATCAAACTCGCATCTGCCAATAATCCTGCTAAAAATATTACGGTACAAACCACTTACCAGGGCTGCAGCGAAAAAGGCTTGTGTTACGCACCCCAAACAAAAACCATTAAGGTGGCTTTAAATAGCACCGGCCTGCAGACCAATAGCGACGCGGCTTCTGGAGCATCTTCAAATGATGATAAAACCACCGTTGCATTAAAATCAGGCAACTTGTGGCTGGTGATTGCGGGCTTTTTCGCTGCAGGCTTGCTGCTTTCGTTCACGCCTTGCGTGCTGCCGATGATTCCCATTTTATCCAGTATTATCGTTGGCAGCCAAAGCCGGCAAAGGCATCCCTCCAGACTGCATGCTTTTGGCTTGTCGGTAGCCTATGTGCTCGGTATGGCGCTCAGCTACACGCTGGCCGGTGTTGCAGCGGGATTATCAGGCAATCTGCTCAGCCAGTCGCTGCAAAACCCATGGGTATTGGGTGCAACGGCCTTACTGTTTGTGGTACTGGCTTTCTCGATGTTTGGGTTTTACGAGCTCAAATTACCTGCTTTTTTTGAACATAAGATTTTAAACTTGAGTAATAGGCTTAAAGGCGGCAAGTTTTTTGGAGTGTTCATGATGGGCGTGCTTTCGGCCTTGATTGTGAGCCCTTGCGTCGCGGCGCCATTGGCTGGCGCGCTCATTTACATCGGCCAATCGCATAATGTGCTGCTGGGCGGCGTAGGCCTGTTTGCGCTGGCCATCGGCATGGGTGTGCCATTGCTGCTGATAGGTGCGTCTGCCGGCAGTTTGCTGCCCAAAGCAGGCGCCTGGATGACCATCGTGCGCAACTTTTTTGGCATGCTGATGCTGGCGATGGCCGCCTATATCGCATGGCCGGTGTTGCCAACCAGCATCACACAGCCAGTGAACACGCTGCTTGGGCTTAACAGCCAGCAGCATTTACCGTTTAGCCGCGTAAAATCGGTAGCCGATTTAGATGCAGCCATTCAATCAGCCAAAGGAAAAACCGTGATGCTGGATTTTTATGCAGACTGGTGTACGTCATGCAAAGAAATGGAAAAATATACTTTCAGCGATGACAAGGTTAAAGCTGCTTTGAAAGACACGGTATTGTTGCAGGCAGACGTCACAGAGAATAACGATGATGACACCGCCTTACTCAAGCGCTTTAATTTGTTCGGACCGCCCGGCATCATCTTTTTCGATAAGTCCGGCAACGAACTTGCCATCAGGGTGATTGGCTATAAAAACGCCGATGAATTTACCGAAATCATCAATAAGGTGCGCCGCCAATAAACATGTTCAAAAAATTAGATCATCCTGTTGTTTACCTTTTGCTCGTTATTCTCTTTGGTTTTGGCATTCGCCATTTTTTTCTCGATACTCCGGTTGAAAGCAGCGTCAATTCATCGACACAAGCCTTATTTGCAGCTACTTTCCCCGATGAAACAGGCCAGCCGCAAGCGCTAAAAAACTATGCCGGCAAAATTGTGGTGCTGAATTTCTGGGCCACCTGGTGCGCGCCATGCCGCGAAGAAATGCCCGAACTATCAAAACTGCATAGCGCATATCAACACCAGAATGTGGTGGTGTTAGGCCTCGCCGTTGATGACGTAACCGCCATCAGCGATTTTGTAAAAGAAACTAAAGTCAGCTACCCGCTATTGGCCGCCGACATGCAAGGCATGGAAATCGCCACCCATTTAGGTAATAACAAAGGCGTGTTACCTTATACCGTGATTATAAAAACCGATGGGAGTGTGGCCAAAACCTATTTTGGACGCGTCACCCAGCTATTATTGGAAAAAACGTTAAAAACACTGCTTTAAGGTATTGAAAAATAAATAAAATAATTTATTTTTCGATTCAAACACTTAGTCATATTTACGTTGGTAACTTCGCTTAAGTTCAGCGAATCTGCTAGACAAAAACTTGCAAGTTCGGCAAACTCGCGTTTATGAAAGTTTGTAAAAACCTGACTATTACACTAATGACTGGGAAGCGCTATGGCAACTAGGTCTGTATTGGTGTTGCATGGCCCAAATCTTAATCTGCTCGGACTGCGTGAGCCGGAGCATTACGGCAGTTTGACTTTAGCCGATATTGACAGCAACCTGCAAGCCTTGGCCAAACAAGCCAATATCACATTAGAGACTTATCAAAGCAACGCTGAAGCTGAAATTGTAGCTAAAATTCAGTCTTTAGCGATTAACAAGGTTGATTTCATCATTATCAATCCAGCCGCATTTACCCATACTTCCATTTCAATTCGGGATGCCATTTCTGCGGTTAACATTCCGTTCGTCGAAGTGCATCTATCTAATATATATGCACGCGAAAGTTTCAGGCATCACTCGTATTTTAGCGACATCGCTGTCGGGGTCATTAGCGGTTTGGGTGCTGAAGGATACAACGCCGCGCTTAATTTTGCGGTGATTCAACTTAACAAATAACTGGTTAAATCATTTACACTTAAAGAATCTCTCGAGGTCATTATGGATTTACGTAAACTTAAAAAACTGATCGATCTGGTCGAAGAATCCGGCATTTCTGAGCTGGAACTTACGGAAGGCGAAGAAAAAGTACGCATCAGCCGTGCGCTTATGCCAAGCCATGTTCCAATGGCGCACTATACAACAGCAGCACCGGCGCCTGTGGCACATGCCGCCCCTGTGCCAACAGCAGCAGCACCCGTTGTTGCAGAAATTGAAGGCCACATTGTCAAATCGCCAATGGTAGGCACCTTTTATCGCGCATCTTCACCCGATGCCAAACCCTTTGTGGATGTGGGCTCTAAAGTTGCCGTTGGCGACACCCTGTGCATTATTGAGGCCATGAAACTGCTCAACGAAATTGAATCCGATCACGAGGGCGTTATTAAAAAAATCCTTGTTGAAAATGGGCAGCCCATTGAGTATGGCGAACCTTTATTTGTGATTGGTTAAATATGTTTGAGAAAATACTAATCGCTAACCGCGGCGAAATAGCCCTTCGTGTACAGCGCGCTTGTCGTGAACTGGGCATTAAAACCGTGGCGGTGCATTCCGAGGCAGACAAAGATGCCAAATACGTCAAGCTCGCCGATGAATCTGTCTGCATTGGCCCTGCGGCTTCAAGTTTAAGCTATTTGAATATCCCGGCCGTGATCAGCGCAGCCGAAGTGACTGATGCCCAAGCAATTCACCCGGGTTATGGGTTTTTATCAGAAAACGCCGATTTTGCAGAGCGCGTAGAACAAAGCGGCTTTGTATTTATTGGTCCGCGCGCCGAGACAATTCGCCTGATGGGCGATAAAGTCTCTGCAAAAGATGCGATGAAAAAAGCTGGCGTGCCTTGTGTGCCCGGCTCTGATGGCGCACTCCCTGAAGACTCTGCCGAAATTATCAAGACCGCCAAAAAAATCGGCTATCCAGTCATCATCAAAGCGGCTGGCGGCGGCGGCGGTCGCGGCATGCGTGTTGTGCATACCGAAGCTGCGCTGATCAATGCAGTGACAATGACCAAAGCCGAAGCGCAGACTGCCTTTGGCAACCCCATGGTGTACATGGAAAAATTTTTAGAAAATCCACGCCATATCGAAATCCAGATTTTGGCTGATCAGCATGGCAATGCAGTGTTTTTAGGCGACCGCGACTGCTCCATGCAGCGCCGCCACCAGAAAATCATCGAAGAAGCGCCTTCACCATTGCTTAACACAAGACTGCGCGACAAAATCGGCGAGCGCTGTGCAGAGGCGTGCCGCAAAATCAGGTACCGTGGCGCCGGTACCTTTGAATTTCTGTATGAAAACGGCGAGTTTTATTTTATCGAGATGAATACCCGCCTGCAGGTGGAGCATACCGTTACCGAAATGATTACTGGGCTAGACCTCGTGCAGCAGCAAATTTTTGTTGCGGCAGGTGAGAAATTAAAATTCCGCCAAAAAGATATCGAGCTGCGCGGCCACGCCATCGAATGCCGCATCAATGCGGAAGATCCTTACAACTTTGTACCCTCCCCGGGGAAAATCAGCACATTCCATATGCCTGGCGGGCCCGGCGTGCGCATCGATACACATGCTTATTCCGGCTACACCGTGCCACCGCATTATGATTCCATGATAGGCAAGCTCATTACACACGGTGCAACGCGTGACCAAGCCATCGCGCGTATGCGCATCGCGCTGTCAGAAATGTTAGTGGATGGCATTAAAACCAACATTCCTTTACATGCGGATTTAATGGCCGATGCGGCTTTCCATTTAGGCGGCACAAGTATTCATTACCTTGAACAAAAACTGGGTATCGGCCATAAATAGTACCCTGTGGCGTGGCTATTACTTAAAATTAGGGCGAATGAGCAAAATGCGGATGCGATTAGCGACGCATTGATGAACATAGGCGCCCTTTCGGCCAGCATCGAGGATGCAAACGCAGAAACGCTGGCTGAGCAGGCGATATTTGGTGAGCCAGGCGACCCGCCACCTGGCATCTGGCAGCAAAATATTGTGACGGCCATGTTCGATGAAGATGCTGATGTAAACCAAATCCTCGACGCCCTAAGCCGGGAAACGGCGACTGCCAAATTTCAGTACAGCACTGAAATTATTGCCGAGCAAGACTGGGTACGCGCCACGCAGGCGCAGTTCGACCCTATTAAAATTACCGATAAATTATGGATTGTGCCCACGTGGCATGTGGCACCAGATGAAGAAGCGATCAATATCGTGCTGGATCCCGGTCTGGCTTTCGGCACCGGTAGCCACCCGACGACAAGTTTGTGTCTGGAATGGCTTACACAGCAAAAGGCAATGCCAAGCGTACTGGATTACGGCTGTGGCTCGGGCATTTTAGCCATTGCGGCTAAAAAATTAGGCGCAGAATCTGTGGTTGGCGTAGATATTGACGACCAGGCCATTATTGCAAGCGACTACAACGCCCGGCAAAATAAGGTGGATGTTGAATTTTTTAACGCAAATGCGTTTACCCACCAGACATTTGACATTGTTGTCGCCAATATTTTATCCAGCGCCTTGATGGTGCTGGCACCCGCGCTTGCAAAATATTGCAAAACTGGCGGTAAAATAGCATTATCAGGCATATTAGAAAGCCAGAAAGAGGCGTTAACTGCGCGCTACAGCGAATGGTTTGATATGGACGCGCCCAGACAAAAAGACGCCTGGATATTGCTGACCGGCACAAAAAAATGAACTACATCACCTCTTGCCCAGTTTGTGAAACACAGTTTTTGCTTAAAACGGAGCACTTGAAGGCACATCGTGGCAAAGTGCAATGCGGCCATTGCGAACATATCTTTAACGCAAAAAACCGCCTTACTGAAATTCCTGACGACATTCAGAGCGCGGCTGAATACAACGCCAGCCTTGAAACGCAAGATAAAGCGCCTGCATCCGCTGCAGATGAAAAGCCGATCAGCCAAGTTTTGAATGTGGTGCTGGAATCTGTTCCTGATTTGGAAAATCTGGAATCCAACCATGAACCAGACAGCCCTTATGTTAGCGAGATTATTGTTGAACCCCTGCATGAAGTTATTGAAGCTTACGGTACCGACCAGATACAATCACCTATCATTATTGAAGATTTGTCGGCTGACCCGAAGTTTCTCAGGCGAAAAACCAAGCTGGATATCGGGTTAGTGCTTTTAAGCCTGCTGCTGGCGATTTTGGCTGGATTACAAATCATTTATTTCATGCGCACAACCATCGCGGCTGATTATCCGCAATTCAAGCCTTATTTAGTGCAAGCCTGTGCAGCACTTAATTGTGAAGTAAAATTACCTAAAAATCTGGATTTACTCACCATTGATGATTCTGACATGCAGGAGGACGAGCATTATCAGGATGTGATTAGATTCTCCAGCCTGCTTATTAATAACGCCAGCCATGCACTGGCTTACCCCAATATTGAGCTTACGCTTACCGACACGTCAGAGCAGCCCGTGCTAAGAAGACAGATCAAGCCGGGCGACTATCTGCCGGCCAACGCCGATGTGGCTGCAGGAATCGGCTCACGCGAAGAAGTACGTATTAATCTCGCTATTAATGTGAAAGATATTGCGGTAGCCGGCTATCGCGTATTAATCGTTTACTAGGCCATAGTAGTTAACATGCTTCTCATGATTTTCATGAGCCGTATTTAATAACATCACGCAGGCTTTACTTTCAACTATTCAATAATATACAACTCATAGATTGTGTAGTATTTATTAATTAACTGATTAGGAGAACTACCATGTGGACAAAACCAGCTGCTACTGAAATGCGTTTCGGTTTCGAAGTGACAATGTACGTAATGAATAAATAGTTCCAAAGAAATATAAGTTCTAAGGGTATAAAAAGGCGCCTAGTGCGCCTTTTTAATTAGTAGGCGCGCCTAAGTAGGGCCGCGCCTTTTTTGTTGTCTGTAGCTTTCAAGTTAATGCACTGTTTTCATAAAATCTGAATTAATAGCATTAATCGCTTCTGCAATTTTTTCGATGGCTTCCAGCCGCACAAAGCTTTTACGCCAGGCAATCGCGATGCGCCGCGTGGGTGCAGGATTTGCAAATGGGATCACCTTAAGCAACGGGTTGTGATAACGCTCTGCCGTCGCCGAGCACGGCAACACGGTAATACCCAAGTTTGACGCCACCATATTGCGTATGGTCTCCAGTGAATTGCCCTGCAAAATCTCGCCTTTGCGCGAAAGTTCCGGGCAAGCTTGCGTCACTTGGTTGCTAAAACAATGTCCGCTATTCAGCAATAACACTTTTTCATCTGCCAATTCTTCCGGCTTGATGTGTTTACGGTGCGCCCAATGATGGCTGCTGGGTACGACCACATCAAACTCCTCGTCATACAAGGCACGATATTGCAGACCCGGCACATCAAACGGTAGCGCGATAATCGCCGCATCAATCACGCCGTTACGCATTTGCGTCTCCAGATTCGCCGTTAAATTCTCTTCTATCTCCAGCGGCATTTCCGGCGCGGTTTTACGCAATATCGGGATAATTTCTGGCAGTAAATAAGGGCCAACCGAATGGATCATGCCCAGCTTTAATGCGCCTTTTAGCTGGTTTTTACCCAGCTCGGCCAACTGTTTGATGCGCGCGGTTTCTTCCAGCACTTTCGAGGCCTGCTCAACGATTTTCTCGCCGATTTCTGTCATGGTGACATCGGTACGGCTGCGCTCAAAGATAATCACATTCAATTCTTCTTCCAGCTTTTTAATCGCCAAACTCAGCGCAGGCTGTGTGACAAAGCACTTTTCTGCCGCGCGCCTGAAATTGCGCTCTTGCGCTACTGCGACAATGAATCTCAATTCCGTAAGGCTCATATTGAATGTTCGTTCATAAATTTCGCTAATCTTACATTGATAAAATTTATTTATCAACAATATCAAAACATACAATTATACAAATCGTTTTGCACTCCCTACAATGCATAGCATGTATCACAGATGATAACCTTCTTAAGGAGAGCAACATGCTGAAAACCTTCTTGGAAACTGTTAGCCAAGAGCTGATTGAATTATTAGCTAATTATGCTGCTAACAACTAAATCCTGACCTTTTATTGATATTGAGGAGACTTAACATGAGCATTAAAAAAAGATTGACCACTGCGGCTGGCGCACCGGTGCCGGATAACCAGAACACCATGACAGCAGGCCCACGCGGTCCGGTGTTATTGCAAGACGTATGGTTGTTAGAAAAACTTGCGCACTTTGATAGAGAAGTGATTCCTGAGCGCCGCATGCACGCCAAAGGTTCCGGCGCTTATGGCACGTTCACCGTGACCAATGACATTAGCCAATACACGCGCGCAAAAATATTTTCAGATATTGGCAAAAAGACGCCGCTTTTTGCACGCTTTACCACTGTGGCGGGTGAACGCGGCGCAGCCGATGCCGAGCGCGACATTCGCGGCTTTGCATTGAAGTTTTATACCGAGGAAGGCAACTGGGATATGGTCGGCAACAACACGCCGGTGTTCTTCTTGCGCGATCCGTTGAAGTTCCCCGATTTGAACCACGCTGTAAAACGCGACCCGCGCACCAATATGCGTAGCGCCGAGAACAACTGGGATTTCTGGACATCCTTGCCGGAAGCCTTGCACCAAGTGACCATTGTCATGAGCGACCGCGGCTTGCCTGCGACTTACCGCCACATGCATGGCTTCGGCAGCCATACGTTTAGTTTTATCAATGCAAAAAACGAGCGTTTTTGGGTGAAATTCCACTTCCGCTCACAACAAGGCATTAAAAACTTAACCGATGCCGAGGCGGAAGCTATTGTCGGTAAAGACCGCGAAAGCCATCAACGCGATTTATATGAAAGCATTGAAAAAGGTGACTTTCCGAAATGGAAAATGTTGGTGCAAATCATGCCGGAAAAAGATGCGGGTTCTTACCACATCAATCCGTTCGACTTGACCAAAGTATGGCCGCATGGCGATTATCCCTTGATTGAAGTGGGCGAGTTTGAGTTGAACCGCAACCCGGAAAACTTCTTTGCCGAAGTCGAGCAATCGGCGTTTAACCCGGCGGCGGTAGTCCCCGGCATCAGCTTTTCGCCGGATAAGATGCTTCAGGCGCGTTTGTTCTCTTATGGTGATGCACAGCGTTACAGATTAGGCGTTAACCATCACCAGATACCTGTAAATGCGCCTAAATGCCCATTCCACAGCTATCACCGTGACGGCGCGATGCGTATTGACGGCAACCATGGCGCAACCATCGGTTACGAGCCCAATACCAAAGGCGAGTGGCAGGAACAGCCGGATTTTTCAGAACCGCCATTAGCCGTTAAAGGCATGGCCGACCACTGGAATCACCGCGTGGATGAAGATTACTACAGTCAGCCGGGCGCCTTGTTCCGCTTGATGCCGCCGGAGCAGCAACAGGTGTTGTTTGAAAATACCGCACGCTCTGTGGGTGGTGCTTCGGTGGAAATTCAAAAACGCCACATTGCCAACTGCACTAAGGCCGACCCGGCTTACGGTGCGGGTGTTGCTAAAGCATTAGGCTTGAGTATTTAAATAAGTTCCTCCGTCATTCCCGCGAAGGCGGGAATCCAGTTTAATCAATAATAAGCAAAGCCTGTCCTCGAGTATTTGAATCGGGGACGGGCTTTTTTATCTGTAAGTTTTTATGTGCGCTTGCGACAAACTTACGTATTTATCACCTAAAATAACTTAAGTAATATTTAAACGGGAAATAATATGAAAGCTTGGATGTGCGTGGTGTGCGGTTTGATTTACGAAGAAGAAAAAGGCTGGCCGGAAGACGGCATACCTCCCGGCACGCGCTGGGAAGACGTGCCTGCAGACTGGAAATGCCCGGAATGCGGCGCGAGCAAAGCCGACTTTGAAATGGTAGAGTTTTAGAGCTTTTTTAAATTAAAACAACTAAATTATTTATAAAACAGATGTCCTGAAAGGCAATATCCATGCAGCTTCCAGAGCATTGTTTTTAGGTTTTATTTGGCTTAAAAGTGAAACATGGCCAGCGCTGCTTTGCCAAAATACCACAGCATAAAAAAGAACGCGCCGAAATAAACGACGGTAGCGATGAGCCAAAAAAACGCGATGTAAAACATTAAGCCATCATCTTCCAGCTCGCCAATGCAATAAAACAATATCGCCAAGCCTGGCAGCATATTATTAAGCGGTAATACGCCGAACGGAATGGCCATTAAAGCGCCGCCCGCTAATAATATAAAGCCACCAATTTTTTGACCGCGAATGCCAATGACAAATGGCGCGGCTTGGTAAACTTTCTGCAAAAGCCTAAAATTTTAAGACAAACGTTAGTTAATATTTGCCATGTATGTTCAGAAAACTCCAACGCGCGTAATTTTTCTGGCAATACGGGCGATTCATGGCCATGAAACAACTGCCAACCCAAGGCTGCAAAAGCAACGCCGCCCAGCACCGTGATTGGCCCCAGCGGCAAAGGCTGCAAAAATGGCAACACCAAAATAATCGCAATAAACGCATAACCTGCCTCATCTAAAGTATCTAGCGCCTCGCCCAAAGTCAGCGGTTTATGCTTAGCTTGCTCGGCAAACTGCTGCAAAGTTTTTACTAACGTCGCGTAATCACACATGAAATAGACAATCCTTAAAAACTTGAGTGATGATGGCCCGAATGATTTTGCCACAAAATCACATGTTGTTGAGATTGTACCGCGCAGCAGGCAAGGTGGATTTTGAAATGGGTGCGTTTTAAAACCTTTTTAATTTAAAACAACTAAATTATGCGCAAAACAGATGCCCTGCGAGGCAATATCCATGCGGGTTGCAGGGCATATATTTTATGCTCTATCTAACGTCTGACATAAGGGACGCCGCATGGCGTCCCGCTTGATGGATGGGTTGGTCAATAATTTTATAAGGCGAGCCAATGATGAATTGCTGAAACCAAAACAAGACCGACTGCATGATAGCCACCCGTGACAAGAGCATACAAACCGGGACGGGGCATATTTGGAGAAATTGCATTGACACTGGTAATGGTAGCCCCGAAGCCAACACCGCAGACCAACCCTAATACAACAGCGTTTTGAAGTGATTCAGGTTGTGCAATACCAAATAAAATGGACATGGCGAAAGAAGCAATGAGGCAACCAACTAAAGGGCCGATGTAATAAATAGTGCTTGGCCGCCACTTAATCGGTCTTTCAAAACCAACGGCTTTGTCCCACTGCTTCCCAAATAGCGGAGTAAACCAAAGCCCACCAATAGCAAAGTATGCGATCCCAGCAATAAGTATTGACGTTATTTGCATTTACGCGACAGTCAGTTGGAATACATGCCGCCGAGTACCAGCGCGCCCCACTTCTCGAAAACCAGCGTTCTCGAATGTCGGAACGAAGCCCATAAACCGATAACTCGGAGATTCTGGATCGACTGGATAAGCCTCCACAATCGAGGCACCTCTGGACTTGGCAAAGTCGATGGCTGCGGCAATGATTCGTTGTGTAATGCCCTGGCCGCGCAACCTGCGAACAACAAAGAAGCAAGCGATTGACCAAACACCTTCGTCGGGGCTGCCATCATCAACGAGCCGACGGTAGGTTGATCTTGGTGCTACGGAGCACCACGCGACGGGTTCTTCATCAAGGTAACCAAGTAGCCCCACTATCGTTCCAGCAGCGATACGTTTGGCAATGGCGGCTTTGCGGCTCGTGCCGTCAGTACGTTTTGCTTCCTCTGGCGTTGCGCGCCAGACCATGCACCAACAAGCCTTTGGGCCACCTCGACACTCGAAAAGACTCTCGAAGTTAGACCAACTGTCGGCGGTGACTTCTCGGAAGACAACGCGATCAATTTCTGCTGCATCAGTCACCCGTTTAAATATCCAAATTACTTGCACCCAACGCATTGCTTTCAATAAACGCGCGGCGTGGCTCGACGTTATCACCCATCAGCGTGGTAAAGATTTCATCGGCGGCAATGGCGTCATCAATCTGCACTTTCAATAAACGGCGCACTTTCGGATCCATGGTGGTTTCCCACAGCTGTTCCGGGTTCATCTCGCCCAGGCCTTTGTAACGTTGAATATTGAGCGTATTTTTAGCCTCGCTTAATAGCCAATCCAGCGCTTGCTTGAAGGTGGCTACCGCCTGTTCTTTTTCGTTACGTTTAACCACTGAGCCCGTGCCGATTAAGCCGTGCAGCATGGTGGATACTTTTAGAATCTGCCTGTAATCGCCGCTACTTAAAAACTCTGCATCTATCACGCAGCATTGCAGGTTGCCATGCACGTATTTGTTCACTTCCAGACGATAGGTATTGGTTTCTGCATCAAAGCCCACAATCACCTCGCTGCCGATAGCGCCTAAAATGGGGCGCAACTGCTCGGCCACTTTATTGGCATTGGCTTCGCTGCTTAAATCGATTTCGCCTACATCCTGAATCGCGCGCAGTACGCTTTCGTCATACAGCGCGGCGATGCGGCGAATCACCGCTTCCGTCAGCACCATCTGCTTGGCGATTTCGCCCAACGGCTCGCCCGTGATAATGCCGGCATTGGTTTTAGTATCGAGCTCCGCCCCTTTGAGTGCGGAATTCAGCAGGTAAATATCCAGTTCCTGCTGGTCTTTTAGATAGCGTTCATCTTTGCCCTGCTTCACCTTGTACAGCGGCGGCTGGGCAATATAGATATGGCCGCGCTCTACCAACTCCGTCATTTGACGGTAGAAGAATGTGAGCAACAGCGTGCGGATATGCGCGCCATCGACGTCGGCATCGGTCATGATGATAATGCGGTGGTAGCGCAATTTCTCGGCGCTGAAATCGTCTTTGCCAATGCTGGTGCCGAGTGCAGTAATCAACGTGGCAATTTCCTGACTGCCCAATAATTTATCAAAACGCGCTTTTTCTACGTTTAAAATTTTACCTTTGAGCGGCAAAATGGCCTGGTTTTTACGATCGCGCCCTTGTTTGGCCGAGCCGCCCGCAGAGTCACCCTCGACCAGATAAAGCTCGCACAGTGCCGGGTCTTTTTCCTGGCAATCTGCCAGCTTGCCGGGTAAGCCAAGTGTATCCATCACGCCCTTGCGGCGGGTGATTTCGCGCGCTTTACGCGCAGCTTCGCGCGCACGCGCGGCCTCGACAATTTTGCCGCAGATGATTTTGGCATCTGCCGGGTTCTCGGCCAAAAAGTCCGCAAGTTTCGCAGAAACCACTTCTGAAACCACAGGTTGCACCTCGGATGAAACCAGTTTATCTTTGGTTTGTGATGAGAATTTAGGATCGGGCACTTTCACTGACAGCACGCAGGTAATGCCTTCACGCATGTCGTCGCCCGTGGTTTCCACTTTGGCTTTTTTCGCCAACTCGCTTTGCTCGATATATTGATTTAGCGTACGCGTCATGGCCGTGCGCAGGCCAGTTAAGTGTGTGCCGCCATCGCGTTGAGGAATATTATTGGTAAAGCATTGCACCGTTTCAGAATAACTGTCGTTCCATTGCATGGCCACTTCAACCGTCATGCCGTCTTTTTCGCCAATGGCGTAGAAAACTTTAGGATGCAGCACAGACTTCGTGCGGTTCATGTATTCCACAAAACCCTTGATGCCGCCGGAATAGGCAAAGTTCTCGCTTTTGCCCGTGCGCTGATCGATGAGCTCGATTTTGACGCCATTGTTAAGAAACGAAAGCTCGCGGATACGTTTGGCCAGGATTTCAAAGTGGTATTCCACCAGAACAAAGGTTTCTACCGAGGCCAAAAAGTGTACTTCGGTGCCTTTTTTATCGGTTTTACCGGTTAAAGCCAGCGGTGCCACGGGTACCCCACGTTGAAACTCCATTTGGTGCACTTGGCCGTTGCGGTAGATTTTTAAGCGCAGCCAATCCGATAGCGCATTCACCACCGATACGCCCACGCCATGCAGGCCGCCAGATACTTTGTAAGAGTTTTGATCGAACTTGCCTCCCGCATGCAGCTCGGTCATCACGATCTCGGCTGCAGAGCGTTTAGGGTCGTGTTTGTCGTCCTCTTTGATATCGGTAGGAATACCCCTGCCGTTGTCTGAGACGCTAATTGAGTTATCCGGATGGATGATGACCTTGATGTCATCGCAATGTCCAGCCAGCGCTTCGTCAATGGCGTTATCGAGCACCTCGAACACCATATGATGTAGGCCGGAACCATCGCTTGTGTCGCCAATGTACATGCCGGGGCGTTTACGCACGGCATCGAGGCCTTCTAAAATTTTAATGCTGTCTGAGTTATATTCTTGCTGCGGGGCTTTTGCCATAATCGTTTCTTTTAAATAGTTTCTGGTTTTGTTGAGTATTAAACCGGGTTAAATGCGCATCGGCATGACCACGTATTTGTAATTTTCATCATTGGGCACTGTAATCAGGCAACTGCTGTTGGCATCAGCAAACGAGAAATTGATATTTTCATCGCTAACGTTATTCAATACGTCGATTAAATAAGTCACGTTAAAGCCAATATCCAAGGCATCTTTAGCGTAATCAATCTCAAGCTCTTCTTCCGCTTCTTCCTGCTCGGTATTGGTACTGATGAGTTTTAGATTGTTATTGCCAAGCACCATACGGATACCGCGATATTTCTCGTTCGACAGGATTGATGCACGTTGCATGGCAGTGAGTATGTTCAAACGATTGGCGGTAAACGTATTCTGATGACCGCTAGGAATGACGCGGTTGTAATCCGGGAATTTACCATCGATCACTTTAGAAATTAATCGGATATCGCTGAATGCAAAATTGACCTGTCCCGCGTTGATTTCGATCGTGACTTCTTCCTCGCTGTCATTGAGCAGCTTGATCAGTTCTATCACGGTTTTGCGTGGCAAGATAACTTCCGTTTTTTCGTAACTTTGATTGAGCGTGGTTGAAGTAAAGCTCAGGCGATGTCCATCGGTACCTACCAAATTTAATTTATTTTCATTCACTTCGAGCAACAATCCATTGAGATAATAGCGAATATCCTGCTGCGCCATCGCAAACTCTACTTGTTTGAGCAATTTTTTAAATGCGATCTGGCTGATTTTAATCTGTGTATTATCGCCCGTGACCTTGGTCATAACCGGATAATCTGCCGCTGGCAAGGTCTGCAGATTAAACCGACTTTTGCCAGCTTTAACCGTAATGCGACTATCGTTGCTCACCATATCAATATCTACACCTTCTGGTAGCGAGCGGCAGATATCCAGTAGTTTTTTTGCAGAGATGGTAGTGGATAATTCACCATTGAATGCACTTTCAACACCAAGCGAGATTTGCATTTCCAGATCTGTCGCAGTCAGCTGGATACTATTCTTTTTCGCTTCCAGCAATAAATTGGAAAGGATTGGAAGTGTATGACGACGCTCAACAATACTGCTGACACTGGTAAGTGGCTTTAACAGGATTTCACGGTTGATTTTGATTTGCATGGTTGTTTTCCCAATGTGCTTAAGTTTTACGTAGTTAAAAGATCTTGGTTAATTAGATGTTTAATATATATTTAAAAATAATAATAGTAATAATGTACAATTTTTCTGTTGATAACGTGATTAAAATTAATTAAATCAATAAGTTGCTATAAATTTTTGCCTGTTTAAAATTAACTTTTCTGCTGCGGATTAAATGTGCATAAAATTTTAACCGTTGAAAAGATAGTGTTTAAATCATATTTAATCCACAAGTTAATATTGTTTTAATCACAACGGTTATTTTAGTGCCTAATCCCTGATGACTTGCGTCAAAAATCCAATATCTCGTGCAATTGCCTGATCATTCAAGCGTAACTGTTCTATTTCCTCACAGGCGTGCATTACCGTGGTGTGGTGACGGCTGCCAAAGGCTTCACCAATTTCTGGAAAGCTGTGGTTGGTAAGCTCTCTCGCCAGACTCATGGCAATTTGCCTGGGCCGGGCAAAATTGCGCGAGCGTTTTTTGCTATGCATCTCACTGACCTTGATTTTGTAATAATCAGCGACAGTTTTCTGAATGTTTTCGATTGTAATCTGGCGGCCGCGTACCGCGATTAAATCACGCAGTGCATCTTTTGCAAGGTGAACATCTATGGCATGCCCGGTAAATTGTGCCATGGCAATGATGCGGTTTAGCGCGCCTTCCAGCTCGCGTACACTGGAACGGATTTGTTTGGCGACAAAAAAAGCCACGTCTTCCGTCAGGCTGATTTTAGACTCTTCCGCTTTCTTAAGTAAAATCGCGACGCGCATCTCGAGTTCCGGCGGCTCAACCGCAACGGTTAATCCCCAGCTAAAGCGGGTGCGCAAGCGTTCATCGACATCTATAATTTCTTTGGGATAAGTATCGCAGGTAATCACGATTTGCTTTTTTTCTTCAATCAGCGTGTTAAATGCGTAAAAAAACTCTTCCTGGGTGCGTGTTTTTTTGGCGAAAAACTGAATATCATCAATCAGCAATAAATCCAGTGAATGATATTGCCGTTTAAACTCATCAAATGCTTTGTTTTCGTAGGCTTTTACCACATCAGATACATAGCGCTCGGCGTGCAGATAACGAATGTTGGCATCCGGATTCTGATGTTTCAACTGATTGCCAATCGCTTGCAATAAATGGGTTTTACCCAGCCCCACCCCTCCATAAATAAATAATGGGTTATAAGCCTGGCCAGGATTGTCAGCCACCTGTATGGCGGCAGCCCGCGCGAGCTGATTAGCACGCCCTGTGACATAATTCTCAAAATTGAAGCTGGTATTTAAGCCTGATGCGCGTTCACCGGAACGGCGATTTACCAGGGCTTTTGCCGTTACAACTTTTGTTGCGCTGACATCGTCATTCTCTGCGGGAATGGCACTTTTGTTTGATATCTCAGATTTGGCCTTGTTGGCAATTTTTTCACTAATTAGCAACTCAACCACCGTATTTTCTGGCAACAATTCAGATGCAAGTGTTTCTATTTTGCTTAAGAAGCGATCTTTTACCCACTGCTGTACAAATTTATTAGGGGCAAGCAAACGGACGGTATTATCCACCACCTCCATTTTTAAGGGTTTGATCCAGGTATTAAATTGTTGTGCAGACAGCTCTTGTTCAAAGCGACTAAGGCAGGTAGACCAAAAATTTTCCATCGGTTGCCCGAAACCCCTTGCAATTATTGTTAACTTAATGATTTTATTATGATTAATTATTTAACAGGTGTTAATTAAACAAGTTTAAATCATTATAAATTAGCAGGCTATTCTAGCTGGTTTAGCCAGACTTATCCACAGGCAATCAAACATTTATTAAACTAAATATCGGTTGACAGAATGGAGGGTTATCGGGTTTAATATAGGGCTTTGTAGCATTTGCTAGCCGGAGATTTCAATGAAACGTACTTACCAACCTTCTAAAACACGTCGTGCACGTACCCATGGCTTTTTGGTGCGCATGAAAACTAAAGGCGGTCGCGCAGTTATAGCAGCCCGCCGCGCTAAGGGCCGTGCTCGCTTAGGTCTTTAATTGCAGCTACTGTCATTTGATTCAGATGATAGTAATGATTTAGTCGCTTAAAGAATTAAGAATATCAATTGGCATCGTTTAGATTTACTAAACAAGCCAAAATTGTAAAAACGGATGATTTTTCATCCGTTTTTAATTTGCGCAAACGCATTGCCAACAAGCATTTAGTGATGCGTTATCGGTTGAATGAGGCCGGAACTGCGCGTTTGGGTTTGATCGTGAGTAAAAAAACATCAAAACTGGCTGTACAGCGCAATTATATGCGGCGTGTATTGCGGGAATTGTTCAGATTAAACCGGCACCGTTTACCGGTGGTTGATTTGGTGATTCAAGTACAAAAAGCATTTGAAAAACCAGATTTTTTTGAGATAAAACAAGAATTTGAGTATTTAATACAAAAACTTGTTACAAAAGATCATTAAAAATTCAATTTCTCGCTAATTATGAGGTATGGGCCAAATAAATGTCACGGATTTTGATAGTACTTATTAAAGCATATCAAATTGCGTTAAGTCCGTTTTTTGGTCAACAGTGCCGGTTTACCCCAACCTGTTCACATTATGCGGTCGAATGCATACAAAAACATGGTGCGTTAAAGGGTTTATGGCTGGCGATCAAGCGATTATCGCATTGTCATCCCTGGCATGTGGGTGGTCACGATCCTGTGCCATAATGCTCGTAGCATTAAAAATGGTTACAATTTATATAACTTACTGATTATAAAGAATCTATGGATACACGCCGCTTAATTTTATTTGTTATTTTTTCATTTTCCATTTTGATGCTGTGGGATTCATGGCAGCAAAAAAACAAGCCGCACACTCCTGCTCAGCAGCAAGCGCAAGTGGAGGTTCCATCTGTAGCGGACAATGCCAGTACCGCGATGAATGTGGCGGATGAAAAAAGTTTCAAGCTTGAAAAAGGTCAGCGCATCAAAGTTTCCACTGATTTATATCAAGCAGAAATCGACACAACGGGTGGTGACTTGCGCTATTTGTTGCTTAATCAGCATCGTGCCGCGGAGGTAAAAAGTGGCAACTTTGTGTTGATGGATGACGCACAGAAACCCATGCTGTACGTTGCACAGACCGGCTTGCTAGGCGGTGATTTGCCCAATCACAAATCAGTATTTACCAGTGCGGCAGAAAGCTACACATTGGCGGATGGCGCTACTAGCCAAGAAGTACGGCTATCTTGGGTGGGTAATGGCATCAGCGTAGATAAGATTTACACCTTTCATCGCGGTAGTTATGTAATAGACGTCACTTATCAAATCAACAATGGCAGTGCCGCAGTTGTTACGCCATCTGTTTATTATCAAATCGTGCATGATAACCAATCCAAGCAAGGTTCTGCGATGATGCCCACGTTTACGGGCGGCGCATATTTTACCGAGGCAGATAAATTCACAAAAATTAATTTTGCGGACATGGCCGAAGAAAGCCTATCAAAATCCAGTAAAGATGGTTGGATTGGTTTGGTTGAACATTACTTTGCGAGCGCATGGATTCCAGCAAATGGTGTAGCGCGTGAGTTTTATACTAAGCAATTATCTGAACACATTTTTGCTTTAGGGGTGGTTACACCAGGTACGAGCCTGGCAGCGGGTGCTAAAACCGAGATTCGTGCTAAATTATTTGCCGGGCCGCAAACGCATACAGATTTAGCCGCTGCTGCACCGGGGCTGGAGTATGCGGTGGATTACGGCTGGCTTACTGTGGTGGCGAAACCGTTGTTCTGGATATTGTCGAAAATTTTTACCCTGGTGCATAACTGGGGTGTGGCGATTATTTTATTAACGGTACTGATCAAAGCTGCATTTTTTCCACTTTCAGCAGCAAGCTATAAATCGATGGCACAAATGCGCGAATTGGCGCCACGTTTGCAGGCGATGAAAGAAAAGTTCGGTGATGATAAACAGAAAATGCAGCAGGCAATGATGGAGCTTTACCGCACGGAAAAAATCAACCCAATGGGTGGATGTTTGCCAATCCTGGTGCAAATTCCTGTTTTTATTGCACTTTATTGGGTGTTGTTAGGCTCGGTAGAGTTGCGTCATGCGCCATTTTTTGGCTGGATCCAAGACTTGTCCGCGGTTGACCCATGGTATGTGCTGCCAATTCTAATGGGCGCGACCATGATTATCCAAACCTATTTGAACCCTGCGCCGACTGATCCGATGCAAGCGAAAATCATGAAGATAATGCCGGTCGTATTTAGTGTCTTTTTCTTCTTTTTCCCTGCCGGCCTGGTGTTGTACTGGCTGGTGAACAATATCCTGTCTATCTGGCAGCAATGGTATGTGAATAAATCCATTCATGCTGCCGCCTTAGCCAAAAAAGGCAATGCAAAAAAATAAGGCAGATACTATCGCCGCCATCGCTACTGCCAGCGGTGCTGGCGGTATTGGTGTGGTGAGGGTTTCGGGGCAATTGAGTCATGCTATCGCTAACCAGATGTTAGAACAGTGCCCTACCCCACGCCACGCCGCTTACCTGCCTTTTTATGATGCAAACCATCAATTGATTGATCGTGGCATCGCGATTTATTACCAGAATCCAAATTCATACACCGGCGAAGATGTGCTGGAACTACAGGCACATGGTGGTACCGCGCTCATGCAACTCTTGCTGGCACGCTGTATTGAGTTGGGGGCGCGTCAGGCTGAACCGGGCGAGTTTACGCGCCGTGCATACCTGAATGACAAAATCGATTTAGCACAGGCAGAAGCGGTGGCTGATGTGATTAACGCGTCAACGGCAGAGGCAGCTCGCAGTGCTGTGCGCTCTTTGTCAGGAGAGTTCTCAAATAGCATCAATCAGCTTTTGGCCAAACTGATTAATTTACGCATGTATGTCGAAGCATGCCTGGATTTTCCTGAAGAAGAAATCGATTTTATTTCGCAAGGCAAAGTGACCGAAAAGTTAGAGGCCATTACTAGAGAATTAGAATCGGTATTTTCAAAAGCCAAACAAGGAAGCTTATTACGCGAAGGCATGCACATTGTGCTGGTAGGTCAGCCCAACGTGGGTAAATCGAGCTTGATGAATCAGTTGAGCGGTGAAGAAGTGGCGATTGTGACCCCGATTGCGGGTACAACGCGGGATGCTATAAAAAGTTCTATACAAATCAATGGATTGCCGTTGCATATCATCGATACTGCAGGATTGCGCGATACAAATGACGAAGTGGAAAAAATCGGCATCGCGCGAACATACCGAGCGCTAGAAAACGCGCAGGTTGCATTATTATTGGTAGACGCAGCTCATGGTATTGATGATGCAGAAAAATCGATTCTAGCGCGCTTGCCGCAAGAAATCAGAAAAATATGGGTACATAATAAAATAGATACCACGAATGAAGCTGCAAAAGTTGTAGAAAAAGCCGGCGAAACACATATTTTTCTTTCCGCAAAAACTGGTAGCGGCGTTGACCTGCTAAAACAGCACTTGTTGAATATTGCAGGCTATCAGCAAAATGCCGAAGGCGTTTTTATGGCGCGAGCTCGGCATTTGGAAGCCCTGAAGCAGGTGGATGCGCATTTGCAGCTAGCGTACAACAATATCAGCCAGGCAGAACTCATCGCTGAAGAGCTGCGTTTGGCGCAGGAAGCTTTAAGCAGTGTAACGGGTGAATTTACTCCGGATGATTTGCTGGGGGAGATATTCTCCAAGTTTTGTATCGGCAAATAAGCACAGATCATACAAATGAAAAAAGGCGCATTGCGCCTTTTTTTGAGTCGCTTTAGTTAAGCAGATAAATCTACCACTACAGCATCGGGGGCATTTTTCTTTACAGATTCAATGCCATTGTCGCGCCCAGCTTCTGATTCATATTGTTGGCTTTGACCAATGACTTGATGATTGCCTGCTTTGATCACAAAGTAAGGTTTGCCGGATTTCGATACCAAACGTTCATAACGCTCATCCATAGCAGCATTCTTTTTAATAGATTCAATGCCATTTAACGCGCTGGCTCTGGTTTCATACATCTCAGATTGCAAAATAATTTGGCCATTACCAGCCAAAAGATTAAAGTGCGTTTGACCGCTTTTTGCGGTTTTTACTTCGAATTTACCTGCCATACCATTCTCCTCGTCTTGGGTCGGTGAAAGCGTCATTAGCCGCTAGCAATACTATAGGCGCGCTATGTTGCATTCGTCAAGAGGCCTGTGCTTGTAAATTATTTTTATTATTGTTTCACGTGAAACAAGGAATTTATGTTGGGATTTAAAGTTTTTAGGCGATTTTTTGCCTGGCTTGTCTTTCGCCTTTTCTGGTCACGCGCTTGCAACCGGTAATCATGGCTAAAATCAGGTTATCTTTATGCAAAATGCTTTCTGTAATCACACCCAGTACATGCATGATTACCAGCGCCAGCCAACCCCACGTTGAATATTGATGCAGCGCCTGCAAAAGCTCGGGCTGGTCGATTAACCAGCCTTCGTTATATACCAGCCAGCCGGAACCTACTGCCGTAAGCCCCGTGGCCAGCATTGCGTAAATAACCAGCGATCCAGCCGGGTTGTGGCCAATATAACGCTTCGCATTGCCTTTTAGCACATGGTAGATGTGCTTGATTGCTTGTTTAGGGTCAAATGGGAACGAACAAAAACAAGCATAACCTGTTTTTGTTAAGCCCCAAATAATGCGCGCTAGCAGCAAAACACCTGCTACATAGCCGGCCTGTACATGAATAAGGCGATCCCATTCGGAAGCGTGAGTGTAGAACGCGACTGTAAACGCTACAACAAGCGACCAATGAAAGATTCTTACAAATGGATCCCAAACGTACTGCATGACGATGTTCCTGCTTATTTTTTGGCTGAAGGTGTTTTTTCAGTCAATACGTAGCCGATAAAATTGGCTTTTTCTTCAGGTGTGCAATCTGCGCCGATAATGTCGTTACAATGTTCAGTGAATTTATCTTCTACTTTATCCAGGTCATTAAAGCGTTTGTTGTTGACGGCTGGTGACAGCGGACGAATTGCTTTGCCGGTAACGATGTGCTTGCCCTCATTTGCTGGGTTGGGAGTGTGGCAAGAGGCGCATGCTGCTTCGTTGCCGTTAATGGTGATTTTGCGATTAAAAAATATTTTACCTTCCATCGCTGAAGGGCCCGCGTATCCAGGATTCACTATTTTGGCAATAGTGGTGTATTTTTGTGCTAATTTTTCTGCATTGGCGACATCTGCATGTGCTGAAACTGCGGCTAAGCCAAGCAGTGATGCTAAAACGATGTTTAATTTCTTCATTTAATACTCCATCTCTAGTTAATAAAAGGTTTGTCTCACCGCATGCATAATAAAGCTATTTGATTAATAATGCGTTGATATGAATCAAGCTAATTCTATGCCAATATTGTTAAGAAATTGTGTCAGAAGCATATTAAAGTATGATGTTTCACGTGAAACAGATATTAAAATATCTGTAAAAACATGCTTTTACATGACTTAAGCACGGGTTTACAGTAGAATCTAATTCTTTGAAATTGAATCATTTGGGCATGAATTTTCCGGACATTTTTGACGTAATTGTGGTGGGTGGCGGCCATGCAGGCACCGAAGCGGCGCTTGCAAGCGCCAGAATGGGGCAAAAAACCTTATTGCTGACACACAATATTGAAACTTTGGGGCAAATGTCCTGCAATCCCAGTATTGGCGGCATCGGCAAGGGGCATCTGGTTAAAGAAGTGGATGCGCTGGGAGGCGCGATGGCGGCCGCTACGGACGAAGGTGGTATCCAGTTTCGGATTCTAAATTCCAGCAAAGGACCAGCGGTGCGCGCCACCAGAGCGCAGGCAGATCGTGTTTTGTATAAAGCAGCGATCAGGAAAAGGTTGGAAAATCAGCCAAATTTGTGGCTGTTCCAGCAGGCCGTCGATGATATTGTGCTTGAAGGACAGCGGGTTGTTGGGGTTGTGACGCAAATCGGGTTGCGGTTCAGGGCTAAGTCGGTCGTGCTCACTGCAGGCACTTTTTTAGGCGGCCTGGTGCATGTGGGTTTGCAGAACTATAGCGCAGGCCGTGCTGGGGATCCACCTGCAATCTCGCTTGCAGCGAGATTGCGGGAGCTGAATTTACCAGCCGGCCGCCTGAAAACAGGCACGCCGCCGCGCATTGATGGCCGCACCATCGATTATTCGGTGATGACCATGCAGCCGGGCGACAATCCGGTGCCGGTGTTTTCATTTTTGGGCAATGCGGCGCAGCACCCTGCTCAGCTGCCCTGCTGGATTACGCACACCAATGAGCGCACACATGACATTATTCGCAGCGGTTTGGATCGCTCGCCGATGTACACCGGCGTGATTGAAGGCGTGGGGCCACGTTATTGTCCGAGCGTGGAAGATAAAATTCATCGGTTTGCGGACAAAGAAAGCCACCAGATTTTTCTGGAGCCGGAAGGCCTTAATACGAATGAGATTTACCCTAATGGCATTTCAACCAGTTTGCCGTTTGATATCCAGCTGGCGCTGGTGCGTTCAATCAAAGGGCTGGAAAACGCGCACATACTGCGCCCGGGCTATGCGATTGAATATGATTACTATGATCCGCGAGGCTTAAAATCCAGCCTGGAAACCAAAGCGGTTAAAGGGTTGTTTTTTGCTGGCCAAATCAATGGCACCACGGGTTACGAAGAAGCCGCTGCGCAAGGGTTGCTGGCAGGTGCCAATGCGGCGCTATATGCACAAGAAAAAGAATCCTGGTGTCCAGCGCGAGACGAGGCTTATTTGGGTGTGTTGGTGGATGATTTGATTACCGCAGGCGTCACCGAGCCTTATCGCATGTTTACTTCGCGCGCGGAATACCGCTTACAACTTAGAGAGGATAACGCTGATATGCGGTTAACCGCCAAGGGCCGTGAGCTGGGCTTGGTGGATGATGCGCGCTGGGAGGCGTTTAGTCGTAAGCAAGAGGCTGTGGCGCGTGAACAGGAAAGATTAAAGCGTACTTTTGTCCAGCCCGCCAATGTTTCACGTGAAACACAATTAAAAGTGCTGGGCAAGGAACTGGAACACGAATACAGTTTGTTTGAGCTGCTGCGCCGTCCGGATGTGAGTTATGAGAGCCTGCTAAGTTTGATCCCGGCAGTTGAGATGTTAACGGACGAAGTTAAAGAACAGGTCGAAATCGCAGCCAAATACCAAGGCTATATCAATCGTCAAAAAGATGAAATTGCCAAACAAAAAGGCAGTGAGAGTATTAAGCTGGGTGCGGATATTGATTATGCTGAAGTGCATGGCTTGAGCATAGAAGCGCGTCAGAAGCTCATGTCGCACAAGCCGGAAACAATTGGTCAGGCCGGCCGGATTTCAGGCATTACCCCTGCGACGATTTCGTTGTTATTGGTTTATTTGAAGCGCAAGCACAAAAAGCTAGCCAACCAGGCCAATATTGAAGCGGCATGACGCAGGCAGAACTGTTGGCTGCGGGTATCGCAGAGATGGGTTTGAGTGTATCCTCGGATACTCAACAGAAGCTATTGAGTTATATTAGTTTGCTGCAAAAGTGGAACAATGTGTATAACCTGACGGCGGTGCGTGACCCGTTGGAAATGGTAACCCTGCATTTGCTCGATAGTTTGAGTGTATTGCCTTATATTCAGGTTAAAAGCCTGCTTGATGTCGGCAGTGGCGGCGGATTGCCGGGCGTTGTGCTGGCGATTTGCTTGCCGCAGCTGAAAGTGACGACCATTGACGCGGTGCAAAAAAAAGCGATTTTTATGCGCCAGGTAAAAGGTGAGCTGGGTTTGGATAACTTGGAAGTGATGCATGCGCGGGTAGAAAGCTATCAGCCAGCAGAAAAATTTGACGCAATTATTTCACGCGCTTTTTCTGAGCTAGGTTTGTTTATTGGCCTGACAAAGCACCTGATTAAAGAAAACGGTCAATGGCTGGCAATGAAAGGCCAGGTTCCGCAGGATGAGTTTAATGGCCTGACGTTAAGTCCAGCGAAAATTATCCCGCTAAAGGTGGCGGGTTTAGAGGCAAAGCGGCATTTAGTTGTTTTAGAGAATAATCGATGAAAATATTAGCTATTACCAATCAAAAAGGCGGTGTAGGCAAAACCACCACTTGTGTGAACTTGGCTGCGAGTTTGGCGGCCAATTATAAAAAGGTGTTGCTGGTAGATTTGGATCCGCAAGGCAATGCCACTACGGGCAGTGGGATTGATAAGGCGCATCTAAAACATAGTATCTACGATGTGCTGATTGGTAAAAAGTCATTAAACGAAGTGATTGTTACCAGCGAAAAAGGCGGGTATCACATTGCGCCTTCTAACCGTGAGTTGGCTGGTGCCGAGGTTGAACTGGTGAATGAGTTTGCGCGCGAAGCCCGCCTGAAGCAGGCGATCGCGAAGCTGGATGGTGAATACGACTATATACTGCTGGATTGCCCCCCTGCCCTCAATCTGGTTACAGTGAACGCGCTTACTGCGGCCAATAGCGTGATGATTCCGATGCAGTGTGAGTATTACGCGCTGGAAGGTCTGTCCGACCTGGTGAATACCATTAAAAAGGTGCGGACGAATTTAAACGCTACTTTGGAAATCGAAGGTTTGCTGCGCACGATGTTTGATAACCGCAATATGCTGGCACAGCAAGTGTCGACACAGCTGGTAAGCCATTTTGGCGATAAAGTGTATAGCACTGTCATCCCGCGTAATATCCGCTTGGCAGAAGCGCCTAGTTACGGTTTGCCGGTATTGGTTTACGACAAATCTTCGAAAGGCGCAATCGCGTATTTAGATCTGGCCAAAGAAATAATTGTTAAAAATCAACAAGTTAAAAGTAAAAGCATAGACAAAGGTATTCACAATGGTTAAACCAAAGGGCTTGGGGCGCGGCTTGGATGCCTTGCTGGCAGACAATATTGAAGAGTCCGGAAGTGCCGATACACTGCGCATGTTGGATGTAACGCAGTTGCAGCCTGGCAAATATCAGCCGCGCTCTTACATGGATGATGCGGCTCTGCAAACCCTGGCCGACTCGATTAAATCACAGGGCATCATGCAGCCGATTCTGGTCAGGGAAGTTTCACCGGAAACATTCGAGATTATTGCTGGCGAGCGCCGCT